>NZ_LFLS01000035.1 GCF_001189915.1 Herbaspirillum autotrophicum
CGCACTGCCCTTGGGCTGTTTCGATTGGGAGGAAATGATGGGAACCAGAGAAGGCCGGCGCGTACCGACCAAGGAAGCTGCGGCGATTCTCGGTATTGATGAACACCTGATGAGTCGTCTCGATGCTGAAGGTCGCTGGATCAAGCGCTACAAACTGACTCGTAAGACTCATGTCTACGATGTTGAATCACTCTATAACTATCTCGAATCATGCCAATCGAAACCTTTACAAAAGCCGGTCGTAAGCGCCTCCGCTGGACGTTCAACCGCATCATTTCAGGGCAGCGTGTCCGCCAAACAAAAATTCTCCCTGCGGGAATTTCTACCGCAGAAGCGGATAGCCTAGCTCGCAGCTGGGAGGCAGAGATATACGCTCTGGCTACCGGCCAACGGAAGGAGGTAGTGACGATCGGCGAATGTGTGAAATTGCATGTCGCTGATAAGTGCGCCGAATGGAAAGATGCCTCAGCCAGAATCGGGATTTTAGAAAAGTGGGCGCCTGAATACAAAGACCAGGATGCGACGGACTTACACGAATGGTCGAAGCAGCTAGTTGGCTACATGCGCGCAAAAAAAACGCACGATGGCAAGCCGAAGCGATCACTCGCGGATAGTTCGATCAGAAATGTATTGGCGTATCTGCGGGCGGCAATCAAGTACGCCTTCAAGGTCGGGAAAATCGCCGAGGATAAAACTGCTCGAATGGCAATGCCTACTGTCAGCAATGAACGCCACCATTATCCTGACCGGAGGGAAATGCTGAGAATCGCAATGAAATGCCGAAATCGCCAGGTCAGAGCCGCAATCCGGATAGCTTTCTATTCTGGCATGCGGAAGGCCGAAATCTTGCGCGCAAAGCGAACCAAGAAAGGATTCTTGCTGGAGGATACGAAGAATGGCGAACGGAGAATCATACCGATCCACCCGCGTATCGCTGTGCTGGCCCGTAAAATTAGATTCACGATTGATGAGGAAAAAGTGTCTGATCAATGGGACATTGCCCGCGAACTCGCTGGATATCCAGAGACTCGGTTCCATGATCTACGGCATGGGGCAGCATCAGAAATGATCAACTCCGGCGTTGACCTATATACGGTGGGCGCAGTTCTCGGCCATATGTCCCCGGCGTCAACAAGGCGCTACAGCCATTTAGTGACCGATAAGCTCGCCGAAGCAGTAGGAAAAATCGGAGGGAAAAAGCGGAAATAGCGTGTGCATTTTTCTGCCATTTCATTGAATTTCACTGTATTTATTCACAGTATTAAAGTAACGTAAGTCATTGATTTTCTACTGCAATGGCGTAGATATGCTGTGTTTACAAACAGCTAAATGGGACTCTTAATCCGTAGGTCGAGTGTTCGAGCCACTCACGCCCCACCAAGCATTCGAAGGGATTCCAAGCAATTGGAATCCCTTTTCTGTTTAGCGCTGCATATTTGTGTACCTGCTCTTCTGCCCGATTGCCCTCTACTCTGCTGTACGTTTTATCGCTACGGTAAAATCCCGCCATGACAGAAATCCACCACGCCCGATTCCCCCAAGACCTCGAAACGGTCAAAGATATTTTCCGTGAATACGTCGGCAGCGCCACCGTCAGTCTTGAATTTCAGGATTACGAAGCGGAGTTTGCCGCGCTGCCGGGCAAATATGCCGCACCACAGGGCCGTTTGTTGCTGGCCTGGCGCGGTGAACGCCTGGTTGGCTGTGCCGCCTTGCGTCAGGTTGACGCGACTACCTGCGAAATGAAACGGGTGTATGTGCGGCCGGAAGCGCGGGGTGAACAGCTTGGCCGGCGGCTGGTCGAGCGGATTCTCGATGAAGCACGCGCGGCTGGCTACGCACGCATATGCCTCGATGTGTTGCCGGAGTTCACGGCGGCGCAACAGATTTATGCTGCGCTTGGTTTTACCGATGCCCCGCCGGTCACGTTCAATCCGGTGCCCGGCACCAGATTTCTTGCTCTGGATTTATAGGCACTCAATTCTTGCCGCCGAGGCCCCCGAAGCCGGGACAACTGAGGGCCGCCCGTGTCAATGCCGTCACCATGCCCGGCCGCTCGGTCCGGGTATTCGTCAGTAAAATGATTTCTCTGTCGTACTGCCCCGGTGATGCCGATGCGGATGCCGCTATCGGCGTGATCCGGCAATCCGGCGCCAGACGTTTGAGTCCATGCCAGTCCGGCACCAGACTGACGCCGACGCCATCAGCTACCAGCATGGCAATCGCCTCCAACGCGTCGAGATCAAACAGTGTCGCCGGTTGCAAGCCGTTCTCCTCGAGATACTTGACGGCGTGGCGGCCACCCCAGGCATGCGGGTCGTAGCGGATATACGGTTGCTGCCGCAATACGGTGGTGATGCTGTCGCGGGTCTTTTGCTTTGACAACAACACCAAGCGCTCCTTGCGCAAGGACACGGCGCGCATCATCTTCGGCAGTTCGAACGGTGGCGCCACCAGGATGGCGACATCCAGTTCGCCGTCGTGCAGCGATTGATACAGTGCCCGCGAGGTGCCGGGCAAGATCGCCGGTTTGATGCCGGGTGCCTGTTGCGTCAATGCCAGCAAGGCTGCCGGCATCAGTCCGGTCAACACCGTGGAAATGGCGCCGATGCGCAAGGTGCCGGTGAGTCTGGCCGGATCGGCGTCACCCGCCAGCAAGCCCACCTCGCGCACGATCTGTCGCGCCCGCGGCAATAATCCAAGACAGGCATCACTGGCCTTGGCGGCATGGCCGACACGTGACAGCAAGGCAAAACCGAAATGGCGCTCCAGTGCCTGAATGCGCTGACTGACGGCGGCGGCGGTCAAACCTTCGGTGCGCGCGGCGTCGGCAATCGAACCGCAATCAACAACGGCAATCAGGCTTTTCAGGTAGCGGGTATCCATAAATAATTCTTTTGGATGCGATAAAAATTACATGCTATCTCTTTCGCATCAAAAACGCTACGCTGACGGCAATATACAAAACCTCAATCCGCCCATCATTTTTTTGGAGCCTGTCTTGCAATCCATTTTCCATCTGGCGTATCACGTTCTCGATCTGGATCAGTCACGCCACTTCTACGGCCAGTTGCTGGGCTGCAAAGAAGGTCGCAGCACCGAGACCTGGGTCGACTTTGACTTTTTCGGGCATCAGATTTCGCTGCATCTGGGACAGCCGTTTGCCGTGACCAATACTGGCAAGGTCGGCGAGCACTGGGTACCGATGCCGCATCTGGGCATCATTCTGGCGATGCCGGACTGGCAGGCGCTGGCGCAGCGTCTGCGCGAAGCCAGGATTGCTTTTGTGCTCGATCCGAGCATTCGTTTTGCCGGCGAGCCTGGTGAACAGGCCACCATGTTTTTCCTTGATCCCTCCGGCAATCCGATTGAAGTCAAAGGCTTTGCCGATCTGAACAGCGTCTACGCCAGCTGAATTATTCCAGCCGGCAAGGCAGCAAGTATTGCCGAATGCCGGTTGCATGCAGCCGGCACGACGCCATGAGCACGCCCGCAGAGGAAGCCATGTCATTCCATATAATACCGACCGGTATCTGGCTCCGCGCCGGCCGGCAGGGAGACCAGCATGTCCGACAAACGCGCCAACATTCCGCTGACCGATGTCATGTTGCGGCGACTGAAACTCAAACCGCTGCTGATTTTTGACCGGGTACTCAGCTCGTCATCGATTGCCGGTGCGGCACGCGAACTGAATCTGACCCAGCCGGCGGTAACCAAAGCCATTCAGGAACTGGAAGCGGATCTCGACGTGGCGCTGTTCGAACGCACCAATCGCGGCGTAACGCCAACCTGCTATGGCAACCTGTTGGGCACGCGGGTCAAAACGGTGATCGCCGAACTGCGTTACCTGACCGATGAGCTCAACACGTTCCGCACCGGCGACAGCGGTCACGTCATCATCGGCACCGGCATTTCAGCATCGGCCCGGCTGCTGCCGCAAGCGATAACCAAACTCAAGCAACAGCGACCGGGGGTGCTGGTCACCGTGCGCGATGGCCCGACCGATCAATTGTTTCCGGCACTGTCCACCGGCGAAATCGATATCGTGGTCGGTCGCCTGCCCGAACGCGATCTGCCATTGGCGCGCATGTATGCGTTTCAGCATGAAGTGCTGTATCGGGAAGCCTTGTGCGCCGTCACCGGCTGCAAGCATCCGCTGGCCCCACGCCACGACATCGAATTGCGTGATCTGCTCGACTGGCCCTGGATCTTCCCGTTGCAGGCATCGCCGGCGCGCCTGACGGCAGAACATTTGTTTCTCGATGCCGGTCTCAGCTTACCGGTCAACGTGGTCGAATCGCTGTCGCTGCTGACCAACATCGGCCTGATGCAAAAAACGCCATCGATCTCATTGATGCCACGCGCGGTGGCCGAACATTTTTCCGAACTCGGTCTGCTGTCGATCCTGAAGCTGGGCGATCTCGGCGATTTCGGTGATATCGGTTATTCGATTCGTGCCGACCGCGCGCCGACACCGGCGGCAAAAGTGTTCATCGCCTGTCTCAAAGAAGCTGCTGCCGAATACTGACCATCATCAGACAGCGTGACATTTCATGTTTACCCGTTACCGGCAGGCGCCGTCTTTCTGCGGCGCCCTCTTCAACTTCGACAGCAGGCCGAAAAGCGCTTTCCGACAAGGCTTTTCTGCGCTCTCCGCAGGTCGCATGTCGTTGCGAATCGCCATAAATAAGCGGCATGTCAGCGTCCATTTTTTTCATTATGTTTCATATCAGGCAGTTCTTATACTAGCCCTGCAAAGTGATCTGACATGGCCGCCAGCGGCGCTGTCATCCACACCACTTCAGGACCAGTTCAATCAGGAGACATGCTTGTGAGTTCCACCCATCCAAAGCAATTGCAGCACTTCATCAACGGCGAGTTCCTTGCTACCCAAAAGACCTTTCGCAATATCTCGCCGGTGAATGGCCAGGTGATCAGTGATGTGTGCGAAGCCGATGCCGCCACCGTCGATGCGGCAGTCAAAGCTGCTCAGGCTGCCCTCAAGGGACCGTGGGGTCGTATGGGTGTACAGGAACGCGCGGCGCTGCTGCATAAAGTTGCCGACGGCATTCAGGCGCGCTTTGAAGAATTCGTTGCCGCTGAAGTGGCTGACACAGGGCGTCCGGTGCATCAGGCGCGCACGCTGGATGTGGCGCGCGGCATCGCCAACTTCCGCACCTTTGCCGACCTGATCAAGACTGCCGGCACCGAAGTATTTCAAAGCGAAAGCGCCGACGGCCTCGGCGCTCTCAACTACACCATCCGTAAACCGCTCGGCGTGGTCGGCATCATTTCGCCGTGGAACCTGCCGCTGCTGCTGTTCACCTGGAAAGTGGCACCAGCGCTGGCCTGTGGCAATGCGGTCGTGACCAAGCCCTCGGAAGAGTCGCCATCGTCAGCGACCTTGCTGGCGGAAGTGATGCGCGACGCCGGCGTCCCACCCGGCGTATTCAATCTGATCCACGGCTTCGGCGGCAACTCGGCCGGTGAATTCCTGACCGCCCATGCCGATGTCGATGCCATCACTTTTACCGGCGAATCGAAAACCGGCAGCACCATCATGAAGGCGGTGGCCGACGACATGAAGGAAGTGTCTTTCGAGCTGGGCGGCAAGAATGCTGCCGTGGTCTTTGCCGATGCCGATTTCGATGCCGCTATCGATGGCGTCATGCGCTCCTCCTTCACCAATTCCGGCCAGGTGTGTTTGTGCTCGGAACGCGTGTATGTCGAGCGCCCCATTTTTGATCGGTTTGTCGCCGCCATGAAACAGCGCACCGATGCCTTGCAGGTCGGCTATCCCGGCGACGACGGCGTCGATATGGGGCCGCTGATTTCGCATGGCCACCGCGACAAAGTATTGTCGTACTACCGGTTGGCGGTTGAAGAAGGCGCCACCGTGGTGGCCGGCGGTGGCACGCCCCGCTTCGGCGATGAACGCGACGACGGCGCTTACGTACAGCCGACCATCTGGACCGGTCTGCCGGACAGCGCGCGTTGCGTAACGGAAGAAATCTTTGGCCCGGTCTGCCATATCGCGCCATTCGACAGCGAAGAAGAAGTGATTGCCCGCGTCAATGACAGCGACTACGGCCTGGCCTGCGCGCTCTGGACCACCAACCTGAAACGGGCACACCGGGTGGCGCCGCAAATCGAAGCCGGACTGGTATGGGTCAATACCTGGTTCCTGCGCGACTTGCGCACACCGTTCGGCGGTGTCAAGCAATCCGGACTGGGACGTGAAGGCGGTCGCTATTCGCTGGAGTTCTATTCGGAAGTCACCAACATCTGTATCAAGCTGTGAGCCGGATCATGACCAACAACGAGCGCATCTGCATTCAGTCCGACGCCATTCCGGCGCCGCGCTTTCGCTACAGCCCGTGCGTGCAAATCGGCCCGGTGGTGCAAGTGTCCGGCATGGTGGCGCTGGACCCGGCCAACGGTCAATTGGTCAGCGGCGGTCCCGGTGCCGAGACCGCCTGCATCCTGGCCAATCTGCAGCGCGCCTTGCCTGACTATGACGTCACGCTCGAAGACTTGCTGATCGCCCGCATCTTCACCACCCGCTTTGACGCCTTCGCCGACATCAATGCCGCGTGGGAAGCCGTGTTTACCGCTGACCTGGTACCGCCGGCACGCACCACCGTCGGCGTCAGCGCCCTGCCGCTCGGTGCCAGCGTCGAAATCGAATTCTCGTTCATTCAATCCTGAGGCCGTCATCATGAATAATTTCATCGAACAAGCTGCCGACCGTCTGTGGCAAGCGCACAGCAGCAGCCAGCCATGCGCTCCGGTGCGCGATCTGATCGGCGCCAGCGATGTCGCGGCGGCGTATGCCGTGCAACAAATCAATACCGAACGCTGGATCAATCAGGGCCGGCGTCTGGTCGGCCGCAAGATCGGGTTGACCTCGAAGGCGGTCCAAAAACAATTGGGCGTCGATCAGCCTGACTTCGGCATGCTGTTTGCCGACATGTGCGTGGCCGATGGCGAAGCCATCGATATCAGCCGCATCATTCAACCCAAGATCGAAGCGGAAATTGCACTGGTCATCGAACGTCCGCTGACATATGCCAACCATACCGTGGCCGACATCATCAATGCCACCGCCTATGCCTTGCCGGCGCTGGAAATCGTCGGCAGCCGCGTCGCCAACTGGGATATCCGGCTGACCGACACCATCGCCGACAACGCATCCAGCGGCCTGTTCGTGCTCGGCTCGCGTCCGGTCCGACTGGATGCCTTCGACATCGTCAATTGCGGCATGTTGATGGAGCGCCGCGGCGATCAGGTATCGATCGGCGCCGGTGCCGCTTGCCTCGGCAATCCATTGCACGCGGCAGTCTGGCTGGCCGATGTCATGGCCAGCGTCGGCAATCCGCTGCAGGCCGGCGACATCATCATGACCGGTGCGCTGGGACCGATGGTGGTGGCTGCTGCCGGTGATGTATTCGAAGCCCGTATCGAAGGCCTGGGTCAGGTCAGCGCCTCGTTCGGCGTCTGAGCACAAAGGAAAACAGAATCATGACATCAATCAATCTGCAGCAACTGGCGGGTACGCTCGACGCCGCTGCTGCCAACCACACCGAAATCGATCCGCTGACGCCGCAACATGCGTTCTCGCTGGAGCAGGCCTATGCAATTCAGCGCGCCTCGATTGCCTTGCGCCATCAACGCGGCGAACGACCAGTCGGTATCAAGCTTGGCTTCACCAGTCGCGCCAAGATGATCCAGATGAATGTCGACAGCCTGATCTGGGGCTTGTTGACCGATAGCATGCTGCGCGAAGAAAGCAGCGTGATCGATCTGGGTGATTTCATTCATCCGCGCGTGGAACCGGAAATCTGTTTTCTGACCAGCCGTGTCATTGATCGCCCGCTCAGCATGCTGGAAGCCGGCAACTATCTGGCGGCAGTGGCACCGGCCATGGAAATCATCGATTCCCGTTATCGCAATTTCAAATTCACGCTGGAAGACGTGGTTGCCGACAATTGCTCTTCTGCCGCTCTGGTGGTCGGCGCGTTTTCCGAGCAACCGGAAGACCTGCGCAATCTGATCAATCGCGGCGTCGCCATGCGCTACAACGGCCACGCGGTGCAACTCGGCAGCACCGGCGCCATTCTCGGCAATCCCTTGCGCAGCATCGTGCAAGCCTCGCAATTGCTGACCCGTGCCGAAATGGTATTGCCGGCCGGCTCACTGATCATGGCGGGTGCAGCCACCGCAGCCGAAGGGTTGCGTCCCGGTTTGCATGTCAGTACCGATATCGGCGGTCTGGGCCGGGTCGAATTTTTCACCGGAGCGGCAGCATGAACCATCAGGCAAACAATAGTGCTGTACAGGCCAAGGTAGTCGAAGGCAAGGCGCTGCCGCGCGGCAAATTCCCGCATATCAAACGCGCCGGTGATTTCCTGTTCATCTCCGGCACCAGCTCGCGCCGGCCCGACAACAGTTTCATCGGCGTCGAAGTCGATGCCATGGGCACGACCCGGCTCGACATTGCGGCGCAGACGCGTGCCGTCATCGACAACATGCGCGACATCTTGCGCAGCGTGGATGCCGACCTCAGTGACATCGTTGAAATTTCGACTTTTCTGGTCAACATGAATGACTTCGGCGGCTACAACCAGGTATACGGCGAGTACTTCGACTACGACGGCCCGACCCGCACCACGGTTGCCGTGCATCAGTTGCCGCATCCGCATTTGCTGATCGAAATCAAGGCGATTGCCTACAAACCGACATAACACCAACACAAAATCCACAACATCCGGAGACACCATGTTCACTTATGGCATGCCATTCAATTTCCAGCGCTGGCTGGATGACCATGCCGACCGCCTGAAGCCACCGGTCGGCAATCAACAGATCTGGCAAGACGCCGACTTTATCGTCACGGTCGTTGGCGGTCCCAATCAGCGCACCGATTTTCATGACGACCCGCTGGAAGAGTTCTTTTATCAATTCAAGGGCGACGCACATCTGATGATCATGGCCGCGGGCAAGCTGGAACGGGTCGATCTGAAAGAAGGCGACATTTTTCTGTTGCCGCCGCACGTGCGTCATTCGCCGCAGCGGCCGCAAGCCGACAGCCGCTGCATGGTGATCGAACGTCAGCGCCCGGCCGGCATGACCGATGGTTTCGAATGGTACTGCCTGCAATGCAACCATCTGGTTTATCGCGTCGAAGTCCAGCTCAAGAACATCGTCAGCGATCTGCCGCCACTGTTCGAGCGCTTCTATAACGATCCCGCACTGCGCGTTTGCACACATTGCAACGCGGTGCATCCGGGCAAACAGGCCCGCTTCGCCGACACATCACATCAAGGGGCTGCACGTTGACCATCAAACCACCCGCAGTGATTGACATTCACTCGCACTTTTTCCCGCCGATCACGCAAGCCGAAGCCGCTTCGCTGGATCCGCATGCAGCGCCATGGCTGCAGGTCAATGACAATGAACACGGCATGATCATGACCGGCAACAAGCCCTTCCGTCCGGTCTATTCGGCGCTCTGGGATCCGGCTCGCCGCATCATCGAAATGGATGCCACCGGCGTCGATGTGCAAATCATGTGCGCCACGCCGGTGATGTTCGGCTACAGCTATCCGATCAACCAGGCGCTGCCATGGGCGCAACGCATGAACGATTATGCGATTGAATTGTGTGCGCACAATCCGCAGCGCCTGAAAGCGCTGGCGCAAGTGCCGTTGCAAGACATCGATGCCGCCTGCCGTGAAGCATCGCGCGCCAAGAGCATCGGCCACGTCGGCGTGCAGATCGGCAATCACTTCGGTGACAAGGATCTGGACGATGACGACATGCTGGCCTTCCTGACCCATTGCGCCAATGAAGATATTCCGCTGCTGGTGCATCCGTGGGACATGATGGGCGGCGAACAGCGCATGAAGAAATGGATGCTGCCGTGGCTGGTGGCGATGCCGGCGGAAACCCAGCTCGGCATCCTGTCGCTGATTCTGTCGGGCGCCTTTGAACGGCTGCCGCGCTCCTTGAAGATCTGCTTCGCCCACGGCGGCGGCAGCTTCGCCTTCCTGTTGGGACGGGTCGATAACGCCTGGCGTGAACGCGACATCATCCGCGAAGATTGCCCGCAACTGCCCTCTTCTTATGTCGACCGCTTCTTTGTCGATTCTGCGGTATTCGACAGTCGCGCGCTGGAACTGCTGGTCGACATTATGGGCGAAGAACGGGTAATGCTCGGTTCCGATTACCCCTACCCGCTGGGCGAGCAGCAAGTCGGCCAACTGATTCGCGACACCAAATTCAGTACCCGCACCCACGCCAGACTGCTGGCCGGTAACGCCCTCAGCTTTTTCGGCCTGTAAGCCGTCACGGCATATGTTTCAGCAACACCAATAATATTCATCAGGAGACTTTCATGCAGGACAGCAGCGACCATTTTCAAGGCGTCGTCGATCAGGAAAAGGGGTTGCGGCGCAGTTTGAGCAGCGCCCAGATGTCGATGATCGCCATCGGTGGCGCCATCGGCACCGGCCTGTTTCTGGGCAGCGGTTTCGCCATCGGCTTTGCCGGTCCCAGTGTATTGATCAGCTATGCCATCGGCGCCATCATTGCGCTGCTGCTGATCGGCTGTCTGGCAGAGATGACGGTGGCGCACCCGACGTCCGGTTCGTTCGGTGCCTATGCCGGCTATTACATCAGTCCGTGGGCCGGCTTCATGGTGCGCTATGCCTATTGGGCATCGATCGTGCTGGCGGTCGGCACCGAGGTGACGGCAGTGGCGCTGTACATGCAGTACTGGTTCCCCGACTCACCGGCATGGGTATGGATTGTCTTGTTCTCGGGTTCCCTGATCGCGGTCAATGCCTTGAGCGTGAATATCTTCGGCTTTATCGAATACTGGTTTTCGATGATCAAGATCGTGGCGATTGTCGGCTTCATTTTGCTCGGTGCCTATGTCGTCTATGGCGCGCCGGCCGAAAGCGGCATCGGTTTCGCCAATTATGTGTCGCATGGCGGCTTCTTTCCGAAAGGCGTCTGGGGCACGTGGGTAGCAGTGATCGTGTCGATTTTCAGTTATCTCAGTATCGAAATGATTGCCGTCGCCGCCGGTGAAGCCAAGGAGCCGGAGAAAGCCATCACCCACGCCTTTCGCGCGGCGATGTTCCGGCTGGTGATTTTCTATCTGCTGACACTGGCACTGATGCTGGCGATCCTGCCGTGGTCTTCGGCCGGTACCGACAAGAGCCCGTTTGTCCTGGTGATGGAAGCGATCAAGATTACCGGTGCCCCCGGCGTGATCAACTTCGTGGTGCTGATTGCCGCGCTGTCAGCCATGAACAGTCAGTTGTACATCACCACCCGCATGATGTTCAGCCTGTCGCGTGCCGGTTACGCCTCGCCACAATTCGGCAAGGTCAGCGCCCGTGGTGTGCCGGTCCGCGCGCTGGCCTTGTCTTGCATCGGGATTGCCATTGCCACCGCCTTGAGCGTGCTGTATCCGAAAGCCTCGTTCACGCTGATGATGTCGGTGTCGATGTTCGGCGCCATGTTTACCTGGCTGATGATTTTCGTCACCCACTTCTGTTTCCGGAAACGCTGGCTGCAAGAAGGCAACAAGCCGCTGGCATTTCGCATGTGGGGCTTTCCATGGCTGACATCGCTGGGCATCGGCATGATGCTGGCGATCATGATCACCACCTGGTTTGTCCCCGAGTTCAAAGCAACCTTGTTGTTCGGCATGCCGTTCGTGATGTTGCTGAGCGTGATCTACTACCTCTGGTATCGCAAGCCGGTAACACACTGATTACTGACTACCATTCCCCGAGACCAACGCCGTGCATCACTGCACGGTTTTTTTTCTTGTATTTGCCTGCATCCGCCCCCGGGCTGCATGTCACGAGCGCAGGCCAAGTATTTCCCAATGGAAATATTTGATGCCGACGTCGGCATCAACACCACTCAACGCACGATTCCCCCTGTAACAATTCCGCCACACTTCTACCCGTAACAGGCCACCGCCAGCCTACCGCGAGGCGCTGATCGCAAATTTCGTTTGGATGCAAAAACGAAAATGGTTACCATTCTCATTTCCTGTTTTCAGTTACAAAATCCTTGCAAGTATTGCCATGGTGCCGGCCCGTCCTCTGTCTGCTCAGCGCACCAGCTTATTCATTCCGATTCTTCACCTGCTTTTTTCCTGACCAAATATCATGTCCTCGCTCACCCTTCCGCGCGCCGTCGCGACGCCAAACCGTTGTGCCATCGCCATCGCCGCTGCCTTGATGTCCCTCTCCGGCAGCGCCTGGGCGCAGCAGGCACAGACCGGCAGCGGCAACGCGCTGGAAACCATTCAGGTCAGCGGTGACTGGCTTGGCAGCAACAGTCTCGATACCAGTGTGAAGACCTTCCCGGGCGCCCGCACCGTGGTCAAGAAAGATGCCATTGAAGCCAGCGGCGCCAGCAACATCGGCGACGTCATGCGCCGCATTCCCGGCGTGCAGGCCACCGATAATTCCGGCACCGCCGGCAGCGCAATTTCGCTCAATATCGGCGTGCGTGGCCTGACCGGACGCTATTCGCCGCGCTCGACCATTCTGCTCGACGGTATTCCGATGTCGGTGGCGCCCTATGGTCAGCCGCAAATTTCGTTTGCGCCGGTCAGTCTCAACAACATGGAGTCCATCGATGTCATTCGCGGTGGCGGCGCAGTACGTTACGGTCCGCAAAACGTCGGTGGCGTGATCAACTTCAAGACCCGCTCCATTCCGACCGGTCCCGGCGTCACCGGTGATGCCACCGTGCGTTACAACAGTTTCGGCCAGGGTGGTTCCAGCACCCAGTACAGCGCATTTGCCGGCACCCAGCTCGACAGCGGTCTGGGCCTGGCCGTGCTCTATTCGGGATCGGATGGATCAAGCTGGCGCGCCAACAGCAATGAGCGCCTCAACGACTTTGCCTTGAAGTTCCGCTACGAAATTTCGCCGACCTCGGAAATCTACGGCAAGTTTTCCTACTATGACGTCTTGTCGCGCACACCGGGCGGCCTGACGGTAGCGCAATACAATGCCGACCCATTCCAGAACACGCGCAAGCATGATTTCTGGAGCGGCAATCGCAGAGCCTTCGATATCGGCTACCTGAACACCTTGTCCGATACCCAGGAATTCGAAATCCGCACTTATTACACCAAGAGCTTTCGCCAAAGTGTGCTGCTCGATCCCAAAAATATAAACAACTACATCCATCAGCCACGCAACTATGAAACGCTGGGCATTGAACCGCGCTACACCCAGCGCTTCGTCACCGGTGCAGTAACCAACGATGTGACGGTCGGCTATCGCTATATCCGCGAACTCGGCGACGACAACAACTTCAACGAAAGTGCGACCACCGGCGCTTTCGGCCCGACCGGCACATTCAAGAATCAGACTGACGCCCACTCGTTCTATATCGACGACAAGATTGCCTTCGGCGCATGGCGCATCACGCCGGGCCTGCGTTTTGAAAACATCAATTCGATCCGCACCGATGTCACCAACAAAAGTACCTACACCGTCCACAACAACAAGCCGCTGCCATCGCTGAACGTGGCCTATCTGCTGACGCCAGCCGTGACCTTGTTCTCGAACTACAGCACCTCGTTCGGCGCGGTGCAGAACACCCAGCTCAATTCGCTGACGCCGAACAATCCGCTGACCCCGGAAGTGGCGAAAACCATCGAAGCCGGCGCCCGCTTCAAGGGCAGCAATCTGTCAGCTGAAGTCACCGTGTTTGACATCCGCTTCGACAATCAGATCAACCAGATTCCGAACACCACACCGGCGCTGTTCCAGAATATCGGCAAGACCCAGCATGATGGAATCGAAACTTCGCTCGATTACAGTTTTGACAAAGACAGCGTGCTGCGCGGTCTGAACCTGTACGCGACCTATACCTATACGCGTGCGGTGCAGAAATCGGGCACCACGGCCGGCCTTGATGTGCCGTTCTATTCACGCACCACCGATACCCTCGGCACCCGTTACACGATGGGACCATGGGCATTCGATCTGTCGACCACGCATCAAAGCCGTCAATTCATGGATAACGCCAATACCATCGCGGAAAAAGCCGATGCCAGTACTGGTGAAATTCCAGGCTTCCGCACCTGGAATACGCAAGTCAGCTGGAAAGTGCCAGGCGCCAAGGGCTTCGACGTCATGGCCGGCGTCAACAACCTGACCGACAAACGCTATTACACCCGCAACATCGACGGCAATGCCGGCCGCATGGTGGGTGCGCCGCGCACCATGTACGTGCAGGGGCGTTACGCGTTCTGATGCATTGATATTGCCTGATATTCTGCAAAGTCCGCGGCCCTTGGCAGCGGACTTTTTTTCTTCGGCATCAGTTATCCGCTTGCGATGCAGGCATGCGATGCACCGCCACGCAACTGAGCACACTGGCCGCTACCAGTACCAGCGAAATGCTTTCCAGCAGCGTCGGCCAGCGCGCTTCCCATAGCAGTCCGTAACACAGCGCAAACAAGGTTTCAAACAAGATCATCTGGCCGATCATGGTCAACGGCAGCAAGCGGCTGGCGCGATTCCAGAACGCATTGCCAATGATCGAAGCTACCAGTGCCACGCCTGCCGCGATGCCGGCAAAATGCAGCCACGAGATTGATGGTCCGGTATTGCTGTTCCACGCAAAGGCCGGAATCGCGAGCAGCAATGCCATGCCCCCCGTGATCAGTCCGGTCAGCAGATTCCATTGATGGGACGAGATCGTGTGCAAGCGTTGCAAGGCGTGGCTGTTGCCAACGGCATAGGTAGTCCACGATATCAGTGCCCCGACTGCACACAGCAAGCCGAATATCGCGCCGGCACCGTCGCTGCCGGCGGCGCTGCCCAAGGATTGCCACGCAATGCAAAGAATGCCGGCACCGCCCAGCAACAACGATGGCATGAGTTTGCGCAGCGGCACGGCATCGCGGCCGCGACTGCCGACCAGCGTCACCACCACCGGCAGGAAGCCGATTACCAGTGAGGTCATCGCCACGCCGCCAGAACGCACCGCCTGCGCCAGCAAGATGTAGTACAGCACATTGCCGACTGCGCTCAGCCATAACAAGGTGCGCCAGTCACGCCAGCGCAGTTGCGCCCGCAGCTGTCGCCATTGCGGTGCAATCAAGGCCACGGCAAACAGACCATAAGCTAGATAACGTCCCACCGCCAATTGCAGCGGTGAGTATCCCGTGGCCAGTTCGGGCGCGAGGAACACAAATCCCCAGCAAGCGCCGGCGCCGATACCGCACAGCAGCCCCAACCCGGTATTTCTGTATGTCGTCATGAGACGCCTTTCTGATGCGAAAGGCGCATGGTAAGCGGCGTGGAAAAACCTGTCCTGTCGCCGGCTACGGCGTTTTTGTTGCCAACTCCTGTGCCTGCTTGCGATATGCCGCCGGCGACATCTGGCCGGCCCGCCGCATCGCATGGGTGAGCGCGCTTTGATCGGCATAGCCGCAGCAGAAGGCGATCTCGGCCAGCGGCAAATGGCTGCGGGCCAGCATGTCCATGGCTTTGCGCAGCCGCAGCTGACTGAGCCAGGCACGCGGTGTGCTACCCAGTTCGGTTTGAAACAGTTCGTGCAACCGGCTGATACTGAGCGCCGCCTTGTCGGCCATCTGGCCGGTCGTCCATGGCAATTCGGGTCTGGCGGTCATGGCGTGCAGCAACAGTGTCAGCCGTGATTTCGGACGCGGCGCCTGCTGCAGCAAACCATCCAGCAGCAGCGGCACCCAATGCTGCACATTGGTAGTGACCGCAGCCTTATCCGCCAGCAACAATTCCATGTATTCAATCAGGCGCATGGCCGGCGCCGGCAATTGAATTACCGGCTTGCGCGCCAGGCGCTCCGCTACGTCATCGGCCAGTGCGGCAGGATCGAGATCAAGAATCAGGGAGCGATTGGGCGCAGTCCCCGCTTGCGAATGCAACAAGCCCGGTTCGATGACCGAGGCGCTGCCCGGCACCAATCGGCCCGCCGTGCCGCCGACATCGATCAACAGATCGCCGCTCAGCGGCAGCACCAGTTGAAAAAAATCGTGACGATCGGGGCGCTCCGGCTCACCGTAGCTGCGGATGTCGATTTCGGCGGGCGGGTTGATCAACATGAATGGCGATTGTGAATTTTGCTTTCGCATCGGATAAACACCGGAGGGAATCCACCGGCGTCAGGAATTGCTTCCGATTGTATGCGCATCGGCCAGCGCTGGCAAAATCTGCAAAAAAAATGCCATCCGGCGATAACGCCGGATGGCATAAGCTCAAGAGAAGAGATGATGTCACTGACAGACTTGCGTTACTGCTGCTGCGTTACAGCGCGATTGACTGCGCGGTTTTCAGCACTGCTACACTGCCTGACTGCCAGCCGGCAGTGTTACTGAAGGCAGCGGCCGGTTTCAGATACCGAACCGGTCGCTGCCGTCTTGCTTACTTCTTCGGCATGCCGAACACCGGTTGACCCAGCAGCGGTACCGACAAACTGTAGATGCCGTGGTTCGAGAATACCCACACCAGACTGCGGTCCCATTCGACGAAGATGCTGTGCACCGGATTCGGCAAGGCGCGGATCGACTGCGTCTGCTCATCCTTGGTATGACGGGCCGGATCGATCATCTTCGGCACGAAGTACGCGGCGATGGTCGGGTTCAGCGGATCCTTCACATCAAACATTTGCATGCCCGCGTTGTAGTACGAGTAAGGCATGTAACGCGGGCTTGGCGTACCAGGCTGGATCTGGGCATAACCGCTGCGCTTCGGTCCGAAGCTGCCGCGACGCTGGCAGTAATCGGTGAATGGCGCATCCTTCGGCGGTGTCGGCGTCGGCAGCGTGTTGACGATCTTCGGATTCCTCGGATCGCGCACGTCGATCGAATAGATCGCCTTGAGCGGTTCGTAGCAATCTTCCGTCATCGGGTAACCGCTGTAATAGACCATGCCGGTCGATTCCACTTTGGAGACATCGATGTTGTCGCCTTCGGTGCCAGTGACGCTGAGTGGCATGTCAATGTGCGCCACTTGCTTCATGTTCTTCGGATCGGAAATATCGATCACGTAGAAACCGAAGCCACCCATGGCGGCATAACCATACTTGCCGCCCTGCTCCACCGGCTTCGGAATGAACAGCGGCATGCGCGATCCCATCCAGGAAGTCTTGTTGCCGGCACGCGGATTCTTTTTGTATTCTTCCTCTTCACCCAGACGCGAACCGGGCGCCCACCACATCGACAGGCGCTTCGGATTGGCAGGATCGGAAACATCGAACGCCAGTTGGCCGCCGGTGTACAGATAGGTCTTGTACTCTTGATTGACAAAGGTATTGTCCGGCGCGCCGGCCACGAACAGATACTGATCGCCGTTATAGACCGGCACGTCCTGACAGCCGGAACCTTCCTGCGGCTGGTTCTGTGCCGAGTGGTACGGATCGAGCGAAGTTTCCGACAGCAGTTTCCAGTCGGTCCACTTCGGGCTGGTCACTTCAAACATGCGGAAGCCGCGCAGCATTTGCTTTTCGTGGACTTTCTTGACCTGATCCGGATTGGTGTACTTGTTCGACAGCAGGCCGTAACGCGAGATTTCGTAGCACTGCACCGCAATCATCTTGTTCAGCTTCTTGTTGAACTTGACATTGAACGGGCCGAACTGATGTTCGCCGCCACGGGTATTGAAAGTTTTTTGCTGCACCACTTTGACATCATGCGGATCGGTGATGTCGAACAGGTTGTACATCCAGGTTTCATAGTCGTACAGATAGCGACGACCATTGAAGTCGAACGAAGCCTGCCAGCTGTGGCCGGCACCGGCGACGTACGGCACGAAATTCTCGACCTTGACGTTCTTGGCGTATTGATTCAGATCCAGATACGGCAAGCTGCCTTCGACCGGATGCGCGCCATAGGCGTCAGGGGCCGCCTCCGGGCTCTTGAACTTGCCGGTCGTCTTGTCATAGCCCCAGCTGCCCGGCACCGGATAGGCCGGTTCGCCCGGCAACAGGGCGTGCTGGCCGCCGGCTGCTTCCGGCGCGTTCGGCGCATTCAGATTGGCGCCGCTGCGCGGCTGCTGCGCATGGGCCGGCATCATTGCTGCAGCGGTAACTGCACCTGCCAGCAATGTCGTCATTACACTATGTTTGAACATCTTGTTTTTCATGACTCCTTCTTTCATTTTTGCGTCTCCTTGAAACTTTAGCCGGCCGGCTTGCGCCGGCCTGAATCAATGCCAGTCACCGGACTGGCATCAGAATGCGTGACGAATACCGAGTTGAATGCCACTGTTAGGCGCTACCGCACCGGAACTGTTGAACGTCATCGGATAGCTCACCGGCGTATTGTTTTTCTTGTTGATCCGGCCATAGTTGGCATACAGATCGGTACGCTTGGACAGGTTGTAGCCATACCCCACCAGGAAACCGTCGGCATCCGACAACTTCACGTTGTTGGCATCCTGCTTGTGGACGTAGCTGCCGAACACGCGGTGTTGCGCCGTGATCTGCCAGCGTGCACCCAGTTGCACATCCCAGCCCTTGGTCTGGAAATCGACATAGGGTGGATAAGCGTAGTAACCGTTATAGGTGTGATAAATGAAGGTCGGTTCGATACTGCCAAAGCGATAGGCCAGCGCCAGGTAGTTATCGCGCGAGGTGCCGATATTGCTGGAGAAAATATTCTTGGTGTACTTGAGATCGCTGGCAAAACCGGCGAAGAACGGACCATTGCGATATTCCACCGCGGTGCTGACATAGCGACCGTTGCTGCTGCCATCTTCTTGTCCGGCAGTGACCATGAAGCGTCCCATCAGACCGGCCACGCGTGGCGTGTTGTAAGCGACGGAATTGTTTTCGCGATACGGTGCGTAGAAGAATTGCATGTTGCTGACGATACTGTAATCGGCCGACCAGCTCGGATCGGCATACCCGGCGATCCAGTAGGAAGGCGTGTTCTGCCGTCCCATTGACAGCGTACCCCAGTCACCGCTGAGCCCGACAAACGACTGCCGTGGTTGCGGACCGGCGCCGGTATCTGCCGAGAACTGCATTTCATGGGTAAAGAATGCCTTGCTGCCGCCGCCCAGATCTTCCGAACCGCTGAATACCAGACGCGACGCATTCAGGCCGCCGCTGGACATGCGATAGGTACTGTCCTTGGGCGTGGAAAGACGTTCCAGGTTGATATCGACAAAGCCCGAAATAGTCAACCCATCGGCGGCCAATGCCGATCCCCCGGTACCTGCAGCCAGTACTACTGCCGCAACAATTCCTCTTGTTCTCACTTGTACTCCTCCTGGTTAAATTGATGCGATATGCTTCTCGAGAGCATGTCCGCCCATCGTCTTCTGCGAGACGATCAGGTTGGCGCCGGCATGCCGGCGCCGCCATTCATTGGTTCACGCGCGTACCTCAGGTCACGGCCTTCTTGGTCAGGAATTTTTCCTGATTCCATTCCTGGCTTTCCATGATTTCTGCAATCGCCTGCACCGTGTCATAGACATCGGCGAAGCCGACATACAAGGGGGTGAAACCGAACCGCAAAATATTCGGCATCCGGAAATCGCCGGTGATGCCGCGTGCGATCAGCGCCTGCACAATCGCGTAACCTTGCGCATGCGTGAGCGAAACCTGACTGCCGCGCACTGCGGCATCACGTGGCGAAGCCAGTCCGAAATCCCAGGCTTGCAGTTTTTCATCGACCAGCTTGATGAACAACTCGGTCAGGGCCACGCTCTTTTGTCGCAAGGCCAGCATTTCCACGCCATCGAACACTTCCAGCGCCGATTCCAGTGCCAGCATCGACAACAACGGCGGCGTGCCGCATTGCATGCTTTCGATTCCCGGCGCCGCTTCGTAATTAAGGACAAACTCGAATGGCCGTACATGACCATGCCAGCCCGACAACGGTTGCCGCATTTGCTGGTGATGACGGTCTGCCACAAACACAAAGGCCGGTGCGCCCGGACCACCATTGAGATACTTGTAACCGCAGCCGATGGCCATGTCAGCTTTGGCTGCATTCAGATCGACTTCAACGGCACCGGCGCTGTGCGCCAGGTCCCACAATGCCAGTGCGCCCACGGCGTGGGCCTTGGCCGTGATTTCCGCCATCGGATAAATCTGGCCGCTGCGATAATTGACATGCGTCAGCATCACCACGCCAACGCTGTCGTCCAAGCCTGCCAGCACGGCCTCGGCCGTCGATTCCACGTAGCGGATTTCGAGACCGAAGATTTCTGCCACGCCTTGTGCGATATACAGATCGGTCGGAAAATTGCCGCGTTCAGTCAGAATCACCTTGCGCCCCGGATTCATGCGCACTGCGGCGACCAGCGCCTTGTACAAATTGACCGAGGTCGAATCCGCCACCATCACTTCATGTTTGCCGGCACCGACCAGACGCGCCACCTTGGCGGCGACGCGTTGCGGCAAGTCGATCCAGTTGGCATCGTTCCAGGAACGGATCAAGCCTTGCGCCCATTCCTTCGCAATCACTTCCTGCATGCGTGCCGGCACGTGGCTTGGCATCGCGCCCAGCGAATTGCCGTCGAGATAAATTTCACCTTCGGGCAAAGTGAATTTGTCGCGACATGCCGCCAGCACATCTTGTTCATCCAGCTTGATACAGTCTTGTCTCGTTACCATTGTCGTTTTCCAGATACTAAAAATTTTTGTCTGCTGCCCGTTTTCCGGCGCCATGCAAATGCCTGTTTTCCGCGCCAGCTACCACTACTTGTTGCCCAGTATGGCGTCCTGCTGAAATAAGCGAAAATGAATATTTCTGCGCTGATCATTCCATTAATTTATAGGCAGATTACGCACCGCCGCAGTGCATTGGCACTACTCTTTGCAACCTGTACCAGATGCGGTAAACGCACAACAGGGAACCGGTGCAGTTGACTGTACCGATCCCCCGTTGCGCCCCGCATGCGGCTTGCTGTCCGCATCTCTGCATCAATCTCTGGCACCCGTGTTCGTGCGCATTGTCGTCAAAGCAATTCGCAGGCTTGTTCAAAATTCAGACGCGGACTGCGCGGGAACAACTTGCTGCTGTCGCCATAGCCGAGATTGCACAAGAAGTTGACGCGCAGGCGTCCGTCCGCAAAGAACTCGTCATTGAGTTTTCCGGCATCGAAGCCGGACATCGGCCCGCAATCAAGTCCGATACTGCGTGCCGCCAGCATCAGATAAGCGCCCTGCAAACTGCTGTTGCGAAACGCGGTGGCCTCTGCCAGCGCCGGCTTGTCGGCAAACATCGCCTGCATGCTCAGGTTGTGCGGAAACAATTGCGGCAACAATTCATAGAACTTCGTATCGTAGGCAATGATGGCCACCACCGGCGCACTCATCACTTTTTCCACATTGCCGGGATTGAGTGTCGGCCGCAAACGTTCCTTGGCGGCAGCGGAACGCAAAAACACCAGGCGCGCCGGCGAGCAGTTGGCGCTGGTCGGCGCCAGCTTCATCAGTTCGTAGAGACGGCGCAACTGCGCATCCTCGACCGAGACCGGCAACCAGCCGTTTTGGGTACGGGCATTGCCGAACAACTGATCCTGTGCCTGCTGCGAGATTGCTTGCTGCAAGAATGCGTCTTGTGAATGGGTCGTCATGATTTTTCCTTTGCCGTCATGCGGCTACGAAGGTTTGAAAGCGATTGCGGTCAACTCCACCACCATGTGCGGATGCGGCAACTGATGCACGGCGACGGTGGTGCGGGTCGGTCCCTGTTCGCTGAAATATTCGCCATACACCTGGTTATAGGCATCGAAGTCTTGCATGTCGACCAGATAGACCGTCATCGCCGCACAATCTTCCAGACCGGCGCCGTACGTCGCCAGCGCATCGCGGATTTTTTCGATCACTATCCGGGTCTGCACCCGAACGTCACAGTGCACGCTGCCATCGGCGGCCGGCGTGGTGCCGCCGACACTGCCGTCGGCCAGACGCGCACTCATGCCGGACACATAAATATTGTCACCGGCACGCTTGACGTAGGGGTACTTGCCGAGCGGCTTGGCTGGCGTCGATGCAGTGTTGGTCGTCATGCTCAATCCTTCAGGCCGGGCATCGCGAAATCGATGTGTTGCAGTTGCTCCAGCAATTGCGTCTTTTGCGGCGCCGGCAATGCCGTCAACGGTGGCCGCACGATATCCCAGGCCGGATTGCCGCTGTAGTGCGCGGTCGCAAACTTGAGCGCCGCGATCATCGGATAGCTCTGGAAAATCTGCCGTACTGCATCGACTTGTTGCTGCAATTGCGGACCGTTGCTCTGATCCCATTCAGCGCACAGGCGATTGATCGCCACCGGATTGATATTGGCAGTCGCGGAAATGCAGCCGGCGGCGCCGAGCGGGCGAGCGCGCGACAAGAATGATTCCGATGCCGGAAAAATGGCAAAGCCGGGAAAGGCTTTCAGCATCGCTTCGATATTGCTCCAGTCACCGGAGCTGTCCTTGATGCCGACTACCGTATCCGGAAAATCCTTGATCAGCCGCTCGATAAGCGTCAACGTGATCGGCACGCCGGTAAAGGCCGGGATGTGATACAGATACAACTTCAGCTTGGGTGAAGCGACACGGGCGATGATTTCCGCGTAGTAGCGGTACAGGCCATCATCCGATACGCCTTTGTAATAGAACGGCGGCAACATCAGCGCGCCGGCGCAACCGATATCGACGGCGTGACGTGTCAGTGCCACGGTATCGGTGATGGAACAGCAGCCTGTGCCCGGCAACATGCGCGCCGGATCGAGACCGTCTTGCACCAGACGTTCCAGCAATTGCTGCCGTTCCGTCACCGACAAGGAGTTGGCTTCGCTGTTGGTGCCAAAGATCGCCAGCCCGGCGCCCTGGCTCATCAGCCACCGGCTGTGGCGGACAAACAGGTCGGCATCCACACTCAGATCAGACTTGAAAGGCGTGACGACAGGCGCAAACACGCCGCACAATGCTTTGCTCATGATATCTCTCAGATTGGTTTTAATTGATGAAAGCGCTAGCGACCGGCTTCGATAAAGTCGAGAATCTGCCGGCCCAGCAAGTCTTCCCGGGTATCGAAATGGGCGACGATGGACGTATGGTTGTGATTGCGTACCTGGACAAAACGTGGCGCCTGACCGCGCGCCCGACTGACTTTGTAAAACAGTTCGGCGGCGTACACATCGAGATACGGGTTCTCGTGTTCGGCCACGGCAATCATCAGCGGCACGTCGATTTGCGCCGCATACGTCACCGGTGACACTTGTTCATAGCGACTGACATCCTCGCCCCAATAGGCTTTGACGCCACCGGCATTCGGGTTGTCCGCATGCACATCGGCGCGCAAGCGCGCACTGATCAGCACCAGCGCTGCAATGCCGTGCCCGGCAACCGGCCGCACTTGCGGATCAGCGACATAGCTGGCGGCATGCGCACCACCGGCAGAATGACCGATCAGAATAATGCGCTGTGGATCACCGCCATATTCTGCCGCATGCTGCCTGACCCACGCGACCGCCGCAGCCACGTCTTGCGATCCGGCTGGATAAGCGGCTTCCGGCGCCAGTCGGTATTCGATATTGATACCGAGCATGCCCTGCCGCGCAAAGTAGTACAGCACGTTGCCGTAAATCTGCTCGTTGGAATTCATGTTGCCGCGCAAGAATGCGCCGCCATGCACGAACAGCACAATCGGCCGGCCGCCCGGCGGTGCTGCATCGTGCGGCTGATAGATATCCAGCTTTTGGCGTACATGCGCACCGTAGGCAATATCGCGCGTGACACTGATGTCGTCCTTGCTGACTGCATTCAGCACCGGCGTGTAGATATCCACCACCGCCTGCCGGTGCCGGTTGATATCCCTGGCCCACACCGGGCCCATGTCCAGCAATGCACGGCATGCTTCTTCGGACAATCCGAGAAAGACGCTGTCATGCATCAGTAGACTCCCATGATCTTGCTGATCTCGGCGATGTACTGACCGTAGCGCGGGTTGCCCTTGATGTTTTCGGGCAGGCGCGGACGCGGCAGATCGATCTTGATGTCATGGATGATGCGGCCCGGACGCGCCGACATGACCAACACGCGATCCGACAAGAACACCGCTTCCTGAATGCTGTGCGTCACCAGCAATACCGTTTGCATGCGCTCTTGCCAGATGCGCAGCAATTCGACGTTGAGCAAATCGCGGGTCAGCGCATCGAGCGCGCCGAACGGTTCATCCATCAGCATGATGCTCGGGTCGAGCGCCAGAATCTGGCCGATTGATGCACGCTGGCGCATGCCGCCCGACAATTCGTGCGGGTGATTGTTTTCAAACCCCGACAGCCCCAGCATCTTGATCAGGTCACGTACCTTGGCTTCGGTTTCCGCCGCCGGCAACTTGCGCAATTGCGCGCCCAGTTGCATGTTCTTTTCCACCGTCAGCCACGGCAGCATGTTACTGGTCTGGAATACCACGCCGATTTCCGGCGATGGTTTGGTCACCGGCTTGCCATTGACCAGGACATCGCCGCTGTTGTGCGGCACCAGACCGGCGACGATCCGCAGCAACGTACTTTTGCCGCAACCGCTGGGGCCGAGAATCGACACGAATTCACGTTCGCGAATATTCAGCGACACTTCTTCCAGGGCATTGACGGCTTGCTTGCCGGGAAAGCGTTTCAAGACATTGCGTACGACAATCGCTCCACCTGCTGCAGCCGCGGTCGCCTGCGGATTCAACTTATCCAGATTCATCATGTGTCCCATCATTACACCGTCTTTCCACGCCACCACACCAGGCGTGACACCACTTCCACGATCCAGTACAGGAACGTCGCCAGTACCGTGATCGCCAGGATCGCTGCAAACATCAGATCGGTCTTGGCATTGGCAGTTGCCAGCGTAATCAGATGACCGAGACCTTCTTCAGAACCGATGAACTCGCCGACGATGGCGCCAACCACCGCCAGCGGCATGGCGATCTTGATGCCGTCAATAAAGCTCGGCAATGCTGCCGGCACATGCAGACGCCAGAACGTGTCCCACTTGGAAGCACCGAGCGCACGGAAATGTTCATCCAGATTGGCAGCGATGCCGGACAAGCCGCCCAGCGTCGCAATCACGATCGGGAAAAAGGCGAACAGGAACGTGGCGGCGATCTTGGAGGCGAAACCATAACCGAACCAGACGATCATCAACGGCGCCAGCGCGATCTTCGGCATGCTCTGCAACGCCGCGATGAACGGATACAGCGTGCGACGCGTGAAATCACTGAAGTGAATCAGGATGCCCAACACCACGCCACCGGCGACCGCCGCCAGGAAGCCGACCATCACCTCGCTCAGCGTGACCCAGGCATCCGTGACCACCATCTCGCGCGCGTCCCAGCCGGCCACCAATACCGCACTGAGCGGCGGCAACAGGTAACGCCGTACGCCGAGTGCGGCCACGCCGTACTCCCACAGGAGCGCAAACGCGCCCCAAAACACGATTACTTCCAACCACCGCTTCATTACTTGTCTCCTCCGGTTTTGATTGCTGTCGAATGCGGCTCGGTACTTCTGATCTGCATCCGCTGATTGCTGTCGGCTGCGTTGATCTCAGCTTTTCTTGTTGGTCTTGGCGTCGATCACGGCTTGCGGTGGCGGCACCACAAAATGCTTGAAGCGATACTGATCGAAGGAATCGATATTGCGCTCCCAGACCTTGGGCCGGTAATTCGATTCCGGCGTAATCTGCGTCATCTCGCAATACACTTCGACGTTGTTGCCGTCCGGGTCCTTGAACACCAGAAACAGGTTTTCGCCGGGACCATGCTTGCCGATACCACGCACGATTTCGACGCCATGCGCCTGCAATACTTCGGCGGTGCGATCCATCTCGGCGCGGTCTTCCACCAGATACGAAAAATGCTCCATGCCAGGCCGTGTGTAACGCGGCAAGTCATTGATGTCGGGTGAATCCTTGGGAATCTGTGACAGCGCCAGATCGTGGTGATCGGTGCCGGCACGCAAGAACACCATCTGATCGCTGATCCAGTCAGAAACCTGCAACCCCATGATTTCGGTATAAAACTTCACCGAGGCGTGAATGTCGCGCACTGCCAGCACCAGATGGCCCAGTCGTTGTGGTCGTAATTTTTCCATTGTCTTGTCTCCAGTTCAAAATCATTCCTGCGCCGCGCAGGGAAGTCACGTATCACGGGCGCAAGACCTTACATGACGGTGTCGTTCATTCCACGAATTTATTGGTGTAGATATCGCTGGCCTTGATCGGCGCTTGCAGATTGAAGGCTTTCTTGACGAAATCCACGGTCGACTGCATGCGCTCGGGCCGCATCCAGCCAAGCTTTTTGTTCGGTGCGTAAGGGTCGTCGATGATCTGGTTGGTTTCGGTAATCTGTTGCAACAGAATGCCCTTGTCCATCAGCTTTTGCTGGGAGGCGATGGCATCGGCAGCTTCCTTGGCATGCGTACGCTGATAGTCAAAACCGCGATAGGTCGCCTGGACAAACCGCTTGACCAGATCCGGATTGGTCGCCACCAGCTGCTCGGTGGTGACGATGCCGTTACCATACAGATTCAGATTGAAATCGCGATACTTGATGAAGCCGAGTTTCTTGCCATCTTTTTGCAGCAAGGCTTCCAGAATCGGCTTGTTGGCGCCTTCCCAGCATTCCGCCATATCGATCCGGCCTTCCAGGAAAGACGAGTTGATGACGGACGGATCAAGTCGCAACAGCTTGACGTGATTGGCCGGCAAACCGTTGGCCTGCAACCAGGCCGGCACGATGTTCTGCAACGGCGAAGCAGCGCCGCCGCCAATCGACAAGCCTTTCAAATCAGCCGGCTTTTGCAGTTTGCGTTCCGGTTTTTCGATATAGCACAAGGCCGCCGGCCAGCGCGTATTGATGGTGCCGACCATGACCGTCTTGCCACCCTGCGCGCGGTTGAGCATGACGCTGATCGGGTCGCCGTAACCGAATTCGAACAGGCCCTGATCGATTTCATTGACAGTGCGCTGACCGCCATAGCCGCGCACGGCCGAGACGTCCAGTCCGGCTTCGGCATAAAAGCCCTTGGCGATTGCCACCAGGATGCCGCCGGTGCTGCCCTGCGGCAACCAGGCCAGATTGAACTTGACCTTGTCCATCGCCAGTGCCGGTGCGACACAACAGGACGCCAACAGCGTCGAAGCGATACATTTCCTGAAACCCTTGCTGATGTTCATTGCGTTCTCCGTAGATTGCGGCAGACGACATAACGGTCCGTCATCTGCTCACTTATATATATAAATGTCAGTCGCAGCAGCAGCCTTGTTTCAGGCCGCCGCTACCACTGTATTGCGAATACTGCCGATGGCTTCAATCGAGGCGATCATTTCATCGCCCGGCTTGAGATACACTCCGCGCCCCATGCCGACGCCGTCCGGCGTGCCGGTGGCGATCATGTCGCCCGGCTGGAGCGTCAGAATACTCGACAGATACGCGATTTGCTCAGCAATATTGAAGATCATGGCTTCGCCGGTGCCGTCTTGCATCATGTCGCCGTTGACTTGTAATTGCATGCGCAGCTTTTGTGGTTCGCGGATGCAGTCGCGCGGTACAAACCAAGGCCCCATCGGTCCGAAGGTATCGAAACTCTTGCCGCGGAACCAGTCATGCTTGAACGGGTAGTCGCTGCGACGATTCAGATCGCGTGCACTGATGTCATTGAATACGGTGTAACCGGCAATCATGTCATAGGCATCGGCCACGCTGACATCCTTGCAGCGGCGTCCGATGATGACGCCCAGCTCGACTTCCCAATCCAGCTTTTCAGTGTCGCGCGGCATAACCACATTGGTATCGGTCGCCGTGACACTGGTTTCGGCTTTCATGAAGCAGTACGGTGAACTTTCCGAGCGGGGTGCCAGCTCGGTGCCCATTTCTGCCGCGTGATCATAGAAATTGGAAGCCGTCGCGAAAATCCGGCCCGGCGTGAATGGCACGGCGAGGCGGTATGCCTTGGCATCCAGCGGCCTGATCCGGCCTGCAGCGCTCAGCGCCGGTACTGCGGCGGCGAGTTGCGCCACTGCTCCGCTCTGTTGCTCCCATGCTGCCAGCAGAGCCGTCACGCTGACGACACCGGTCGCTGCCAGCAAGTTGTCGCCGGCCTGGTTCACTTCTGCCAGATCGTACAACACCTTATCCAGTACCAGAGCCGGTCGGGTCACACCGCCCTGCTCATACGTTGCTATCGCATACCAAGCCAAGATCGATTCCTTTCGAAGAATTCCAAAACACATTAAATGACATTGGGAATACATTAAATCTTATATGTATACATTGCAAGGTAATTGTGTAAAAATTTTTCATCGAAAAGCGATTTGTGTTTGCCGCACCCTGCTCACCTCGCTCCCAACCCGTTTTGATATGAAAGCGTCTTTATGTCTGCCGTCCCGGAATTGCTGATCCTGATCCCCCTGCCCGCCCAACTGTTGGCGCAATTGCGCGACGACCACAGCCTGCCGGCCTGGCATTACGCACCGGCCGGCATCGACGACGCGCTGGCAGGGTTGCAACAGGTGCGCACGGTCCTGACCAATGGCTCGACCGGACTGAGTCAGGCGCAGATGCAGGCTATGCCGCAATTGCGACTGATATCCGCATTCGGTGCCGGCTACGAAAACATCGATCTGGCCGCAGCGCGGCAAGCGGGAATTGCAGTGACCCATGCGCCGGGCGCCAATAACGCCACCGTGGCCGATCACGCAATGGCACTGATGCTGGGCCTGACGCGTGGCCTGCATGTGCTCGACAGCGCGGTCAAGGCCGGCGGCTGGGAACACAACCGGGCCGCACGCCCGACCGTCAACGGCAAGCGTCTTGGCATTTTGGGATTGGGCAATATCGGCGCCCAGATCGCCCGCCGCGCCGCCGGCTTCGATATGCAAATTGCCTATCATGCACGGGATGCGCGCAGCGATGTACCTTATCAGTACTGCGCTACTGCGGGCGCACTGGCGCAATACAGCGACTACCTGATACTGGCCTGCCCCGGCGGCCCGGCCACGCGCGGCATCGTCAATCGCGATTTGCTGGCGCGACTGGGGCCGCAAGGCTTCCTGATCAATGTCGCGCGCGGCAGCGTCGTCGACACGCCGGCACTGATTGAAGCCTTGCAGCAGCACACCATCGCCGGCGCGGCACTGGACGTGGTCGATGGCGAACCGGCCCTGCCGGCGGCTTTTCATGCACTCGACAATCTGTTGCTGACGCCGCATATATCGGGCCGCTCACCGGAAGCCATGGCGACCCAGTTGCGCATGTTCACCGACAATGTGGCGGCCTCTTATGCCGGCAAACCCTTGCAGCATGTCGTGCCATCCTGACCGCCTGCCTGAACAACCGCACCGTCAGCCGCAACCCGCAATGCACAACGGCTGCCAGTTTGAACTGGCAGCCGTTGTGCTGAGTACCGGTCAGTAACGCAATTACAAACCGTTGCGATCAGCCTTCAGCTCCGGGTGACGCAATGCCGGGCCGCTCGCCGCACCATCGCCTGCCACCGGCCCCTCTTTGGAGGCACCGCCCCAGCCATGATCGGTCAGATCGCAGATGACACCATCGGGATCCTTGTATTTGACTTCATAGAAGATGTTGCCCTTCACCGGTACTTCACCCATGTAGTACTCACCGCCGGCTTGCTCCACATCCTTGCGGGCATCGACGATGTTGTCGACCCAGACGCCGATATGATGCAGGCCGACGAATTCGCGCCCGCGCTCGCCGGCAGCTTCGTCGGTTTTGTAATTCAGCAGTGCCAGCGACATGGTGCCGTCGCTCAGATAGACGCCGCGCGCCAGGGAAGAATCAGTTTCACCCACTTTCTTGAAGCCGAAAGCCTGTTGATAGAACTCCGCCGTTTTCCATGGATCAGGAACGGAAATGGCGATATGACGCAGTTTGTTAGCCATGATGCAGCACTCCTTGAACAAGTTGAAAGACACAATACCGGGCACCAATTTTACTGAATGGATTTTTATATGTATACATTATTATTTAATTGTATTCATTAGATTAAATAAATATACTTTACGACATTAGCGAACCTAGATATAGATTCTTGTTATCGCCCAAGCAATGTAAAATATGCGCGTTTGCGCTATACAATTTGCCCACGATCCGCCTGCAGGCGTTACTCACCGGTAGCGGCCCGCAGCGAATAATTAAAAGAAACCAGTCTTCAAAGAACGCAAGAATGGAAACCATCTCTCTACGCATCTACCGCACACTTACTGACGAAATCATCAGCGGCGTCTTGCCGCCGGGGTCGGCATTGGAAGAAATCGCACTGTCTGAACGCTTCAAGGTATCGCGCACGCCGATCCGGCAAGCACTGCGCGAGCTGGCGGCACGCGGCATGATTGAATTGCGTCCGCGCAAGGGCGGCATCGTCACCAGCATCGGCGTCGACGAACTGGCCGACATGCTGGAAGCCATGTGCGAACTGGAAGCCTTGTGCTGCCGCATCTGCGCCGAGCGCATGAGCGCAGTACAGAAGAAGCAACTGGAACTGGTCCACCTGCAAAGTCAGGAATGCGTCGCCAACGGCGACGATGCCGGTTATCTGGTGCTGAACAAGAAATTCCACAGCCTGATCTGTGCCGGCGCCCACAACAAGAGTCTGGCCGACACCATCGACAATCTGCGCGATCGCCTGGCGATGTTCCGCGCCGCCCAGGCCGGCGTCGACAAACGACTCACCGTCTCCCACGATGAGCATGACGCCATCATTGCCGCCATCCTCGCCTCCGATCCGGAAAAGGCGTATCTGGCGATGCGTAACCACACTACCCGTCTCAGTATCCATGTCCTGGAAATGATCAAGGAACATCAGGCCTGACCCTGTTCCGCGCGCAGGACGCCCGCCGTCCTGCGCACCATCCCCTGCACTGCTCTGCCCCGCTGTCATCTCCGCTTGCCGTCAAGCTCGCGGTCGGTCCACGCCTGCCGCCAGCGCACACGCACCGTACCGGCGACTGCTGATTTCCACTGGCCGCAAACCGGCACATCTGCATTGAAATTTTCCTGGCCAGCCCGTTGTTATCCCTCAACAACAGAACTCAAATGGATTTATATGTATACATATAAATCCATAACGATTAACATTTATCGAAGGGAATACACCTGTTCATAAAATAAAATCTGGAGAGACACAACATGAGACATGCAGTAAAGGCATTACTGGCCGGCGGACTGACATTGGCAAGCAGCGCTGCGCTGGCCCAAACCGACAACATCACGATTTACGGCTTTTTGAAAGTAGATGCGGAAAGCGTCTGGGCCGGCGGCGCCAAAGGCGGCGTCCCCAGCATTCAGCGTCTTTCCAACAATCTGTCGGTAATCGGTTTCAAAGGGGTGGAAGATCTCGGCGGCGGCTTGCAGGCATTTTTCCAGATCGAATCCAACGTCGGCGTCGATACCGGTTCCGGCGCATTGGCCGACCGCAATGACAATGTCGGCTTGCGCGGCAGCTTTGGTGAAATCTTTGGCGGCCAGTATGAGTCGCCCTATCGTTTTGTCACGGTGTACGCGATTGACCCGTTCACTGCCGGCATCTTCGCCTCCAACTCGATCATGGGCAATGGCTTTACCACTGCCGGCAATGCACAATCGCCGGCGTCATTTGACCGTCGCCAAAAAAATCTGGTGCAATATTCCACACCCGATTTCAACGGTCTGGTCGGCAAGATCGCCTATGCCGCGCGCGAAGAAGCCACCAACACCACCAATCCCGGCCTGATCGCCGGCAACCTGATCTATACCAACGGCCCGCTGTACCTGGCTTACGGCTTCGAACAGCATAAAGACTATTTCGCCAGCGGCACCAAGGACACCGGCAACAAGTTCGGCGTCGCCTATTCTTTCGGCCCGACGCGCGTGCGCTTCGCCTGGGAACGGTTGCGTTATGAACCGACCGCCAGCACCAATCTGCGGCGCGATGCCTGGCAACTGGCAGTCACGCATAACATTGGCAACGGTCAACTGCGCGCTTCCTACGTACGCGCCGAAAAATCGAAAGGCAATGCCACCACCGGCATCGGCGGCATTGGCAAACCCGGTACCGAATCCGGCGCCCAACAATTCAGTCTCGGTTATGGTTATCACCTGTCGAAGCGCACTGAACTGTGGGGCGCATTTACCAAAATCAACAACCAGCAGACTGCCAGTTACAACCTGTCGGCCAATGCCATCCCCGGTTTGAGCGCAGGCCAGAGTCCGGCTGGTATCGGTCTCGGCATCACGCACAAGTTCTGATTATTCAATACCGCGTTAATCATTCCCTCTTTACTGCGTCGTCTTGTGTTGACGGCGCAGTATCGCCAGCACTCCGGTGCTATCAATTATTTGCATGCCCAGTCCTGTTTTATTCATTATCGAATATCCCGCCATCACGGCATAATTCTCGCAAAATAAAATTGCGCTGCCATGACACAGTTCATGCGCACGTGGATCACCGCCTTTGTCCGATATCGGCACACGAGATGCAGAACGCAAAGGGACTTATTCATAACGATGGAGACAAATCATGAAACGCATTTTTCTGGGATTGACAATCGCATTGCTGGCACCCGCCAGCAGCATGGCGGCTTCGGCCAGCGAGCAAAGCTGCCGTGCCTGCCACGTGATGGACACGACTCTGGTCGGGCCCGGCTTCAATCAAATCGCTGCGCGCTATAAAGGCGACGCCGAGGCCATTCAAAAATTGAAGACCAGCATGCTCGAAGGCAGCGCCGGCAAATGGGGCACGATTGCCATGCCGGCCAACAAAGAACTGACCGCCGCCGAAGCAGACCGTTTTGCGCACTGGATCATGAGTCTGAACAAGTAAGTTGCGGGCAGCATCGCCGTAACCGATACCTGCGCGCCGCCACTCATGGCCGGTGCGTGTTCAACCATTTCATTTGCGACAGGACTTTTGCATGTCTTCTTCACATACGGATATCAAGCGACGTCATTTTCTGATGTCGATGAGCGCCGCTGCGCTGGCCACTCAGTTGCCCGCCGCCAGCGCAGCCGCCAGCCGCGGCAAAACACCCAACTTTCTGTTCATTCTGGCCGACGACATGGGCTATGCCGATGCCGGTTGTTACGGCGGCCGGCACATGATTACCCCGACCATTGACCGTCTGGCCCGCGAAGGTGTCAGGTTCACCGACGGCTACGCCAATTCGTGCGTATGCTCGCCAACGCGCTTCGGCCTGGCGACCGGACGCTATCAGTACCGGCTGGTTGGCGGCAACACCGAACCGATTCAAAACGAACGTGGCAGTGATACCATCGGTTTGCCGCCGTCGCATCCGACCATGATGTCGCAGTTGCAGAAAGCCGGTTACCGCACCGCGCTGATCGGTAAATGGCATATGGGATATCTGCCGCACTTCAGTCCGATCAAAAGCGGTTACGACGAATTCTTCGGCGCCTTTGGCGGCGGTCTCGATTATTTCTCCCACGTTGATCCCGATGGTGTCAAAGACTTGTGGCTCAACGATGTGCAAATCGACGCGCCGGGCTACCTGACCACGCAATTCACCGATCGCGCGGTGGACTACATTGGCCGCATGAGCCAGCAAGATGCGCCGTTCCTGCTGAGTTTGCATTACACCGCTCCGCACTGGCCGTGGGAAACTTCAGCCGATGAAGCCACCAGTCGTCGCATCGGCAAGAATATCTTGCATTTCGACGGCGGCTCGGTGGAGCTGTACCACCGCATGGTGCAGGAAATGGACAGCGGCATCGAACGCGTCTTGCGCGAACTCGATAAATGCGGCATGGCCGACAACACGGTGGTGGTTTTTTCCAGCGACAACGGTGGTGAACGTTTCTCCGACATGTGGCCGTTGCGCGGACGCAAAGATGAGCTGTGGGAAGGCGGCATCCGGGTTCCCACCATCGTGCGCTGGCCGCAGCAGATTCCGGCCGGCAGCGTATCGCAACAACCGGTGCTGAGCATGGACTGGATGCCGACCTTCCTGGAACTGGCCAATGCCAGCGCCGATCCGGATTTCCCGCTGGACGGCATGTCATTGGTGCCGTTCCTGCGCGATCCGGGGAAGACTGTCGAACGCGACCTGTTCTGGCGCTATCAGCAAAACAATCAGGAAGTATTGCGACGCGGCAACTGGAAGTACATCCATTACGGTAATCGCGACTATCTGTTCGACCTCGCACAAGATCAGCGCGAGCAGGCCAATTTGTGGCGTCTGCAACCGGATATCGCCCAACGGCTGAAAAGCGATTTTGCGCGCTGGAGCAACAGCATGCTGCCCTACGACAGCAAGAATCAGCGCCGCTCTACCTGACCCTGCCCGCGTTTGCAACTCAGCACGCAGGCCACGCGCCGTGGAGCCGCACTCATGCCTGCGATGCACTGACTTGAGGAAAAGATCATGAAAAAAACCTTGTATGCCGGCCTCGGCCTGGTATTTTGCAGCTCTTCTGCCATGGCGGAACTGACCCTGTCCGGCTTCGTCGACATGTCCGCCGAAAGTATCACTTATCAGGGAAAATCGGCCCGCCGTCTGCAGAGCGGCAACCTGAACACGTCGCGCATCGTGTTCCGCGATGTCGAAAAACTCGATAACAATATGGAAGCGCAATTCGTCTATGAATGGCGCTTCCGTGCCGATACCGGCGCGCAACCGGTGCCGCCGGCGCGCGATTCCTATGTCGCGCTCAAGGGTGACTTCGGCCGCATCCTGGCCGGACGCATGCGGATCACCTCGGCCACCACCTACGGTCGCATCGATCCCAGCTATACCGCCACCTATAGCGTGATCACCAACATCAATGCGTCGTATCAGCGCTGGCTGGAAAACAATACGGTGAAATATGAAACGCCGGTCTGGAACAACTGGCAAATCATTTCATCACTGTCGCTGGGCAAAGAAGGAGAAAATCTGGCGCCCAAAGAACAGCAACTGAGCGGACGCGGCACCAGCACCGGTGTGCGTTACAACAACGGCCCGTGGTTTGCGTCGCTGGTGTACGACAAGTTCAACAACGCCTTGCCCGGTGAAGTCATGCAAGACATCTGGCTGGTCGGTGAATACTGGATGCGCCGCGACTACAAGATCACGGCGGCGATTCATCGTTACTTCGGCAACTATGCCTCGGGCAAGCCGGAACAACACGGCTATGACTGGCAAATCGGCGGCCGCTATTTCATCAATCCGGTCAATGAACTGGTGCTGTCGTATGTCAATCGCAACGAAGCCGGCGGCCCCAACGGCGATGCCAGCGGTCTGTATCTGAGCCTGGAACACAGTCTGTCGAAGCGCACCATTCTGTATGCCACCTATGCGCAGATCAACAATCGCGGCAACAGCCGCTATGCCTTGTCCTTCGATGCCATACCGAATGCCGGCGAAACCACGCGCGGACTCAGCCTCGGCATCAGCCACGCATTTTGATGTCCCTGCTCATGCAGCTTGCCTGCCGCATGAGCATCTTCAGTCCCGCTTCAAGTCACGCCGTATTTCAGACCTTGCACCTCAGGTTTCCTGAGCGCTGCCGCGCGCCCGGCGCCATCCGGAAAAATGTTACTGCGCCACATTTTTTCTTCATAGTAATATTCACGGTGTCACAGCGCACCCGTCCCAAACAACACCCGCAGCTCCATTACATCCAGGCAGGAGACAGCCATGGCCAGTTTGCAAAAGATCAGTCCGTTTTTGTGGTTCAACGATAATGCCGAACAGGCAATTCAGCATTACCTGTCCATCTTCAGACACGCAAAAATCATCTCCAGCACGCGTTGTGGCGATGCCGGCCCGGGCCCGAAAGGCGCGCTGATGACGGCCACGTTTCAACTGGAGAGCGTCGAATTCATGGCGCTCAACGGTGGTCCGCATTTCAGATTTACCGAAGCAATATCCTTGTTGGTGCGTTGTGAATCGCAGAATGAAGTGGATTACTTATGGGAACAACTGGGTGCCGGCGGCCAACCGGGCCAATGCGGCTGGCTCAAGGACAAATTCGGATTGTCGTGGCAAATCGTGCCGGTGGTACTGATGGAATTATTGCAAGACCGGGATCCGGAAAAGGCCGCGCGCGTCATGCAGGCCATGCTGCAAATGGGCAAGATTGACATCAGCCGATTGCAGCAGGCATACAACGGCTGACACCCTCCCCGGTCAATCCAGAAAGAAACAATCCTTGCCCGCGCGTTTGGCCTGATACAGCGCCTGGTCGGCGCGTTGCGTGATCGCGGAAACCGACTCCCCCGAGCGCATGACGGTGCCGCCGATGCTGATCGATATCGGACTGCCCGGTATCGAATGGGCACGTACCGCTCCCAGCATGCCGGTCAACATCAACGGCACCGATTCCTGACTGACATCCAGCAACAGCACCCCGAATTCTTCACCGCCAAGACGACCGCAGTAATGCTCTCTGGTCAGCTCGGCGATGGTAGCAGCGACCTCCACGATCACTTTGTCGCCGACGTCATGTCCGGCGGTATCGTTGATGCGCTTGAAGTTATCGATATCGATCATCAGGAAAAATGCTTCGCGCATGCTCAGGCCCTTGACGATCTGATCCATCCGGCTCATGAAGCGGCGGCGATTGTCGATCCCGGTCAGATAGTCGCGATTGGCCAGATTGAACAGTTCCTTTTTCACCAGAAAGTTTTTCCGGCGCAAGGCGCACAGCATGACCGAGATGATCCAGCCAAACAGAATGCCCGACAGCGTGGTCAGAACCACCAGCACATTTTCTTCTTCGATACCGGACCAGGCAAAATTGCCGCGTCCCAGAATCAGCCAGGTCAATGCGGTAGCGATCAGGAAATGCCAGGTCTTGGAAAAAATGCCGGCAATGCTGAGGGTGACGGTCAACGCCACCGGCATGATGAAGAACGCCGGATTGGGCGTCGCATCAATCAGTATGCGCAACAAGTACGACTGACTGATGATCATGGCCAGGCCGGACAGCCACAACTGGGTAAAAGTGCGGGACCAGATGGCACAGCAGAGACTGACTGCCGCGCCGAGAGCGCCAATCGACAGCCCCCGCAGGTCATAGGAATAGCGTGCATGCACCAGATAAACAGCGACCGCGCAACAAAAGCATGCTGCCGTTTGCACCGCGATGGTAAGCGGCTTCATGTCCAGAAAAGACGCATGTTCAAAGCTTGAGAATGCGCTGTCGAACTCCCTGCTCATATTCAGCCTTTCCCCAACAACACTGCGAGCAACACTGACGGCACATTCCGTTCTTGTTTCACTGATCCGGCGCCAGCGTGGGAAAAGAATAGCATGCCGCACACAAAAACAGTGGAATCACACACCTGCCCGGCGTCATTGCCATGGCTGCAGCCGGAATTCATTATCCAGACGGAAACAATGCGGCGACGGATGCGATACATGCCATGCAGAGATGGCCGCGGGCATCTTTCAATCCGGGACCGACGGCATTCTCTTCAACAACAATTCCAGACATTTCCGGTATTTTTTGTTGCAATATCGTCAATTACATTCCAAGTCGAAATAATTGCTTTATGATGGTCAGCGCCATTAAATACAATGAGCACTATGGCCCTGCCCCGATACTGAACACATCGCGGGCGCAAAGGGGGGAGTTCAAACCAGTCTGGTGTCAGACGTCGCGTATTCGCCGCAACATCCTTATGTTGATACCTTTCAAATCGGCACTGCTGCCGGCCTCAGTCATGCTGGCATGTGGACTGTTGTCGTCCGGATGCACACTCAATGCGAGCCACCCCCCCCCATCTGCGGCCCAGGCCACCTTGGCGGACGACAATCCGTGTTCAGATAAAAATGGCACGGCTCCCGGTGCCGCCGACATGGCCCGCAAGAAATGCGCCCTTTCTGCCATCGCCAAAAAATACGCGCTCGATATCAGCCTGACGGATGTCAGGATGTCCGGCACTCCATCAAACGTATTGCAGACAGTCGGCTTTGCGGTTGCCGTGCGCCCGCAAAATGTGGACGCATCAATTCCCAGGGCCGGCGATGACCTGGCGCCGACCGAACGCAGCTATCTGACAGAGATTGCCAAAGAATATGCCGCCGGCCAGCAGACCTCCGGCCTGAGCCAGGATATCAGCCTGCCGCTGCGCGCCGATGCGGTTCAGTCCAAAGGACGACGCTTGTTGATCGTGGCGCATACCGACGATATTGGCGACTCCCGCCTCAATGCCAATTTTTCAGAACGCCGCGCCCATGCGGTGGCCAGAATTTTTCGCGACGCCGGCATGGCCGACAGCAAAATTTATTTTCAGGGTGCAGGAGAAGTATTGCCCGTGGCCGATAACCGCTTGCCCGAAGGCCGCATGAAAAACCGCCGCATCGAAATCATGGATTTGTCCGATGGCGCAGTACTGCGCCAGTATCTGGCGGCACGCAATGCCCGCCTTGATTTCTATCGCATCAACGGCAGCAGCCCCGCGGCGGTAACCGGCAAGAGCAATGAAAATGCTGCCGCCAACCTGAAAAGCGGCGGTAAAAAATCAATCGTCGCCAACATCCGCAAGACGCCGCAAGTATTTTTTGATTTTGGCGGCACCGCCCTGAGTGCGGCTGCCGGCGGCCCGAATATCGGTCAGCTCTATATTGCCGGCAGCCAGCCGGAAACGGCCGCCAAAGCAGCCGCGCCGTTGCCGGCGGTCGTCCCGGCAACCACGCTGGTCAGCGATTCGCCACTGGCGCACAGCTGCCGCGCCGACCGGCCACGGCTGTCGAATGGCATCAAAGCGCTGCGCGACGGCAAGGAAATCGCTACTGCCGAATTCATGCCGGGGCTGTTCAGCACGGTGTGGTCGGCCAAAGTGCATGAGCATGTGATTTCACTGGCGCGGGTGGCGGTGTCACGTGACGACGGCGCGCCGGTCGGCAAACCGCAATTGCAGTTGTACAAGAATTATGGAACCGGGAAAAAGCGGGCAGACTTTGTCGCCGCCCCCGATGTGAATGTCTATAAAGGCGACAAAGCTTTGCTGTACCGGGTATTTGTCAACGGCCCGCTGCGTTGCATGGATATCGTCATCCCCAATGACAACCCGGCTACCACCGGCGCGTCAACGCTCTATTACGACAACGGCGCGCGGCCGATGATGGTCAACTTCAATCCGTTGCTGATCGAATAGATTCCCGATCAGCTACCTGCACTGCGGGGAAAGGCGGATAATGCGCAGCATTGACCGCCGGTCACCACTTCCTCCGTTTCGCCACCATGCCAGCCCCTGATCAAGAAGCAAGCACAGAACAACCGACCCGGCCATGGATCGTGCTCAACACGACCTATGACGTTGAAGCATGGATCGACAGCTACAACCGCGATCTGCAACAAGCCGTCACGAAAAACAATGCGGCTGGCCAGGGCATTTGTTTCGGTCTCGAACTCGGAGGTGAAGTGTATCTGCATACCACTTCCGAAGGCGAAGTCTTGCTTGATGTGACCGAAGATGCCAGTTGGGTAACGCCACTGATCGCAGCGGCGACGACCTTGCCGGCACCGACCGGGTCAGTCTGGGTATTGCCGCCGGATACGCTGACGCAACTGATACTGGGCCTGAGCACACTGATTGCCTCCACCAGAATTGTTGTCAGCCATGAGTTCCGGCTCAAGACGCCGAAGTTTTCCCGTTATTGAACCACCGCCGCCGGCGGTCCATCCCGCATCACGGTTTGGGCTTGGTATTGACGATACGCCGGTCGCGCGCATCCTGTTCCGATTTCTTTTCGAACTCTGTTCTTTCGCACGCCAGCAGCATGCCGGCAAAACAAAGCATCAGTAACGCTGTCAGTAATCGCATCTTCCACCCCTGTTGTGTCGCGAATGTGCTTCGCTTGTTCATTTCCCTGTAGCAAGTCTAGTGGAAGACGGATAAATGTCAACGCCGCAATCTCAACCTGACGTCGCTCCGGCGGCGCCATTGAGCGCGTGTTTGCGAATCTTGTCGTACAGCGTTTTTCTGGGAATGCCTAGCTGATCGGCGGCAGTGGCGACATTGCCATCAGCCGCCGTCAATGCCTCGGCAATCAGGCGCGCCTCCAGCAAATCAAGTTGTTGCGGCAGCGAACGCTGCTGAACATCCGCCGCGACCGGTGGCGTACCGGCCTGGTTATCCGCCACGCCAAGCACCCAGCGCTCGGCAAAATTGCGCAGTTCGCGGACATTGCCAGGCCAATCGCGTTGCTGCCATTGCGCCATTTGCACCGCCGTCCAAGGCGCCGGCTGGCGTTGATAGCGTTGCGCTGCCGCATGGATAAAACTGGCCAACAACAACGGAATGTCATCGCGCCGCTCTGCCAGACGCGGCAAGTCGAGGCTGACCACCCCGATGCGGTAATACAAATCTTCACGAAAATGGCCTTGTCCGCTCAGTTGCAGCAAATCAGCCTTGCTGGCGGCAATCACCCGGCAATCGATTTCTATCGAATCGTTGCCACCCAGCCGTTCCAGCCGGCGCTCTTGCAACACGCGCAACAGCTTGACCTGCAACGCCAGCGGCATGCTTTCGATTTCGTCCAGAAACAGCGTGCCGCCGCTGGCATACTCAAGCTTGCCGATGCGACGTTTTTGCGCGCCGGTAAAGGCGCCCGGCTCATGCCCGAAAATTTCACTCTCGAACACGCTTTCCGGCAAGGCGCCACAATTGATCGCCACAAACGGTCCCCGGCGCCGGCTGGCCGCATGCAACTGGCGCGCCACTACTTCCTTGCCGGTGCCGGTCTGGCCGTTGATCAGGATATCCACGGCGGTCGGCCCGAGACTGCCGATCAACGTGCGTATCTGCATCATCGCCGCCGATTGCCCGATCAGCGGCGGCAAATCGGGGTCGCTGATCCAGGCCGCCCGCAAGCGACGGTTTTCCAACACCAGCCGGCGCTTTTCCTGCGCCCGCCGCGCCGTTTCCAGCAAGCGTTCGGCGGCAAACGGTTTTTCGATGAAGTCATAGGCTCCGGCCCGCATGGCATCCACCGCCATGCCGACATCGCCATGACCGGTGACCACGATGACCGGCAAATCGGCATCCAGTGCCATCGCGTGCACCAATACGTCCAGGCCTGAACGTCCCGGCAACCGCACATCGGTGACGACGATGCCATCGAAATCGATCGTCAGCAACGGCAATGCCTGTTCCGCACTGTCACATGCCGTCACGCTGAAGCCGCCGAGTTCCAGCGTCTGGGTAGTGGCCTTGCGCAATACCTGTTCATCTTCGATCAGCACTGCGCGCGCCACCTGGCTCATGTTGTCCATCGTTTGCTACTCCTGAGTGACCGGCAGACGCACCACGAATTCGGCACCGCCACCGGCATGATTGCGGGCACTCAACTGACCGTCCATGGCCTGCACGATTGAAGAAGAAATCGCCAGTCCCAGCCCCAACCCCTTGCTGGAGGACTTGGTGGTAAAAAAGGGTTCGAACAAATGTTCGGCGGCACGCGCATCAATCCCCGGACCGGAATCATGAATGGTAATCACCGCCATGCCGGCTGCGCGCGTCAGGCGCACCGACACCTCCTTGCGGTCGGCAGTGTCCACTGCTTCCAGCGCGTTACGCAACAGGTTGAGCAATACCTGCTCGGTACGCACCGCGTCGCCGACTATCTGTACCTGATCGGCAATCTCGATCAGCAACTGCACCTGGCGCTGTTCGAATTCATTGCGCAACAACAAGGTCGCGGCCTCAATCGATTTTTGCAAATCCACCGGCGCGATTGTTTCGCCATTCTTGCGCGCAAAACCGCGCAATTGCGCAATGATCTTTCCCATGTGCGCACTGGCTTCGCTGATATGTTGCAGATTTTCTTCCACCTGCCCGGGCTGACCACGCGCCAGAAATTTGACGGCATTGTCGGCAAAGGCACGGATCGCCGCCAGCGGCTGACTCAATTCATGCGTGACGCCACCGGCCATCTGTCCCAACATGGTCAGCTTGCCGGCCTGTACCAGTTCGTTCTGGGTGGTCCGCAACAGACTTTCCGTCTGCTTCAGACGCCCATATTTGGTTTCGATGTCGCGATTGGCCTGCATCAGCTCTTCGGTCCGCACGGTAATCATCGCATCCAGCTCTTCCGCCGCGCGCCGCAATGCATCACGCGATTCGATCTGTTCCTGCAAGCGGCGCCGGCGCTGATACAAGGCCCAGATGGAAATCACCGCAACCGCGATCAGCAGCCCGACCCACATGGACCACAACAAGGCCACGCGATGTATCCGTTGTTGCGAAGGGAACAGCATCAGCCGCCAGCCCTGACGTTCGATATTGCGTTCGATATGTTCACCGAAGCCGCTGCGCATCGCCGGCGGCATGGTGCTGACCGGCGTAATGATCCGGTCGGCATATTGATGGGTGCCTGCCAGTTCTTGCTGCATGCCCGGATCAAGCGGTTGCAGGCTGTGATATTTCCAGGCTGAGCGATTGCTCAGGAAAACGACGCCGCTGTGATCCACCAGCGTGATCGGATCATCGCTGCTGCGCCAGGTATGCTCGAATTCGGACAAGTCGACCTTGACCGCCATGACGCCAATCGGCGCTCCTTTGCCCGGTTCGGATGGCAGCCGGTAAATCGGTTGTGCGATGAAATAGCCGGGTTCGCTGGAGGCATTGCCGATGCCGTAAAAGCGCCCGGCACCGCCACGCATCGCTTCGCGGAAATAAGGACGGAAACCGAAGTCGCGGCCGATAAAGCTGATGGCTTGATCCCAATTGCTGGATGCCAGCGTTTTGCCGTTGCGGTCCATCATGTAAATCGAGACTACTTTGGATTGCCGTTGAATCGTCTTCAGTGCGGCATTGAGTCGCTGGATGACAGCCTGGTCATCGGGATGTTCCAGCGCCTGTCGCACATCGGCCTGAAAGCCGAGTGCAAACGGCAGCGTTTCAAATTTTTCGAGTATGGATGCCAGATCCAGCGCAATGATTTGCAATTGCCGTTCACCGGCTGCACGGATGTCGCTGGCGGCTTTCACGGCGGCCAGCCGATAAGTCGCACAAAACACCAGCAGCGCGCCGGTAACGATGGCAACAAGCAAGATAATGGGTTTGCTGGGTCTCATACCATACGGGTCGACGCGGACAGTCTGATCAGGCACCTATCATACCTGCCATCGGCAAACCGTCTGCAATCGCGCCGCTCAGGATGCAGAACCGGCCGGCACGCCGTCGCGCAGGTAGCCCTCTTTGGTCGGATCCGGCATGCGCAACGAAACCAGCAACGCCACCGCGCACATGGCGGACACGTACCAGTAAAAACTGGATTCCAGTCCGTTCGATTTGAACGTCAGCGCAACAAATCCGGCCGAGCCGCCAAAAATGGCATTGCCGACGGCATACGACAGACCGACGCCGAGCGCACGCACATGCGAGGGGAACATTTCAGCCTTGATCAGGCCGCTGATCGAGGTGTAAAAACTGATGATCGCCAGCGCCGCAATCACCAATGCAAACGCCGCATACGGATTGCTGACACTACCCAGCAGATGCAACAGCGGCACCGTGCACACGACACCCAGCGAACCGAACCACAGCATCATCGAACGCCGGCCGATCTTGTCGGACAAGGCGCCGAAAGCCGGTTGCATCAGCATGTAGAGAAACAGCGCTGCGGTCATGACAATATTGGCGGTCTTGGCATGCATGCCGGCCGTATTGATCAGATAGGTCTGCATATATACCGTGAAGGTGTAGAACATCAGCGAGCCACCGGCCGTGAATCCCACTACGGTCAAGAATGCGCGCTTTTGCTTGAGCAAACCGGCCAGGGTGCCGGCGTCCTTGCTCTTGCGCGATTCTCCGCTTGCGGTTTCGGTCAGGTTCTTGCGCAAGAACAGCACCACCACGGCACCGATTGCGCCCAGGAAAAACGGAATGCGCCAGCCCCACGCGCGCAATTCATCGGCGCTCAGGAAGAATTCGAGCACCACCACCGCCAACACCGCGAGCAACTGACCGCCGATCAGCGTGACGTACTGAAACGAAGCAAAGAATCCGCGTCGTCCTTCAGGCGCCACTTCACTCATGTAAGTAGCGCTGGTGCCGTATTCGCCGCCTACCGACAGGCCCTGCAACAGGCGCGCCACCAACAGCAGGAATGGAGCAGCGGCGCCGATGCTGGCGTAGGTTGGCAAACAGGCGATCATCAAAGAACCGCCGCACATCATCAACACCGAAATCATCATCGAGGTCCGCCGGCCATGGCGGTCGGCAATACTGCCGAACAACCAGCCGCCGATGGGCCGCATCAGAAAGCCGACCGCAAACACGCCGGCAGTCTTCAGAAATTGCGTGGTCGAATCGCCTTCCGGGAAAAATGCCGGTGCAAAATAAATGGCACAGAAGGTATAGATATACAGGTCAAACCATTCGATCAGGTTGCCGGATGACGCGCCGACGATGGCGAAGATGCGGCGGCGATTGTCGCTCGCTGGGGATATGGCGGACATGGTGGGTCTCCTTTATGTTGAAACACGCTGCTTGAGATAATGGGCCTGGAACGAATCAATCACTGCTGGCTGGCCGTGGCTGGCAGCGGCATTGGTATTCGCCTGTGATCGGGGGTAATGCAAGTCGGAAGCCGGTAACCTGGCGGTCTGCCGGGGAGGTCGCGGGTTGCAGGAAAAATGAAGGGTGATCGCATGTCTGGTCTCCTGATTGTCTGTTTTTGGACAAGCTATGCAGACTTCGTGCCAACTGAAATGCGCACCACCGTGTTTCCCAAGCGACTGATTCAAAAGGATATTAATTTCGCGCAATGGCGAGCACCATCGCTAATTTGCGAAATATCGGAATATTCGGCAGATCGATTCCGGATATCCAGCCAGCGCGTGCGGATTTACCGCAACTGATAAATCCCGCTCAATGGCAGCGGCACTGCGGACAAAAAAAAGCCCGGACACTAGTCCGGGCCGGGCAACATGCTGCGCAGTTTATCTTTCGAGTCGCGCTTCCCGCGGGGTAATGTCGATAGTGCGATGGACTGGCGCCGGTAAGGCATTGCTGGTGTTGAGCGTAAACACACTCACCAGTTGTTCCAGGCTGGCGGCCTGAGTCTGCATTGAGGCTGCTGCCGCAGCGGCTTGCTCGACCAGCGCCGCGTTCTGTTGTGTCACCTGATCCATTTGCGTGATCGCGTGGTTGATCTGTTCAATGCCTGCGGCCTGCTCCTGACTTGCAGAACTGATCTCACCGACGATATCGGTAACGCGCCTGACGCTCACCACTACCTCGCGCATGGTCGATCCGGCTTGCTCCACCAGACGGCTGCCGTTACCGACGGTTTCCACCGAATGATCGATCAGCGCCTTGATTTCCTTGGCGGCAGCAGCACTGCGTTGCGCCAGGCTGCGCACTTCCGATGCCACCACCGCAAAACCGCGTCCTTGTTCGCCGGCACGCGCCGCTTCGACTGCGGCATTGAGCGCCAGAATATTGGTTTGAAAGGCAATGCCGTCAATCACGCTGATGATGTCCACAATTTTTTTGGACGAGTCGTTGATGGAACCCATGGTTGTCACAACCTGACCCACTACGGCACCACCCTGAATCGCGATTTCCGATGCCGACACTGCCAGTTGATTGGCTTGTCGCGCGTTATCGGCATTTTGTTTGACGGTGGAAATCAATTCTTCCATGGACGATGCCGTTTCTTCCAGTGCGCTGGCCTGCTGTTCGGTGCGCGATGACAAATCAAGATTGCCGGCAGCAATTTCACCGGAGGCGGTCGCAATCGTTTCAGTACCGCTGCGCACGTTGCTGACAATATTGCCCAGACTATGATTCATGTCTTTCAACGCCTGCAACAACAGCCCGGTTTCATCGTGCGAAGTCACATCCACTTCACCGCTCAGGTCACCGTCGGCAACGCGGCGGGAAATGCGCACCGCCGAATTGATCGGACGCGTGATGCCCACCGTCAGATACCACGCGCAGATCACGCCCAACACCAGCACCAGCGCTTCCAGCAGCAACAACAATTGCCGGCTTTCTCTGGCCGTCGCGTCAATATGCGCGGCCGTGGCGTCAATTTCCTGACGCTGCACTTCCAGCAGTTCGCGCATCGTATCCTGATACTTTCTGGCTTCCGGCACGAATACCTGATCCAGCAATCTTCCTGCTTCCTCCACATCGCCGGCGGCTTTGGCCTTGTTGATGGCGTCACGCGATGACAGGTAGACCTTGCGCAATTCGCCGATTTTCTGGAACAGGCCTTTTTCCACATCCGAACTCAACAGCGATTCGACTTTTTTCTGATACTCGCCGGAGGTCTTGGAGGAAGCGGCCGCTTCCTCAGCGAAATACGGTCCCAGCGCCGGGTCGCTGCTTTTGGCGATGGCGATGGTGCGGCGAATGCCGCTATGCAGATTGGCATACCAGTCGCCAATCACCCGCTCTTTCAGCAATGGCTGCGCCATCATGGCATTGGTTGCATCCGACACGGCTTGCAAACGCCAGATGCCGATGGCGGTAATCACGATCGAAAACGCCAGAATAATGGCGAATCCAAAGGCCAGACGCTTACCTATTTTCATATCCCCGATGATCTTCATGCTCTTCTTTCTCTTAATCTGATTGCTACAAAATGTGCCGCCGCAAGCCACGCCCCTCGCGGCGCAGACGTATTACAAATCAAAAGCGAATATTTTTCCACCCGGAAACACCGGCGTTTTCCCGAGGTACTTACCGTGATGCCGCCCCGCAGATGAGAAATGTCGGCCACAAGCCATACCCAGCAAGGACAGGAAGGATTTTCACCAATCCCGGCGGCAACGGCTGGTTCATTCACCCAACCGCCACGAAAGAATTGACGGTGCGACAACAACGTTGTCTTTTGGAAACAATCCCGCACCGCGACGCAAGTCAGCCACAGCACTGCGGGCGTCGCAACTGCCACGCGACGAATACGCAATCTGTCGTGTTCGCACTCAAATGCCGACGCCCCGGTCATCGAAGTTTGACGATTCCGCATCATTGCCATGTTGCAATAACGGCAACCGGCGTACAGTAAGCTTAATCGCCCGAATTGCACACTTGCCAAGCAATTAATGATATAAACTATTTACACCATATCTGCTTCGAATTGCGACATCGCTCTCGGCAGATCAACAACAAGGGGACATCATGATGAATCTCATCGCCATCTTGTATAAGAAATTCGTCGACTATCTCAACGACTCCAGCGCACTGACGACCGGATCGCATCGCGGCGAGCAGCATTGCTGCGGTCTTTACTCGGGCCTGTCAGAGCAGGATCAGCACGACGGCAAATACTGAATCGCCAGTGCCCAATCAGCGGCGTCTGCCACTGTCACCTTTTTCACCAACATCAACCGAAAGGAGCGGGCCACGCCATGCCTTCAGACTGGACACCCCTGCTTACCATGCTGGCCCAGATGACACTGGCACTGGGCGCCGGCGGACTGGTCGGACTGGAACGCAGCTTCCACGGCCGCGCCGCCGGCTTTCGCACTTTTTCACTGGTCGCCTTCGGTTCCTGCATTCTGATGATGGCGTCGTCCAATACTACCGGCTGGCATCATCCGCCGATTCCGGGCGCCAGTTCGATGGACCCGCAACGGGTACTGCAAGGGATCGTGACCGGGGTCGGCTTTCTCGGCGCCGGCGTGATCTTCCGCGACGGCTTCACGGTCCGCGGGCTGACCACCGCCGCTTGCATCTGGGTGGTGTCTGCCATTGGCGTGCTGTTCGGGATCGGTTTTTATGAAATGGGATGCGCTGCCACGCTGCTGACGCTGATCGTGCTGTCGTTGTTCAAGCGGATCGAAGCGCTGATGCCGTCGCAGCAATATACCCATTTGTCGATCGGATTCCTGCGTTCGGATGCACCAAGTGAAGCGGCGCTGCGGGAGCGCTTTCGCAAGCAGGGGATGGAAATCATCGAGATCGCCTACGGCGTCAAGGACAAGGGCGATCTGTTTGAATATCAGGCCACCGTGCGCACGGCGAAGATCGACAATATCCGGCAACTGGTTGACGAACTGCGGGTTGATCCGCAAGTCATCAAATTCCGCCTGTCGCCAACCAAAGACTGAAGACCGCCCGGCGGCGCGGCAGATGCGAATTGACGATTGACGGCTTGTCGATTGACGATTGACGAATTATCGATTGAATCTATAATCGCCGGACCGCCCTTCTTTCAATCGTCTTCCGGAAGCCCGCCTCGCCATGTCCGCCGATACCATTTCCCAGAACCGGGCCATGACTGCATTCGATAACCACAACAGCGTGTGGTTGTTCGGTTATGGCTCACTGATCTTCAAAGCCGACTTCCCGTTCCTCGAACAGCGGCCTGCATCGATCAGCGGCTGGGCCCGTCGCTTCTGGCAAGGATCGCATGATCACCGTGGCACGCCACAGGCACCGGGCCGGGTGGTGACGCTGATCCCCGAAGCCGGTGCGCAATGCGCCGGCATGGCCTACCTGATTACACCGGAAGTATTTGCCCATCTGGATTATCGCGAAAAGAACGGCTATCTGCGCCTCAGCACCACCATCACGTTCGATGACGGCAGTCATGCGGAAGGTTTGGTGTATATCGCCACGGCGGAGAATGCCGCTTTTCTGGGACCGGCATCGGAACAGGAAATTGCAAGCCAGATTGCAGCCTCACAAGGACCCAGCGGCCGCAACCAGGATTATCTGATCGGTCTGGCGCAAGCCTTGCGCGAACTGGGTCAGGAAGACCAGCACGTATTTGAAATCGAACGGCATCTGCTGCAACTGCCACCCACCTGAAGCCAAGCCGGCATCAGCGCCGGCCAGATGCTTCAGTTACGCGCCGCCAGCAACAAGGCGCCGGCGCCGATGAAAAAGCCACCGGTAGCTTTATTGAGCCGGGCCACGCCACGCGAAGTCTTGATCCAGCGCCTGATTTGCTTGCCGCAAGCGGAATAGACCGCGCTCGAGACGAACTCGGCACACAGATAAATCGAACCCAGCACCAGAAACTGATGCGCCGCCGGTTGTGCCGGATTGATGAATTGCGGAAAGATCGCCGCGAACAACATGATCGCCTTGGGATTGGTGATGCCCAACAGAAATTCTTGCATGGCCAGCGCCCGCGCGCTTTTCGGCCGCACTACTGCCGCTTCGCTGCCGTCCACCAGATCCACACCGCTGAATTCGCGACTGCGCCAGGCATGCCAGCCGAGATAGAACAGATACGCCGCGCCAATCCACTTGACCGCGTTGAATGCCGTTTCGGATGCCAGCAGCATCGCCCCCAAACCCACTGCAGAAACCGTCAGGAAAATCGCAAATGCCGCTACCCGTCCGAATGTGGCCAGCATGGCCATGCCGATGCCTTGGCGAATGCCATTATTGAGCGCACAAAAATTATTGGGGCCGGGCACCAGCGCCAGCATGATTGCGACGGGAATGAAGAAGAGCGGATCCACGGAAAACCTGACCAAAAAAGGAAGGAAAGCTGATTATAGACTTTGTTTTGTGACCACGTTGGCAGCCGGCAACTGCACAAACAAGGCTTCGACTTTTTGCCGCGCCCACGGTGTCTTGCGCAAAAAGGACAAGCTTGATTTGATGCTCGGATCATGCCTGAAACAATTGATATCAATCAGACGACTCAGCTGTTCCCAGCCGTAATACGCTACCAGCGCCTGCAAAATGGCTTCCAGCGTGAATCCGTGCAACGGATCTTTGTGACGGGGTTGGTCTTGCGGCATGGCCTGTTTCCTGTGCGCTTGTGGACATTCATGTGCGGACGATAACAATCCGACGCCCCCGAGTATACCCGCGATACCTGCGCTTGACAGACCCGGACAAAACAATACACTTCAGCAGCAAGCCGCCATCACCCTGCCGCAGCGGACCCGTGCCTGTCCCGCGTTACCGCTTCCGGCGCTGCCCTCCCGGCTGACTTGTCCCTTCACTGCACTCATTGCCCCGGAGTACATCATGCAACTGCACACGTACCTGAATTTCAACGGCGACTGTGAAGCCGCCTTCAATTTTTACGCCCGGTGTCTGGGCGGCAAGATCGAATTCAAGATGACGCACAAGGAGTCGCCGATGGCGCAACAGACCCCGCCCGACTGGCAAGACAAGATCATGCACATGCGCATCAATATTGATGGCCAGGTCCTGATGGGATCAGACAGTCCTCCGGGCTGTCACGAAAAGCCGGCCGGCTTTCAGGTCTCGATCAATCTGACCGATGCCGCGCAGGCCGAACGTATTTTTACTGCGCTGCAGGAAGGTGGCACGGTCCGGATGCCATTGCAGGAAACCTTTTGGGCGCTGCGTTTCGGCATGCTGACCGACCGCTACGGTACGCCGTGGATGGTCAATTGCGAAGCCGCGCCGCAATAACCACGGAAAACACCGGCAGCGGACTGAGGCGTGGCGTGCAGATGCCGCCGTCAATTACGCGGTAACATCGCACGCCCGATCAATCACTCATCGCAAGGAACATCATGTCCGACGTCACCATTTATCACAATCCGGCCTGCGGCACTTCGCGCAACGTGCTGGCCGCGCTGCGCGAGCGCGGCATCGAACCTGTCATCATCGAATATCTGAAGAACCCGCCCGATCAGGCCACGCTGAGCGCCATCGCCAAGGCCACCGGCAAACCGCTGAGCGCATTGCTGCGACGCAAGGGTCCGGTCTACGAGGAATTGCAACTGGACCGCGCCGACCTCAGCGATCCGCAATTGCTGACCGCCATGCTGGCACATCCGGTTCTGATCGAACGTCCGATCGTAGTGACGCCGCTGGGCACTCGCCTGTGCCGGCCGGCGGAAGTCTTGCAAGAGATCCTGCCACCCGCCTGAAGCACTGCCGCCGTGGTGTAAAATTCCGGCCCCGGGGTAGCAGTTTGGCGCTACCTCTCTGCACTCTGGAAAAACATGAACATCACGATTAACGAAGAATTGCGCAAGTACATCGATCCGCTGACCGAGAACGAATATGCGGCGCTGGAACGCAGCATTTTGGACGAAGGTTGCCGCGACGCGCTGGTGGTCTGGAATGACGTCCTCATCGATGGCCATAACCGGTATGAAATCTGTTGCAAGCATGGTCTGGAATTCAAGACCGTGCGCAACACCCGCTTTACGTCGATCGAAGAAGTTTTTCTGTGGATGATCGACAATCAGCTCGGTCGCCGCAGCGTCACCGATTTCCAGCGCGGCATGCTGGCACTGCGCAAGCGCGACATCATGGCGGCCCGCACCCGCGAACAGGCTGCGGCACCCGCCGACGCCAGCGCTGAAACACCGGCACCGGCGGCCGTGTTCAAAACCCGGGAAGATATCGCCAAGGTGGCGGGCATCAGCAGCAACACCATCGGTCAGATCGAGAAAATTCAAAAGACGGCGGCACCGGAACTGGTGGAAGCCGTACGCAGCGGCACCATTTCCATCAATGCGGCAGCGGCAGTTGCCTCATTGCCAAGTACCGAACAAGTAGTCGCGGTCGCCGGCGGCAAAAAGGAATTGCAGCAAGCGGCAAAAATGGTGCGCGAACTGAAAGCCGCCACCCGCACGCCGCGCCTGCCGCCCGTCACGATTGAAATCGACGATATCGATACCGGCAGCGACGATGCCGAGGTTGACGTCGATGGCCTGCGCAGCAGAATCACCATGCTCAATGCCGCCGTCAACGAACTGCGCAATGAAAATGCACGCTTGCAACGCGAAAACATTGACTTGCACGCACAACTGGCGGCATATCGCAGCAACGCCGACGCCGCTACCTGAACATGGCTGACGCCGCCGTTTACACGCTGGCAACGGCGGCTGCGAGCGAGATCGACATCCGCAAAAGCCGCTTCATCGGCATCGTCATGCCGGTCGCCAACCGCCCTGATGCAATGCTGGAACTGGAGCGCATTCGCACCGAGCATCGCAGTGCCACCCATGTTTGCTGGGCACTGCTGGCGGGCGGCCAGTCCGGCATGTCGGACGATGGCGAACCTTCGGGCACTGCCGGCCGGCCCATGATGGAAGTGTTGCGCCACCACCAGCTGGACGGCGTATTGGCGGCGGTAGTGCGCTATTACGGCGGCATCCAGCTCGGTGCCGGTGGTCTGGTCAGGGCTTATACCGAAGCCGTCGCTACCGCACTGAAACAAACCGAACGGGTCTTGCGCGTGGCTATGACCGAGCTGGTGCTGACCCTGCCTTATGCCGACGAAGCCCATCTGCGGCGCTGGCTGCAACAACACGATTATCAGTTGCTCGACAGTCGCCACGATGCACTGGTGCAGTTGCGGATTCGTTTGCCGGCGGCCGGGCTGGACGCCGCGCGACAAGCATTGTCGTGCCTGTCACCAACGCACAGCGAACAGCCTGCCGATGACGCTGCCTGAATGACGTCGCCTGGTGTGGTCAGCTACGCGTAATCCCGCGCGTCAGCAAAATCGCCAGCACCGGCGCCAAGGCAAACAAACCAAACAGACTCATCGCCGCCACTTGTGCGCCAGCCACGCCGCCCGGCGCGGTCAAACCCGCGGCATTCGCGACCAGACCGGCCAACGCCGCACCGATTGCCATTGCATACAGCTGCACGGTGGTAATCGCCGACGCCGCCAGATTTTCTTCGCCGGCAACTGCGACCTTCATGACGCGTGTCAGCAAATGCGGCCAGCCCAGTCCCACGCCCAGACCGACACCCGCCAGCGTCACCGCCAGCAACACGCTGTGCACTGGCACGGGCATGCCATCCTGCAGCGGCAACAACACCGCCAGCGCGGCCAGCGACACGGTCATCAGCAGCGGTCCCAGCCGCACCATGCGATCAGCTCCGCCATCGGCACGGCCGGAACTGAGCAGTGAGGCAATGCTCCAGCCACCGGCCATGGCGGCGGTCATGTAACCGGCCAGCAAGGGGGTGTAGCCATGAATCGTTTGCAGGAAATACGGCACGAAAATTTCGGTGGTAGTGCCGATCATCAACAGGCATACGCAGGCGAAGACTTTACCCATGACGCTATCGAGCCGGTAAGCACCGGTCGGCAACAATTGCACGCCGGGACGCTGATCCAGCCGCGCCACCAGCATCCCGAATGCCAGTCCGCAGGCGACACCGGCCAGTTTGGCGCCGGTCTGTTCGAACTGTCCGGCCAGCGCCACGCTGAGCACCGACAAGGCCAGCAAGATGATCTTCAGCACCGGCACCCGCACCTGGCCAGTACCGCTTTTGGCGACGCCGCGCAATTGCAGCAGTACGATCAGCGCTTGCGCCGCCGACACCGGCAACAAGACCCAGAATGCCATGCGCCAGTTGCCGCTCTCGGCAAACAACCCGCCGACCGCCGGCCCGAACAAGGTTGCCACACCCCACATGCCCGAGACCAATGCCACCGCGCGCGACCACAGCGGCGGCGCGAACACGATACGGATCAGGGCGTAACTCAGGCCCGCCAGCAAGCCGCCGCCCAGACCTTGCACACTGCGACCGGCCAGCATCCATCCCATTTCCGGCGCCGTGGCACAGATCACCGAGCCGAGCGTGAACATCAGCAGCGCCGCCAGATAAGCGCTGCGCGCGCTGACGACGTCCAGCATTTTGGCGGTCAGTGTCGAGCCCAGAATCGACGTCACCACAAACAAGGTGATATTCCAGGCGTAATACTCGAGGCCGCCGATATCGCGCACGACCGACGGCAGAATGGTGGTAACGATGTGAACATTGATAGCATGCAAGGCGACACCGCCGGTGAGTGCGATGGAACGCAGCAAATTGGGGCCGGACAATAAGTCGGCCCAGGAGGGCGTGGCAGGAGTTTGGGGAGCAGCAGACAAAGGAAACCTCGACATTGGTAGGAGCAAGACGTAATATGCAAGCGAATATTTGGATATTACGTGGACATCATGAAATACACAAGTAAAGACTTGGATAAAGAAAGCGCACTGCCCACGGCCGAGCGGATTTTGTTTCGCCTCAAAACCAAGGGACCGGCATCGACAGCGGTGCTGGCCCAGGAACTGGCGATGACGTCCGAGGCCGCGCGCTTGCAAGTCCAGAAATTATTGGCCGAAGGCTTGATTGCCGGATTGCAGGAAACCGGCGGCGGTGCCGGACGACCGCGGCAAAACTGGGAATTGAGCGCAGCCGGTCACGCCCGCTTCCCGGACTCGCATGCGCAATTGACCATCCAATTGATCGGTTCCATCAAAACCCTGTTCGGCGAAGCCGGCCTGGAGCGTTTGATCGGGCAACGGGAAGAAGAAATGCGGGCCGATTATCTGCGCGCCTGCGCCGGCTTGACCGGGGTCGAGGCCAAACTGGAAAAACTCGCCGCAGTACGCAGCGCCGAAGGCTACATGGCCCGGCTCGAAGCCGATGGCAAGGACTGGCTGCTGATCGAAGATCATTGTCCGATCTGCGCCGCCGCCCAAAGCTGTCAGGGATTTTGCCGCTCCGAACTGCAATTGTTCCGCGAAGTCATCGGCACCGATGCCGCCGTCGAACGCGAAGAACATTTGCTGGCCGGGGCACGGCGCTGCGTCTATCGCATCTGCCGCAGCAAAGACGGCAAAGCGTGAGTCGCGTGGCAAATCGCGCTACCATTCATGCGACACTGCAATAAAGCACCAGACCGAGGCCAGGCCGCTGCCATTCCGAGGGCGTCATGATCGAGCAACGCCAGCAGACAGCAACTCCACAGCAACCATAAAATAAGGAAGCACACATGAAACGATTTGTCCTGATCAGCCTGATTGCGGGATCGCTGGCCGCCTGCGCCGTCGAACCCACGAACCAGCGTCCGGACCATCAGGTGCCGGCGGCGCGGATCTACATTCCGAGCATGACCGAAGCCGCTGCAGGTCTGAGCGAAGTCAAAATCAGCCGCAGCACCGGGGTTTTCTATAGTCTCGGCGGCATGGAACTGTCGATCAATGATGTGGTGCTGGCCGAATTGGCCGATGGCGAACACATGAGCGTGTGGCTCAAACCCGGGACCTATACTTTCGGCATCAAACCCAAGCATGCGCTCAATGGCGCCGCCGCCGAAGTCACCGCACCGATAGCGCTGGACGTCAAAAGCGGCAGCAACTACGCCTTGCGCATCGCGGGCAGCGGCGGCCGCATCACGTTCCGGCAGGGTAACTGATCCCATCCTGAGCGGGTGTGCGGCAACACACCCGCTCAGGGCGAAACACTTTTGTCCCGCAAAACGCGGACATCAACCGCATGTGCGCTGCACAATCCCGGCTTTGGCCGACACCAACGGCATTTCTGCCGCGTCTGCCAAGCTGAGCGCAACAGGCGGCAAATTTCTCTAAAAGCGGCTGATATTCAATAATTTCATATCTGATATTGGGAATCAGAATTGGCGCGATCCCGTTCAAACATTTATATTGCCATGCAACATAAACATATTTACGGAGCTTGCCATGCGCATTCTGATCGACGTCCTGCCATACACCCTGCTGATCGCTGCAATGGTTGCACGCTATATTGCCTCGACCAAGTAAGACACCGCGAAGATAGTCCGACGCCGGCACTGCCCGGCGCCAGCGGCAAGCCGCCACCGGCTGCCGCTGCGAACTTCGCTTCCAGCGCACTTGCCACGCCTCTGCACCACCTGAAGTGCCCCGCTTCACAAACATCCCCCGCCATCACCTCGCCCGCGCTGCTTTCTTTCGCTTGCGGCGATCGTCATCGCCGTCCATCAGGGCGATCCGGCCCTTTACATTTGTTAGCATCACGTCAAGAAATTCAAGCGCTGGTCGATAACAATCCAAGTACATGACGAGGCTGGACCCGGATAACTTTCGAAAGATGATGACCCATGCGACAAATCACGCGCCTGCTGGCTTATGCAGCACTGGCTTACACCTTGACGGCATGTGCCTGCGTGCCGGGATTTATCGGCTTTGACAGTCGCTGCGGCTTTACCAATGTCCCCAGCGGACAGCCGTGACCCTCTTTGCACTGGTAAATAAATGTTAATTCTTTATACCGGTCCGGCTCTCACACATGCAGGTCCAGCCAGCTCTGCATGTCCCGCTCAACGATCACACGACGCTCAGGCGATTCATTGAATATTTCATGATAAGCATCGGCGTAACAATGAAAGGTCTTGTCCCCTGCCGGCAATCGGGCAAAGAAATCACGGCTGCCGCGGGGATCGACAAACGCATCGTCGCCGGCAATCTGCAACAGCAACGGCAACGAAAATGAAGCAGCATCGCGCTGCACCTGCGCCCCTGCCTCCAGCATGAAATTGACCATGCGCGCCGCAGCCCGGTTGTGATTGAGCGGATCTGCGCGGTAAGCCTGCACGGCGGCAGCATCATGTGAAACCAGCGTCGGCGGCAAACCGGTAGGCACTGCCAGCCCCGGCGCCAGCCGGCTGCTGAGCGCCAGCAACACTTTCTGAAACCCCGACAGCCGTAACGCCAGCGCCGGCGATGACAACATCAAGCCGCGTACCGGCGACCAGCCACCCGTCGCAAAGCGCGCCGCCACCAGGCCGCCGAGACTGTGGCCAAATAAAAATGGCAACGTTTGCTGCTGCTGGCAAAAATCATCGAACACCAGTTTCAGGTCAATCAATAAATCATTCTGCTGCGTCAGGCTGCCGCGCGCGCCGCCGGAACGACCGTGGCCGCGATGATCATGAATCCGTACCGACAAGCCATTGCGCGTCATCAGTTGCGCCAGTTCGGTATACCGGCCGCCATGTTCACCGAGTCCGTGCACCAGTTCAACTGCGCCACGGGCATCCGCCACCAGCCATTCACGATAAAAAAGCACGGTGCCATCGGCCGCCGTCATGCTGCTTTCGACGTACTGTAGTTGATCCGGCTGGCTGGGCATGTCGCTTCTCTCCTGATACGGTTGAGCCGGCAGTCGCACTTGCGGTGATGGGTAAATGAGTTCTAGACAAGTCGCCGGCGAAGATGCATTGTATCCGCAAGAGATGATACCAATTGCGTTCTCGACAGCAAACTGATACCCGGCGGTCTGCTGCCATTGCAAAGCAAAGGAGACTCCGCAACATGAAAATTCTGACAAGCGCGGTTCTGAGTTTATGTGCGCTCTTTTATTCATGCGCGCAAGCGGCACAATGCAACAAGGTTGTCCTGTCCGCAGATTCCGACTATCCGCCGCTGCATTGGTACGATGGCAAACGCCTCACCGGTGCCAGTATCGAGATTGCGGTGACCGCGCTGCAGGCGCTCAACATTCCGGTTGAAGTGCGTTATGCCGGCCCATTTCATCAAGTCTTGCGCGGCGCCCAGAGCGGCGAGATCGACATGATTTCATCGCTCAAGGACACCCCCGAACGGCACGAGTTTCTGAGCTTTACTTCGGTGCCGCTGTTTACCAATCCGATTGCCCTGTTCGTTCCGCGCGAGCGTAAATTTCCTTACACCGGCTGGCACGATCTGATCGGCAAACGCGGCGGTGTCACCCAGGGCAACCAGTTCGGCAACGGCTTTGATGATTTCCTGAAAAAAAATCTGACCATCGAGACCCAGCAAAAGGTGCACATGAGTTTCACCAAGCTGGAACTGGGCCAGCTCGATTATCTGATTACCGGTTATTACAGCGGTCTGGCCTACCTTGCCAGCGCCGGCCAGCAAGATAAATTCGTGGCGCTCCGACCGTTTGTCACGCAAACCGATAACTTCATCGCCTTCGCCAAACTAAGTCCCTGCACCGTGCATCTCAAGGAGTTGAACCGTCAGTTGGAGCGCATGCAAAAGAGCGGCGCCTTGAAAACCATTCTGGACAAACACACCGCATTGCTGATGGCGCCCGCCAAACTCTGATCAGGTGTGATCGCCACGGCGGCGGCGCTCCGCCAACCGCAAGCGTCTGCTGTGCCGCAACGCCAGTTGCAGACTCGCGATCCAGGATAGCGGCCGCGGATGCACAATCGCCCGCAAGGCCCGCGCATAATCGAGGGTCAGCCCCGGCGTCCAGGCCATGGTCGTGGCCCGTTTGTGGATCTGGCTGGCCACCCACACTTCCGGCGTCAGCAAGATTTTGATGAAGCTCCACCAGTGTCCTCCGGCGCGGGCGCCGACCACGCCTTCGAGCGCCGCTTCCAGTGCATAGGTCACGGTACTGGAGCAATTGCGGTGCGTCAGATTGTAGATTTCCTCGCGCCGGTAGTGTTGCCAGAAACGATGCAGGCGCGGCAAATCGTAATCCCGAAACACGATCTTCTCGGTCGACTCGCACCAGCTTTTGGCCTCGCTGGGGTAATCGGTAAGATAGCGGCCGCGCACATTATTATCGGCGGTGGCGCGCAAGGTACGGGCAAAGGCGTGCGGCGAACGGTCAATTTCCTGCGCCGGATACAGACTGATATAGATATCGCGCGACACTTCCAATGCCGCGTGACCGGTGGAAATCACGCCATTGGCATCGACCGCCGCAATATAGCGATCAACCACCGGACGATTCAGGGTGGCACTGCGGGCTGAGCCGGACGGCGTCCACACATGCACCGTCAGCGTGGCGCCGGGGTCGCGCATCCGTACCTCGCCGCCGGAGGCAGCCGGCACCATGGCGCTGCCATCCGCAGTCGGATACAGCCCGGCATCGAGCGGACGATCGCTGCTGGCATTGCGAAAAGACAATTCGGAAATCGAGGCATGCGGCGGCAGACGTCGCGAGCGCGTGGCCAGCCAGACCATGCTCCAGCCGCTGAACAGCAGCCCGATGCCAAGGCAATAAGGAATCGTGCCGCGATAATGGGTCGGATACGGCTGGATGAAAAAGATGGCGATCCCGATCTGGCCGACACCACCCGCTACCGCCAGGCGCCAGTTGGGAAACCGCACCACCATCGCCGAAGCCAGCTGCAGACAGCCGCCGATTGCAAACGCCGCGCCAAACAACATGGCCAGCAACATATTGCTGGTGGAATGACTGGAAATGATCAGCAGCGAGATCAACAAAAACAATCCGCCTTTGACGTAGCGCAAGGTCTTTTGCGCACCAACGCCGCTGGATGCCAGAAACAGCGTGGCCAGGCTTTCCAGCAGCAACAGGTAACCGAACAGCGTCAACGGAAATACCAGCACGCCGTCGAGCGCGTCAATAAACAGACTGATGCCGATCACGCCCCAGATGACACCGACGCTCGCCAGCACATGCCAATAACGGCGAATGAAGTCAGCCCCCAACAATAACAACACCAGACGAATCATGTCGTACCTCAATAATCACTCCGGCCAGATTTTGCCGCATTTTTCAACTGTACGGCAACATTGGACAAAACCGGTAGCGATAATCGGCGACAATAAAACACCAATCGCCATTGGCCTGCCTGCAGTGTAGTGCCCGGTGTTTCTCCGAGATTCTTCATGACCGCTTCGTTTTTCCTCACCAATCTCATCAGCAGCGCGCTGCTGTTCCCGCTCAATCTGATCTTGCCCTGCGCACTCGGCCTGCTGCTCCGGCCCCGCTGGCCGCGTACCGGCCTGAGCCTGAGCGCGGCAGCCCTGGCGCTGCTGGTGATCTTCAGTACCAATGCCGGTGCCTGGTTGCTGATACAACCGCTGGAACAACAACATGCGGCACTTCGGACCACGGACCACCAGGCGCAAGCCATTGTGGTGTTGAGCGGGGCCCGCACCGCCAACGCGCCGGAATACGACAACCACGATATCCCCGGCGCCATGACACTGATACGGCTGCAATACGGCGCCCGCCTGCATCGCCTGACACAACTGCCGTTGCTGGTCAGCGGCGGCAAACCCGGCGGCGAAACCGAAGCCGAAGCGCTGCTCATGGCGCGCTATCTGGAGCAGGAATTAGCAACGCCGGTGCGTTGGCAAGAAGATAAGTCCAACAATACCGCGGAAAATGCCGCACTGTCGGCGGCCATATTGCGTCAAGCCGGAGTGACTCACATTCTGTTGGTGACCGACGCCATCCATATGCCGCGCGCCGTCAGGGTGTTTCGGCAAACCGGAATCGAAGTGACGCCGGCGCCGACCCACTTCCTCAGTCGCAAACCATGGTCGCTGATGGATTTCCTGCCCGGCGGCGAAGGTTTGCGCCGCAGCAACTATGCCCTCCACGAATGGCTTGGCTTGCTCTGGTACAAGCTCAGATATGACACATGAAAGACGCACTGATCAGCCCTTTCCATTTGCCTCTGCGGCTTTAAAGTTGCAATGCGGTATTGCCGTCAATATAAAAAGAAATCAGGGATATACATCACTGGTGCTGACCACTGCCCACTCGCATTGCCCGCGCTCATTTCCTGCATCACGAATGAGCATGCGGCAGGCGTCTGAACAGTGCCTCACCTGCGGCGTGTCTCCGGTGCACACAGATGCCTGACGCATGAAGCTTATAAAAAACCACGGAGATACTCATTATGGACAAGTTGTCATTCAAACAAAAACTCTGGCTGCCGCTGATCATCAGCCTGATTGCGCTGCTCTCGATCTCGCTGTTCAATGCCTTCCAGGCGCGCAATATCCGGATTGAGGAACGCAAGTCGGATCTGATCAACGTCACGCAAGTGGCGCTGAGCGTGGTCAAACAATATGCGGCGCAAGCCCAGAGCGGCGAACTGAACAAGGACGAGGCGCAAAAACGCGCACTGGCCAGCCTCAAGAGCATGCGCTACGGCGTCGATGGCTACTTCTCCGTTACCAATCCGAGTGAAGTCATGCTGATGCATCCGTTCAAGGCAGAAATGAACGGCAAAAAAATGACCGACTTCAAAGACCCGGCCGGCAATCCCTTGTTCGTCAACATCACCAAGGCCGCCAGCCAGCCAGCCGGTGGCTTTGTAAGTTACTTGTGGCCCAAGGCCGGCGCCACCGACCCGGTACCGAAAACCTCCTTTGCCCTGAGCTATCAGCCATGGGAATGGATTCTGACCACCGGCGTCTACATGGACGATATCAATGCTGCATTCCTGCGCTCGCTGTATGAAGTGGCCGGACTGCTGGCGCTGATCACGCTGTTCCTGTGCGTGATCGTGGTCTTCAACAACCGCAGCATCCTGCGCACCATCGGCGGTGATCCGGCCCATGCCGCCGACGTCGCCAACCGCATTTCGGATGGCGACCTCAGTCTCAGCATCGACACTGCCGCCAGCGACAACAAGAGTTTGTTGTTTGCCATCAAGCGCATGCGCGATTCGCTGCTGCAAACCATCACCGATATCAAATCGTCGGCACACACCATTGCCACCGCTTCCAGTGAAATCGCCAGCGGCAATCTGGATCTGTCGAACCGCACCGAACAACAAGCCGGTTCACTCGAAGAAACTGCTTCCGCCATGGAAGAACTGACCTCGACCGTAAAACAGAATGCCGACAATGCGCGGCAAGCCAATCAGCTCGCGGTATCGGCTTCGGAAGTGGCGATTCAGGGCGGCAGCGTGGTCGGCCAGGTGATCGATACCATGGCCTCCATCAATGAATCCTCGCGCAAGATCGTCGACATCATCAGCGTGATCGACGGCATCGCCTTTCAGACCAACATTCTGGCCTTGAATGCCGCAGTCGAAGCGGCACGTGCCGGTGAACAGGGTCGCGGCTTTGCGGTGGTGGCTTCGGAAGTGCGCAGCCTGGCACAACGCAGTGCGGCGGCCGCCAAGGAAATCAAAACCCTGATCGATGATTCGGTAGAAAAAGTCGGTAACGGCAGCAAGCTGGTGGAGCAAGCCGGTGCCACCATGAATGAAGTGGTCAGCAGCGTACGACGCGTGACCGATATCGTCGGCGAAATCAGTTCGGCCAGTCAGGAACAAAGCGCCGGCATCAACGAAGTCGGTCAAGCCATTACGCAAATGGATGAGAGCACGCAGCAAAATGCGGCGCTGGTCGAACAGGCTGCGGCGGCAGCGCAGTCATTGCAGGATCAGGCCGGTACGCTGGCGCAACTGATCGGCAAATTCAAGCTGGACCAGAATCAGATTTCAACCCACGTACAGAGCGCCGTCCCGGTATCGCGTGCGGTGTCGCCGTCAGCACCACGGCCAGCCGCACCTGCCAAAGCCAGTGTCCCGGCCCGCGCACAAGCGAAAGCGGCTGCGCCAACGGCACCGCGTCTGGCCCCTGCGACCCGGCCGGCACCAGCGGCAACGCCGGCGCCCAAGTCGTCGCCATCTTCCAAATCACCACCGGCAGCAGACGACGGCGATTGGGAAACCTTCTGAATTTGACGTCGGATCCGCAGTCGGGGTTCAGACGCGCAAGCCGCAAGCGCACGGGAAAAGAGCCAGGCAGTCTGGCTCTTTTTTTCATTTCAGGGGCCGTCGTTCAAAACATGCCATTGTCATTGGCGGACTGTTCCGGAACCGGTTGTACCGCATCCCAGTGTTCAACGATCTTGCCGTTCTGCAAACGGAAAATATCGACAATCGCGTTACCGCGTTCGCCGGGCTGGCGCACGGCATGCACATGCAGGATCACATAATCGCCATCGGTGAATACCCGCTTGATCTCGCTGTGCGATTGCGGATAGCGTTCGCGCAGAAACCGGACAAACTTGCGAAACCCTTCCGGACCATCGGCCGCATTCGGATTGTGCTGAATATATTCAGGGCCGACATAGGCCAGCGCCGCATCGGCATCCTTGCGATTCAATCCCTGTTCATAAAATGCCAGCACCACTTGCTTGTTGCGTGCCTGCTCATCGGCAGCGCGCGCCGACATGGAAAAACCGACCAGTGCGGCAAATAATATAAACAGATATTTTTTCATGATTGATGCCAATCCTTTAATGAATGGTCAGCCGGATAGTCAGCCGATAAGCTGTGGTTGACCTGAAATACAGGCAAACGTTTCTGATCGCATGTGATGTTTTGCAACATCGCCGCGACGCTGCAATTGCAAGCGCAAAAATTTGCAGCCAGCAAACCCGCTCTCAGTTATGCTTCTAAACAATCCAGGCATTGCCGCGTATCAACAAACACCAAAAAATTTGAACCAGCAGACCGGCAATCCTGATGGCACCATGTTTCCCGTGATCAATTTGACAATATTTTCACGTGCACCGCACTTTTTCTGAACCCGATAGTCGAATTGTCATTCTCCATCGAATGTTCAGGATTGCCGGCGTGCCGATGTCGGATTGAGTACGAAGACCGGCCCATCCTGATGTGAATTTTTGACCTGCATGATCCTGTGAAGGAACAACAACATGGCACAGTCACCAAAAACACTGTCGAGCCTGATGTGCGAACTGAGTCTCGCCCTGTCGGATCTGGCAGAAAAAATGAGCAATCTGGCAATCTCTCTGGAAAATCAGTACCTTGATTCGGACAGTGAAGAACCGGTTGCCATGATGGAAGCAGCACGCTCCACCATCGACAAGGCCAGACACGGCTGATCTGATTCACGCAGGCGCGGACGCCAGCCGTTGCAGCGGCGACGTCCGGTCTGCGCCTCCGCTGCTTCAGCGCGGCGCATCAATCCAGAAGCCGGCGCCCTCTTCCTTTACCCGCTGCACGATAAAATCTGCCACTACCTTGACCCGCGCCAGGTCGCGCGCATCCGCATGGGTGATCAGCCAGTAAGAACGAAACAGCTTGATATCCTGCGGCAACAAACGCACCAGATCCGGTTCGCGGCGTGCCATGAAACAGGGCAACACACCCAGACCGGCACTTCCCCGCACCGCCTGCAACTGACTGATGACATTAGAAATTCTGATGCGCGGCACCAGCGTGCCTGAAATTTCGGACAGGTAATCCAGCTCGGTCGACCACATCAAATCTTCCACATAGCCAATCCACGTATGCGCTTCCAGTTCCGATCTGGCCGTCACCGGTCCGTGTTGCTGCAGGTAATCACGCGAGGCGTACACGCCCAATTCGTAATCATGCAGCCGCCGCGCATACAGCCGGCCCTGCTCCGGTCGCGTCATGCTGACGGCAATATCGGCTTCGCGCTTGGACAAGCTGAATACGCGCGGATTGGCGATCAGTTCGATTTCCAGTTCCGGATGCTGGCGTGCCAGCCGCACCAGTTGCGGCGCCAGAAAGTAAGTGCCCCAGGCTTCCGGGGTACCGATCCGGACCGATCCCATCAGCCCTTGGGTGGCATCGTCCTGGCGGAAATGAATCCGCACCGCCAGGCTTTCCAGCGCTTCAGCATCCGGAATCAGACGTTCGCCTTCGGCGGTCAGCGCATAACCAGCCGCTCGCCGGTCGAACAAGGCCACGCCCAGCGCCTGTTCCAGACCGACAATACGCCGGCTCAGCGTCGAATGATCGATGCCCAGTTGCTTCGCCGCCACCGTCAGCCGTCCCGCCCGGACTACCGCGAGGAAGGCCTGCAAGTCATTCCAGTCAAATTTCTTCATGCGATTTTTTGCACATCATAGTTGTGATATTCGGCATTTACCTGCAAAAATCCCAATGCTACTCTTTTTCCAGTCACGCACATTCAACAACAGACAAGGAGACAAGCAGCCATGGCCAACCTGTTCCATCAACTCAACGCACTCGCCGCCGCCGGCAAACCGGTCCGCGTAGGCCTGATCGGCGCCGGTAAATTCGGCTCGATGTTCCTGTCGCAAGTGCCGCGCACGCCCGGCATCCATCTGCTGGGCATCGCCGATCTGTCACCGGCCCGCGCCAAACAAGCGCTGCAACGGGTGGGCTGGAAGGATGAAATGCATGGTGCAACGTCGTGGGACGACGCTCTGCGTCACGGCACCACGCTGGTTCAGGATGATGCCGAAGCCCTGATCTCGCATCCGCAACTCGATATCGTGATTGACGCCACCGGCAGTCCGGCCGCCGGTATTCGCCATACCTTGCTGTGCTGTGCCCATCGCAAGCACATCATCATGGTCAATGTCGAAGCCGACGCCCTGGCCGGTCCGCTGCTGGCACGCCGCGCCGCCGAAGCCGGCATCATTTATTCGATGGCCTACGGCGACCAGCCGGCGCTGATCGCCGAAATGGTGGATTGGGCCCGCACCGCCGGCTTCAACGTGGTCTGCGCCGGCAAAGGCACCAAGTACCTGCCGGTCTATCATCAATCGACACCGGAAACGGTATGGGGTCATTACGGCTTCAGCGACGAGCAAGTCAACTCCGGCGACTTCAATCCGCAGATGTTCAACTCCTTTCTCGATGGCACCAAATCGGCATTGGAAATGGGCGCGGTCGCCAACGCCTGCGGCCTGACACCGGCTGCCGATGGCCTGGCATTCCCGCCCTGCGGTGTGGATGATTTGCCGAACGTGTTGCGCCCGGTCAGCGCCGGCGGCATCTTGCCGCATGCCGGCAGTGTCGAAGTGGTGTCCTCGCTGGAACGCGATGGCCGTCCGGTATTCCGCGATTTGCGCTGGGGCGTGTATGTGACGTTTGAAGCGCCGAGCGATTATGTGCGCGACTGCTTTGCCCAATATGGTTTGAAAACCGATAGCAGCGGCCGCTATGCCACCATGTACAAACCCTATCATCTGATCGGTCTGGAACTGGGCATCTCGGTCGCCAATATCGCGGTTCGCGGTGAAGCCACCGGCAACACGATGGCGTTTCGCGGCGATACCGTCGCCACTGCCAAGCGCGACCTCAAGGCCGGCGAAAAGCTCGATGGCGAAGGCGGCTACATGGTGTATGGCAAGCTGATGCCGGCGGCCGATTCACTCAATTGCGAAGCGCTGCCAATCGGCCTCGCGCACAACATCGTGCTACAACGTCCGGTGGCCGCCGGCCAGACCGTGCGGTGGAGCGATGTCGCCATTGATACCGGGCGGGAGTCGATTCAGGTGCGACGCGAAATGGAAGCGCTGTTCCGCAAGGAAATGGGACTGGCGCTGCCGCGCTCGGCGGCCTGATCAATCCGGAAGGCAATGCAAAAGCGGCGGGATGACAGTACGCTGCTGTCATCCCGCCGCATGCTTTATCAACGACTGCTGCTTACTTGTTCGGCGTTGCGGCAGGTCCGGCCCGCAGTGCCTTGACGCCCTTGTTCTTGCTCAGAGTCAGGGTAGTGACATAGCTGGCGACATCGTAAGGTTTGCCATCACGCTCGCCGGCAGTCTTGTCGATGTGATGGGCTTCCACCACATAGGTACCTTCCCACGGCAGATCAAACGTCACCAGACCCTGCGCATCGGAATGGGCTTCCTTGCTCCAGCCCGATTGCACCACCACGCCAACCTTGGTTTTCGGCAGCGGCTGACCCTTGTAGTACAGCTTGAATTCACCCGGCTTGCCGGTCGGAACGATGTCCAGCGTCAGCTTCGGCGCCTGTTCCGCATCGGAAGTCACGAGCCGCGCCGCCGGGGTCCAGATGGTGCGGGTGACGACCTCGCCATTCTTCTTTTCCAGCACCGGATAATGCGCTTCTTCAGCGATGATCGATTCATTCTTGCCGGCCTTGGCCGACAGCACGAACGCATTGGCAGTCTTTTCCACCGTCAGCGGTTGTTCGCCCTTGGCGCCCAGCAGCACTGCCGTCGGTTGTACGAAACGGTCCAGCAGGCCGGGCGATGCTTCACGCAGATTCTCGCCGAATTCGCCGAAGTACAGATTGGCGGTTTTCGCGCCCTGTTGCAGCCAGATTTGATGCGCCTGTGCCGACACGGCAAACAACATGGTGGAGAACAGTGCTGAGACGATAAGCGTACGCTTCATGAAGAATTTCCTTTCGGGTGGGGAAAAAGGCTGCGAAATACTGCAAACACAGCGGAGAACAAAAAATCTGCATCCCTGCGCCTGACACGGAACAGTGTCAAATGCACCTCATCGGATTCAGGATGGTTACAACCGGAGGCTGTCATACCGCGTCGTTACCGGCGACTTGCGCGATGATCCGGGATTGATATTTTTTATTGCGAATGATTATCATTCTAAACATTGCGTTTAGTCAATCTGAATTTTATTTTCGCGCGCGGTCGATTTCGCCGTGCTTTTTCCAAACAATGTATGATCCGCTACCTTCACTAAAAATCTCGGTTTCAGGAGATCATCACTTATGCTGCGTCGCAACCCTTCCGGCCACCGGCCACAAGTCCACGAATCCGCTTATGTTGATCAAACTGCCATTTTGTGCGGCAAGATCATCGTGCATGAAAACGTCTTCATCGGCCCTTATGTCGTCATCCGTGCCGACGAAGTCGACGAAACAGGCGACATGGAGCCGATCATCATCGGTGCCCACTCGAATATCCAGGATGGCGTGGTGATCCACTCCAAGTCAGGAGCCGCAGTCAATATCGGCGAGCGCACTTCCATTGCGCACCGCGCCATTGTGCATGGCCCCTGCACCGTCGGGCACGACGTTTTCATCGGTTTCAACAGCGTATTGTTCAACTGCACCGTCGGCGACGGTTGCGTGGTGCGCTACAACGCCGTGGTCGACGGTTGCAATCTGCCACCCGGGTTTTATGTTCCTTCGACCCAGCGTATCGGTCCCTCAACCGACCTTGACTCGATTCCACGGGTATCGGCACAGGCATCCGAATTTTCGGAAGATGTCGCCCGTACCAACAATGAGCTGGTCCAGGGATACAAGAAGCTGCAGAACGAATTCTGAGCAGGCCGGTGTCGCCGGCATCGATGTGTTGCTTACAGTGCCGGCATGCCGGCACTGTTGACGTCAGCTGCCGCGATAGGTCGAATAGGCCCATGGCGATACCACCAGCGGCACATGATAGTTCTGGCCGGCATCGGCAATCCCGAACGCCAGCACCACTTCGTCGACAAAGCGCGGCGACGGCAGATCCACTCCCTGCGCAGCAAAATAATCACCGGCGGCAAATACCAGTTCGTAACGGCCGGCCTGCATGTCGTCGCCTTGCAACAACGGCGCATCGCAACGGCCATCCTGATTGGTGACACCCTGCCGGAGCAGTTTTTTTTCGGCGCCGTTGACGGCATACAGCGCCAGCTTGACGCCGACGCCCGGTTTGCCCTGCGTAATATCCAATACGTGCGTGCTCAGCTTGCCCATCGTCTCTCCCGGTTGTTTGTCAATACTGTTTCAGCTATGGCGCAAATAATATACTGCCGGGCATTGGTCCATATACGATACTCCGTATATCAATAATCAATTCCGACGACATAATTCACTGCCCGAACCGTCACATGATGCAGAGGGTTCCAAATCAAGAAGGCTGGAGACATGACTCACCCCGACTACCCCCGCGATCTGACCGGCTACGGCCGCAAGCCGCCGCATGCGCAATGGCCGGGACGCGCCCGGATTGCCTTGCAGTTCGTACTGAATTACGAAGAAGGTGCGGAAAACAATGTACTGGACGGCGATGCCGGCTCGGAAACCTTTTTGTCCGAAATCATCGGCGCCCAGAGTTTCCCGGCGCGCCACATGAGTATGGAATCGCTGTATGAATACGGCTCGCGCGCCGGACTGTGGCGTCTGCTGCGCCTGTTTGAGCAACGCCGGCTGCCGCTGACCATCTTTGGCGTGGCCCGTGCACTGCAACGCAATCCGGAAGCGCTGGCCGCATTCAGCGAACTCGGCCATGAAATTGCCTGTCATGGCTTGCGCTGGATCAGCTACCAGAACATCGATGAAGCCACCGAGCGCAGCCATATCGCCGAAGCCGTCGCCATCCTGCGCGAACTGACCGGCACCGCACCGCTCGGCTGGTATACCGGCCGCGACTCCCCCAATACCCGGCGGCTGGTGGTGGAACATGGCGGCTTCGCGTATGACGCCGACAGTTACGCCGATGACTTGCCGTACTGGGAAGCGGTGTCCCATCGCGACGCCAGCGGCAGCCCGGTCACCACCCCGCAATTGATCGTCCCCTACACGCTCGATACCAACGACATGCGCTTTGCCGCGATGCAGGGCTTCAACTCCGGCACCCAGTTCTTCGACTATCTGAAAGATGCCTTCGACGTGCTGTACCGCGAAGGTGATCCGGACGGCCTCGATCAGCCGAAAATGCTGTCGGTCGGCCTGCACTGCCGGATCGCCGGACGTCCGGCACGTGCCGCCGCACTGGAACGTTTTCTCGACTATGTATTACAGCACCGGCAAGTGTGGGTCACGCGCCGCATCGACATCGCCGGTCACTGGCGCACCACCCATCCCTGGGTCGGATAACGACAGTTTCAATACCGCCGTGGCGGTTCCACGGACATTATAAAAAGCAGCCATACAAACAGGAGGAGACACTATGCAACACACCCGCAAGTTCACTGTATCAAAAAGTCTTTCGCGCAGTCTGTTCGCGCTGTCGGCATTGGGCTGCGCACACACCGCCAGCGCCTTTGACTGGATGGACAATTCCGTCGGTTATCGTTACGGCACCAGGTTTGCCGAGCCGTTCAATACCCAGGACATTTCCAAGAACATCGTCAACTTCACGCATAGCGACGGCTACAAGTACGGCACCAATTTTCTCAATGTCGATGTGCTGAAGTCCGACAATAAAGATGACAGCGCCACCGAGGTGTATGTCACCTACCGCAGCACACTGGATATCGGCAAAGTGTTCGACAAGAATCTGGGCTTCGGTCCGGTGCGCGGCATCGGCCTGACGGGCGGCTTCGACTGGAATACCAAGAACGACAACAGCTATGCCTCGAAAAAACGCATGCTGGTCGTCGGTCCGACCTTGATGATGGATGTGCCCGGCTTCCTCAATATCAGTCTGCTGGCGCTGTTTGAAAGCAACAAGCCGCAGGGCGTTTCCAGTCGCTATACCTATGACACCCACGCCATGCTGAATCTGGCATGGGGCATTCCGATCGGCTCGACGCCGCTGGCCTTCGAAGGCTATCTGAACTGGATCGCGGCCAAGGGCAAGAATGAATTCGGTGGCGCCACCGCGCCCGAGCTGAACATCGACATGCAGGTCATGTACGATCTCGGCCCGGCGCTCGGCATGCGCAAGAACAGCTTGCGCGCCGGTCTCGAATATCAATACTGGCGCAACAAGTTCGGCAACCCGTCGAATGTACCCGGTTCGCTGGCCAAGACACCGATGGTGCGGGTCGAATACCACTTCTGATTGTCTGCCGCAACACCTGCCGGGATGGCTTGCCAGCTGTCCCGGCAGCGTTCATCATGCGTTATTCCGTTGTTATCCACCATTACGGCACCGCCTTCCATGAGCACGCTATCTGCCCCCCGTCCTGCCGGCATCAGTGTCGCCGAATGGCAGATCCGCCGGGATCTCGCCGCCTGCTACCGGCTGTGCGCATTGAATCGCTGGGACGATTTGATCTACACCCACATTTCCGCCGCCTTGCCCGACCAGTCCGGACATTTCCTGCTCAACCCGTTCGGCTTGCGCTTCGATGAAGTCTGCGCGTCGAATCTGGTGAAGATCGATCTGCAAGGCAATATCATCGGCGACGCCACCCATGCCATCAATGTCAGCGGCTTCGCGATTCATGCCGCGGTGCACGCGGCCCGGCCCGATGCGTTGTGCGTGATGCATTTGCACAATCTGCATGCAATTGCCGTCAGCGCGCAGGCCCATGGCTTGCTGCCACTGTCGCAACATGCGCTGCGTTTTCATGAACAGATTGCCTATCACGAGTATGAAGGACTGGCGCTGACCCCGGCCGAACAACGCCGGCTGACCGAGCGGCTCGGCAACTTCCCGGCGATGCTGCTGCGCAATCACGGCAGTTTGACTTGCGGCCGCACGATTGCCGAAGCCTGGGTACTGATGGATACGCTCGACAAAGCCTGCGCCATCCAACTGCTGGCACAGGCCAGACCCGGCGAACTGATACAGCCGGCAGCGGAGGTTTGTCGCCGGACCCATTTGCAATTGCTCGGCGATGGCAGTCCGGAAGGCGTGCTGGAGTGGCCGGCATTGCTGCGCAAACTCGACGCTATCGATCCCGCTTATCAATATTGAATTCAACCGAAAGGAGATGGCATGCCGACATTCAACATCCAGTTATTCGAAGGCCGCAGCATTGAACAAAAACGCGCACTGGTGAAAGCCATCACGGAAGTGACCTGCAAGACCCTGGAATGCAGCCCGGAATCGGTGGACATCATCATTCAGGACGTAAAAAAAGAAAACTGGGCGACTGGCGGCAAGCTGTGGTCTGACTAACCTGCTTGCTCAGCAACAAAAAAACGGCCTTATCAAATAAGGCCGTTTTCCTTCCTGCTCCTCAAACTATTGCATCCGCATCTCAGACAAACTTGCCGACCTTCGCAGTCACCGCGTCACGCACCGACCCGCTGGTCACGAATGAATGCGCCATCTGGATGTCGTTGTGAAACCAGCGGTCGCCATCGAGGCAGGCCGGAATCTGCTTGCGGATTTCATCGTAAGCGGCTTGCGTACCCTGCCCCAGCACAAAGCCCGGCAACAAATCTTCCGTCATGGTCAGCGCCTGCGCTGCCAGCAACATTTCCACGCCGATGATGTATTGCGTATTGCTCACTACCGTCGCCGCCTTGCGGGCGCACCAGGTTGAATTCGACACGTGATCTTCGCTGTTGCCTTTGGCCGGGATGCTGTCGACGCTGCCCGGCATGCACAGTGTGCGGTTTTCCATCACCAGCGAACTCAATGAACATTGCACCACCGGGTAACCGGTATTGACGCCGCGCACGCCCGACATCAGATTGCGCGGCAAACCCCATGACAGGGTCGGATCGATCAGGCGCGCCACCCGGCGTTCGCAGATGCTGCCCAGATCGGTGACGGCCATCGCCAGCAAATCCATGGCCTGCGCCAGATACTGACCGTGGAAATTGCCGCCTGAAATGATTTCGAAGCCGCCGCCTTCCTTGTCAAAAATCAGCGGATTATCAGTGGCGGAATTGATTTCCTTGTCGACGATGGTATCGATGTAGTCGAGTGCATCGAACACCGGACC
>NZ_LFLS01000036.1 GCF_001189915.1 Herbaspirillum autotrophicum
GTCCGTCATCACTCACTTAGAGAACAATTATTTTTTTTGTGGCATGTATAAACGCCGCAAATCTGCGTTGGCCCCTGACGCCTCCGACAAATTTCGATTCGCATCAAGAACTAGCATTTCAGCATCATGGTATTTACCTTCTCGCACCATAGCCTCCGATCGCACCAAGACACTCTGAATTTCTTCATAAAGTCCAAGACGCTCAAGACCGCCTCTGACGGCCTCCAACTCCTCATAGCAAATTGGATAGCCGACTGTCAACAAGTGCTCACTCTGTCCGCGAGAGAAAGCCACTATGGATCCTTGCAAGCCATCCAACGTTCCGCACAATTGTTTCGCTGGTTTAGATTTTTTTTTCATACTATTTTTTCAAATTCAACATTCTCTCAGGCATCACCATCTTCCCTGGCGCACCAATATAACTGGAAAAAGTCTTCGTTTGCTCAATACTTTGCTTCACAGCCCCCATAGATAATTTTCCATCGAGCCAGTCTCGATGACCAGGCCCCAAATCAAAATATACATCGGGGCGAACATAAAATCCGCTTCCGTTTCTGTCATAAACCCAACGATTTAGACCGATAAGCTGTCCGGCCCTGACGAGTCTGATTTGATCGGCGTTGAGGGTGATTATCAGCGGCAACCAGTCACAAAACAAGATGTCGGTCGCGTGGTCGCAGCTCCCGTCCATCAAACGAAAAAAAGCCCCTCCATGCCAATGACATGAGGAGCCCGATACCGCCAGCGTACAGATAATGCTAATGATGATTGGCGCTTAACCCAGCCGCCAGTTACTGCGATGCCGCGCACGCGACTTGATGATGTGCAGATCTTCTTCAGCGCGGGGGTCTTTCGCGGCGCGGCGGAATACGGCGCGGCCGGCTTTGGTCAGGTTGAAGGCGCCGCCCAGATTCGGTACGCCCAGTCCCTTTTCGATGACGCTGGTGACTACCCGGCGTGGAATAAAACGGAAGTCGCCTTTGAAAACGCTGTACATCCAGCGCAATTCTTCACCCGTGAGTTCAATATCCATTGCAGTTTCCGTGCGGAAATAAAACGGATGTTAGCACAAAAAATAAACCCTGATGCAAGCCGCAAATGCCCGCAACGCAAGGCTTGCAGGCTTGTCAACAAAAGCCCGGCGACAGCGCTCGCGGCGCCGGGCAAACGCGGCTGACGACGACCATTTTCGCCGTCACCGGAACACGCATTCAGCGCCTGCAGGCGCTGCTGCGAATATCCTGGCACAGGTACTGGAGTTCGCGATACACCATCGACACAATCAAATCTGCGGCAATATCGGGATGCTGCAGTTGCCGCTCGTCGACCAGCCGCCGGGCCTGACGCTCGTTGCCGTCACAAAAATCCACGATGAATTGATAACGCTGCTCCTGCACCGTGGGCAACGACGCGCGCTTGCCGGTATAGGGGCGCCTGAAAAAGAAAGCCAGTGCCACGCAGGCAGCCAACACGATAAAAATAGCCATGACCACAATCCGTCAATTAACGATGAGAGGTTAATGATTTTCCGGTTTGCGGCCAGCGCGCGATATGGGATTAGTCTCAAAAGGAGGGAGCAGAGCAACGCCCTGCCCCGGCGGCGTCACTTGAAGAATTCGTCCATCAGAAAGGCACGCAGGCCAGCTGTATCTTCCGGCCTGGCCGATAGCGGCACCACCCGGCCCAGCCGCTGCGAATCCCAGTTGAAATCGCCCGTGTAGTACTTGCGGATGACGCTGATGATGCTGTCGACGATGGCGCGTTCCACATTGCCGTTGGGGCCGGCATCGACCGTAATGGTTTGCCGGGTATTGTTGCGGGCGTCGGTGGTCCAGCCGCGGAAAATGTATTGCGCGATGCGCGGACCCTTGCTGACGATTTCAAACACGCCATTGGTGCCGCCACGCTTGCGCGACTGCCAGGCAATATTGGCGCGGGCGATGTCGTCACCCGATGGTCCCTGCTCGGCGGCGCGCGCGGCGGCGTTTTCCTGGGCCGCGGAAGCTTCTGCGGCCTGGCGGCGCTCACGGTTGGCGTTGATCATGGTCGACATATCCATTTCCGGCGGCGCCCGCGTGATGGCCGTCGGTGACGGTGCGACCGGTACCGCAGACGGCGCCGGCGATGCGCGCTGCGGCTTGGCGCGCGCTATCTGGCGCGGCTTGGGGGTCGGTGCTTTCTTGGCGACCGGCTTGGCTGGTGCCGGTTTTTCCGGCGTTGGCTTGGCGATCGTCGTGGGCTTGACGAAGGTCACTTCCAGCGGCGCACGATCACCGACGGGCGTCATGTCGATTTTCTTCAGATTCGGCTGCAGGACGACAAACAGCAGCACGTGAATCACAACCGACAAGAACAGACCGATGACGATACGATTGCGGGCGCGTGCTTTTGGCGTAGCGGGAGAAAATAGTTTGAAAATCGTCATACCTTGCAGCAGCAGCGTATCACCTTGAGGTTGGGGCAAATCATACTTTGATGTGCGGGAGCAGCGGGCGTTGCCGCCGGCTGTCGTGAGCGCTGTCAATCCAGATCGGCAAAAGAGGAATTATGCCACCGACTACCACCCGACGTCGTTTTCCCCCGATGAAATAGATGCCGCCATTAAAAATGCGTCCGGCGGACGCATTATTAACCGGGCAAACCATCGCCTGCGCGATCAGTGGCGCCAGCCCCGGCCACCCCAGCCGCGACCGTAACCATAGCCGCCGCCGAAACCGAAATAGACGCTCGGGGCAACATAGGGAGCAACATACACCGGCGCCGGCGCGGCATAGACCGCACCGGGATAGCCAACTGCTCCGCCATACGGGTCATACGGTACTGCCACACAACCACCCAGCATCAATGCGGGTATCAGTAATAAGAGACGTTTCATCGCAACCTCCGTGCATGTTGACTGCGATTTGATAGTGCGCGCATGGCGTCGCCCCCGCCAGCGACATTACCAACTGTTACGCCGCGGTGAAGACTGATACATGACGACACGCAGGGTCCGGCCGGCGCCACTATCCTGACGTTATATAATCCCCCGCAACGTGCCCGCCAGACACGTCAACCACAACATATCCGAGACCCGGCAGCCTCACCGGCAACGATTGATTGCCCGAGAGCACGCCTTTCCTGACAAATATTGACTCATGACAACAGCACGCCCGCCCCGCATTGTGATCGCCCCTGATTCATTCAAAGGTTCTCTGTCAGCACAAGAAGTTGCCAGCGCCATCGGCGCCGGCATTCGCGCCGCCATTCCCGAGGCCGAGGTGTTGCTGTGTCCGATTGCCGATGGCGGTGAAGGTACGCTCGATGCGCTGTTGCAAGCCGGCGGCGAATGGCGGCTATTGCGCGTGCGCGGCGCCGCCGGCGCCTTGCTCGATGCCAAGGCCGGCGTGCTCAGCGATGGCAGCGCGGTGATCGAATCGGCGGAAATCGTCGGCTTGACCGATGCCGCCGGCACTGCGCTGGCGGTCGACCAACGCAACACCCGTGGCATCGGCGAAGCCTTGCTGGCGCTGCTCGACGCCGGCGCCAAACGGTTCCTGATCGCATTGGGTGGCAGCAGCACCAATGACGGCGGCATCGGCATGCTGGTGGCGCTCGGTCTCAAACTCTATGACGCCGACAACCGCGAATTGCCACCGACACCGCAATTGCTGGGCCAACTGGCGCGGGTGGATGTCAGCGGTCTCGATCCGCGCTTGCAGCAGATCACCATCATCGCCATGTCCGATGTCGATAATCCTTTGTGCGGCGAGCACGGCGCAACGGCCATTTTCGGTCCGCAAAAAGGCGTGACGCCGGATCAGGTCCAACCGCTGGACGCCCTGCTGGGTCACTTTGCGACGCTGTTCGAACAAGCCAGCGGGCGTCAGGCTGCCCACTTGCCCGGTGCCGGAGCCGCCGGCGGACTCGGCTACGCATTGTTGATGCTGGGTGCGCAATTCCAGTCGGGTGCCGAAACCGTGGCCGATTACATCGGACTGGATACGGCGCTGGCCGGTGCCGACTGGCTGATCACCGGCGAAGGTCGCAGCGATGCCCAAACCTTGCATGGCAAAGCGCCCTTCATCGCCGCCCAGCGCGCGCGCAAAGCCGGTGTGTCGGCCAGCCTGTTGTCGGGCGGGATTGATCGCGGTTCACTGGCCGCGCTGCAAACCGGATTCGATGGTTGCTTCTCCATCGTGTTCGGGCCGGCCAGTCTGCAAGATGCCATCAGCAATGCCGCGCCATTGTTGAGCGCGAGTGCCGAACAAATGGCGCGCCTGTGGTCAAGCGCGCGCCACCAGCAATAAACTTATCCACAAAAACCGTGGGCAAGTCTGTGGATAAGCATCACGATTTCTCGCTATCTCATTGATAACACACGGTTTTATCAAACTGATCAAAGTGGAGTACCTGAGCAGACTTATCCCGGCTCAGCTCAGCCCGAACGCCTGGGCAATCAATGCATAAGAACGCTTGCGCGCCTGATGATCGTGAATGATGCTCACGATCATCACTTCTTGCGCGCCATAGGCCTGCGCCAGTGCTTCGATTTCGGTGCGCACTTTGTCGGGAGAGCCGATGACCGCGCGCCTGCCGGGCGGCAAGGTATCCAGCGGCAAATCGTTTTGTTCGAAGAAACGGATGGCAGTCTCCACGGCCGGGATTTTGTCGAGCCGGCGACCATTGTGCATATGAATCAGGCGCATGCCGTAGCTGGTCGCCAGCAGTTGTGCTTCTTCATCGGTCGGCGCGCAGATCACCTGTAACGCTACGCCTTGACGCGGCAGGTCCAGATGCCCGGAAGGCACGAAATCCTGCCGGTAACGTGTCGCAATCGGTTCGCCGGCGGCGTGAATGAAATCGGCAAACATGTAAGGCAAACCCAGTTCCGCAGCCCAGATACCGCTCTGCGCCGACGATCCCAACATCCACGGTTGCGGTGTTTCCGGCATGCCGGGCAGCGCCGACAAGCGCGCAAACGGATGATCGGCCGGCATTTCATCCCACAAGTACGCCAGCAATTCCGTCAATTGTTCAGGAAAATCATCTGCCGGCCGGTGGCGCCGGTCGCGCTGCAGGGCCGATGCCGTCAAGCCATCGCTGCCGGGCGCACGGCCCAGCCCGAGATCAATGCGCCCCGGATACAAACCGCTCAGCATGCTGAATGATTCGGCTACTTTCAACGGGCTGTAATGCGGCAGCATCACGCCGCCGCTGCCGACCCGCAAGCGCGAAGTGGCGGCCGCAATCGGCCCGATCAACACTTCCGGACTGGCGCAGGCCAGCGACATGGTGCCGTGATGTTCGGCCACCCAATAGCGGTAATAACCAAGCGCATCGGCGTCGCTGGCGAGATCGAGTACATTGCGCAATGCCTGGGCGCCGCTGGTACCTTCTGACACCGGCGCCTGATCCAGCACACTGAGCAACAAGGTATCTGCGTGGGCCTGGCTGCCGGATTGGGGGTTGAGCGCGGTCATGAAAATGGTGAGGAGAGTAAATGTGCAAGGATAGACGAAATTACGACACACTGTTTTCTGCTGCCATTCAGATAAAAATTGATCTCATGCAAGTAGTGTGATTAACTCGACACAATCGCCGACACAATTGTCGGCACACGCGATAGCAGGCAGACCGCAGCCGGGGGGCATGGGAAAAATGGATGCATCAGGGAAACTTCATGCATTGCGATTCCATCTTCGTCGATCGTGCATTCATATTCAGCCTGCAATTCGAATCCGGGCGGTATTTGTCACAACACAATAATAAAAACGGCATTCCCATCCATTGGTAACGAGGGATGTGTCATGTAAAGACAGGTCAAGATTTCCGTATTTATGTAGAATTTTTTCTATATACAAGCATTTTTCGATTAAGATGCTGCCCAGAAGTTGTCATACTTACAAAATTTATACTCTGGCATTTTCCTGCTGTGGCCAAGCGCTGCGTCTCATGGCAAACAGGACCCGCCAGATGTATTTGTGAACAATTCCAGGAGCCAAGCTTGCGCCGATTCATTTTGTTTATCATTGCCGCGATTGTCATGCTGACCGGACTGGTGTCGCCGACCTTCGCGCAAGTCCCCACTGCCGGCACAGAATTGATGTCGGCCCCGCCCGGCACCCTGTCCACACTCTCCCTGCCATCATCTGCCGTCACCAATACCCGGGTCGGTTCCGGCGACGTCATGCGCGTGACCGTGTTCGGCCAGCCTGACCTGTCAGCGGAAATCGGCGTCAACGACAAGGGCTTCATCACCTTGCCGCTGATCGGCGGCGTCGAAGTATCCGGTCTCACCACCAGCGAAATCGCCGTCAAGGTTGCCAATGCCCTGCGTCAGGGACAATATCTGCGCAATCCTGAAGTGTCGGTAGAAGTGGTCCAGTTGCGCAGCCAGATGGTATCGGTACTGGGCGAAGTCACCCGGCCCGGCCGTTATCCGATTCCCGGCCACATGACGGTGCTGGAACTGCTGGCCAGCGCCGGCGGCCTGACGGCACAAGCCGACACGACCGTCACGCTGTTGCGCCGCAAGACCGATACCAACAGCGACGGCACCGATGGCAGCGATATCCGCATCCCGATCCTGCTCGGCGAAACGCACGCTACCGAACGGGCCTCGCTGGATGTCGATCTGAGCAATGGCGACGTGGTGTATGTCGGCAAGAAAAAACTGTTTTACATCCACGGCGAAGTCAATCGCCCCGGTGCCTATCCGATGGAACCCGACATGAACGTGATGCGCGCCATTTCACTGGGCGGCGGCATGACCCAGCGCGCCTCGCAGCGTCGCATCGTGATCAACCGCAATTCGGCTGACAACGGCATGCAGGTCATCAAGGCCAAACTGGCCGATCCGATACTTCCCGGTGACGTGCTCTACGTCAACGAAAGTCTGTTCTGATGAATGACAACGAGGTTACATCTTGAACTTCCAGACTCCTGAATCCGGCCTGTCGTCGACCCAACTGGCGGCGATGATTTCGGCCCGGCGCGGCCTGATCTACAAAACCCTGCTGGCCACCGTGGCGCTGACGGTGGCGGTAACGCTGATCTTGCCGAAAACGTATACGGCCTCCTCCGACGTCTACCTTGATTACAAGGGCAACGATCCGATCAACGGCCGCATGTTCTCGCCGATGATGGATGAAAGCTATATCCAGACGCAGCTCGACATGGTCAAGAGCCAGGCCGTGGCCGAGCGGGTCATCGAAGCCATGGACCTGACCCGTACCGCCGATTACCGTGAAACCGTGGAACGGCGCGGCGAGGCACGCGCCCACTCGCAACTGGTCAAGCGCATCAACGACCAGACCATGGTGGTGACGCGCCGCTCCAGCCGCGTGGTGGAAGTCGAATATGCCGCCGGCAATCCGGATGAAGCACGCGACTTTACCAATGCCGTGGTGCGCGCCTACATTGAACTGAACCAGCAGATCGCCTCGTCGTCGGCCCGTTCGCGCCGCGAGCAATACAATGCGCAGCTCGAACATCTGCGCAAGGAAGCCGACTCGCTGCAAGAAAAACTGACCCGCTACCAGCAGGAAGTCGGCATTCTCGATCCGAACGAGCGCAATGACTTCCAGTCGCGCCAATTGGGTGATCTGATGACCTCGCTGATGGCCGTCAAGAATCAGCAGCAGGAAGCCCAGGCCCGCAAGGCCGCCACCGAGAATCTGCTGCGCAGCGGCATCGCGCCCGACGAATTGCCGGAAGTGGCACAGCGGCCCAACATCAATGATCTGAAGTCCAAGCTCAACGATGCCAATAACCGGTTGGCAGAAGTGCAGCAAGTGCTCGGCCCCAAACACCCGAAGACGCTGTCGCTGATTGCCGAACGCAATGAATTGCAGGCCCGCGTCGTGCGCGAGTCGCGCAGCTCGCTGGATGCGCTGCAAACCGATGCCAAGCGGCTGGCGATGCAAGAACAGGCGCTGCAACGCGAAGTCGACGCCCAGCGCGACAAACTGCTGGAGCAGAAACAACACCGCGACACCATCACCTCCTATCAGCGTCAGCTCGACAGCGTGGAACGGGTCTATAACACCGCGCTGCAAAAGTACGATGAAATCCTCATGGCCAGCAATATCAGCACGCTGGATCTGACCGTGCTGCGCGTAGCCGAAGCGCCGACCTCGCACTCCAAGCCGCTGATGATGCAGAACATCGCCGCCAGCATCCTGGTCGGTCTGGCGCTCGGCCTCTGCCTGGCCTTGCTGTATGAACTCAGTCAACGGCGTGTACGCTGCCAGGATGATCTGGTCCGCGGCATACATCTTCCGCTCATCGGCCACATCGGCATTCGCTAATACTCGAACCTATGACCAAGGAAACCGGACCTCAGACCGCAGCCAGCAGCGCTGCAGCAGACAAAATGGGCGCCCGCTTCGTCGAAGCGGGATTGTTGACGCAAGACCAGGTAGCGCATGTGGTGGAGTTGCAGAACTCGGCCAACATCCGCTTCGGCGAAGCGGCCGTGCGACTGGGCTTGCTGACCGAGCAAAACGTGCAGGCGGTGTTGTCGGAGCAATTCAATTACGCCACTGCCCTGTTCCCCAGCAAGAATCTGGACCCGACGCTGGCGATTGCCCATGCGCCGTTCGGACTGGAGTCAGAAGCCATCCGTCAGATCCGCGCCGAATTGTCGATTCGCCTGAGCGATCTGGAAAGAATCTCGGTCGCGCTGGTCAGCGCCAACGAACGCGAAGGCAAAAGCTATCTGGCCGCCAGCCTGGCGCTGGCGTTTTCGCAAATGGGCAAGCGCACCTTGCTGATCGATGCCGACATGCGCTCGGCCCGCCAGCACGGCTTGTTCGGACTCGATAACAAGACCGGCCTGTCGACCATGCTGGCCGGTCGCACGCCGATTGCCGCCGGTGTCGGCGCCGAAGGCTTTCCGCATTTGCGCGTCCTGTGCGCCGGACCGAAGCCGCCGAATCCGCTGGAAATCCTGCTGCAACCGGCACTGAGCAACCTGATGAAGCAACTGGCTGACGACTTCGATGTGTTCATCGTCGATACGCCGGCAGCCAAGACCTCGTCGGATGCACAAACGATTGCCCAGCAAGTCGGCATGTGCCTGCTGGTCGGGCGTCAGCATTACACCACGCTCGATGATTTGCGCCAGACACAGACGCAAATGCAAACTGCCGGCGCGCAAATTCTCGGCACCGTGTACAACGAATTCTCCGAGGACACCACCCCGGTCGGCGGCAACAAATTCTGGAATCGTCTACGCAAATGGCTGAACGGTCCACGACAGAACTGAGCAGCCGCCGGCTGCTCATTCACTCGCTGGCTTCGCTGATTGACCAGGCCCTGCTGAGCGGTCTGAATTTTGCGCTGGGCCTGATTCTGGTACGGCTGGCCACCAAGGAAGCGTACGGCGTCTACGCACAACTCTACGTGGCGGGCATCTTCGCCTCGACCTTCATTGAAGCGCTGATCACCGGCCCGCTGACCACCATTGCGCCGGGCAAGACCGAGCAGGAACGCGCGCGTCTGATCGGCTTGCTGCTGCGTTTTCAATGGATGCTCAGTCTGGCGCTGGCGCTGCTGTTCGGCCTCGGCACCGGCGTCGTCGCCAGCCTCACCGGCATCGACACGCATCCGGTATTGCTGGCGCTGTCGTTCGCCATTTACGTATTTACCAATGCCCAGCGCGAATACCATCGCAGCGTCAGCTTCATCGAAGCCAAGCCGCGCGAAGTATTGCAAACCGATATCGCCTATGCGCTCGGCGTCGCCGCCGGCGTCGGCGTGCTGCTGCTACTGGGCTATCTGACCGTACCGGCCGTGTTGCTGGTGCTCGGCTTGGCCAATGTGGTTGGTATGTGGCGCAGCGCCGAATACCCGGCCGCCGGCAAGCAACCGCAAGACCGTATCGCCTTTCGTGAAGCCGTGACCGAAGTCTTGCGGCGCGGCCGCTGGGCACTGCCCGGCGCGATGGTGGCCTGGGCCACCAATTACAGCTACCTGTATCTGGCCGCCGCCGCACTGGGCGTGGCCGCGACCGCCGAACTGAACGCCTCGCGCTTGTTGCTGATGCCGATCTCGCTGACCGTGCTGGCATGGTCGCGGGTGGCGCGGCCGATGGTCAGCCGGCTGTTCATCGCGCGCGACTGGAAACATCTGGACCGGCTGGCCTGGGCTTCAGTGGCCGGCATCGAATTGCTGACCATTGGCTATGTCGCCGTGCTGTGGCTGGCGCTGCCGTGGTTGCAAGCCCATGTGCTGGGCGAAAAGTATCACGGACTGGAACCGCTGGTGCTGGCATGGGGCGGCTACTTCGCCATCAACGCCGCGCGCTGGATCGGCTCTTCCTGGCTGACCAGCAATGACCAGTACAAACTGTTGCTGTTGAGCGGCATTGCCAGCCTGATCATCATGCTGATCGCCACCTCGATCGCGCTGCCGCTGTATGGCGCCTGGGGCGCAGTGCTGGCACTGATCATCGTCGAAGTCTTCGACCTGGTGTTGATCTGGGCGGTGTTCCTGCCCTTGGTGAGACGGAGAAATGCATGAGCCACAATAACGATAACAACATCGATATCAGCATCTGCATTTGTACCTTCCGCCGGCCCGGGTTGCTGGATACCCTGCTGGCAGCGCTGACCGTGCAATCGCGCGCGGATCTGCGACTGGAAGTGGTGGTGGTCGACAATGATCCGGTCGCCTCGGCGACGCCGGTGTTGCAGGCCTGGCGCACGCAATTGCCGTTTCCGTTGCGCGCCCTCAATGAACGCACGCCCAATATCGCCCTCGCCCGCAATGCCGCAGTCCATGCGGCGGTCGGTGAATGGGTGTTGTTTATCGACGATGACGAAGCGCCCGATCCCGAATGGATATTGCGCATGCTGGCCGCCCAGCGTCGTTATAACGCCGATGCCGTCTTCGGTCCGGTCACCCCGCGCTATCGCGACGACACGCCGGACTGGATTCGCCAAGGCGATTTTTTCAACCGGCCGCGCTTCGCCACCGGCACCGTGATCACCACCAAGGACAGCCGCACCGGCAACGTCCTGATCCGGCGCAACGCCCTGATGGAAATTCCGGGGCCGTTCGATCTGGCCTTTGGTCGTACCGGCGCTGAAGATACCATGCTGTTTCGCGACATGCTGGCGCGCGGCGCGGTATTCATCTGGTGCGACGAAGCCACTGTCAGCGAAGAGGTGCCGCCGCAACGCGCCAATCTCAACTGGCTGTTGCGCCGTTCCTACCGGCTCGGTCAAACCTACGTGCTGTCGGAGATTGCGCGCCTGAGTCGCGCCCAAAGTCTGATGCGCGGTGCCCGGCTCGGCTTGCGGGCGTTGCTTCAACTGTTGATCGCCGCCGCCTTGAGTCTGGTTTATTTTCCTTTTTCACGCATCAAGGCTATCCGCTGGTTGCGCACTTCGGTGGCGCAATGTGGCAAACTGAGTGCCTTGCTGGGACATCGCTATCATGAATACGGCCACTGAACAGTATCAGCCACCACCGCGGGCCTCCACGTTCGGCGATATCAATCCCTACGTGGTGCGCCTGCTGATCGTGCTCAGCATGACATTTTCGCTGCTGCCGCCGGGCTTCGACTGGAGCAATGTGGAAGCGCACGGCAGCTACATCGAAGGCTCGTTCATTTTCCAGTTGCAGTTCGGCTCGGTCTTTCTGCTCGGCGCCTGGCAAGCCTGGCGCACGCGTTACTGGACCTTCCTGCATATCCGCCATCTCAATCCGCTGCTGATCTTGCTGATTCTGTACTGCGCCGCCAGCATGCTGTGGTCGCCCTATCCGCTGGTGACCCTGAAACGGGTGGTGCAACTGGGCGGCCTGGTGCTGGTCGGCATTGCCATTTCACCGCCCATTGGCGGCAAGCATCAATTGATCCGCACCATGCTCGGCACGCTGATGACGCTAATGGCCATTTCGTTTGTAGTGTCGCTGGTGATGCCGCGCATCGGCGTTGATTACGAACTCGGCGGCGCCTGGCGCGGCATCCTGACGCAAAAAAATACGCTGGGTGCGATTTCCGGCCTGTGCGTGGTGATGTGGATCAAGGAATGTTTCGGCAAAACCTTCCCGCGCTCCTTGTGTTTTTCCGGCATCCTGTTCAGCCTGTTCATGCTGGTCATGGCCAAGAGCAGTACCGCGATTCTGGTCGCCACGCTCGGCACCGCGATTTATCTGCTGGTGCGGCGGCGCTATCTCAGCGGTCCGTTCGACGGCCGCCGGCTGACGCTGGCGCTGGTGGTCATCGCGCTGCTCGGGCTGCACATGTTTTATGTCAGCGAAGGCCGTCTGCCGCAATGGAGCGAGCTGTTCGCACCGTTCGGCAAGGTATTCAACAAGTCGACCGATCTGACCGGCCGTACCGATATCTGGCGTCTGGTGTTACTGGAAGTGCAGCGGCATCCGGTGTTCGGCATCGGTTACGGCGCCTTCTGGCTCGGTGAAGGCAGCCCGTCGCAAATGATCATTGACGCGTTGCACTGGATTCCGCTGCAAGCGCATAACGGCTACCTCGACATCCTCAACGAGCTTGGCATTGTCGGCGTCACGCTGATGGCTGGCGTGTTCCTGTTTCACATTCGCAATCTGGTGCGGCTGACGCGGATTGACCGCGAAGAAGCGGCGATTCACTGGGCCATGCTGATCCTGATCCTGATCAGCAATCTGTCGGAGAGTGAAGTGTTTCGCGGGGTGTTGTTCCAGAATATTTTCTTTATCTATTCCTCCACGGCGATCTCGGCCCGGCTCACCGTCGACCGCATGGAAAAAGCGGCGGCTGCGGCTGCGCTCAAAGGGACGGCGGCATGATGCGTCGACACTCCTTCCTGCGCCATGCCACCGGCATGCTGGCGCTGCTGCTGGCCAGCGGCAGCCTGCCGGCAGCCACCAGCGTCATCCAGAGCAGCGCCGCCAATACCGCCTTCACCAGCGGTGACAACGGCACCCAATATTTCAATGTGGCGATTGATGAAGACAAGCTGGCCGGCGCGCCCGACCGCTCAGCGCTCAATCAACCGCTGGATGCCAGCGCCCGCATCTTTATCCGCGACGGCCATTTTTACCGGATCGGTACCGATGGCAAACCGAATACCGCGGATGACAAACGGGTGCGCCTGTACGGCATCAATCTGAGTTTCGCCACCAATTTTCCGTCCGAAGCCGATGCCGTGCGCATCGCCCGTCGCCTGCGCAAGCTCGGCATCAATGCGGTGCGCCTGCATCACATGGATACCAGCCCCGGCACCGCAGACAATCCGCCGCGCAGTTTGCTGACGCCCGGTCCTTATCCGAGTTTCAATCAAGTGGCGCTGAGCCGCTTGCGCAATTTCATCGGCGTGCTCAAACAGGAAGGCATCTACGTCAATCTGAACCTGCACGTCGGTTATCGCTTCCGGCCGGCGATTGACCAATTGCCGCCGCTCGATGGCAAGGCCGACGCCACTGCCCTCGGCGCACCGGTGCACGTGTACTACCCGCGCATGGTGGCGTTGCAGGAAGACTATGCGCGGCAACTGATCCGCGCTCTCGGACTGCGCAACAACCCGGCGCTGGCGATGGTCGAGATCAATAACGAATCATCCCTGATGGCGGCCTGGCAACGGCGCGAATGGCACGACGCCGTGCCGAAAGCCTATGAAGCGAGTTTGCGCCAGCAATGGCAAGCCTGGGTCATCAAGCGTTATGGCTCCGGCGCCAATGCCTGCGCCACCTGGAAAACCTGCGCCGACAACAATGCCACGATCCAGTTGCTGACGCCGACGGATGCCACCTATGCCCAAAGCGGCAAGATCGGACAATGGCGTGATCGTCTCGACGGCAAGCTGCGCTCCCTCAGCACCAAGGTATTCGGCGCCACCGATCCCGGCACCCCGGACGAGGCCGGCGCGGCGCTGCGGATCCGCGATTTCCTGAGCTTTTTGAGCGATACCGACCGCGCCTATTTCAATCGTCTGCGGCGCGTGGTGCAAGAAGAAACCGATAGCATGGTGCCGGTCACCGGCACCCAGATGAGTTACGGCGGCGTCCTGAATTACGATTCGCAGGCGCAGATGGATTACATCGATGAACACTTTTACATCGACCATCCCGACTTCCCCGGCCCGGCCTGGGACCGCAACGACTGGCGCATCCACGATACCTCGGCCGCCGGCGGTGAACTGCGGCAATTGCTGAACCTGGGATTGCGGCGCGATATGCGCAAGCCATTCGTGGTCAGCGAATTCAACCAGCCATTTCCGAACCGGCAAGGCACCGAAATCCAGCCCTTGATGGCGATCGTGGCGGCCATGCAAGACTGGGATGGATTGTTTTTCTTTGATTACATGGATGGCGATAACTGGGCCGACACGCCGTCGGCCTTCACGCTCAGCGGCGACTGGGGCAAATACGCGCTCACCGGGCAAAGCGCCCTGCTGTTTCGCAATGGCCTGATACCGGCATTGCCGACCCAGATCAACGTGCCGCTGGCAGCACCGGCACGGCTGGCGATTGCCGCTTCGCGCGACTACGGCGCGCTGGAAACGCATCTGGCCGTCCGTTACGGTATCAGTCCGGAACTGGCATTGCAGGCGCGGCTGGCACTGGATTTATCGGGCAACGGCAAACTCGGTACGCAAGCGGCAATCGCGCCGACCGCCACGATGCGGTCGCCGGACGGCAGCATCGAATTTCAGCCGCAGCAGCGCACGATCCTGTTGCGCACGTCACAAGCACGCGGCTTTTTCGGTTTCCTGATGACCAATCGCCGTCTCGGCGACAACCTCGCCAGTGTTGAATTGCTCGGCAAGGGACGCGGCTTCGCCACGATTTTGCTGACCGCGCTCGACAATCGCCCGCTGGCATCGTCGCGTCAGATTCTGATCTCGGCACCGAATGCGGTCACCGGCACCCAACCGGGATCGCTGCCGCAACGCCCCAAAGAACTGGTGCGCTACAAGAATGAAAGTCAATGGAAGACACTGGAAGCCGACGCTGCCGACGCCAACAAACCCTCAGGTCCACGCGACGTTCAGGGACCGGTCTGGATGGAGCGCACCGAAGCACGCGTGAGCTGGCAGACGGTGGCGCGACAGGTGACGGTGTATCCGCTTGATGGCAGCGGCCAGCGCATGCGCGCGCTCGGCACTGAACAAGTGACATTGAAAAATGGCATGGTGTCGGTCTACCTTCAGGCCGAAGCCGCACAGGCAAGTCCATGGTATGAAGTGATTACCAATGAATAAGCGACGCGACGACACTCTCTCCGCGACAAAGCGCATCTGCCGCCGGCTGCAGCGCTTATGCCTGCTTGGCCTGACGCTGGGTCTGGCGTCGGCTCTGCCGCTGACGGCCAATGCCACTGCCGAATATGCGCTGCAAGGCGGCACCAGCTGGTATCGCATCTTCAATCCATTTTTGTATTCCTCGAGCGACCCGAATCCGCTCAAGGCCTCCGACACGGCGTGGTCTACCGATATCCGGGCGGCGCTGTTTCTGCCGCTGCCGACCGAGCGCAGCCATCTGGAACTGACCGCCTCGGCGTCGCAGATGCATTACAACTTCTTCGACAACCTGAACTACACCAAGAAGCAATTCGAAGGCATGTATGTCTGGGAATACGACACCTGGATTCGCGGTCGCCTGCGCCATCGCATCGATGACCGGCTCTACAGTTATTTCGGCGGCAATTCACCGGCGCCGCAACTGGAAGTGCCGCACATCCGCGAAGATCAGGCCGAACTGGCCTTGCGCGTGTCGTCGCGCTTCGACCTGCCGGTCACGCTGACGCAACAGACGCTGCGCTATATGGTGCCGTCGAATGCCCAGCCCTTCAACATGGACAGCAATGCAGCACAAGTAGCCATCCGCTACGAGTCCGGCACCAAATCCACATTGTCGGCGGGGATCAAGCGCACCCGCGTCAATTTCCCGTTCCGCAGCGCCACCGATATCGTCGCCCTCGATTCCGGCTATACCGATCAGGAATTGTTTCTCGATACCGCCTGGCGCTACTCCGAAGATACCGTGGTGATCGGCCATCTCGGTACCGTCAGCCGCCGTTTTGCCACTTACGCCGATCGCAACAGCAATCTGATTTCGGCCGAAATCGGCGCCGACTGGCACTATTCGCCGAAGACCACCTTCATCGCCCGCATCTGGGATCAACCGCAAGCCAATATCGAAGCCAGCAACCGGCTGTATGTGGTATCGACCGGGATTCTCGGACGCATGATCTGGCAATCGACACCGAAGACCCGTTTTTCCCTGCTGGCGTCGCTGGAAAATCAGAAATACCAAAGTTTCATCAGTGGCACTACCGTCAACGACAGCAGCGGCAAAGACCGGATTTCACGTCTCGGCCTGCGTTTCGACTATGACATTACGCCGCGGCTGGCATTGCGGGTTGAAGGTACACGCGAAAAGACTTTGTCGACCGGCTCCGGCCTTGATTATCCGCAAAGCATGGTGCAGATCAGCATCAGCTATTCGTTCGAAAACGTGCCGGGCAAATTTACGTTTGAAAATCAACAAGGCTGGAACCGGGCCCGGCAACAAATCGAGAATCTGCGATGAAACCGTTTGCCAGCGCCGCACCGTCATTTGATTACATTCCCGGCCTGGACGGCTTGCGTGCCTGCGCCGTAATGATCGTGATCCTCGCGCACCTGGGCTTTCATGCGACGATTCCGGGCGGCTTCGGCGTCACCCTGTTCTTCTTCATCAGCGGCATGCTGATCACCCGTCTATTGCTGGCAGAGCATGCGCTGGCTGGTGGCATTGCCGTCATGCGTTTTTACGCGCGCCGCATGTTCCGGTTGTATCCGGCGTTGCTGGTGGCGGTGGCGCTGGCGGCACTGGTGTTCAGCGCCGACGGCGGCATCATGACCTGGGGCAAGGTGGCTTCGGCGCTGTTCTACTACGCCAATTACTACGGTATCTACGTCAATTTCGGTCAGGGCCGTGATGGCTTCGACCCCTTCAGCATCCTGTGGTCGCTGGCGGTCGAAGAACAGTATTACGTGATCTTTCCGTTCATCTGCCTGGCCCTGGCGGCCAAGCCAAAACGCTTTACCTGGGTGCTGGTGATCAGCGTCATCGTGGTGCTGGCATGGCGCATCATCCTGCATGTCAACGGCGCCACCACTGACCGCATCTACATGGGCACCGATACCCGCATCGATTCGATTCTGTATGGGGCGTGGCTGACCTTGATTCTGGCCACCGATGTGCGCCAGCGCTGGCTCAGCTTTGCCAGCCGTTACCGGGTGCAGGCTGCCAGTCTGCTGTTGTTGCTGTCGACCTTCCTGATCCGCGATCCCGGTTATCGCGATACCCTGCGTTACAGTCTGCAAGGCCTGGCGCTGATGCCGCTGGTGACCGCCATCTGTTTCACCGATGCCGTGACGCCATTGACGACCCTGCTTGAAAAGAAAGGCTTTCGTCGTATCGGCGCGTGGTCTTATTCGCTCTATCTGTACCATCCGATCGCCATCGTGATGGCGGAAACCTGGTGGGGACCGGGCAGCCTCGGGCCGCATGAAATCAGTGGCCGGGCCTGGGCCGGTTTCGCCGTGACGGCATTGCTGCTGACATTTATCCTGGCCCCTGCCTCGTATCGCTTCATCGAAAAACCGTTCATGCAATGGCGCCGTCGGTTTGGCGCACACATTGTCAGTACCTGACCGGAAGCCCGCCATGTCCAACCCTTTCGCCTTGCGCCTCAGTCGAGTACTTGCCCGTCACGCACTGAAAAATATCCTGCCGTTGCAAGCCGCTGCCGGTGTCGTCAGTTTCACTTTCGACGATGCCCCGGCCTCGGCCTGCGAAGCCGGCGCCCAGGCGCTGGAGCGGCATGGCGTGCGCGGCACCTTTTATGTGGCTGGCGGCCTTACTGATCAGCACGAAGAAGGCAAGCCCTGCCATACGCTGGCCCATTTGCGTCAGCTATTGCAAGCCGGCCATGAACTCGGTTGTCACAGTTACTCGCACGTCCGCTGCGATCTGCTGAACCAGCGCGGGCTGGTGCAGGAACTGGATCGCAATGCGCAGTTTCTGGGGGACTTGGGGGTGGATATCCGGGCCTTGAATTTTGCCTATCCGTTCGGCGCGTTTGCGTTTGGCGCCAAGCGCATCTGCAGTGCGCGCTTCCGCTCCAGCCGCATCACCGGCGGCGGCTTGCATACCGGCCAGGCTGATTTGAATGCGCTCAAGACACATCGTTTGTATGATGTCGCGGTCGATGCCGACAGTTATGAAACGCTGCTGGCGCGCGCCGCCGATCAGCGCGGCTGGCTGATCATCAATACCCACGACATTGAAAACCCGGCCAGTCGCTTCGGCTATACACCGGAACGACTGGAACAGGCCATCAGCGCCGCTCTGGCCGCTGGCTGCAAGGTATTGCCGGTCAATGCGGCGATTGATTACTGGCAGCAGAACGCGCACCGCGCAAACGCCTGACCAGATTGCGCAGTTGCTGATTGTCGCGCGCCCGCGCCCGCAGGTTCGCATACGCGTGTTCCAGCGCCAGCAAGATCTTGCCGCGCCAGCTCAAACCCTGCTCACCGGCATACAAAGCCAGCGTATGGTCGGCCCATTGCAACTTGTAGGCTTCATCACCGACCGTCAGATCGAATACCCGCATCTGTTCTTCGATGCATTGCTGCAAGATTGCATCCATCAGGATGCGGCCGACTGAATAGCGTCGCCATTCGCCATCTTCATAACCCGGCATCAGCCAGTAACAACGCTGGTCGTAACGGATACCCCAATGCGTGGCGACCAGATGCTGATCGACATACAGCGCGGACACCTGCACCGCCCCGCCCTGCAAGCCATGCTCGGCCAGATGCTGATAAAAATCCAGATAACCGGGCTGAAGAAACAGGTCATGGCCGCCGGTTTCAATCCAGCGCCGTGCTTTCTGGCGCGCCATGCCGTTGATCACTTCGGTGCGCTCAGCGCCGGTGGCATCGCGTACCAGCCGTACCGCGCCGGTTTCCTGCAAGCGCCGCAACTGGCGCCGGGTATCGGCAAACATTTTGGCGCTGCGGCTTTTCTGGAATTCGGCATACGTTGCGGGCAGCATGGCCGCATGCGCCTGCTCGGTCGGCTGCATGCCGGCGAGTCCAATGAAGGGATTGGGGAGTTGTTCGATATGCGCCGGCATGCGGCGAAAGCGCACCACGTCGACGCGCCCGGCCAATTTGAGGATGGCCTGCCACAATGCCGCAAACGCCACCGGCGTCAGTTCTCGGGCGAATCCGGGTGCAATCAGCGGCGCATTGTAATCGGTGATCTCGCCGCCGAGAAAGCTCAGCTCGCACATGCCGCGCCGGCGATGCAAGCCCAGTGGCAGCCACAGCAGCGTGCGGTCTTGCGCGTCGCTGAGTTCAAACAGACAGACTTGCCAGCCCTGACGCTGCCCCAGTTGCGTTTGCCAGGTATGCAGCCAGTCGAACGCCTGGAAACCATACGCGCGACAATCCTGCTGCGCCGCCCGCCAGCGGGTTTCTGCGGCAGCAAACGAAGCATACTGTTGCAAGGTCGATCCGGCCGGAAAACAACTTGCCGGATCGTTCAGCAATCCTGCAAGCAAATAGCGCTGCACCTTATCCGGCATACCGGTTCACCTTCCAGGACGACGTCCAGTCAATAGGCATTGCGGTCCCGGAAGACCACCGCGACCGTGCGAAAGATGATTTTGACATCCAGCTCCAGCGACCAGTTCCGAATGTAATACAGGTCGTATTCAATCCGCTTCTGCATCTTGTCCAGCGTATCGGTTTCGCCGCGCAAGCCGTTGACCTGTGCCCAGCCGGTGATTCCCGGCTTGACCTTGTGGCGCAGCATGTAGCCCTTGACTTGTTTGCGATACAACTCATTGTGCTGCACCGCGTGCGGACGCGGTCCGACGATGCTCATCGAGCCTTCCAGCACATTGAAAAACTGCGGCAATTCATCCAGCGAGGATTTGCGCAAGAAGCGTCCGAACGGCGTCACGCGGGCATCGCCGACCGTAGCTTGCTTGACTTCACCGTTTTGCGGCAACGGATCGTTGCGCATCGAGCGGAATTTGGACACCACGATTTCCTGCCCGCCGACGCCGTACCGCTTTTGCTTGAACAATACCGGTCCCGGCGACGACAACTTGACGCCAATCGCGATGACTGCCAGCACCGGACTCAGCAACACCAGAATCAATGCCGAGAACACCACATCAAACAAGCGCTTGAGCCAGCGTGCAACCCCGAGGAACGGGGTTTCATACGCCACCAGCACCGGCGTCCCGGCAATCTCGCCATACTGGATATGACCCAGCCCGAACAGTCGCGACTCCGGCACAAAATAGACCGATGACACCGAATCGTGCAGCGCCTCGACCACCGGCGCGATATCGGCGCTGCGGGTGTGCACCAGACCGACAAACACCACGTCCACCGGATTGTGCTGCACCCATTCAATCGCTTCATGCAGGCTGCCCAGGCGCGGCAACGTCGAATTGAAGCGCTGTACCTCCTGCCGGTTATCGAAAAATCCCAGCGCCTTGATGCCCAGCATTTTCGACTTCAGGCAAGTCTCGGCCAGCCGTTGCGCATCGTCGCTGAAGCTGACGAACACGGCGCTCCGCCGCTCCCCCTTGGAACTGTACAGACGCAATGCCCACAAGCGGCACAGCAAGGACACCAGCATCAGGGAAAATGGCGTCGCCAGCATCCATGCGGTCATCACGACCCGGGAAAATTCGGTGCTGCTCTTGGTCAGATACACCGAAAACACCACCACAAAAAAAGTCCCGGCCCACAAGCGCACGATGGTGCCAAAACCGTGGATGGTCCAAGACACATTGTGGATCGCATAGCGGCGCAAATTGCTGAACACCACAAAGCCGACCAGCGCGGCCACCAGCGCAACCGAATTGAAAGTGGAAAAATGGGCGCGGTCGTAAAGCGCCACGCAGATTTCCAGTGTAAGAACGATGGTCAGTGCATAGATGATGCCGACGATCACGCCAAACAATGTGGTGTGATGATTGCTTTTATCGCCATAAAAGCTCACTTGACGCCCCCTTTATTATTAGTTGTGACACCCTTTTGCTGCTGCCATTCGCGCCGCAGCAAACCCGCGAAACGTGATCCCTGTACGATGTAACGCCGCCACAAACGCCGTGGCTCGGAAGCCAGACGCCAACACCATTCAAGCCCGGCACGCTGCATCCAGAGCGGCGCGCGCGACTTGAAACCTAGCGCAAACTCCATCGCAGCGCCGACACACATCACCAGTTGCGCCTGCATCGCATCCCGGTGCGCAAAGGCCCAGCGCTCCTGCTTCGGCATGCCCAGACAGACAAACACGATACCCGGCTTGAATGCATTCACCCGGCGCAATGCTTCCTGCCCCTCTTCGCCCTGCGGGTCAAACTTCATCGAAGGACAGTAAATCTCAAGTTCAATCCCCGGATACACGCGGGCAAACGCTGCCGTTAACATACTCTCCTGCCCCGGCATGCCGCCGATGACAAATATGCGGATATGTTGCTGACTTGCGACACGTGCCAGCGCCACGAGCAAATCCGAGCCGGTGACCCGCTCCGGCAATCTGGCCGGTGCCAGGCGACTGGCCCAAATCAGCGGCATGCCATCGGCAAAGATATAGTCGGCCCGGCGGTACAAGGTCTTGAAGTCGGCATCAGCATCCAGCCGCACGATATGATCGACGTTGGGCGTGACCACGATGCGGGCCGCGCCGCCGTCGGTCGAGGCCACGTCCAGCAAGCCGGATGCGGCATCGGCAAACGTGGTGGCACAAATATCCAGACCGAACAAATGTACTGTCGGGAATGTCACCTGATTTTTCATTTCCCCCCCGAGGATGCATTGCTTAGAATAAATTGGATAGTACAATAGCAAAAATTCGATGTCATTTTAGCAATTGAAAATGATCGATACAATTCAATTTACAGTATGTACTTAGAATTCCCACATTGGCTGCGTCCGGCATGCAACACTTGCTGGGTGGTCAGGCATAGGTGAAAGATCGTTGAACCGGCATTTGAACCACTTCAACTTGCTTCTGCAAAGATAAACATAAAAGGATTGCCCCATGCACGATGTCCGGCAACAGCAAGCACTGCAACTGCAACCGGTCGCCGCACCACCGGCCCTTTCGCCCCGCATTGTTCCGTTGGTCATCATCTCGCCGGTGCGCGACGAGGCCCAGTATCTGCGCCTGACGATGGATTCGATGGTGGCGCAGACCTGTCGTCCGGTGGAATGGATTCTGGTCGATGACGGCTCCACCGATGCCACCCCCGACATCATTCGCGAGTACGCCGAAAAATATCCGTTCATCCGGCTGGTGCCGCGACAGGATCGCGGCTTTCGCAAGCTCGGCGGCGGCGTGGTTGCCGCCTTCAATTTTGGGGTCGGGCATATCATCAACAAAGATTACCGTTATATCGCCAAACTCGACGGCGATATGTCATTCGGTCCGCTGTATCTCGAACACATGTTTCAAAAGCTGGATGCAGACCCCCGGCTGGCGGCAGTCTCCGGCAAAGTCTATCGCCACGAAAACGGCCAGTACATCGAAGAAAGCCATATCGACGAACAAGTCGCCGGCCAGTTCAAACTGTACCGGCGCGATGCCTTCGAAGATATCGGCGGCTTTGTCCAGCATCTGTCGTGGGATGGCATTGACGTCCACACGGCGTGGATGAAGGGTTGGAAAACCTATTGCTATTACGACCCGCAAGCCTGGTTGTGGCATCACCGCATCATGGGTTCGTCCGACAAGCATATCTACGAAGGCCGCTTGCGCTGGGGACGCGGCAACTGGTACATGGGCTATCACCCCTTGTATGCCATCGCCACCGGCATCAATCGCATGCGCGAAAAGCCGGTGGTCATCGGCGGCCTGTTGATGATCTTCAGTTATTTCTGGGCTGCCATCCGTGGTTTGCCGCGCTATGAAAATCTGGAGTTCCGCCGCTACCTGCGCCAATGGCAAATGGCCCGGCTGAAAAATTTCGTGCTCGGCAAAAAATAAACTTCCTCGCAAGGTTCTTATGGTCATGTTGTCTGCTGCCCCGGTCGATCACGGGTACGACGTCTGCATCGTCGGTGCCGGCCCGGTCGGACTGGCGCTGGCGCTGGAGGCGGAAGCACTCGGTCTGCAAGTATTGCTGCTGGAATCGGGGCAACCCGAAGAAGCGCCTGATGAGCATGACGCCTCGCGCGCGCAGGTGCTCAATCAGCAGACCCATGCGCCGATGACGCTGGCGGCACGACGTACGCTCGGCGGCAGTTCCTGGTTGTGGGGTGGGCGCTGCGTGCCGTTCGAAACCATCGATTTCGAAGCCCGCGATTACGTGCCGCACTCCGGCTGGCCCATCGGCCGCGAAGACATTCTGCCCTGGTACCCCAAAGCGGCCGCCTATCTCGATTGCGGCAGCGCAAATTTCCGCTCCGCTGCGCCGCACTGGCCCGATCTCGGCGAGATTGAATTAAGCCAGCTGGAACGCTGGGCCAGACAACCGCGTCTGGCGCAAAAACTGGCGCCACGCGTACTGGCGTCACCGCGCATTCACCTCCTGTTCAACGCCACCGTGACCGACATCACCTTCGACAGCGGCGGCAAAAGCGTGCGCAGTTTGCAAGCGCGGCATCAGGAACAAACCATCGCGGTACAGGCGGCACGCTATGTGCTGGCCGGCGGCGGCCTCGAAACCACGCGACTGTTGCTGAGCGTCCAGCAAACGCATCCGGCCATGTTCGGCGCCAGCGACGGGCCGCTCGGACGCTATTACATGGGGCATATTTTCGGCAGCATCGCCAGCATCGTCTTGCAACAGCCGGAGGATTTTGCCGCGCTCGATTTCAGTTGCGATGCTACCGGCACCTATGTCCGTCGCCGCTTCACGTTGTCAGAAGCGGCGCAACGTCAGCATCATTTGCTGAACACTTCATTCTTTGCCGACAATCCGCCGTTCTACGATCAGCGCCATCGCAACGCCACCTTGTCGATGGTATTTCTCGGGCTCTCGATTCCGGCCATCGGCCGCCGCGTGATTACCGAAGCGATCCGCCTGCGCCACATCGGCCCGCCGCCGTGGCATTACAGCGCGCATCTCATGAATATCCTGCGCCGGCCGTGGCAAGCAGCAACGGATATCTGGACCATCCTGCGGCTGCGTTACTTTTCACCGGTACGCAAGCCCGGCTTCGTCTTGCACAACCAAGGCGGCGCCTATGCCTTGAATTACCATGCTGAACAAATTCCGAACCCGGACAGCCGCGTCACGCTCAACGAAGAACGGGATGCGTATGGCATGCCGCGCCTGACCATCGACTTTCGTTATCTGCCGGCCGACGCGGAATCGGTCGCGCAGGCACATGCGATACTGGACCGCCAGTTGCGCGCCGCCGGCAAGGGACAGGTCGACTATCACCGGCCACCGGATCAACGCATCGCCCACATCATGGAGCAAGCCACCGATGGTTTCCATCAGGCCGGCACTACCCGCATGAGCCACGATCCGCGGCTCGGCGTGGTGGACCGCGATTGTCGCGTGCATGGAATCGATAATCTGTTCATCGCCTCCAGCAGCGTGTTCCCGACCACCGGCGAGGCCAATCCGACCTTCATGGCAGTGGCGCTGGCAGCCCGGCTGGCGGCCAAGCTGGCCGACCTGGCCGCGACCGCACCGGTTGCCACCAACACCATCGCCCCCACCTCCCGCACGCCCGCAACGGCACACGAAAGCCAGACCATGCAAACCATCAGCCTGCCCGGCACTTCGCTTACGGTAAGCCGCCTCGCCTTCGGCACCGCCAGCCTGCATCATCTGTTTCGCAGCGCGCAGCGACAAGCGCTGTTATCGGAAGCGATCAACCACGGCTTCAGCCACTTCGACACGTCGCCGCTCTACGGCTTCGGACTGGCCGAGCAGTCATTGGGACAATTGCCCATCGCCGATCTGCAACGCATCACGATTGCCAGCAAGGTGGGCCTGTATGGTCCGCCCGGCGCCACCGCCAACATCGCCGACATTCTGTTGCGCAAGGTCGCCGGCAAAGCCCTGCCGGCCTTGAACAAAGCCGATGTCGACTGGAATCTGGCGCGCGCCCGCAGCAGTCTGGATAACAGTTTGCGCCGGCTGCGCCGCGGCTGGCTCGACATTCTGTTTTTGCACGAACCGGTCGCGGCGCTGATCGCCAGCGATGAGTGGCTGACATGGCTGCATTCGCTGGTGCAGGAAGGCAAGATCAAACAGTTCGGCATTGCCGGCGAGGCACCCTTGATCAAGGCCATGCTGGAGCATTGTCCGGCGCTGGCCGAAGTGGTTCAGGTCAGAGACAGTCTGAATCAGCGTCAGGCCGATATCCTGTTGCCCCACGCGCGGCCGATGCAATTCACGTATGGCTACCTGGCCGGCACCCAAGGTGGTTCGGCCGATACCTTGCGCCAGGCCTTGCAACGCAACAGCAGCGGTGCGGTTCTGGTATCGACGCGGCGCCTGGAACGTGTGGCGGAACTGGCGCGCGTGGCGCAATAAACAGATCTGCCGGCAGATCCGGATTACGCCTGCAAATCCAGCACCAGATATTCTGCCGCCGCATGGTAACTGGCCAATTTGCGGCGCAATCCTGCATCGGTGCCGGCATACGGCGCAAAGCCCTGGCGCCGCCAGTAGGGTGCCGAGTTATTGACCGCCACCAGCGCCAGATAATCCAACTGCATGGTCTGCGCCAGTAATTTCAGATAATCGATCAGCGTGCCGCCGAGGCCGTATTGCCGCCCCTCGGGCAACAAGGCAATGTCGTGCAGATACAGACAATTGGCGCTGACCGGCAATGCATTGAGCAAGGTATTGAGTGATGGCGGCTGCCCCAGCAACGCCGGGTGCGCAATTGCATAACCATGCACCGCACCGCCGGTCGCCATCGCAATCTGACAACCGCCGGCAAACAATTGCAGGCGCTCGGCATAAATCGCCGGTGCTTCCGGATAGTCCAGATGGATGCGGTCGGCAATCGCCACCACCGTACTCAAATCCTGATCGCGCATGTTGCGCCAGACTACACTCACCGCCCTGCCTCCCATGTTCATAGAGCCGTCACAATTGTTGCTCATACTGAGAAAGCATTTTCGCATGCCGCACCCACTCAGTGAAAAGGAAACGCGTGAAGCTCGCTCTTTTACCGGCCATCCGGCTGATGGAACAATTACGTCTGTTGCCCAAATTTCTATTGGTGACATTGATGTTCATGTTGCCACTCTTGCTGGTCACCGGATTATTGTTCAATGAACTGGAAAAGTCGATTGCCTTCGCCAGACAGGAACAGACCGGCCTGCAATTGGTATCGCGCACCGAAGCGCTGATCATCCAGGTGCAGCAACAGCGCGCTTTGCGCCACATGACGCTGGGCGGCAACGCCAAGATGGCGCCGGTCGCCGCGCAAACCCAGGCCGGTATCAGCAAACAATTGCAGGCACTGAGCGAACAAGACGACACCTTCGACCAGCTCGGCTTGAGCGACACGCTGGCCGCCATCAAGAAGTCATGGACGACAGTACAAAACCCGCCGGCCGAGATCAAACCGAAAGACAGCTACATTGCCTATTCAGCACTGATCGTGCAACTGCAAAAACTCAAGGAAGAAATCGCCGACCGCACGCGCCTGCGCCTTGATCCGGAAACCAATACCCATTACCTGGCGCTGGCATTGCTGGATTCCATTCCGGCACTCAACAGCGACTTGCTGACCATTGCCGGACGCGGCGCTTCGTATATCGATACCGGTCTGCTGGAAGCCAATGAAGAAGTGATGCTGGCCTCCACGGTAACCATGAGCAAGTTCGAATTGACGCAACTGTCGGCCAAACTGGATGCCCTGTTTTATGAAACGCCAGCATGGAAAACCCAACTGCAAAAACAATTGACGGCACTGCCTGCCACTAATGTCTTTCTGGAGCGCGCCACCAATGAAGTATTGAAATCGCTGGAACAGACTTCCGGCGAACAATTTTTCCTGGCCGCCGGCAATACCGTACAAGCACTGCAGGAATTGTCGAATGCCTCATCACAATTACTGCAAAGCGCACTCGACGAACGCATCGCCAACCACTCGTTGCATCGCAATCTGATGATGGCCGCAATTCTGCTGGTGTTGCTGATTGCCGGTTATTTGCTGGCCGGATTTTATTTTTCCTTCCGCCAGGAAATCACTTTGCTCGGCAGTGCGGTCGAGCGCGCTGCGGCCGGTGATCTGCGCCATCAGGGCGCACCGCGCGGCAAAGATGAAATCGCCCTGCTCGGCGGCGCTTTCACCGGCATGAGCGTCAGTCTCGCGCAATTGATTGCGGATGTGCGCAGCAGCGGCAAGATCATCGCCGTGGCCGCACGCGAAATCGCCACCGGCAACGGCGACCTGTCCAACCGTACCGAGTCGCAGGCATCGAGCCTGGAAGAAACGGCGTCATCGATGGAAGAACTCACCGCCACTGTCCACAAGAATGCCGACAATGCGCAACAGGCCAACCGGCTGGCGCTGTCGGCTTCCGACTTTGCGCTCAAGGGCGGCACGGTCGTCAATAATGTGGTCGTGACGATGGATTCGATCAAGCAGAGTTCGCGCCAGATCGTGGATATTATCGGCGTCATCGACAGCATCGCCTTCCAGACCAATATTCTGGCGCTCAACGCGGCAGTCGAAGCCGCCCGTGCCGGTGAGCAAGGACGCGGATTTGCGGTGGTGGCAACCGAGGTGCGCGGGCTGGCCCAGCGTTCTGCCAGTGCGGCCAAGGAAATCAAAACCCTGATCAACGATTCGGTCAGCAAAATCGATGCCGGTGGCAAACAGGTGCACGAAGCCGGACGCACCATGAACGACATCGTGACGTCCATCTCGCATGTGGTCACCATCATGGCCGACATCACCGCCGCCAGCCAGGAACAAAGCAGCGGCATCGCTGAAGTGAACAACGCGGTGGCCCAGATCGATGAAATTACCCAGCAGAATGCGGCCCTGGTAGAAGAAGCGGCCGCTGCGGCTGAAAGCCTGCAAGAGCAGGCCGACATGCTGGCGCGGGCCGTCAGTGTCTTCAAGCTGGAACACGCGGAAGACGATGACGACGCGCTGCCGCACTATGCGCCGCCGGTACCGCCGCAAATCAGCAGTCGTCAGCGACAGGTCCCGAGAATACGCAATCAGGTGCAATCGGCATTGACCTGAGTCGGGGTATCAATGCATTTCCGACAGACGTAAAAAAGGCCGCAATCGCGGCCTTTTGTTTTGGGCAAATGACAGTTACACGCCGGTCTCGGCGCGGGCACCGGCATCTGCGGCGCCATATGGCTTGAGCACTTGCAGGATTGCCAGCAATTCGGCGCGCGTGGCTTCGATCTCGGCCTCGCCCATTGAAATTTCAGGCACCTCGGGCACCAGTTCGACCGCCGGCTCTTCGTGCAAATGGAAATCCAGCTTGTTTCTGGCGCCACTGATGGTAAAGCCCTGCTCATACAACAATTCGCGAATGCGGCGAATCAGCAGCACTTCGTGATGCTGGTAATAGCGCCGGTTGCCGCGTCGCTTGACCGGCTTGAGCTGGGTGAATTCCTGTTCCCAATAGCGCAGCACATGCGGCTTGACGCCACACAGCTCGCTGACTTCACCAATGGTGAAATAACGTTTGGCAGGAATTGGCGGCAATACGATTACCGCAGGTTTGTTGACACGTTCATTCATGAATTAGACAGCCAGTGCGAATGGTTTGCTGCTGGACACTTCGACCATTTCCTTGAGTTTTTGACTGGCGTGGAAGGTAACCACGCGCCGCGCCGTGATTGGAATTTCCTCGCCGGTTTTCGGGTTGCGTCCGGGACGCTGCGGTTTGTCGCGCAACTGAAAATTGCCGAAGCCGGACAACTTGACCGCTTCGCCACGTTCCAGCGCGTTGCGAATTTCATCGAAGAAAGTTTCAACCATGTCCTTCGCTTCGCGCTTGTTCAGACCAACCTGCTCGAACAAAAGTTCAGCCAGCTCAGCCTTGGTCAGCGTCGGCAGATTCTTTTCTGCCTGCGAACGCACTTGCGCCTCCAGCATGGCGCGCTGCAGATCGGCATCTAACACGGATTGAAATTCGCTTGAATTCACGTTGTTCATGACGGATGGGTTGCCCTGTTCAATACTTGTTTTTATTTATTACCAAGAAACTGCTCACGATCCGATAACGAATTACCAGCCGCAATGCGCTGCCCGGCGCCGCATGTACCTTGCATTCCGGTACCTGCGGCCCCTGGTACTGCCATGCTGCCGGCGGACATCTCGCTATCGTTCGTGAACCGTTTCTAAGCACGCAACCTGGCGGCCAGCTTGCCGGTTGCCGCTGCTATCACGGCACTCATTGCAGCATCGACGGTGTCGTCCTGGAGTGTGTTTTGAGTATCTTGCAAGGTGAATCGGAAAGCAAGACTTTTTTCGTCAGTTTCCAGACCTTTGCCAAGATATTCATCAAATAAAACAATGGCTTGGATGATAGCGCAGGCCGCATTGGTTTGCTTTTCGGCAGCAAAAACATCGAGCAGATCCTGTACCGCGACAGTCTGTTTCACCACCAGTGCAAGGTCGCGCGTGACGGCCGGAAACTTGGAAATTTCGACATAGTCTGGCAACGGACGTTGCTGCAATGCATGCGCATCGACTTCGAATACTACCGGTGCCAGCGGCAGGTCGTATTTCTGCTGCAGACGCGGATGCAACTCACCGATAAAGCCGATCTCCTGACCATCCAGCGAGACGCTGGCCGAGCGCCCCGGATGCAAGGCCGGGTTGGAGGCCTTGGTAAAGCGCAGCGTACGCGGTGCGAACATGGCTTCGAGATCCGCCTTGACATCGAAGAAATCGACATTGCGCGCGGCCTGGCCCCATTGCTCTTCGACCGTGGCACCATATGCCAGCGCCGCTACCCGCTTCGGTTGTTCGTAACCGGCCACCGACAACGGGCCGTCCTGCACGGCGCTGCTGCGGCTGTACACGGCACCGACTTCGAACACGCGCACGCGCGCGGCCTTGCGGTTGATGTTGTAACGCACGTTGGCCACCAGGCTGGCGATCAGCGACGAGCGCATCACGTTCATCTGGCTGGCAATCGGATTGAGCAACTTGATCGGCGCATCATTGGCGGCGAAATCGGTTTCCCATGCGCTGTCGACGAAACTGAAATTGATGACTTCCTGATAATCCAGATCAGCCAACAGATGACGGATGTCGAACAGTGAACGGGTATTTTCCGGTGCAATGCGCATGGCGCTGGCCGCCACCGGCGGCAAGGCCGGAATGTTTTCAAACCCGAATACGCGCGCGACTTCTTCGATCAGGTCTTCTTCAATTTCAATATCAAAACGGTAAGACGGCGGCGTGACCGAAAATACGCCGTCTGCTTGCGTGAATTGCAAACCGAGTCGGGTGAAGATAGCGGCAATTTGCTGATCGTCAAACGCCACACCAATCACCTTGGTGGCGCGGGCGGTACGCAAGGTCACCGGATCGCGGCGCGGCAGATTGACGCTCTGGTCATCGATGACGCCGATTTTGGTATCCGGCTTGCCGCAGATTTCAACGATCAGGGCGGTAATGCGTTCGATATGTTCAACGATGCTGGCGAAATCGACACCGCGCTCGAAACGATGCGCAGCATCGGTCGAGAAGTTGAAACGACGGGCGCGGCCTTGAATCGCGTTCGGGAACCAGAACGCCGCTTCCAGATAAATATCGGTGGTGTCCAGCGACACTGCCGTGGCGTCGCCGCCCATGATGCCGGCCAGCGATTCGATTTCCTTGTCGTCGGCGATCACGCCGATCCACTCGTCAACCTCGACCGTATTGCCGTTCAGCAGCTTCAGCGATTCGCCCTTGCGACCCCAGCGCACATCGAGACCGCCGTGGATCTTGTGCAGATCGAACACGTGGGTCGGACGACCGAGTTCCAGCATCACATAATTGGAAATATCCACCAGTGCCGAAATCGGACGCTGGCCGCTGCGTTCGAGGCGACGCTTCATCCATTGCGGCGTTTCGGCCTTGGCGTTGAGACCGCGAATGACGCGACCGGCGAAACGTCCGCACAAATCGGGCGCGGAAATTTTGACTGGCAGCTTTTCATCGGAGTTGGCGGCAACCACCTGATAAACCGGCATTTTCAGCGGGGTATCGGTCAGCGCCGACACTTCACGCGCCACACCCAGCACGGACAGGCAGTCGGCCTTGTTCGGCGTCAGCTTGATGGTGAATTTGAGATCGTTGAGCTGATAGTAATCGCGGAAATTCTGACCGACCGGTGCGTCGTCCGGCAACTCCAGCAAACCACCGTGATCTTCCGACAATTTCAATTCGCGGGCCGAGCACAACATGCCTTGCGATTCGACGCCACGCAACTGGCCCACCTTGATTTCAAACGGCTTGCCATCGGCACCCGGCGGCAATACCGCACCGGCCATGGCGCATGGCACTTTCATGCCGACCCGCACATTCGGTGCGCCGCACACGATATTGAGAATGGTGCCGGTCTTGACGTCGACCTGGCAGACATTGAGGCGATCCGCATTGGGATGCTTGGCCACTTCCAGCACTTCACCGACGACGATGTTGGTGAATGGCGGTGCGACAGCTTCCACCTCTTCCACTTCCAGGCCGGACATGGTGAGCAAATGCGACAATTCATCCGAATTCATCTTCGGATTGACCATGGTACGCAACCAGTTTTCAGAGAATTGCATGATTAAAACCTTCGGCTATCGGCCAGACAGTCTGCAGACGGAGCAATCTGCTCCGTCTGCATTGTTTAATTGAATTGTTTCAGGAAACGCAGATCGCCTTCATAGAACAGGCGCAGGTCACTGATTCCGTAACGCAGCATGGTCAGACGCTCCAGACCGGAGCCGAACGCAAAACCCAGATACTGTTCGGGGTCGAGTCCCATGTTGCGCACCACGGTCGGATGCACTTGACCAGCGCCCGACACTTCCAGCCAGCGGCCTTTCAGCGGACCGCTGCCAAAGGCGATATCGATTTCCGCCGACGGTTCGGTAAACGGAAAATACGAAGGACGGAAACGCACTTGCAAGTCATCGGTCTCGAAGAAGGCCTTGACGAAATTGAGGTACACGCCCTTGAGGTCGGCGAAGCTGATATCTTCGGCAATCCACAAACCCTCGACCTGATGAAACATCGGCGAATGGGTGGCATCGCTGTCAACGCGATAGGTGCGGCCCGGTGCGATCACCTTGATCGGCGGTTTATTCATGCGGGCATAACGCACCTGCATCGGGCTGGTATGCGTGCGCAGCAGCAGTTGCTTGCCGTCGCTGTCCTTGCCGTCGATATAAAAGGTATCCTGCATCGAACGCGCAGGATGATTTTCCGGGCTGTTGAGCGCCGAAAAATTGGTCCAGTCGGTTTCGATTTCAGGGCCGTCGGCCACATCGAATCCGATCGAACGGAAAATTTCTTCAACCCGCTGCCATGAGCGCATGACCGGATGGATACCGCCAACGCCGCGACCGCGGCCTGGCAATGTCACATCAATCGCTTCGGCATTCAGGCGGGTCTGCATCTGCGCATCGGCCAGTGCGTCACGGCGCGCCGTCAGCGCGTCTTCGATCTGCACCTTGGCGGCGTTGATGACCGCGCCCTGGATTTTGCGTTCTTCTGGTGCCAGCTTGCCCAGTGCCTTCATCTGCTCGGTAATCTGACCGGTCTTGCCAAGGTATTTCGCTTTGGCGTTTTCCAGTGCGGCGGCATCCTGCGCGCCGGCAAAATCGGTGCGAGCCTGTACGACGATTTGTTCTAGGGGATTCATGCGATATGTCTCGAATCTGACGACGAAGTCGAAAAGAAGAAGATCAAAAACAATACGGGGCACAGGTATTTCACCTCTGCCCCGCAGGATTTCGCAGCGCCGCCCGTGCAGGCGGCAACTGCTTCAACAAAGCTTGTTATTGCGCAGCGATGTTGGCTTTCACCTGATTGACAATCGCAGCAAACGCTGGCTTGTCAGTCACGGCCATATCGGCCAGAACCTTGCGGTCCAGTTCGATCGAGGCACGCTTCAGGCCGTTCATGAATACGCTGTATGTCACGCCATGCTCACGGGCAGCAGCGTTGATACGGGCGATCCACAATGCGCGGAATACGCGCTTCTTGTTGCGACGGTCACGGTACGCATATTGACCAGCGCGCATGACTGCTTGCTTGGCAATACGGTAGACGGTGCTGCGGCGACCACGGTAACCCTTGGCTTGCGCCAGGACTTTTTTATGACGGGCACGTGCTGTTACCCCACGTTTAACTCTAGGCATAGTAGCTCCTTAGTGTGAGGTTAAGCGAACGGCAACATTGCGCGTACCGATGTCATGTTAGTCTCATGGACTCCCACTGCACCGCGCAATTGGCGTTTGTTCTTGGTTGTTTTCTTGGTCAGGATGTGGCGTTTGAACGCTTGACCACGCTTGACGGTACCGCCCGGACGGACGCGGAAGCGCTTTTTGGCGCTGCTTTTCGTCTTCATTTTTGGCATGACACTATCTGTCCTTTTTGGACAGCTCCATTTTTTGATGATTGCAGGTGGCAGCAATACGCTACTCTTTGATGCCTGCTCTCACTTATTGGCAGCAGATTTTCATCGCTGCTTTTGCCGGATGCCCGACGGCTGCATCCCGCAAAATTCCGGACCTCACAATGAATCGGAATGCGCAAGGTCAGAGACATTGCGCACAGGACTCCAGAGACTCCTTATTTTTTCTTTTTCGGCGCCAGGACCATGATCATCTGGCGCCCTTCCATTTTCGGCCACTGCTCGACCTGGCCATGCGGCTCCAGATCCAGCTTCAGACGCTCAAGCACGCGCATGCCGATTTCCTGATGCGCCATTTCACGACCGCGAAAACGCAGTGTGATCTTGGTTTTGTCGCCTTCTTCAAGGAATTTGATCAGGTTACGAAGCTTGATGTTGTAATCGCCGTCATCCGTGCCAGGGCGGAATTTGACTTCCTTGACCTGAATGACTTTCTGCTTCAGCTTGGCTTCGTGAGCTTTCTTCTGCTCCTGATACTTGAACTTGCCGTAATCCATCAATCGACAGACGGGCGGCTGGGCCGTTGGTGCAATTTCCACCAGGTCCACGTTCGCCTCTTCCGCCAGACGGAAAGCCTCTGCCAAATTCACGATGCCAAGCGGCTCGTTATTGACCCCGGATAAACGCAATTCCGGTGCTGTAATTTCACCGTTGATGCGATGCGACTTGTCAGTAGCTATTGCAGTTTCCTTAATAAATCCAATAATTAAGCCGTGCTCTTGCGCTGCAAGGAAGCACTCGGCTTCCCCGTTCAGGCCTTGGTTTCAACCTCTGATCTGAGGCGTTCCACCAATACATCGACAGGCATTACACCCAGATCGACATTGCCCCGCGCTCGCACGGCCACTGTATTTGCATCACGTTCCTTGTCACCGACCACCAGTATATAAGGCGGCTTCTGCAACGAATGCTGCCGTATTTTATAGGTAATCTTCTCGTTACGCAAATCGGTTTCCACTCTAAACCCTTGTTTCTTCAGCGTTTGCGCAACGTTTTTGACGTATTCGCTCTGTGCATCGGAAATATTCAGAATGACAACTTGCACCGGAGCAAGCCACAACGGCATGGCACCGGCGTGATTTTCAATCAGAATCGCGATGAAACGCTCGAGCGAACCGACGATAGCCCGGTGCAACATGACCGGCACCTTGCGGTTGTTGTCTTCCGTAACATATTCCGCGCCCAGACGTTGCGGCATGGAAAAATCAACCTGCATGGTGCCGCACTGCCACGAGCGACCGATCGAATCCTTCAGGTGATACTCGATCTTCGGACCGTAGAATGCGCCCTCGCCCGGCAATTCTTCCCATTGCGACCCGGAAGCGCGGATCGCCTCGCGCAATGCACTTTCCGATTTATCCCACACCTCGTCTTCACCGATGCGCTTTTCGGGACGCAAGGCCAGCTTGATCTGCACATCCACGAAACCGAAATGGGTATAGACCTCGCGCACGATCTTGTCGAACGCTGCGACTTCTTCCTGCACCTGATCTTCGGTACAGAAGATGTGCCCGTCATCCTGAGTAAAGCCGCGCACCCGCATCATGCCGTGCAACGCGCCAGACGGCTCATTGCGATGGCACTGACCGAATTCGCCGTAACGCAAAGGCAAGTCGCGGTAGCTGTGCAAACCGGAATTGAAAATCTGGACATGGCCCGGGCAATTCATCGGCTTCAGCGCATAAGCGCGATTTTCCGATTCGGTAGTAAACATGTTTTCGCGGTAATTCTGCCAGTGGCCGGTTTTTTCCCACAGGGAACGATCCAGAATCTGGGGCGCCTTGACTTCCTGATAACCATTGTCCTGATAGACGCGGCGCAGGTACTGCTCGACCTGTTGCCAGATCGACCATCCCTTCGGATGCCAGAAAATCAGGCCCGGCGCTTCATCCTGAAAGTGGAAAAAGTCGAGCGCGCGGCCGAGCTTGCGGTGATCGCGCTTCTCCGCCTCTTCCAGCATGTGCAGATAAGCTTCCTGCTCTTCCTTCTTGGCCCAGGCAGTGCCATATACCCGCTGCAACATTTCATTGTTCGAGTCGCCGCGCCAGTAGGCACCAGCCAGCTTCATCAGCTTGAATACCTTGAGCTTGCCAGTGGATGGCACGTGCGGCCCGCGGCACAGATCGGTAAAGCTGCCCTCACTATACAGAGAGACATCCTGATCGGCAGGAATCGAAGCGATGATTTCCGCCTTGTAATCTTCGCCAATCGACTTGAAATACGCCACCGCCTCATCGCGCGGCAATACCTTGCGCACGACAGCCTCATCCTTCTTCGCCAGCTCAGCCATCTTCTTTTCGATAGCGACCAGATCTTCCGGTGTAAACGGACGCTTGTAAGCGAAGTCGTAGTAAAAGCCGTTTTCGATGACCGGTCCGATTGTCACCTGGGCATCCGGGAACAATTCCTTGACGGCATAGGCCAGCAAGTGGGCGGTCGAGTGACGAATCACTTCCAGACCATCGGCATCCTTGTCGGTCACAATCGCCAGATCGGCATCACTCTCGATCACGAAAGAGGTATCCACCAATTTGCCATCGACCTTGCCGGCCAGCGCCGCCTTGGCCAAACCGGCGCCAATGCTGGCGGCAACTTGCGCTACAGTAACGGGTGCATCGAATTGACGCTGCGAACCATCGGGAAGTCTGACTGAAACCATTTAATGCTCCATCTCGGCGATCAAGGTGCCGAAGCTGATATTGATATTGGGAAAATGCGGACGAAAAAAAACGCGGCTAGCCGCGCTTTTTCCTGAAGACGAAAAAGTACCCGACTAGTGTCGCGTGTCAACCTCGGTGGTAGTTCGCGGTGTCATAACCGGATTGCCTTTCTCGCTCTTACAGATGTGATGAATCGTTGCCATCGGCGATAACAGCTCGCGACGGATTCGCGCATTATAGCAAAATTAATATCCATGCAACCGCCCGCAAGCGCATATCGATACCAGAGAAGATTCCCGCGGCCCAACCCTATCTGGGAAGTGGCTGCGGCAAAAGGTGAACCCACTCTGGTATCGACACGCAATATGGCATGCTGATGTCATTGACCTGCCGATACCAGAGAAGATTCCCGCAACCCAACCCTATCTGGGAAGTGGCTGCGGCGAAAGGTGAACCCACTCTGGTATCGACACACAACATTGCACACTGATGTTATTGACCTGCCGATACCAGAGAAGATTCCCGCAACCCAACCCTATCTGGGAAGTGGCCACGGCAAAAGGTGAACCTGCTCTTGTATCAGCACGCCGGGTGGGACTACGCATGAGGATGCCAGCAACGTGCACGAATCCGCAAAATGCAGAAGCATGACGAACGACAACACAGGAAGATTTACAGGTGGATTGCTACTACAGACATGTTCGCTTGAGGAACACAATGTGGAGAACAACTAAATACCAAAACCTTCTGCAACTTTCTTTGCCAACCGGATTCATTGTATTTTTTTACTGGAATCCGGAAGAAAATCACTGCACAGCAACAACCAGGCACGAAATGTAGCACAACACCAAAAACAATGGCAAGCTTTTATTTCTCGATTACCTGAAACGATTGCTTACTTCCTGCGCATCCACATCGGGATACACTCACGCCCTGATCAGCGCGACCCCGACATGCATTCATCCAGCCCCAACAGAATCTCGACATTGCACTCATTGCAACGCCGCCACAGCCGCAGTTTACTGGGCTTGCTGGCACTGAGCGCAGCATTGCTATTGACCGCCTGCAACACCATCCCCGCCAGTTACACGCCACTCAGCGAGCAGCAACAACGCGTTACCGCGCCAATCCGCTTCATATTGAGTTTTGATGACGGCCCCAGCGCGTCCGAGTATGCCAACCCGACCGAGTCGATATTGCGCGACCTCGACAACAATCCGGTACAGCCCGGCATCAAGGCGGTGTTTTTCGTGCAGACCCGCGCCACCAATGGCGGCCGCACCCCACTGGGTCAGCAACTGATGCAACAGGAAGCCAGCCACGGACATCTGCTCGGCCTGCACAACGCCAGCCCGGGCCATTCCGATCAGGTACATATGGCGCCGGCACAGCTTGAACAGATGTTGCAAGACGGGATTGCCGACGTCACCCGCTTCACCGGCCACGCACCGGTGTTGCTACGCCCGCCGTTCTGGCATTACGATGCCCGCACCTTCGAAGCCTATCAGCGCCACGGACTGCACATCATCCTGACCGACCTCAGCGCCAACGACGGCAAAATTTACGGCGTCAATTTCAGCCTGCGTCGACGCAGCAACATGTTGCGCATGCTGGCCGAAGTCCGCCAGCAGATCAGCCGCCACGAACTGCCGGCCATCGATGGCAGCATTCCGGTCATCGTGACTTTCCACGACACCAACCGCTATACCGCGCGCCACATGCAGGAGTATCTGCAAATTCTGCTCGACAGCGCCAGTGAATTGCAACTCAAGGTAGCCACCCTGCCGTTCTACAACGACAAGGCCGAACTGCAACGCGCATTATTGGCGCGCGCCATTCGCAGCGAACAGCAACTGGCGCATTTCCCCGGCATCTGGAACATGTTGTGGCCATCGACGCCGAAGCAATAACCGTCCGCATACTGCACCAGCGGTACACCCGACAAACAAGCAAAGAGAGAAAGCGCTCCGCAGAACACGGAACGCAGAAAGCAAAAATGGAAGCCGGGACTGCGCTTCCATTATTCATTTTGCTTTTTTGATGCTGTTTTTGCGAAGCACTTGCATCTGCTTCGATACCAATATTCAACAACATCAGGAATATTGGTAGGCACGATTGGACTCGAACCAACGACCCCTACCATGTCAAGGTAGTGCTCTAACCAGCTGAGCTACGCGCCTAAAGAAGCGAGATTATAGGAGCATTTTTTTCTTTTGGCTAGTATTCGTTAAAAGAAATTTAAAGATTTTTTAATGCCCCGCAAAATTCACCCTGCAACACCGCCGCAAACCCTATTGGCGCCTGGCTTCCAGCACGCCTTTGACTTCGCGAATCACGGTCAGCGCCTTTTGCAATTGCGCCGTCGAACCGATTTCAGCAGTAAAAGCCATGCGCGCATGCCCCTTCACGCTTTGGGTGCTGACGCCGATCACATTGATTTTTTCGCGCAGGAAGATTTCAGAAATGTCGCGCAATAAACCCTGGCGATCGCCGGCCAGTACAAATATATCCACCGGGTACACCGTGTCGTGCACCGGCGTACCCCAGGTGGTTTGAATCACCCGCTCCGGTGCCTTGGCGCTCATCTCGGTAAAGTTCTTGCAGTTGAGCCGATGGATCGAGACTCCCTTGCCGCGCGTGACGAAGCCGATGATCTGATCCGGCGGCGCCGGCTTGCAGCAACGCGCCAGTTGCGTCATCAAGCCTTCCGTGCCGACCACCAGCACACCCGACTTGGCGCCCTGCACGATGCTCGAGGCCCGGCTCTTGCGCGTGATCGACGCTTCATCCGGCTCGACATTCTTTTCCGTCTCGTCGACCTGCAAGGCTTGTTCGATCTGACGCGGACTGAATTCATCCTTGCCGAGCGACAAAAACAAATCATCCACCTTGGGAAAGCCCAGCTTGTGCGCCAGCTCTTCCAGATTGACGGCGGTCTTGCCGACCCGCTGCAAGGTCTTTTCCAGAATCGAACGTCCTTGCGCCAGCGTTTCCTGCTGTTCGATGGCATTGAACCAGGCGCGCACCTTGGAACGGGTACGCGCACTGGCGGCATAGCCGGGGCTGAGCCAGTCGCGCGACGGCCCGGCAGCGACACCACCCTGCCCGGCCTTGACGGTAATGATGTCGACCGTCTGACCGTTCTTCAATACCGTATTGAGCGGCACCATCACGCCATCGACGCGCGCACCGCGGCAGCGATGGCCAACGTCGCTGTGCAAGTGGTAGGCAAAATCGATGGGCGTGGCGCCATTCGGCAATTCAATCACGCGCGCCTGCGGCGTCAATACATAGATGCGTTCATCCAGCGTGGTCGATTTGAGTTTCTCGACCCAATCGCGCCGCACTTCTTCCTGCTCGACCACGGCGCCGGCAACTTCGCTTTTCCACGCCAGCAACTGCCGCAACCAGGCAATCTTTTCGTCATACTTTTGTGCCGCAAAATTGGAGCCGCCGCTTTCCTTGTAGCGCCAGTGCGCCGCCACGCCGTATTCAGCAAAGTGATGCATTTCACGCGTGCGGATCTGCACTTCCAGCGGCCGGCCGTCTTCCGCCAGCACCACCGTATGCAGCGACTGATAACCATTCGGTTTGGGACGGGAAATATAGTCGTCGAATTCCTTGGGAATCGGCGTCCAGATATTATGGACGATGCCGAGCACGGTATAGCACGTCTTCACGTCATCCACGATGACGCGGAATGCCCGTACATCGTACAACTCCGAAAAGTCGATGGCCTTGCCGCGCATCTTGTTCCAGATGCTGTAAATATGCTTGGGCCGGCCCGACACTTCGGCCTTGATGCCACCCGCCGCCAGTTCGGCATGCAGATGTTCGATGGCGCTGGCGACAAAGCCTTCGCGCTCGATGCGTTTTTCTTCCAGCATCTTGGCGATGCGCTTGTAGGTCGCCGGCTCCAGAAAACGGAATGACAGATCTTCCAGTTCCCACTTCACTTGCCAGATACCGAGACGATTTGCCAGCGGCGCATACAGATCGAAGGTTTCGCGCGCGTACTGCGCCGTGGCTTCGTTTTCCAGCTTCTGTTCGGCAAAATAGCGCAGCGTGCTGACGCGCGACGCCAGCCGCACCAGCACCACTCGCATATCGGAAGCCATGGCCAACAACATCTTGCGCAAGGTTTCGATCTGCGCCGCGGCCTGCTGCGCCGCATTCTTGCCACGCAAGACTTCTTGCGGTTGCTGGAAGGTCAAGGCATGAAAGCGCATCAGTTGGCGCACGCCGGCCACCAGATCAGCGATCTCGCGACCGAAATTGGTCTCGATATCGTCCACCGCATCCGGCGCGATCACATGCAACTCGAACAGCAGGCCGGCGATCCGCGTTTCGGCGTCGGCATTGAGCGACGCCAGCACCGTCACCACTCCCTGCACAAATTGCCAGGCATCCTGACCGGACGGAATCGGCTTGCCGGCATACATGGGTTCAACCTTGGCCAGCGCGGCACTGACGCGCGCGCTGTCCTCGGCACTCAAACCGGCGACGATAGCGGCCGTACCCTCACCTTGAACTCCAGCGACAGAAACCATGAAACCTTACTTTTGAGCAGCAACAATGATAATTTCGACCAGCAATTCAGGACGCGCCAGCTTGGCTTCCACCGTAGCCCGTGGCGGTGCGTTGCCAGCCGCAACCCATTCGTCCCAGACGGTATTCATGCCGGCGAAGTCTTTGACATCCGACAGATAAATCTGGCACGACAGAATCTGCGTCTTGTCGCTGCCGACTTCCGCCAGCAAGCGATCGATATGCCCCAGCACTTCGCGCGTCTGACCTTCGATATTCTGAGTCGCATCTTCGGCAATCTGACCTGCCAGATAAACCGTACCGTTATGAATGGCAACTTCCGAAAGACGCTTTCCTACATGGAGACGTTGGACTGACATGATATTTCCTTTATTTGTTCACTTGCTTCACTTAACACCCGTCACGCCAAAAAGAATTCTTTCGCGACGGCAATCTGATCTTCATGCATGAAGGTAGGTGCATGGCCGACGCCGGGCAACTCCACCACGTTGGCTTTGGGGCCGCGCTGCGTCATGGCCTGTGCCACTTCCGGCAACAACAGGTCGGACAAGGCACCGCGCACTACCAGCGTCGGACAGCGGATCGCATCATAAGCCGCCCACAACATGTGCTCGGCCATGGCCGTTGCTTCCGGCGTCGAACTCTTGAATGGCACTGCCAGCCCGAGATCATAGTGACGCTGCCACTTGCCTTCGGCATCTTGCCGCAGCACGTCAGCGGCCAGCTTGTGCCATTCCTCGTCAGTATGCGGGCCGAAGGTCGCTGAAATCGTACGGATATATTGTGCCGCCTCGTCGAAGGTGGCGAAGCGGATATCCTGACCGATGTATTCGCCAATGCGCGCCAGTGCGCTGGCATTGAGCGAGGGACCGATGTCATTCAGCAGCAGGCGGCGAATCGGATTGTCCGGCAGCGATGCCAGCCCCATGCCGATCAGGCCGCCCATCGAGGTGCCGAACCAATCCACGGTTTCGGCATCGGCCCGCGCCAGCAAGGTCACCATATCGCTGACGTATTGCGGAATCACGTAATACTGCGGGTCGCGCAAACGTCCGGAACGGCCGCGCCCCACCACATCCGGGCAAATCACCCGATACACATCGCACAGCTCGCGCGCCACACGGTCGAAGTCATCGCCAACGCGCGTCACGCCATGCACACACACCAATACATTGGGATTTTGCGGATCGCCCCACTCTTTATAGGCCATCGAATGCAAACCGGCGGGAGAAATGCACTGCACAGACTTCAATACGGCTTGTGTCATGGTTTCTGAATGTTCGGGTTGATGGATGCGCACATTTTACCCCCTCAGAGCGAAATCGCAGCGCCGCAATCAATCACTGCCCGGCAATAAGCCCTCGCAGCAAGATAAACACCGGCACCCGGCGCGAGCAATGACCGGCCCTCATGCAAAATTGCAATAATGATCTTTTAATCAACGCAATCCGCACGAAGTCGCTGCTATAATGCGTTCCGCTTTCGGCAATCACCGCCGGAACATGCTTCACGATTTGCCTGAGTGGTGAAATTGGTAGACACAGCGGACTTAAAATCCGCCGCTTACCTGGAAAGGGGCGTACCGGTTCGATTCCGGTCTCAGGCACCAAGACAGACATTTAAGCTACTTTTGATTACCGTCTGCTCTATGTAAATACCCTTGTTGCATCCTGCGTTATACTGTGCCCCACGCACAACGCCCGCACAGGAATCCCGCACAAGATGGCATACATCAGAAAGTATCGTGACAAGTGGCGCGCAGAAGTACAGCGCCACGGTCACCGCGCGACCCACGTCACCGACACAAAGCGGGAGGCGCAAGCATGGGCACTGAAGAAGGAATCTGAACTCGATGCCCTCAAAGGTAGTGGCGGCAAAACCTTCCTTGATGCGGTCGAAAAATACAAGAACACCGTCAGCATCACAAAGCGCAGCCCTGAATGGGAAGGCCGTCGGCTTGATGCCATGCTCGATCACTTCGGACCCGAGACCAAAATTACCGACATCGACAGCGCCGTTATCGGCGAATGGCGCGACGAACGCCTGAAGACTGTCACCGGATCCACTGTCCAGCGCGAGGCAAACCTCCTACGCAACCTGTTCACCGTCGCCGTCGATGAATGGCGCTGGATGGATCGCCACCCATTCAAGGGTGTTCGGCTTCCGGAACATAACGAATCGCGCTATCAACTCTGGGGCTGGCAAGATATCAAAAAGGTGCTTCGCGCTGGGGAAAAGTCCGGCGGCAAAATCGGGCAGATCACACATGCCTTTCATATTGCACTGCGCACAGCAATGCGTATGTCTGAAGTATTGGCAGCACCGGACAATTTTAACGAGCGGCGCCGGGTGGTGATATTGGCCCGCACAAAAACAACCGGACGCGACGAGGTGCCGATTGGCCGTATCGCGGCCAAGTTGCTCAAGGGATATGTGTTCACCGTGGAGGCCAACGAGGGCAGCGTTCTGTTCTCAAAGCTTTGCCGGCAACTGATGATTCAAGGACTGACGTTTCATGACAGCCGTGCTACCGCCCTCACCCACCTTGCCAAGAAAGTAGACGTCATGGTTCTGGCACGGATCAGCCGGCACAAGGATATCAATTTGCTGCACCGGGTCTACTATCGAGAAACAGCGGATTCGATAGCAGCAAAGCTGTAACCTAAGTCCTTGATTTTGCTCCGATGCCGGAATACCGGTATCGCTTACCGCGCCAGCCCATTAATCGCCGCCCTCACCGTATCGTAATCAGCGTTGCACTGGTTCAATCGCTCGGCTGCATCGTCTGCTCTGGCCGCTTCCCTTGTAAGAAACTCTGCGTCTGGTCGCGAAAGTTCGGCACCACTGGCGCCCGCGCACTCGCCGACCGTTCCGGCACCGTCGGTATCGGCGTTTGCACGACGTTCGGCCCGGTCCCGCAGCCCTGCAAGATCAGCAGTGAGCCTGCGCACAGCAGCATCAGATTTTGTCTTTTCTTCATCTTTGGCTTTCTTTATGGTTTTCATGTTGAGCTCGGCCTGATCGGCCCGGTCGGTTGCCGTCTTCAGTGTCGCCGCTGCCACCTTGCCAGCCGCAGCAGAAACGCGATGCTCGTCCCACTTGCCAGCGCCGAAGCCGACGCCGATAGCCAGAAGGAATGCCATCCACAAGCGGGGATCGAGGGCACTCACGATGCCGCCCGAATGTCGATACTGATATCGCTGATGCCTTGCAACTTGGCGAATAGCCGGTCGAATGCTACCCGGCTTTGACCGACAAAATCCGGTGTGGCCGAATCACCCACCAGAATGCAGCCGTCCGTGTCTTTGTCGGTGTTGCCCGGATGAATCCGGATGCCTTCGAAGTTGGGCACGGCCAGCAGAAGCGGCAGCACGCGCTTAAACCGTGGCGACATGGTGAGCTGCACTCTGTATTTGCCGGCCGGGATGGCTGTCTCACCGTAGACCTTGATGCCGGCAGGCCGGACAACATCCTCAAGCGTGTAGCACTCAAACCGGCCATCGATGAACAACTTGCCCGGGGTGCTCTTGCTGGTGCTGCGACCGCGCTGTAGAAACATCTCCATTATTTACCCCCACCAATGAACTTGCCTGCACGGCGCCTCAACAGAACTTCAACGGTTTGCGATCCGAGAATGCCCAGACCCGACGCGATGCCCAGCAATGCCAGGTGGGGAATGTCCGGGAACTGCAACAACACCACGCCGGCCAGCATCGAAGTAGCGGACCCCAGCACGGTGCGGCCGATCACCAGCCGGATTGAAAGCTTCTCGTCGCTTGCAAGCAGCTTTCCAACGCCAATGACAGCGCCCATTGCAACCAGAGTCCACAGGCTTTTTTCAGGATCTTGCATGCTTATCCTTCGGCGCTGGCTTCGGGTGGTTGAACTTCCTCGCCGTTCGTATCAGGATCCGGAACGACCACGATGGGCATAGGCTGATACTTCCATGCTTGAGCTTCGATATCAAAAACGATCAGATTGTTTTCGATTTGCGGAGGTGGTTCGATCTTCGTGGCATAGGCCGGCACGATCCATTCGCCCGGCGTTTCGCGGTCGGCGTCTGCCAGACCTTGGCCGATGTAAATCAGTGCATACGGGTGGTAATGAAAAATGCGCATGTGTGCTTTCCGTTATTTGTATTTGATGCAGACCAGTGCTGCCAGCCCTCGAACAAGGTTTTCTGTGCCGCCTGTGGCTGTTACCGTGATGGCTGGTTGTGCGGCTGATGTGGGCGTTGTTCCTTGAAAAAGGTCGACCATGTATGAAATGCCTAAAGCCCCGCCGCTGCCGCCACCAACAAGATTTACTGTATGACTGTGCGCCGCCTGTGACGCCGTATGCGTATGTGACAGCACCTGGCCGGCCTGCCACGCCCACAACGAGCGCCCGGCGTCGATGCCCCGGCCATCGTCCCAACCTCGCGAATATTCGCCGCGTGCATCCGGTAATACGATGTATGCGCCAGTCGTGCTGCGCGTAGTGGTCGGTGTGGCAGCACTGGTGCAGCGGTAGCCCCATGCCGCCGTTGCATTGTTGGCGTCGCCGCAATAGAGCACCACGGCCAAGACGGCATATGAAGCTACCGGTATGGCGCCACCATTTGCCTTGATCCAGTTGTCCGGCGCGGTGTTGGTAAAAAACTCGCCACGCATACCGACGGGGATTGCAGCCGACAAGTCAGCGACATTCGCCTTTTTGGTATCGAGTTCTTGAATTGCGGCCTGTACGTTCGTACTGAAGACATTCCCGTCTGGGGTGAATTTGATATTTATCGCATCGCCTGATGCAGCTTCGGCGGCTTTTCCCGCCCAATATTTTGCCGAGTACTCGCCGCCCGAGACTGGGCCGCCAAGGTAAGTCGCCCACTTTGCAGCAAGCAAAACATTCTGTGCTGACGTATCCGCACTCGCGGCTGATTGCTGCGCACTGTTCGCCGCAGCATTCGCCGACCCTGCCGATGCTGTGGCGGCGTCCTGCGATGCAGATGCGTACCCTGCAGCAGCCTGTTTACTCGCCAGCGCTGCTGCTGCACTGGCAGCGACAGCGGCTGTCTGATCTACATAATTGTCGGTACCGATGTTCAGGTTGCCGTCCCCATCGAACAAAATTACTTTGTTCGCCCGCAGCGCCGACGCCTGGTTGATTTCCTGATTGGTGAAGGTGGCAAACGGTAGTTTGAACGAACGCTTAATATCTTGGCCGACCTGCTGCAACATCATGGTCAAGCGGTCAAAATCCTGATTCACGACCAGCGAGGGCAATGGCCCTTGATACTGATAATCCGTCGAACGATCAAATGTGATCTGTCGGAACAGTGTTACGTTTGCCACCCCAATTACTGGCGCCACTACAAAAATGACCTGGCCGCCGACGTCATCGCCGACGCCAGTCACGACGTAGTCGACACCATAGACGAGGATTGCATTGCCGACTTGCGCGACAAGGTCAGCCCCGTTCAGGATTTTGAACGGGTAATTAAACGACTTTGTGACACCGTTCCCATCGTGCTGGATAACCGGCGGCGTGTTGTTGACTGACATGCTGTTACCTCAGTATTCGGTTGTGACTTCGTACGCCTCAGAATGGGGCCTCCAATTATCGCGGCGGTCATCTGTCTGAATCCCGACAAATTGCTCAATGCGTACTGGCGTGGCTTTGATGGCGCGGGCGGCGGCGTCGATGTAGTCGTCCGCCTGCTTCTTGGCGCCGGGATTGAAATCCCGCATTTCAGCAAACGCTGGACCGTCGAACACATCGACATGCGCCCACATAAACCGGTTCGATAGAGGCGCATCGAACGCATCTACGATGTCTTTATTCTTATTGGTGGTGGCGAAATCTTCAGTAACTCCGCAGCCTGTTCCGGCCAGATGTTTACGCAATGTGGCCGGCACAAAACCGCCCGGGCCGTTAGTTTCGACGGTCACATTTGGGATGTGGTATTGCAACACCAGCGCCTTGACGCCTGCGCATTGCTCATCAAGATCACCGGTCATACTTTTAGCAAACTGCCAATAGAGCCGCCCGCGCGCGTCGGTCAATATCAGACAGAACGCCGACGTGTCAGATGTGATTTTTCCGATCGAGCAATCCCATCGTGCAACGGCACCGACAATCTGTGTTTTCCCTAGGTACATCACCGGATGGCGGTTAATGATCCTGACGATTGGGACCGCATCGTATGCAATCATCAGCTCGGGATCCAGGCGAACATCGGTAATCGGCTTAGCTTCAAGTTGATACTGCGAATCCCAGGCGTTGAGCGTCCGGGTTTCCTTGCGGCGCTGGGCGATATCGGCGCGGGTGAAGCGTTCAGGCCAAGCGCAGCCGGCGCAGATATCAAGCACAGCACCGGGCGGCTTATCAAAAACAACAAAGTCACCTTCTACGCGGTAATCAACACCCTCGACCAGCATTCGCGCCTGCGTGAAAATCCCGAGCATCACATACAGACCATCCGTATCTGGCTTGAAGCCGATACGGTACCGCGTCAATTTGTCCGTCTTGCGGTGCCGGATGACATGCTCGAACAGAGGAATTTTCAGGACAGCAGCCCCGGCGGCGATGCGCTCCGGATAAATCGATTCGTGATGGTGAGGCGTTCCGATGTAGGTCTTCTGTGAACCCGGTACGCCAATGTGTGTCGATTCTGAAATGCGGTCGCGCAGCTTTTTACGCGCCTCAGGTGTTTCGATGTTGCCCGGCACTTCGACGTCATCGAAATCGATATCGTCGGCGCGTGCTGCCGTCACGTTCGATTCCACGCCAGAGGCGCGCATATTTGCGTTCCGGCGATCGCGCGCACCAGATACCCAAAACTTCTTTTTCCCCGGCTTGGTAGGCAGCATCCCACCGCAAAGCGGGTGATTCCGAACAACGTTGATAACATCCGAGGTCAGCATTTCAGCGGTGGGGCCGTCTGCCGACCAGACCAGCGACCGCAGCTGGTTGTCATAGCGCAGTCGATAAGCCTTGTACACCGCATAGATGGTTGACTTGGCAGCGCCACGGAACACCATCAACACGCGCTCAAGGGACTTGCATTCATCCAGCCAAATGCAAATGCGCACGTGCAGCAGCGGCACCTCCCACCCTTGGTGCTCGGCCCATATCAGGAAGAAAACGAGAAAGCTGACTTTTCGGTTGCTCATGCTTGTGGGTGCAGGCCTTTCTTGCGCATTTTTTCCATCAGCTTTTCTGCTTGCTTTTCGGCGCGTGCGATATCGGAATCGAGCGAATCCTCCGCGTCAGCGCCTTCTGGCGCACCAGCACCCAGCGGTTCGCCGTCCTCCGGCGTGCGCCGGTGGATCGCATCGATCATCGTGATGGCGCGCATGTTCAGGGTCAACGTGGCCGCCGCATCTTTCTTGCACCAGTAGCGATTGCCTCGGGTTTCCTTGTCCATAGCATTCGGCTTGATGCCAGCACCCGGCCAGCTATCGGGATCGGCTTCAGAGAGGAACACGTCCATCAATTTTTCGGTCAGCGCTTGCAGCCGTTGGTATTGGTCATCAGTCATTTTTTGAAAGCCCTTTCAAGGTCCGGTGCACGGCGTGGCGCGATCTCGTTCGGTTCCCAGAAATACTGTTGCTCCTCGTCCTTTACCGCGCGCTGCTTCAGACGGCTGACGTATCCGGGTGAGAGGTATTCTTGTATGTCCATCAGGATGGCGTGATCAAGAACGGTTTGCGCGTACCAGATATTGACGGCTGGCGTCATCGATCGAATCATCCGATACAGTTGGTCACCAGCATGCTTGATGTTCTGTTCGCCCTTGAGGGTATGGCCCTTACTCGACTCGCTGATGCCGTCGACCAGAAACCCCAAGGTGTCCCAGCCGCGTTCTACCTGGCCGAGAATGGGACCAGCCATCTGGCCGATCATCGAATTGCCTGCCCGGTTCTTGCCTGATAAGCCCTGATATAGAAAATCCCCGGCAATACCCATGCCGCCACCCTGGGCTGCTGCTGCCAGCCAGAATTTAGGGTCGTCCATATGTTTAGGGTCTTTACCGGACTGGATATCCTTCAATTGGATAATGCCTGCACCCACAATCGTCCCACCAATAATCAACTGTGCCGCGTATCCAGCACGCGATGCCCCCGAGTCGTTGGCGGTCAATGCTCGTTCCAAATGGCGCGTAACCATTGCAATCGGCGTCCCCTTAAACAACATTAGATGGCGTCGAAATTCGCCGCCGTAGGAGCCTTTTTCACTTTTACCGAGAACGATTGACCGCGCATAGAGATCGGGGGCAACAGAGGCGTATTCGGATTCATCCGTGATCAAGCCCACCACCTTGGCGACAACTCGGTTTTTAACAGCGTCATCCACACCGGCAATGGCGCGAATTGATTCAGGCGTCAGCATCTGCGACCCGCGCCAATCTTCTGGCACGGCCTGCCGCACCACATCCCAATCGGCTTGATCAATGCCCTGCTTCGTCAGCCGTGCGCGGTCATTAGCATGAAGGGCCGTCCAGTCCGTACGCGACAGTTTGCCCAGCGCGCCCATATAGGTCATGGAAAAGGCACGCCGGACAGCATCGGTTAATCCGGTCAGCAGTGTGGCCTTATTCGTGTTACTGGCAGCCTTGCCGGTCCATCCATGCGTGATATTGTCCGACGCAGTGGTATGTATATCGGCGACGAATCCCTCCTGAATAAGACTTGCCTTGTTCGCAAAGTCCCTTGCATCCTTCCCTTGAGCACGCACAAGATTGATCACCGTATCAGTAAAGGGAAGTTTATTAAACCGCGCTGTCAGAAAATAGGTGCTGAAGTCACCGAGTGCAGAAAACACCGCACGGCCCAGCATGCCCGCTACTGCCAAATTACGTGCACCCTGATTCACCGCGGCGAAGCTGGCATATTCAGGTTTGACCACATTGGATTTGCCGGTCAGGTTGTGCCACATTGAATCGGTAGAGGCGAAGAAAGCGCCGCCGATGTTCACCATGTCTGTAGTTTTTTGCCCCTTTAACTGGGCGTCTTGGCTGGCAATCTGCCGCAGCGTGTCATACGCCCGGTCCGGATTCGGTCCGTACCGTTCCAGCAACCCGATATCGTTGGCAACCCGGTGTATATGTGACTGCATCGAATCGAACAACTGCCCGCGTCCGTATTCGCCCATGTATTCCAGCCATGAATCAGCATCCTTGAAATGGATTTCTCGGGTTTTGTTGCCGCGATTGGCAAGCATCGATGACCCTTGCGGACCTGCACCGGGGGCAATCTTGTTGGCGCCATTGGTCGAGATAGTCGTGTGTACTTCGTTGAGCATGTTGCTCAATTGGGTCTGTGTGAATGGGGTTCCATCCTCGTTCAGATAGCGACGCTGGTCGAGCTTTGGCAAAATAAAATCAACCCATGCCTGTTTTGCCACTGGTGATCCATCGCCACGGACTTTAGCGCTATCGTGCGGCTGCGGCAGATAACCATAATCCAGCTTGCCAATATCGCCGCCGGCACTGTTGAAGCGTTGGCGCAGCAATTCGGCCTGATCGGCCCAAGCCTTGGCCCCTTTGGTAGCTATCTGATTACCAGTTGAACTAGGCCGGAACACCTCATGTACGAAGTCACGGACTGCCGCTGTGTTTTCCAAGATGCCAAGAAATCGAGGTTCGGCGGCGTTGATCGCATCAAGCATGCCAGACCATGCCTCACGCTGTACACCTTTGACATACACCTCAGACTTGCGCATATCGTCGGCAAGCCCGGCAAACATGCGCTCACCGCTGGCGGCGGCACTGGTGAGTGAATCCTGCGCCCTGGCAAGCGCTTGGATGGCCTGCTGTGTACGCTGTACCTTCAGTGCTGCTTCACCGATTAATTGCTGACTGGCTGTCTTTGCTGCCGCGCGCAGTCGATCATTGGCAGACATGCCCGACCAGTTCGGTTCAGTGCGCGCCAGTTGCCGCATGTTGTCGCGGATACGATCCTCAATGCCCTTTGCTTCAGCTTGCGTGATATTGCGGCCAATGGCCTGCGATACCGCCTGTTTGCATTTATCTTTCACAGTACGCCCCCAGTGGAAATAAAGCATTCGATTGCTGCCTCAAATGCCTTTGATTCGGTGTGTGCAACGGCTTCCTGCGCTCTGGCTTCATCCATCAGTGCGCGGGCGGTGGTGGTAATTGGCGTGCCGTCATCAGCGTGGCCGATGACGATCGGTGTATCTGGAATATCGTCTGGCATAACCTGCGTCGGTTTCTGCTCATCAAGTACGGAAGGCTTTGCAGTTGCGGTTTCGGTGGCCTTTGCAGCATCGGAAGCAAGCGGGGCTGTAACAGATTTGGTGCCAGCTTTGGCACTTTCCGGTCGCACCATTTCAAAATCAGAAAGTGCTTGCTTGACTGCCAAGGCCGCGCGAGTAGGTGTCGGCGTATCCAGTCCGGCGCGTTCCTCACGCACCAGGCGCAACTGCTCATCAATTGCGGACAAGCGCTGTGCGGCCTGGGAGGCTTGACGGTTCGTATTGATCTGATCTTCCAGCGCACGCATACGTGCATCAAGGTCAGCACCTTGGGTGCCAAGCTCTTTCTTCGCCTGGGACAGCGACTGTTTATAGCTCAGTCCATCATCCGCCTGAATTTCTTTAGCCCGCGCTTTGATCGCATCGTCGGTCAATGCTGCCCGGCTCTGCTCGAGCGTTGTCATCTGCTCGCGCAACACCGCGATATCGCCCAGCTTGGCAGCGTTGCCGGCAGTTGGCAGCAAGTCGGTTCGCTCCGCTTCCAGTCTGGCGCCAGTCTCGTCAAGCATGCGCGAATTAGCGAGGGTTTCCAGTGGAACATGTTCCACCGACGCCGCCCGCCCTGGAACACCGCGCACGTCGATGGGCGCACCATCATCAAGCTGGCGCAGTGCGGTAGTAACGGCGTTCTGGTGGTATATCTGCCCCACCAGATCGTCATGCGGCGTCAATGCCTTGCGCTGCAACAGCGTATCGGTTTGCATGATTCTGGCCGCTGCTTCGCGATCGGCCATCGCTGTCACCGCAGCCGCATCATTGGCTGCGCCGAGTTCGCGCGCAGCTTGCGCTGTGCGCGCTACTTCAACGGCAGCGGCTGCGTTGGCCTTAATCTTTCCGCGCATAGAAATACCGCCAACCACCGCCCCCGGCACCGATGCCAGCAGCAGACCAGTAATATCGTACGGGTCATATTCGGCGGCCTTGTCGTGATAGTTGGCACTATCAAGAATATGCTTGATTGCCGATTGGTCGGTCCAAAATGTCGCCGGACCGGCTGCTGCAACAAGCCCAGCTGTTCGCATAATGGTGCTACCGACACCGGGAATGGCAGCGCCAATTGCTGCTGTTGCCCCTCGGACAAGCCCGACTTTGTTTGCTGTGACTGGATCAACGCCATCGTCTTGCAGGCGCAAGGATTCGTTGACGCCCTCATCGACACTAAACCCACCAACAATCGCCGGGAGTCCACCTACTGCACCATACATGCCAATCTTGGTCAGCCCCTTGGTAATGCCGTGGATGAGTTGGGCAGCTTTACCTGATGCCTGCGGGTCTGGCGCTAGTGACCGGCCAGCAGCGCCAAGCTGGCGATTAAGTTCGGACGCGCTTTCGTTCAGGTCATCAGTGGATCGAGCGCCGGCGGGTTCGACTACTGACGCTGAAAGGTCCAGGCCTTGCCGCACCTCGTCCGGTAACGGAGGTCGCTTTACCTGATTGAGCATTCGCATGGTTTCGACTGCAGCAGCTGGCACAGCTTTCGCAGCCGCTGCCCATGATCCTTGAAACAGTCCCGGCTTGGCCGGTGCTTCTGGCTTCAGCAATTGTCCTTGCGCGGTCAGCGCATCAAGGGCGCCGTCTTCATCGTACATCGCCACCTCCCAGATTCAAGACCAGCGGCCGGCCGTTCTCACGCATGACAGGGATGCCACCGACCCGGACGGCATACACGCCGTTGCCGACCGTCTGCAACGGCAAGTTCGGCAACTGCTTTGCCAACTGCTCGGGTGTCAGCGAGGCACCACCGACACGGAAAGAGTCGCCCTGTGATCGCAACGTATCCGGCGTCACCGCTTTGATCGCATCGCGCAAATCACTTTCGGACTTGCCCCAAGGCAGGGCCACGTTGGCGCCGTTGTACTTGGTCACCCCACCGGTTGCCAGTTTGATGGCCTCGTTCAGATTGTCGTCACCGGTCGCTTTCTTGCTGGCGTACACGCTGAAAATCACATCGGCTGCTTGGTCCTTGGCTTTTTGTGTGGGGTACACGCCGTCCAGCGCGGTATAAATCTGTGCCTTGGTGCCGGTTTCCTTGGCCGCGTCCATCTTGGCCCGACCTTCTTTCAGCACATTTTTCCCATCCAGATAGATTTCCGCGACGTACCGCCCCTGTGTTGTGTACGAGCCAGCCAGGCCCACAGCAGTCGCCAGGTAGGCATGCTTGTCACCCATCAACACCGCCAATGCCTGCATGGATTTACCGCCTACAACATCCGAAACGCCCTTGAGCGCTGCAGCTTTTTCGCGCGGCCCCAGCGATTCAAGCATGGTCGCCAGTTGTTCCGCTTCGCCCTTCGTAAGCGGTGCCACAGGCTTCCCGGTCCATGCCGATGCGCGGTCAGCGGCATCCTGGCGTATTTGCAATTGCTGCGGCAAGGTCTTCAGATCAAGCGCAATGGGTGCTAACGTCGAATTGACGTTGCGGTCGACAGACGCCGTCAACGGGTCTTCCTTGATTGCCGCCATCGTGGCGTCATGAATGCTTTGCAGCTTCTGGAATCGCTTGTTCAGTGTCGGGTCACTGCCGCCTGCATTCAATTTCGACGATTCACTCAACAGTATCTGTTGCTGTTTCTGTACCGATGCAGAAGCGAAGCCGGCAGTTTCTGAACCATCTTTCAGCATGGCTTGAACTGCCCCCTCGTAAGCCGTCCCTTTGAACATTGTCGCGGTCTGCACCGCATATTCAGGTGTCGGCACCCGACCGGACTCCATGAAGGTATTGAACGACGTAAATGCTGCAGCTCGTTTCCGATCGGCGGCAGCGGCCTGCGCTTCCGCCCGTTGACCCAGCGTAGTAATCCGGGTGTTGATGGTGTTGTCGAGCGCGGCCCGTTTTTGTGGATCCACATCGAGAAATTCATCAGTAGACAGGCGCTTGCGCAATCCCTCCAAGCCGCCGATGCTGTCGCGAGTACTGCTGATCAGACTGTAAGCTTGGGTGTACCGGATTTTCTCGGAGATGGCCTGCTTTGTCTTGGCCTGTTGCTCCGGGTTCATACCTGCATCGCCGCCAAATTGATCGATGTACTTATGCGCCTGCTCGATGGCCAATGCCGGATCGCTACGACCCAGCCGCTCTTGTTGCTCAAGATAGGTCTGGATTCCCGCTCCAACCTGCTTTTGATCGTTGGCGCGGAACGTATCCGTCAGCTTGTTGTTGAGTTGACCCGCGAATCTGATGACGTCGGCATTGACGACCGGCCGCAATGCCTCCGGTACCGCTTTCAAATTGTCTTCAATTACCTTGCTGGATACATCTTTCCATGCAGCCATCGCAGCCAGGTTATCAATTTTGCCGGCTGTAACGTCGCTGGTGATCTGGTCCAAGGAATCGGCGAGGCCATTTTGAATGTTCGAATGGGCGGTAACAGTCGCCACTTTCTCGTTACGATCGGAAATCCGGATCGCCTCGGCCTTGTCTGCCGCATCCTGCTGTCGCTTTTCGAAATCTGCCTGCGCGTTCAGCCGATCCGATATTCCTTGTACGGTGTGGGACAGGTGCTGCTGGGCTGCTGCCATCCCGCCGTCGGTGTTCACGGTAGCAGTCTGTTGCACTTGCGGCAGTACGTTGCCAAACGCCCCCTGTGGAATTTTTGCCATTACTTCGCCCCATTGGTTTTAGACTTCCAGCCCGACGCGTTGGAAATGCCAGATAGTGCAGACGACCCAGCATTGAAATAGCCCGCGTTCTGCGCGTTGGCGCCAGCGATGGTCAGGCCCTGCGCCTGCGCCAGTAACTGGCGTTTCTTGGTGGTGCCGTTGTAGATGGTGGTAAGAGCGTCCTTTTCGCCCTCTTGCTCAATATCGGACTGCACCAGCTCTGCGGTACCAACATCCACATTCACCCCAGATTCGGCCAGTGCCGCGCGTGCTTGAGCGCGTTGCTTCTGTACCGACTTCCGAATTTGGTTTGCCTCAACCTCAGACTGCGCGGCTGCTGCGTCGGCGTCGGCTTGCGCTTGGGCCGCTTGGTAGTCCTTCTGATCTTTGGCGGCGTTGCCCTGCTCGATCGCCGAATATGTTCCAACAGCAGCGGCAGCAAACGCCGCGTAGGCGGCCAGTTCTGCACCTGTTCCCATGTCTATAACTCCATCTCAAAAAGTGGGCCTGCATAATTGAAGCCGGCCAGCAGATAAAATCGGCTGATCTTTTCTACGTTCAATCCGGTAGTGATCCCCATTTTTAGCCGCGTCGCACCGCGGCCTTTGCACCAGATTTTGAAAGCGTTGATCAACTTCAAAGCCGTAAATCCGTTGCGCTGGGTTGGTTCAAGGAAAAAGGAATAATCAAAGCCGACGAATTCCTCAGAAAACCAATATGTCGTAATTGCGCCTGCGATACCACCGATGACCACGCCCTCGCGCTCTGCGACGAACAGCACGCCAGCACCATTGATCAGGCTATGCATAAGGCTTGATACCTTGTCCCGGTCGTACGAAATCGGCGCAAAATCGGATGATGCGTGCAGAATTTGTCCGAGGTCGACCACTCGCTCAACATCAGCATGGGTAGCGGCTCTAATCATTGATAGTCACCTTTCGAATAACGTCCAGCACATGGAACGGCGCCGGGTACGGCTGCTCGATCAATTGCTGAGTTTTGTAGATTTCATCGCTCAGCGTCATGGTCGCGAAGTCCCCCTCTACCGTCGGCGGCGGGAGGTCGAGCACGTTGGTATCAAACTTGCGGAACTCGACGGGGGTACCGTTGACGACGGCGGCCTGTGTATCCAGCACGCGGATAATTACCGATGCCACCGAAACCGGATTGCCCTGCGCTGTGGTGCCCTGGCTACCCAGTTCAGGTTGTAACAACTCGATCACCGCTTTGTAACCAAGCCCGATTTGCACGTTCCTTGCAGCCTGCGACAACGTGACGGCGCCGGCAGTAACGGTATGCTCGCCCATGTATGCGCCGTCGCCTCGGACGTGCACCGTTTTGCCTTCCAGATGAGCCAGCCCACTCCAAACGGTTTTACCGGCCGGGTCGGAACCGACCACGCAAGAATCAAGCAAGACATCACGGTCGAACACTTCGAGATATCGCTTTGTCACACCGCCAATCTTGCGGGAGACAATCACATAGGTATCCTCAGCGGTGGCGGTGGGTATTGTGCTGACGGACTCCCAATTGCCCTGAGTCAGCCAGCGGCCCCAGCCGATGACTTCTTGATCGATGTCATATGCGCAAACCGCCATCACGCCGTCATTACGGACCGCGTACAGCGTCGAATCTTTCTTTTCGAATGAAAATTCACGCAATCCGGTGGCGGTGATGTGTTCGGCAAAGACAGTGCGGTCCGGCGCGGGAAAGCCGTCAATGTCGTATCGGTATCCCATCGCGTGCACCTTCAGGCCGTCTGCGCTGCAAAACAGCAGTTCGTTGCCGACCTTGATTGGTCGCACCGGTGAGCATCCCGCGCTGGATTCATCGTTTTTGTCGATGTTGGTTGGCGTAATCGCCTTGTCCTGGCCGCCGGTGAGACTCATTTCGTCGGATTCGGTCAGCACCAACATTTTCCGCGACGGTGCGAGGTGCACGATCGGGCTATTGCTGGCGCCGTCCAGCTCGAACGCAAAGGCATCATCATCAGCAACGCCGATCTGGAAACTCAGATAACCCCGGATGATGCTGCCCCAGACGGTCTGAGGATAGGCAAAGGTGTTTGCAAAATACAGGCGCTGCTTGTTGATGGTCACCGCCCGGGGAAAGCCTCGGACCGCGTTCCATGAATTGGCCTGCAACTCCCAAGCGCTGGGCGGCGCTGCGACGGCGGTAGTGACTTCAGTCAACACAACGCCAGTGACGCTCGTTGGCGAGTTGTACGCCGTGATCTTGACCAGGCCGGAATTGAGAGATACATATTTACCCACGTCGTCCGCGCGCCAGCCCGCCACCGACAGCCCAAGGCTGATCACTGCATCGGGAATACCGGCAGCGGACGGCGTGATCGTCGCATTTGGCGAACCGGTCAGCGTCCAGCTATTTGCCGGCAATGCCAGTGCATCAAAGCTGCTCGTAATATTGAGCGCCGCCACCGTGGCACTGGTAACGCCAGTGATAGCGGCAACCCCCGACCCAGACACAAACTGGCGTCCAACATCGGCGGCAAGGAACACAGCAGATGCGGCGGTAGCGACGGCGGCGCCCACAGCGAGCGAGTTCAACGTAAGAGCAATCGCCGGCGTGGTACCCACTTCTGAAAATGGCTCTGTGATGAATGGCGTATTTGCCAGCTTCCACGATGCGTCACCAAAGCGCTGCAGGCGCTGGGGATAAACGGAAGCGTGAGCAAAGAACGCGGTATCGGATTTCTGAACGTAGCTGATCGCGCCCAACTGGTCGACGGTGTAAGGTGTGGCGACTTCGAAAGCACCAATGCGGGCGCGGTTCTTGTACATCCACATGTACCCTGCCCCCATCAGCAGGATGTATGCCTGATTGCGGCTGTAGACGAAGCTGACCAGGCGACCGATCCCTGACCCTTTGATTTCGCCAATGAACCGGGTACCGGGCCGCCGATATGCGCCACCTTGAATTGTGACGACGCAATTTTCGAGGCGCTTCAGGCCGTTTCCATATTTCGCCACATCCATGCGACCCATCGCGATGCGTGGCGACAGTTCGCCTGAAGTGAAGTTGGTTTGAATGAGAGAGGCGCGCGCCATGATTAACCGCCTCTCGATTCGATCAACGAAAAATCGTCACTCAGTTCCTGCGCCGAGTTCTCTTGCGAGTCAACACTACGTGCCAGCGCCGCCATTTTGACGTATTCATCTTTGAGGGTATCCCGCAGTGAGGTGGATTGAGTGACCGGGTAGGCGAGTTTCCAGAGCATGCGCGCCGTCATCAATTCAACGAGCTTGGAATCCCACGTTGCTTCTTTGTAATTTTTGAAAACGTACTCGACCGGCAGTGAGCTACCAGACGCCAAGATGTTGCGCCCCTCGATCTTGAAGCGGGCAACCCCATCGCTATCGATGCGGGTACCGCCGACAGCAATCAGTCGCAGAAAATCAGACGGCAAAGCGAATTGAGAACTGAAATCGAAGGCCGGCGCAACCGACAGCCGCGCCAGCACAGTGCGTGTCGTGGAACAGTTCCAAGGAAATTCACGAAGGATTGAATCGCGCTCGATTGGGTAAAGATTTGCGCACAGCACGGCGCGATCACCGGCCTCAGTAAACGACGAAATCGGCGTCTTGCCGAGTTGGAGTAATGCAGCACTGCATATTGAGATATCGGTAGCGATGATGGCCCCCTGTAAGGAAAAAAGGGGCGACCAAGGCCGCCCCAAAGCTACAACAACAGCGGAGACTACGGAGCGACGAACTGAACTTCTGCGCGGAATGCAGCGTTTGCGGTTGTGACAGCACCGGCAAACGTGCCGTAGATTTCCACGTCCTGCGGCATGACGTAATATTGACCGTTGACCAGCTTGGTACCAGTGTTGAACTGGCCCGTCTGCGCTGCGGCCAGCGATGCGGCATTCAGAATTGCGGTGGCGTCAATTGGTACCTTTGTCACTGCGTCGCGAATACCCAGAGACAGAGTAGATGCGGCGGTGTTGGCGGCGTTGGACAGCGACACCGGCAACACGACGCGGGAGCCTTTCGGCAGAATCAATGCGGTGCCGAACGTGTCGTTGATGGCCGCTGCGGCATACGCGGCAGCACTGTCGATGATTGCAGTCCGGATGCGGTTGAGCGCAGTTGCCGTCGATTTTGTACCGGCCACTTGGGCAATCTTGGTACGGGTTACGGTATCTAATTCCATGAGATTTCACCTTAATGTGTGTGGAATGGCGTATAGCGCCCAGACTGCGGCGCTATTCCTTATTGGTAAGAGATGGAAACGACCTTGGCCTCGTCTTGCCGGCCGGCGCCGTAGCTGCCTTCCATGCTGACCTGCCAGAGATTCTTTTTGTCCGGGCGCTTGTCGACGTCGCCGGCTTCATAGCCATAGCCAAAATGCAGCGCATCCTTGCTATAGGCCACCGTGGTACGCACGCCGGCATTGTTGCGGACCTTTTCGTATGGGATCCACGTAAAGCCCAGCCATTGCCCGTCGATCTTGCCATCCTGCAGCATCTTGCCGGCCATGTAATCCGCGCTGGTCAGTGTGGTGTCGGCCAGGATCTGCTGCATCGCCAGCGAATCCCACAACATGAACAATTCTTCTTCGTCGGCTTCGTTGGCACGGAAGATCGATCGGGCCTGAATGATCTTGGCTTTGGTCAAGCCAGTGCCGCCGGATGCGATGATCTGACCTGCCGGCAGAGTATTGGAGGCCAAGCCGTCGAGCGAATTGATCGGATTGAGCGCAGCGTTGTAGATGATGTCGTCAATCTTGCGGTTACGCATCGCAATCAAACTTTGCATGTACTGACCGCCCGTCACCGGATTGACTGCCATTTTCGGAATATCCGCACGATCCAGCGGCAGCGCCTTGAAGAAGTCGCGCAGCGGGACGTTACGATTTGTGTGATCGATGTCGCCGAAAATGGTATCGCCGTGGCGCACGGTGTTTTCGTCCATGTCGCCAAGGGCGCCGAGGTTGTTGATCGTGAACGACGAGCCTTGAATCTGACCGCGATCAACAACGGTACGGCGCAGGCGCGATTCTTTCTGTTGGGCGGCCAGGCGCAGCGCCGTGTCGAATTTGGTAATGAACTGCCGGGTAACGGTATCCGTCATTTGAAACTCCCTGAGTATTGAGAAAAAGGTTTTGCTTTCGCCTGATTCAGGGTGTCCGTCGCCGGGCCTTATGTTGGCTATCTGTCCAGGGTGTCCATTGCTGGGCCTGTGCGATGGATTCTAGGTATAGGTGCCTGTCGGAATCCCGACAAAATAAAAAACGGCCCGTAGGCCGTTGTGGTGAGGTTGATGAGCGTTACAGCTTTCCGGCTTTTTCCAACTTCGCATAGTGCGCGTTCACTTGCGCTGTAACCTTTTCATGCTCAGGGTCGTTGGCGTTCTGATATGCCTTGCTGGACATAGCGACGTTGATATCAAAGCCTGCCGGTACTGCGCCGTTTGCATTCGGCGGCGTCTTGTCTTCGCTCATTTCCCCACCGACCGCAGCCAAGAGGCGCAGCGCTACCGGGTTATTACCAATCGCCTTTTCGATCTCGGCGTATGGGATTCCAATCGATTCACCGATCGACACAGCCGCCTTGTGTGCGTTGCGGAAATTGGCGTCAGACGCTTCGCCCCATGTTTCCCGCAACTGAGAAACCACCTCGCCGGTCTGCGCCTGCGAATCAGCAGCAACCAGATTCGGCAACAGGCTGAAATACTCGGACATCACGCCCTCATATTGCTTTTGCGTCAGCCCCATGCCGTGAGCCTTTTTAGCGAATTCCTCGGTGCTTAACTCAACACCCTTCAACTCCTCTGGCAGGTCCGGCACCTTGTATTCGCTGAATTCCTTCGGCGGTACGTCGCCGCTGCCCATGCGCTTTTCAAGGTGCGACCGCGCTTGATCAACCTTTTGCAACGATGCTTCAGCATCGATCGTGCCGTCTTCCTTTTTGACACGATATTTTTCAGGGATGGATTCAACTGTCCACGCCGGTGCCGCCTCACCGCCGGTGCCGAGCGCGGAACCATCACCACCGGTGCCTCCATCACCACCGGTTGCAGCTGCGGCCGCTGCCGCTGCTGCTGGATCACCACCAGCACCGCCCCCACCTTCGCCACCGTCACCGGTAGCTGCATCCAGTAATTTAAAGAATTTAGTCAGAAATCTCATCATTTACTCCTACGTTGTTGGCATGATTGATTTGTCGCACGATGTGCTGCACGACGTTGTTTTCCCCTTGATTGAGGTATGTTTTCAGCACTGCATCGATACCGCCAGATGTAGATGCGCCCTTGCTGAACAGGCTCACAAGATGGTCGAAAATGGCAGCGCCGCGCGCGTCAATTTCAAACACCTGGCGGTAAAGTTCTGGTGTAACTTCAGTTGGTGGCTTGTTGTTCATGGTCTTGGTTACTGCGCGAATGAGCTTTCGATTGCCTTCTGACCGGCCACGGCTTGCAACTGCTGCTGTTGGGCCTGTTGCGTCGCCTGGTCGGCAGCAGCACTATCTGCCTTACGCTTGGCAATGAGCTGCTCCGGACCGCGTAACAGGTTGGCCGGCACGCCCAGCGCCAGACCCTTCTGATAATTGGCCGCGTCGAAGTCGATCACGTCCAGCGAATTGGTGTTTTGCAAAGCCTGCGCCTGCTCGATCAGGCCACCGATCAGCACATCGACTGCGTTGACTTCTTCCATTTTCTGGGCGCGGGCCAAGGGGCTGATGTACTTGACGATAAAATCGCGGCCCTTCAGCGAGTCTGGTATCGGTCCGATTTCCTGCTCCAATGCGCCAGAACGGTAGGCAATGGCAAAACACCGCTCTACCAAGACTTGCAGATATTCGCCTTGGAAGCGGGCAAACATCGGTCCCAGCTGCTGGCGAATCTGGTTTGCTCGCTGCATGATTTCCGTCGCTGAGCGTACTGCGCCATCCAGCGGAGTGAGTTGATCAGCCAGCAGCGATTTACTGATTGACCGGCGCAACTGATCGGCCTTTGAAAACGACACATTGAAGTCGGCACCGGTCTTGAGCGATACCAGATTTTCTATATTGCTCACCATGATGACCCGCCGCGCGCCGACTTTAATCGTGCGCGGGTTAATCACTCCGTCATCGGTAGCCTTCCACATTCCGGAAATGGCAAGATCGAGACTGCCAAGCTCCAACCGCAGAATGTCGTTCAGCGTCTTGACGCTGGGCAGCACATTGGAACCGATGCCTGTTGCATAGGGCGTACCCGGAATCAGGCGCCAGCGTGGAACGGCACAAGGGAATTCCATGTAGCCGCTGTCGCGCAAGACGGTTTTCTCGCTGACTTCGATATGCACGCTGCGGAAAGGCATTGACTGCTTGGTGAATCCCTTCTTTCCCTGCGGGTTCGGCTCTATCGACCAGATGACAGGCACCGCGTCCGAATACTTTCCATCTTCGTATCGCTTGCGGGTAACATCCGAAACGTTGTCGATACCGTACTCAGTCACCACTTGTTCGACGGTCGGCGACCAGCTTCGGTGTAGTACGTCGACGCGCCCATTAGATTTTGACGCGGCCACGTAGCACTGCCAGAGCGGCCAGGCTTCGAAGTTGTAACCGCCGATTTCATTGCCGGCATTGTCCCGGGCTTGGTCGGCATACATGACAAACCAGCCGGCCGGCAGCAAGTCAGAGAGGTTTTCATATGCCACGGCGTCGAAGCCGGAAGCGTGGATATTCTCGAAAACAAACTGCGTTGCTCCGTCCATCCATCCGTTTTCTTCTTCGGACTTCTGGCCGGCATCCAGATCAAACCAGCGCGAGTTGGCAGGGTGCATGCCGGATGCGATTGCAGCCTTCAGCACCTCGGCGTCATCCATTGCCGTGTTGTCGTACAGACGCGCACGCTGTGACGCGGCACTGGTTGAAGCTGTTTCAGTAACGCCATACCAGCCGATCGAGCGTTCCGGCGCCAGATAATCGAACACCTCGCGCCACACTGAGTCATGCGGCTGGCGCTGCGTGACCAGCTGCTGATGCCGGCGAATGATTTTGTCTACGAGGTCGCTCATTGTCCGAGGGAAGATTTACCGTAAGAGAGTGCAGCGCCGGCACCGGTGGACAGCGCAGATTGTTGCTGCTGGCGGCGCCGGGCCGCCTGCGTCATATTGGTTTTTTGGGCAGCTTCGGCGGCTGCTTCAGCCGCTTCGGCTTTGGGGTCGGTCTTTACGACCGCTGGGGTACTGCCGCCACCGCCGCACATGTCAGGAACCCTTGCCCACTGCCACAGCCCAATTCGCAGGAACAATCCAGCCTTCAGCGGTCAGCACCGGCGTGGTCGGCTTCGATGCAAGGGTTTTGTGGTAGTCCGGCAGCGGCTCAGCCTTGACGACCGAGGCAGCAGCGCGGGTGCCGGCGGCCTTGAGCGCTTCGATCTGCTGCGCCTGATTCTCAAACATCCCCATCAACTTGGCGAAGTCTGCGGCGCTGACGGTCGGGGCCGCCGCTTGTGCTTGTTCGGCCAGTTCTTCGGCCTTGACGACCGAGGCAGCAGCGTATGCTGTGGCACCATCGGATGCGCCAGTCTCGACCACTTCGGTGCCGGTGGTTTCGAGAGCGGTGATGTTCTGTGGGTCTTCGCCTGGCGTGGCTACGTTGCGGGTTGTTTTGGTGGTCATGTGGGACTCCTGAGAGGTTGCCGGAAGGATCAGCGGCAACTTTATCGGTTATCCATGTCGGAATCCCGACAATCCGCCCCACTTGGTTGTCATCGGCAAATCGGCCCGCTGGTTGGCTGTGACGTTGCACCAGAGCGCGATAAGCCGTTCTCCGTCCTGATGCCGTGGGCTGGCCTCCAAGTCGCGCCAGCCCAGCATTGTGGTGCGTGGCACGTCGATTGCGCTGCTGATGTTGACAAGCGTGTATCCCTTCCGCTGCACGTCAAGCAGCAGCTGGAACCAATCGACTTGCTTGTCTGGAATCGGCAGCATCGTTACGGGGCATCCTTCGGGGGTGGATCGGAAAGAAAGTTCTTCAGATCGCCACTTGCCTGCAAGTAGCGAGCGTGATCAATGTCGAGGTAAATATGGCGCGGCGGCCTCAGGGAGTGAATGGTCTCAAGAATCTTTAGATACGGCTCAGCGGCCGCCATGTACTCCCGGTGTATGCGCGCCAATTGTGCTTTGGCCTCCCGCTCATACTCGTCCAGTTTGTTGCTCACGCCGGCACCTCATCAAACATCGACGCCTGCGGCTGAACCACGGACAGCGCGGTGATGGTCACCACGACGCGCGCGCCCTTCTCGTCAGGCTCGCCCACTTCGCCGGTATCCTTCCAGACCCAAAAATCGTCTTCGATGGCCAGGCCCTTGATCGAGTCGTACAGGCATTTGCGGGCGTTATCCAGATCGATGCGCTGTACTGTGTTGTCCCACTCGGCCCCGAACTTGCGCATGCGTGCTTGCCAATCCAGCGGGCGCTTTGCGTACAGAACGATATCGATGCGAACCCGGCCCTTGATGTGTTCGCGCACACCAGCCGCGCGCAGCATCCAGCCGACCTGCTGCTTGTACGCGACCGCCTCCTTTGACGGCGCGGTCATGATGCGTTTGCCCAGCGGGAACGAATTCCAATATCGATTTGCGCTGATCGGATACGGCAAGGTGATGGTGATGGATTTCATTTTCTCACCGCGATGTAGGCTTCTTTGGCGCAAACAGGGCATTTGATGCACAAGCAGTCCCCATCGCGTTGATCGCTAACGAATCTCGCTTCAGTGCGATTGAATTCGAATTTCGTCTTGCATGCTGAGCATGTGTGCCGAATTGGATTGAGTTCCGGTGGTGTGCCGCGAGATATGATTTTCATCGCTTGATCCAGTTATTGTAAAAGCCGCGCATCCAGGCTGCGGCATAGAGAAATGACAGCCCAAAGATTCCCCATTGAGTTGCCTTGAATGATGCATAGAACCAGAACGGCTGACCGATCAGGCCAAAGATGCAGGCCCACTTACGCATGCTGGCACTACCCGCCTGCGACAGAAATACTGCAATGACGCCTGTAAATGCGATTCCGACCTGCTCCATGCTTACTTCTCCTTTTATGCCTCGGAATGAGGCGGGTTGGTGGTGCAAATGCGCGCGCACGCGCGTGAGAGTGACGGGGTAAAGCTCAGTCAATCGCGATAGATCCAGCCTTTAATGCCTGTTCGGCCTCGCGAAGTTGGTGCAGAGAAACGGTCTTGTCTCCGCTCTGAATGCGCTGGATGATCCGCTTTGCCCAGCGCAGTCCATCAACCGGTGCGCCGTTGGCCTTGGTCTGCTCGTTCGTGAAAGTGCTGATCATGGCTTTGGCCTTGGCGATGTCTTCAGCGCTGACCGCTGCCGGCGCTGGCAGACGCGGACCTTGCACGATTTCCGGTACCGGCTTGATGACCTCCTGCCGCATGACGTCGTCCAGTGCCGCCGAGAATCGCGGCTTCAGTGCCGAGGTGCTGAGCGTGGTCATTTCGTGATACCCGACCTTCTGCGCTGCCCAGTAGATCGCGGGGTGTGACCATTGATCTTTGCCCTCGTTACGGGCATGCAACTGCTGTACAGCCTCGATCAGCGCGGCGTCAGCGTTCGGCGTTGGTCGGCAGAATTCCAGGAACTCGGGCCATGCCGGCACGAACCTGTTGCACGATGCCAGCCCGCGCTTGATGTCCGGCATGCGCAGGCCATTTGCCCGGATGCTGTCACGCCATACGGCTTTGGTGTTCTCGATGCCGGAATCCTTGCCGTTGACAGTGGCGCCGCTACCGAACTTGTCGGTAAATGCCTTGCCGTACATGCCGTGAAGCTGACCGAAAAGCAACTCCATCGGATCAATTCGCTTCTCGGCCTGTTGCTGCGTCGAGGGTGAAAGGTTGTTCGTCATGGTGGCCTCCTAAGCCGAGGGAATTCATTGCTGCTGCGCGGGATTGGTCTTTGGTGGTTTGGTGCTGCGGTGGTCGTGCGCCTGCGACGTTCATCGCTGCGGCGTCAGCTGCCCAGTTCCGGATAAAGCCGATTACGAAATTCGGTGGGATGGCTTCATTCGGTTTCTTTGCCTTGGCCTGACGGCAGGCTTCGTGCAACGTTGTCAGCAGCACGCCTTGCGCAGCCAACTCGATGATTGCCAGGTGCCCCGGATTCGCATTGATGCCGTACGGACGCATGGCAATGCAGATTTCGCCGACGGAATGGCACACATCGACGGGATTGGCGTCAATGACGTTTGAATCATGTGCGCCGGTCCCAGTACTTGTTTTTACTTCTGGTGTATGGGTAGTGGTGTCTGGTGTCTGGGTAGCCGTGACAGGCGTTGCAGGTGCCGTTACAGGCGTTACAGGTTTTGTTTCAGGTACCGTTACAGAAATGTTCGCGACAAGTGTTCGCAGATCAGCAATTCCGATGTTCCAAGATGCGTGACCACCCGCATCCGTCAAGGCTTTAAAGAGTTTTGCGCGCTCTTCACGATGACGCTTTGTGCGGTTGTCTTCGTTCGCTTTTTTTAGTTCGCGCTCTGGCTCACCATCCTGATACTTTGCAATGGCCTCATCGCATGTGTCTTTGTGCCAACCGTCCTCCCGCAACAAAAAAAACTCTTTCAGGACAGATTCGACCGCTTCACGCTGCACTTTTGTGGTGGCGCGAATTTGGCGGCATGCTTCCTTGATATCGATAGGGATCGGCTTTTCTTTGCGGTAATACCAGCGCAGCAGACGCGTGTATGCCATGTCCTCATCCCAACTCAAATGACTGGTGGCGGTCGCATAGTCGCCGATGTGGTGTTCGTAGTAGTTCATGCGAACATCCTTTGCTGCAGGGGTTTTAGGCGCTCTGCTTCAATCCGGCGCCGTGCGACATCGACGTATGGCCCATGTGAATCGATGCCGATAAACTTGCGATCACTACGCACGCAGGCCACGCCAGTGGTACCGCTCCCCATGGCGTTATCAAGTACTGTTTGCCCCGGATCGGTGTAAGTCCTGACCAAGAATGACATCAGATCGACCGGCTTCTGAGTTGGGTGGAACGCCCCTATTTGCTTGTCGCTTGAGAAAAATTGAACAGAACGAGGGTATCGGTCGGTAGAGTCATATTCTGTATTGACCATGGCCTTGCCGTAGCACTCTGAATTGACGGCCCGGCGCTTGGTCTTTTGGCGAACGTGACCAAAGGTCATCTGAGGGTTATAGATCGGCTGCCGGCGATAGAAAACAAGTACTGACTCATGCGCCCGCAGTGGCTGCTTTTTAGCGTTCAGGAACCCGGTTGCATTTCCCTTTTCCCAAATCCACTCATATCGAAATAGATTGGGCTGACTCGATACCAGTACTGACGTGAACGGCTGCATGCCGGTCAATACGATTGCTGCGCACGGCTTCGCAATACGTAAGTACTGCTCCCAGAGCGGCCCCAATGGAATCACGCTATCCCAACTGCATTCGGTCGCCCCGTATGGCAGATCAGCCAGAATCATGTCGACCGATTCATCTGCGATGTCGCGCATGACTTCCAGACAATCCCCTGTATGCAACGAGAATTCTGTCACATTGCCCCCGTCAAAGCCGCCACGCACCACGCCATGGGCGAATACCTCACGGTCAGCTTGCACTTACGTTTCTTGGCCGGCACGGTGCGTTGAATCACGTTATCGCTAAATGGGCAGTCGTCGGTGGCGAGGAAATAACGGTGGTTTTTAGGCATGCTGCGGTCGATGCTCAGCACGCAAATGCGCGCCATGCGATCAAGAATACTGACGACGGCGAGCTTCGAGACCGCGCACGGTACGCATATCGCGGCCGCAATTTCGCTGCTGGTCATCCCTTGCGGATTCGCTTTCAGGAGGTCAATTACCGCCTGACGGGCTTCGGTGGTTTTGATTGGTTTCATCAGTCCCGCCGATCTTTCTCAATGTCCGCTTCCAGATACCGATGTGCCAGGTACTTGAGGCCGGACAGTTCTTTCTGGCTGATCACAACGGAGTCAGACGCCGATATCTGCAAACCGATGGCGGCGAACAATTGGCAGACGTGTTCAAGCTGGTCCTTTGTCCGACTAACCGTACTCGCTGAAACGCCCATGCATTCCGCTGCACGCTCCTGAGTGACGTATGCAAGGCGCTGCAATACCTCGCCCTGAATCCGTGCGCCGGTCTTGCGGGTCATTTCAATCGGATCGAGTGAAACTGTTTCTGTGCTCATTGAGGCACCTATTTCTTGTAATGAAGGGTGGGAATTTCCACCGTGCTAAATTTCAGTTTCCACACATCGTTTAACAACAGAGGAAACTCCCATGGATGAATCTATCGAAATGCAAAAAATCAAGATGCAACTGACGGCTCAGAGCGCGGCGTTACATGCCATTTGCGCGGCGCTAGAACCTGCGATGTCCGATACCGCCCAGGGTATTTTTCGAGCAGCGACTGAAGATGCGCATGCCGGTCTGCAACAGACAGGCGTCGATAAACAAGTGCTCGACTTTTTCGCAACACTTTGTGCTTCGCTCGAAGACGCCTTGCAACATCGTCCTTAGTCGGAACAGGAATCCACACGCCGGCGATTTCGTGGACTTTTTTTAGTGTTTGAACAATGCCCCGCGCATTGGCGCGTGAGTGCTGGCGGTCGTCGGTCATGCCGGCACCTTGTCGGGCTGGGATTGTTCTGTCTCCAAACCGTCGAATGCGTCTGGACGGGCAAGACGCAAATACTGGAGACGCGCTTTGGGAATGCCATTCACGCGCCACTCAGACACGGACGACGGTTTGATATCGAAGATTTTCGCCACGGCGTTTGTGCCGTCGAGGCGGTCAATTACTTGGTTTGCAAGGCTGTTCATAAGGGATTCCTTTGACGATTTACCGCCATGTTAGGCATTCCTTATTTGAATTGTCAAGGCATTCCTAATTGACTTACTGCTAGGATTTCCTAATGAACACGCTTGCAGAACGCTTAAAACATGCGCTTAGTCGCAATCCGGGGATGACCCAACTCGAACTCGCCAAGGCGTGCGAGGTGAAGGCTCCATCAGTCGCAGATTGGATGTCCGGTCGGACCAAAAAAATAGAAGGGGCAAATTTGCTACTCGCCGCCAAGGCGTTGAACGTCAATCCTTGGTGGCTGGCAACCGGCAAAGGATTAGTTGATGGTGATATGAAAACCATCTTTCTCGACGCGCCTCAGAAGGTTTCGGGAGGCTGGCCATTCACGGTGGCTATTGATCTTTTTTTGTCACTGCCTGTTGATGAGCGAGAAAGACTCGATGAAGATTTAACACATGCAGTGGAACGTTGGCACACCAAAAATCATATGAAAAGTAAGAGGGCCGGCCAAGGTTAGTCCAGGGCAAACGGCCGTAGTACTTC
>NZ_LFLS01000037.1 GCF_001189915.1 Herbaspirillum autotrophicum
GCTGGCGCTGGCGTGCATGATGTTCGCCGATCGCTTTACCCGCGATGAGCGCGCCGCCAGAAACGCCACCGCCATCCTTGGCCTCGCCTTCATCAGCGAAGCCGCCATCCCCTATGCGGCGCGCGATCCGTTACGGGTGATCCCGGCACTGGTGGCCGGCGCTGCGGTGACCGGAGCGATCACCATGCTGATCGGGGTTGAATTGAAAGTGCCGCACGGCGGCATTTTCGTCTTGCCGATTCCGCATGCGGTAACCCACATCCTCGGTTATATTCTGGCGCTGGCGGCTGGCACCGTCGTTACCGCGCTCGGTTTGCGACTGGCAAAAAAACCGGTGCAGCCCGACTGAAGTGAATGCCGGTCAGGATGGTGTCGTGTGCATCGCACCGTCAGGGCTGGCCGTGCACCAGCAATTCGAACAAATCGGCGCCCCCCATCTGACCACCCTTGAGCATGAGTTGCATGCCATGCAGATGCGATGCATCCGCATGGGTCTGGCACAAGGCGACCCCGGCCGCCAGATTGCCGAGATACGACAAGCCCCAGATATCCAGTGCCTTCAAGGCATAACTGGAAGTATCGCCACCGGCCACGCCGACGCGTCGCAGTGGCATCAGTTGCAACAGTCGCCGCAAGAACTCACCGCCGGCGTGCGCCAATCGGCGCGCGGCATCGGGCGCATCAAGCAACTTGCGCCCGCCGTCCGCAGCAGCGGTGCAGGCCAGCACGTGAAGCCCGGCGCGCAGTTGTACCGCAATCGACTGCAATGCTGCGGCGATGTATTGTTCGTCGCCATCGATCAGGCTTTGCGCGTCCAGCATGACATGCCGAAAGGAAGTGGCCGCGGCAATCTGCATTGCCGTCACCGGCGACAAACTGCCCGCCAGTACAAATACCGGACCGTCGGTCGCAGCAACATTGTCGCGGCTGACGGTTGTCGCGGATGGCAATTGTCCTTGCTGCTGCCAATGACTGCACAAGGCCTGCACCACGCTGCTGGCGCCAATTGCCAGCAATGGTTGCCGCACTGCGCGTTGCCAGATCACGCGTCCGACCGGCGCCAGATGCGCCGCTTCCGCGATATCGAACAACATCGCATCGGAACTGGTCGTCAGTTTTTGTTCGATCTGCTGATCCAGCGCGTCATCGCCCCGGGCATAGACCGGATAATGGATTGCTGCCACGCGCAGTTGTTGCGCCTGCAAATGCAGACGCAAATCGGATTCGTGCAATGGCGTCACCGGATGCCGGCGCATGGTGTCATGGCGGTCAATTCTGACCACTTCACCACCCTTGCGTACTGCGGCAAACAAATGACTGAATGCGCAATAGCGATCCAGATTGGGTTGACCGCCCACGATGGCCACGAAACGATTCGGTATGTGGCGTCGCCATATCCGGAGCGCGACACCGATATTGCCGACCTGCGCGGCGCTGTCGAACGTGGAGCAGATCTTGTAATGCGTGACCGGTGCCCGGCCGGCAAAAAATGTCGCCACCGGTTCCAGTTCGGTTTCCATCTCTGCCGCGTCCATGGCGCGAGCGGCACCGGCAATGCCAAGGCAATCCAGCGTGCCGGCAGCACGCAGTTGCGCTGCGCTCGGAATGCGTAAAAACAGGATGCTGCGCAATCCGGCCTGAGTGGCGGTGGCCAAGGTATCGGTCGCGCCGGTGAAATCATCACCATAAAAACAGATGCGCGGCGTCGCCGTGTCCATACCGGCTGGCGTCATTTCAGACGCGGACCAAAAAATTCCAGCGCCCGCTTCAATTCCGGTGCATGGCTGGCAAAATCGGTCAGACTGACGCCGCTGCGCGCCGCCTGCCAGGCTTGCTGCAAACTGGCGACGCCGGCTTGCGGTCCATCCGGATGCGCCAGAATGCCGCCACCCGACAGAAAAATCACATCGCTGCTGTGCACCGCCTCGAAGGTAGCCGGCACCGTGCCCGCCCACTGGCCCGACGAAAACACCGGCATCACCGCATCATCAGCAGCCATCGGCGTAAGACAATCGCGGGCCGATTGCACTACCTCATCATTGAATTCGGAAAATTTCCCGCTCAATCCATGCACATGCAAATGATCGACGCCGCTGAGTCGCCATAAACTCTGATAGGCCGAGAATGACATCCCCAGCGCCGGCTGGCGCGACATCATGCCGAAGCCGTTGCGATGTCCGTGCAGCGCCAGACCGGTACTGCGCCGCAAACTCTGGATCGCGGAAAAGCCGCACCAGTTCACCCCCACCATGACGCAGCAACCACCCTCTTGCTCAACCAGGTCGGCATGGCGGCGCATGGCGTCGAGCTCGTCAGTGATATTGAATGCCACCATCACGCGCCGGCCGCTTTTATCCTGATAAACCCGCACCCGCCGCATGACTTCGCGCACTCGTTCCTGCAACGGTGCATGCACGGGATTGGCGCACACTTCGTCATCCTTGATGAAATCGACACCGGCTTCGCACAACTGCGTCACCAGTTCACCGGTTTCCAGCGCGCTCAACCCGACGTTCGGTTTGATGATGGTACCCAGCAGCGGCGCCTCGGCCACGCCGGTCAGCGCGCGGGTACCGGCAATGCCATGACGCGGCATGTCAAATTGCTTGCGGTACGCCGGCGGCAGTGTCAGCGACAGCAAGCGCAGGCCGGTCACTTCACCGAGGTCGAACAAATTGCCGGCCACGGTGGCCGCCAGGGTCGGCAAATTGGCGCCGACATTGTCAATCGGAAAGGCAATCCGAACCCGGGCCCGACGCCACGGCCCGCTGATCTGTTGTCGCTGCAACCAGGCATTGGGCAAACTCGGGACGGTCGCTGCTTCCAGCTCCGTCACCGACAACACCACCGCCCGCGCGCGATTGCGCAACTGATCGGTTTCCCCCTGCACTCGCACAAAGGTGCCGCACGATTGCTCGCCGGCCATCACTTCGGCGACTTGCGCCGGATCCAGCGGCGTCTCGATCAGATAGTCGGCGACAAAACGATCTTCAGCCATGATTGCCGCCGTCATCACATCTTGCTCAGATCAGGAAAGGTGCGCACCGGATCGCTGCCATCCCAGCCCACAGAGGATTCGCGAATGATGCGGAACACGGTGCCTTTCGGACCGGCGATTTCAGACAATTCAATCACGGTGCCGGGATGGAATTCGGTCTCGAAATAAACGAAACGTCCGCGTTCACCGACTTCACCGCTCATGCCTATCTTGTACCCTTGCGCCAGCAGTCGCTCCAGATCCTGATCGAAATTTTCAGTCCAGTACGCCAGATGTTGCAAACCGGTGCGACCAGCCTGCAAGAAATCGCGATACATGGAAGGGGCATCATTGCGTTGCTGAATCAGCTCTACCTGCACGCCGCCGGAATTGGCCAGCGCCACCGAGGAATGAATATCGTATGGCTGACCTTGGTAGCGATAGTTCTTGAGCGGCACGCGCTCCATGTAATACCAGGGACCGACGCCCAACACTTCGCTCCAATATGTCATCGCGGCTTGAATGTCTTCGACGACATAGCCGAGTTGTTTGATTTCTCCGAGAAATCTGCTCATGGTTATCCTCTGTCTCAGATGAGATATGTGAAATTCGTGATGCAAGAACGCACGATTGCCGGCGCTGCCGGCAACGCTCAGGCCAGCTTGCCGGTATATTTTTCCAGCAGGCCCCAAGCTTCATCGCCGAACTTTTTGTGCCACTCGGTATAGAAGCCGGCGCTGCGCAATTTGTTGCGAAAGGCATCGTTATCGACTTCATTGAATTGCAGGCCCTTGGCTTTCATTTCAGCCACCAGCGAATCGTTGAGCGCCTTGACGTCGACCCGCTGTTTGACGCCGGCTTCGTTGATATTGCGGGCAACGATTTCCTGCAAGTCCTTGGGCAGCCGTTCGAATGACTTCTTGTTGCCCATGAACCAGAAACCGCTCCAGACGTGATTGGTCATCGAACAGTATTTCTGGACTTCATAGAACTTGACGGTCGAAATCACCGCCAGCGGATTTTCCTGGCCCTCAACGATTTTGGTTTGCAATGCCGAATACACTTCCGCGAAATTGATGCTGGTCGGCGCCGCATCGAAACCACGGAACAAGGAAGTCGCCAGCGGGCTGGGCGGCACGCGCAGTTTCATGCCCTTGAAATCTTCCGGTTTGGCGATGGCGCGGGTGCTGGTAGTGACCTGGCGGTAGCCGTTATCCCAGCAGCGTTCGAAGGCGAACAAGGAAGTACTGGCGGCAATCTGCTTGCGCACATGGGCGCCAAGCTCGCCATCCATCGCGGCCCATACCTGGTTGTAATCGCGGAAGGCAAAACCGACGCCGCTGATCTGTCCGGCCGATACCAGAGTGCCCAGCACTTCCGGCGAAATCGTGAAGAAGTCGATGGCACCGGCGCGCACCTGCGACAACATATCGGTATCGGTACCCAACTGACCGTTGGAGTAGACCTGCAACTCGACCCGGCCCTTGGACTCGGCCGCAATCCTGGCGGCCATTTCCTTGGCGCGCACATTCATCGGATGCGTCATCGGCAAATTGTTGGCGTATTTCAGTACGAATTCCGCTGCCGCATGCGCGCTGCCGATGGACAAGCCGCCGACCGCGGCGCCGGCCGACGCCAGTGAAACCGTCTTGATGAAGTTACGACGTGTAATGGTATGCATCTGTTTGTCTCCTGAGATTGGATTGGCGAAAAAGAGCATGCAGCCATCCCGTCCCCACGCGGTCGCACATACTGCCTGCGGCGTGTTGCCAGAGCTGTCGGAAGCGCTTGTCTCTTTCTATTCTTTTGATGTCTTTTGATTTAACATGCATTTACGGAACTCAGGATATTCCCTACCCTTCGTACCGGTCAAAGACGTTTTATGATGGTTTTTGATTGATTTCGCAACCCTGACACTGCTCTCAAATCACACCATGCCCGCCTCTGTCCCCGTCACCCAGATCACTTCTGCATCACGCGCCCGCGTGGTGGATATCGCCCAGGCAGCAGGAGTATCGACAGCGACTGTGGACCGCGTGCTGAATCAGCGCCCCGGCGTCAAAGCGGCAACCATGCAACGGGTCTTGAAAATTGCAGCATCACTCGACTACCTGCCGGAGGCCGATCTGTACAAGGCCATGCAACCGAAGCCGATGCGGCTGGTATTTCTGTTGCCGCCGGAGAGCAATCGTTTCATGCGCATGCTCGGTGATTACATCGCCTTCGCCGAAGACCAGTTGGCACCATTCAATGTCAAATGCAAATGCCATCACATCGAGGGTTTCAACCCTGCGGTTTTGGCCCAGCGCTTGCTGCATCATGGCCGCCAGGCTGATGGCATCGCCTTCATGGCGCTCGAACATCCGCTGGTGCGCGAGGCCGTCAATACGCTGGTAGCAGCCGGTGTGCATGTGGTGACCCTGATTTCCGACCTGTCGAATTCACGGCGTACTGCCTACGTCGGCATGGATAACCGCGCCGCCGGCCGCACTGCCGGTTATCTGCTGGGCCGCTTTCTGGGCAATGGCAGTCAACGCCACAAGCACGGCGGCAAGATCGCCATGATTGCCGGCAGCCTCAGTTATCGCGGTCATGAAGAACGCGAAATGGGATTTCTGCATGTGATCGAAGAAATGTTTCCCCATATCGAAGTAGTCGGGCTGCGCGAAGGACATGATGATGCCGACACCAATTACAAACAGGCGCGCACCCTGCTGGAGCAATATCCTGATCTGATCGGGATGTACAACATCGGCGGTGCGTCCGATGGCGTCGGCCGCGCCTTGAAGGAAAGCGGACGCGACCAGAAACTGGTGTTCGTCGGCCACGGCCTGACGCCGGACACGCGTGGTTTGCTGATCGATGGCACCATGGATGCAGTGCTGACCCAGCAACCGCAAAACATGATCATGAACTGTGTCCGCATTTTTACCAACCTGCGCGAACGCAAGGAGGCGCTGGCGGGCGTCGAAGCGGTGCGCATCAGCATCGTTTTGCGCGAAAACCTGCCCTGAAGCGCCGCTGAATTCCCCGCTTTCGTCCGCCAGCCGGGGTGAACGCCGAAACTGACAGAATTGTCATTTTTCTGTCAGCAACCGGTTGAGCAGTGCCAAGTAGAGTGAACTATCTTTCAATTTTTCCGACGCGACGATTGCCGCGCGGCACATTGGATCCGTGCTTCTTCACTCTTGAATGCTTGCTGCGCTTCTATGCTCCCTTCCTTTTCACCCCCGACCATGCGGCGTTTGCGTACCGCCTGCGGCCTGTCAGCGCTGACGCTGGCGCTGGCCGGATGTGCCGTTGGTCCCGACTATGCGCGGCCGCAAATGGACTTGCCGCAGAGCTACAAAGAAACCGGGCCATGGCAACCTGCCGTGCCAGGCCAGATCGACGGCAATCACCATTGGTGGGAAGTGTATGGCGACAGTCAGCTCAACGAGCTGATCACGCAGGCCAATGACGCCAACCAGAATATCAAGCAGGCAGAAGCGCAGTACCGTCAGGCCGAGGCCACCGCCCGCGTCGCGCGCGCCGGGTTCTGGCCGACCGCCGGCATTTCGGCCGGTGCCGGTCGGGCCCAAACCAATACCAATGGCCTCAATCTCGGCGACTCCTACAGTGTCGGCGTCAATGCCTCATGGGAACCTGATCTCTGGGGCCAGATCCGGCGCACGGCAGAAGCCGGCGACGCCAACAGCCAGGCCAGCGCCGCCAGTCTGGCCGCCGCTCGTCTGAGCATTCAGGCCACGCTGGCACAAGACTATCTGCAATTGCGCGTCACCGATCTGCAAAAGGATTTGTATGTGAGCACAGTCGCTGCCTATACCCGCTCGCTGCAATTGACCCAGCATCAATATCAGGCCGGTGTAGCGCTGCGTGCCGATGTGGCGCTGGCAGAAACCCAGTTGTTGTCGGCGCAGGCGCAACTGATCGATCTGGATGCCACCCGCAATCAACTCGAACATGCAATTGCCATCCTGCTCGGCAAAGCCCCGTCGGCATTTGCATTGCCTGCTCGCAGCGGTGCCTTGCAGGCGCAATTGCCCTACATTCCGACCGGGCTGCCGTCTGATCTGTTGCAACGGCGGCCGGACATTGCCAATGCCGAGCGCCTGGCGGCTGCTGCCAATGCCAACATCGGGGTCGCCAGGTCGGCCTATTTCCCGGCACTGACATTAAGTGCCGGCGGCGGTTATAGCAGCGCCTCTTTCGCCAATCTGTTCAACACCCCGGGACGCATCTGGTCACTCGGCGCAGCCCTCGCCCAAACCTTGTTTGACGGCGGCTTGCGCAGCGCCCGCAGCGATCAGGCGGTGGCCGCCTTCGATGCCTCCGTGGCGCAATACAAACAGACCGTGCTGGGCGGCTTCCAGGAAGTGGAAGACAACTTGTCGACCTTGCGCGTACTGGATCAGGAAAGTCAAGTGCAGGAGCGCGCCGTCAGCGCCGCGCAACTGTCGGAGCGGCTGGCACTGAGCCAATATCAGGCCGGCACCGCGACTTACCTGAACGTGGTGACCGCGCAGGCGGCAGCATTGAGCAATCAGCGCACCGCGGTGCAATTGCTGGGGCGCCAGCTGGTTGCCAGCGTCGCCCTGATCAAGGCCACCGGCGGCGGCTGGCATGCCGATGAAATCGAGCAACCGGCCAGCACCCGCAAGACCACCGAAAAATCCGACAAATACTGATAAAAACCGAATAAGTGAGCTTTCGCATGACTACTCAATCCGCAGTCAAACCTTCCACCCTGATCATCGGCATCGCCATTCTGGCGCTGCTTGGCTATGGCGGCTGGAAGATGTTTCATTCAAGCGCACCGGTACAGCCGGCCAATCTGAATGCGCCGGTGTCGGTCACTACTGCCAAGGTGCAGCAGCAAGATCTGCCGCTCTATCTGTCGGGCGTAGGCACGGTGACTGCCAATGCCAGCGTGACCGTCAAGGTGCGCACCGATGGCCAGCTCGACAAGGTGGCCTTTGTCGAAGGACAAGACGTCACGTCCGGTCAGTTGCTGGCGCAAATCGATCCGCGTGCGTTGCAGGCACAACTGGCGCAAACCCAAGCCCAGAAGACCAAGGATCAGGCGCAGCTGATCAATGCCAGACTTGACTTGCAACGCTACACCACGCTGCAACAGCAAGACGCCGCCACGCAACAGCAACTGGATACGCAAAAGGCATTGGTGGCACAACTGGAAGCGGCCATCAAAACCGATGATGCCCAGATCAACTACGCCAATGTGCAACTGAGCTATACCACCATCAATGCGCCGATCAGCGGGCGCACCGGCGTGCGTCTGGTTGACCCCGGCAACATCGTGCATGCGGCCGACGCCACCGGCCTGGTGGTGATCAATCAGATCGATCCGATCACGGTCTTGTTCACCCTGCCCGGTGAGGCAGTGCCGGCCATCAATCATTCACAGTCGTCCGCCAAAAATGGCTTGAAGGCAATTGCCTATGCGCGCGACACCGCGCAACCGCTGGCCACCGGCGACCTGATTCTGGTCAACAATCAGATCGATACCAGCAGCGGCACCGTGCAGTTGAAAGCACGGTTTGCCAATCCGCAGCATGCCTTGTGGCCGGGCCAGTATGTCAATGTCAATCTGATCATGGGGGATCACGGCAATGTGCTGACGGTGCCGGCGGCGGCAATTCAGCGCGGTCAGGATGGCACTTATGTGTATCTGGTCAGTGCCGATAACACTGCCAGCATGCAACCGGTCGTGGTGGCCCGCATTCAGGACGGCATCGCCGTCGTCAGCAATGGCCTGACACTGGATCAGCGCGTGGTGGTGGATGGCCAGTACAAGCTCAAACCGGGCGCCAGGGTAGTGGAAGGCAAACCTGCCACCGCACCGGCCAGTGCCGCTGGCACTGCCGGCGCTGACAAAGGAGCCGCCAAGTGAGCGTTTCTTCCACCTTCATCAAGCGCCCGATCGGCACCACGCTGCTGGCCATTGCGCTGTTGCTGGTCGGCATCGCGGTATGGCCGTTGCTGCCGGTGGCGCCACTGCCGCAGGTCGACTTTCCGACGATTCAGGTCTCTGCCAGTTTGCCGGGCGCCAATCCGGAAACCATGGCGTCGAATGTGGCGCAACCGCTGGAACGGCAGTTCTCGCTGATTGCCGGCCTGTCCCAGATGACGTCGCAAAGCGCACTGGGCACCACGCAAATCACGTTGCAGTTCGATCTCAATCGCAATATCGATGCTGCCGCACTTGATGTGCAGGCGGCGATCACTGCTGCCAGCGGCCAGTTGCCGGCCAGTTTGCCCAATCCGCCGACGTTTCGCAAAGTCAACCCGGCCGATTCGCCGATCATGATCATGTCGGTGCAATCGGAAGTGTTGCCGCTGATTCAGGTCAACGATTACGCCGACAATATTCTGGCGCAACAGATTTCGCAGATTTCGGGCGTTGGTCTGGTCAGCGTCAATGGTCAGCAAAAACCGGCGGTACGGATTCAGGTCGACCCGGCCAAACTCACCACGCTGGGTCTGAGTCTGGAAGATGTGCGCACGGTGATTGCCAATACCACGGTGAATCAGCCGAAAGGTACGGTTGATGGCAGCCGTCAGAGTTTCACGGTCTATACCAATGACCAGTTGCTGAGCGCTCCGCCCTGGAATGACATGGTGCTGGCTTACAAAAACGGAGCGCCGATCCGCGTGCGCGACATCGGCACTGCCATCGACGGCCCGGAAAATGTCAAGCTGGCAGCCTGGGCCTTTGCCGGCGCCGCCGCCACGCCAGACAATGCGCCTACCAACGGCCGCTCGATCGTGCTGGCCATCACCAAGCAACCGGGTGCCAACGTCATTGAAACCGTGGACCGCATCAAGGCCACCTTGCCCCGGCTACGCGCAGCGATCCCGGCCAGCGTTCACGTCAATACGCTGATCGACCGCACCCAGACCATCCGCGCATCGGTCGAAGATGTCGAGTTCACGCTGGTGCTGACCATCGCCCTGGTGGTGCTGGTGATTTTCCTGTTCTTGCGCAATGTTGCCGCGACCTTGATTCCCAGCGTGACGGTGCCGCTGGCCTTGATGGGTACTGCCGCCGTGATGTATCTGGTCGGCTTCAGCCTCGATAATCTGTCGCTGATGGCGCTGACGATTGCGGTCGGCTTCGTGGTCGATGACGCCATCGTGATGCTGGAAAACATTTACCGCTACGTGGAAGAAGGCATGTCGCCGATGGAAGCAGCGCTCAAGGGCTCCAGCGAAATCGGCTTCACCATTATTTCGATTTCAGTCTCGCTGGTGGCGGTGTTCATTCCGTTGCTGCTGATGGGCGGCATCGTCGGCCGCCTGTTCCGCGAGTTTGCGGTGACGGTGACCCTGACGATTGCCGTGTCGGTCATCATTTCACTGACGCTGACGCCGATGCTGTGTTCGCGCTTCCTGCGCAACAGTCACGCCGAATCGCACGGTCGCATGTACCAATTGTTCGAACGCGGCTTCGATGCCATGCTCAACGGTTACAAGCGCGGCCTGCATGTGGTGCTGCGGCATCAGTTCATCACGCTGTGCGTATTCCTGGCCACCGTGGCCGCGACCGTGGTGCTGTTCGTGATCATTCCCAAAGGCTTCTTTCCGCAACAGGATAACGGCGTCATTGCCGGTTTTGCCGAATCGGCGCAAGACTCGTCATTCGGTGCCATGCGCCAGCGCATGCTGCAACTGGCCGACATCGTGCGCAAAGATCCGGATGTCACCGGCTTCGCCATGAGCGCTGGTCAAACCACATTCAACACCGGGAATTTTTTCATTGCGCTCAAGCCCAAATCGGAAGGCCGTACGGCCAATGCCGATCAGATCATCACCCGGCTGCGGCCGCAGATCGCCAAGGTGCAAGGCGTCAACCTGTTCCTGCAAGCCAGCCAGGATATCAACGTCGGCGGTCGCCTGGCGCGTACCCAATATCAGTACACGCTGACCGATTCGAATCTGGACGAATTGAATGCCTGGGCACCGAAATTGCTGAACCGTTTCCGTCAGTTGCCGCAACTGACGGATCTGGCATCCGATCAGCAAAATGCCGCCGCCACTGCAACCCTGACCATCGACCGCGCGCGGGCTTCCAGCTTCGGCATTTCGCCGGCGCTGATCGACTCCACCATCTATGACGCCATCGGCCAGCGGCAGGTTGCGCAGTACTTCACCCAAATCAACAGCTATCACGTGATTCTGGAGATCACGCCGGAACTGCAACAAGATCCGTCCTTGTTCAACAAACTGTATCTGACCTCGCCGCTGACCGGCATGCAGGTGCCGCTGTCGACCTTCGTCAAGATCGACACCACCAAGACCGCTTATCTGTCGATCAGCCATCAGGGACAATTCCCGGCCGTGACCATTTCCTTCAATCTGGCATCGGGTGTTGCCTTGGGTGAAGCCGTCGATGCCATCGTCAAGGCACAGGCCGACATGGGGGTACCGCAAACCCTGAGCGGTTCCTTCCAGGGTACCGCCAAGGCGTTCGGCGATTCCTTGTCCTCGCAGCCGTATCTGATCGCGGCGGCGCTGGTCGCGGTGTATATCGTGCTTGGTCTGCTGTATGAAAGCTACATCCATCCGCTGACGATTCTGTCGACGCTGCCGTCGGCCGGGGTCGGTGCGCTGCTGATCCTGATGGCAGGCGGTTACGACTTGAGCGTAATTGCGCTGATCGGCATCATTTTGCTGATCGGCATCGTCAAGAAAAACGGCATCATGATGATCGACTTTGCGCTGACGGCGGAACGGCAACAGGGCATGAAACCGGAAGAAGCGATTTATCAGGCTTGCCTGTTGCGCTTCCGCCCCATCATGATGACCACCATGTGCGCCCTGCTGTCGGGCTTGCCGCTGATGCTGGGCCATGGCGCCGGTTCCGAATTGCGGCGTCCGCTCGGGTACGCCATGGTCGGCGGGCTGGTGCTGTCGCAAGCGCTGACCTTGTTTACGACACCGGTGGTTTATCTTTACCTGGATCGCGCCCATTATTGGTTTGAACGCCGCAAGCAGGCGCGCAAAGACCGCAAGGCAGCAAAAAAAGGAGCCGCACCGCCAGACGTAATAGAATCACACTGAATTAGCAGATACTCTTATGAAAATCCTGATCGTCGAAGATGAACAAAAGATGGCCGACTACCTGTTCAAAGGCTTGAGCGAACAGGGTTGCACGGTCGATCTCGCCGCCAACGGCATCGATGGCCAGCATCTGGCCATCGAGCATGAGTACGATGTCATCGTGCTCGATGTGATGCTGCCCGGGCTGGATGGGTTTTCGGTATTGCGCGCACTGCGCGCCATCAAGCAGACGCCGGTGATCATGCTGACCGCGCGCGACAGCGTGGAAGACCGCATCAAGGGTTTGCACGACGGCGCCGATGATTATCTGATCAAACCGTTTTCGTTTCTGGAATTGCTGGCGCGCTTGCAGGCGCTGACCCGGCGCGGTCGCGTGCAGGAACCGGCGCAGTTGCGGATCGGCGATCTGCAGATTGACCTGCTCAGCCGTAAAGCCACGCGCGGCAGTCAGCGCATCGATCTGACCGCCAAGGAATTTGCCTTGCTGGCGATCATGGCCCGCCGTCAGGGAGAAATCCTGTCGAAGACGGCGATTGCCGAACTGGTATGGGACATGAACTTCGACAGCAATACCAATGTGGTCGAAGTTGCCATCAAACGCCTGCGCGCCAAGATCGATGCACCGTTTCCGGAAAAATTGCTGCACACCATCCGCGGCATGGGCTATGTGCTCGAATTGCGCAATCATGCCGCCGCCGAAGCCGCCGGCCATATCGATGACAGTGTATGAAAAGCTCCGTCAAAAATTCCATCATCAATCGTCTGGTGCTGATGTTTGCCGCATCGGCACTGGTGATTTTTTCACTGATCGGCGCCGTCCTGTATGCAGTGGTCAAGGGCGAACTGTTGCGGCATGAGCGCGATGGCCTGTACACCACTTTCAACGACATCCAGTACATGGTGTCGCATGTCGGCACCACGGATCGCTGGGCCCGGGTACAAACCAAACTGGATACGCTGACGCCGGCCGACGGCAAGGTGCGCTTCTGGATTTTCAGCGACGATCCGCGCTTCACCTACGGCAAGGATCTGGCGGACTTGCACGACTTCGATTACGACCCCGGCGACGTCGGCCGGCTGCGCATCAAAGGCAAGGAATTTCCGATGCATACGCTGACCAAGGTGTTGCCGGCATTTGAAGACCGGCCGCCGATACGGCTCACCGTCGGCGTCGATACCGAGCCGTACTATGAAACGCTGCGCACCTTCCTCGGCGCCATGATTGGCCTGTCGGCCATCGGTGTGCTGCTGGTGATTCTGTTCGGGTACTGGATTGCCAAGGCCGGCTTGCAACCGCTCAAGAAAATGTCGGACAAGGCGCAAACCCTGAGCCCCAAAACCTTATCGGAACGCTTGGCCGTATCGGCACTGCCGAATGAATTGTCGGACCTGGCGCAAGCTTTCAACGGGGCATTGGATCGCATGGAAAATGCCTACAAACAACTGGAAGCATTCAATGCTGATGTCGCCCACGAATTGCGTACCCCGCTGGCCAACCTGATCGGCGAAACGCAAGTGGCGTTGTCGCGCGAGCGCAGCGCGCCGGAATTTGAAATGGTATTGCAATCGAATCTGGAAGAACTGGACCGGCTGCGCTCCATCATCAACGACATGCTGTTTCTGGCACGTTCGGATCAGGGCGAAGCCGCAACCAGCCTGAGTCATGCGGTGATCTCGGAAGAAGTGCAAAAGACGGTCGATTTTTTTGAATTCGTTCTGGATGACAGCGGCATGAGCGTCAGCGTCAACGGTGACACCAAAGCCCGCGCCATGATCGAGACCGCCTTGTTTCGGCGGGCCTTGACCAATCTGTTGCAAAACGCCATACAACACTCGTCAGCCGGGGCGCACATCAATATCGAAATTCACGCCACCAACGACGCCGTACAGGTGGCAGTATCGAATCCGGGCGCACCCATTGCGCCACAACACTTGCAGCGTTTGTTTGATCGGTTTTACCGGATTGATTCGGCGCGTCAGGATCGCAACGGCATCCACGGCCACGGTCTCGGCCTGGCCATCGTCAAGGCAATTGCCCGCATGCATGGCGGCGGCGCATTCGCTGCAAGCACAGGCGGCCAGACCACGATCGGTTTCACGATCGGTGGCGGCCGCCCTTGAACTGACTCAGTGTCGGTGTAACTCAGTTGGCCAATCAGGCGCCGTTGAATAAGCCGTGATCAGCGCCGCTGCTCTCGTAGCGTTGCAGCTCTGTCGTGACTTGCTGGCGCGTCATGTGTGATGGCTCCGTGGTAACGACCGGATAGTTATTACGTTCGGCGGTCATTCCTTGTGCTTCGGCTTGCAACAACTCCTGATGCACTTCACTGCGGCTGAGCGACGGCGGATTGGCCGGATCGGTTTGATTGTTATCGATAGCAAAAGCGGAAACAGAAGCACTGGCGGCCACGACGGCCAGAATGAGGGTTGCTATACGCATGTTGATTCTCCGGAAAATTGAACACAATGGTCAGCGAGGGTGTCGGTCATTCTTGCCATGCATATGGACACGGGTCGGTGCACATATGTATGGCAAGAATTGATTTCGGCCTCATCGCTGATGACAGAATAGTCCGCAGAAGGCAACAGCACGCTGACACCAATATGACGATTCTGTCATTTGTAAGCAAACGTGTCGGCACGCACCAGAACGGCGCGTGCGCTGGAGAAATCACATTGGCATTGAAGAAACTACGCCGTGATTTTATCGCTTTCGAATTGCAGCGGACCACTGCCGCTGAAGCGATCAAGCGCCAGATAGATGACCGGCGTGATGAACAGCGTAATCACTTGCGACACCAGCAAGCCGCCGACAATCGCGACCCCCAGCGGTTGCCGCAATTCAGCGCCGGCACCGAGGCCGAAGGCAATCGGCAATGCCCCCATCAGCGCTGCCAGCGTGGTCATCATGATCGGACGAAAACGCAGTATGCACGCCTCGCGAATCGCGGCCGCCGGCGCCATGCCTTGCGTGCGCTGGGCATCGAGTGCGAAGTCGATCATCATGATGGCGTTCTTTTTGACGATACCTATCAGCATCAAAATGCCGATAGTGGCAATCAAGGTCAGTTCAAATCCGAACAGACGCAAGGCCAGCAAAGCGCCAATCGCGGCCGATGGCAAGCCGGCAAGAATCGTCAGCGGATGAATATAACTTTCGTACAACACGCCGAGCAACACATAAATCACGGCAATCGCCAGTAACAGCAACGCCACCTGGCTGCTTTGCGAAGACTGGAATACCGCAGCATCGCCGGCATAGGAAGTAGCGATACTATTGGGCAGTTTCAAGTCATCGGTGATCTGGCCGATGGTCCGGCTGGCATCGCCAAGCGGCACGTTCGGGGCCAGATTGAACGAGATCGTGATGGCCTGCAACTGGCCCTGATGATTGACGGAAACCGCAGTTGCTTCGCGCTTGACTTTGGCCACGCTCAGCAACGGCACCAACACGCCGCTCTTGCTGCGCACATAAATCCGGCTCAGCGCCGACTCATCCTGTACCCCGGAACTGTTGTCTTGCAAGATGACCTGATAGCTGTTGTTGCTGGTGAAAATCGTCGATACCTGACGGTCACCGAACGCGCTGTACAACGCGGTACGGATATCGGCCACCTGCACGCCGGCGTCGTTGGCGCGATCACGATCAATTTCCACCGTCGCCTGCAAGCCATTGGTTTGCGAATCACTGGTGACGTCGCGGAATATCGGATCGGCACGCATGCGGGCTTGAATCCGGTTGGCCCAATCAGGCAATTCTTCCGGATGCACACTTTGCAATACATACTGATAGCGACTCTTGCTGGAGCGACCGCCCAGCCGCAAATTCTGCACCGGCGAAAAATATACCGACAAGCCGGCAATGCCGCCGGTTTCCTTGCGCAGTTGTTCCAGCACGGTATCCATCGAGGCCCTTGTCTTGAGCGGCTTGAGACCGACAAACAGGGAGCCGGTATTGGTGCCGCTGGTGCGCGATGTAACGCTGTCGACATTGTCATTGTGGCGGATGATATCGGCAGCGCGTTTGATCAGCGCAACCATGGCCGGATATGACACATCCTGCGGCCCTTCCACCGTGACGCTGATCTGACCGATGTCTTCACTCGGGAAGAACCCTTTCGGAATCGTCACGAACAAGGCAATGGTGCCAAGCAAGGTCGCCAGCGCCAGCACCAATACCGGGCGCCGGTATTGCAGACACCAGTCGAGGCCGGCAGTATATCCGTTCAACACTGCCTTGAAGCCGCGCTCGAAATTGCGGCTGAGCCAGTTTTCGTTGGTGTGATCTTCGTGTTTCAGATAACGGCTGCACAGCATCGGCACCAGCGATAACGACACCGCTGCCGACACCAGAATCGCCAGCGACACCACTGCGGCGAACTCATGGAACATCAGGCCGATCACCCCCGGCATGAAGAAGATCGGAATGAACACGGCCACCAGCGAAATCGAAATCGACAAAATGGTAAACCCGACTTCGCGCGACCCCTTGAGTGCAGCACTCATCGGGTCCATGCCTTGCTCGACGTAGCGTACGATATTTTCCAGCATGACGATGGCATCATCGACCACCAGACCGACAGAAATGGTGATCGCCAACAACGAAATATTATCGAGGCTGTACCCGAGCCACAGCATCAGCGCGCAGCAACCGATCAGCGAAATCGGCAGTGACACCACGGGAATCGCCGTTGCCGACAAGCGCTTCAAGAACAGGAAAATCACCATGATGACCAGAATCACGGTCAGCACCAGGGTGTGTTTGACGTCGGCAATCGCATCACGGATCGAGACCGAACGGTCATTGAGCAAATGCACATTGATCGAGGCCGGCATCTGGCTCTTGAACTGCGGCAAAGTCGCCTTGACGGCATCCACTACCGCGACCGTATTGGCATTCGGCTGACGTTGCACCGCCAGCACAATCGACGGTTCGCCGTTGACCCAACTGCCGCTCTTGGTCGATTCGACACTGTCCTCGACTTCGGCCACATCCGACAAGCGCATGGCATAACCGTTGCTGCTGTTGATCACCAGTTGGCGGAAGGCGTCGGCATTCGGCAATTGCTTGTTGGCTTGCAGGGTCAGGCTCTGGCGCGGTCCGTCCAGCACCCCCACTGGTGAATTGGCATTGGCCGCCTTGATCGCGGTCGCCAGTTCATCCAACGTCATGTTGCGCGCCGCCAGTTCAGCCGGCCGCGCCTTGATGCGCACCGCAAAACGACGTTGGCCGTAGACCGATACCTGGGCCACGCCGTCAATCGTCGACAGCGATGGCGAGATCAGATTTTCGGCATAGTCATCGAGTTCGGCCAGCGATATCGAGGGTGACGTCAACCCCAGCAACAAGACCGGCGCATCGGCCGGATTGACTTTGCGATAGGCCGGCAGCGACGTCATTTCCACTGGCAGATTGCGCTGTGAACGCAACAAGGCCGCCTGCACGTCGACCGCTGCCGCATCGATGTCGCGGTCGGAAGAAAATTCGAGGGTGATTGAGGTACTGCCAAGGGTATTGGTGGAACTGATCGTCACCAATCCTTCGATGGTAGAAAATTGCTTTTCGAGCGGCGTTGCCACCGAGGCTGCCATGATTTCCGGACTGGCGCCCGGCAAGGAACCGGTGACATTGATGACCGGCGTGTTATAGCTGGGCAGCGCGGCAATCGGCAGCTTGGCGTAGGCAAACACGCCGATGACCACAACTGCGATGGACAAGAGGATTGTCATCACGGGACGGCGAATGCACAATTCGGAGATATTCAACGCAGCTTGCCCTCTGTTCTTATTGAGATCGAAATCGGAACCGGCATCTTCAGCAGCATTGCCGGCTCACGCGCACCGGCTTCAGATCGGTGCTTTCCCCCGCGACTTTTTCTTCCTTGACCAGCACGCCATGACGCAAATTCTGCGCGCCTTCAACCACGACCTTGGCGCCCGCTGTCAGGCCGGCGACAGCCGCCAGCCCACGTTCGATGGCAGTCACTTCGATGGTTTTCGCCGCCACCAGATTATCGGGCTGCACCACATAGACAAATTTTTCTGTCGGGCCGGTGACGATGGCTTGCGCCGGCACCACGACGGCATTTTCCAGCGTGCGCGCCACCAGACTGACATTGACATAAGTGCCCGGCCACAGGCTGCGGCCGGCATTGTCGAAGCGCGCCTTCATGCGGATGGTACCGTTTTGGGTATCCGAGGTATTGTCGATGAACATCAGCTTGCCGTGCTGCTGCGACTGGTCCGCCTTGATCGCGACCACCGGTGCGGCGCCATCGGGATACGACGCTACTATATAAGAGAGCTCGCGCTCCGGTACTGAAAAGCTGATGGCAATCGGATCCAGTTGTGCAATCGTGACCATCGCGGTGCCGGTCGGTTGCGCCAGACTGCCCGGATGCACGCTGATCGCACCAAGCCGGCCGCTGATGCTGGCCCGAATCTGGTTATAACCGAGCGCCACATGACTGGCCTGCAAAGCGGCACTGCCGGCTTCGGCCGTGCTGCGCAAGGTATCCACCCGGGTCTGCGCCGTATCCACGACGGCTTGCGACACGAACTGCCTGGCCAGCAAATCCTGATTGCGTTTGAGACTGGCTTCGGCATCCTGCAGATCGGCACGATTGCTGGCCAGTTGCGCCTGCGCCTTGGCGACTCCGGAGGCATCGCCGCGATCATCGAGCGTAAACAACAGATCGCCGGCGCGGACATCCTGACCTTCTTTCACATGGATGGTACGCACCACGTTCTGGATTTGCGGACGCACATCCACGGTATTGATGGCGGTGACATAGCCGTTGGCCGTTACCGTCACCGGTACGGTCTGCACCACGGCGACAGCGGTTTTGACGGTTTGCGCAGCAGCGGTTTTTTTCTGGCCGGGAGCGCGCTCGCGCATTGCCTGCCACACCAGCAAGCCGGCCACGACCAGTCCGGCCACGATAAGAGAACGCCTGACAGATACACGCATAGCGGAATAGATGAATGATTGAGGTTACTGTCCCACCAACAACCGCGCTATTATTTTTTTAGGTACCGGCGGCGGTGTAATGACGTAATTAAGAAATTGCAATAAGAGGCGAGCCTTGTCTGCGGCACTTGCAGGAAATGGCTGTGGCTGCTTCGTTCCCGACCTGACCAGATTGACCATGCCACAATGCGCAGGGGCCCGCCGGCGTGAATTGTACTCTAAATTGCGCCGCCGCAGAAGCGTGCCACGCATATCAGTAAAATCGCAGATGCTCTGATGCAAAATTCGTGCGTTCCCACACTTCTGATATGCGCTCACGCTCTTATATACCGAGATTCTGCCAGATGCTGTCGACGCGCCGTTTGACTTCATCGGTCATGGTAATCGTGCGGCCCCACTCACGATTGGTTTCACCCGGCCACTTGTTGGTCGCATCAATGCCCATCTTGCTGCCGAGACCGCTGACCGGGGACGCGAAATCGAGGTAATCAATCGGCGTGTTATCGACCAGCACGGTATCGCGCACCGGATCGACCCGCGTGGTAATGGCCCAGATCACTTCCTTCCAGTCACGGATATCGACATCCTCGTCGACCACCACGATGAACTTGGTATACATGAACTGGCGCAGGAAACTCCAGACCCCGAACATCACACGCTTGGCATGGCCGGCGTAAGACTTCTTCATCTGCACCACCGCCATGCGATAGCTGCATCCTTCCGGCGGCAGATAAAAATCCGTGATCTCGCTGAATTGTTTTTGCAACAACGGAATGAAGACTTCGTTGAGCGCCACGCCCAGCACCGCAGGTTCGTCAGGCGGCTTGCCTGTATACGTAGAGTGATAGATCGGATCATGGCGCATGGTGATGCGGTCGATCGTGAACACCGGAAACCAGTCTTGCTCATTGTAATAACCGGTGTGGTCGCCGTACGGACCTTCCAGCGCATGCTCATATCCGGACGGGTGCGACTGGTCGGGATAGATATGCCCTTCCAGCACGATCTCGGCCGAAGCCGGCACCCGCAATTCGCTGCCCATGGCTTTCACCAGTTCAGTCCGGCTGCCGCGCAACAAACCCGCAAACTGATATTCGGACAAACTGTCCGGCACCGGCGTGACTGCTCCTAATATAGTGGCGGGATCAGCACCCAGCGCAACCGCCACCGGATAAGGCTGGCCGGGATTGGCAATGCAGTGATCGCGAAAATCCAGTGCGCCGCCGCGATGCGCCAGCCAGCGCATGATGACCTTGTTGCGCGCGATGACCTGCTGTCTGTATATACCGAGATTTTGCCGCTTCTTGTTAGGGCCTTTGGTAATCACCAAACCCCAGGTAATCAAGGGCGCCACGTCACCGGGCCAGCAGTGTTGAATCGGCAAGCGTTCAAGATCCACTTCGCTGCCTTCCCACACCACGTCCTGGCAAGGCGCCGAGCGCCGCTCCTTGGGCGCCATGTCCCACAGCGACTTGACCAGTGAGCCGAGACCCAGCACATCCTTGAATCCCTTCGGCGGTTCCGGTTCTTTCAGACGCGCCAGCAAGTGACCGATGCGGCGCAATTCGCTGACGTCTTCGGCGCCCATGCCAAGCGCCACGCGGCGCGGCGTACCGAAAAGATTCGCCAGCACCGGGATATTTTTTCCATTTACCTGCTCGAACAGCAGTGCCGGTCCGGCAGCCCGCAAAGTGCGGTCACAGATCTCCGTCATCTCCAGATGGGTCGAAACCGGCACAGAAATGCGCTTTAACTCACCCGAATGTTGCAACTGCGAAATAAAATCGCGTAAATCTGAATATTTCATTTGTTTTAACTGATTTTCTTTTGCCGATCCCAAAGATGAGGTACCCGGGCCAAACGGTTGATTTTATTGATTTTTAGCGGATCACCCTCATAAATGTAAGACATAAAAGTTATATTAAGTTACTTTTATAGTATTGACTTGATATAAAGTGGCTTCTACAATTCGCGCACCTTGAGTAAAGGAGCCGGGTCTGGAACCCGAATCAGCTCAACAGGGTTTCACGGGAGCGGGGTCCCACAGGCATTTTTATGGAGTGTTTTCAAAAGGCGTCAGCCTTCTCCCCCGAACATGTTGTTTGCACTGGCAGGCGCCCTAGCCGTCAGAACAGCAGACAGCGACGATCGCCGTAACGCTTTGCGACGGTAGTGTATAGATTGCGATGCATATGGAGCCCCCGGCATGTCGCCACCGACCCGGCCGCTCCCTGTAAGTCGCAACGAATCAGGAGGTTCAATGTTAAACCAGCCCATCGAGGCGTCGTTAAATACGGCCCGACATACGGTTGATCAGTCAGCACAATGGACGCAGTCCGTGCGTTCAAGAATTGGTCGTTTTTTTACTGCAGCACACCGCGCCGTGACTTTGCTTGGCATCGCCGCCCTGTTCGTTCTGGGCATGATGTTCTTCAATCCGGATTTCGCCGACAAGATTATTGCCATGTCGCCGTTCTCCGCCGAGGAACCAGTCGAACAGGCCGAGCCGGTAGTACCGCCGCTGGCCAGTCTGATGGACACGCCCGCAGCGTCATTTGCCACCACCGGCGCCACTGCTTCCAGCGTTGCCGCGGGTCCGATGACCGCCGAAGAGCGCCAGATGATCGGCAATCCGCGCCAGCAAAAACTGGTGACCAACTGGCTGGCAAAACGTTACCGCGTTGCCGGTGATGCCACTGACATGCTGGTGTCGGCTGCTTATCTGACAGCCCGCGAAATCAAGCTTGATCCACTGCTGATTCTGGCGGTGATGGCCATCGAATCGCGCTTCAATCCGTTTGCCGAAAGCCCGATGGGTGCGCAAGGTCTGATGCAGGTCATGTCCAAGATTCACCATGACAAATTCCAGGAACTGGGCGGCGTCAAGGCTGCACTCAATCCGGTTGCCAATATCAAGGTCGGCTCGCTGATCCTGAAAGAGTATGTCACCCGTGGCGGTTCGGTCGAAGCCGGCCTGAAAACCTATGTCGGTGCGGCCGAGATGGAAAATGACGGCGGCTATGGCGCCAAGGTACTGTCGGAATACCATAACCTGAAGGAAGTCGCGACTGGCAAGAACGTGTCGATATTCACCACGGCCATCGTGCGACGTCCGACTGTTGTGGCTCAGCCGAAGAATGTCAGCGAAGGGGAAGTTGCCTCTGCCGACAAAAAGCAGGCTGGTACCGGCGAGCAATTCGCAGCACTGTAAGGCAAATTGCATTGCACGCACAGCGTGCGACAGCAATAAAAAAGGAGCTTCGGCTCCTTTTTTTACGTCGGTACCGGAGATGCCGGTCAGGTAATCAGCCTTATGCCTTGCGGCGCTCTGCAAAAAACTTTTCCAGCCGCGCTACCGCTTCCTGCAGATTTTCCATCGAGGTGGCGTAAGACAAACGAATATAGCTGTGCGCCGTCGATGGTCCGAAATCGAGCCCCGGCACCAACACCACGCCGGCCTGATTGAGCATGTCGATCGACAATTGATCGGCGTCATCGCTCAAGGCGCTGCAATCGGCATAGACATAAAATGCGCCGTCCGGCATGACCGGCACCTTGAAGCCAAGTCGTTCCAGCGCCGGCACGATGTAATCGCGACGACGTTTGAATTCGGCTTTGCGTTCTTCATAGATGGCAATCGATTCCGGCGCAAAACAGGCAATACCCGCATGCTGCGCAATCGACGAAGCGCAGATGAACAGGTTCTGCGCCAGCTTTTCTATCGGCGCCACCAGCCGTTCCGGCAACACCAGCCAGCCGAGTCGCCAGCCGGTCATGTTGAAGTATTTGGAAAAACTGTTGATGACGATCACATCGTCGCTCAGCGACAAGGCGGAAAACGGCGCGCCTTCATACGACAAACCCTGATAGATTTCATCGACGATAGTGAAGCCTTGTTTTGCGTTGACGATGGCAACGATCTCGCGCAATGCCTCGGGCAAAATCGAGGTGCCGGTCGGATTCGATGGCGACGCCAGCAACACGCCGCGAGTCTGTGCCGACCAGTTGTCGCGCACCATTTGCGGCGACAACTGAAAACGATGTTCGGGGCCACTCGGAATCAGTTTCGACTTGCCCTCGAACGCCGCCACGAAATGGCGGTTGCAAGGATAAGACGGATCCGGCATCAAGACTTCGGCATCCTTTTCCACCAGCGCCGCACAAGCCAGCAGCAATGCTGCCGAAGCGCCGGCGGTGACGACGATGCGCGAAGGCGCAATCTGCAATCCGTACACTTGCTGATAATGCGCCGAGATGGCTTCGCGCAATGCCGGCAAACCGGTGGCTGACGTATATTGCATCTTGCCATCGGCCATGGCTTGCGTAGCAGCTGCGACCACCGCCGGTGCCGCCGTGAAATCCGGCTCGCCAATACCCATATGAATGATATGGCGGCCCTGCTGTTCCAGTGCGGCGGCCATTTTTGCCAGTTCCATGACGTGGAACGGCGCGATGTTTTGCAAACGCGAAGCGAGATCGGTAAAACTCATGGAGCGATTTTTCAGAAAAGACAGGATGCCGTCAGCGACGACATCCAGAAGAAAGATTACTTGCGGGCGGCGTTGACTTCAACTTCACGCGCCTTGGCGGCAAAACGATCCAGCACGCCGTTGACATACTTGTGGCCATCGATGCCGCCGAACGACTTGGTCAACTCGACCGCTTCGTTGATCACCACCTTGTAAGGAATTTCGATGTGGTTCTGCAATTCGAAAGCACCGATCAGCAGCGCGGCATGTTCAACCGGTGACAATTCCTTGATCGGACGATCAATCAGCGGCGACAAACCGGCGCGCAGGCTGGCGACATCCTTGATGCTGCCGTACAGCAAGGCATCGAAATGAGCCGCATCGGCCTTGTCGAATCCGTGCGCTTCCCGGATATGCGCCTCAATCGCGCCGACATCTTCATTATTGAGCAGCCACTGATACAGTCCTTGCAAAGCGAACTCACGAGCCCGGTGACGGGGCGTGCGATTCTTGCTCGGATTGGCGTGTAGGGATTTATTGGTCATGTTTTGATTCCTGCCTGTTCATGCTAAATGCGTTGTCGTGCGCGGCGCGCACGACCTGACGCTGTATTGCCGTATTGTTGCTGTCTGGTGCGATTTACTCGTCGTCGGCGATTTGCGCCAGTTCATCGAGTGCAATCGACAGGTTGGCCATTTCTACCGCCACCCGCGCTGCTTCTGCCCCTTTGACTTCCATCCGGGCTTCGGCCTGCTCATCATTTTCGGTCGTCAGTACGGCATTGGCGATCGGAATGCCGGCATCCAGACTGACCCGGGTAATACCGGCGCCGGATTCATTGGAAACCAGCTCGAAGTGATAGGTTTCACCGCGAATGACGGCACCCAGTGCAATCAAGGCGTCGAACTGATCGGTTTCCGCCATCTTTTGCAAGGTCAGCGGAATTTCGAGCGCACCCGGGACGCTGACATGCAGCACATCCTCATCCATCACGCCGAGATGCTTCAATTCGGCCAGGCACGAAGCCAGCAAGCCGTGACAGACATCCTCATTGAATCGCGCCTGCACGATACCGACACGCAAGCCTTCGCCATTCAGATTCGATTCGTAAGTACCTATAGTCATGGCTGTTCCTTCTACGCAAACTTGCGTGTTGATATTTCTGTTACTGGTGGCAGGTGATGCGTATATTGAAGCGGCTCAGCCCTGCGGCTTGGCTTGATAGCCGGCAACTTCCAGATTGAAACCGGTCATCGACGGCATTTTCCTCGGACTGGCCAGCAATGTCATCTTGCAGACGCCCAAATCCTTCAATATCTGCGCGCCGATGCCATAGGTCCGCAAATCCATGCGGTCGGCCCGGCTCGGCTTGGAGGCGTTGTTCAGGGCTTCAAACTGGGCAAACATCTGATCCGCTGACTCCTCGCAATTCAACAGCACCAGCACGCCGCTGGGGGCCGCCTTGATCGCCGCCATTGCCGACGCCAGGTTCCACGAGTGGGTGGTCACCTGCGACTCCAGCAAGTCGAGCAACGAAACCGGCTGATGCACCCGCACCAGCGTTTCGACGCCCGCTGCGATCTCTCCGTGCACCAGCGCCAGATGCGCGCAACTGCTGGGCTTGTCGCGGTAGGCAATCGCCTTGAATTCGCCGTGGACGGTCTGCATGCTGCGTTCCGCCACACGCTCGATGATACTCTCGTGCTGGCTGCGGTAATGAATCAAATCGGCAATAGTGCCGATTTTCAATTGATGCTCTTCGGCAAATTGCAGCAGGTCCGGCAACCGCGCCATGGTGCCATCGTCTTTCAGAATCTCGCAAATCACCGAAGCGGGCGTCAACCCTGCCATCTGGGTCAGATCGCAACCGGCTTCGGTATGTCCGGCACGTACCAGCACACCGCCTTTTTGCGCCCGCAACGGGAAAATATGGCCGGGCTGGACGATATCGGCCGAGGTGGCATTCTTCGCCGCCGCAACCTGAATCGTGCGCGCCCGGTCGCCGGCAGAAATACCGGTGGTCACGCCTTCGGCAGCTTCGATGGATACGGTGAAGTTGGTCCCGAAAGCTGTGCCGTTACGGGTTGCCATCATTGGCAGATCGAGACGGTCGCAATGCTCTTCGGTCAGTGTCAGACACACCAGACCGCGGGCGTGTTTGACCATGAAATTGATGGCTTCCGGCGTGACAAAGTCAGCCGCCAGGATCAAGTCGCCTTCATTTTCCCGGTCTTCTTCATCGACCAGAATCACCATGCGTCCGGCGCGCAGTTCGGCGACAATTTCTTCTGTAGTTGCGATTGGCATAAGGTCTTCCCTGAGTAGCCTGCTATTTTAATGGATTTGCGTCGGTGAACCGCGATTTGCAGCACTGAACTGCGGCTCTTTTATCGGTTGCCGGGATTATTGCGCCGCAATCTGCCTGGTCCGCGCCAGCGCTTCCATCAGCAAGGCCGGATCGCCGGCCGCCAACTTCTTGGAATCAGACAAGACTTGCCGGAACGCGCGGGCGCCAGGCAAACCGGCCATCAGTCCCAGCATATGCCGGGTAATGCTGTTGAGCCGCAAGCCTTTGACCGCGTGCAATGCCAGTTGCGCGCTGGCATAGGCCATCATGGCTTCAATTACTTGCTCGCGTGTTGCCTGAATACCATCATTCAGATCGCCGTAATAACGGGCATCGAAACCAGCCATCAAAAATGGATTGTGATAGGCCTCACGACCAAGCATGACGCCATCGACATGGGCCAGATGCGTGTCGATCTCGGCAGCGCTCTTGACGCCGCCGTTGATGATGATTTCCAGCGCCGGAAATTCGCGCTTGAGGCGATAGGCGTAGTCGTACTTGAGCGGGGGAATTTCGCGATTCTCTTTCGGGCTCAGGCCTTTCAGGATCGCATTGCGTGCATGCACGATAAAGGTATCGCAACCGGCTGCGGCAATCGCACCGACAAAATCACGCACGAATTCATACGATTCGACGTCGTTGATGCCAATCCGATGCTTGACGGTCACGTCGACCGTCACCGCATCGCGCATGGCCTTGACGCAATCAGCGACCAGCGCCGGCTCGGCCATCAGGCAAGCGCCAAACGCGCCGCGCTGCACGCGTTCAGAGGGACAGCCGCAATTCAGATTGATCTCGTCATAACCCCACTGCTCGCCGAGTTTGGCGGCTTTCGCCAAATCTGCCGGTTCGCTGCCGCCGAGTTGCAAGGCGACCGGATGCTCTTCCTGATTGAAATCAAGATGACGCGCCACATCGCCGTACAGCAAGGCGCCGGTGGTCACCATTTCGGTATAGAGCCAGGTGTGGCGGGTGATCTGGCGGTGGAACAGACGGCAATGGCGGTCAGTCCAATCCATCATCGGGGCGACAGATATCGTGCGCGCGCCATAGCTGCGCGGTGCACCGCTTGCCGTCACGGCCGGAGAAGGAGATACGAATTCAGAACTCACGGAAACTCTTGTTATGAAGTGATTTATTACTTGCCGCTGCCATCTCTTCACACTGTGACAACGATGCACAGCCAATGAATCCGAGTGTAGCGGCCTGAAGGCCCGCAGCAAGCGAGGCATGCGGCACGCAAGCATTTGTGTTGCGCGATAACCAACGCAATGACAAATGACGTGTATGGATGCTCAAATTTCAGGACGCACGTATGATAGCAGACAAGCACCTGTCTGCCTTGACCGCCCGTGTGGCTGAACCACCGAAAGGACGCAGATGCAACAATCTGCCACCGGCATTTCCATAAGGCAACAACATGCAAACATTCCCATCATGACCATCAATGCTGCGCCGCCCCCTCAACCCACCCTGACCGGCGCCCATGTTGAACTGCGGCCCCTGCAACCGGAACACGCTCAGGCGCTGCTCGACGCTGCGGCTGATGGTCAGTTGTGGAACATGACACTGACCGTAGTGCCGGGGCCAGATACCGTAGTGAAATACATTACGACCGCACTGGCTGGCCGCGAGGCCGGCAGTGTGATGCCGTTTGTGATCGTCAGCCGCGCCACAGGCCGCGTGGTCGGCAGTACCCGTTTCTGGAAAATCGATCCCGACAATCGCAAAATGGAAATCGGCCACACCTGGCTCGGGGTCTCGACCCAACGTTCCGGCATCAATACCGAGGCCAAGTACCTGCTGCTGACACATGCCTTTGAAGTCATGCAAGCGGTGCGCGTACAATTCACGACCGATGAACTCAATGAAAAGTCGCGCGCCGCCATCTTGCGTATCGGCGCCAGCCTCGAAGGCATCGTGCGTCACGAACGCATCATGCCCGATGGTCGCAAGCGCAATTCGGCACGCTTCAGCATCATCGATTCCGAGTGGCCTGAAGTGAAGGCCATGTTGCAACAGAAAATGCAGTGATATCACAATGAACTCAAACACCACGTCAAACACAACCCATTTCTCTCGCCGTCGCAGCCTGTTGCTCGCCATGGCTGCCGTACCGTTGGCAAGCGCTTGTGCTGCCCCGGCATCCATGCGTGACATGACAAGCGCGCAGAAAAAACTGGCTGCGCTGGAAAAAGAATCCGGCGGCCGCCTTGGCGTTGCTGCACTGAATACCGCTGACGGCGCGCAATTGCTGCATCGTGGCGATGAACGGTTTGCGTTTTGCAGCACCTTCAAGGTGATTGCGGCGTCAGCCATTCTGACGCGCAGCAATGCTGATGCAGGCCTGCTGCAACGACGGATCAGGTATACCAAAGCGGAGATGGTGAACTACTCGCCGATCACCGAAAAACACCTTGCCGATGGCATGACGGTGGCTGAACTGTGCGCTGCCGCGCTGCAGTACAGCGATAACAGTGCCGTGAATCTGCTGATGAAGATACTCGGCGGCCCGGAAGCCGTAACGGCATATGCCCGCAGCATCGGCGACCGCGAATTCCGTCTGGAACGCTGGGAGACCATGCTCAACAGCGCCATTCCCGGTGATCCGCGCGATACGTCGACACCGGTTGCCATGATGCACGACCTGCAACGACTGGTGCTCGGCGATGCATTGACGCCGGCGCAACGCGAACAGTTGCGGATCTGGCTGCTTGGCAATACCACTGGCGCCACCAGAATCCACGCCGGTGTTCCTGCCGGCTGGCAAGTTGGCGACAAGACCGGCACCGGCGACTATGGCACCACCAACGATATCGGCGTGGTGTGGCCATCCGGCACGCAGGCACCACTGGTGATTGCGCTCTACTTTACGCAAAACACCCAAGATGCCGCGCCGCGCAATGATGTACTGGCATCGGCCACCCGGGTTGTCATCGACGCATTTTCCTGACCGCACGCCACGTGAGTACGACACCGACAACACATCATGCGCACCTGAACTGGAACGGCTGCGACTTGACGCTGGAATATCAATGGGTCGGGGTGGCCGATTCCAGCCAGCCGGTGGTGGTATTCCTGCATGAGGGACTGGGCTCGATCGCCATGTGGAAAGATTTTCCGGATCGCTTTTGCCGCGAAAACGGCTGGCGCGGTCTGGTCTTTTCGCGCTACGGCTACGGCCAGTCGACGCCACGCCCGGGCACCGAGCGCTGGCCGACAGACTACCTGCATCGTCAGGCGGAAGAAGTCTTGCCGCAACTGTTCGCACAGCTTGGCATTCACCAGCCATGGCTGTTCGGTCACAGCGACGGTGGTTCGATTGCATTGCTGTACGCCGCCCGCCATGCGACGGCACTGAGCGGCATCATCGTCGTGGCACCGCATATTTTTGTCGAAGAGGTGACGATCACCGGCATCCGTGCTGCCCGCGCAGCCTATCTGCAACAAGATGTGCGCGGCAAACTGGCGCGCTATCACGCAGATCCCGATTCGGCATTCTGGGGCTGGAATGATGTCTGGCTCGACCCGGCTTTCCGGCACTGGAATCTGGAGCAGGATATCGCTGGCATCCGCTGCCCGGTGCTCGCCGTACAAGGGGAAGATGACGAGTACGCCACACTGGAGCAGATTTACGGTATCGCCCGCATCGTTCCGGCTACGCAATTGCTGGTGCTGCCGCAATGCGGCCACTCCCCTCACCGCGATCAGACACTGGCACTGACGCAAGCTGCCGCCGATTTCATTCGCAACGCCTTGAAATGAACCTGGTGGACCTTCGGCCTTAGTTGCGCGCGTGCGCCAGCTGAAATCCGATCACACCCGGGATGCCGCGCAAGGTATGCGACAACTCGGCTACCGGTTCGGTCACCGTGCGGTCGCGCGCAATGGCAATGAAATGCCATTCGATCTTGTCGCCATGCTCAACGATGGAGAGCGATCTGCGACCAATTTCATAGCCCTTTTCAGTGGCAAGCTGACGCAAGGTACTGGCGTCGATCGTGGCGTCAGAGGCGAACTCCAGTACCACCGCAATACCTTCGCGGGAAGGCAGGCGGTTTTCGAGCTGGTTGACCAGCGTCATGCAGGCCGCCGACAAGGCCGTCAGGAATATGGCCGCCGGGTACAACTCGATACCGACCAGAATGCCAATCGCCGATGAGGCCCAGATTGACGCTGCGGTAGTCAGGCCGTGGGTCGAAAATTGTTCATGCACGATGACGCCGGCACCGAGAAAACCGATACCGGTGACAATCCCCTGAATCACCCGGGTCGGGTCGGCCCCGATGGAAATCGCCACATGTCCGCCATACCAGCCGGCCGGATGCCCGAGAATCGAGACCAAGGCCGCCGAGGCCATGCACACCACGCCATACGTGCGCATGCCGGCGGCGTGGCCGTGATAGAAACGCTCATAGCCAACCGCCGCACCGAGTATTAGTGCACCGACCAGATCGAGCAGGATTTTGAAATTGATTGCCAGTACGGGGCCAGTCCAATAGGTTGAAATGGCATCCTGAAATAGGGTCATGATCCGAAGTGGTTTGTCAGGTGGCGCTGTAACAGCGAGGCAATGCCTATTCTATATCTGGAGTTCGAAGGCGCCATCATCATATGCAGCACAATAGACCAGCCAATCGGCTTCCACCTGGTCTGCCTGCAACCGCGCGGCATCAAGTAATTTGACGCGCCATTTGCGACGGCTGCCGAATGCCGTCAAGGCATCTGCAATCGCAGAACCCTGATGACCGCCGCTGCGCAACTGTGCCCACGCCACGCACTCGCCCATGACTTGCACCACGCCGCCCCACTGACTGACGTTGCGATGATTGCGCGCCAGCGGTACCCGGTCTTCCAGCGGTTGCAGTGCGCGCAAGACATACGATTTGCCATCCATCACCACCGGCTGCAGAAATGCCATCGATACCGCCTGCATGCGTCGCTGCAGGGATACGATGCGCTGCGCCTGATTGGACCACCTCGGTTGTATCGCCTGCAAATGGCTGGCGATGGAAGAACTTTGCGCTTGCTTGAGGTCCAGCAGATAATTTTGATCGGGCGATCCTTTGCCGGCCACCAAAATCGCGTAACGCTCCATGCCGAGACTGCCGGTACCGGCAATCCGGCGCGCAATATCGATCACCCGGTAAAACTCGGGATGCGGCTGCGTCCGCGCGAACTGCGCCATGAATTCCTTGACGGTGGCATGTTGCGCGGCAGTGACGGGCAAGGTTTTCCTGCCATCCAGCAAAAACCGCCTTTGCCGCCCTTTTTTCCGGGTGCGTCCATCGAGAAATTCGATCCGGGTACGCAAACGCAATTGCTCCAGCAGATCATGCACCAGACCGCGACTGGTTTCGCGCTCTACCCAGCGCGGCTTGCCGAGTGTCAGCGCTGCAACATAGGCATCCAGAAACTGTTCGGCCAGCACTTCCGCATCCCCGGCCCGTATGCCGGCAGTGCGGGTACTCACGAAAAAGCTGGTCAGCAACCGCGCCAACTCCCAGGTCGCCGGTGCCAGCGCTGCCTCATCGAAATCATTGATATCGAAATAGCTCAGCCGGTTGTCGCCTTTGTAGCTGCCGAAATTTTCCAGATGGAGGTCGCCGCAGCACCAGACCAGCGGCGCCGAGCGGAAAATGCCATTCTTGGGCAAACGGTCATAGAAAAGATGGCAGGTACCGCGCAGGAACACAAAAGCATCGGTGCGCATCGCGTCATACTTCATCTTCAATCGCTCGGGATCACGCCCCTTGTTGGCATTGCGTATGCGCTTGACGACTTGCATGACATTTCCTTATCCACGTGAATATCATTTCTGCGCCTACGATAGCATCGTTCGCCATTGATCAGGAATCTCCACACCCTGGTTTTATCCGTTCGCCAATCTCTGCCGGCAACCGCAAACCGATGGCGCAAATAAGAAAGCCCGCAATGCTTTCACATTGCGGGCCGGTGTCCCCTCTATCCTCTTGAGAGATAGGATTTTTATACTGCAGACCGGATTTTGCATCACAAACTTGCACAAGTCATTTCGCAGCGCACAAATTTGGTGCCATTGATCAGGAACACAACACTCAGACGCAATATTTTCTCCACAATCCGGCTGAGATTGCGAGCGAAGAATAGTTGGCGCTAAAAAATCGGGAATTACAGTGGGAAAACGGGCAAAAAAAAAGCCCGCCAACCTTGCGGTAGCGGGCTAAATCCAATTCTTTAGGAGGAAATTGGAGGAGACAAGTGCAACTATATCGCACCGCATCATTGACGTCCGCTTTATTATCCTGATATCTGATATTCACCAAACAGATATCACGCAGCATCAACAATGCCTCCAACTACGCCTTATGCGTCGCGCGATGCCTTTTTACGCTCATGTTCCTTCAGGTAACGCTTGCGCAGACGAATGCTCTTCGGTGTCACTTCAACCAGTTCGTCGTCATCGATGAACTCAACGGCATATTCCAGCGACATTTCGATTGGCGGTACCAGGCGCACCGCTTCATCGGTACCCGACGAACGCACGTTGGTCAATTGCTTGCCCTTGATCGGATTGACGACCAGATCGTTATCACGCGAGTGGATACCGATGATCATGCCTTCGTAGACCGGATCGTTGTGGCTCACGAACATGCGGCCGCGATCTTGCAGTTTCCAGATTGCGTAGGCAACGGCAGCGCCGTCGTCTTGCGAAATCAGCACGCCATTGCGACGGCCGCCGAGTTCGCCCTTGCTGTTGTCTACCGGTGCGTAGTCATCAAACACGTGGCTCATCAGACCGGTGCCGCGTGTCAATGTCATGAATTCGCCCTGGAAGCCGATCAGGCCACGTGCAGGAATACGGTATTCCAGACGGACACGACCCTTGCCGTCCGGTTCCATGTTTTGCAGATCGCCGCGGCGGCGACCGAGTTCTTCCATCACGCCGCCCTGGCTGGTTTCTTCCACATCCACGGTCAGATTTTCATACGGCTCGTGACGCACGCCGTCGACCATCTTGAACACCACGCGCGGACGCGATACGGCCAGCTCGTAACCTTCGCGGCGCATGTTTTCAATCAGAATCGTCAGATGCAATTCGCCGCGACCCGAGACTTCATATGTCGAATCATCGTTATCAGCCTGCACCACGCGCAGCGCCATGTTGGACTTCAATTCACGGTCCAGACGGTCACGGATCTGGCGGGTAGTCACGAACTTGCCTTCGCGGCCAGCCAGTGGCGAATTGTTGACCATGAAGTTCATGGTCAGTGTCGGTTCGTCGATCTTGAGCATCGGCAAGCCGTCCGGGGTGTCCGGAGCACAGATGGTGGTACCGATACTGATTTCTTCGATACCGTTGATCAGCACGATGTCGCCGGCCAGCGCTTCTTCAACCTGGACGCGCTCCAGACCACGGAACGTCAGAACCTGATTGATACGCGCCTTGGTTGGCTTGTCATCGGGACCATTCATCCAGACCACGTCTTGCAGGCCGCGAACGCGACCGCGCAGGATACGGCCAACGCCGATCTTGCCGACATACGAGGAGTATTCCAGCGATGTGATTTGCAGTTGCAGCGGACCGTCCGGGTCATCTTCACGCGCAGGAACGTGTTCCAGGATCGCGTCAAACAGCGGCTCCATGTTGCCGTCGCGCACTGTGTCTTCCAGACCGGCGTAACCTTTGAAACCCGAAGCGTAGACGATAGGGAAATCCAGTTGCTCGTCAGTTGCGCCCAGCTTGTCGAACAGTTCGAATGTAGCGTTGACTGCCTTTTGCGGATCAGCGTTTTCGCGGTCGATCTTGTTGACCACCACGATTGGCTTCAGACCCAGTGCCAGCGCCTTGCGTGTCACGAAGCGCGTTTGCGGCATCGGACCTTCTTGCGCATCGACCAGCAACAACACGCTGTCGACCATCGACAACACGCGTTCCACTTCGCCGCCGAAGTCGGCATGGCCCGGGGTATCGACGATATTGATGTGAGTACCCTTGTACTCGACGGCACAGTTCTTCGACAGAATCGTGATGCCGCGTTCCTTTTCGATGTCGTTCGAGTCCATCACGCGGGCATCGACCTGCTGGTTGTCACGGAAAGTGCCGGATTGACGCAGCAACTGGTCAACCAGCGTGGTTTTGCCGTGGTCAACGTGGGCAATGATGGCGATATTACGTATGGCGCGTTTGTTGTTTGACATGATTGGTTTTGAGTTGGTATACCGATTCTGGAAGGCGCGCATTATAACATGCTGCGCCGCACGAAATTTAAAAAGCCTATTGATTTCAAAGAGTTGCTGTACTTTTCACTACACTGGCAACGGCAGCAGCCAAGCTGCTATGCCGACGGTGTTGCCACCAACCTTTCCGGCGCCAGTATGCCGAATTCCTGCATCAAACCGGTGCCCAGCAAGCGTCCGCCATTTTCCTGATAGACGCGCACGCGTCCGGATGCGGCCGGTACTGCCACCTCTTCCTTGCCCAGCGCCAGGCGCTGACCATGCAAAAACCGTTGCGCCAGCACATCGCCCAGCATGACTGCCGGAAACGAGTGCAGCAAACCATCTACCGGCAACAAGGCCGCACTGCGCTGCTCATCGCTCATCGCCATGAACTGCTCCAGCGTTACACTGTTTTCCAGCGTCAGCGTGCCGACACCAGTGCGGCGCAATGCCTGCAAATGGCCACCGCAACCGAGTGCATTGCCGATCTCTTCACCCAGCACCCGAATGTAGGTGCCTTTGCTGCACACCACACGGATACGCAGATATGGCGCCTGATAGTCGAGCAACTCCAGCACATGAATATGCACCTGACGCGCTTCACGTTCGAGCGTCACGCCGGCCCGCGCATATTCGTACAGCGGCTTGCCATCGCGCTTGAGCGCCGAATACATCGGCGGCACCTGCGCAATCGGACCGCGAAAACGATCCATTGCGGCGGCGATCTGCTCCACGGTCACATCTACCGGCAACGTCGCCGTCGTTTCACCTTCGGTGTCACCGGTGTTGGTAGTAATGCCCAGATGCACCACCGCTTCGTATGCCTTGTCGGCTTCCAGCAAGTCTTGCGAAAATTTGGTCGCTTCGCCGAAACACAATGGCAACAAGCCCGTCGCAAACGGATCGAGCGTGCCGGTATGCCCCGCCTTGAGTGCATTGAGCAGGCGCTTGGCCTTGATCAGTGCGTCATTACTGGACCAGCCGGCTGGTTTGTCCAGCAACAGAACACCGTGCACCGGAATCCTGGGAATACCTTGCTTTTGGGGCGATGAATGCGCCATGACAATAATTATGGAAAAAAACGGTTAGGTCCGCGCAACCGCGCGTCAGACAAGCATGCCCGGGCGAAGTACTCAGCCTTCGTCGGCATCCTTGGCGCGTGTTGCATTGGCCTCGTCAATCAGGCGCGACATTTCGATCCCGCGCACTGTCGAGTTATCGTGCACAAAATGCAGTTCCGGCAAGGTATGTATCGTCAGACGGCGGCCCAATTGCCCGCGCAGAAAACCGGCGGCTTTGCTCAGGCCGGTAACGGTATCCTGAATCGCCTCCTTATCGTCCTTGAGGGTCGTAAAGAAAATCTTGGCGTGCGCGTAATCAGGCGTCACCTGCACTTCGGTGATCGTGACCATTCCTACACGCGGGTCTTTCAACTCGAATGCAATGATCTCCGACAAATCGCGCTGGATCTGATCGGCGACGCGCAAACCGCGTCCGGGAATGGATTTACTGTGTTTTGCCATGCTTTGCGACTGACCTCGGCCGACAGCATTACGCGCCGGCATTGAACTGCATTTGAAAATTCTGAAAAACAGGGCGGATGTTGCCATCCGCCCATATCGGTATTACAGAGTGCGTGCCACTTCCTGCACTTCAAAGATTTCCAGCTGATCGCCTTCCTGAATGTCGTTGTAGTTCTTCAACGACAGACCGCATTCGAAACCAGCCTTGACTTCCTTGACATCGTCCTTGAAGCGCTTGAGCGAATCCAGCTCGCCGGTCCACTGCACCACGTTGTTGCGCAACAGACGGACCGAAGAACCGCGCTTGACCAGACCTTCGAGCACGTAGCAACCGGCAATCGAGCCAACCTTGCTGACCACGAATACCTGACGAATCTCGACCAGACCCAGCGATTGCTCGCGACGCTCCGGAGCCAGCATGCCCGACATCGCTGCCTTCACATCATCGACTGCATCGTAAATGATGTTGTAGTAACGGATATCGACGCCATTGGCTTCGGCCAGCTTGCGTGCAGACGCATCGGCACGGGTGTTGAAGCCGATGATGACGGCCTTCGACGCCACTGCCAGATTGACGTCGGATTCGCTGATACCGCCGACTGCGGCATGTACCACCTGCACCCGCACTTCGCTGTTGGACAGCTTTTGCAGCGAGTGCACCAGCGCTTCCTGCGAACCTTGCACGTCGGTCTTGATGATCATCGGCAAGTTCTTCACTTCGCCTTCGGCCATCTGTTCGAACATGTTTTCCAGCTTGGCGGCCTGCTGCTTGGCCAGCTTGACGTCGCGGAACTTGCCCTGACGGAACAGGCCGATTTCACGGGCCTTGCGTTCGTCGGTCATGACCAGAACTTCTTCGCCGGCGCTAGGTACTTCGGTCAGACCCTGAATTTCAACCGGGATCGACGGACCAGCTTCGGTAATGCTCTTGCCGGTTTCATCCAGCATCGCACGAACGCGACCGTAGGCCGAACCTGCCAGCACCACATCGCCGCGGCGCAAGGTACCCGATTGCACCAGAATTGTTGCCACCGGACCACGACCCTTGTCCAGTTTGGCTTCGATCACCAGACCACGGGCCGGCACATCGATTGGCGCTTTCAGTTCCAGCACTTCAGCTTGCAACAATACCTGTTCCAGCAAGGAATCGATGCCTTCACCAGTCTTGGCCGAAACCGGGACAAACGGCGAATCGCCGCCGTACTCTTCCGGCACAACTTGTTCCGCAATCAGTTCCTGCTTGACGCGATCCAGGTTGGCACCCGGTTTGTCGATCTTGTTGATCGCCACCACCAGCGGCACGCCGCCGGCTTTCGCGTGGGCAATCGCTTCCTTGGTCTGTGGCATGACGCCATCGTCAGCCGCCACCACCAGAATCACGATGTCGGTTGCCTTGGCACCACGGGCACGCATTGCGGTAAACGCTTCGTGGCCCGGGGTATCGAGGAAAGTGATCATGCCGCGCGGTGTTTCCACGTGGTAAGCGCCGATATGCTGCGTAATGCCACCGGCTTCACCGGAAGCAACCTTGGCACGACGGATGTAATCCAGCAGCGAAGTTTTACCATGGTCAACGTGACCCATGACAGTCACGACCGGTGCCCGCGACACCAGCTCGGCGTCCAGATGCTCTTCGCCTTCTTCCAGCAATGCTTCCGGATCATCCAGCTTGGCAGCATGTGCACGATGGCCCATTTCTTCAACCACAATCATGGCAGTTTCCTGATCCAGAACCTGATTGATGGTGACCATCTGCCCCAGCTTCATCAAATGCTTGATGACTTCCGAGGCCTTGACCGACATCTTGTGCGCAATTTCAGCAACAGTAATGGTTTCCGGCACATGCACGTCTTTGACGACGGCTTCGGTTGGCGCCTGGAAATTGCTTTCATGATCATCATGATGCGAGTTGCGACGCCCCTTCGGTCCCGAACGCCAGCCGTCACGACCACCAGCGCTGGTATTGCCGCGCGTCTTCATGCCGGTACCGCGCTTCTTGGCCGCTTCATCCTGCCAGGTCGACGATACGTTGGCCGACTTGATCGATTTCTTGTCGACGGCGACAACTACCTTCTTGTCGTCTTTCTTTTCGCCCGGCTTCTTGTCCGCCGGCTTGTGCAAGGTACCTTCGGAAGTCTTCGGTGCCGCCGCAGGGGCCGGCTCCGGCGCCTTCACGACGCGGCGCGGTGCGCTCATCATCGCTTTGATCTGCGCCACTTCGTCTTCCACCGCCTTGCGTGCGCGCTCTGCTGCTGCAGCACGATCGCTGGCTTCCTTGGCTACCACTGCCGCCTTCTTTTTCGCTTCTTCTGCTGCCACGCGCTTGTTCTCTTCTACCGTGGGGTCAGGCGCTACCGCTTCAACCACAACATTCGCGGCTTTCGCCGTTGCCTTGTTTGCAGCTTCTGCTGCCGCTTGCGCAGCTTCTGCCTCGGCCGCCTTCTTGGCGTCCTGCTCAGCTTGCTTCGCTTCCCGCTCTGCTGCCTTGACCTGTTCAGCCTTCTCGGCTTCCAGTTGCGCCAGACGTTCCTGCTTTTCGCGCAAATCGGCTTCCTGACGAGCAATCAGTTCCGCCTGACGACGTGCTTCTTCAGCACGGCGTTCGATTTCTGCCTCATCCAGCACGACATTCGACTTGGCAGCCACTTCATCTGCTGCCGGTTCATCGCGCTTGATGAATGTACGCTTCTTGCGTACTTCAACCTGAATCGTGCGCGACTTGCCAGTGGCATCGGCCTGCTTGATTTCCGTCGTTTCCTTGCGGGTCAGCGTAATCTTTTTCTTTTCGCCTTCCGGCGCGGCACCGCGCACACGGCGCAAGTGCTCAAGGAGACGATCCTTGTCTTCCTTCGACAACGGATCGGACTCGGAGCTCTTTTCAACTCCAGCAGATCGCAGCTGGGTCAGCAGCAAATCCGCCGGCATTTTCAGCTCGGTGGCAAATTGGGCTACATTGTTACTCGCCATTCAGTCCTCTTTTCTAGTGGCTCGGCAGATGATGATGGAGTTGCGCGGCTGGCCGGTTACTTGGCTTCCGCGGTGCTCCATGCCTTGGCTTGCAATGCCTTCGCACGCTCGTCGTATTTGGCATCGATGAGCTTCATTTCATCGTCGGTCACATCTTCAAATTCGTTTTCAATCAATTGACGGGCGCGCTCTGCCGGCAATGCCAGAATCGCGCCAAACTCGTCATAAGCCAGTGCAGCAAAAGCTGCCAGCGTCTTCACGCCTGCCAGGCCCAACTTGCCCGCAACAACCCGATCCATTCCTTCGAAATTGATCAGATCTTCGCTCATGCCTTCGAGTCCCTCTTCCGAAGCAATCGCTTCGGTTACCAGCGCATCCCGGGCACGATTGCGCAGCTCGTTGACGGTGTCTTCGTCAAACGATTCGATTTCCAGCATTTCGTTGATCGGCACGTAAGCGATCTCTTCCAGACTGGCAAAACCTTCTTCCACCAGAATGTCGGCAACTTCCTGATCGACGTCGAGCTTTTCCATGAACAACACACGAATCGCCGCTGTTTCCAGCGCCGACTTGTCGGCCGATTCTTCCGCCGTCATGATGTTGATCTGCCAGCCGGTCAGCTCTGCCGCCAGCCGCACGTTCTGACCGCCACGACCGATGGCAATTGCCAGATTCTCTTCGTCCACCACCACATCCATTGCGTGTTTTTCTTCATCCACCACGATGGAGCTGACGTTGGCCGGCGCCAGTGCACCGATCACGAATTGCGCCGGATCTTCCGACCACAATACGATATCGACGCGTTCGCCGCCCAGTTCACCGGTTACTGCCTGCACGCGCGAACCGCGCATGCCGACGCAGGTACCGATAGGATCAATGCGCTTGTCCGCAGTAAACACCGCGATCTTGGCGCGCACGCCCGGGTCGCGTGCTGCCGACTTGATTTCCAGCGAGCCTTGTTCGATTTCCGGCACTTCCAGTTCGAACAGCTTCATGATGAATTCCGGCGCAGTACGCGACAGAATCACTTGCGGGCCACGGGCATTGCGATCGATGCGCAGAATATAGGCACGAACGCGATCACCGATACGCAGGTTTTCTTTAGGGATGGTCTGGTCACGTGGCAGGCGGGCTTCGATCTTGCCCGACTCGACGATGGCGTCGCCGCGCTCCATGCGCTTGATGGTTCCGGTTACCAGCGAGTCGCCGCGCTCCAGGAAGTCAGCCAGAATCTGTTCACGCTCGGCATCACGAATACGCTGCAGCACAACCTGTTTGGTGTCCTGAGCGAAACGACGACCGAATTCCACCGATTCAATCGGTTCTTCGATATATTCGTCAACTTCGATTTCCGGGATCTGTTCCAGCGCTTCAAAGTGCAACACTTCCTGATCCGGCAATTGCAGACCTGCTTCATCGGGCACCACATGCCAGCGACGGAACGATTCAAACTCGCCGGTTTCGCGATCGATCGAGACACGGATATCGACTTCGCCTTCGTAGCGTTTCTTGGTGGCTTGCGCAAGCGCGTGCTCCAGTGCTCCGAAAACCACTTCCTTATCGACGTTTTTTTCGCGCGCCAGCGCATCGACCAATAATAAAACTTCGCGACTCATGCTTTGCGACTCCTAAAATCCACATGCGGCACCAAGCGTGCCTTATCCACATCGGCGAGCGTAAAATCCAGCACGGCCACCGACCCATCGTTTGCTTCAAATTCCAACTTCAGATTCTCGCCTTCAGGCGCACGCAACATACCCTGAAAGGTCTTGCGGTTCGCCGCAGCAGGCATCGGCACGCGCAGCTTGATGACCGCTTCCTGATCGGCGAAACGCACGTAATCAGTCAGCTTGGTCAGCGGCCGGTCGAGACCGGGCGACGACACTTCCAGGCGCTCGTAGTCGACGTTTTCAACCGTAAACACGTGCAGCAACTGGTGCGTCACTTTTTCGCAATCCTCGACAGTGATCGGCCCCTTGTCGGCCTGCTCGAACGGGAAATCGATATACACGCGCACCAGACCGCGCGCCGCCTTCTCGAAATCGACCAGTTCGTAACCCATTCCGGTCAAGGTTGTTTCAATCAAAGCCAGCAATTGCAAAGATATTCTCCGTACTTGCACGCCCCTGTAACAGGGCACGCCAATTTGTTCAGCAAAAAAAAAATGGGCATCTGCCCATCTTTCTTATCGTTTATTTAAACGCAGGCCGCTTCAATCTTGTTTACATCTTATTTCCGCGGACCGGTTGCGTTAACTTGCGCATTATAACCGATTACGGTATGTGCGGCAATTCGAGAATTGCCGCAGCATGGCCAGCAACACCCGTTTCCCCCAAGAAACGGACATCACCTGCCACCACTACTTCAGCCACGCGTACGCTTGCGTGGGAAACCACCCGGCGCCGGCTGTCCCATCACGCCGCCAGTACGTGGCGGACGCGAACGACGCTGACCGGCATCAGGAAATCCGAGGGCGGTCTGCAGCGGATCCGGCTGACGGCTCTTGCTTTGCGGCCGTCCGCCCTGCCCCTGACCTTGTCCGGGCGCACCGTTGCCTTGCCACTGATTGCGACGCTGCTGACCCTGGCCACCACCGGCAAACGGATTGGCGTTGGCATTGCTATAACCATTGCCGTTGCCGATATTGTTGCCATTGCGACCAGGACCATTGCCATTGCGGGGCGCGCTGTTACCGTTGCCGCCACGCGCCTGACCGCCCGCACCCTTGGATGCCGGGGCCTGACCAGTCTGCTTGTCCATGCCGCACAAGGCCAGCAGATTGCGCACTGCATTTTCTTCCAGCTCTTCCCAACGGCCGCGCTTCAGGCCGTGCGGCAATGTCATCACGCCGTAACGGGTACGAATCAGACGCGACACGGTCAGACCGACCGCTTCGAACATCCGGCGCACTTCACGGTTACGGCCTTCGCCGATGGTCACGCGATACCACTTGTTGACACCTTCGCCACCGCCGTCGGCGATTTTTGAAAACTGCGCCATGCCGTCATCGAGTTCGACACCATGCAACAACTTCTGGCGCATACCCTCTTCCAGCTCGCCCAGCGTACGCACGGCATATTCACGTTCGATGTTGTAACGCGGATGCATCAGACGGTTGGCCAGATCACCGGAAGTAGTAAACAACAGCAAGCCTTCGGTATTGAAGTCGAGACGACCAACCGCAAGCCACTTGGCAGCGCGCATGGTTGGCAAACGATCAAACACCGATGGCCGTCCGTCCGGGTCGTTATGACTGACGATTTCGCCGGCCGGCTTGTGATACACCAGCACGCGCGGCGGCTTCTTGCTGACTTTGCGTTGCAGCAGCTTGCCGTTGATCCGCACCAGATCGGTCGGCAGAATGCGCTGACCGATATGCGCCGGCTCGCCATTGACGGACACACGCCCGGCAATGATCAGCTCTTCCATGTCACGACGCGAACCCAGTCCCACTTCGGCCAGGACCTTGTGCAGCTTCGGGGCATCATCATCCGAGGTCAGATCACGACGCACGGCCTTGCGGGCACCGCCATTGCGCAGTGCGCGGCCGCCATCTTCAAGGTCGTAGTCTTCCGATGTCACGAACGAGAAAATATCTTCATTACCGCCGTCGTTGGCGCGCAAACCCAGTTGCGGCGCCTTCGGCTTGCCCTGCCCCTTGACGAAAGGCTTCTTGCCCTTGGCCTGACGATTGCGATCCTGACCTTCGCGGCGACCTTCCGCCAGCGCCTGATCGGCTACCGGTATCGGTGCGTCCGGCGCATCCATGCCGGCGGCATAATTGGTTGCCGGTGCGGCGACCGACTCGCCGGCTTCAGCGGCACGCTGAGCAGCACGGTTGTTGCGCATGGCGCGCGGTCCGCGCACACCACGGCGAGCCGGCTTGGTACGCGGCGCACCATCATTTGGCGCATCCAGCAGTACCGGCGCAGCAGTGACTTCGTCACCCACGGTTACGATGACCTTGGGCGGATCCTGCGGTTCACGCACAGCAACAGGAGCAGCGGGCTTCTTCGGCGCAGCGGCCACCAACGGGGCGACGACGGCAACCGGCGCTTCTGCCGGCGCATCAGCTTCAATCTTTGGTTTTTTGGCACGCACCGCGCGCTTCTTCGGCGCGGCTTCCGGTGCCGCCTCGGCTGCCGGCGCAGCGGCGACGACAGCACTGACTTCGGCGACAGCAGCGCCGTCTGCCACAACAACTTTCTTGACGCGCTTTCTCACCACCTTGGCGGGCGCTTCGGTTGTAGCGGGAGTCAGATCGACAGACTGCTCATCATTGGAACTAGATGGTTTCATTATTCGAATCGTGGTTATGCTGACCAGGCGCGACATCAACTTCTTGTGCGGGCGCGGGGTCCAGGGGGTGAACTTCTTCTGTGGAAAGCGCGACCGGAGTCGCGGCATCATCAATTACGGCAATATTTTCGGCAACTTCGCCGGCAACTTCATCAGCAGCTTCGCCGGCGACATCGCCCGGAGCGGCATCTGCGCTGGCGACAAGCGCGTGCTCTGCAGTTACGACATCAGCATCGGCAGCGGGTTCCACGACATTTTCAGCAGGTGCCGGGACTTCGTCCGCCACCACTGGCAATGCCTGTTCGTCCTCGCCTTCATTGGCCAGGGCAACCGGCATACCGGCTTCCAGCGCCTGCAATTCCAGCAAGGCGCCCTGCTCTACCCCCTCCTTGCTCACCGATTGCAATGGCGGCAACTGGTCGAGGGAAGTCAGCCCGAGGTCATCGAGAAAACGCTTGGTGGTAGCAAACAAGGCTGGCCGGCCCGGCACATCACGGTGGCCGATGGCTTCAATCCAGCAACGGTCTTCCAGCAGCTTGACGGTCTGGGTACTGACTGTCACGCCGCGAATTTCTTCAATATCGCCACGGGTCACCGGTTGACGGTAGGCAATGATGGCCAGCGTTTCCAGGGTAGCGCGGGTATATTTCGGCGGTTTTTCGGGATTCAGACGATCCAGGTAAACCTTCATCTCGGGACGGCTTTGAAAACGCCAGCCAGTTGACAGGCTGACCACTTCGATTCCCTTGTCGGCCCAATCGCCGCGCAATTCTTCGAGCATCTGTCGGATGGCGTCGGCATTGATTTCGCCGTCAGCATCGTCGCCTGCCACAAAAAGCTTTTTCAAGTCGTTGACCGACAATGGCTCATGGGCGCATAACAATGCGGTTTCGAGGACTTTCTTGGCCTCAGCAATATTCATGTACGACTCTTGTGCGACTTGTTTAACAAAAGTTTATGGGCGTAGTGTAGGTGGAGCCTGGCTGCATCGATTTTGTCCGATAACGACAATGCCGTCCGGGTTCCAAATCTGTTGACGCTGCGTGTGATGCTGTCGTGCCGCTTTCCGGCGCCCGATATAGGAGATTGAAGATGAGCGGGAAAATAAGGCCTGGATGCGAAATCAGAATCTCGACTTACAGGACTCTCGCACCATTTCAATTTTTGACTTTGTTCGTCGCCTGCGACTACCGGCAACAGACCAAACCCAAAATGTACTGCGCGGAGTTTAGCACAAAGCCTGCGCCGATTGTGGCTTGTTGCAGGGTGCATACACTCGGGCCGCAGCGCCCGTCGGCGCTGCCTTGCCGCAATGAATGCCGGTTGCCGTCAGCGCATGTTGACGGCTTCCTGCCGTAGTCTGAGCGTGAAATCTTCGGCCGGCACCGGCTTGCCAAAATAATAACCCTGTACCTCGTCACAGCCGTTTTTCAACAAGAAACGATATTGCTCCTCGTCTTCCACGCCCTCCGCCACCACCCGCAAATTCAGAATGTGTCCCAGTGAAATCACCGCCTTGACGATGGCGGCGCTGTCGGAATCGAGCGCAATATCGCGCACGAAGGACTTGTCGATCTTGAGCGCATCCACCGGAAACCGGCGCAAATAACTCAGGCTGGAATAGCCGGTGCCAAAATCGTCCACCGAAATCTGCAAACCCAGGCGCTTGAGCGCGTTCAGCGTTGCCACGGTTTTTTCGGCATCTTTCATGACGACATTTTCGGTAATCTCCAGTTCCAGCCAGCTTGCTGCCAGACAACTCTCCGCCAGCACCTGCCGGACGAATTCGGGCAGTGACTGATCGAGTTGCCGCGGCGACAAATTGACCGCCACCGGAATCGGCGCCAATCCGGCATCTTGCCACGCCTTGTTTTGCGCGCAGGCGGTGCGCAGCACCCACTCACCGATGGGCACAATCAGACCGGTTTCTTCGGCAAACGGAATGAAGCGATCCGGCGGCACCATGCCCTGCTCCGGCACCAGCCAGCGAATCAATGCCTCGGCGCCGATGATATGGCCGGTCGCCATGCTGATCTTGGGTTGGTAATACAGCCGGAATTCGTCACGATCAAGGGCCCGCCGCAAGCTCACCAACATTTCCAGACGGTTGCTGATCTGGGTATCCATCCAGCGCGCAAAATACTGAAAGTTGTTGCGCCCCAGTTCTTTCGCCTTGTACATGGCCAGATCGGCATTCTTGAGCAAGGTCTCGACATCGCGGCCATCGGTCGGGCAACGACTGACGCCGATGCTGCAGGTAATCAGAAACTCGCGCTCGCCGGCCTGCCATGGTCGCGATACGGCATTCAAGATACGCTGCAAGACCTCGGTAATATTGGCTTCATCCGGCTGATGCTGCAGCACCAGCACGAATTCATCCCCACCCTGACGCGCCACCATATCGGACTCGCGCACGCACGACACCAGACGCTGCGCCACGGTCTTGAGTAATTCATCGCCAACCTGATGCCCGAGACTGTCGTTGATATATTTGAACTGATCGAGGTCGACGAAGACCACCGCCGTCAGCATGCCCTTTTGACGCGCACTCTGAATCGCGCGCTGCAGATAGTTATGCAGCATGGTGCGATTGGGTAGTCCGGTCAGCGCGTCATGCGTGGCTTGATGGCGGATTTCCGCCTCGTACAGCTTGCGCTCGGTGATCGCTTCCACCGTGCCTTCATAAAACACCAGCGCGTTGGCATCGTCATGCACGGCCCGCGCATTTTCGGAAATCCAGATGATTTCACCATCACGCCGATAGACACGCGATTCGAAGTTCGATACCGAACCGAACTCGGCCATCAGCTTCATGAACTCAGTACGACGCTCGGGCTCGACATACAACTGATGGCGGATATCGCGCAAGCTGACGATCAGATCTTCCGGTGATTTATAACCATAAATTCGCGCCAGAGCGGGATTGACGGCAAGATAGGCGCCGTCCGGCGTCGACTGGAACACGCCTTCAATGGCATTCTCGAAGATACTGCGATAGCGCCGCTCGGCTTCCAGCAGTGCCTGATCGGCCTCCTTGCGCGCAGTCACATCTTGCACAAACCCTTCCAGCGCATCGAGTCCGCCCTCCGCGTTGTAAATACCGACGCCACGCTCCCACACCCAGCGTACCGCGCCGTCGGCGCGCACGATCCGGTATTCCAGTTCGAAGCGGCGTTTGACGGCCAGGCAATCACCGATGGTGTCACGCACTACTTTGCGGTCATCGGGATGGGTAATGTTTTCGTAGGAGATCGCGGCATTGAACAACAAGTCGCGCGGCTGATAACCGGTCAGCGCCAGACAGCCGTCGCTGACGAATTCCATGGTCCAGTCGTCATCATCGCGGCAGCGATACACCATTCCATCCAGATTGGCCAGCAAGGTCTCCAACAAGCGCGGCGGTCTGGCAATGGATGCGATGGCGACGGCATGGACCGGCGGGATGGTGGCAGCAACAATCTTCATCTTGAATTAAGGGGACCCCGGAAAGAACGACGATATGAGCGAGTGACGAGTCCATGGCAATCCGGCCCGTCTACGTAGTGCTGCTTACTTTTTACTTCCTACAAGCAATAACGATGCCACTGACCAACATGCATGACGGCACCGGCCCCGACGACGGATATCGCGCGCCGCAGACGCGACTTGCTGCGGTACGCACCTCGCCTTGTCGGTTTTCGCACCGTTTTTGTGCAACCATGCCGGTAGTCGCCCGCCCGGCTTCTCCGCAAACACAGTAAAATCGCAGCAGCTTTCCGCCAATGCCGCCCGGTTCTGCTGCGGACCAATAAAAAAAGGATACTCATATGTTGGCTAGTCGTTACATGGCGTTATGGTTAATCCTGCTGCTCACCATCGGCCTCGGCTTCATGGCCGGCAATCATCTGATCAGTTGGTGGTGGGCCTTCATCCCGTTGCTGCTATGCGCCCTCGGCGTGCGCGATGTACTGCAAAAGCGCCATGCCGTATTGCGCAATTACCCGCTCATCGGCCACTTCCGTTTCATCTTCGAATCGATCCGGCCGGAACTGCGGCAATATTTCTTTGAAGGCGAAAACGACGGCGCGCCATTCACGCGCAAGAAACGCAGCCTGGTATATCAGCGCGCCAAATCGGAAATCGACAGCCGTCCGTTCGGCACCGAACTGGACGTCAAGGAAAACGGCTACGAATGGATCGGCCACTCGATGTCACCGACCAAACTGGCCAGTCACGATTTCCGTGTCGTGGTCGGCGCCGACCGCGCACAACCGTATTCCATGTCGGTGTTCAATGTCTCGGCCATGAGTTTCGGCTCGCTCTCGGCCAATGCCATCCGCGCCTTGAATCAAGGCGCAAAGAAAGGCAACTTTGCACACGACACCGGCGAAGGATCGATTTCCGCTTATCACCGCGAATTCGGCGGCGACCTGGTGTGGCAGATTGCTTCCGGCTACTTCGGCTGCCGTCATGCCGATGGCAGTTTCGACGAACAGAAATTCGTCGAGCAAGCGAAGTCGCCGCAAGTCAAAATGATTGAAGTGAAATTGTCGCAAGGCGCCAAACCGGGCCACGGCGGCGTGCTGCCATCAGCCAAGATCACACCGGAAATTTCTGCCACGCGCGGCATTCCGATGGGCATCGATTGCATTTCACCGGCGGTGCATTCTTCTTTCTCGACCCCGCTCGGCCTGTTGCAATTCATCGAAAAACTGCGCACGCTGTCGGGCGGAAAACCGGTCGGCATGAAACTGTGCATCGGTCATCCGTGGGAATTTTTCGGCATTGCCAAAGCCATGCTGGAAACCGGCATCGTGCCCGACTTCATTACCGTGGATGGCGCCGAAGGCGGCACCGGCGCGGCGCCACTGGAATTCACGGACCACGTCGGCATGCCATTGCAAGAAGGTTTGCTGATGACGCACAACACCCTGGTCGGCATCGGCTTGCGGGACCGCGTCAAGATCGGCGCCAGCGGCAAGATCATCACCGCCTTCGATGTCGCCCGCACGCTGGCGCTTGGTGCTGACTGGTGCAACTCGGCGCGCGGCTTCATGTTTGCATTGGGCTGCATTCAATCGCAAAGCTGCCATACCGATCGCTGCCCGACCGGCGTCGCCACCCAGAATCCGGTGCGGGCCCGGGCGCTGGTGGTGCCGGATAAAGCCGAGCGCGTCTTCCGCTTTCATCAAAGTACGCTGCACGCATTGCAGGAACTGGTGCAGGCTGCCGGCTTGCCGCACACCTCGGCGTTGCACCCGCATCACATCGTGCGTCGTATCAATGACCACGAAGTACAACTGCTGTCGGAGATGTTGAAGTACCTGGAACCGGGCGATCTGCTGAGCGGCAATTATCGCTATCAGGTGTACGAAAAATATTGGCCGATGGCACGCGCCGAAAGCTTTCACCCGGTGCTGTAATAACCGGCGCCGTAACGACGCGCATAAAAAAACGCCCGCAATTGCGGGCGTTTTTTATCAATTGATCAATGTGTGCGGCAAGCTCGTCTGTCTGGCACGACACCAGCGTGTCTGCGTTGCTTGCCGGCTCCGGTTTACTTGCGCTTCATGAAGAAAATGAATTCCTGATTTTCTTGCGATTGCGACAGCAAATCGTTGCCGGTCTGCTTGGCGAACGCCTGAAAATCGCGCACCGATCCGGTATCCGTTGCGGTTACCCGCAATACCTGACCGCTAATCATATCGGCCAGCGCTTTCTTGGTCTTCAGTATCGGCAGCGGACAGTTCAAGCCCCGTGCATCGAGTTCCCGGTGAAATTCAATTACCATACTTTGAATCTTAAAAATCTCTGGTTGGTGTTCAAGAATTCTACTGCAAACCTGCCTCGCTTGGTGCATTGCAACAAGCACTGTTGTATTCCGCGCACTAATGTTGTGCGACGGAAACTAATGGTGTCGATGAACCTGCAAATTCAACAAATTGTACTGCCAGTCCGCGTGCTTTCATCCAGTCCGCCACCGCATAACCAGTACCTGCCGGCCACGGCCGCAAATCAGGCGGCGCTACCAGACGATACTCCAGCAACTCTTCCGACAAGCGAATCTCGCCGCTGGCCTTGACGTGATAGGCGATGATAAGTTCGTTCTTGCGCATGAACTCATACACGCCGATCAACGTCACCTGTTGCGCATCAAGATTGGTTTCTTCCTTGATCTCGCGCGCAATACCTTGCTCCGGTGTTTCGTCGCGCTCCATGAAACCGGTAATCAGCGCGAAGCGACCTTCACCCCACGCTGCATTGCGCGCCAACAGCATCTTGCCATCGACTTCAACCAGCGCAGCCAGCACCGGCAGAGGATTATCCCAATGGGTCCAGTGACCCTCCGGGCAAGCCAGCCGCAATTTCCCGGCTTCGCCGACATCAGCCCGCATTACCAGCGAGGCAGCGCAGACCGGGCAAAATTTGAACTCGCTCATGACGCTCAGAGCTTGCTGTCAACCCAGCCGGCCACCGCCTGCAATGCTTGCGGCAAACCACTCGGATCGGTACCGCCGGCCTGCGCCATGTCAGGACGACCGCCGCCTTTGCCACCCACTTGCTGGGCGACGAAGTTGACCAGATCACCTGCCTTGACCTTGGCAGTACTGTCGGCAGTCACGCCGGCAATCAGACTGACCTTGCCATCCTTGACCGAGGCCAGCACGATGGCTGCCGTCTTCAGTTTGTCCTTGAGCTTGTCCATGGTTTCACGCAGCGCCGTCGTGTCGGCACCTTCCAGCGTGGCCGCCAGCACCTTGATGCCCTTGACATCAACCGCCTGCGTCAGCAACTCATCACCTTGATTGGCAGCGAGCTTCGACTTCAGACCCGACAATTCTTTTTCCAGCGCCTTGACGTGGTCTTGCACCTGCGCAATACGTTGTGTCAGTTCTTCCGGCTGTGCCTTGAGTGCTGCAGCCGCTTCATTGACGCGATTGCTCAAGCCCTGCACCAGCGCCAGCGCGCCGGTACCGGTAACCGCTTCAATCCGGCGGATGCCGGCAGCAACGCCGCCTTCGGCGACGATCTTGAACAAACCGATATCACCGGTACGCTTGACGTGCGTACCACCGCACAATTCACGCGAGGTACCAATCGACAGCACCCGCACTTCGTCGCCGTATTTTTCGCCAAACAACGCCATGGCACCTGCGCCGACAGCATCGTCAAAGCTCATCAGACGTGCTTCGGTTGCCGCGTTGTCCAGAATTTCGCGATTCACGATTTCTTCCACGCGACGAATTTCTTCGGCCGTCACCGGCGCATTGTGGCTGAAGTCGAAACGCGTCTTGTCGGCATCGACCAGCGAACCCTTTTGCGATACATGACTGCCCAATACTTCGCGCAACGCCTTGTGCATCAAATGGGTGGCCGAGTGATTGCGGATGGTGCGTGCGCGCTGTTCAGCATCTACCTTGGCTTCCAGCGTATCGCCGACTGCCAGGGAACCCTTGGTCAGGGTGCCGTGATGACCGAATACATCGGCCTGAATCTTTTGCGTATCAGCGACGCTGAACGTGGCAGCGGCAGATTCCAGCAGCCCGGCATCGCCCGCCTGACCACCCGACTCGGCGTAGAACGGCGTGGTGTCCAGCACCACAATGGCGTCTTGACCAGCTTCGATTTTCTGTACGGCGCTGCCATCCACATACAAGGCCACCACTTTGGCTTGCTGCGTCAGGGCGTCATAACCGACGAAGCGGGTCTTGTCGCCGCTGTATTCGATACCGGCGGCCATTTTGAATTTACCGGCGGCACGCGCGGTCGACTTTTGGCGCTCCATGGCCACGGTGAAACCGGCTTCGTCCAGTTCGACTTCGCGTTCGCGGCAAATATCGGCTGTCAGATCAAGCGGGAAACCGTAGGTGTCATACAGCGTGAAGGCAGTTTCGCCATCCAGCGTCTTGGCATTCTTGGCCAGTGCGGCTTCCAGAATTTTCATGCCGTGTTCCAGCGTTTCGCCGAAACGTTCTTCTTCCTGCTTCAATACCTGCTCGACGCGGCCTGCTGCTTCCGGCAATTCCGGATAGGCGGCACCCATTTCAGCGACCAGATCCTTGACCAGACGATAGAAGAAAGGCTGGGTCTGACCCAACTTGTGACCATGACGCAGCGCACGGCGGATGATGCGGCGCAGCACATAGCCGCGACCTTCATTGCCAGGGATCACGCCATCCACGATCAGGAACGAGGTAGCGCGGATGTGGTCGGCAATCACCTTGAGCGAATTGTTTTCCAGATCGCTGGTCTTGGTTTCGCGCGCCGCAGCCTTGATCAGGTTCTGGAACAGATCGATTTCATAGTTGCTGTGCACGTGTTGCAGAATTGCAGCCAGACGCTCCAGACCCATGCCGGTATCAACGCAAGGCGCCGGCAACGGCGTCAGTGTCGCAACACCGGTTTTCGGATCGATCTGACGGTCGAACTGCATGAACACGTTATTCCAGATTTCGATATAGCGATCGCCATCGGCGTCCGGGCTGCCCGGAGGACCGCCCCAGACATCGGCGCCGTGATCGTAAAAAATTTCAGAGCAAGGACCGCACGGACCGGTGTCGGCCATTTGCCAGAAATTGTCGGAAGCGTAAGGCGCACCCTTGTTGTCGCCGATACGCACCACGCGTTCTTTCGGCAAACCGATTTCATTGACCCAGATATCGTAGGCTTCATCGTCGGTTTCATACACCGTCGCCCACAACTTGTCGGCCGGCAACCCATACACTTTGGTCAGCAGTTCCCAAGCCCATTTCAGCGATTCACGCTTGAAATAGTCGCCAAAGGACCAGTTGCCGAGCATTTCGAAGAAAGTATGGTGACGGGCGGTATAACCGACGTTTTCCAGATCGTTATGCTTGCCGCCGGCGCGCAGGCAGCGCTGTACCGAAGTGGCGCGCACATAGTTGCGCTTGTCAGTCCCGAGGAACACGTCCTTGAACTGCACCATGCCTGAGTTGGTGAACAGCAAAGTCGGGTCGTTACCCGGTACCAGGCTGGACGACCGGACAATGGTGTGTCCCTTGGATTCGAAGAATTTCAAAAACTTGTCGCGGATTTCGGCTGAGTTCATGTTCGAGGACTGTAAAAAAACGGTGCAATATGACGGACCGATGATTATACGTGATAAGCCCTGCTGTAATCATGGTCTGTCACGGTGCTTGCGGGCAGACGTAAAAAAACCCGTTCGGATCGCTCCCAACGGGTTAATGGTGATATCAACCGAAGTTCTGGCTGGTAAATTCTGGCGAATGCCGCTCTTCCTCGCTCAGACCCTACCGGTTAACACCGCCACCGGTAAATCAGGCACCCTTGTACAGGTTGTTGGACGCTTTTTTTGCGCGGTGATGCTTTTTATGCTTCTTGTGCTTCTTGTGCTTTTTATGCGCCTTGGCTGCTGGCGCGGCGGCCGGAGCGGACGTTGCCGCTGGAGCTGATGCCGGAGCAGGCGCATTCTGGGCCATGACTGGCAGTGCGAAAGCGGCGACGAGTACTGCGGCCAACAATTTATTCATTTTCATCATTTTCCTCGTTAAGTGTTGTTCATCCCAAGTTCGCGTCTCGCTTTTTCACTTCAACCCGTCACTTTAGCGTGATGGATCCGCCCCGACATACGACCTTGTGCATTCTTAACGCGGCGCTGTTCGTTCGCGTTGACATGACCATTACGTGCCGCTTTGGCTTCAATATGATCGACCCGGGCTTCGCCGCCCTGCAGCTTGCCAACCTGCTGCTTGCTGAGCACACCGGACTTGATACCGTTGTCGATGCGCTGTTCCTGATTTACGTTTCTTTGCACGTCAGCTTGCATGCGCTGGCTCGACACCGAATTCGGGTTGCCGCTCACGCCGTTATGCTTGTCGGCCGCAATCTCGCTGCTGGCCTTGTTCTGCATACGGTTGATCCTGGCCTTTTCAGCGGGACTCAGATTGCCGTTCTTGAGGGCATTCGACTGCACCTTGTCGATCCGGCTTTCCTGGCGCTCCAGCTTGCCGGCTTCGCCGGTGCTCAATTGACCGGACTGCAACCCGCTTTCTATCCGCTGTTGCTGGTTGATGTCGCGCTGGGTTTCGCTGGCAGCCGTTTGCGCAAATACCGGGACCGATACCGCGACCAGCAAAGCCATCATTGTCAGTTGTTTCATCATCGTGCCTCTTAGGTAGGAATGGGCAACGCCGCCCATGCTTCCAATAACGATGTGAGACTGCCGGCGACGACCCGTCCCTTGTAAGGCGCGTAAGCAAATATTACCGGGCGCGTCCGATCTGACCAGAGCTTAATGCGTCGGCGGACGTTTCTTGTGCACCGCCGTCTTGTGATGCGCGCTGACCGGGTGCACCGCCTTGTGCGACTGGCTGTGGTTGCGGCGATGCTGATTGCCGGCAAGCTTGTGTTTTGCCGGCTTCTTCTTGCCGGCCTGCGCCACAGTACGCTTCTTGACCGGGGCCTTGGCTTTCTTCGGCACTGGCGGAGCCGGCCGCGGCTTGGCAAGCGCCTGCTGCTGACGGGCGGCACGCTGCTCTTGCAACAAGCGGGCTTCGCGCACTGTCAGTTTGCCGGCCTTGAGGTCGCGCACGATGGGGTCGTCACGATAGGTTGCGTGGGATGCTGCCGGCTGCGCCAATCCCGGGATCGCCACTGCCAGAGCCAGCAGGGCTGCAATCAAACTGCTTTTCATGATGCGGAAGACTTTCTTCTTGTTTTGATGTTGTTGTGATGTTGTTGTGATCGTGCCGACTTGATCAATCCGGACCAATCAGATCGATACGATCGGTACAGATACCGTCGACACCCCAGCCGCGTATTTCACGCGCCCTTTGCGGGTCGTTGACGGTGTAGCAGAATAAACCAAATCCGGCGTCTTTGATCGCACGTGCTTGCCGCTCGGAAAGATTTTTATGATTGGTGTGCAGCGCTACCGCATCCAATATCTGCAGTTGCTGTTGCCAGTCATCAGGAATCGTATCGACCAGAAAGCCGCGAGGAATTTCCGGTGCCGCGATTTTGGCCGCCATCAGCGCTTCAAACGAAAATGAGGAAAACAGTGGCAACGTGGCGTCGTTGTGCCCCGCCACATGCGCGCCGATGGCATCGGCAAATGCACTCTTTAGAGCCAGCGCCGCCACGGTGCCGGTAGCCACGGCCACCGCTTCCGAGGCAGGCTTGATTTCAACATTCATCCAGACCGCATGTTGACGGCAAAATGCCATGGCCTGCGCCAGCGTGCAGACCGGCTCGCCGGCAAAGGCCGGGCTGTGCCAGCCACCGGCATCCAGCGCCAGCAGCTCCGACAAGGTATGGTCGGCAATCTTGCCGCTGCCGGGCAAGGTTCTGCCCAATACCGGATCGTGCATCAGAATCGGTTCCTGATCACGGGTCAGCATGACATCGAACTCCACCCCGCGAAATCCGTGCGACCAGCCGCAACGCAACGCTGCCAGAGTATTTTCCGGGGCCAGCGTGCCACCACCGCGATGCGCAAGAATTGTCGGATAAGGCCACATGTGTCCGCCGCAGAAATTATCGATCCCGGCATTTTATGCCGGCCGGCGCTGCCGCAACAACCTTTCGGTAACGGATTGCGTCATTTCGTCGCAAGTTGCTTTGCAGCGCCGCTGACGGCAGACATCATGCACACTGACTAACCCGACCGGAGTACTGCATGAACCCGACCAATTCCCTGCCGCCAAATGCCGAGGCACTCGCCGCCGCCCACCGGCGCGTGTCCCGCAAACTCGGCTTTTATACGCACCTTGGCATCTATTGCATCGTCAACTGCGGGCTGATGCTATTGAACCTACGCCATCCGCAACACCCCTTTTGGGCACTCGGACCGCTACTCGGATGGGGAATCGGGTTACTATTTCACGGCCTCCGCGTATTTCTGCGCATCCCGCCTGGCTGGAAACAGCGCATGCTTGAACACGAATTGAGAAACAGATAAACGCTTCATGAACCTGACCGCTTCACGCCTGCGCCTGCTGGCGCATGATTTGCCCCGCAGCATATTGCCGACGATCGCCATCAGTGTGGCCTGTGCACTGGTGGTGACCTACCTGATGCACATCGGCTCCGGCTTTGCCGAAAACCTGATCTTTTCGCTGTGCATCGGCACCACCGCCATGTTGCTGATCAACGGCGCACGATTGCTGTTCTGGGGCCGTGAGGAACCACCCAAAGTGCGTTTTCTGCTGGTGCTGCTGATACTGGCGCCGCTGTCTTTCTTTATCGGCAACCTGATCGCCACTGCGTCACTCGGGCGCGCCGCCGAAGCGTTTACCATCAATCAGGCCAACAACACTATCGGCATCATCGTCCTGACCTTGCTGGCTTGCGTCGGCGGCACGCTGTTTTTCTGGAACCGCGAAAAAATGGCGGTGCTGCGGGCGCGCAATCAGCAAATCGAACGACAAACGGTACAGGCCCAATTGCAAATGCTGCAAGCCCAGATCGAACCGCACATGCTGTTCAACACGCTGGCGACCCTGCAAAGCCTGATCGCCAGCGAACCATTGCGGGCGCAGCAAATGCTGGATCAACTGATTCACTATCTGCGCTCCACGCTGTCTGAATCGCGCAGTGGCAAAACCACGCTGGGACGTGAATTCGACCTGATGCAAGCCTATCTTGGCCTGATGTCGCTGCGCATGGGCTTGCGACTGACCTACGCCTTGCGCCTGCCGGATGACATGCGCGAGATACCGATTGCGCCGATGTTGCTGCAACCGCTGGTGGAAAATGCCATCAAGCATGGCCTGGAACCGAAACTCGATGGCGGCGATTGCACGGTACAGGCCACCCGCCATCGCGGCATGCTGGTGCTGAGCGTGTTCGATACCGGCCGTGGTCTGGATCCCTCTGTCAGCTACAACCAGAATGACGGCATGCATATCGGGCTGGACAATATTCGCGCCCGCTTGCAAGCCTTGTATGGTCCGCTGGCGGAATTGACGCTGACCCACAATATCCCCGACGGAACGGTGGCGCAGATCACCATTCCGCTGACGCCCGGCAAACGCAAATGACGAGCCCGTCTTCCGCCCCGGTGCGCGCACTGATTGCGGAAGACGAACCGCTGCTGGCGGCGGCGCTGGCACGCACGCTGGCTGCTGTGTGGCCGGCGTTGCAGCTGGAACCGCTTGCAGAAAATGGCGTACGCGCGGTGGAACAGATTTTCAGCAGCCGCCCGGATCTCGTTTTCCTCGACATCAACATGCCCGGCAAAAGCGGACTGGAGGTGGCACGTGAAATGGCAGAAGAATGGCCGCAGGAATATCCGTTTCCGCTGTTGGTGTTTGTCACCGCCTACGATCAATATGCAGTTCAGGCATTCGATCTGGCGGCCATCGACTATGTGTTGAAACCAGTATCCGAAATGCGCCTGAGCGATACCGTGGGTCGCCTGCAAGCGCGCCTGGCAACGACTGGTGGTGACCGGGAATTGCAACAGGCGATCGGGCAATTACGCCAATTGCATCAGGTTGCCGCAGCGCCGGAAAAGCTGAACATGATCCGCGCCGCAGTGGGCAATCAGGTTCGCCTGATTCCGGTTGCAGACGTGCTTTATTTCGAAGCCACCGACAAATACATCAATGTCGTCACGGCCAACAGCGAATCACTGATTCGCACCAGCCTCAAGGAATTGATTCCGCAACTCGATGCCAGTCAATTCTGGCAAATTCATCGCAGCACCGTAGTGCGCATCCAAGCCGTCAGCGCGGCGCAACGGGGCGACAGCGGTAAGCTGACCCTGACCTTGCATGCGCGTCCCGAAACCCTGACGGTGAGCCGTTTGTTTGCCCATCTGTTTCGTCAGATGTAAATCCCGCCTGGGCCAAAACGCCATGCATCAGGGATAGTAGCGACCGGCAGCGCGTGCCGCCACTTCATACACCTTGGGCAATACAATCCCGCGCCGCTCCATCACCGACTGCTTCATGCCGACCACGAACTGACGCGAATAGCGTACCGGAATCTGCGACGGATCATGACCATCGCGCAGTATTTCAAGCGCCATGGAGGCGGCATCTTCGCCCTGCTCCAACGGCGAAGTGCCGATGGTCAGCATGCCACCTTCATGCGCAAACTGGCCCTGATAAGAAATCACCGGCACCGCCGAATGCGCCTCCGTCCACTGCACGATCTGATCGGCAGGAATCGGTTTCAATCCGCCCTCGGTGCGCCGGATCGTCCGGTAGCCAGACAAGACGATGACATCCGCCTGCAGTCCCAATATGTCGAGTTTTTCTTGCCACTCATCCCAATTCGCAGCCTGTTGCGGCGGCACAACCTCGACCGGTCCCCAATCAAAGTTTTCCCATTGCTGCGCTTCGCCCAGCACACTGCCTGAAGCATCGCTGAGCAAACCCAGTCGCAACGGCCGCTGCAACTTCTGAAACCTGGGAATCGCCAGCAACGCTTCGCGGATCGCAGCCAATGGCAAGCGCTCCACCACGCCGGTGACATTGTTGGCCAGATCGTAATGATAGTCGCCGGGATCGTGATCAATCCCGCCAAACACCACTTTTACATGCGGATGATTGATGTAATAGCGTGCCGCGTACTGCTGGGCATCGTCGTCCAACGCAATCAATATATCCGGATTGATTTTATCGATGGCGGCCCGCGCATTGGTGCCGGCGGCAGCCAGCCCTTGCACCGAATTCTGCGATTTGGAATCCATGTAATACCAGTGCAAGCGGTACATCGAGCGGTCTTGCAACACCCGCCGGATACCGGTGTTGATGTCTTGCACCCAGGGATCGTTTTCTTCGAAACTGTGCAATATCACGATGCGCGGCTTGCTGGCGTTGTACCAGACGAACAGGCCCACGCTGACCAGCACGAAGATACCGACCAGCAAACCTTCAACGGTGATTTTCCTGATGAGTTTCATAGGAAGCCCATCATCTTCCAGAACGGAATCGAGGCATACACTGCCAGCAATCGCGCCACATTCATGAAAGCATTGAAATACAGAAAGGATTTTTCATCGTAGAGCGACTTGTTCTTGTTCAAATCATGCAATTGCAGATAGTAAGAACTCTGGAACGGCAAAAACCAGATTTCCGAAAACAGCAAGATGATGAAACCGATCACCCACGAATTGATACCGGCGCTCTCGGCCAACGGCATCAGCACGGCCGCCGCGACAATCACGGTGGCATTGTTGGGCACCACCAGCCGTGCCAAGCACATCAGGCCGAACAGCCACAATACGAACCACAGGAAATGGTCGTGCATGTATTGGCCGAGCGCCGGCAATGCCGCCACGAACACGGTATCGAGCCGCAAATAGCCGATGGTGGCGGCCAGGCCGGTGACGCCGCTCATATAGAGCAAAAAGGTCCAGTCCACCTTGTCGCGAAATTCCTGGCGTTTGAGAAAGCCGCACAAGACCAGCACGCACAAGGCAGTGAAACCCAGCCAGGGCGGAGAAATATCATGAATCGCGCTGGTGGCCACGCCGCCGACAATGAACAACAGGCTGAACAATGCTGCCCACTCGCGCTTCTTCAGTTTGCCGAGCAGTTGCAATTGTTGTTCGACGCGCTCTTTCGGCAATTGCGGAATTTCCTGATTGCGAAACCAGATCGCCGACCCGGCCGCATAAAGCAGTAACAACGCCAGCAACACCACGCCGGCACTGCTGAACCAAGTCAGCAACTGAAAATATTCCTGATCCTGTCGCGGCATCAGGCCCGCCACCGCATAGTTGATCGACTTGCTGGTCAACAGCATTGCCGACAACAACGTGGTGCCGCTGAAGCAAGCCATCGCCAGCCGCGTTGCCGCCGCGCCGCGCGGCTTCAATCCCAGACTGTCGGCCATGTCGGCATAGAACGGCGCCACCAGTGCCATGCGGCCGTTGAGCGTGGGAATGATCGGGGTAATCATGGCGCCCACCGAAAACAGACTGAACACTTGCCAGAACTGGGTATTGGGCAAGCGCCGCAACAAAATCAGCATGAAACGGTAGCTCAATCCCGAACTCACCACGACCGTGCCGAGCGCCAGCGTGCTCAAGGCCATCAGGAAACCATCGGAGGCAAACCCGGACATGATCACCGGCGTCGGCACCAGCCCCGTCAAGAGCACCCCCAATACCGCAAACAGCGCCGGAATATACTCATCGACCAAGGTGAACGACCACATCATCACTGCCGCCGCAAAGATTGCCGCAAAAATCGTGGTGGTCCGGTTCAGCCCCCATTGCTCGCCATAACCCAACAGCAGCAACGGCAACAGCAAGGCCAGCAGCCATCCGATAATCCGTGCCGGTTTCAGCGCCGGCTTTTTACTTGTCACCGCCGCAGCGGCGACCGGCGTCGCCTGCGCCAGCTTCTCGCCGGCCAGATGACTGGTCAGCGACAACAGCAATTCATCCTTGAGTGACGGATTGGCCGCGGCCAGTGTCAGCATCGCCGCCTTGGGAATTTGCAGCAAGGAAACCTCGCCCAGCGCCCGCGCATTGGTCAGATAATGCCGCGCGCCATGCACCACCTCTTCGCCGAGGCGTTGATGCTGCAAGCCGAACTCCCGTCCCAGCGGCGATATGAGCCGCACCGATCCCTGCAACAGCAGGTAGAAATGCGTCGCTTTGTCGGTGGTGCTGAAGATCGCTTCGCCAGCCTGGCAGCGCCGCTCCGTCATTTGCGGCAGCAACGCCGCCAGACTTTGCTGGCTGCAGGTGGCAAAAAGGGGTTCAAGCAATAATGCTTGCGTAGTATTTTTCATGTCGGATGAATGGCATAGGCTGTCCGTGAACGCCTCATCCGCTTGCGTGCACTTGAACCACGCACTGACCGCTGAGGACGCCCCGCGACGATAGTGCATCAGTTGCGCACTACTTCATCCATGAAAGAAACAGGGTATTTGATGCTTTATGACCGCTTTGCCGGCCTTCTTCTTTCAATCCCAAGCAAAAACGCCTGCCGGATCAGCGGCAGGCGTTTCTGGTTTCGGTATCAGGCCACGGAACAATCAGTAGCCGGCGTCCCGGATTGCATCTTTGGTCGCATGCAAGGCGATGTCGATATGGCGCAAGGCGTCGGCCTGCAAACCGCGTACGCGCGGATCGTCTTCTTCATGGGCAACATCCTGATGCGCCTTTTCCAGCGCATGGACCGCATCGTGCAGACGACCGCGGCGATCAGGGCTGGCATCGGGACGCTCCGGACGCCCCATATTCTTGCCGACATCCACGCCCAGTTGCGTGACCGCGCGCGCGGCCTGATCGATTTCAGCCAGTGCCAGTTGCTCATTGCGGCCCATTTGCCAGTTGTCACCGGGACGATGATCAATCAGCCAGCGCGCCAGATGCAAGTCAGCGTCGGCATGCGCATAATAGGGATGACGGCCGGGTTCATCCGCATGGGCGGAAAAAATCGTCAATGCCGGCACCATCAGGCTCAGTAACGCCAGTTTTTTTATCATTTTCATTTGCCACTCCTGTTGTCGTTGAAACATACCTCACTGTTGGCTGCCCGGAATTTCACGATCCGGTCAGTGACCATAGTACGGGCCGTGATAAGGCCGGTAATAGCCGGGACCTGCGGGGACTACGATGCAGGCAGACAATGTCGTGCTCAGTACGACACCTATCAAAATCAGTTTGACCAGCTTTTTCATGATGACCTCCTTGGACTTGAATAATGGATGCAGCTTGCGCGCATAGAAAAGAAGCAGGTAATTCCGATCCGTTTCAGGTGTAATCAATTATTTCCCTCGTCCCGGGGAATCGCCGTTAAAACCCGACCGGCTGCGGTAAAATGTCCGACAACCCATACATCCAGGCAATATTTCCAAGCATCCATGAGCAACGAACTGAAAAACGGTCACGTCCCCGCCCCTTCCACCAACTTCCTGCGCGGCATCATCGAGGCCGATCTGGCCGCCGGTACTTATGCCGGTCGCACAGACAGCCAGGGACAGGCACTGCCGCCGATGGTGACGCGTTTCCCGCCGGAACCGAATGGCTATCTGCATATCGGCCACGCCAAAGCGATCTGCCTCAACTTCGGTCTGGCGCGTGACTACGGCGGCCGCTGCCATTTGCGCTTCGACGACACCAATCCTGAAAAGGAAGATCAGGAATTCGTCGACACCATCATTGACTCGGTCAAATGGCTCGGCTTCGACTGGCAACAAGACGGCAAGCCGCATCTGTACTACGCCAGCAATTACTTCGACACCATGTACGCCGGCGCCCAGGCGCTGATCCGTTCCGGCCTCGCCTATGTCGATGAACAAAGCGCCGATGAAATGCGCGCTACCCGCGGCACCCTGACCGAACCGGGCACCGACTCGCCATGGCGCAACCGTACCGCCGAAGAATCGCTGCGCCTGTTTGAAGAGATGCGCGATGGCAAGCATGCCGATGGCAGCCTGATCCTGCGCGCCAAAATCGACATGGCCAGCCCCAACATGAATCTGCGCGATCCGGCCATTTACCGCATTCGTCACGCCACCCATCACAACACCGGCGACAAGTGGTGTGTCTATCCGATGTACGCGTTCGCGCATCCGATTGAAGATGCCCTGGAAAACATCAGCCACTCGATCTGCACGCTCGAATTCGAAGATCAGCGTCCGTTCTACGACTGGGTACTGGCACGCTTGTCGGACGAAGGTCTGTTCAAGAAGCCGCTGCCGCATCAGTATGAATTCGCCCGCCTGAATCTGACCTACATCATCACCAGCAAGCGCAAGCTCAAGCAACTGGTGGATGAAAAGATCGTCGACGGCTGGGATGACCCGCGCATGCCGACCATCGTCGGTCTGCGCCGGCGCGGCTATACGCCGGAAGCGATTCGCCTGATGTGCGACCGCACCGGTGCCTCCAAGAACAACAGCTGGATCGATTACAGCATCCTCGAAGGCGCACTGCGGGACGATCTTGATCCCAAGGCACCGCGCGCCGTCGCCGTGCTGCGACCGCTGAAACTGATCATCGACAATTTCCCGGAAAACCACAGCGTCGAGTGCAGCGCACCGGTATATCCGCCGGCCCATCCGCTGCACGACAGCGAACACCGCCGTTTCCCGATCAGCAAGAATCTGTGGATCGAACAGGAAGACTTCATGGAAGTCCCGACCAAGGGTTACTTCCGTCTGTTCCCGGGCAACAAGGTGCGCCTGCGCTACGGTTATGTGGTGGAATGTACCGGCTGCGACAAGGATGCGAACGGTAACGTCATCGCCGTGCATTGCAATTACTTTGAAGACAGCAAGAGCGGTACGCCGGGCAGCGCCAATTACAAGGTCAAGGGCAACCTGCACTGGGTCAGCGCCGACCATGCGCTGCACACTGAAGTGCGCCTGTATGACCGCCTGTTCACGGATGCGCATCCGGATGCCGGCGGCAAGGATTTCAAACTGGCGCTCAATCCGAACTCCAGAGAAGTCATTGAAGCCTGCCTGGAACCAACGCTCAACGCGGCCAAGCCGGGCGAAATTTACCAGTTTGAGCGACACGGCTACTTTGTAGTTGATCACATCGATGCCGCCAGCGACAAACCGGTGTTCAACCGCGCTGTCACCTTAAAGGACAGCTGGGTCGCGAAATAAGTCTCTCAGAGAAAACAGCAACAATTGCATTCGACACCGACTGGAGCTATCGCCATGTTTGAAGTACTGGAAATCAAGCGTTTCTCGTTTGGCACCATCTACAAAATCCTGGCAATCGCCTCAGGCTTTTCGATGGTGCCGCTGTCCATCCTGATGGGTCTGTGCGCCTTCTTCGGGGCCGAGACCATTGTCTGGAACGGCCAGCATCTGACCGGCATGCGCGGCCTGGTGGTATCGCCGCTGGTGGGCGTGGTGTTGTCACTGATTTTCACCGGTTTTCTCGGCACCCTGTTCGCCTGCGGTTTGTGGCTCTACTCCAA
>NZ_LFLS01000038.1 GCF_001189915.1 Herbaspirillum autotrophicum
CTATTGCCCGCGCCTACGAACATAAAAAATCTCAAAAAAGAATCTTTGGGCGTGCCTCGGACCATGAAGGTCGGTTTTTTTGCAGCTTTGGGAGAAGAAAAAGGCGGCGGGTCCCCGCCGCTTTGTCATGACTTGCCGGCGCTTATTTTTGCGCGGTGGTCGCGGTTCCGGCCGGCGCTTCATCCTCGACGCCGGTAGGACCGCCGACGGCGATCCGGTAATTGTTCTGGGTGTATTCGGTAATCAGGGTCGTCATGCGCGTGAGCATGTTGCGGTCCGTGCCGCCGAATGAATAGGCGCCGCCCATGGCGAAGGCGCGCTGGTAGAACTCAGGTTCGGCTACCACTCTGCCGGACGCTGCATCGGTATAGCGCACGCGCATCACCACCGCCGAGCTGCCGGACAACGGTCCGGTAAAAATGCGCTTGGCGGTACCGATCATCTTGGCATCGGTACAGAATGGTTCGATGATCAGCCGGCGCGTAGCCGTCTCCGGTTTCTTGCGCTGGTTCCACTCCGTGAGCACCGGCGTCAGTATCTTGCCGAGCCGTCCTTGCACACCCTGAAACGCACTGTCGGCGCCGCTCTGCTTGGAGCATCCGTCCTGCATGTTGACCGGCTTCAATTCAAACGTGTTGAATGCCGAAAAAGCTTCAAGCGGGGGCGGGTTGACCGCATTGGCTGGCATTTTAACGGTGGTCATGCAAGCTGAAGTCAGAACTGCGGTGGCAAGAATGGCGCTGCAAGAGAGTACTTTCGGGATTGGCATAGTGGGTATCAGGACAGAGTTTTGCGTAGTTTTAGTTTTCTGAAGCGACACGAATTGTAACCCCGGCCGGCAATCAGTATTCTTTGCCATCGAACTATTTGATAGTGCAGACCGATTGCCGCCAGATACGGATGCGTCTCAGTCTTTGCCGTAGCGGGGGGAGCGCGGGCCATACAGCATGCCGTTCGGCGGGCGCGCCATCAACAGGCGCTGACTCGTGAGTCCGGCGATTCTGTAGCTGGCGTCGGTGGCGCTGTTGATGATTTGATTGATCACTGCGCTTACCAGCATGCCGACAAGACCGCCCGAATTGTTCTGGCCTTCTTCGCTGGAAGCGGAGGCCGCGCCGTGCCACAGCGTTTTGCCGTTGTTGAGATCGACCAGCCGGGCTTCGGCAGTCACTATCGTTGCGCTGCTGACCACCATATAGCGGGAACCGTAATCCTTGACGTCGACATACAAGGCAGCGTCGGCACCGAAAATCTCGCGTAATTTGCGAGGCTCAACGTGATGGATGTCATGGGCGGTGTGCAGGCCATTTTGTTTGAAGGTTTCGTCCACCAGCGCCACCGGTAAGACATAGTAGCCGGACTCCGCCAGCGGATGGCTCATCTGCGACAGCATGCCGTAAGTTGCCTCCACCTCCGGCGAACTGTTGAGCGGCGGCAGGATCAGCAAGGTGCGCGGATCGGCGTCCCGGAACGCAGCGTAATCGTAAGGCCGGGGTGCGATGGCACAACCGCTTGCCAGCACCGTCAGCAGTAAGATGGCAGCGACGGTCCATGATTTTTCAAACGGCATTTTGCGGCTCCTTATTTCCGGTATTTGTTCAGCAGAAAATCGATGTAGCCGGATGATTCCGGAAACAGTGTCTTTTCAGTTTCAAATGATTGAACCACCTGATCGTGCTTGCCGATCCTGGCATACAACATGCCAAGGTGGGCGTGGTAGCCGGGTGGCATGGCACCGCCATTGGCGCGGGCTTTCACGATGCCTTGCTCCAGAGCGGCGATCTGTTCTTCGCTACTGTTGCCTTCGGTTTTAAAGTGCTGATACACCTGCTGTTGATAGTCGCCCCAGTGGTAGATGGTTTTTTGTGTGGCGCAGCCGGCCAGCATTACCAATGCGATGGACAGCATCAGTGACGAACGCTTTGTGAGCGCGTTTTTCATGAATGAACTCCTGTTGGTTTACTGCCGGCGGGGGCGCCATGCGCCGGAATCAATATCGCCGACGAGCTTGTTGATGGCTTCGCGGATGGCGAGATCAAGCACTTTGCCGTTGAGCGTGGCGTCATAGCTGGCGGTGCTGCCGAAGCCGGCTATTTCGCGGCTGGCGAGGCTGTACTCACCGGCCCCCTGTGCCGAATGGACGACCTGCGCAGTACCGACATCGACGATGTTCAGACTGACCCTGGCATACGCGATCTGCGATTTGCCGCGGCCCAGAATGCCGAACAACTGCCGGTCTCCGACCTCTTTGCGGCCGAACCCGGTGACGTCGCCGGTGACGACATAAGCCGCGCCGTTGAGGTTTTGGGTTTGCCGGCCGAGTTTTGCTTCCTGACCGATTTCAGCCATGTTGTCGCGGTCCAGTACATCGAATCTGCCGGTTTTCTGTAAATGCGTAATCAGGATGGTTTTGGCCTGTCCGCCGAGACGATCAACGCCGTCGCTGAACAAGCCGCGCATGTAGCTGGAGCGGTTGTCGAACTTGCCGATGGCGATTGGCGTGCGTATCCCCTGATAGGGTGTCGCGCTGGCGGTCGTTTCTGCAATCGCCAGGGGGCGCGACTGTTCTGTGGTGGCGCACCCGGCAAGCAAGAACAACATTCCAAGCGCGATAGAAATAGTGGTATTGCGCATTTCCGCTCATTCCTTTTCTTGATGTAGATGCGGGCAACCTGATGGTTGTCATTGAAGTTTGTTGATTTTTTATCAACACCGGCGGCTCACTTTAAGGGAATGTGCGTTGTCTGGATATCGTAAAAATGCGAAGTCGGCAGGCTTTTTTATCGGCAAGCGATTTGATTGTTTGGCGCCGGGCAATGCCCGGGACCAGCGTGCGAAGCTGGACGACGGCAGCGGCTTTGTCTTTGTCAGATGCCGCGATTACGCCACTGCCGGCGCCCTGACCGCGTCAGGAAAAGAAGCGCCCGATGTCGTTGCCGTCGCGGTCGGAGCGGAAGGAAAAGAGGGGGAGGCAAGTCACGCAAGACAGTGCCTGCATGCTGCAAATCGCCACAAATATATCGGGGCGGGGGCGAGGGAAAACAAAGCAGGGTGGTCCCGCAGTCAGCAGCTTGCCGTCAGGGCCGGTCATTTCGGGGAGTGCGGATGGCTGTCGTTGCAGTATGCATTGCAGCTTGTATAGCGCTTCCTTGCTGTTCCACAGCTGATAAAACGCAGCCGTGCGGTCCGCTTCATTCTGCGCCAGAAGCCAGGCATGTTCTGCCGGTGAAAATGTGGCGCGGCTGATGGCCAGCGGATCATGTCGCGGATTGTGTGTTTCGATGTCGAGACCCAGCGCCTGGGTTTGACTGACGGCGCAAGCGACGATGCCGTTGCTGTGCGACAAACTGAAAAATGGCACGTCTGTGGTGCTGCCGTTCACCCTCAGGTGCGGAGCGGCATCGGCTTCGACACTGACTTCAATTGCAGCGGTTGCGATCTGCAAATGCCGGGAAATTGCCAGACGCAGCAACAGTCGCGACGCCAGAAATTCAAGTTGTCGCTGCGCCCGGATGAAGCCGGCGTACCGCCGTCGTTCATCGGGTGTCAGGAATGCCAGGCAATCGGCGTAATTGCTCACGTTCGTCGCCAGACTGTCGCGCACATCGGCCAGCCAGAGTGTCGCTGCGCCGGACGACATGGCGACTGCTGGTTGGCTGGCCGGGGTGGACATGGCGCTGAATCAGCCGCTGCTCAAGTCAGCCGCTTGAATATCAGCGAAGTATTGATGCCGCCGAAAGCGAAATTGTTCGACATCACATAGTCGCATTCGAGCGCGCGACCGTCGCCGGTCAGGTAATCGAGTTCGCCGCACAGCGGATCGACCTGTTGCAGATTGATTGTCGGCGCAAACCAGCCGGTGCGCATCATCTCGATGCTCATCCAGGCTTCCAGCGCACCGCAGGCGCCGAGCGTGTGGCCCATGTAACTCTTGAGCGAACTGATCGGGGTGCGGTTGCCGAATACTTGCGCGGTGGCGTTGGTTTCGGCGATGTCGCCTTGCCGGGTGCCGGTGCCGTGGGCATTGATGTAACCCATGGCGCTGGCCGGCAGGCCGGCATCGGCCAGCGCCAGTTCCATGGCGATGCGCATGGTGTCGGCATTCGGATTGGTGACGTGACGACCGTCGCTGTTGGTGCCGAAGCCGACCACTTCAGCGTGGATCGTGGCGCCGCGCGCCAGCGCATGTTCCATGTCTTCCAGAATCAGGCTGCCGGCGCCTTCGCCCAATACCAGGCCGTCGCGTTCGCTGTCGAACGGGCGCGGTGTGGTGTCGGGCGTATCGTTACGAACGCTGGTGGCATACAAGGTATCGAACACCGCAGCTTCGGTCGCGCACAGTTCTTCCGAACCGCCGGCAATCATGACTTGCTGGCGGCCGCTGCGGATGGTTTCGTAGGCATAGCCGATGCCTTGACTGCCGGAAGTGCAGGCACTGGAGGTGGTGATGATGCGGCCGGTGACGCCGAAGAACACGCCCATGTTGACCGGCGCCGTATGCGCCATCATTTTGAGATAGGTATTGGCATTGATGTTGCGGGTACTTTTTTCCGCAAACATCATGCTGAAATCGGCGATGGCATTCGGCGTGCCGGCCGATGAGCCGTAGGCGATGCCGACCTTGCCGCTGGCCAGCAGCGGATCATCCAGCAAGCCGGCATCTGCCAGCGCCAGTTCGCTGGCGCGGGTTGCCAGCAGCGCGACCCGGCCCATGCTGCGGGTGGTTTTACGGTTGTAACGGTCGCTCAGTTCGAAGGCGGCGGCGGGCGCACCGAGGCGGGTATGCAAGCCGTCATATTCGGCCCACTCCGGCATCTGCACCACGGCATTGCGCAAACTGCGCAGCGCCTGCTGCACGCTGTGCCAGTCGTTGCCGATCGGGCTGATGCCGGCCATGCCGGTGACCGCCACGCGGCGGTTGTGGTTGCCTGCGGTGTTCATGCCAGGCCTCCGTTTACCGAGATCACCTGGCGCGTGATATAGGCCGCATCATCGGCCATCAGAAAGCTGACGGCAGCGGCCACTTCCTCAGGCTTGCCGACACGGCGCGCCGGAATCAGCTTGACGATCTCGTCGAGCGGCGCATCGTGCGCCATGTCGGTATCGATCAGGCCCGGGGCAACGCAGTTGACGGTGATGTCGCGCTTGGCCAGTTCCAGCGCCAGCGCCTTGGTGGCGCCGATGATGCCGGCCTTGGCGGCGCTGTAGTTGACCTGGCCGCGATTGCCGACCAGTCCCGAGACCGATGCCAGCGTCACGATACGACCCGGCTGGCGGCGGCGCACCATGGGCATGGTGAGCGGTTGCAAGACATTGTAGAAACCATCCAGATTGGTTTTCAGCACGCTGTCCCAGTCTTCGCCGGTCAGCGCCGGAAAGGCATTGTCGCGGGCGATGCCGGCATTGCACACGACGCCGTAATAGCAGGCATGCTGCTCGATGTCTTGCAGCAAGATGGTGGCGCACTGCTGGCGGTCGGCGATATCGAATTGCAGCACGCGTGCGGCGCGACCGAGTTCGCGTACCTGTTGCGCGACGTCGTCGGCAGCGGCGCGCCGGCTGTGGCAATGCAGCACGATGTCGAAGCCGTCGCGCGCCAGGCGCAACGCAATGGCCTTGCCGATGCCGCGGCTGGAACCGGTCACCAGAATGGTTTTACCGTCATGCTTGCTCATGTGTGTTTTCCCCTGGTAAATTCTGGCGCGTTGTCCGGCTGGAATACAGTTACCGTAGCTTCTGCCAGCGTTTCACGCGTCTGTTTGTCTTGTATCGTACAGGCAAAGGATCCCAAACCGTTGTCTGTGTGCAGCAATTTTTGTGCTTTGATGATCAGTGTGCTGCCAGTCGCAAATTGCGCGGTCCGGCATGCATAGCGCCGGGTGCCGAGCAAAAAACCGATCCCGGGAGTATCGCCGCGCTGCTGCGCATGATACCCGGCATAGGCGGCGATGGTTTGCGCCATGTATTCGATGCCGATCCAGCTGCCGACGCCGCTGCCGTCATGAAACAGGCTGGCCGGCGTGATCTCGGTCTCGGCCCACAAGCAGTCTTCGTCGACCGCCACCATGCGCTTGAGCAACAACATGGTGGCGGCGTGCGGCACCAGTGTGTGCAAGGGCGGGAAACGGTCGGGGTCGGTTGCCGGAATTGCGGCGGCAGGATTGAACAACGTCATCTCAACTCCGGCCGAATACCAGCGCAGCATTGCTGCCGCCAAAGGCAAATGAATTGCTGAGCGCCAGCCGCAATGGCCGCCCCAGTCGCTGGCCGGGCGCAACCAGTTGCAATGGCGGCAGCGCCGGGTCGGCGACGCCATCCCACAGATGCGGCGGCAGGTTGCCCTGGTCGTCCTGCATCGCCAGCCAGCACAAACCGGCTTCAACCGCGCTGGCCGCACCGAGTGCATGGCCGGTCAGCGGTTTGGTGGAGCTGACGGCCACCGTATGGCCGAACAGGGCGGCAATCAGTTGTGATTCCATGGCGTCGTTTTGCAGTGTCGCGGTGCCGTGCAGATTGATGTAGTCGATCTCGCCGGACTTGATTTGTGCGCGCGCCAGCGCTTTTTCAATCGCCAGCCGGGCACCGGTGCCGCTCGGATCCGGCGCGGAAATATGATGGGCATCGGACGACTCGCCCCAGCCGCGCAGGCTGACGGTGGCTTCTTGCCTGCTCATCAGAAACAGCGCTGCACCTTCGCCGATATTGATACCGTTGCGATTGGCGCTGAGCGGATTGCAGCGGCTGGCGCTGACGGATTCCAGTGCACTGAAGCCGGCGATGGTGAAGCCGCACAAAGAATCGACACCGCCGCTGATGACCGCGTCGCACAAGCCCATATTGAGCAGGCGGGCAGCACTGGCCATGGCTTTGGCGCTGGAAGCACAGGCGCTGGAGTGGACATAGGCCGGGCCGCTGACGCCGAGCGTCTGGGCCAGCGCCGCAGCCACCGAGCCGAGTTCTTGCTGGCCGTAATGAAAGTGCGCCGGAAAGCTGCCGTGCTGCGCGGCATGGGCGAACGCTGCTTCGCCTTCGGCGATGCCGGAGGTGCTGGTGCCGATAATGATGCCGACCCGATGCGCGCCGAAGCGGGCAATGGCGGCGTCGGTCTCGGGCCGGATGCGTTCCAGCGCGGCCAGCGCCAGCCGGTTGTTGCGGCTTTGATCGCGCAACGGCAGATGCATGACCGATGGCAAGCCGGATTCGGCCAGCGTGATGCTGCCGAGCGCCAGCATCTGGCCCGCAAGGTGGCGGTCGCTGGCTCGCACGCCGCTGTCGCCGGCATACAGGCGGCGGCTGATCGCGGCGTGATCATGGCCCAGCGGACACACCAGGCCGAGTGCGTTCAGATAAATGCTCATGGCGCAGCGGCAGATTGAATGGTCAGACGATAGTGGTAGCGCAGATTGGTCAAGATTACCGTGCCGCCCCAGGTCTTGTGGTCGGGATAGTCGATTTGCATGATGGGTTCATTATGCAACAGCAGCGTGCGATTGCCGTCTTTTTGCTGCAGCGTCCAGCCGGCCGGCAGCGCGGCGCGAATTGCCGCCACCGGCCACAGCGTGAGCTGGATGTCTTCCAGCACGTCTTCGCCGCGCACCTGCGCCGGCAGCATGAAGTGGCGCCACGTAGTCAGTTCCTTGCCGTCGTAATGCAGGGTCATGACGCGCTGGCCGACGGCCAGGCCGACCAGATTCAATTCCTTGTCATCGATTTCGAGCGCGGTATCGAGATCGTCGGTGCGGCCTTCGCGTTCGACCTTGAGATGTTGTTGCAGGCTCAGCGTTTCACCGAGCGATGCCGGCGACAGCCGCAAGCCCAGCCGGGCCTGAGGCTGGACGGGTGCCGGTGGCAGACTGGAGCATGCCGCCAGCGTCAGCGTCAGTGCCAATGCGCATGCCGGCAGCCAGCCGCGATGGCGTAACGAGGTCAGGCGCATATTGCCTCCAGTGCCGTCAGGCGGCGTTTGCTTTCGCTGACATACGGATTGCTGTCGTCCCACGCATAGCCGGCCAGAATCGCGGCAATCATGCGACGGATTTGCGGTTCCTGATGATCATGGAAAATCACTTTCTGGAAACCGCCGGCGTACCAGGATTCGACAAAGGTGCGGAAGGTATCGACCCCGCGCTTGAGCGGCACCGCGTAATCCTGCTGCCAGTCGACCGTCGCGCCGGCAAATTGGCGCTCAAGTGCGGCCGCAGCCAGCACCGCCGATTTCATCGCAATCGTCACGCCCGAGGAAAAGACCGGGTCGAGGAATTCACCGGCATTGCCGAGCAAGGCGTAACCAGGACCCCACAGCGATTTGACGTTGGCGGCATAACCGGAAATCTTGCGCGCCGGAGTGTCCCATGCAGCGTGTTGCAGCAATTGCTGCAAGCTGGGATCTTCCGCTGCCAGCGCTTGCAGGCGCTCGGTTTCGCTGCCCTGATACGCGGCCAGAAAGGCTTCGCTGGCCACCACGCCGAGCGAGCAGCGGCCGCCGGCAAACGGGATCAGCCAATACCAGACATCGCAATGCTGCGGATGGACCGTGATGCGGATTTTATTGCGATCAAAATCGGGATTGCCGATACCGTCGGCAATGTGAGTGAAGATGGCGCCGCGCAGCGGAAAGCCGGAGGGTATTTCCAGATCCAGCAGGCGCGGCAAGACCCGGCCGAAACCGCTGGCGTCGAGCAGGAAGCGTGCCGTGATGCGATATGCGCTGCCATCGGCACGGGTCACCATGGCGCTCGGTTGCAGCGCATCCGGGGTGATTGCGCTGACGGTTTCACGGTAGCGCACGTCGGCTCCCTGACGCTCGGCTTCACGCGCCAGAATGTGATCGAAATCGGCGCGCGGCACCTGATAGGTGGTACCCCAGCCGGCCGAATGCTTGTCGCGGAAATCGAACGCGGTGTAACGCTCGCCATGGACGAAGGCGGCGCCGTTCTTGAATTGAAAGCCGGCTTCGACTACCGCTTGCAGCATGCCGGCCTGTTCCAGAAAGACCATGCTTTGCGGCAGCAGACTTTCGCCGATGCTGAAACGCGGAAACTGTTCGCGTTCGACCACGATCACATGCCGTCCCTGCTGGCGCAGCAGGGCAGCGGCCACAGCGCCGGAGGGGCCGGCGCCGATGATCAGGACATCACAATGTTCATGCTTGCTCATAAGTGCTTTCGGTGGTGCTGAAACAGGGCGCGATCACCCAGATGGTGGCCATGCCGATCAGCATGGTCAGGCCGAAGGCATGCAACGGCGGACTGCCGCTCAGTGCCAGCAGGCCGAATGACAGCAATGCGCTCAATGCCGACAAGCCAACCGTCAGCCACGCAAAGCGGCGATGCCGTTGCGATGGTTCTTGCAGGAAAATGCCGTAATCCACGCCGAGCCCCAGGATCAGCATGCAAGCCAGGACATGGAACAGTTGCAGCGGCAGGTTGAACAGGCCCAGCAAGCTCAACACGATGATGGTGGCAACTGCCGGCGGCGCCACGATGCGCCAGGCGCTGCGGCCATAGCGCAGCGTCAGCAACAGCCAGATCGCGGCATAGGCGCCAAGGATGACCCAGCTCATGTATTCCCGGTAATGTTGCAGCACCGAGGAAATGTCACCCACTTTGTCGACCCACTGCACGCCGTCTTGCGGTGCTGCCACGGCAGCCAGTGTCGATAACTGGCGGTAATCGTTCACACCGCGCAAGGCCACGATGCTGGCATATTGCTGGCCGCTCTTGCCCAGCCAGAGATGACGCCAGGGTTCGCCGGCCGGCGCTTGCAGGAATATCTCCGGTAGCAGTGGCACGGTCTTGTCGCGCAGGCGCTGCTGAATGCCGGCAATCCATTGCGCATCTTCGCCGATGCTGCGGGCGACGCTGGCCAGCGGACCGTTATCGGCCAGCAGCGTGCGTTCCGCCAATTGCCGGTTGGCTTGCTGCGCCTGCAGCGACGGCACCCAATTCGACACTGCCTGATAGCCGCTGATGACGCCGCGTGCGACCAGCGGTAGCAGACGTGCTTTCAATGCTTCTTCGCGTTGCAGGACGATTTCGGCGGAATCGCCGCGCACCAGATAGAACTGCACCGGTGTCGGCGCATCCAGCAATTTGCTCAACTGCATCTGATCGTCGACCAGTTTCTTTTGCGGCGTCTGCAAGGAACGGATGTCGTCGCTCACTTGCAGCCGGCTCAGGCCGGCGGCGGCGCCGATGCTGAACAGCACCAGCAGCGCCAGACTGAAACGGTTTTTGCCGAACAGGGGCCAATGGCGCAGGCTCAGGCTGTAACGGTCAGCGATGGCGGTGGTATGGAAAGAGGAAGCGCGGACCAGCAGCGGGAACCAGCAAATCACGGTCAGCCACGCGAACAACAGGCCGAGGCCGGAAAACACTGCCATTTGCTGCAATCCGGGAAACGGCGTCAGTGCCAGTCCCATGTAGCCGATGATGGCCGCCAGCAACATCAGCGCCAGCCCCGGCAACAGGCGGCGCAGCAATTGTTGCGAATCCAGCGCCGGTGGCGAGCCGAGCCGCGCGCACAGGAAATAAATCCCGTAATCCTGCGCGATGCCGATCAGGCTGGCGCCGAATACCAGCGTCAGCAAATGAATCTGACCGAACAGCAACCAGCACACCGACAGCGCGCCAAGACAGCCAACTGCAATGGAGGTGGCGATCAGGGCAATCGGTTTGAGCGAGCGGAAACTGAGCCACATCAACAGCAAAATTCCGGCCAGCGAACCGATGCCGATGGTGGCCATTTCGCCGGCGGCCTGATTGCCGGCGGCAGCCGCATGCAGCACCACGCCGGCGGTAATGATGTTGGCTGTCGGTACCTGCTGCTGCGCAGCCGCAGTCGCCGCGTCCAGTACCGGCAACGCCGACTTCTGGGTGCTGATGGCAAACGCCGGTTGTAGCAGCGTCATCAACACCATCACGTAAGAGCGGCCATTGCCTTCGACATACAGCTTGCCGTCGCGCGGCCGCACCGGTGTTTCCTGGGCGCGGGTTTGCACCCAGCCGCTGAACAGTGCGAACGGATCATCTTGCCAGGCGCCCAGTTTGGGGCCGGAAAACGCACCATACAAACCGCTCAGTGCGGCATCGGTCCAGTGTTGCGGCGGTGCCGATTGCAAGCTCGCCTGTTGCTCCGGTGTCAGCAGCAACAGCCGGCTCTGGTCGAATGCGGCCAGCCAGTCGCGTTGCAATTGATCCGACATTTCGGCAGTGGTGTGCAGCAATTGCGGGTGTTGTCCGATCACCGCCTGATAGGCATCGGCCGCGCGTACCGCCTCAGGCCAGCTGGCACCACCCACCAGCACCACCACGCGCTGTTGCGCGGAATCGACCATGTGGCTGAAGGCTTGATTCAAGACCGGGTCGCGTTGCGACGCTGGCAGCAAGGCCAGAATGTCGGTGCCGGGGCTGATGCGTTTGCCGAGCCACAGCCAGACGTTGTGACCGACCAGCAAGCTGACGATCAGCAGCCACAGCAGCGCCAGTCGCTTGCCGTTTCCGGAATGGAACACACTAGTCAAACAAGGCTCCTTCTTCGGCCGTCATGGCGGATGGGCCGGTCTGGATGGCAGAAAACACGATCTCGGTATGGTCGCCGCCGGCTTCTTGCATCGTCACTTTCCTGACGTAAGCGCCGCCTTCCAGTGCGATATTGCCGATGGCCTTGGCCAGCGCCGGCTGTCGGGCCTTGAGCGCGACCTGCCAGTTGCCGTTCTTGATACTGCCGTCGAGTTCGAACAGATTGTCGAGCTGGCTGAGGTCGCCCGACAGCAGCGAAAACATGACGCTGTTGATCATCTTCACCACCGGTTCCTGTTTGGCATCGAGCCGCATGGCAACGCGGTCGCCCTGCATTTGCACGATTTCATCGCGGGTCAGGCGCAAGGTGTTGGGGAACGGTTGCAGCGTGCGCCACAAGACGCCCTTGCCGGCCACCACACAAAAGCGGCCGTTCGACAGCAAGGGCTTTTTGATGCCGCTCAGTTGCTTGGTCTGGTCGAAGCGGCCGCACATCAGTTTGGGTTTGTTCAGTGCGGCCTGGATCTCGGCCACCGGTGCTGCGGCTTGTGCCGCCGGATTGAGTGCGAGGAGCAGGGGGGTGCTCAGCGCCAGTGCGGAAAGAATGCGTGGCATGGAGTTACCTCGGTTCATGATGTGGCCGGCAAGCCGAGCTTTTGCAGCAGTATCGGCGGCGAGACGAAACACATCTCATGGGTGGCGGCATCGACGGCGACTTGCGTGGTGCTGGCGCGGGTCAGGCGCTGACCGCTGGTGCAGTCGCTGATCAGATAGTCGATCTTGAGGCGGTTTTCCCATTCGACGATGGCAGCGCGCACCTTGATGCGCTGACCGAACGTGGCCGGATGGGCATAGCGCAAATGCAGGTCGATGATCGGCCATGCATAGCCGGACTGCTTCATCGCCGGATAGTTGTAGCCGATCTGGTCGAACAGCGCGCAACGCGCGTTTTCCAGATACTCCACATAACGTCCGTGCCACACGATTTCCATCGGATCGAGATCGTAAAACTGGATCTGCAATGCGATTTCGGCACTCCACGGCGATGACTTCAGCGACAGCGGCGCCACCGGTGTTGGCGGCAGGGGTTCATTCATACAGACTCCAGACTTGAGTGCGAATGCTGGTAAGCAACTGGCGCAGTTCCGGTTCCAGCATGCGGTCTTCGACAATCGCCGGGATGTGCGCGCTCAGTGCTTCTTGCATCGCTGCCAGCCGGCCTTGCGGCAATTGCGCCAGGGTACCTGCCGGCTGCATCGCGGCGCGCAAGGCCACACCCTGGCGCACGGTGATCAGCAATGCCGCCACCACTTGTTCCGTCAACTCCAATATACGCAGACAGTCGCGCGCGGCAATCGTGCCCATGCTGACCTTGTCCTGGTTGTGGCATTCGGTGGACCGCGAAAACACCGAGGCCGGCATGGTCAGTTTCAGGGCTTCGGCGGTCCATGCCGAGACGCTGATCTGCAAGGCTTTGAGCCCGTGATTGATGCTGGCGCGCGGACCGCTGGCACCGGACAGGTTGGGCGGCAAGCCATTGTTGTAACGGCTGTCGACCAGCAAAGCCATCTGACGGTCGAGCAGATCGGCGATATTGGCCACCGCGTTTTTCATGCTGTCCATGGCGAACGCAATATGGCCGCCGTAGAAATGGCCGCCGTGCAACACGCGCTCATTGTCGGCATCGATGATGGGATTGTCGTTGGCGCTGTTCAATTCATTTTCAATCGAACTGCGCAGCCACGGCAGGGCGTCGGCCAGTACGCCGATGACATGCGGCGCGCAGCGGATCGAGTAACGGTCTTGCAGACGCTTTTCATTGCGCAGCGGCTGATCGCAATTGAGATCGGTTTGCAGCCAGGCGGCGATTTGCTGCTGGCCCGGATGCGGCTTGACGGCAAACAGCGTGGCGTCGAAATGATGGGCGTTGCCATCCAGCGCAAAGCTGGCCATGGCCGTGATGCGGGTGGCGATGCGGCTCAGATAGTCGGCGCGGCTGTAGGCGAGGCAGGCCAGCGCGGTCATGACGGCAGTGCCATTCATGATCGCCAGTCCTTCCTTGGGCCGCAGGCGCAACGGTGTCAGGCCGGCAGCGGCCAGCGCGGAGGCGGCCGTTACCCGTTCGCCATCGCGCCAGACTTCACGTTCACCGCACAACACGGCGGCCAGATAAGACAGCGGGGTCAGGTCGCCGCTGGCGCCGACCGAACCTTCCGAGGGAATCAGCGGCAACAGGTCATGTTCCAGCAAGGCCGCGATTTGTTGCAGCAGGGCGACGCTGACGCCGGAGTAACCCTTGCTCAGCGAGGCCAGCCGGGCGGCCAGAATGGCGCGTGTTTGCGCCGGCGTGAACAATTCGCCGAGGCCGCAGCCGTGATAGGTATACAGATGATGCGGCAATTCCGCGACCAGTTCCGGCGGCACCGTCACCGTGCACGAGTCGCCATAGCCGGTGGTGACGCCATAAATGGTGCCGTCTTCGCGCAACAGCCGGTCCAGAAAATCGGCGCCGCGCTGAATCTGGGCGCGGAACGCCGGATCTGCCGACAAGCGGGCGCGGGCCGAGCCGTCGGCGATGGCGACGATATCTTCAATCGTCAGGCGCTGGCGGTCGAAATGGACCGTGCGTGTTGCGGAGTCGGTTGCAGTGGCAGGCTTAGTCATTGGCAGGCAAGTCATTCGTAGCGGGCAAAGCCCAGAAATCGTAAAAGTTGAACCATTGCAGCGGCGCTTGCAGGCAATGATGTTCCAGCCGCGCGGCATAATCGGCGGCGAGTTCATCGAGCAAGCGTGCGCGGTTTTTGCGCGGCAGCACGATGCTGTCGCGGAATGGCTCGAAGGTCAGATCGGCGCCGTTCGCCGTGCGACGTGAAAACAGCAGGAACGCCGGGCACTGCAACAGGCTGGCCAGAATGAACGGGCCCACCGGAAACGGCGCCGGCCGGCCCAGAAAACCGGCCCAGGCCACACGTGGATGCGGTGATACCGGGATGCGGTCACCGGCGATCACCACGAATTCACCTTGCGCCACTTTTTCCGCCAGCATGATGGCGGTGGCCGGCGACATTTCCGTCACTTGCAGCAAATTGAGTTCACTGCCCGGATTCAGATGCGCCAGCATGCGATTGAACGCCTGCGCATGTTTGGTATGCACCAGCACTGTCATTTTCAACCCGGGACAGCGGCCCGACATCACCCGGCACAATTCGAGATTGCCGAGATGGGTACAGATCAGCAGCCCGCCGCGGCCTTGCGCAATGTTTTCCAGCAGCGGCGGATGGCCGTGGACGGTGACCTGATCCAGCTTGAACTGACCGCCCCACAACAGCATCTTGTCGAGAATGCTTTCGGCAAAGCTGGCGAAATGACGCAGCACGCCGGGCAGGCCGGTGGGCACCTGTGGATTGCGTTGCCGGGCCAGTTGCAGATACTGTGCCGATGCATTGCGGGCGCGGCGGTTGCTGGCGACAAACCACAGCAATACCGGATACAGGGCCAGCCGGAACGGCCAGCGGCCACAGCAGCGGTACAGGAAAAACAAAATGCGCATGCCGCTCACGAAGCTGACTTCATTGATCTGCGCCCAGTGCGAGGATGGCTTGGCTGACTTCACGGCGGTAGCTTTCATGGTTGCCGGCGCGGCCAATGGCGGCGCAGGTTGCGCGCCAGCAGTCGCGGGCTGCGCAGCAGCATGCCGGCAAACAGCACGGCATGCATGCGCGTGATCAGCAGGTTGTCTTGCACCGCGCGGAAGTGCGATACGCCATCGAGCGGATAGCCGACGCGCGTCGGCAAATTGATGACGCGTGAGCCGGCCCAGTACAGACGCACCAGAATCTCGGTATCGAAATCCATATGGGCACCGATCTTGCGCGTGCTGATCAGGCGCATGACGGGCGTCAGCGGATAGAGCCGGAAGCCGCACATCGAATCCTTGATTTCCAGCGACAAGGTATTGATCCAGACCCAGATGTGGGTCAGGTAGCGGGCGTAAAAACGCAAGGCCGGCACGCTGTCGTCATAGATCGGGCAACCGGCGATGACGGCCAGCGGGTGTTGCTGCGCCAGTTGTACAAAACGCGGAATGTCGGCGCAATCGTGCTGGCCGTCGGCATCGATTTGCAATGCGTGGCTGTAGCCGGTGGCGGCCGCATGCTGCATGCCGCTGATCACCGCCGCGCCTTTGCCGCGATTTTGCGGATGGCGCAGCAGGGTGACAAGCTGCGGTGTGGCTGCTGCCAGTTGATCCAGAACCCGGGCGCAGTCGGCAGTGCTGCCATCGTCGACCAGAATGCAGTGCAAGCCGTGCGCCATGACGGCGGCGGTTACCGTGCCGATGACTTGCGCGTGGTTGTAAACCGGGATGACGACACAGGTGCGCATGATCAGGCTCCGAACAGGATGCGGCCGCTGGCGTGCGCCCCGGCCTCGGAATGAATGCGGAAATTCAGCGCCGATTTCTGGCTGTCATGCTGCAATTCCAGCGTCACGCAGGCCCCTGGCAGAATCACTTGCTGGAACTTGAGTGCTTGCATGCCGATGAACTGCGGCGGCAAATCGAAATAGCGGCGGCCGTAACGGATGGCCCAGTCGGTTTGCACCACGCCGGGCAAGATCGGGGCCCCGGGGAAGTGGCCATCGAAGTACAGCAGATCGGCAGGAATCGTCAGCGTCAGCACGACGCGTTGCTGATCTTGCTCGTGCAGTTGTTCCTGCGGCCACTGCGGACGCGCAGGCGGCGCTGGTTCCGTGACCAACAAGGCCAGCAAGGCGGCGCGCGTAATCTTGCCTTGTGCATTGAGCGGCAAGGCATTGACATAGCGCCAGCTGCGCGGCAGTGCAATCGCTTCCACCGCACCGGCCAGCAGCGCGCGCAATTGCGTATTCACGGCCAGCTTGCCCGCGCTCGCCAGCAATTGTTTGCCGGCGTCACTCAGCACCACGCAGGCAGCGATGCGTTGCCGCCGGTGCTGGCGGGCGCCGGCATCGTGCAACAGCGTGCGGACCTCGGTGACCAGCGGCGAGGCATGCAGCAGACGTTCGATGGCGTCCAGCGAGACGCGCTTTTCTTCCAGTTTGACGATGCGGTCGGCGCGACCGAGCAACACGAAGCGGCCATCCGCGAGCAACTGTGCGCGGTCGGCCAGTCGCAGCCATTGCGCATCGGGCAGATGCGGCGAACTGACCGCCAGGGTTTGATGCTGGTCTTCACCATCGGCGTCTTCCGGCTGGTCATCGGCGGTTAACTGCACGCGGACGTGCGGCATGGTTTGCCAGTTGTCGTCAGTAACGCTGGTACGCTGACGCCAGGCGATGCCGCCGGTTTCCGAGCTGCCGTAAATTTCAATCGGAGACTCCCCGAACAAACCGGCGCAGGCCATTGCGGTATCCGCCGGCAACGGGCCGCCGGAGGAAAACACACCGCGCAAACGGCGCGCATCGGCGACAAACGGGCTGTCAGGAAAACGTTTCAGATGCGCCGGGCTGGAAATCAACAGGCAATCGCGGCTGCTCAACATCGGTGCCAGTTCTTGCGGGAACACCACGCTGCGCACATGGACCGCGCGGCCTGCGGTCAGCGGCCACAAGACCTTGAACAGCAAACCATAAATATGTTGATGCGAGACCGTGGCAATGATGTCGGCCTGGCCGGCGCGGGCACCGAACAAGGCTTCCAGCGTGGTCACTTCGCTGGCCATTTGCGACAGCTTCTTGGGAATCGCCTGGGCCTCGCCGGTACTGCCGGAAGTGAATACCACCAGACCCGGGAAATCGGGGCTGAGCGGCGACCCGGTACTGAGCGCGATCGCCGGCGGCGGGAGTTCGTCAGCGACCGGCAATGGCAGTGGCGACCAGCGCGCGTCAAACTGACCGATAAAGCCATCGACCAGCCCATGCAGTGCCTGACAAGTAGCGGGCAGGGCATCGCCCGGCAGATAAACGGTTTTGCCGGCCATCCATGCGGCAAACAGGATCGCCGCAAATTGCACGCTGTCGTCACTGTACAAGGCAAAGCGCTGTCCCGGATGGCGGCTCAGGACCTGCCGCCAGGCGGCAAGCTCGTGCAGAAACGCGGCATTGGCGACGGGCCGGGCATCACGCCAGCCGACGACGCTGTGCGGTGCGCGCGTCAGCCACGGTTGATTGAGCAAATTGACATCAGGCATGGTGTCTCCGTCGTACATGCAGGCGCACCAGATATTCGCCGCAAAACAAAATACCCATCAACAGATAGGAAATCACGCCGGTCCAGAGCGACCAGGCGGCGGCCGACATCCACAAGGCGGTGATCAGCGCAATGCTGCCATTGAGCGCAAAAAACACACACCACACTTGCGTCACGCGCCGCGTATAGATGACCGCGAACGGCGGCAGATCCGGTTCGCGCAAGCGCGCCATGCGTTCAATGATGGTCGGCGGGTGCAGCAGGCTGTAGCCGAACAGCGCCAGCATGCCGGCGCTCACCAGCACCGGGTACAGTTTCAGCGGCAACAGCGCGTTTTGCCAGATGGCCAGCGCCGCCAGCGCCAGTGCCGCAGCACCCCACCAGCGATTGCCGCGCGACAGCCGCAGCGTAAACAAGCGCACGCCGGCAATCACCAGCAACAACAAGGCCAGCATGCGCGGCTCGATGCGCCCGTGACCGAGCCAGATCGCCAGCGGATACAACAGCGTGATCGCAACCGTAACGACGGTGGCCGGATCAGGCCTTTTCATCTGCCAGCAGGGCGGCGAGAACCTCGACCACATCATTGACGGTGCGCACCGAACGGAACACATCGGGCTGGATGCGCTTGCCGGTCAGCTGGTTCAGTTTGACCACGATGTCGACGGCGTCGATGCTGTCGATGTCGAGATCGGTATACAGATTGGCTTGCGGAGTGATGTCCGCCTTGTCGATTTCAAACATGTCATGCAGCATGTCGACCATCCAGTCATACAGCTGTTCTTTGCTCATTGCGCTGTTCAGAGTACTCATGCTTCAACCTTATTGCGGGCGGTGGGCGGCGATCATGGTCGCCAGTGATTGAACCGATGCAAAATGCCGGCGGGTTTCTTCGGAATTGGCCGACAGGCTGATACCGTAACGCTTTTGCAGTGCGACGCCGAGTTCCAGGGCATCGATGGAGTCCAGCCCGAGGCCGTCGCCGAACAAAGGCGCAGCGGCATCGATATCGGCCGGCGTGATGTCTTCCAGTTGCAGAACCTCAATGATGAGTTCTTTGATTTCTTGTTCAAGCTGCTGCATGGCCTTGATACGCTTTCGTGAAATAGTCTTGCAAATAGGCGGTCAGGTGACGCGCCGCCAGTGTGGTATTGCCTGCTTGCCGCACAATATTGTCGACGGCAATGTCAGGCTGAATCTCGATCCGGAAATGGGCAATCGTCGGCGGCACGTGCCACCACTTTTCATGTTTTCCCAAGGTCGGCGGCCGGCAATGAATGATGACCGGGGTAATGTTGTGCAGACTGCGTACCGCAATGTTGGCGGCGCCGCGCTGAAACAGCAGCGGCATGCCGGGGGTGCTGCGGGTGCCTTCCGGAAAAATGATCAGGTTGCCGCCGTTGCTGATCGACCTGATACAGGCGTCGATCAGGGCCGGGCCGCCGTGATTGCTGACATAACCGGCGGCGCGGATTGGTCCGCGCATGAACGGGTTGTGCCACAAGGCATCCTTGACGATGCAATCGGCATGTCTGACAAACGCCATCAGAAAGACGGTATCGATCAGTGTCGGGTGATTGGCCAGAATCAGCAAGCCGTTTCGGTCGAGCCGCTCAAGTCCGCTGATGTCGTAACGCAACACGCCGAGCAGGCGCATCAACTCCACAAAACCGCGAAACGCCAGTTGGATCACGCGGCGCGCAAGATCGATGCGGCGCACGGGATCGCGCACGAACAGGTTGAGCAGCGGGAATACGCACATGCGCAGCAGCAGACCGCCGGCGCCAAAGGTGGCGAAGCTCAGTCCGGTGCCACAGATGCGCCAGTATTTATTGAGCATGATGTTCCCAGTGCCAGCAGCGGCCGTCGGCGATGCGTTCGGTACGACCTGTTGCGGCCAGTTGAAAGCGCAATACGGTGAGCAGAGCATTGTCCAGCAGATGGCCGGGATCAGTTGCCAGTGCATGCGTGCCGGCGGCCCACGACAGCGAGATCGACGGCGCTTGCGGTTGCGCCGGCTGCATCAGCCAGGCCCAGGCCAGTGCTTGTTCGTGACTGTCCTGAAAGGCTGCGAAAGAGGCCGGCACCGGATTGTCGAATGCCACCAGAATCACTTGCGCGGCACCGTCGGCCAGCAAACCGCAGGCTTCGATAGCGGCATGTTCGATGGAACTGGCCCCGGCGGCCAGCGCCAGATTGTTGCTGCGGTCACCGCGCGCAATCGACAGCAGGCCTGCACTCGCGTTATGCACGGAAAGACTGAACGCAGTTGGCGAGAGTGGGTTGTGATGGGCGAGCTGATCGAGCAACTCGGCGGAACGGGCGCATTCACCGTGCCGCGAAGCAAAAACGACCGGCGTCTCGGGGGCGGGAGTTGTACCTTGTGCGGCGAGACATTGGTAAGCCACTTCGAGCGCCATCTTGCCGGACGCACTGGCGCGTCTGCGCAGCAGGGCGGGCATGGCTTCGAGCGCCGGCACCGAACCGGCACCGACAGCGACGACAGGCAGCTCGCCGCCATCCCAGGCTTGCCAGGCGGCTGCGTCAGTCATGCCGGGCGCCCATGCAGCATGGGCGGCCAGCGCAAACCTGATGCTGCCGGCGTAGGTGCATTGCTCCGTTGTCACACTATTTCCTCGTTTGCCATCGTGCCCGACATCGAATGTCATCTCCCCCATCGGGTATCTTGATATGGTGCCGGTGATGCGTAGCGCCATTCGTGGCTTTGCCGCCGAAAAATTATACGTGTATGTATCGTCAAAACCATTCGTAAATCAATGATAAATGCGTGATAAATCAGTGACAAAGCCGTGAAATTTTTATATATCGGAAAAATAGCGGCAAAAAAAAGGCAGGAACGATGATCATCGTTTCCCACCTGAGTTTTTTTCAGCTATGACTGCATCGTAGCTGGCACCGTTAGCCGGAATCGGTGCGTTGTTAAAATCAAGTACTTAGGCTGCCGCCACGTGCTCCGGACCGGGTCTGAATTCCTGATAAAACGACACACGCGGCGATTTCGCTCGCATTGTACAACGGATGCCCCCACGCTTTGGTGGCTGGCAAGCCAATAAGCGCGGGAAAAGTTGACCGCTTTGCAATACGTTGCAAAATTGCAAATCAGCCATGCCCCGGAACGCCGCTGGCAGCAGCTTATTTGATATCGATGACGGCGTCCGTGACCCGGATTGTTTTTGGTAACAGGTGGTAACGGTAGAAGGTATCGGCCACTTCTTGCTGTGCGGCAATCACCTGTGGCGTCAACGGAAAGAACACGCCCCACGGCTGACGCGCCAGTACCTGATGCCAGACAGCCTGCTTGACGCCGGTATCCTGTTCCAGAAAACGGGCGGTGTCGGGGATGTGCCGGCTGGCATGCAACTCGGTCTGGTTGACTTCCTGCAAGGTGGCGCGCAATACCGCCGGGTAGCGCTGTGCAAATTTGCGCGGGGAGATATAGAAGCCGTAATTGGCCGGCAGACTGCTGGCATTGATCAGCACCCGGGCGCCGGTGGCCGCTTCGACATCGGCCAGGCGCGGATCAAGTACTACCCAGGCCGCAACGTCGCCGCGTTCGAATGCCGAACGGGCTTCGCTGTATTGCAGGTAGGCCGGCGTTACGTCGTCCGGTGTCAGCCCGCTTTTTTCCAGCGCTTTCAATAACAGGTACTGTCCGGCCGAACCTTTGGCGACCGCGATGCGCTTGCCTTTGAGATCGGCCACTGTTTGCACCGTTGAATTTTTCGGCACCAGAATGCCGTAGTTGTCGCCATAGGGCGCGGTATAGCCGACATAACTGACATCCGGCGCACTGCCGGCCTGGGCAAAGACGGGTGGGGTAGCACCGACATAGCCGAGATCGATATCGCCGGTATTGATCGCTTCGACCAGCGGCGGCCCGAACGGGAATTCATACCATTTGACCTTGACGTCATGGCTGCGCAACAGTTTTTCCAGCGCACCGCTGGATTTCAGAATCACCAGACTGTTGCCTTTCTGGTAGCCGATGCGAATCTCTTTGGGCCAGGCCGGTTCTGCGGCTTGTGCCGTGAAGGCAGTGGCAAAGGTGGAAATGAGCAGCAGCAATGACAGCAGCAGGGGACGTGATGAAACGGTGAACATGGATGAATTCCTTGAAAATTTTGATGCCAGCATCAATCCAACAAGCGCTAATATCCATGGCGTCAGCGTAATCACCGCGGCATGGTCAGCGCAAAAAAACAAGCATAGCCACGCCGCCCGGGAATGAATACGAAGGCTTGTGCAGATGCTTATCTGATTTTCGATGCAGCCAGGATTTGATCAACCGGAACCGAGTGCCCCATGCCCATGCGCAATATAGATCCCTTCTCGATTCGCCTGTTTCTCGCCATTCTGGAAGAGGGCAGCATTGCCAAGGCGGCAGCGCGCGAGGCGATTGTGGCGTCGGCGGTCAGCAAGCGCATCAGTGAATTGGAAGCGCAATTTCGCGTGCCTTTGCTGGAGCGCGGCGCCAAAGGCGTGACGCCGACGCCGGCCGGCGAGGCCTTGCGGCATCACGCGCGCATGTTGTTGCAGGCGATGGACCGCATGGATGGCGAGATGTCCGAGTATTACGATGGCATTCGCGGCCGCATCCGGGTGCAGGCCAGCTTTTCCTCGCTGTCATCGTATCTGCCCGGCGATATCAAGGATTTCGTGCGCAGCCACGAGCGCATCAAGCTCGATTTGCAGGAAGACATCACGCCCGCCATTTTTCGCGCCGTCATCGATGGCACCTGTGATGTCGGCATCGCACCCGATATCGCTGATCATGAAGGTGTGCAGATTTATCCCTATCGCAGCCTGAGTCTGGCCGTGGTGGTGCCGACCGGGCATCCGCTGTCGCAACGCACGCAACTGCTCTATGCCGAAACGCTGGAATTCGAACAGGTCGAACTCAATCCCGGCAGCGGCATGGCGGCGTTGCTCGATAACGTCGCGCGCGATCACAAGCCGCCCAAGCGCACTTACATCCGGGTCGGTTCGTATGAAACCATTTGTCGCATGGTCGCCAACAATATGGGGATCGGCGTGGTGCCGCTGTTTTTTTCGCAATCCCATGCTCAGGTGTTCGGCCTGAAATTCATTCCGCTGGCCGATGCGTGGGCCCATCCGATGATTTGCATCGCGGTGCGCGAATCGGAATCCTTGCCATCGGCAGCCAAGGCGTTTGTCGAGCATCTGCGGCAGCGCGGCATGCAAGACCGGCCCGACGCCAGCGTTCCGGTCTGAGAGTCCCCGGCAACCGGCAGCACTGCCGCAATGGCATGGCCTGCTGGCCGCATTTGTCTTCTGTCGCCCCGGGAGGCAGGCTCCGGTTGTCGCTCCGGCACTTCCCGACGGTGCCGCCCGGGCGCCTGATTGTTTCCGTTTACTCCTGAAAGCCATCTCCAACGGAGATGGTCACGTTCCAAACAATTGCTTGTTGCCACCATGGACAAAACCGACAATGCCTGTGGCTGTCCGCACCGGTATCGGTGACGGCCAACATACACAAGGTGGTGGCAACAGACCAACCACGGTAAAAAAACAATCCATCAACAAGGAGACACAATGTTGACAGTTTCACCAGCCGATCTGACGTTCATCGGCAATGATATCGAACGCGGCGAATGCATACTCGCGACCAAATCCGGCGAACTGTTTTTGCCGGACCGGCGCGGCGGCGTGAACATTGTGCATGCGAATGGCCGTACCGAACGGATCATGGCGCAAGGCGCACCCGAGGGTTTCATGCCGAACGGCATCGCCTTGCTGCCGGATCGCAGTTTCCTGATGGCCGATCTGGGACCGGGCGGCGGCGTGTATCACATGAAGCCGGATGGACAGATCAAACCGCATTTGCTGGAAGTGGACGGCCACCGGCTGGAACCGACCAATTTTGTCGGCATCGACAGCAAATTGCGCACCTGGATCAGCGTCAGCACGCGCATGGTGCCGCGCGAGCAATCGATGAAAAAAGGCCACGCCGACGGCTATCTGATTTTGATGGATGAACGCGGCGCGCGTATCGTCGCCGAAGGCTTCGGGTTCGCCAATGAAGCGATTGTCGATCCCACCGGTAAATGGCTGTACATCAATGAAACCTTCGCGCGTTGCACCAGCCGCTTTGAAATCCGCGCCGACGGCTCGCTCGGCCCCAAGGAAATTTTCGCGCAATACGGTGCCGGTACCTTCCCCGATGGTTTCACGTTCGATGCCGAAGGCGCGGTGTGGATCGTCAGCGTGGTCAGCAATCGCGTGATCCGCACCACGCTCGACGGCAAGCAGCACATCATGCTGGAAGATGCCGATCCGGACATGCTGGCAACCGTGGAAGCGGCCTTCCATGACGGTAGCTATTCGCGCAAGCATCTCGATTCCGGCGGCCAGCGCAAGCTCGGCAATTTATCCGGGATCTGCTTTGGCGGCCCGGACCTGAAGACGGTGTATCTGGCGTCGCTGTTCGGGCATCAGGTAGCCAGCTTTCGGTCACCGGTTGCCGGCGCACCGCCGGTGCAGTGGGAATTCTGAGTTGCACTGACCATCATCCATGCCGGCATGGCATGCAAAAAAACAGATTGGAGACGACATGAAACACAAATTGCTTGTGGGCCTGAGTGCGGCCTTGGCCACCGTTTCGACCGCAGCCATGCTATTGCTGGCAGCACCGGCAACAGCGCAGACGCCGGCCACGCGCACCATCAAGGTAGCCACCATTGCGGTGACCAACAGTCCGTGGCACAAGGCCTTGCTGAAGTTCAAGGAAATCGTGGATGCCGACAGCAAAGGGCGTTACACCGTCAGCCTGTATCCGGACGGCCAGCTCGGCGATATTCCGCAATTGTTGTCGGCCATGCAGATCGGTACCGTCGACATGGCTTACTTCGGCTTGTCATCGATCAGCTATGTGCGCGGCGGCGAAGCCCTGAACGTGATCTACGTGCCGTATCTGTTCAAGGACGGCGAATGGGCCGAGAAAATTCTCAACAACGATGAATTCCAGAGTATCTACGCCAAGGTAGCGACCAGTTCCGGCGTGCGTGTGTTCGGCGCCTGGGGCCAGCGTTCACCGCGCGCGATGCAGACCACCAAGGGACCGGTCAAAAAGCCGGAAGATTTGCGTGGCATGCGCATTCGCATCCCGCCGATCCCGCTGCTGAAAGCCACCTTCGACCGCTTGAATGTACAAGTGGCATCGATGGGGGTGCTGGAAATCTACAACGCCTTGTCGCGCGGCATGGTGGATGGACAGGATAACGGCTTCGATCTGGCGATGCCGCCCAAATTCTATGAGGCAGCCAAGTACTGGTCCGCCACCGATCACGTCTATGAAGTGGTCGGCTGGTTCGTGTCCGAGAGATTGTGGAAGACCTTGCCGCCGGCCGATCAGGAAATGTTCAAGAAAGCCTCGCGTGAAGCCGGCAAGGTCGCGACCGATCTGGAAAAGAAATACGACCACGACAGCATCGCCGTCATGCAAGCCGCCGGCGTCACTTATACCGTGCCTGACAAGGCCGCATTCCGCGCCGCCGTGGCCGGTGTCGAAAAACCGTTCGACGGCAAGCTGTGGCCGGCCGGCCTGGTCGAGCGCATTCACAAAATCCAGGGTGACAAGTGAGCAGCGGGCTGAATCTGCCTGAAGCTGAGGCACCCCCGACCGTGCCGTTGCTGGTGCCGGTGCGCTGGCTGCACTGGCTCGCCAAAGCCGGTGCGGTACTGGCGCTGTTCACGGTGCTGGCGTTCACGGTCGGTCAGGTGGCGGATCGCTACATCCTGAAATCGAGCTTCGGTGCCTACGATCAGTTTGCCCGCATGGGCATGGTGTGGCTGACCTTCATCGGCATTGCCATTGGTATCCGTGACCGCGTCAATGTCCGCATCGAATTGCTCAATCACCTGGCGCCCAAAAAAATTCGCACCGCCGTGGCGCTGGCGCTCGATTTCGTGATCCTGTGCATGGCGGTGGTACTGGTACTGGTGGGCGTGCGGTTGATGGATATCGGTTCATTCCAGACCATCATGGGCACCGACCTGACCTACGACGCCATGTACGCCGCGTTGCTGGTCGGCATGGGGTTGCTGATTCTGTTCCTGGTTTTTCGGTTCGCCGATTTCTTTTGCGGCGGTCGTTTGAATATTGATACTCCGGTGCCTGACGATGATCATCATTTTTAGTGTTCTGATTTTCTTTTTGTTGCTGGTGGTCGGACTCGATGTCGGTTTTTCGATGATCGTGGCGGCCTTGACCGGCATGCTGTTGCACACCGGCGGCGGGGTTGATCCGATCATGGTGCCGATGACGCTGGTATCGAGTGTCGACAGTGCCGCGCTGGTGGCGGTGCCGTTGTTCGTGCTGGCCGGCGAGATCATGAATCAGGGCGGCTTGACGCGACGCCTGATCGAATGGTCAACCGCGATGGTCGGCCATTTTCGCGGCAGCCTGTCGCAAGTGGCGATGACCACCAACCTGATGATGGCCGGCATTACCGGTTCGGCGGTAGCGGATGCCACTGCCACCGGCGCCATGCTGATTCCGGCCATGAAAAAGGAAGGCTACAAGCCCGGTTACGCAGCAGCCGTGATTGCGGCCGGCGCCATGCTGGGGCCGATCCTGCCGCCGTCGATCCCGATGATCGTGTATGCGGTAGTGGCCAATGTTTCGGTCGCCAAGCTGTTCATGGCGGGCATCGTGCCGGGCTTGATGCTGTTTGCCGGCTACGTGGCGATTTGCGCTTTCATCGCCCGCAAGCGCAACTATCTGGCCAAGCCGCGCGCTACCTGGCGCACCCAGGTGCAAAGCACGCGGGTGGCGATCTGGGCGCTGGTGGTGCCGGTCATGATCGTGCTTGGGATCCGCTCCGGCATCATCACCGAAACCGAAGCCGCCGGCGTGATCTGCATTTACGCCTTGTTCGTCGGTATCTTCGTTTATCGCGATTTGAAAATCCGCAAGCTGGGCGCGGTGTTTTACTCGGCGGCCAAGACCTCGGCAGTGATCCTGTTTTTGCTGGCCGCCGCCGGACCCTTCTCGTGGCTGATGAGTGAAGCGCATATCGCGACCATGATTTCGCAGTTCATTCTCGGTATCTCCAAGGATCCGCTGATCGTGCTGCTGGTGGTCAACCTGTTGCTGCTGGCAGTCGGCATGGTGTTCGAACCGTTGCCGGCGCTGGTGATGTTCGTGCCGACCCTGTTGCCGATTCAGGCCGCGCTCGGCATCGATCCGATTCACTTTGCCACGGTGGTCATCATCAACCTGATGATCGGCATGCTGCATCCGCCGGTCGGTTTGCTGATTCTGATCACGGCGGCCATCGGTCGCGTGCGGCTGTGGTCGGTGGCCATGGAAACCCTGCCATTTCTGGGCTGGTCGCTGGTGGTGCTGTTGCTGGTCTCGGTCTTTCCGTTTCTGGTGACTTGGCTGCCGAATCTGGCGATCAGGTGACGCTCTTGTCCATAGCTAATAACGACTGAGGAATACGCATGCAACAACACGTTTCTGGTTCTGTTCTGCCGGCTGGCGACAGCTGGGTGGATGTGATTGAAGTCGGTACCCGCGACGGTTTGCAGATTGAAACCACGCTGGTGCCGGCGGCGCAAAAGATCGCCATTCTCAACGCCATGATTGCCAGCGGTATCCGGCATATCGAAGTGACCTCGTTCGTGTCACCCAAAGCGGTGCCGCAGCTGGCGGACGCCAGTGAAGTGCTGGCCGGCATTGCGCGTCGCGACGATACGTTTCTGATGGCCCTGATACCGAATGTCAAGGGCGCCGAGCGGGCGGCACTGACCTCGCTCGATGGCGGCGTATTGCTGTGCTCGGCATCGGAGACGCATAACCGCAAAAATCTCAATCGCAGCATTGCCGACACCATCAGCGGTTTCGGGCCGGTGGTGGAGTGTCTGCATCAGGCCGGGATTGATGCCATGGGTGCCGTTGCCACGGCATTCGGGTGCCCGTTCGAAGGTGAGGTCAGTATCGCGGCGGTGGAGCGGATTGTCGGCGCTTATGCTGAACTGGGAATTACCCACATCACGCTCGGCGACACCACCGGCATGGCGACGCCGCGCAACGTCCGCAGTACCGTGCGCGCCTTGCGCCAGTCCTTTCCCCAACTGCAAATCACGCTGCATTTGCACAATACCCGTGGCATCGGTCTGGCCAATGTGGTGGTCGGACTGGAAGAGGGCATTCGCCGTTTCGATGCTTCGGTCGGCGGCTTGGGCGGTTGTCCGTTCGCGGCCGGCGCGACCGGCAATATCTGCACCGAAGATCTGGTGTATCTGCTGGCCGAAAGCGGGTATCGCACCGGCATTGATCTGTCGCAATCGATTGCGGTGGCGTTGCAGATGGAGCGGGTGCTCGGCAAGCGATTGTCCGGCCAGGTCATGCGCGCCGGTCCGCGTCTGGCGTTGCACGCAGCCGATGCGGTTCCCACCGCAGCCGGTTAGGAGGACAGATATGCAACAACCTCTTTCCGGGATCAAGGTCATCGACCTCACGCGCATTTTGTCGGGGCCGTTCTGTACCATGCTGTTGGGCGACATGGGTGCCGACGTGATCAAGATCGAAGGCGCCGGCGATGGCGATCCGGTGCGCCGGCAGGGCGCCAGGGTCGAGGATTTCAGTTGGTACTTCGCTTCCTTCAACCGCAACAAGCGCTCGATGGTGCTGGACTTGCGCTCGGCCGAGGGCAAGGCGGTGCTGACGCAACTGATCGCGCAATCCGATGTACTGGTGGAAAACTTCCGTCCCGGCGTATTGGCCGAGATGGGTTTTGATGACGACCGTCTGGCCGCCATCAATCCGCGGCTGGTGACGGCTGGCATTACCGGCTATGGCGCCAGCGGCCCCTATGCAGAACGGCCGGCCTTCGATTTTGTGGTGCAGGCGATGAGCGGTTTCATGGCGTCCAGCGGCGCCGCCGATGGCCCGCCGATGCGCTGTGCGCCGCCGATCACCGATCTGGTGGCCGGCTTGTATGCGGCCTGGGGCATCGTCAATGCCTTGCGCGCCCGCGATCAAAGCGGCAGCGGCCAGCGCGTGGAAGCCGCCATGATGACCGGTATTCTGAGCATGTTCGCCTATCTGAGCGCGGACTATCTGGCCACCGGAAAACTGCCGGTGCGGACCGGCAACGATCATCCGATTGCCTCGCCGTATGGCTTGTTCAGCGCCAGCGATGGCGAAATCGCCGTCGCCCCGAGCACCGAAGATATTCTGGCGCGCTTTCTCGGCCTGCTTGGTCTGCGGCATTTGCTCGATGAAGCGCGCTTTGCCAGCAACCCGCAACGGGTGCTGCATCGCCAGGAGCTCAACCGCCTGATCAACGAACGGGTCGGCACCGATACCCAAGCCAACTGGATCAGTCGCCTGAATCTGGGCGGCGTGCCTTGCGGCCGGGTGCAGGATATCGGTGAAGCCTTGCGCGATCCGCAGATGCTGCATCAAAACATGGTGCTGGATATCGAGCACCCGGGACATGGCGTGGTCAAGATGGTCGGTTTTCCGGTCAAGCTGTCGGCCTCGCCGTGCGTGGTGCGTTACCCGGCGCCGGATTACGGGGCGCATACGGCAGAAATTCTGGAGGAGTTGCGGCTGTCGACGACGGCCGGCGGCTGAGGCAATCATGCGCAGCAAGGTTTCTGGCATGCCGGTCCGCGATCAATGCGTTCCGGCATGCTCTTTTTCTTCAATTTGACAGATATCGCCAACGTCATAGCGGCAATCCCCGCCGCCGATCTTCACGTCCCACGCTAAAAAATCACGATTTTCATCGTTGTCATGCACTGAAATTGCCATGTGGAAATTTTAGTGAGATTTTTTGTGCATTTATTTTCCCCCGAAAAAATGTATAACGTTACCGAGAGCTAACATTGCATGGAGTTAACGTCTCAAAAAGATTCGTCGGTTGGGGAAAAGACGGATTGTGTTATTGGCAGTGTTTTGGGGAAGCACTCGGGTGAGTATTTTAATTGTCGAACTCCAGGATAATTTGCGGGGGATCATGGCAAATCACCTTGCAGGATCCGGGATTTCAGTTCGTTCTGCAGCGAGCATTGTGCAAATGAATCTGGAGATTCAAAAAAAAAGCCGACCGTCGTCGTGATGGAGGCGCAGGCTGTTAACGGTTCCGGATTGTCGGGAATCGTGAATCTGCGGCAGCGCTTTCCGTTGCTGGGTATCGTGGTGATCACCGAAAAGAACGATGATGCAGGGCACGTGCGGGCACTGCAGGAAGGCGCCGACCATTTCTTTCCGCGCTCGGTAAGCCTGCCGGTCTTGTCGGCTACCGTGGGCGCCTTGTTCCGGCGCGTTCATGTCCATGTCGATTCCCGCAAAGAACAGGTCCGCGTGTGGAAATTCAACCGGCGCTCGCAAATGCTGTCGGGTTCGTGCGGCACCCGCATCAATTTCAGTGACCGCGAGAGCGCGATACTGACCATGCTGTTTCTCAATCCGCATTTCCCGGTAAGTACCGAAAGACTGCTGCACGCATTGAACATGTCGGCAGAGATCTTCGATCCGCACCGCGTCGACACCATCATTTACAGAATCCGTAAAAAGCTCAATCAAGGCTCCGGTGCCGCGTTTGAGATTCGCAACATCTATGGCCAAGGGTACATGTGCATTGGATCAGAAGGGGACGCGGTATTTCATGTTTGGGATGGACAATAAGTTGAGTCTCGCCGCTCTGCTCTGCCTGCTGTTTGCGGTCGCCAATTGCTGGCTGCTGATCCGGCTGGCCGCAGTCCGGCGACAACGAGATGCGGCCGGCGTGACGATCGCCCTGTTGCAAAAGGAAATGGCGCTGCTGCAAGATCAGGCGCTGCACGATCACCTGACCGGTCTGCCCAATCGCGCCTTGCTGGAAGACCGCATCCGCCAGGCCCTGGTCAAGGCCACGCGCGAAGAAACCAATTTCCTGATTCTGTTCCTCGACCTGGATCGCTTCAAGCCGGTCAATGACATGTATGGACACGATGTCGGCGACCGCCTGCTGATCGATGTCGGCCGCCGCATCCGGCAAGCCGTGCGCGAAGAAGATACCGTGGCCCGCATCGGCGGCGATGAATTCGTGGTGCTGGCGTTCATTTCATCCCCGCCGGACGCCGCGCTGATGGTCAGGAAAATCGGCGATGTTTTGAACCACCCGTTCGAAGCCGGCGGCAATGCGATTCATATCGCAGCCAGTATCGGGCAGTCGGTATTTCCGCAGGATGGCCGCTCGCTGGAAGAATTATTGTGGAAAGCCGATGGCGCCATGTATCTTCACAAAAAACGGACGCATAAAAATAACGGCGTGGTCAGTATCTGATTGTCTGCCGGCAGGGGGAAGTTGTCACAGCCGGCGCAAGTCAGTCATTGAACTGATGTGGCCGCACCCAGTTATATCGTTGCATCAGATAGTGACTGATGTCCCGATGTGCTTGCTGTGCCGTCATGTAGCCTACATTCGGAACCCATTCAGATTTCAGGCTTCTGAACAATTTTTCCATCGGGGCATTGTCCCAATAATTTCCACGACGACTGTGGAGGAAAACATTCCTAATGTGCTTTGTATTTTCATTGATATACTAGGTCTACTTGAACGTCAATTTGGGGTTTCTTAATGTCTCATCCACTTCTGGTACTTGAAGATAAAAATACAAAATGTGCGTCGTTAATGGCGACCTTGGAGCTGGGCGATTATCTGGAGCTTGTCGAAGAAGCCTATTCAGACCAAGGAGGACTAGCGGGTCAGCGTGCGCCTATTCGTACCAAAACTGCGCTTAAAATTAGAAACCGGTTAGTGCAAGATCTGAAGCAAGGAGCCGTCATTCCTCCAGTTGTAATTGGGGTTGTTTGTACTCCACGGTTAAAAAGTAAGATGCGCGGCCTTGCAATGTCATCAGATCTGGTCAGTTTGCTTAAAGCCCATAAATTAGATCTATCTATTATTGACGGAATGCAGAGGACAACTGCATTGAAAGAGGCGTTCGATAAGAAGAACAAAAATCATTTTATTCGAGTAGAAATATGGGTTGCGGAAAAGGTCAGTAGTTTGATTTATCGCATGCTTGTCTTGAATACCGGTCAGGTTCCATGGGATCTAAAAAGACAGTTGGATACGTTGTATCGGCCTATCCTTGCCGAGATAAAGGTGAAGCTACCAAAGATTAAAATAATTGGCCTTGATGAAACTAATCGTCGATCACAAGCTGGGGAATACCGCAGCTCCAGAATCATCGAACTTTTTTTAGCATTTACGTCGCGATCTATTGAAATTGATATTAAGGAAAAAGTTGCTGAAGAGTTTATTAAGATTGACTTGACTGAGGCAACTGCCTCGGACAATTTTTTACCTCTTTTTATTAAATCTTTGGAGCTTATGGCAAAGCTTGATGCAGAATTTGACCGGGTAAAATTAGCCGCGGAAGAAGGTGCAAGAGTTAGGAACGGCAAAGATATTTTTACATCTGCCCCAGCAGCGATCGGTTTTGTTGTTGCTATTGCCGAGCTAGTTCTTGGAGAGCCAGGATTTGACTATGACATGATTACTGCTCAAAAAGACTTGGATAAGATCGAGCGGACGGTCAAATCGCTCGTAACTGCACTAAAAGGCCTATCTCAAAAAGAGTTAGCTGCATTTATGGATTTTGAGACTCTGAACCAGAAGCTTTCTGTGAAATCAGGTCGAGTGGGGGATCATGATCGAAGCTTCTATAAGAAAGCTTTTTTGACGCTCTTGCGACTTCCTAAGGAAGTAATTCGTCAGGGAGCCATGACGCCATGCTGGATGGCGAGATGATTTGATATGTCTCTTAACGTAAAAAAATTCATAACGACGGATATATATCAATGGTTCACCCAAAACGCCGATAGCAGTCAATCGAATAATCTACCGGGAAAAGCAAAGTTTTGGGTTACTCCAGTGGATTCAAAGGATCCTTCCTACGACGAAATTGTAGAGCAATTGATGTCTAGATTTTCCGTTACTTCGGTTGGAATTCCTCGTGTGATTGAAGGTCTCGCATTGGTGGTAGTGCGAGAGGGGAGTCAAGTATTTGTTTGCGGAGCTTATTTGGATGGAAAACGTAGCTTAGTTCTCGCTGACTCACTTGTAGAGGGAGTGCACGAAGCTGAGCTCTCATTTTTACAAAAGATGGCATTTGTTTGCAAGGTTGGTGCGAAAGCGAAGTCTCTGATAGCTCCGGCCGTTTGGCAGAAAATGCCAATCTTTCAGGCTGATTTTGAAGCTTTGTTACCAAAAATTGCATGTATAGAAATTGATGAGGAATTTACACAGGATTCTGAAGAAGTCTTGATATTGAAACTCTTGCTATCCGTTGAACTACCTGCGACGAATGTAATTTTTTTTAGAAATGAACTAATTTCGGTTATGTTAGCAGTACCTCAAAAAGATCATGAGTGGCTACTGCAACAGGTTTTATGGACCGCTATGTCAGGTCGAAATACTAATTTTTTTGTCGAGCTTTACCGGATTGTCGAATTCTTTTTTCCTCTTAAAAAAATATCGAAATTAAAAGAAAAAATTGGTTTTCAAGGCACGGATCTTGAGCTATTGGGCGCGTGTTCTTCTGGCTTAGGGTGGAACGTCAATCACTCACTGGGGTCGAGATTGGCACTAAATTTTGCGACGACTGATTTTGCAGAAATTGCTCTTGATTCCGCCTATTCAGGGGAAAAAGATGAGGAAGCTAGGAAATTTAAGGAGGATGCAATGGAAAAAATTACAGAATTGCGTCATGCCCTCGTTCATCAAAGCTTTCGCGAAAGCAGCACCGAAGATACGCTTCTGAATCTGTTTACACATGCTCTGCTCAATTTCTTATTTACTTCATTTTCTGAATATGGAAGAACCTATCAAAAAATTGAAAATAGTTAATTAAAAAGCATCCTAAATTTTAGGATTTTTTTAGTAGCGGAACTCCGAATACCAAGGTTGTAACCGAACCACGTTTAGCGTGTCATCCAAGTTCGGTGATGTGACCCCACGGAGCGCGACGTCTCTGTAGATTGCACTGAAAACTGAGCCACAAAAAGTGGGTCAATATTCGGTGCAATTCAACATTGCAGTAACAGACCGTACTGATTTCTGCTCTGGAAAATAAAAAAGGCCCTCATTTCTGAGGGCCTTTTAATATATGTTTTGGTGCCGGGAGCCGGAATCGAACCGGCACGGTGTCACCACCGCGGGATTTTGAGTCCCGTGCGTCTACCTATTCCGCCATCCCGGCAACGCAAGAACGCGATTATGACGGAGTTTGTCATTGGAGGCAATACCCTTTTTGCATATTCCTGTCTGACGGGGTTTCGCGCAAACGGGTATCATCGCCGCTTGAATGAAAAGCCGTTGGCACGCGATACACAATAATGAAGCTGTTGAAGATTCGAGAAATACTGTTTGGCAAGGCGCTGGATCCGATGCAACGGGATACGCGTCATTCTCTGGCACTGGTAGCGTTTCTGGCGTGGGTCGGACTGGGCGCGGACGGTCTGTCGTCTTCGGCCTATGGCCCGGAAGAAAGTTTCCGCGCGCTCGGCGGCCATACTCATCTTGGTTTGTATCTGGCGCTGGCCACGGCGCTGACGGTCTTCATCATTGCGCTGGCCTATAACCAGGTGATCGAACTGTTTCCGACCGGCGGTGGCGGTTACCGGGTTGCCACCAAACTGGTTGGTCCCTATCTCGGACTGATTTCCGGCGTTGCCCTGATTCTCGATTATGTCTTGACCATTGCGATTTCGATTGCCTCCGGCGTCGATGCCCTGGCATCGTTGTTGCCGCTCGGTTTTCAACCCTATAAATTATGGGCCGAGGCGTTTTTCATCGGCGTCCTGATCGTCCTCAATCTGCGCGGTCTCAAAGAAGCCATCAAATTCCTGCTGCCGGTTTTTCTCGGTTTCGTGGTGACCCATTTCATTTTGATCGTGTATGGCGTATTTGCCCATGCCGCCTATTTTCCGGCGCTGGTGCCGACCACGTTGGCCGAAACCGGTTCGCTGGCGCAGCAGATCGGCTGGATCGGCGTGGCCGGCATGCTGTTGCTGGCGTATTCGCAAGGCGGCGGTACCTATACCGGACTGGAAGCGGTATCGAATAACGTCAATATGCTGGCTGAGCCGCGCGTGCGCACCGGCAAGATGACCATGTTTTACATGGCCTTGTCGCTGGCGTTCACGGCCGGCGGCATTTTTCTGCTGTATCTGTTGTGGGATGCGCGCCATGTCGATGGCCAGACGCTCAATGCCACGACCTTCCGCATGATCATCGAAAGCATGGCGCTCGGCGATCAGTGGGTCAGCGATCTGTTGCTGGTGATCGTGCTGGCGTTCGAGGCCGGGCTGCTGTTCGTGGCCGCTAATACCGGCTTTCTGGGCGGTCCGGCGGTGTTGTCCAACATGGCGGTGGATTCCTGGGTGCCGCATAAATTCCGCTACCTGTCGACCCGGCTGGTGACGCAAAACGGCATTCTGGTGATGGGCGTGGCGGCGCTGGCGATTCTGTTCTGGACCCAAGGCAGCGTCACCTTGCTGATCGTGCTGTATTCGATTTCGGTATTTCTGACCTTTGCCATTTCGTTGTTCGGCCTGTGTCGCTACTGGTGGCGGCAGCGGCGTCAGCTGGCGCACTGGAAACGGCGCTTCCTGCTGTCGCTGACCGGTTTCGTGATCTGCGCTGCGATTCTGGTGGTGCTGTTGGTTGAAAAGCTGACTGCCGGCGGCTGGGCCACGGCGGTGATCATTGGCGCCATGTCGGCACTGTGCATTTATATCCGCAATCATTATCGCGACACCAAGGAAGCGATCCGCTCGGTGGATCAGATCTTTGCCAGCCAGCCATTCGGTACCCGGATGGAAGCGCTGACGCCGGACCCCGCCAATCAGACTGCGGTGTTCATCGTCGGCACCTCGCGTGGCGGCGGCTTGCATGCCTTGCTGTGGGTACAGCGCATGTTCCCGGCGCATTTCAAGAATTTCATTTTCGTCAATGCGCGCACCGTCGATTCACATGCGTATGGCGGCGAAGGTGCGGTCGAGCAAATGCGGGCCGAAGCCAATGCCACATTGCAGTTCTTTGTTGATTTCTGTCGCAGCCACGGCATGGCGGCCGCCTCGTATCTGGGTTTCGGGACCGATGCGGTTCAGGAAGTGACGCGCCAGTGTCACGCGATCAGCAAGCAATTTCCGAATGCGATCTTTTTCACCAGCAAGCTGATCTTCGAACAAGACAACTGGTTTATCCGTCTGCTGCACAATCAGGCCGCGCTGGCAATTCAGCGCCGGCTGCATTTCGATGGCCTGCAAATGGTGATCTTGCCGATGAAGGTGTGATGCCCGCTGGCTTGCCAGGCGGGAAAAATCAGCGGCCGGGCCGCTTGTTGCAGACCAGTTTGACCATCTGCTCGCCGGTGGAGCCGGGCAGGGTGTCTTGCAGCTTGACTTCGGAGTAGGCCAGATACGGCGAAAACAATACCTTGCCGCGACCGTCGGCCTTGTCATACATGGTGCGGCTGCCGAAACCGATCTTGCGCTTGTCGCAATCGAGATAGGCAGTGGAAATTTCGGAGGTGTAGTACTTGTCGCCGTGGCCGAGCAATTCTTGCGGCTGGTTCCAGTTCAGCAGAATCCTGGCTTGCAACACGCCCCGGGTCGAGATGATGCTGGCCTTTTCGACAAAGAACGTGCCGATATCGTTATCGCCGAGCAGCGACCATTCGGCCGCCTGTGCTGCGGGCATGCTCAGTAATGTGGTCGACAATACCAGTACGGCATATTTCATCATGGCGGGGAAGTGGAGTCGCGCGTTCAGCAAAACATGAAGGCGAGCATGGCGACATCGTCTTCCAGCATGATCAGCACGGTCAACGCCCAGAACAGGGCGTGGGTACTGGCATAGCTGGAAATGGTGCGGAATCTGCTCGTCATGTGGTGCTTGGCTGGCGGTGGTTGGATCAAAATTTCGGACAAATCCTAACATGCCGTGGCGGTTTGCGCTGATTTCGGGCGGCTGCTTTGTGGGATCAATGCTACCGTTGTGACGTCATGCAATGAAAACGGCCGCCCGCGGCGACCGTTTTCATTGCCATCCGCCGCCAGGCAAGTGGCGTCGCTTACCTGAGTGTGATGGTGTAGCCGATTTCCTTGTAGATCGATTGAATCCATTCCTTGCCGATGCGGTCAGCCATTTCGCTATGGACTTTGAACTGAATGGTTTTCCATTCGTTCTTTTCTTCCGGCGTCATGGTCAGGATTTTGGTCTTGCCGGTTTTGCGGATTTCTTCCAGCGCGTCGTCATTTTCCTTTTTCGCATTGCTGTTGAAGTAGGCGGTAGCATCCAGCACCGCCTTGTCCATGATCGGTCGCACATCCGCCGGCAAGGCATCCCAGAAGCGCTTGTTGGCGATGAACACGTAGCCGTGATAGCCGTGCTCGGAGAGGGTCATGAATTTTTGCACTTCATACAGCTTGGCGGTATTGACGATGGACGGCGGGTTTTCCTGGCCGTCGACGACACCGGTTTGCAAGCCCTGATAGATTTCCGACCATGGCATGACTTGCGGCAAGGCGCCGACAATACGGGTGCGCGCATCAATCACTTTGGAGGACTGGATGCGGATCTTCATGCCCTTGATATCGGCCGGTTTCACAATCGGTTTGTTGGAGGTCCAGTCCAGAAAGCCGCTGTCCCACATGGCCAGTCCGGTCAGACCTTTGCTGTCGAGCTTTTTCAGCAGCGCGTGGCCGATAGGGCCTTGGGTGACTTTCTGGGCTTGCGCCATATTGTCGAACAGGTACGGCAGATCGAACACTTCGAATTCGCGCAATCCCATCGGGCCGAATTTGCCGAAGGTCGGGGCCAGCATTTGTACCGAGCCCATTTGCAGCGCTTCCAGTTCTTCCTTGTCTTTATATAGCTGACTGTTGGGAAAGACTTCGACCTTGACGCGGCCGTGCGTGCGTTCTTCGACGATTTTCTTGAAGTAATCGGCGGTCTTGCCCTTGGACGTATTGGCGGCCACCACGTGGCTGAACTTGATGATGATCGGTGCTTGCGGGGTTTGCGCGAAGCTGTTGCTGATGACTGCCAATGCAGCTGCTGGCAGCAGGAATTTCCATGCTTTCATGCTTGTCTCCTCCGGTGGAATGGCAGCCTCTGCGGGCTGTGTGCCTGCCGGTTACGCTCGCGGTCGGGCGTACCGGCAGTGCGGATGCTACTGATGCTGATGCAAGATCAATTGCAGACTCAGATGGCGGCGGCGATGGCCTTGCCAACTTCGGTGGTGTTGCCGCTGCCGCCGAGATCGGCAGTGGTCGGTCCGGCCACCAATACTTTTTCAATCGCCGCCAGGATGGCGTCATGCGCTTGTTTGTATTGCGGTTTGCCGTTGCCGAGGAAGTCCAGCATCATCGCTGCCGACCAGATGGTGGCGATCGGATTGGCGATGTTCTTGCCGGCGATATCAGGCGCCGAGCCGTGCACCGGTTCAAACAGCGATGGCAGCTTGCGGTCCGGATTCAGATTGGCCGATGGCGCGATGCCGATGGTGCCGGCGCAGGCCGGGCCGAGGTCGGACAGAATGTCGCCGAACAGGTTGGGCGCGACCACGACGTCAAAACGTTGCGGATTGAGTACGAAATGAGCGGTCAGGATGTCGATGTGATATTTGTCCCATTTGACATCGCCATACTGCGGTGCCATGGCTTCGACCCGTTCATCCCAGTACGGCATGGTGATGGCGATGCCATTCGACTTGGTGGCCGAGGTCAGATGTTTCTTGGGACGGCTTTGCGCCAGTTCGAATGCATATTTCAGAATGCGGTCAACGCCGTGACGGGTGAATACCGATTCCTGGATCACCACTTCGCGCTCGGTGCCTTCATACATGCGGCCGCCGATGGACGAGTATTCGCCTTCGGTGTTTTCGCGCACCACATAGAAATCGATGTCGCCCGGCTTGCGGCCGGCCAGCGGACACGGTACGCCAGGCATCAGCCGGACCGGACGCAGATTGACGTAGAGGTCGAACTCACGCCGGAACTTCAGCAGCGAACCCCACAGCGAGACGTGATCCGGCACGGTTGCCGGCCAGCCGACGGCGCCGAAGAAAATCGCTTCAAAGCCTTTGAGCTGATCGAACCAGTCATCCGGCATCATCTTGCCGTGCTGGGCGTAGTAACCGCAGTGGGCCCAGTCGAAATGGGTGTATTCAATCTCGATGCCGAATTTGGCGGCCGCTGCTTCCAGCGTGCGCAAGCCTTCCGGGATCACTTCCTGGCCGATGCCGTCGCCGGCGATGACTGCTACTTTATGACGTGTCATGTGTTTCTCCTGTGTCTGAAATCTGATGCTGGACCGACGTTCTGTCGAATGCGCAGGAAATCATAAACGCATTCACTGCGGCCCTGACATCGATATAATTCACGATTTGGTAATTCTATAAAACACGAATCATGAACAATAAGCCACTATTGGAAGACTTGCGCTTGTTTTGCACGATTGCCCGCAAGAGCAGTTTTATCGAAACCGCCAAGGAAGTCGGCGCCTCGCCGGCCTATATCAGCAAGCGCATTGCGGTATTGGAAGAGACGCTCGGCGTGCGCTTGTTTCATCGCACGACGCGCAGCGTGGTGATGACCGAAGACGGCAGCAATGCGCATGACTGGGCGCGCCGCATTCTGGATGATGTCGATCAGATGCTGGAAACCGTGACCAGCGCCAAACGCATTCCGCGCGGCTTGCTCAAGATCAGCACCAGTTTTGCGCTGGGCCGCAAATATGTGTCGCCGATCATTTCCGAGTTTGCCGCCATGCATCCCGATCTCAAGATTCAACTGGAATTGTTTGATCGCAATGTCGACATGATCAATGAAGGTTTCGACCTCGACATCCGGGTCGGGCCGGTGCATGAACCGCATCTGTTTGCCAAGCGCATCATCGGCAGCCAGCGCGTATTGTGCGCCAGTCCGGCCTATCTGCAACGGCACGGCATGCCGGCCAGTCTGTCCGAGCTGACCCGGCATCAATGTCTGGTGATTCGCGAGCGCAACCAGTCATTCGGCATCTGGCGCATGCTGGGTCCCAACGGCATGGAAACCGTCAAGGTCGCCGGCGGCCTGGCATCGAATCATGGCGAGATCATTCACCAATGGGCGGTGGACGGCCATGGCATCATCTTGCGCTCGATCTGGGATGTCGCCGTCAGCCTCAAGCAGGGCAGTCTGCGGCGGGTATTGCCTGATTATTATCAGGAAGCCGATTTATGTGCGGTGTATCCGTTGCAGTTGAAGAATTCGGCCAAGGTGCGCGAATGCGTCAGGTTCTTGCAGGAAAAACTGGATCTGCATCCCGACCTGGCACCCTGATTGCACGTTGGTTCAGGCGTGCGCAAATGCTTCGGCCACGGTTTGAATCTTGCCGGTGTCGGTGCCGTCGTAACCCGGCAAATCATTGATTGCTTCGCGGCAAGCGGGGGATTGCAGAATATCGATCACGCCATGCACCAGCGGATCGCTGAGCGCGGTGGCCGGCATCGCGAAGAAATAGCGCTCGCGCACCAGCGGAATGAAATCGAGACCGAAATGATGGGCCGCGGTCTTGACCCCGAAGCCGACGTCGGCCATGCCGCTGGCGATGAAGGCGGCGACTGCGGAATGGGTGAATTCGTTGCTGCCGAAGCCGGTAATCTGTTTGTGCGAAATCCGGGCGTCGGCCAGCATCAGTTCAAACAACATGCGGGTGCCGGAACCGGCTTCGCGATTGACGAAGCGCAGATCGGTGCGGGTCAGGTCGGACAGGCCCTTGATGTTTTTCGGATTGCCGGTGGCGACAAACAGTCCCAGGTCGCGGATCGCCAGATGCAGTAAAAAGTCGTGCCGCTTTTCCAGCCATTTGGTATAGGTCAGCATGGCCGGTTTCTGGAATTTGCCGAGCGGCACGTGAAAGCCGGCCAGATCGCATTCCTGTCTGACCATGGCGGCCAGCGCATCGGTGCTGTGGCGGTAGCGTACTTCAATCGGTATGCCGGCGCGTTCCAGCAACTTCAATACCGCATTCACGGCAAAGCCGTGACTGGCATTCATGCGCACCGCCTGCAATTTTCCTTCTACCGTTTTTCCGAGCTCGATTTCCAGTTCCGAGGCCAGGCTGTCGAGCGTGGGCGACAGCCGCGCATTGACCAGACGATCGGCCCATAACAATTTATTGGCAAATACCGTGAGGGTGGTGCCGCGCCCGCGATCACTGTCGATCAAGGCATGGCCGAAGTTGGTTTCCGAGGTGCGCAACAAGCCCCAGGCATGCCGATAGGAGTGCTTCAGTTGTTGCGCCGCTTGCGCAATCGAGCCGGTTTGCTGAATCGCCGTCAAGAGCGACAGCAGTTCTGCCGTGTCGAACGGGATGGCGCCGTTATGCGCGATTTCCCAGTGCGGTTTGATCTGGACCTTATACATGAGCGTTTTTTTACGATCTCTTATATGTAAAAAGAAGCATATTGAAGCTGGAAGAGTTCGATGATACCTTGCGCTGAGCAGGCGAACTATATAAAAAATAATATGCAAACTTATGCATGAAGTTCTGGGTTGTTGTCTCTTCTGCATATAATTGCCAATTCGCAACAACTAGAGGAGGACAAATGGCTTTCGATTTCCTGGAAAAAGAACACACCATTGCTAAACCCGGTTTCAATCGCTGGCTGGTTCCGCCGGCAGCACTCGCAATTCATCTCTGTATCGGTATGGCTTACGGTTTCTCGGTATTCTGGCTGCCGCTGTCGCGCGCACTGGGTATCAAGGAGTCGATTGCCTGTGCGCCTGATGCCGGTTTCATGGCGCAGGTCATGTCTACCAGTTGTGACTGGAAAATTTCCATGTTGGGCTGGATGTACACCATGTTCTTCGTTTTGCTCGGCATTTCTGCGGCCATCTGGGGCGGCTGGCTGGAACGTGCCGGGCCACGCAAGGCTGGCGTAGTAGCAGCATTTTGCTGGTGCGGCGGCTTGCTGATCTCGGCCTTTGGCGTCTATTCGCACCAGATCTGGCTGATGTGGCTGGGATCCGGGGTGATCGGCGGCATCGGACTCGGTCTCGGTTATATCTCGCCGGTGTCGACGCTCATCAAATGGTTTCCTGACCGCCGTGGCATGGCCACCGGCATGGCGATCATGGGCTTCGGCGGCGGCGCGCTGGTCGGCAGTCCGCTGGCCGACAAGCTGATGAAGCATTTCGCCACGCCGACCTCGGTCGGTGTCTGGGAAACCTTCGTGGTAATGGCGATCATCTATTTCGTCTTCATGATGGCCGGTGCCTTTGGTTACCGGGTACCGCCAAGCGGCTGGAAACCGACCGGCTGGACGCCGCCGGCGGCCAACAACAACACCATGATCACGCAGCATCACGTGCACGTCAGCAAGGTCTGGGGCATTCCGCAGTTCTGGCTGATATGGCTGGTGCTGTGCCTGAATGTGTCGGCCGGGATCGGCGTGATCGGGATTGCTTCGCCCATGTTGCAGGAAGTGTTTGGCGGGCATCTGCTCGGGGTCGACGTCAAGTTCGGTGATCTGTCGATGGAGCAAAAGGCGGGGATTGCCGCGATTGCTGCCGGCTTTACCGGGCTGATCAGTCTGTTCAATATTGGCGGCCGTTTCGTCTGGGCCTCCTGTTCCGACTTTTTCGGCCGCAAGATGACTTACTGCATCTTCTTCGTGCTCGGCTTCATCTTGTACGTCAGCCTGCCATGGTCGGCCAAGTCGGGCAGCATCGCCTTGTTCGTCGGCGCCGTCTGTCTGATCCTGTCGATGTACGGTGGCGGTTTTGCCACGGTGCCGGCCTATCTGGCCGACCTGTTCGGGACCCAGATGGTGGGGGCGATTCACGGTCGTCTGCTCACCGCATGGGCCACCGCCGGTATTCTCGGCCCGGTGGTGGTGAATTACATGCGTGAATACCAACTGTCGCTCGGCATGCCGCGGGAGTCGGTCTACAACACCACCATGTACATTCTGGCCGGCATGCTGGTACTGGGCCTGATCTGTAATTTGCTGGTGCGGCCGGTAGCGCAAAAGCACTTCATGACGGCAGAAGAGTTGGCGCATGAAAAGAAACTGGCGCATGAAAAATCGTCTTCAGACAATACCGCCAGCCTGTCGGCAGCGGAACTGGAACGAGTAGGTCATGGCGGCAATCCAATCGTTATTGGTGCCGCATGGCTGGCGGTTGGCATTCCGCTGGTCTGGGGCGTGGCGTTGACCTTGCAAAAGGCAGTGGTGCTGTTCAAATAAGTCGGACGGCGGCCTCTGCGCTGCAGGGGCCGCCGGCAAATGGCTGTAAATGTTGCAATCATTGATTGCTGATGTGTTCCGTACCAACCCGAAAGGCAGGGCGAACATGAATTCCTCTTTCTCCGTTTCACTGGCAAAGGCGGGCGCAGGCTACGGCAGCCGTGCCTGCTGTCGCCGCGCTTCTTGTCATTCTTTACCCCGATCATTGGATGGGCGGCCAATTGGCTGCCGGTGTTGTTGCGCGTAATCACGCGTCATTTTTTGTTGTGCCGGGATGAATATAAAAACGATCAACCGGCGTTATCAGGCAGTACAGGCAGGAGACAAAATCATGAGCAGGCAGCAAACAGAGAGCGCCGTCGTCAGCAGCGCCGATACCCTGGGCCGGGTTAACGCCATCATTGCCGAACGGGCGCAAATGCCGGGGCCGATGTTGCCGATCTTGCACGGCATTCAGGATGCGCTCGGCTTCATTCCCGGCGACGTGGTGCCGGTCATCGCGCAGGCGCTGAACGTGTCGCGGGCCGAAGTGCATGGCGTGATTTCTTTCTATCACTATTTCCGGCAGCAACCGGCAGCGCCGCATGTGCTGCAGATTTGCCGTGCCGAAGCCTGCCAGGCGCAAGGCTCGGAAGCATTGGCAGCCAAGGCCGAAGCGCTGCTCGGTTGTGTCTTTGACGGCACCAGCGCCGATGGTCAATTTACGCTGGAACCGGTGTATTGCCTCGGTCTGTGCGCCTGTGGTCCGAATCTGGTGCTGGATGGCGATCTGCATGCGCGGGTCAGCGACGCTAAACTGGAACGCCTGTTGCAAACCAAGCGAGGTGTGTCATGAGCGCCGTGATGCCGGTGACGGTTTACGTTCCGCGCGATTCGGCGGCGCTGGCGCTAGGCGCGGATGAAGTTGCCGCCGCGATTGCCTCGGAAGCTGCGCAGCGCGGTATCGCCATCCGACTGGTACGCAATGGTTCGCGCGGCATGTTCTGGCTGGAGCCGATGGTCGAAGTGGCGACCGCGCAGGGACGGATGGCTTACGGCCCGGTTGCGGCCGAGGATGTCTCGGGCCTGTTCGATGCCGGTTTTCTGAGCGGTGCGGCGCATCCGCTGACGCATGGCCTGACCGACGAAATTCCCTATCTGAAGCAACAGGAGCGCCTGACCTTTGCCCGCGTCGGCATTACCGATCCGGTCTCGCTCGACGATTATCTGGCGCATGAAGGCTATGTCGGACTCAAGCATGCCTTGCGCATGAGTGCTGCCGCCATCGTCCAGGAAGTGCTCGATTCCGGTTTGCGCGGACGCGGCGGTGCGGCGTTTCCCACCGGCATCAAATGGAAGACCGTAGCCGATGCCAAAGGCGACCGCAAATATATCGTCTGCAATGCCGACGAGGGTGACTCGGGGACTTTTTCCGACCGCATGGTAATGGAGGATGATCCCTTTGTGTTGATCGAAGGCATGACCATTGCCGCGATTGCGGTGGGCGCGACGCAGGGCTACATCTATGTGCGTTCCGAATACCCGCACGCGATTGCCGCGCTGGAGCAGGCAATTGCCGTGGCCAATGACAACGCGTATCTGGGCAGCAATATTCTCGGTTCCGGCAAGCGCTTCCAGCTGGAAGTGCGCAAGGGCGCCGGCGCTTATATCTGCGGTGAAGAAACCGCTTTGCTGGAAAGTCTGGAAGGCAAGCGCGGGGTGGTGCGCGCCAAGCCGCCGCTGCCGGCGTTGCAGGGTCTGTTCGGCAAACCGACCGTCATCAACAATGTGATTTCATTGGCCAGCGTACCGATTGTGCTGGCGCGCGGGGCCATGTTTTACAAGAACTTCGGCGTCGGCCGTTCGCACGGCACCTTGCCGTTTCAACTGGCCGGCAATGTGCGTCATGGCGGCCTGGTGGAAAAGGCGTTCGGTCTGAGCCTGCGTGAACTGCTGTTTGATTTCGGTGGCGGCAGCGCCAGCGGCCGGCCGATTCGTGCGGTGCAGATCGGCGGTCCGCTCGGTGCTTATGTGCCGGCTTCGCAATTCGATACCTTGCTCGATTACGAAGCGTTTGCCGCGATCGGGGCCATGGTCGGTCACGGCGGCATGGTGGTGTTCGATGACAGCGTCGATATGGCAAAGCAGGCGCGTTACGCGATGCAGTTCTGCGCGATTGAATCGTGCGGCAAATGCACGCCATGCCGGATCGGTTCGACGCGCGGCGTGGAAGTCATCGACAAGATCATCGCCAATGACAACCGGCCGCGCCAGATCCATCTGCTGCGCGATCTGTGCGACACCATGGTCAACGGCTCGCTGTGTGCGATGGGCAGCATGACGCCATATCCGGTGTTGTCGGCCCTGAATCATTTTCCCGAAGATTTCGGTTCCAACCCAGAGGAACGGGCGGCCTGAGCCGCTCACCTTGTTGAGGAGTGCAGACATGAATCAACTCAATGAAACAGATTTCGGTACCCCGGCCCGTGTCTCAGAGCAGCGCGTGACGTTGGAAATCGATGGCGTCAGCGTGGAAGTTGTGGCCGGTACATCGGTCATGCGCGCCGCCGTCGAAGCCGGTATCAATGTGCCCAAGCTGTGCGCTACCGACAGTCTGGAACCGTTTGGCTCCTGTCGCTTGTGTCTGGTGGAAATCGAAGGTGCCGACGGCCGCCGCATGAAAGGGTACCCGGCCTCGTGCACCACACCATGCGAAGCCGGTATGAAGGTCAGCACGCAGACGCCGAAGCTGGCCGATATCCGGCGCGGCGTGATGGAGCTGTACATCTCCGACCATCCGCTTGATTGCCTGACCTGTCCCACCAACGGCAATTGCGAATTGCAGGACATGGCCGGTGCGGTCGGTCTGCGCGAGGTGCGCTACGGATACGATGGCGAAAACCATCTGCAGTTGAAAAAGGATGAATCCAATCCGTACTTCACGTATGACCCTTCCAAGTGCATTGTCTGCAATCGTTGTGTGCGTGCCTGTGAAGAAACCCAGGGTACTTTTGCGCTGACCATCAATGGTCGCGGCTTTGAATCGCGCGTGTCGGCCGGGCAGATGGACAGTTTCATGGAGTCGGAATGCGTGTCTTGCGGCGCTTGCGTGCAGGCTTGCCCGACCGCCACGCTGACCGAAAAGACCGTGATCATGATGGGTCAGGCCGAGCATAGCACCGTCACTACCTGCGCCTATTGCGGCGTCGGTTGCGCCTTCAAGGCCGAGATGAAGGGCAATGAAGTGGTGCGCATGGTGCCCTACAAGGATGGCCAGGCCAATCACGGTCACTCATGCGTCAAGGGGCGCTTTGCCTGGGGTTATGCGACCCACAAGGATCGCATCCTGAAGCCGATGATTCGCAGCAATATCAATGACCCCTGGCAAGAAGTGTCGTGGGAGCAAGCGTTGTCGCATGCGGCCAGCGAATTCCGCCGGATTCAGGCCAGGCATGGCAAGGATTCGATTGGCGGCATTACTTCATCGCGCTGCACCAACGAAGAAACCTATCTGGTGCAGAAGCTGGTGCGCGCCGCCTTCGGCAACAACAACGTCGATACCTGCGCCCGCGTTTGTCACTCGCCGACCGGCTATGGCCTGAAAGCGACATTGGGAGAATCGGCCGGGACCCAGACGTTTGATTCGGTCATGAAATCGGATGTGATCATGATCATCGGCGCCAATCCGGCGTCGGCGCATCCGGTATTTGCATCGCAAATGAAGCGCCGTCTGCGCCAGGGCGCCAAGCTGATCGTGATCGATCCGCGCACCACTGAGATGGTGAAGTCGCCGCATATTCAGGCCGACTTCCATCTGAAGCTGCGGCCAGGCACCAACGTCGCCGTGATCACCGCACTGGCGCACGCGATTCTGCAAGAGGGTTTGCAGCAGGAAGAATATATTGCCGAACGCTGCGATATCAAATCCTATGAAGAGTGGAAACAGTTTGTCCTGCAGCCGGAGAATTCACCGGAAGCCATGGCTGAGATTACCGGTGTCGCTGCCGCAGATGTGCGCGGTGCGGCACGGCTGTTTGCTACCGGCGGCAATGGCGCGATTTATTACGGACTCGGCGTGACCGAACATGCCCAGGGCTCGACCATGGTGATCGGCATTGCCAATCTGGCGATGGTCACCGGCAACGTCGGCCGCGAAGGCGTCGGCGTCAATCCGTTGCGCGGACAAAACAATGTGCAGGGTTCGTGCGATATGGGTTCATTCCCGCATGAATTGCCGGGCTATCGCCACATTTCCGATTCCACGGTGCGGTCAGAGTTCGAACATGCCTGGGGCGTGACGCTCAATCCGGAGCCGGGTTTGCGGATTCCCAACATGTTTGAAGCGGCGCTCGATGGCAGCTTCCTCGGACTGTACTGTGAAGGCGAAGATATCGTGCAGTCGGATCCGAATACCCAGCACGTCACCGCCGCGCTGGCAGCGATGGAATGCGTGGTAGTGCAGGATTTGTTCCTGAATGAAACTGCCAAGTACGCGCACGTTTTTCTGCCGGGTTCGTCGTTCCTCGAAAAGGATGGCACCTTCACCAATGCCGAGCGGCGCATTTCGCGCGTGCGCAAGGTGATGCCGCCCAAGGCCGGCAAGTCGGACTGGGAAGTGACCGTGGCGCTGGCCGAAGCGCTCGGCTATCCGATGCCTTATACGCATCCGTCGCAGATCATGGATGAAATTGCGGCGCTGACACCGAGTTTTCATGGCGTCAGTTACCAGCGCCTGGAGCAACTGGGCAGTATTCAGTGGCCTTGCAACGATGCCGCGCCGACCGGTACGCCGATCATGCATATCGGCAGTTTCATTCGCGGCAAGGGACGATTCCTGAATACCCAGTATTTCCCGACTGCGGAAAAGGTAACGCAGCGTTATCCGCTGATTCTCACCACCGGGCGTATCCTGTCACAATACAATGTCGGGGCGCAGACGCGACGTACCGAGAATTCGCAATGGCACAGCGAGGACTTGCTGGAAGTCCATCCTCATGATGCGGAAGATCGCGGCATCAGGGAAGGCGACTGGGTCGGCATCGAATCGCGCGCCGGGCAAACCGTATTGCGCGCCACGGTGACGGAGCGGGTGCAGCCGGGCGTGGTGTATACCACCTTCCATTTTCCGGAGTCGGGCGCCAATGTGATTACCACCGATAATTCGGACTGGGCTACCAATTGTCCGGAATACAAGGTGACGGCGGTGCAGATCTTGCCGGTGACGCAGCCGTCTGAATGGCAAAAGAATTATCAGCGCTTCCATGTGAAACAGATGGATTTGCTGAAAGGCGAACCGGCTGAACCGGCGGTGACCAAATGAGCTGCCAACGAGCAGAAAGTGAAGCAGAAAGTGAAGCAGAAAGTGAAACGGAAAAATGAAGCGTAAAACAGCAGCCTGTGGATATCGGGGGCAGCATGCGTGACGCAGCTTCGTCGCCGACGCTGAGCGCGCTTGAAACAGAGCCGCCGGGTGACGATGCGCATCCGGTGGTGGCCAGCGTTGCAGTGGAAAAATGGCGCGACGGCAAAGGCGAAGTACTGACCGATGTGGTGGCCGAAGAAGTACCAGTGGCCCTCGAATATAACGGTATTTCGCACGCCGTCATGATGGCGACGCCGGCTGATCTGGAAGACTTTGCACTGGGATTTTCGCTGACCGAGGGCATCATCGCCAGCGCCGGTGAGTTGTATGAATGTGAAGTAGTGATGGCGGCTGAAGGCATGCAGGTGCAGATGCGCATTGCTACCGAACGGTTTGCCGCGCTCAAGGAAAAGCGGCGCAATCTGACCGGGCGTACCGGCTGTGGTTTGTGCGGCGCTGAAACGCTGGCGCAGGCGGTGCGGCATCCGGCGGCAGTGCAAGCCGACAGCGCCGTGTTTTCCGCCGATGCCATGCATGCGGCGCTGGAACAAATGCAGCAGCAACAGCTATTGCAGCAACAGACCGGCGCCACGCATGCAGCAGCGTGGCTGGATCGCAGCGGCAAGATTGCATTGGTCAGGGAAGATGTCGGTCGCCACAATGCACTCGATAAGCTGATCGGTGTGCTGGCGCGACAAGGACAGGATTTTTCGACGGGTGCGGTAATCATTACCAGCCGCGCCAGTTATGAAATGGTACAAAAGGCGGCCACGGTCGGTATCGGTTTCGTCGCCGCGATTTCGGCGCCGACGGCACTGGCAATCCGATTGGCGCAGGAAACCGATGTCACGCTGATCGGCTTTGTGCGACGCCAGGGACACGTGGTGTATGCGGGTGCACACCGCCTGCGCTGATCACTTCATACAGAACCAGGAGTACAGCATGCATATCGATAATCTGATCAAGATGGCCAACCAGATCGGCAGTTTTTTTTCCACCATGCCCGACCATGAACAGGCGGTAACCGATCTGGCATCACATCTGAAGCGGTTCTGGGACCCGCGCATGCGCAAGGCCTTGCTGGCCTATGTGGAGCAGGAGGGCGGGACGGAACTCAATCCGCTCGTGCTGGAAGCGGTGAAGTTGCATACCGCGACGCTGGCCTGAGGTCATCGTGTTGCGTGATTGATGCTAATGGCTGAGGCCGGCGTGAATCATCTTGACGCCGGCAATTGCTTTGTTGAATAATCAAACGCAATTGCCGCCTGTTCAATGCGGCACCACCAACGCAAAACCAACGCAGATTCAACGTACTACACCCATATGATTTTTCTTGCCGCCGACATCACTTCCGCACATGGCTTCGCTGCCATGGCACGGACGCTGGTCGCCGCTGCAGGTAAATCGAAAAAACAGTCGCTCATCTGACCGGGGCGTGCTGTCCCGTCAGGTGGGCTGACAGGATGGCAGGCGCTCAGGCTGAGATACAAGATTCCGCAACACTCCCTCTGCAATTTCCTCTTCCGGCATCCCTCCCGACGGTGACTTGACGGTCATTCTTGTGGAGTTTTCAATGACAAGTTTTACAGGTATCTGGGTGCCGCTGGTCACCCCGTTTCGCAATGGCAATATCGATTTCCCGGCATTGCAGAAAACCGCGCAGCATTTGCTGGCATCCGGCATTAGCGGGCTGGTTGCCTGCGGCACCACCGGCGAAGCGGCAGCACTGACCGAGGACCAGCAACTGGCGGTACTCGATGCACTCATCGAGGCAGCACCGGCACATCCGGTCATCATGGGGCTGAGCGACAACAACTTGCCATCCTTGCTGAGCCGGCTGGAGCGGATTCAGCAAAGACGCATCGCCGGCTTGCTGGTGCCGCCACCGTATTACATCCGACCCTCGCAGGCCGGATTGGTGGACTTCTTCCGGCGCGTGGCGGATGCCGCCTCGGTCCCCGTAGCGATCTACAACATTCCTTATCGCACCGGCATCGCCATGGAGCTGGGCACCTTGCGCACGATTGCGCAGCATGAACGCGTCACGGCGATCAAGGATTGCGGCGGCAATCTGGCGACGACCATGCAACTGATCGCTGATGGCAATCTGGCCGTGATGGCGGGTGAAGATCAGCAAATCCTGTCCATGCTGTGCCTCGGTGGCAGCGGCGCGATTGCGGCGGCGGCGCATGTGCGGCCAGACTTGTTTGCATTGCTGCCGTCACTGGTGCAAGCCGGGCAACTGGCGCAGGCGCGGGCAATTTTTTACCGCTTGCTGCCACTGATCCAAAAGCTGTTTGATGAACCCAATCCGGGACCGCTCAAGGCGGCGCTGGCCATGATGGGGCATATGCAGAATGAACTGCTGCCACCGATGCAGAGCATGTCCGCTGCCGGCGCAGAAGCGCTCCGGATCGAGTTGCTGCGGTTGGAATGCCTGTAGCAGATTGTGCTGCGCAATCGCATTGTTGTTGCCGCTTGTATGAAAACGAAAGAGATAAAAATGAAAAACAATGATTTCCAGCTCTACGTGGATTCCCGCTTTACCAGTCCTTATGCCCTGTCGGTATTCGTCACGCTGACAGAAAAAGGCTTGCCGTTTGAGGTGTTGACGGTCGATCTCGGACGTCAGGCCAACCGGCTGCCGGACTATGCAGCATTGTCCTTGAGCGGCAGGGTACCGACGCTGATCGATGGTGCTTTTCATCTGTCCGAGTCGTCGGCGATCACGGAATATCTGGAGGAGCGGTTTCCGGCGCCGACCTATGCCGCAATCTATCCGCGCGACGTGCAGCAACGCGCCAGGGCCAGACAAATCCAAGCCTGGTTGCGCAGTGATTTTTTCAAGATCAGGGAAGAGCGGTCGACCGAGGTGATTTTTTACCAGGTGCCAGCATCGCCGTTATCGGTGGCCGCCCGTGTGGAAGCCGGGCGGCTCATGACTGCGGCAGACAGTTTGCTCGGCGACGACACCTCGAATCTGTTTGATACCTGGTGCATTGCCGATACTGAACTGGCGCTGATGCTCAATCGCCTGCTCAGCAACGGCGATGCCATGCCTGAAAAACTCGCGGCCTATGTGCGTCATCAGTGGCAACGATCATCACTGCAAGGGTGGATCAATCAGCCGCGGGGCGACTGAGCTGTTGCATGATGCAGCACGCCGGCAGTGCCGGCTGCCGGCGGCTGCACACGAAAGCGGATGCTCAAGTTGGTGCTGCATGCAGACTGCTGTCAAATCAATATTTCCCTGTGGAAACATAATATAGTGTCATTCCTTCAACAAAATTGAGGAGTCTGATGATGCTTATTCTGCTTTTCTTGCTGCTGCTGGCGGGTATCTATTGCCTCTGGCGCGAATGGGAAACATTGGGGAGCGGCGTTTGCACCGCCGCCGGCATTCTCTTGCTTATCGTTGGCTGCGGTCCATTGGCGCTCTGGCTGCTGGATCAGCAGTTGGAATATTCTTCGGCCATACCAAGTAACTGGGGCAAGCAAAACACGATCGTGGTGTTGGGATATGCGCTCGAACTGGTCCCGGCCAGCGGTCGGGTTGAGCCGGGGACCTTTGCCTACGGACGCATCGTCAAGGCCGCAGAGCTGTATCAGGCCTATAAAAACACAGTGATGATTGCAAGGTCATGGTCAGTGGCGGCGATCCGCAGCATACGGGCATGACCGAAGCGCATGTCTATGGCGAGATGCTGGTGCGACTGGGCGTGGCCGCATCCGATTTGTTGCCGGAGAGCCGCAGCAACAATACCTGGCAGAACGCCAGATTCAGCAGCGAACTGTTGCAGCATCGTGATCCGTCGGGCATCTGGCTGGTGACGTCCGGCGTGCATTTGCGTCGCAGCCTGATGTATTTTTCCCATTTCGCGGTGACGCCGAAGGCGGTCCGCGCAGATTATCTGGCACCCAGAATGAGTGTCATCCCGAGTGCCTACAATTTCACGCTGGCGGACGTCGCCCTGGCGGAGCAATTCGGGATTGCCCGTTATCACCTCTACAAGCTGCTTGGCGTCAATTAGGCCGGACCGGTAAAAACGCAGCCTGGCACGGCGTCGATGGTGCGTGGCACCATCGATGGAATTTCATGTTGATCCCATCGCCGGCGAGTGGACATCGCCCGCGCAAAATGACGCCATGCGTCAATTGCGATTTGGAAATTGTCGAAGTTTGACGGGTCTTTGTTTCATCGTTGCGATCAAAATTTTCATCCGAAACAAATTGCCAAACGAAATTCATGCTGCTATCTTGGAACCGGTTCCAGAGATTCGCTCAAAAGAAGCGGACCGGATCCGGAAAAAATAATTAATGCAATACCAACCAACGATTTGGCAGGTAGAGTGAGACAAAAATCCAATACGCAGCAGGCACCCGTCACCGGTGCAGGCAAGGTCACGATTGCGCAGGTAGCGCAGGAAGCTGGTGTTTCCAAGACCAGTATTTCGCGCTATCTGGGCGGTGAATTCGATGCCCTTTCCGAACCGTTGCTGGAGCAGATCCGCAGTACCATCGCGCGCCTTGGCTATCAGCCGAGCCAGATGGCGCGCGGCCTCAAGGGCGGTCGTACCAAACTTATCGGCATGTTGGTGGCCGACATTCTCAATCCCTATTCGGTAGCGGTATTGCATGGCGCGGAAGCCGCCTGCCAGCAATACGGTTACACCCTGATGTTGTGCAATACCGCCAATGATGAAAAGCGCGAGCAGCAGTCGCTGGCGGCATTGCATTCGTACAGCGTCGAAGGTTTGTTGTTCAATACCCAGGGCCGCAATATTCGTCCGCTCAAGGAATTGGGCCGCACGGCATTTCCGGTGGTCCTGCTGGACCGGCGCATTGACGGTTGCGACTTCGATCTGGTCGGTCTGGACAATGTGCGCGCGGCACAGATGGCGACCAATCACCTGATCGAGCAGGGCTATACCGACATCGGCCTGGTGGTGCAATCGCTGTATGGCGTCAGTTCCCGGCAAGGACGTCAGGCCGGTTTTTTGCAGGCGATTGCGGCGGCCGGAAACTGTCATGGCGAAACGCTGGAAGTCGATCTGGAGCAACCCGGGCATGTTGCCACCGCGGTGCAGGAATTCTTGCGCCGGCGTCGTGGCAGCAAGGGGAAACTGGCGCTGCTGGCGGGTAACGGTATGGTGTCACTGCAAATCGCATTGGCCTTGCAAAGCATGAAACTGCGTTTTCCCGACGACCTTGGTTTGTTGTGTTTCGACGAATTGTCATGGTCGCCGCTGGTGGGCAGCGGCATCAGCACCATCGAGCAGCCGACGTATGACATCGGTTTCGCCGCGATTGAGCGCTTGCTGGCACGCATCAATGGCGAGCGCGCACCGCGTCGTGAAATCTTGCTGGATGGCCGGCTGATCAAGCGTGGTTCGAGCATCCCGCCGGAACCGGTGGCTCGCGCACGAAAACCGGTACGCAGTGCATGAATTTGCAGTTTTCTGGAACCGATACCAAACGGTTCCGGAATAGTGGTCGCGGCCATGCCGCACTTTGATCTGGAGTAGTGACAACGGGTATCACGACAATTTGACCGATCTTGAAAATGCTGCCGCGACAGAACATACGATCGCAACAGAGCAGCGTTAACGATGGAGACAAGCAAGATGCGTATTCGAAATCTGATTCACGGAAAGTTTCTGACAGTATTGCTGGCTGCCATGTGCGGCCTGCTCGCCAGCGCGCACGCCAGTGCCCAGACCGTCGCCGAACTGATCAAGAAAGGCAAGCTCACGATTGGCGTGGTGAGCGGCACGCCGCCGTTCGGTAGTGTGGACGCCAAGGGCGTTCCGATTGGTTATGACATCGATGTCGCCAATCTGATCGGCAAATATATCGGCTTGCCGGTGGAGATCGTGCCGCTGACCCCGCCGGCGCGGATTCCGGCACTGGAATCGGGCAAGGTCGACTTCCTGGTAGCGACGCTGGCGCCGACGCCGGAACGTGCCAAGTCGGTGTTGTTCACGATTCCCTACAGCGCGTTCGAACTGGCCGTAGTGGCGCCGGTCAGCAGCAATTACAAGACGCTGGCCGATCTGAATAAAAAGAAAATCGCCGTCAATCGCGGTGGTACCAGTGACACGGCGCTGAGCCGGCTGGCCCCGGCCGGTACCAATATCGTGCGCTTTGAAGATGACTCGACCGTAACGCAAGCGCTGTTCAGCAATCAGGTCGATTCGATTTCGATCCCCAGCTCGATGGCGCATGAAATCATCAAGACCCGCGGCGCCGGCAAGATTGAACTCAAGTTTGCGTATTCGGTGCAACCCAATTCGATGACGGTGCGCAAGGGCCAGTTCGATTTGCAGCAATGGCTCAACAATTTCATTTATTACGTGAAGCTCAATGGCGAACTGGAAGCCATTTCGCAAAAGTGGACCGGGGCGACCTTGCCCAACTTGCCGGTGTTTTAACAGCGATTTCATTTTTATTAAGCGGGCGCAAGCCTTTATCAAAGAGCGTCAACGCCGGTAACCATGCCGGCAAGGCGTGACCAAGGAGACTAACCATGAGTATCAGAAATCTGTTCAGTACCAAATTCATCGCGCTGGCGCTGGCTGCCAGTTGCGCCGTCGGCGCTGCCGCCAGCGCTAGCGCGCAGACGGTGTCCGATTTGATCAAGAAGGGCAAGGTCACCATTGGTGTGGTCAGCGGTACGCCACCGTTCGGCAGCGTGGATGCCAAGGGTGAGCCAATCGGTTACGACGTCGATGTCGCCAATCTGATCGGCAAGTATCTGGGGCTGCCGGTCGAGATCGTGCCCCTGGTGCCGCCGGCACGTATTCCGGCATTGGAATCGGGCAAAGTCGACTTTCTGGTCGCGACACTGGCGCCGACACCTGAGCGTGCCAAGTCGGTCATGTTCACCATTCCTTACAGCGGTTTTGAATTGTCCATCGTGGGTCCGACCGGTTCCAAGTTCAAGAATCTGAATGACCTGATCAAGAAGAAAGTCGGCGTTTCGCGCGGCAGCACCAACGATACTGCGCTGACCCGTCTGGCACCTGCCGGTACCGTGCTGGTGCGTTTCGAAGATGACTCGACCGTGACGCAGGCGTTGCTGAGCAATCAGGTGGATGCCATTTCGATTCCAAACACCATGGCGACCGAAATCGTCAAGACCCGTGGCGCCGGCAAGATCGAAATCAAGTTCCCTTACTCGGTGCAACCGAATTCGATGACCGTTCGCAAGGGCGCATTCGATCTGCAACAGTGGCTCAACAACTTCATCTACTACGTCAAGCTCAATGGCGAACTGGATGGTATTTCGCGCAAGTGGGCCGGTTCGCCACTGCCGAATCTGCCAGTATTCTGATCCTCGGTTCACGCTGAAAGACAGACAGACCCCGGACCTCGTCAGAGGTCCGGGATCGGCAAGAGTTGAGGAGTAGACGATGACTTATGATTTTCAGTTTGCCTTCATTTTCCAGCACATGGATCAGTTGTTGTGGGGAGCGTTGCTCACCATCCGGCTGAGCGCGCTGGCAATGATTTTCGGTTTGGCGGTGGGCATTTTCGGTGCCATCGTCAGCATTCACGGTTCGCGTCCGGCCCGCTTCGTGGTAACGACTTACGTCGAAGTGATCCGTAGTACGCCGTTTCTGGTGCAGTTGTTCATTATCTTTTTCGGCTTGCCCGCTGCGGGCGTGCAGGTCGATGCCAATATTGCCGCGCTGGTGGCAATGACAGTCAACCTCGGAGCCTATTCCACGGAAATCGTGCGGGCCGGCATGATGGCGGTGCATCCGTCGCAGATCGAAGCTGCCCAGGCGCTGGCGATGACGCGCTGGCAGGTGATCCGGCATGTGGTGTTGACACCGGCGCTGGAAAAAGTCTACCCGGCGCTGGCCAGTCAGTTCACGCTGATGATGTTGGCTTCGAGCGTGGTGTCGGCAATTTCCGCCGAAGAGTTGACGGCCGCCGCCAACTTGCTGGATGCGGAAACCTTCCGCAGCTTCGAGATCTATCTGATCGTGATGGCGCTGTATATCCTGCTGGCGTTGCTGTTCCGTCTCAGCTTCTGGATCATCGGCCTGTTTGTGTTCAAACGCCGCCGCCGTCTCGGTGTGGCACGACCAAGGGGAATGAAATGATTGCAGAATTTTCCTGGGACCAGTTCCAATTCTTGCTGGAAGCGGCGCGCTGGACATTGCTGTTGTCGGCATTGTCATTCGTGGTCGGCGGCATTGCCGGTTTCATCGTGGCCTTGATGCGGACCTCGCATTCGCAGATTCTGCGCACGGTGTCGGCGATCTACATCCAGATCGTGCAGGGCACGCCGGTGCTGATCATCCTGTTCCTGACCTTTTACGGACTGGCGATCTATGGCTACAAACTGCCGCCGATGGTGGCTGCAACCGTGGCCATGACGATCTACTCCAGTGCCTATCTGGGCGAAATCTGGCGCGGTTGCATCGAGGCCGTGCCGGTCCAGCAATGGGAAGCATCCACCGCACTGGCGATGAATCGCTGGCAACAATTGCGGTATGTGATCCTGCCGCAGGCAGTGCGCATTTCGCTGCCGCCGACAGTAGGCTTTCTGGTGCAGATTATCAAGAACACGTCGATTGCCTCCATCATCGGTCTGGTCGAGTTGACGCAAGCCGGCAAGCTGGTCAGCAATGCCACGTTCCAACCATTTCTGGTATTCCCGATCGTTGCCGGGATTTACTTCATATTTTGCTATCCGCTGTCGCGCTTCAGCTTCGCTTTAGAGAGGAAATTACATGCCCATCGTTGAGATTGACAATATCACCAAGCGCTTTGGCGACAATCAGGTCTTGAACGGCATTTCGCTGACGGTAGAACCCGGTCAGGTAATTGCCGTGATCGGTCGCAGCGGTTCGGGCAAGAGCACCATGCTGCGTTGTATCAACGGTCTGGAAAGTATTGACGGCGGCAGCATCAAGGTCGCCGGTCATACGCTGACGGCGAAGCACGAACACCTGATCGAGTTGCGCAAGGATGTCGGCATGGTGTTCCAGAGCTACAACCTGTTCCCGCATTTGACGGTGGAAGAAAACGTCATGCTGTCGCCGCGCATCGTCAAGAAAGTGCCAACCGAGAAAGCGCGTGAAACGGCGGCCCGGGTATTGAAGCAGGTCGGACTGGACCACAAGCGTGATGCCTATCCCGAGCAATTGTCGGGTGGTCAGCAGCAGCGCGTGGCGATTGCCCGTTCGCTGGCGATGGAGCCGCAAGTCATGCTGTTTGATGAAGTGACTTCGGCGCTCGATCCGGAATTGACGCAAGAAGTGCTGAAGGTAATGGAAGAGCTGGCGCGGGCCGGCATGACCATGTTGCTGGTCACGCATGAAATGGAATTTGCGCGGCGCATGGCGCATATCACGGTGTTCATGCATCAGGGCAAAGTGTGGGAAACGGGGCCGTCGGAAGCGTTCTTCTCCAATCCGCAAACACCGGAAGCCAAGCAGTTCATCGGTGCCGGGGCCATCAAATGACCTCGGTACTGGTCGCCGCATCTGCCTATGGCGCCGACCTGGTGCGCCGGCTTGGTCATGCGCATCTGGTGCCCATCGTTGCTGCTGCCGGTGCTGCGGGACTGGAAATCCGCAGCGAGTTGTTTGTCGGCGAGCAGGATCTGGATGCCTTGCGTGAATTGCTCAAAAAGCACGGTCTGTTTTCGGTTTATTCGGCGCCCATCGAGTTGTTCGGTGCCGATGGCAAACTGGCCGGTGCGGCGCTGGAGCAAGCGCTGGCACAGGCGCATCAGTTGCAGTCACGCTATCTGAAAGTATCGCTCGGGCATTTTTCACCGCGCAGCGAGGTGCCGGCCCTGGCCAGATTCGTGGCGCAGGCACCGCTGCCGTTGTTGCTGGAAAATGACCAGACCGCGCACGGCGGCAATCTGGAATCGATTGCCGCTTTTCTGGCGCTGTGCCACAGCAATGGTTTTGCCATGGGCATGACCTTTGACATGGGTAACTGGCGCTGGAGCGGAGTTGATCCGGAGACGGCGGCCAGACTGCTGGCGGCGCGTGTTGAATACGTGCATTGCAAGGGCGTGTTCAATGACAACGGCAAACTCAAGGCGGTACCGCTGGCAGCGGATGACCCCTCATGGCAGCATTTGTTTTCTTATTTTCCGCACGGGGTTCAGCGCGCGATCGAGTTTCCCCTGATCGGCGACGATCTGGAGCAGGTGACGCGACACCATGTAGCAATGCTGGCGTCGGTCTGAATTTCTTCTATACATTAAGCATATGACGCAATCGGGATTGGATGTCGTAACCTACGGCGAAGCACTGGCGCTGTTTGTCGCGGATGAGGTCGGCGATTTTGCCGATGTTGAAAAATATACGCGGCGACTGGCCGGGGCCGAGACCAACGTTGCCATCGGGTTGGCGCGTCTGGGGTTGAAAGTGGGCTGGGTCAGCCGGGTCGGCAACGATTCTTTTGGCCGCTTCATCCGCAAACGGGTAGCGCAGGAAGGCGTCGATGTCAGTTGCGTCACCACCGATGCCGAGTTCCGGACGGCGATCCAGCTCAAGGCCAAGGCGGTGGACGGCGCCGATCCGGCGATTGAGTATTATCGCAAGGGTTCCGCCGCCAGCCAGTTGTCGCAGGTCGATTTCAATCAGGCGTATTTCGGTGCGGCGCGCCATTTGCATGCCACCGGCATCGCTGCGGCCCTGTCGCCGGGCAACATGGCCTTCGCCCATCAGGCTCTGGATTTCATGCGGGCCGGCGGCAAGACCATTTCTTTCGATCCCAATCTCCGACCGATGTTGTGGCCATCGCAGGAAGTCATGGCGCAGCAATTGAATCAACTGGCTTTCAAGGCCGACTGGGTCTTGCCGGGCCTGAGTGAAGGAAAGATTCTGACCGGTTACACTGAGCCGCGTGATATCGCCGCTTTTTATCTGGAGCAGGGTGTATCTGCCGTCATCATCAAGCTCGGTGCGGATGGCGCTTACTTCCGCACGGCGGATGATGAAGGTATTGTCGGCGGCGTGCCCGTGGCGGAAGTGGTCGATACGGTCGGCGCCGGTGACGGTTTTGCAGTCGGCGTGATCAGCGGTGTGCTGGAAGGGTTGCCCCTGCCGCAGGCGGTGGCGCGCGGCAACCGGATCGGCGCGTTTGCGATTCAGGTGGTGGGGGATATGGAAGGCTTGCCAACCCGTGCCCAGCTGGATGCCGCGGTTTGAATCGAGATTGATGTAATCGGAATGAATTGCGGAGTGAATTGATGAAACAGCATGTCGTGGTCTACAAGAATTTGCCGGATGCATTGCTGGCGCGTTTGCGGCACGAATTCGATGTGACGTATTTTGAGGCCATTACGGATGCCAATCGCGCGCAATTTCTGCACGCGCTGACCGGTGCCCATGGTTTGCTGGGCGCCAGTCTGCCGATCAGCAATGCGATGCTCGACAGCGCCCCCGAACTGAAAATCGCCTCGACCATTTCGGTCGGCATCGACAATTTCGACCTCGATTATTTTCGTCAGCGCGGCATCATGCTGGCGCATACGCCCGGGGTACTCAATGAAGCTACGGCAGATGCCATTTTTTCACTGATCCTGACCAGTGCGCGGCGTATCGTCGAACTGGCCGAATACGTGAAGGCCGGCAAATGGACTCGCAGCATTGAGGAATCCATGTATGGCATCAATGTGCATGGCAAGACCATCGGCATGCTGGGTATGGGGCGCATTGGCAGCGCGGTGGCGCGGCGCGCTCATCATGGCTTCGGCATGCGGGTGATTTATCACAATACCCGTCCCAATCCCGAGGCCGAGCGCGAACTGAACGCTGCCTTCGTCAGTCGCGATGACTTGCTGGCGCAAGCCGACTTTGTCTGCCTGATGTTGCCGCTGACGGCGCAGACCGAACGGCTGATCGGCGCCCGTGAATTTGCCTTGATGAAGCCGAGTGCGATTTTCATCAACGGCTCGCGCGGCCGCATTGTCGATGAGGCGGCGCTGATTCAGGCGTTGCAAAACAAGACCATCTATGGCGCCGGCCTGGATGTATTTGAAAAAGAACCGCTGCCGGTCGATTCACCGTTATTGCAACTGAGCAATGTCGTCGCCTTGCCGCATATCGGTTCCGCCACGCATGAAACGCGGCTGGCGATGGCGACCCTGGCGGTGGATAATCTGGTGGCCGGATTGCGGGGCGAGACACCACGTCACCTGGCGAACTGAAATGTCCCGTTCTTCGCATCCAACTTCCTGAAAAATTCTTTGAAAAAGCAGCAATAAGACTTCCGTTACAGCGAACGGATGGTGTATGCTTTCGCCATAAAAAGAACGATCGTGCTAAATATCTGCGTGAGACAGCTTTTGCTTTTATAATCCCGTTTCAGTTTACGTTTACGTCAATTCGATTTTTCCAAGGA
>NZ_LFLS01000039.1 GCF_001189915.1 Herbaspirillum autotrophicum
CCACTGCCACTGCCACTGCCACTGCCACTGCTACTGCTACTGCTACCACCACCAACTTGCGTTACTGCGGCCCCTCACACCTGTTGCGCGCGCTCCAGCATGGCGTGCAGCAAGACATTGCAACCGGCCTCCAGATGCTCGGCCTTGGCATCTTCGATTTCGTTATGACTGATGCCGTCCTTGCAGGGCACGAAGATCATGCCGGCCGGTGCCAGCCGCGCGGCGTAGATGGCGTCGTGACCGGCACCGGACACCACATCCATGTTGCTGTAGCCAAGCGATGCGGTAGCGCGCCGCACCGCATCGACGCAATCCGGATGAAACGGACACGGCGCATAATGCGAAACCCGTTCGATACTGATCGGCAAACCGCTGGACTTGCGCACCGTTTCGATGAATTGGTACAACTCGTCGTGCATGGTGTTGAGCAGCTCCGCACTGACATTGCGCAAATCGATGCTGAACTTGACCGAACCCGGAATCACATTGCGGCTGTTCGGAAAATTCTGGACGAAGCCAACCGTGCCGCGTCCGTATGGCTGGTAGCGGTTGGCAATGTTTTCGGTTTCTTGCATGATCTTGATGGCGGTCTGCAAGGCATCCTTGCGCAGCGGCATCGGCGTCGGGCCGGCATGCGCTTCCATGCCGGTCACTTCGCAGTCGTACCAGGACAAGCCGAGTACCGCCGGCACCACGCCGATGACTTTGTCGGCATCCTCCAGTACCGGTCCCTGCTCGATGTGCGCTTCGAAGTAAGCGCCGATCGGATGATCGCCCGGCGTTTGTTCGCCCAGATAACCGATGCGCTGCAATTCATCGCGCACGCTTTTTCCCTCGATATCCTTGGCGGCGTAGGCATGTTCCAGCGTGAAGGCGCCGCAAAATACACCCGAACCCATCATCACCGGCACGAAGCGCGAGCCTTCTTCATTGGTCCAGATCGCCACTTCCAGCGCCGCCTTGGTGCGGATGTTGCGGTCATTCAGCGTGCGCACCACTTCCAGCGCCGCCAGCACGCCGTAGTTGCCGTCGAACTTGCCGCCGGTCGGCTGCGTATCGATATGGCTGCCGGACATCACCGGCGCGGCCGAGGCATCGGTGCCGGGGCGTCGCATGAAAATATTGCCGATCTGATCGACCGTGATGTGCATGCCGGCATCGCGTCCCCATGACACCACCAGGTCGCGCCCCTGTTTATCCAGATCGGTCAGCGCCAGACGCTTGACTCCGCCTTTTTGCGTGGCGCCGATCTGCGCCAGCGTCATCAGCGATTGCCACAGGCGGTCGCCGTTCACTGTCAGTGTTTCCATAGCTGCTTCCTCGTTGATTGACATTCAGCATTGCAGTCCCGGCCGCAGCCGGGACGTATTCCAGAACTGCCGCCGGTTTAGCGGAAGGCCGGAATCACTTTCTCACCGTAGGTTTCGATGATTTCGCCTTCATTGCCGTTATCCAGATAAATGTTGTACTGGGTAACGCCGGCCGCCTTCAGTTGCTTGATCTTCTCGATGTGCTGTTCCGGTGTGCCGAGCACGCAGAAGCTCTCAACCACATCCGGGGTAATGAAGTCGAGGAACGGGTTATCGCTCTGACCGTGCTTGGAATAGTCATAGCCGCGTCGTTTTTCGATGTACGACGTCAGGCTCTTGGGCACCAGACCGGAATCCTTGCCGTACTTGTCGACGATGTCGGCCACGTGATTGCCGACCATGGCCGGGAACCACTTGGTGGCTTCAATGCATTCATCCATCGGCCCGAAGAATGCCGGCGCTGCTGCCTGCACCTTGAATTTGGACATATCGCGACCGGCGGCCTTGCCGGCGACCTGGGTCTGATCAGCAAACCACTTGCACAAGCCCGGCTCGGCAATCTGCAAGATCACGCCATCGCCGACTTCGCCGGCCACCTTCAATGCCTGCGGACCGTAAGCGGCAATCCAGACCGGCAACTCATAGCCGTCAGCCCAGGGAAACTTGACCGGATTCGGGCAATTGTCATAGGTCACTTCTTCGCCGCGCACCATGGCTTTGACCTTGGTGGTGAACTCGGCCAGCCGTTCCATCGAGGCCGGCTTGTTGCCCATCACCCGGCGCGAGCTGTCGCCGCGACCGAGGCCGATATCGATGCGGCCATTCGATTGCGCTGCCAGGCTGCCGTACAGCGATGCTGCCAGCGACCAGTCGCGCACATCCGGATTGGTCACGCACGGTGCGAAGCGCATCCTGGTGGTGTGTTCCATGCACATCGCCATGGCCACGAACGATTCGCGCCACAGAATGTGCGAGTCGTAGAACCAGCAATATTCAAAACCGTGGCTTTCCGCCAGGCGCACCAGGGCGCGGGCACGGTCGGGGGATACAACGCCTTTGAAGCAGATACCGAATTGCATGATGTGTCTCCTGTTGTTTAAGGTGGTGCAGGTGATGCGTAAATGATTGATGAAACTTGCGTCAGTGGATAAAAATGGCGCCGGCCGGTTCAGGTGCCGGGGGCCCAGATGCGAATGCCGGCATGGGTAAACGGCACCTTCTTGCTGATGTTGAGACGGATCAGGATCGGCGTGATCGCTTCAATGCAGCGCGCCGCACTGGCCGGGCCGCAGTAATAGGCGGCGACGCCGAGCCGGGTGATCAGTTCGGCCACCTTGTCGGCTGCCTCTTGCTGGTTGCCGCACACCAGGATGTCGCAATTGATGCGCTGTTCCAGATGATTGAGCGTGGCCGCCGAGACGTTGTGCAAGGCGCCGACTACCGCGATGTCTTCCCCGAGCAAGTCTTGCGCTGCTTCGGTGGCCGAACCCTGCGGCGGCATGGCCACCGCTTTCGGATTGTTTGGCGCCAGCGGCACCACCAGATCGACCAGAATCTTGCCGCCCAGATGCGGCTTGAGCGCCTGCAATGCGGCATCGTGGCCGGAATACGGGACGGCCAGCATCACGATTTCATCGGCCGCCTGCACCGCCTCGATGTTTTCGCAGCCATCGATATGCGCTGCACCGACATGGCCGGCCAGCTTCCGGTTCAGCTCCGCTGCAATGTCAACGCCGCGTGCGCGGTCCCGTGAACCCAATGCGACCGGCACTCCTGCCTGCGCAAAACGCAGTGCCAGTCCTTGCCCTTGCGGGCCGGTTCCGCCCAAAATTGCGATCTTCATAAAAACAAATCCTCCTTGACAGGTCGAACAAACTGTTTGGCATTGGCGAGGGCATCTGCTTCCCACGCCAGGCCGCGTACTACAACTACCGGGGTGCCGCTGTCCTTGCCCATGAGCAGGCCGGTGGCGGCGGAAATTTCATCGGCAAAGGCCGGTTCGGAAATGCGCAGGCTGCGGCCATAGGCATCGGCCTGTCCGACCCAACTGACCACGGTCGGTACATTGGCGACGCCGATGGCGATATTCACCAGTCCGCGCCGCCACGGGCGGCCGAAGGTATCGGTGATGATCACGCCAAGCGTGAAACCGGCATCGCGCCGCAGCACTTCGGCGATGCGACGGGCGCTGGCGTCGGCGTTTTCCGGCAGCAACAGCAGGACGCCGTCGGCGCCGACATTGGATTCATCGATGGCGGCATTGGCACACACCCAGCCATCGCGGTGGCGGGTGATCACCAGGCCGTCGGGAGCAAACGCGGCGACCCGGATCACGTCGCTCGACTCATCCAGAATCGCCTGCACCTTGCGCGCATCCTTGCCGCTGGCAGCCGCAATTTCGCGTGCCTTGGGGCCGGCTTCGATATCGCGCAGATGCCGGGTGCGGCCTTCGGCCTTGGAGACGACTTTTTGTGCGATGACCACAATATCGCCCGCTTGCCAGCGCTCGCCGCCGGCCTGCATGGCGTCGACAATCAGCGCCGCCAGATCGTCACCGGCATGCACCTCGGGAATGCCGGGCAACGCGAACATGCGCATTGCGGTTGGGGTGGCCTGTTTCATGGCAATGCTCCGCTGGCATGCCGCTGGCCGGTGGACTGGCCGGCCGCGAGTGCCGCATTGGCAGCCAGCGTCTGCGACAACACCAGCAAATCGGCCGGGGTATCGAGATCATGGCCGATGAACGGCAAATAACAGCGCTGCACCGTCATGCCATGCGCCATCGCGTATTGTTCGTGCTTGCGCGCCGAGTCGATGCCGTACTGAAAGACAATCGCTTGCGGCGGCGACAGCAGCAGCATGTTGGTGCCGCCATCGCGGGCTTCGGCAATCACCATCTGGCAGCGCTGCGCCAGGTGCAGCAAACTGTCGACTTCGGCCCGCAACAACACCGGGATATCGGCCGGCACCACAATCAGCCGCTGATAGTCATGCGCCATGGCCCAGTCGGCAGCCACCGTGGCGGCGGCATTCAGGCCGGCATCGGCCAGCTCGTGCAAGACCCGGGCACCGGCGGCGCGGGCACGCACCGCAATCGCTGCAGACGACGTGACTACCGCGACGTCACACGCCGGGAAATGGCTGTTGAAAAATTGCAGCGTGCGCTGAAACAGATCAAACACGATGCGTTGCCGTTGCGCCGCATCGAGCACCGGCGACAGCCGTGATTTGGCATGCGGCAAATCCTTCATGGGAATCGCGATCAGGGTTTTCATGCGCACTCCTTGTTCAGCAGCGGCGCCGACGTCGGTGCCGCATTGCGCCAGGTCGGCAGCCATTGCAGGAGGCGCTCGGTCAGCGCCAGCGAACGGGCCTGATCTGGAATCATGGTGTCGCAGGCCAGCACTGCCAGCCCTTGCGCGCGCAAGGCATCGGCATCGGCGGCATCGCTGGCGTCGATCACCAGCGCATCAATCACGCCCTGATAGCGTTTGGCGATTCCGGCATTGCCGCCGCTCATCTTGAGATCGCTCAACATGCGCGCCAGCGGACCCTTGATCGCCTTGCCATTGATCAGCGGCGACACTGCCACGCAAGGCGCGCGGGAGGCGGCCAGCGCGCTACGCAACGACGACAGGGCCAGCATCGGTTCAATCGATAACAGCGGATTGGACGGTGCAATCACGATCAGATCGGCAGCGGCTATCGCGCGTTGCACTTCCGGCGTGATCACTGCCGCGGTCGCACCGCGATAGCGCAAACCGCAGACCTGCGGTTCAGCGCGCTGACGCACGAACCATTGCTGAAACGACAGCCAGCCCTGCGCCGTGGCAACCTCGGTCGGCACCGGCGTATCCGTTACCGGCAACAATTGCGCGCCCAGTCCCATGCGCTGCGCGGCCTCGGCCATGATCGCCGTCAGCCGCCGGCCCTGCCCCAGTTGCCATGAACGATAGATGTGCAAAGCGAAATCGGCATCGCCCAGCATCATCCAGTCCGGCGCGCCGAGACCGGCCAGTGTCTGCAATACCTGCGTGGTGTCGCCTTCCACGCCCCAGCCCTGACTGCGGCTGACGCGACCGGACAAGGTGTACAGCAAGGTATCCAGATCCGGACATACCTGCAACCCGTAAAACCGTTCGTCGTCGCCGACATTGGCCACGACTGTCAACGCCCCGGCCGGCAATGCTGCCTGCAGTCCCAGCGCCATGCGCGCACCGCCGACGCCGCCCGCCAGCAGTACCACCCGTTGCGGCATGGCCGTCATGCAAGTTGATGTGGTATCAGCCATGTGCCAGCTCCCCGATTGCAGTGGTGCGGCCATGCGCCATGCTGCGCTGGCTGATGAACCGAATCGGATCATAGGGGCGCGGCTTGAGCGGCGCTTGCGCTTGCGGGTCGTGATCGGCGTAGGTTTCGAGTGGTACGTACAAGGTGCTGCGGCGTACCGGCAGGCGATTGGCATCGCGGATGATCTTGACCATTTCCGCTGCCGTGATTTCTTCGCCATAGCTGGCCCCGGAAGAACGCGAAATCGATTCATCCATCAGGGTGCCGCCCATGTCGTTGACGCCGGACGACAACAGAATCTGTGCCACTTCCGGCCCCAGCTTGACCCACGACACTTGAATGTTGTCGATCCAGCCGGCCAGCATCAGGCGCGCCACGGCATGCATTTTCAGATGTTCGTCGAGCGTGGCACCGGCACGTACCCCGGGAATTTCGCGTTCAACAAACAACGGCGCTTCGCTGTGTACAAAGCCGAGCGGCACGAATTCGGTAATGCCGCCGGTGTCTTTTTGAATCGTGCGCAGCAAGTCGATATGCGCGGCCCAATGGCGCGGGCCGTCGATATGGCCGTACATGATGGTCGAGGTACTGCGCAGGCCGACACCGTGCGCGGCGCGAATGATATCGACCCAGGCCTGGGCCGACAATTTGTCGCGCGTCAGTTGCTGGCGAATCTCGGTATCCAGAATCTCTGCCGCGGTACCGGGAATCGACCCCAAACCAGCCTGCTTCAGTTCGCTGAGAAAATCGGCCGGTGACAGGCGACGCTTCTTCGATCCGTACCAGATTTCAAACGGCGAAAAGGCATGGATGTGCATTTCCGGCACCCGTGCCTTGATGGCCTCGATCAGGTCGCGATAATGGGTGCCCTTGATATCGGGATGCAGTCCGCCCTGCATGCAGATTTCGGTCGCGCCGCGCTGGCTGGCGACTTCAGCGCGATGCGCCACTTCATTCAGACTGATGAGCTGGGCATCGTCGTCTTCACGCTTGCGCGAGAAGCCGCAGAAGCGGCATCCCATATAACAAACGTTGGTGAAATTGATATTGCGCGTGACGACAAAGCTGACCTTGTCGCCGACACGCTGATGGCGCACGAAATCGGCGGTCGCCAGCAAGGCCATCAAATCCGGTCCGGCAGCACTGAACAATATTTCGCCGTCGGCGCGGCTGATTTCCTGTCCGGCCAGATGGCCTTCGAGAATCCGCCGGATCACCGGCGAGGCTTGCAGCAAGGCTTGCGGCAAACCGTGGCGTCCCGGGGCATCCTTGAGACGGACGATCAATTCGCGATCAGAGGTATTCATGCTGTGCACTCCTCATTAATGACAGTAGCAGCCAGGTATTGCTGCGCGGCCAGACCGTCGGCCCGTGCCTGCGCTTGCAATGCGGCATGGGGCGCCGGGTCCAGAAATTCGGGCGCGTTCAGATAGCGCGGATAGGTGGTCAGGCGCTCTTGCAGTTGCAAGCCCTGCCTGGCGGTGCGGCGCGCCACTTCGTTGATCGCCGGCCACGCGCGCTCCGGGTTGATGTGGTCGGCCGTCAGCGGCGAGATGCCGCCCCAGTCATTGATGCCGGCATCGAGATAACGCTCGAAGGCATCGGCCAGATTGGGAGGTGCTTGCAGTGAAATATCGGCCGGCAGCAGAAGTCGCGCCAGGGTCAGCGTGCGCAGCATGTCGTCCATACCCGGCTCTTGCCAGCTCGCCATCAGCGTGCCCGGCTTGGCGCGGAAGTTCTGCACGATCACTTCCTGGATATGGCCGTATTCGCGATGGGTCTCGGCAATCGCCAGCAGACTGTCGACACGCTCGGCCCAGGTTTCGCCGATACCGATCAGGATGCCGGTAGTGGTGGCGATCTTTTCGACACCCGCCATGTGCAAGGTGCGCAGCCGCTGCACCGGCACTTTATCGGGGCAGGCATAGTGCGGCATGCCGCGCCCCACCAGCCGGCGACTGATGTTTTCCAGCATCAGGCCGACACTGCCGGACACCGCCTTGAGCTGGCGTACTTCATTCAGGTTCAGGGTGCCGGCATTGACGTGCGGGATCAGTGTGGTTTCGCGCAATACCCGCTCGCTCATGGCGATCACGTAATCCATGGTGCTGGCGTAACCGAGCCGGTCCAGCATGGCGCGCGCTTCGGGATAGCGCAGCTCCGGCTTCTCGCCGAGCGAAAACAAGGCTTCCTTGCAGCCCAGCCGCTGGCCTTCATGGGCAATCGCCATCACCTGCTCCGGCGTCAGATAACCGGCGCCGGGCGTACCGGGCTGTTTGGCAAAGGTGCAGTAACCACACTGGTCACGGCACAGATTGGTCAACGGGATGAATACCTTGCGCGAATAGGTGACGATATCGCCCCAGGCGCGGCTCCGGATATCGCGGGCTACCGCCATCAGACGCGCCATGCCGGCGGCGTCGGCGTGCTCCATGTCGAGAAAATCGGATCTGAGCAACATACTGGTATCTCCTGTTTTAAGGTAAAAGCTTCCCCGGCCCCTCTGGCGGGGGCTGTCTGCAATCAACTGGGATCAAGCGCCGGCGCTGTGTGTGAACGGCCCGGGCGGGGGCGGGTTCAGCGTGCTGTCATCGCGTCACCTTGACCGGGGCTGCGTTCTCGCGCAGGGTGTTGAGCGCGTCGAACATCGGCGAAAAAGCCGGACGCTCGATATGGCGGCCGGCGCCGCGCACCGCGCGCAAGTCGCCGCGACAAAACACCAGCTTGCCGCCGCTCACGGTATGGCTGGGGATGCCTTTGACGGTGCGGCCTTCGAGTACATTGAAACCACCTTTGGCGAATTGCGTCTTGGCTGAAACGGTGCGGGTGCCCTGCGGGTCCCACACCACCAGATCGGCATCGGCGCCCACCGCCACCGCGCCCTTGCGCGGATACATATTGAAGATCTGCGCGGCGTTGGTTGAGGTAATACGCACGAATTCGGAAGGCGTCAGCTTGCCGCTGTTGACGCCGCCATCCCAGATTGCCGCCATGCGGTCTTCGACGCCGCCGCAACCATTGGGAATTTTGGTGAAGTCATTGCGACCGCCGGCTTTCTGCTCGGCGCAAAAAGTGCAGTGATCGGTCGCGGTGGTATGCAGGTTGCCGCTTTGCAGACCTTGCCACAGTGCCTGCTGATGTTCTTTGGCGCGGAATGGCGGACTCATGACGTGGCCGGCGGCAACGTCGAAATCGGGATGGCGGTAGACGCTTTCATCCACCACCAGATGCCCGGCCAGCACTTCGCCGAACACCCGCTGACCGCGGGCGCGGGCACGCGTGATGATTTCCAGCGATTCGGCACAGGACACGTGCACGATATACAGCGGCGTGTTGAGCACATTGGCAATCGCAATCGCCCGGTTGGCGGCTTCCGCCTCTACCATCGGCGGCCGCGACAACGGATGTGCTTCGGGTCCGGTCATGCCCTGTTGCAGCAAGGCTTGCTGCAATTGGAATACCAGTTCGCCGTTTTCGGCATGCACAGTGGGAATCGCGCCCAGTTCCAGCGCGCGCCGGAAACTCTTCACCAGAATTTCATCATCGGCCATGATGGCGTTCTTGTAGGCCATGAAGTGCTTGAAGCTGTTGACGCCATGTTTTTTCACCAGCGTTTCCATATCGTCATGCACCGACTGATCCCACCAGGTCACCGCAACGTGAAAGGTGTAATCGCCGGCTGACTTTTCTGCCCAGCCGCGCCAGGTCTGATACGCCTCCATCAGCGACTGTTGCGGATTGGGAATCACGAAATCCATGATCGTGGTGGTGCCGCCGGCCAGACCGGCTGCGGTGCCGGTAAAGAAATCATCGGCCGTGACCGTGCCCATGAACGGCAATTGCATATGGGTGTGCGGGTCAATCCCGCCCGGCATCACATACTGGCCGCCGGCATCAATCACTTCTGTCTGGGCCGGCACTTCCAGCCGCTCGCCGACGGCGACGATCTTGCCGCCTTCGCACAAGACATCGGCGCGAAACTCCCGGTCGGCATTGACGACGGTCCCGCCACGAATCACGATACGCATTCTGTTCTCCTCACTGACAAAATCTGTGCGCGACTGCAATGGCAATTGCAGCCGCCCTGCTTGGGCCAAACACGACTCAACGCTGCGGCGTCGACAAACCCGGCAACGCCACTTCCTTTTTGCTGTTCATCATGACGCCATAGACCAGCCCCGAGATCACCACGCCGACAAACCAGGCGTAGGTATAAATGGTCTTGAAACCTTCCCCGACTTCAGGGAATGAAGCAGGAAATGCCGCATTCAAAAAACCTGGAATATTCGGCAGCACGCCGATCACGAAGGCCAGGATCGCGGCCATGTTCCAGCCATTGCCGTAGGAATACTTGCCGTCTTCCTTGTACAGTTGGTCGACATCGAGCCGGGTCTTGCGGATGAAGTAGTAATCAACGATCAGGATGCCGGCGATGGGGCCGAGCAAGGCCGAATAGCCGATCAGCCAGGTAAAGATGTAGCCTTGGGTCGATTCCAGGATTTTCCACGGCATCATCACGATCGCCAGGAAGGCCGTGAAGTAACCACCGGTCTTGTAGGAAATATGCTTGGGACTGAGCGCCGAAAAGTCATAGGCCGGTCCGACCAGATTGGCAGCCAGATTGACGCTGGCGGTATCGATCAGCAAGATGATCAGCGCAATCAGCACGGCGGCGCCGGTCATGCGGCTGGCCAGATCGACCGGATCCCAGATCGCTTGTCCGTACAACACCACCGATGCCGACGTCACGATCACGGCCAGCATCGCCAGCAAACCCATCGGCACCGGCAAACCCACGGTCTGGCCAATGACTTGATCGCGTTGCGATTTGGCGAAGCGGGTGAAGTCGGGAATATTCAGCGCCAGCGTGGCCCAGAACCCGACCATGGCAGTCAGCGATGGCCAGAAATTGTTCCAGAACTGCCCCGCCTTTTTGCCGCCTTCAACGAATTGCGATGGCTGATCCAGCAGCGGGCCAAAACCGCCGGCGGTCTTGTAGACCCACCACAGCAACACGAAACAGATGACGATCTTGAGTGGCGCGGTATAGGTTTCCAGTTTGCGGATCGATTCCATGCCATGCACGATGTACCAGAACTGGATCGCCCAGAAAATCAGAAAGCAAATGAATTGCGCGCCATTGATGCCGAGTCCGGCAATCTTGTCGCCGCCGAGCGGATGGCCGATCAGCACGCCGGTCAGGGTATAGATCATCTGACCGCCGAACCAGGTCTGGATGCCGTACCAGCCACAGGCCACAATCGCCCGCATCAATGCCGGCAAACGGGCGCCGGCGGTGCCGAACGAGGCCCGCGCCAGTACCGCATAGGGAATGCCGTACTTGGTGCCGGCATGACCGATCAGCAGCATCGGCAACAACACGATGGCATTGGCGAGGAACACGGTCATGACCGCCTGGTTGCCCGACATGCCGGCTTCGATCAGGCTGGCGGCCAGGGTATAGGCCGGGATGCACATGACCATGCCAACCCACAGCGATGCGAAGTGATACCAGCGCCAGGTGCGCTGGCTCGCGGTAGTCGGCGCCAGGTCTTCATTCCACAGACCATTGCTGCCGGATAGATTCTGTTTCACGGTTTGTCTCCATTTAATGTTGTCGATAGCAACTTGTTTTTTTATTCGGCACTACGGCTCGCCTGGATCAACTACCCGTCTCAGACACACTGCGCAAATGCCCTGCTCGGTCTTGCCATTCATGGCTTGCGGACGAACCTTGTATCTGTCGGACTGCAAAAATGTCCTCCCTCGTTTTTTTCATCGTGGCAAGTCATGTCGTGATGACTTGCCACGTCGCCGCTCACTTCATTTGCGGGAAAGCGAACTCGACGCCGGCGCTGGCGGTATTCGGCCAGCGTTGCATGACCGCCTTGTGGCGCGTATAGAAGCGCACGCCTTCCGGACCGTAGACATGATGGTCGCCAAACATGCTGCGTTTCCAGCCGCCGAAACTGTTGAACGCCATCGGCACCGGCAACGGCACGTTGACCCCGACCATGCCGACTTGAATCTGGCGCACGAACTCCCGCGCCACGCCGCCGTCACGCGTGAATACCGCGACGCCGTTGCCGTATTCGTGGCGATTGATCAGATCGACCGCGCTGGCAATATCCGGTGCCCGCAATACGCACAGCACCGGACCGAAAATTTCTTCCTTGTAGATCGACATTTCCGGCGTCACGTGATCGAACAAGGTGCCGCCGACGAAGAAACCGTTTTCGCGTCCCTTCACTTTGCAATCGCGGCCATCCACCACCAGCGTTGCGCCTTCCTTGACGCCCTGCCCGATCAGGCTTTCGATGCGTTGCTTGGCGGCAGCGGTGACCACCGGCCCCATCTCGGCATCCTTGTCCATGCCATCCTTGACCTTCAGGGCGCGGGTGCGCTCGGCCAGCGCGGCAATCAGTTTGTCGCCGGCATCGCCGACCGCCACCGCCACCGAAATCGCCATGCAGCGCTCACCGGCGGAACCGTAGGCGGCGCCGATCAAGGCATCCACCGCCTGCTGCATATCGGCATCCGGCATCACCACCATGTGATTCTTGGCGCCGCCCAGTGCCTGCACGCGCTTGCCATTGGCACAGCCACGGGCATAGATGTATTCGGCAATCGGCGTAGAACCGACAAAGCTGATGGCTTGCACCGATGGATTGTCGAGCAAGGCTTCGACGGTTTCCTTGTCGCCTTGCACCACGTTGAATACGCCGTTCGGCAAGCCGGCCTGCTTGAGCAATTCCGCGTGCAACAACGATGGCGACGGATCGCGCTCGGATGGTTTCAAGACAAAGGTATTACCGCACGCCAGCGCAATCGGGAACATCCACATCGGCACCATCACCGGGAAATTGAACGGCGTAATGCCGGCCACCACGCCGAGCGGCTGGCGCATCGACCAGGCATCGATGCCACGGGCGATCTGGTCGGTGAATTCACCCTTGAGCAATTGCGGAATGCCGACCGCATATTCGATCACTTCAATACCGCGCGCCACCTCGCCTTGGGCATCGGAAAATGTCTTGCCGTGCTCGCGGGTGAGCATGGTGGCGAATTCGTCGGCATGTTGCTGCACCAGTTGCAGATAACGGAACAAGACCCGGGCGCGGGTCAGCGGCGGCGTATTCGACCAGGCCGGAAAGGCGGCGGCGGCCGCCGCCACGGCGGCGTTGACTTCCGCCGTGGTGCCCAGCGCCACGCGCGCCACCGGCACACCCAGCGCCGGATTGAACACGTCGGCGTAACGGCCGCTTTGGGTATCGCTGCGTTCGCCATTGATGAAATGGGTAATGATGTCCAGTTTGCTCATTTTTTATCCTGTTGCTGTCATTGACCAGGTCAGTGACGATGTCGTGAAGTCCGCTTGCGGACCAGAGTGGCGCTGCTCTTCAAAGCTGCGCCGGGAAAGGTAATGCCGATTCAATCCAGCGCTTTCAGGATGGTCGCCAGTTTGCCGATCAACTCATCGATGTGTTTCTTTTCCAGCGTCAGCGGTGGCGACAAGGCAATGATGTCGCCGGTGATGCGAATCAGGATGCCGTCGGCAAACGCTTGCTTGAATGCCTTGTAGGCACGGGCGCCGGGCTTGCCGGGAATCGATGCCAGTTCGATGCCGGCGATGATGCCGATGCTGCGGATGTCGAGCACGTGCGGCAAGCCTTTGAGCGAATGCACCGCGTCGGCCCAGTAAGACGCCATGCTGCGCGCATGCTCCAGTACCCCGTCCTGTTCGAAAATATCCAGTGAAGCAAGACCGGCAGCGCACGCCAGCGGATGGCCTGAATAGGTATAGCCGTGGAACAGTTCAATGCCGTCCGGCCCTTGCATGAAGGCATCGTGGATCGCTTGCTTGACGAACACCGCGCCCATCGGCACCACGCCGTTGGTGAGCCCCTTGGCAGTCGTGACCATGTCCGGCTCGACATCAAAATAATCAAATGCAAAGGGCGTAGTGAGGCGACCGAAGCCGGTAATCACTTCATCGAAAATCAACAGAATGCCGTGCTTGGTGCACAGTTCGCGCAAGCGTTTCAGATACCCCTTGGGCGGTACCAGCACACCGGTGGAACCGGCTACCGGTTCGACGATCACGGCGGCAATGGTGGAGGCATCATGCAGCGCGACGATGCGTTCCAGCTCATCGGCCAGATGGGCGCCCCACTCAGGTTGATCGCGAGTGAAGGCGTTGTGCTCCGGATGATGGGTGTGCGGCAAATGATCCACGCCGTTGAGCAGCAAACCGAAATGTTTGCGATTGCCGGCGATGCCGCCCACCGAAATGCCGCCGAAACCGACGCCGTGATAACCGCGTTCCCGGCCGATCAGACGTACCCGCGAGGCATCGCCACGGGCCCGGTGATACGCCAGCGCCATCTTCAATGCGGTGTCCACCGCTTCCGAACCGGAGTTGGTATAGAACACCTGGCTGAAGCGATTGCCGGTGAATTTTTTCAGTCGCTCGGCCAATTCGAATGCCGCCGGATGGCCGATCTGGAACGATGGTGCGTAGTCGAGTTTGGCGACCATTTTCTGTACCGCATCGACAATCTTCGGCTGCGCATGTCCCAGCGGCACACACCACAAACCGGCGGTACCGTCGAGCACGGCATGGCCGGCGTCATCGCGGTAATACATGCCTTCGGCCGATACCAGCATGCGCGGCTGCGCCTTGAAATCGCGGTTGGCGGTGAACGGCATCCAGTAAGAAGCCATGTTGTTCGATTGCATAGAAAGTCTCCGTAAGGTGTGCTGTGGATCACTGCTGCGGGCATTGCATTTTTATTTACCATCAGGGAAAAATATTTACCCTTTGGTAAAAATATGGTGCAATGGTATGCGGCACTGTACCTGCCGAGACATACACAGACACATAAAAAAAATCCAACCGTAGTGGTAGCTGAAACAGAACAGTTCTGTTCGATGCAGCAAAAAGGAGACACGTAATGGGCGAGACAGCCAAGGCAGCAACGATATTGCACTGCACAGATTTACCCCGACCGTGGCCCGATCTGAAGATTGATCGCAGCAAACGAGGTGGGCTGGTGGAACAAATTGTAGCGGCGGTCACCGACATGGTGAGCGAGAAAAAGCTGCGGGTCGGCACCAAAATGCCGTCCGTCAGACAGTTTGCCAAGTGGTATTGCGTCAGCACCTTCACTGTGGTCGAAGCCTATGATCGCCTGATCACGCACGGAGTCTTGTCGTCGCGCCGCAGCTCCGGCTATTTCGTGGCGCGCACCGAATCGCCCAAACCGTTGCCAGCACAGATCGGCAGCCATGCCCTGCCGCTGACGGAAATCGATACCCTCACCCCCGACCTGTACAGTGGCATGTCGGAATCCTTGCCGGTGGGCACCGGCTGGCTGCCGCCCGAATGGTATGGCGAAGCCACCATTCTCGACGCGGTCCGCCAAGCCATGCGCATGCCGTCCAGTCGCTTGCGCGGCTATGGCCATGCACGCGGCTTCCCCGCACTGTGCCAGCATCTTGCCAGTACCCTGAGTGAAGATCTGTTTGCGGTAGAACCGAATCAGATTCTGTTGACGCATGGTGCCACTCACGCGTTCGATCTGATCTTGCGCACGCTGACCAAACCCGGTGATTGCGTGTTCGTCGAAGATCCCGGCTATGGCAATCTGGTGGCGCTGATCCGGCACCACGCCTGTATCCCGGTCGGCATTCCGCGCGGCGAACAGGGTCTCGACTTCGAGGTCTTGCAAGCACATGCGGCGACCGACAAACCCAAGCTGATGTTCGTCAACACGGTGCTGCAAAATCCGCTCGGCACTTCCCTCACGCATGCACAGACGCATCGCTTGCTGGCGATTGCCGAGCAATTCGATTTCTGGATTGTGGAAGATGACATCTATCGCGAACTGGCGGCCGGTTCCGATCCGTCGCTGGCGGCGATGGATGGTTTGCGGCGCGTGATCCGGGTCGGCAGTTTTTCCAAGACACTGTCGCCGGCGCTGCGCGTCGGCTCCATTTCGGCCTCGACGTCACTGATGCCGGAAATTGCCAGAGTCAAGATGCTGGCCGGACTCACCACCTCTGAAATCAACGAACGCGCGGCTTACCATGCGCTCACCTGCGGCAGTTACCGGCGCATGCTGGAACGCCTGAAAATCCGGCTCGATGCCGCCCGCGAAAGAACCCTGAGCAATCTCGGTGATCTGGGCCTGACCCCGTTGGCCAAACCGCGCGGCGGCATGTTTGTGAGTGCCGGCTGGCAGCAGACTCCGAATGCCGAATGTTGTGGCAAGAGCATCGCTGATCTGGCGCTGCAATCCGACATCCTGCTCGCGCCCGATGAATTTTTCACCATCACCAATACCGATTCCATCTGGTTTCGTTTCAACGTCGCCTATTCCGATTCACCACTGTTATCCGATTTTTTACGCAACATCAGCGAAAGACTGATCACTGCGGGTACATTACAACAATAGCCACATCATCAGCACTTTGCCTTCAAGAGAAAAACCATGCCTGCTACGCAAAAAAACAATTTGAGCTTGACCCACGTTTCCAGCCGTCGCGAAATCAATCGCGACAATCTGGAAGCGGATATCGTTGCCCAGGCAGAACGTGTATTTGCAGAATGCGGATACGAAGGGACGTCGATTGCCGCGATTGCCGAAAACGTCGGCCTGTCGAAACAGAATCTGCTGTACTACTTTCCCTCCAAGCAGATCTTGTACAAACGGGTACTCGATGACGTGCTCGACTCCTGGCTGGAACGCATGACGGTATTGGCCGATCCGGCGCTGCAACCGGAAGACGCGTTGCGCTCCTATATCGAAGCCAAGCTGCGCTTTTCACGCGAGCGGCCGTGGGGTTCACGGGTCTATGGCATGGAAGTGATTTCCGGTGCCCACATGTACAGCGCAGAAATTCGCGCCAAGGTGGTGCCGGTATTGCGCAAGGATATCGAAATCTTCGAACAATGGATGGCGGAGGGGAAAATCGCGACGATCAATGCCACCCATCTGCTGTTTGCGATCTGGGCGATGACCCAGGCGTATGCGGATTCAGCGTCGCAAATGGTGCTGGTATTGAACCAGCGCGCACTGACGCGCAAGGATTTTGAAGCGGCTGAAAAATTGATTTGCGATATGGTGCTGGCGGGAATTCGCATCTTGCCCTGATGTTGGTCCGGGCAGATACCGGATCTGACCGGCCTCGCACGAGCGCCCGGTCAGTATCCGCATCAAGCCGTCAATATGGCATTGACGGCGGCAGACAGCATGCTGATCAGACTGCTTCAGCGCCGGTTTCGCCGGTACGGATACGAATCACCTGCTCCACTTCGCGCACGAAAATCTTGCCATCGCCGATCTTGCCGGTGCGCGCTGCCTTGATGATGGCATCGACTACCGAATCCACCACCTTGTCGTCGACCACGACTTCGATTTTTACCTTGGGCAGAAAGTCGACCACATATTCAGCGCCGCGATACAGTTCGGTATGGCCCTTTTGACGACCGAAACCCTTCACCTCAGTGACGGTCAGACCGGTGACGCCAACTTCGGCCAGCGATTCACGTACTTCGTCCAGTTTGAACGGTTTGATAACGGCTGTGACTTGTTTCATCATTTTCTCCTTAAAATATGGCAAAAAATCGCATCCTCGTCCGAGTCCGGCGAGCGCCGCAGCGCCCGCCGTTCATTCGCGGAATTTTGATGTAATCGGGTAACGCCAGTCCCGTCCGAACGCGCGATGGGTAATGCGAATGCCCACCGGTGCCTGACGTCGCTTGTATTCATTTATTTTAATCAAGCGCGTAATACGTTCAATATCTTCTTTGCGATAACCGGTCGCCTCGATCTCGGCAATGCCGGCATTTTCTTCCATGTACAACTGCATGATGCCATCCAGCACCTCATACGGCGGCAATGAATCCTGATCGGTCTGATCCGGCCGCAATTCGGCTGATGGCGCACGCGTCAGAATGCGTTCCGGAATTACCGGCGAGACACTGTTGCGATAGTCGCACAAGCGGTACACCAGTGTCTTGGCAATATCCTTGATGACCGCGAAACCGCCGGCCATGTCACCGTACAGCGTACAGTAACCGACCGCCATTTCGCTCTTGTTGCCGGTGGTCAGGACAATGGAACCGTATTTATTGGACATGGCCATCAACAAGGTACCGCGAATCCGGGCCTGAATGTTTTCTTCGGTAGTGTCTTCCGCCAGTCCCTTGAACTCCGCCGCCAAGGTATCGCGAAAGGCCGAGAAACATTGATTGATGGAAATTTCATCGTAGCGCACGCCAATCCGCTGCACCATATCACGCGAATCGACCAGCGAAATGTCGGCGGTATACGGGGACGGCATCATGATCGCGCGCACCTTGTCGGCACCCAGCGCATCAACGGCAATCGCCAGCGTGATCGCGGAATCGACACCGCCCGACAAGCCCAGCAATACGCTCGGGAAACCGTTCTTGCCGACATAGTCGCGCACACCGAGCACCAGCGCCTGATAAATCTGCGCTTCAATCGTGAGCGCCGGCGCCAGTTGCCCGTCGCTGATATTGGCGCCATCGAAGGCGACCAGTTGCAAATCTTCCTGCGCATGCAGCAGGCTGGCGCGAACCTGCCCGGCCGCATCCATGACGAACGAGTTGCCGTCAAAAATCAATTCATCCTGACCGCCCACCAGATTGGCAAACACCAGCGGCAACCCCTGTGCGGTGACATTGGCGCGCATCACGTCTTGCCGCAGCGCCTGCTTGTGCATGTGGTACGGCGAACCATTGAGAATCAGCAAGACTTCGGCGCCAGCCGCACGCGCACGTGCCGGCGCACTGGAAAACCAGGTATCTTCGCAAATATTGATGCCGAAGCGCGTGCCTTTGACGTCGAACACGAAGGCCTGCGCCGATGGCGTGAAATAGCGTTTCTCGTCGAATACGCTGTCGTTGGGCAACTCTTCCTTGCAATAGGTGCCGAGTACTGCACCATTGAGCAAGACCGACGCTGCATTGAAGCGCGCCCCCTCTTTGAGCAGCGGATAACCGACTACCACGTGCACATCCTTCAGCGCCGCCAGTTCCAGCGCCAGCGACTGCAACGCCTCGGCCGTTTTTGCGTAGAATGCCTGACGCAGCAACAGATCTTCCGGCGGATAACCGACCAGCGATAATTCGGGTGTGAGGACAATATCCGCACCGAGGCTGGCGGCGCGACGTGAAAATTCGGCGATTTTGTTGCGATTGCCCGCGATATCTCCAACGGTGCTGTTGATCTGGGCGATGGCGACTTTGACTGACATGATGGCGACAGATAAAAAAGAGTGCAATGACGAAAAGAATGAGCGCAGCGAGGATGCCAAGCATATGCTCGCAGTGAATTATCGCACGCGAATCATTTCTTCTCTGGCAGAAATTGGCGCAGCGGACTGGGATGGCTTGCTGGCAGAAGAAAGCAACGCCACCACCGGTACGCCGGCGGCGGCAGAATCGGACCACAATCCATTTCTTTCCTACGCTTTTTTGCACGCCCTGCACGAAAGCGGCTCGGCCACGCCCGAAACCGGCTGGGAACCGCATTACCTGACGCTGTGGCAGGATGAGCGCCTGGTCGCCGCCATGCCGCTCTATCGCAAACACCACTCCTATGGCGAATACGTGTTCGACTGGGCCTGGGCGGAAGCCTATCAGCGCCACGGCCTGCCCTACTATCCGAAATTGTTGTCGGCGATTCCGTTCACGCCGGTGCGCGGCAGCCGCCTGCTGGCGCGCGACGACCCGGCGCGGACGGCACTGATTTCCGCTCTGCAAGCGCTGCAAAGCGAAGCCGAGGTGTCATCCACCCATATTCTGTATCCGCCGCCGGCGCAGGCGCAGTTACTGGAACAAGCCGGCTTCCTGCTGCGCAGCGGCGTGCAATTCCATTGGCATAATCAAGGCTATCGCCATTTCGATGAGTTTCTGTCAACACTGGAACGCAAGAAGCGCAAGAACATTCTGGCCGAACGGCGCAAGGTAGCTGATGCCGGCGTCAGTTTCCGGCATGTGCGCGGCGCCGATGCCAGCGAGCAAGACTGGCGCTTCTTCCACCGCTGCTACCGGCACACCTATGCTGCGCACCATTCGACGCCGTATCTGAATCTGGACTTTTTTTTGCGGATTGCCGCCGGCATGCCGCAACATTTGCTGCTGACGGTAGCCAGCCGCGACGGCAAGGATATCGGCTCGTCGCTGGTGGTGTACGACCAAAGCTCGCTGTATGGCCGCTATTGGGGCGCACTGGAAGACGTCCCCTGCATGCATTTTGAAACCGCGTATTACCAGCCGCTGGAATTCTGCATCGAGCAAAAGATCGCCTGGTTCGAAGGTGGTGCTCAGGGCGAACACAAAATGGCGCGCGGCTTCCTGCCACAACAGACCTGGTCGGCACACTGGCTGGCGCATCCCGGCTTTGCCAATGCCGTCGAAGAATTTTTACAGCGTGAAGGCGGCGGGATTGCCAATTATCTCGACGAACTCAATGAGCACACGCCGTTCCGGCGCCCCAAGGCCTCAGACCTCTGAAACAGCCGGCACGAGCGATTGTGCGTCAACCCCCAATTCCTGCAGCAATCCGGTGCGGCCTGCGGGCGTAATCTGCACCGCGCGTGAATCCTTGACCCGGCGCAGCCAGCCTTTGTCGCACCACAGGCGCAGCAGTTGCACGGCCAGTGGTCCGCCGAGATGGTGCTCGCGCTCGGTCCAATCCAGACATTGGCGCGCCACCCCGCGCCGGCTGGTTTTCAACTGCGCCACCGGCAATCCCATACTGGCCAGCCACGCATTGCCGGCCGGCGTGACAGCGAATTGTTTATCCGGCGCGTCGACGATGAAGTGGCGCGCCTGCAAACCGCGCGTGACGGCAACCCCCAGTTGCCCGGCCAGATGGTCATAGCAGCAGCGCGCCCAGCGTAACTCCTGCGCCTGCCGGCTGCGTGGCCGCTCCCGAATCACCGGCGCCGGATCAATTGCCGCCAGACTTTCCAGTGCCGCCGCGACCTGTGCATTGGCCAGCCGGTAATAGCGATGCCGGCCCTGCACTTCGACGCTCAACAATCCTCCCGTCAGCAACTTGCCCAGATGGGCGCTGGCAGTCTGCGCCGTAATGCCGGCGGCATACGCCAGCTCACCGGCCGGCAAGGCGCGGCCATCGAGCAAGGTCATCAGCATTGCGGCCCGGGCCGGATCGGCCATCAGGAACGCGGTTGATGCGAGTTTGGGGTGTTGCTGTGAAGCTTGCTGCATAGTTTGATCTCCAGTGAGTCGATTGTAGCCCCAAGGATGATGCGATGTTTCGTCACGCATCGAAGCATTGCGCTGCGCATCGGATGCACACTGGGAACCTGCTCAACTCATCCCCCGTACCCATGACCACCGACACCCCTGTCAATACCAACGCTGACATCCTGCACATCTATGAAGGCTGGCACTAGGCCGTAGTGAATCGCGATCTCGAGAGCCTGATGCGGCTGTATGCAACAGATGCCCTGTTCGAAACGCCGTTGATTCTGGCCGTCATGCCTGATCGCAGTGAGGGAATCCTGCGCGGCAGCAGCGCTATCCGCAGCTTTTTCGAGGCGGGTTTTCGTACGCCCGGCAATGGCCTCGGGCGCTGGTACCGGAACGGCACCTTTTTCTCCGACGGCCAGCAACTGACCTGGGAATATCCGCGCCAGACCCCGCATGGCGATCAGGTTGATCTGGTCGAATTCATGGATGTCGCCGATGGTCGTATCACGCATCATCGCGTCTACTGGGGCTGGGTCGGTTTTCAATCACTGGCGGCACTGAAAGCGGCCAACACCTGACTGACCCGGGCATAAAAAAAGCGCACCAGCGGTGCGCTTTCTGAACAATCGCCACGACGATTATTTCTGTGCATCTTTCTTGAAGGCTTCGACGCCGGCCAGAATTTCTGCCTTGGCCGATTCAGGACCTTCCCAACCGTCGATCTTGACCCATTTGCCTTTTTCCAGATCCTTGTAGTGTTCAAAGAAATGCTGGATTTGCTTGAGGCGCAATTCGTTCATGTCTTCCGGCTTTTGCCAGTGAGTGTAGATCGACAACACCTTGTCTACCGGTACTGCCAGCACCTTGGCGTCGATGCCCGATTCGTCGGTCATCTTGAGCACGCCGATAGGACGGCAACGCACCACAACACCAGGGAACAGCGGGAATGGCGTAATCACCAGCACATCGACCGGGTCACCATCTTCCGACAAGGTTTGCGGGATATAACCGTAGTTGCATGGGTAATGCATTGCGGTACCCATGAAGCGATCCACGAAAATCGCGCCGCTATCCTTATCCACTTCATACTTGATCGGATCGGCGTTCATCGGAATCTCGACGATCACATTGAAATCGTTCGGCAAGTCGCGGCCGGATGGGACGTTATTCAGACTCATGGTGCTTTCTCGTAAAGGAATGAAAATGAGGGAACTGGAAAACCTGAAATTATAACGGCTTTCAGGCCGGTTTCAGGAATATGCTGCGCCGTAGCAAAGCATCCGGGAGCAGATTGCCGTACGGAAAATCGATTCGCAGCAGCGTCTGCGCACCGCGTGTTGCTGATGGCACAAACAAAAACGGCCTGCCGGGGCAGACCGTTGGAACAGTTTCAAGACACTACAAGCCGGCTTGTTCCGGCGTCATTTCGGCAATCCGGCCTTCGCTGTAGGCGCGCCGAATCTCCTCTTCGGTTCTCGGTTTCGAGAGTGTGAGGTTTTCCAGCTTGACGATTTTTACGGGAAGTATGCGGGCACGCTTACCCAACATTTTTCTCTTGGCAAACATCTTGCCGCCCAACAGTGCTTTTTTGATAACTGCACGTAAACGCATGATTTCAATCCCTTTTCAGAGAGGGAACGGTATAAAGTCTGCCACGATTTGCTGCCCGGTTTCAAATCGAACGTCATTTCCCAGCCATCGCCATTTACTTTCCACCAGTCAAGATCCCTGGCAATGATCTCGGAAACATACTGCAGGTCTGCAAGATGCGGCTGTTTTTCCAGTATCGGTCGGAGCGCCTAAATGTACTCCATCAGCTATCTGGCTCTGCAGTGAGTTTGTTTTCGATTTGGCAACACACACCAGTCTTTGAGCTGCAGACAAGAAGCAAATGCGCAACTAAAAAACAAAAGCGGCCCACGCAGGGCCGCTTTGCAAACAAACTGCTCTTGCCGCTATCGGATCGCTGTCGCCAAAGCGCATTGCTTGTAATGCGCCGCCGCCTTTTCCGTTTGGTCCAGTGCATCGTGCAACTGCGCCAGACTCAAATGTGACTCGCGCACGGTGCGCGGCTCCAATGCATCGGACAGTGCCTGCTCCAGATGACGCTGTGCCTTGCCCCAGAGTTTCTGCCGCAGACAGAACATGCCCAGCGTCAACGCCAGTTCAGCATCCGTCGGGCGTTTCGCCAGCCAGCTTTCGCAACGTTCGATTTGCGCCAGCAGCGCCGGCGAACCGGCTTCCGCAGTCGATTCGCGGTAAGCGCGGATCAGACGGTCATCCCACTCTGCCGCCAGCGCCCGTTCCAGCAAGGTGCGTGCATCGTCATGCAGGCCACGCGAACTGAATGCGTGCGCGGCACGCGCGGCGATGAATGGCTTCAGACGATCAACGTTGGGAATGCTGGCCCACAAGCGGCGAATCGATTCTGCATCGTGCGAACGATCCGACAGCAAGGCGTCATAAGCCATTTCGCGCAGACGATTGGACAGTGCCGGATGCAAGGCATTGCGCTTGTCCAGAGTCTGCACCAGACGCAACACTTCCGGCCAGTTCTTGGCTTGCTGATTGGCCTTGAGTGCCCATTGCAATGCCTGAATATGACGCGTGCCATTGGCGTTCAATTCTTCTACGGTTTCCAGTGCGTCCTTGAACTGGTGATCATCCACCAGCAATTCGAGACTGGTCATCAGGCGTGCCGCCTTCAGACCCTGATCACCTTCGGTGCTGGCCAGCCAGGCATCGCGGCGATCGGTCTGACGCATGCGATGTGCCGCACGGGCACCGACCAATGCCGCCACGCCGGCGTTGTCATCCAGTTCGGCAGCCCGGGTGGCAGCCTTTTCCGCATGACCGAAGCGACCTTCGAAAAATGCCTTGAGCGAATCGCGCAATGCCTTGTTGCTGTCGTTTTCACGCTTTTGACGGCGATAAGAAATCACCTTGCCCGGCAATTTCTGGGTCACGCGCACGGCGCGGATGAAGACATACAGCACCACGAACAGCGCGACCAGCAGCAATACGAAAAAATTCAGCGACATGTCGATCCGGAACGGCGGATAAAACAGGACGACGTTGCCGGGGTTGAAACGAGCCAGTACTGCCAGACCGATAGCGGAGGCAAACAGGGTGAGAAGCCAGAGGAGTATGCGCATATGAAGTCCGGTCCGGCTTAACGCCGCGCTTTGTAATTGCGCACGGCGTTGATGCTTTCGCTCAGGGTCGGCATCTGGATCGACAGATTGCTGCCTTGCACTTGTTTCAAGAGTGCCTGAGTGGTTTGTACCTGCCGGGTACGGGTATCGAAGTACTTGGCAATCGTATCCTGTGCTGCATTCAGATCATTGCGGAACGCAAACTCATTGCGCGACAACAATGCCAGACGTGCATTGAGCAAACGCAGCTTGAGGTTTTCACGCGCGTAATACGCTTGCGTAGGTGACAGCAGCAAGGCATCCGGCGTATCCACGCTGCGAATTCTGACCAGTTGCTTGAGGTCGCCCCAGATTTCGGTGCTCAGGCTTTGCCATTTATCTTGCGCTACTGCCAGCCAGTCGGGGCTTGCGGCAGTCGCGGCAGCAGCATCTCTGGCTTTGCCGGCCTTGGGCGCGGCGGCGGCACGTACTGATTTTTTCGGTTCGGAGACGGAGACGACCGGCTTTTCATCCGACAGCAGCGGCATCGAGTCGATCTGACCGATCACGCTGTCGAGACGCACGGCAATGCCCGGCACGTCCACGGTCGGCAACGCCTTGAGGCGGTCCTGATCGCGCGCAATGGCGCGGCGGATGGCGATGAATTGCGGCTTGTCGGAACGCGACAGACTCTTGTCGGCGTTCTGCAAGGCGATCAACGCGCCTTGCACATTGCCGGCCAGTTCCAGTTGCTGACTGGCGGTCGACAATACTTCTTCGATTTCGGACAACGCCCAGTCATCGCGATTCTTCGACAAGTCCTGATACAACTGTTCCAGCGCCAGTTGCTGACTCTGCGACTCAGCCTGCTTGCTGTCCAGCGCACCTACCTTGGATTGCAGTTCGCGGGTGCTTTCAACCACGGTCTTGAGCACGCCCTTGACTTCGTTATTGACGGAATCGCCGCTTTGCAGGCGCCGCGCCACTTCTTCGCGCAAGTTGCGGATTTCCGTATGCGACACCCACCACTGTGCGCCCAGCGCCACCACCAGCACGGCGACGACTGCCGATACCAGGCGCAGGCGCTGCTTCAAACCGGAGTTGTCGGGCAACATGAATGGCGTCGGTGCAACGCTCACTTGCGGCACCGGGCTGACACTGGATTCCGGCTTGCCGGATTCTGGAGGAGATTGCGATTCGTTCATGGGCAAGATTGTAACGCGGCAATCAGCCGTTCGTCGCCTGATCCTGTCAGGGTGACATCAGAGAATCCAAGAGATCGCGCTGTGTCTGCGATCCGATGGTGCGGAACAAGAATTTTGCTGCGTTGCAGTTTTACCACAAATCCCTCGCCGCTGAGTGGGTTCCTCAACAAGTTCGTCATCCCGACCAGATTGCGCAATGCCTCCGAGCTGGTAATCACCCACACACTGTCGGCTTCCAGCAACGTCTGCAACCGCTGACGAGCAACTTCATCGAGTTGCGGCACGGTGCGCAAATAAGCGGTGGCATGCACCACCTCAATCTGATGCGCACGCAAGGTATCGGTCAAGAAGTCGCGCCCGGCCTGACCGCGCACGATCAATGCGCGCTTGCCGCGCAGATTTTCCAGATCCAGCGCCAGCAATAATTCTTCCGAATCCATCTTGGCCGGGTTGCGCGGCCCGACAATCACGGCATTGGCCGCCGTCACGCCATGCGCCTGCAATGCCAGGCGGCTGCCCTCGCCGACGATCCCGATGGTGACTGCCGGCGGCCAGGCGGCAAGACAGGAAAATGCGGCATCGATGGCGTTCGGGCTGACAAACACAACCAGCGCATACGAAGACAAGTCGTCGAAATACGCTTGCAGCAGTTGCCGGTCAGGCACCGGCGCAATCGCCAGCAACGGAAAGATTTCCGGCTGCCGCCCGACTTGCGCCACCCGCGTCGCAAAGGCTTGCGCCTGCGCCAGTGGCCGCGTCACCACCACCGGTCTGGTGCCACCCGGCGTGGCCGGCGCCGGCGAAGAAATGTCAGTGGTCGTCAAATCAGCTGGTCTCAGCTTTACAGGCCACAAGAATGTCGGCAGCGCCCTGTTCCTGCAAGGCAGCAGCCACGCGTTGCCCCAATTCCTGCGGCGCATCTGCCGGCCCCGAGGCTTCGGCCGCCGCGATACGACTGCCGTCCGGCATGGCTACCATGGCCCGCAAGCGCATCGTTGCACCATCAACCGTGGCGAAAGCGGCCAGCGGAATCTGGCAACTGCCGCCAAAAATGCGCGACAACGTACGCTCAGCCGTGACGGCCGTGGCCGTCGCCGTGTGATTGAGCGGGGCCAGCAAACGTTGCAGGTCTTCGCGGCCGGCGGGAATTTCAATCGCCATGGCGCCCTGCCCCGGTGCCGGCAGACTTTGTTCCGGCTCGATGAAAGAGCGGATGCGGGACGCCAGCGCCAATCGCTTCAGGCCCGCCGCCGCGAGGATGATGGCGGCGTATTCGCCGCGATCCAGCTTGCCCAGCCGGGTATCGAGGTTGCCGCGCAGCGGCTTGATCACCAGTTTCGGAAAGCGCGCCGCGATCAGGGCCTGGCGCCGCAGGCTGCTGGTGCCGACGACCGCGCCATCCGGCAACGCATCGAGGGTGGCGTAATCATTGGAGACAAACGCATCGCGCGGGTCTTCGCGTTCGAGGATGGTCGGCAACTCAAACCCGGGCGGCAACTCCATCGGCATGTCTTTGAGCGAATGCACCGCGAGATCGGCACGACCTTCCGCCATCGCCACCTCCAGCTCCTTGACGAACAGGCCCTTGCCGCCGACCTTGGACAGCGTGCGATCAAGAATTTGATCGCCGCGCGTCGTCATTCCGAGAATGGTGATGCTGCACTGCGGATATAATGCTGCCAACCGGTCGCGTACATGTTCGGCCTGCCACATGGCGAGACGGCTTTCGCGTGAGGCGATGACCAGCCTGGAGGGTGAAAAATCTTTCAAAACGGTTCTTCCGGTAGTCGTAGCATCGTGATGCCTGCAGTGACAGTGATTGAAAAATTCCGGCTTCCATGGGTACCTGATGCATGGGTACATGAATGGGTACATGAGGCGGAAAGCAAAACTGACGACTGACGGCGCAACGATGAAGCAGTGAGTTTGAATAAAAAAACAAGTGAGGTGACGCAAATTCTAGCATGCAGCACAATCGCAATTCGACCATCGAGCCCGACTTTCTCCTCTGAAATGCACGGGAACATCAAACCGTAGCAATACCTGATCATGGCAAGCAAACCACAAACTTCACCCCGCCCGGCAACCGCCCGGCCAGTTGCAAGATCCGCCGCCGATAAAGATGCACCGCTGAAAGAAGATATTCGCTTGCTGGGCCGCCTGCTCGGCGAAGTCCTGCGCGACCAGGAAGGCGATGCCGTATTCGAGGTGGTCGAAACCATTCGTCAGACCGCGGTGCGCTTTCGCCGCGAATCCGATGCCAAGGCCGGTGCCGAACTCGACAAGCTGCTCAAGAAACTGACGCGCGACCAGACCAATTCGGTAGTGCGCGCATTTTCCTATTTTTCGCATCTGGCCAACATTGCCGAAGATCAGCACCACAACCGCCGCCGCCGCACGCATGCGCTGGCCGGTTCGGCGCCGCAACCGAGCACCGTGGCGTATGCCTTGTCGCGTCTCGACAATGCCGGCGTGTCCGGCAATCAGGTACGCAATTTCCTGAGCGAGTCGCTGATTTCACCGGTGCTGACGGCACACCCGACCGAAGTCCAGCGCAAGAGCATTCTCGATGCAGAACGCGAAATCGCCCGTCTGCTGGCCGCGCGCGACATTCCGCTGACGCCCAAGGAATTGCGCGACAACACTGAACTGTTGCGGGCCCGCATTGCGACGCTGTGGCAAACCCGCATGCTGCGCTATACCAAGCTGACCGTGGCTGATGAAATCGACAACGCGTTGTCTTACTACCGCATCACTTTCCTGCGTGAACTGCCGGCGCTGTACGACGACATCGAAGCCGAAATCGCGACCCAGTTCCCGTCCCGTTCACGCGCCCGTAACGCGCCGGCAGAATTGCCGCCATTCGTGCAAATGGGCAGCTGGATCGGCGGCGACCGCGACGGCAACCCCAACGTCAATGCCGGCACCATGCAACACGCACTGCGCCGGCAATCGACCACCGTGTTCGATTTCTATCTGGATGAAGTCCATGCCTTGGGCGCGGAGTTGTCGATCTCGACGCTGATGGTCGATGTCAGCCCGGAACTCAAGGCGCTGGCCGACAGCTCGCCCGACAATTCAGATCATCGCGCTGACGAACCCTACCGGCGCGCCCTGATCGGCGTCTATGCGCGACTGGCCGCCACGGCACGCGCGCTCGGCGCCATGAATATCCTGCGCCAGGAAGTCGGCGCCGCCGCCCATTACGCTGCGCCCGAAGAGTGCATTCAGGAATTGCAGATCCTGATCGACTCGCTGCAAGCCAACCACGGTGCGGCACTGGTCAAACCGCGACTGGCGGTACTCAAGCGCGCGATCGAGATTTTCGGCTTCCATCTGGCTACGCTGGACATGCGTCAAAGTTCCGATGTGCACGAGCGCGTCCTGAGCGAATTGTTTGCCAGCGCCCAAGTCGAAGCGGACTACGCGGCGCTGACCGAAGACAAGAAAATCGCCTTGCTGCTGACCGAACTGAGCAAACCGCGCCTGCTGTGCTCGCCGTTCCTGCAATACTCGGCCGAAACCGAATCCGAGCTGAACATTTTGCGCACCGCCCGTGAAATTCGTCAGCGTTACGGTGCGCGCGCAATCCGCAATTACATCATCTCGCATACCGAAACCGCCTCCGATTTGCTGGAAGTGTTGTTGCTGCAAAAGGAAACCGGTTTGTTGCGCACCAAGGGCAATCAGCTGGAAGAACTGGATCTGATGGTGATCCCGCTGTTCGAAACGATTCCCGACTTGCGCTGTGCTGCCGAGATCATGGAAAAATGGCTGACGCTGCCGCAAGTGGCGCCGCTCATCAAGCGTCAGGGCATGTTGCAGGAAGTCATGCTGGGTTACTCCGATTCCAACAAGGATGGCGGTTTCCTGACCTCCAACTGGGAACTCTACAAAGCGGAAAACAGCCTGGTCGAATTGTTCAACCGCGCCGGCGTCAAGCTGCGCCTGTTCCACGGCCGCGGCGGTACTGTCGGTCGCGGCGGCGGCCCCAGCTACCAGGCCATCCTGGCGCAACCGCCCGGTACGGTGAACGGTCAGATCCGTCTGACTGAACAAGGTGAAATCATTGCCTCCAAGTTTTCCAATCCGGAAATCGGCCGCCGCAATCTGGAGTTGCTGGTCGCCGCAACGCTGGAAGCCAGCCTGATGCCGCAGGTTACCGACGCCAAGGAAACCCGCAAGCTCAAGGAATTCGAGCGCGTCATGGAAGACTTGTCGGAGCGTGCTTATCAGGCCTATCGCAATCTGGTCTATGAAACCCCGGGCTTCACCGACTATTTCTTTGCTTCGACGCCGATTGCCGAAATCGCCGAACTGAACATCGGTTCGCGTCCGGCTTCGCGCAAATCGACCCGTCGCATCGAAGACTTGCGCGCCATTCCGTGGGGCTTTTCGTGGGGGCAGTGCCGCCTGCTGTTCCCGGGCTGGTATGGCTTCGGCAGCGCCGTCGCCGGCTGGCTGCAAGAAGGCGGCAGCAAGGAAAGCGCCAAGAAACTGACGACCCTGCGCGCCATGTGCAAGGAATGGCCATTCTTCGCCGCGCTGCTGTCGAACATGGACATGGTCTTGTCCAAGACCGATCTGGCGGTGGCTTCGCGTTACGCCGGACTGGTAGCGGACCGCAAACTGCGCAACGCCATCTTCAATCGCATCGTCAGCGAGCATGAACGCACCAGTCAGTATCTCGGCGCCATCACCGGCAGCAAGGAACGCCTGTCCGGCAACCCGCTGCTGGCGCGTTCGATCAAGAACCGTTTCGCCTATCTCGATCCGCTCAATCACTTGCAGGTTGAACTGATCAAGCGTCACCGCAGTACCACCGCGGCCGGACGCACCATTGAGGAACGGGTGCAACGCGGCATTCACCTGACCATCAACGGTATCGCCGCCGGGTTGCGCAACACCGGCTAGCAAGACCGGCAATGCCGGCACCGTCATGGTACCGGCATTGCCATCCACCGCGCGCCAGCGATGGCACATCAATTGCTTCATGGAAATGCAGATGAGCAACATCAAATGTTGGTCATTGGTAACGTCGTTGCCATTTTTTGTCAGTAAAATAGCCACTTATATCTATGTCCGCGGCAATAACGACGGACGGCTCGCACAAGGGGAAGTCATGGCATTCCGGGGAAATACTCTACCTATCGCGCTGCGTGCGCTCGCCCTGAGCGGGCTGCTGAGCTGCGTCACGATCGTGCAGGCGGCACCATCGCCACCGCCGATGCGCAGTGAGCGGGTGACGCTGACCAGCATCAGCGACAGCGGCGGCAAAGCCACGGCCCTGTTCGGCTTCTGGATCAAAAGCACCGCCAGGGGACCGGAAAAGAAACCCACCGTGATTGCCCTGCATGGCTGCGGCGGCCTGTATAGCGTGATTCGCGACAACCGCAGTGAATTCACGCCGCGCCACATCGCCATGGCACGCGCCCTCACCGATGCCGGTTACAACGTGTTGTTCCCGGACAGCTTTACCCCGCGCGGCAAGCGCGCGATCTGCCAGGCCAGCATGGAACAGCGCAACATCAGCAGCAGCAACCGTCGCCATGATGTGCAGGCCGCACTGCGCTGGCTGGCCACACAGCCGGAAGTCGACCCCAGCCGGGTAGCCCTGCTCGGCTGGTCGCACGGCGCCAGCACCTTGTTGTCGGCGCTCAATCTGGCGCAAACCGATGTCGCCGTGCGCAAGATACAGCCGAAAGCAGCCATTGCCTTTTATCCCAACTGCGTTACTTACGCCAAAAAGACTTCGCCCTACAAACCAGCGGCGCCATTGTTGATCCTGATGGGAGAAAACGACGACTGGACGCCGCCGGAAGCATGCGAAGCATTGGAAAAGCGCCTCGAAGGCAGCGATACGCCGATCACCTTGCGCCTCTATCCCGACACCTATCATGACTTCGATGCGCCCGGCACGCCGGTGCATGTCCGTTTCGATATCAGCGGTGCCGGCCGCGACGGCGTCACCAGCGGCGCCAATCCAACGGCACGTGCCGATGCCTACAAGGAAATGCTGAAATTTCTCAAGGACAAGTTCGATTGATTTGATTGCTCCCGCCGACAGGGAGAGCACATATTGACGGGCGTACCTGAACCTGCCTGAACGGTAGTAACCGCTCAGGCAGGACTGCAACGCATTCAGCTGACCAACGCTTCCATTCCCGCCCCCAATTCTTCCAGCGGCGGCATGTCGTCCAGCAACAGTGTGGGCGCGACACCCAGCGCTGCCGCCACCTCGGCAGGGAAAGTCGATTCCATTTCCTCGCGCGAATACTTGTTTTCTTCCGCCCGCGCCCGCCATGCGGCGAGGTGAATCACGGCTGCGGCCTTGTTCAGCGGCGCTTCGCCCAACGGATTGGAAAACGCCTTGATGATACAAGGAAAGTCATCCGGGAATCGCCAGCGTGCCGCCAACTCAGCGCTGACATCGGCAAAATCATATCCAAAGGTAGTGCGCTCGACATCCAGCCGACGCGCATCGAGCGCCCCGGCAGTTTTATCGACTTGCAACATTTGTTCCGGCATCGCCGCATGCATCACCAATTGGCCGATGGCGTGCATCAGCCCGACCGTGAATACCAGATCGGAATTCACCTTCACCTTTTTCGCCAGCCAGCGCGCAATCGTGGCGGTATGCAGGCTGTAACGCCAGAACTGCTTGAGATCGACACCGGGCATGGCCTTGAAACTGCCGGTCAGGCCGGTACTCACTACCAGTGTACGCACCGTCATGAAACCCAGCATCAGCACCGCATCATCCACCGTACCGATACTGCGCGAGACGTGGTAATAGGAAGAGTTGGCAAGTCGCAGCAATTTGGCGCTGAGCACCTGATCTGCACTTAACTTCCGGGAAATTTCCTCGATTGCAACGTTGTCGTCGTTAAAACTGTCAATTACCTCCTGCACTACTTTAGGAATGCTGGGCAAGGCGGCCGGCTGCTGAAACAATGCATCGAAATTCATAAATTCCCCCGAACGGATTACTTCAACAAAGTGAATACCCCCGATAACAACGCTTCGAGTATAGCCACAAGATTTGGCCGCCGGTGCAGGGATTGCGCGAATCCGCCTAAGGAACAACAAGAGGCCGGCAAAAAACACTGGCAATCCCTGCCGGATCCGGCATCGGCATGGCTCAAACGGCGTCGGCTTGCTATAATCGCCCATTCTCCGCACGGTACCAACTATGACTGCTCAATTATCGAAAAAAGGCGAAGCCTGGTCGGCTCGCTTTTCCGAACCTGTTTCCGATCTGGTCAAGCGCTATACCGCTTCCGTATTTTTTGACAAGCGGCTGGCCCGGTTCGATATCGAAGGCTCGCTTGCCCATGCGGAAATGCTGGCGCATCAGAACATCATCAACGCCCAGGATCTGGCTGACATTCGTCGCGGCATGGAGCAGATCAGCGCGGAAATCGACGCCGGCAGCTTTGAATGGCTGCTGGATCTGGAAGACGTCCACCTGAATATCGAAAAACGCCTGACCGAACTGGTCGGCGATGCCGGCAAGCGTTTGCATACCGGCCGCTCGCGCAACGATCAGGTCGCCACCGACATCCGCCTGTACATCCGTGCCGCCATCGATGACATCAACGGCTTGCTGCGCGACCTGCGCAGCGCCCTGCTGGATCTGGCCGAACAACACGCCGACACCATCCTGCCCGGTTTCACCCACATGCAGGTGGCGCAACCGATCACCTTCGGTCATCACATTCTGGCTTACGTCGAAATGTTCGGCCGCGACGCCGAACGCATGACCGACGCCCGCAAGCGCGTCAACCGCCTGCCGCTCGGCGCGGCCGCACTGGCCGGCACCACGTTCCCGATTGATCGCCTGCGCGTGGCGCAGACACTCGGTTTCGACGATGTCTGCCGCAATTCGCTGGACGCCGTTTCCGACCGCGACTTCGCCATCGAATTCTGTGCCGCCGCAGCGCTGGTGATGACCCACATCTCGCGCATGTCGGAAGAACTGGTGATCTGGATGAGCCCGCGCATCGGCTTCATCGATATCGCCGACCGCTTCTGCACCGGTTCCTCGATCATGCCGCAAAAGAAAAACCCGGACGTGCCGGAACTGGCGCGGGGCAAGACCGGCCGCGTCAACGGTCATCTGATCGCCCTGCTGACCCTGATGAAAGGCCAGCCGCTGGCCTACAACAAGGACAATCAGGAAGACAAGGAACCGCTGTTCGATACCGTCGATACGCTGACCGACACCCTGCGCATTTTCGCCGACATGGCGCGCGGCATCACCGTCAAGCCGGAAGCCATGCGCGCTGCCGCGCTGCAAGGTTATGCCACGGCCACCGATCTGGCTGATTATCTGGTCAAGAAAGGTCTGCCGTTCCGCGACGCCCACGAAGCCGTGGCACGCGCCGTGCGCAGCTGTGTCGATCTGAACTGCGACCTGTCCGATCTCACACTGGAACAACTGAAAGTATTCTCGCCGCTGATCGAAGCCGATATTTTTGCCGTGCTGACGCTCGAAGGTTCGGTCGCCGCCCGCGATCACATCGGCGGCACGGCACCGAATCAGGTGCGGCAGGCGATTGCCGCGATCCGCAAGGAACTGGCATAAGCAGCAACGCAACGAAAAAGCAGTACCGGCAGCAAGCAACACAGCACTACCCATTGTCATAAGCACCACCTTCGCCTCGCGGAGACCACAAACTGTCGCGCCGCACCTTATCAGGGTGCAGCGCAACAGGATGTTCCAGCCGGTTTACGGTATTCTTGGCCGGTTGTACCCATGGACTGCACAACAGTCTGACGAGGAAGAGATAAATGAATCCGCTACACCGGATGCATCAATAAGAATATCTAACCAAGGAGAGAACGCAATGCAATTGAACACCATGTTAAAAACCCTCCCGGCGCTGCTGCTGGGCGTGACATTGTCTAATGCCGTACTGGCAGCCGATGTCAAATTGGGACTGGCTGCTGCACTGACCGGTCCGGCCGCAAAATACGGCATCGCCATCAAAAATGGCTTCACACTGGCTGCTGATGAAGTCAACGCCAAGGGTGGCGTCAATGGCAACAAACTGGTTCTGATTCCAGAAGACGAACAAGGCAAGAAAGAAGAAGCCATCAACGTCGTCAAAAAACTGATTTTCCAAGACAAGGTACTGGCCGTGTTCGGTCCTACCCTGTCCAACTCGGCCTTTGCTGCTGACCCGATCGCCAACGCCTCCAAGGTGGTAGTGTTCGGTACCAGCAACACCGCCGACGGCATCACTGCCATGGGCCCGTTCACTTTCCGCAACTCCGTCATGGAAGCCGACGTTCTGCCGGTTACCGTGAAGGCAGCAGTGAAGCATTTCGGCATCAAGAAGGTCGCCGTGATCTATGGCAACGACGATGCCTTCACCAAGAGCGGTTACGACGTCTTCAAGTCGACGCTGGAACAACAAAAGATTCCGGTCACGACAACTGAAGCGTATGCCAAGGGCGACGTCGACTTCAAGGCACAACTGACCAAGATCAAGGCCGGCAATCCGGATGCGATCGTGTGCTCCTGCCTGGCAGAAGAAGCAGCCAACATCATTCTGCAAACGCGCGCGCTGGGCATGAAGCAACCGTTCATCGGCGGCAACGGCCTGAACTCGCCGAAGCTGTTTGAAATCGCCAAGGACGCCGGTGACAACACTGTCATGGGCAGCCCATGGTCGGCTGAAAACCTGACGCCAGCCAACAAGGCATTCATCACTGCCTACAAGGCCAAGTTCGGTTCCGATCCTGACCAGTTCGCGGCACAAGCCTATGATGCCCTGCACATCGTTGCGGCAGCACTCAAGAACGTCAAGCTCAGCGGTGATCTGACCAAGGACCGTGATGCGCTGCGCGTAGCACTGCCAACCGTCACTACTGATGGCGCCACTGGCAAGTTTGCCTTCCGTCCGGCTCCGGCCGTGGCCGGCAAGCAAGTTGGTTTCGATGCGCAGCAGGAAGCCATCGTCAACATCGCCAAAGGCGGCAAGTTCGTCCTGCTGAAGTAACCGGCAAGACAGCCAACGGCGCCAGTGACTCCGGTTTGGATGGGAGTTGCTGGCGCCGATGCGGTTTTTTCGTTGTAACCGATCGAGAAAAAGAACAGACCGTTACAAGCGTCGCTTTTCTGATGTAACGAGGGATACATCGCCAGCCAGGGTGAGACAACGGCGCGGCTACCTCATCACCATTCGCAGGCTCTAATGTTAGAACAACAACTTATCAATGCCCTTTCGCTGGGCAGTGTGTATGCCCTGTTTGCGCTCGGCTTCACACTGGTCTTCGGCGTGCTCGGGGTCATCAATCTGTCGCACGGCGCGATTTTCATGCTCGGCAGCTATGCCGCACTGCTGCTGGTCGAAAAAATGGCGCTGCCGTTATGGCTGGCGATGCTGGCGGCGATGGTCGCGACCGGTCTGATCGGCTTGCTGGTGGATGTGCTGGTACTGAAACCACTACGCAAACGCAACGCCCCCCACTTGATTCCGATGATTGCCACCATCGGTGTCGCCATCATGCTGACCAATTTGGCGCAAGGCTTGTTCGGTGCGGAAAACAAACGTTTCCCGGTCGGCACCATTCCGGAAGAAAGCGTCACCATCGGCAACATGCATGTGACCGCAGTGCAGGTCGGCATCGTGGTCATCGCCTTTGTGCTGATGCTGGTATTGCTGGCCGTGATGCGCCGTACGCAACTGGGCCGCGCGCTGCGCGCCATTGCCGAGTCGCCGAAGGCGGCCTATTTGCTGGGCATCAACGTCGAAGGCCTGTTTTTCCTGACTTCGTTTGCCGCTGCCGCACTCGGCGGCGCGGCCGGCGTACTGGTCGGCCTGTCCTTCAACGCCATTTCGCCGTTCATGGGTCAGCCGATGCTGCACAAAGGCATCGCCGTGATCATTCTGGGCGGCATGGGCGATATTCGCGGCGCCATGATCGGCGGCCTGTTCCTGGGCTTCGCCGAAGTGCTGACCGTGGCCTACATTTCGAGTGACTTCCGCGACGCGGTGGCATTCGGTTTACTGTTTTTGATTTTGTTGGTCAGGCCTTCCGGCATGTTCGGCAAAGTGCTGGAAAGGAAGGCTTAGCAACATGAGCTTCATGGAATGGTGGGATGGTTTCTGGGCCACATATAACACCGTCATTTTCAGCATTGGCGTCAACGCCATGCTGGCCCTGTCAATTTACGTCACGCTGTCGTGCGGCCTGTTGTCGCTGGCCAATGCGGCATTCATGGGGATCGGCGCCTATACCGCGTCGCTGATCACGATGCAGACCGGTCTGCCGTTTCCGGTGGCGCTGGCAGCCGGTGGCGTACTGCCGGCACTGGTGGCGCTGGTGATCGGGATTCCGACCTTGCGCCTGTCCGGGGTTTACCTGGCGATGGCGACACTGGGCTTTGGTGAAGTAGTGCGCGTGATCGTGCTCAACATGGACATCACCGGCGGCCCAATGGGCCTCAACGGCGTGCCGCCGATTACCGAATGGTGGCATATCGTGCTGCTGCTCGGCGCCACCGTATATTTTCTGGCGCGGGTACGTCGCTCCAAGGTCGGCCGCGCCTTCGAGGCGATCAAGGAAGATGAAGTGGCAGCGCGCCTGATGGGTGTCAACGTGGCCGGCTACAAACTGCTGGCGTTCGTCATCGGCGCCGCGATTGCCGGTGTCGCCGGCGGTCTCAATGCGCACTACACGTTCACCATCGGCCCCAACAACTACGCCTTTGAAAATGCGGTCGACATTCTGACCATGGCCGTATTCGGCGGCACCAGCAACCTGATCGGCCCGGTCATCGGCTCGACCATCCTGACCCTGCTGCCGGAAGTGCTGCGTCACTTCAAGGACTTCCGTCTGGCGGCCAATGGTCTGATTCTGGTGCTGGTGGTGCTGTATCTGCCCAAGGGCATCTGGGATCCGCGCCGCATCCGCGCCTGGCGCCAAGGCCGCAACCCTGCAAGCAAGAAGGTGAAGTAATGCTGCAATTCAATCAAATCAGTAAAAACTTCGGCGGCCTGCAAGTCTTGCAAGGCGTGCAATTCGAAGTCCCGCAAGGCGGCATCTTCGGTCTGATCGGTCCCAACGGCGCCGGCAAGACCACGGTGTTCAACCTGATCACCGGTCTGCTGCGTGCATCGTCCGGCAACATCGTGTTCGATGGCGAAGACATCGGCAACGTCGCGCCGCACAAGATCACCGAACGCGGCATCGCCCGTACCTTCCAGAACATTCGCGTGTTCAAGGAAATGACGCTGCTGGAAAACGTCGTGGTCGGCATGCATGACCATCTCAACTATGGCTTCGGCGGCCTGCTGCTCAATCTCGGCTCGTTCCGCAAGATCGAGAAGGAAGCCCGCGAGCGCGCACTGGAATTGTTGTCCTGGGTACGCCTCGACCACAAGGCCGAGATGCTGGCCGACAGCCTGTCCTACGGCGAACAGCGCAAGCTGGAATTCGCCCGCGCACTGGCGACCAAGCCCAAATTGCTGTTGCTCGATGAGCCGGTGGCCGGCATGAATCCTTCGGAAAAGACCGAACTCATGACCGAAATCCTGAACATCAAGCAGCGCGGCTTCTCGATTTTCATGATCGAACATGACATGCGGTTCGTGATGGGCCTGTGTGACCGCGTAGCGGTGCTCAACTTCGGCAAGATCATCGCCGAAGGCACGCCGGACCAGATCAAGAACAATCAGGAAGTGATCGAAGCCTATCTCGGCAAGGAAGAAGCATGAGCAGCAAGATTCTCGACATCCGCGATCTGGCGGTTTCCTATGGTCATATCGAAGCCGTCAAAGGCATCGATCTGTCGCTCAACAAGGGTGAAATCACGGCGCTGGTCGGTGCCAACGGCGCCGGCAAAAGTACTGCCCTGCTGGCCATTTCAGGTCTGGTCAAGGCCGGTCGCGGCCAGGTGTTGCTGGACGGTGAAGACATCGTCTCGCTGTCGCCGCATCGCATCGTGCAGAGCGGTATCGTGCAGGTGGCCGAAGGCCGCGCCATTCTGACCACGCTGACCATCAGTGAAAATCTGGCGCTCGGCGCCTATACCCGCAAGGACAAGGCACAGGTTGCTGTCGATCTGGACTGGGTGTATTCGCTGTTCCCGGTGCTCAAGCAGCGTGCTGCGGGTCTGGCCGGCAATCTGTCCGGCGGTGAGCAACAAATGCTGGCCATCGGCCGCGCATTGATGGCGAAACCCCGCGTCCTGTTGCTGGATGAGCCATCGATGGGTCTGGCGCCGCTGATGGTGCAGGAAATCTTCCGCATCGTCAGGGAAATCAACAAGACCGGCCTCACCGTCTTGCTGGTCGAACAAAACGTGCGGCAGGCGCTGCGGATCGCGCAACACGGCTATGTGCTGGAAACCGGCAAGATCGTACTGCAGGATACCGGCGCCAACTTGCTGAACAATCCGAAAGTGGTGGAAGCCTACCTCGGCGGCTGAGACGACGATCCGCTGCCGCCGGCGGCCGCGGAAAAACCGGTAACAGCCACAACGGCGGTCATCCAGACCGCCGTTTTTCATTGGTGCCGCCATATCACCCGACATCCCTCGCCCGGCTTTCCCGTTCACGACAATAGAAATCCTTGCAAAATATTTCCCTGTTGCAACTATTTATCATTCGCTGTACATTCTGACCTGCTTTTATCAAATGCATAACAACCTCGCGCCACGCCCCTGACCCGCAGCCGCTTTTGCCAACATCGGTCAGCCGGTCTGCGCCTCACCTGCCAACGGATGACATGATCAAAACCAGTATTGCGGGAGTTCTCGTCGCAGCCATCACACTGCTTTCCCATTCTGCCCGCGGGCAAGACAACATGCCTGAATGCCGCACCCGGAAAGACGCCGAGTCCAGCGCGTCGATCTGCATCACGCGCGGCTCGGCGTTTCGCCATGACTATTACGCACTGGTGGTCGACCGCGACCTGATCTTTACGCTGGCCGATGACTTTGCCGAAGATATCCGTCTGCGCCATACCATCCCGCCCGGTCCGGCCATCGAATTCCCGCTGTCGCGCGCCGATGGCGGCAAGGTGGTGGAGATTCGCGGCGGCTGCGTGCCGGTCAGCAAAGACAATACCGAAGTCGCGCGCCTGTGCAATATCTACTGGGGCAAGAAGCAAATCATCAAGGACGAATTGTTCGAATTCAACTGAGTCCGGCCATCCCGATCAGGCCGTTCCCATGTATTTGCAGTTTTTTCCGGTTGCCGTGCATCCATGTTGATGTCTGCTGCGTATATGACATTAAGCGCTGAATCAACAGCCATGAAAAATACCGGAAAAAATCATGAGGAACACTGCAGGTAAAATCGCCGTTATCGGGTCCGGCATTGCCGGACTGTCCTGTGCTTATCGCCTGTCGCAGGCCGGCCGGAACGTGACGCTGTACGAGGCCAACGATTACTTCGGCGGCCACACCCATACCGTCGACGTCACGCTGGACGGCCGCACTTGCGGCGTCGATACCGGCTTTCTGGTCTTCAATCACCGTACCTATCCGCATCTGGTCAGCCTGTTCAAGGAACTGAACATCACTACGGTGGCGACCGATATGTCCTTTTCGGTCAAGTTGCCGGTGCCATCGCGGTTTGGCGAACGCACCCTGGAATGGGCCGGCGCCAGTCTCAATACCGTCTTCGCGCAACGCCGCAATCTGCTGCGGCCCCGCTTTCTGGGCATGCTGCGGGATATCCTGCGCTTCAACCGCCAGGCCACCGCCATCGCGCAAACCAATGATCCGCAAGCGTGGCAACTGTCTCTGGCCGATTTCCTCACCCGACACGGCTACGGTACCGCCTTCCGCGACTGGTATCTGCTGCCGATGGCAGGTTGCATCTGGTCCTGCCCGACAGCGCAGATGCTGGCCTTCCCGGCCGCCACCTTCATCCGTTTTTGCCATAACCACGGATTGCTGCAAGTGCAGAACCGGCCACAGTGGTACACCGTCAAAGGCGGCGCCCGCCACTACGTCGACAAAATGCTGGCCGGCATCGCCGACAAGCGTCTGCAAACCCCGGTGCAAGCCGTGCTGCGCCGCGAAGGCCGCAGCGGTCCTTATGTCGCAGTCACCACCGCTTACGACACCACGGCCTTCGATCACGTGGTGCTGGCTTGCCACAGCGATCAGGCATTGGCATTGCTGGGCGACGCCGATCAGCGTGAGCGCGACGTGCTGGCCGCCATTCCCTATCAGCCGAACCGCGCCATCTTGCACACCGACGCCAGTGTGCTGCCGGCCAATACCAGCGCCTGGTCGGCCTGGAATTATCAGAGCCGCAACAGCGCCGAACCGGACGTGTGTGTGCACTACCTGCTCAATCAATTGCAACCGCTGCCATTCAGCACGCCGCTGATCGTGTCGCTCAATCCGATTGACGCACCCGCGCCGGAGCATGTGATTGCCAGTTTCGACTACGCTCATCCTGCATTCGATGCCGCCGCCGTCCAGGCGCAAGGACAACTGGCGGCGCTGCAAGGCAAACGCAACACCTGGTTTGCCGGTGCCTGGACCGGTTACGGCTTTCATGAGGATGGCCTCAAATCCGGCCTGGCGGTCGCCGCCGCCATTGCGCAACGGGCGTCCGGCGCGGCGCCGCTGGCAACCCGCGATATGGTCGCGGCCTGACGGGGAGAGGCACATGATGACCACCACCATCTCCGCAACTGCGCCAGCCAGTCCGGCTCCGGTGCAATTGTGTTTCGGCAGCGTCCATCACAGCCGTCTGCGGCCGGCCGTGCACAGCTTCGACTATGGCGTGTACTTCCTGCGCATCCCGCTGCGCACGCTCGGTGCCGGCAATTTCAACAGCCGCCTGCTATCGCGCAATCGTTTCAACTTGCTGTCGTTTCATGACCGCGATCACGGCGACGGCAAGCAAACGCCGCTGCACTGGATCGACGGCTTGCTGCACGCCAACGACATCCACGACGCCGACGGCGAAATCTGGCTGCAGTGCTTCCCGCGCGTACTCGGCTATGTCTTCAATCCGGTCTCGTTCTGGTTTTGCCATCGCACGGACGGCGCATTGCGCGCCATCGTCTGCGAAGTCTGCAATACCTTTGGCGAGCGGCATTGCTATCTGCTCGATACCGGCGATGTGATGGCCTGGGGTCAGGAACTGAGCGCCCGCAAACTGTTTCATGTCTCGCCCTTCTGCGCTGTCGCCGGCCACTATCGGTTTCGCTTTGTCCAGCACGGCGGCGCTCACCCCTGGGCGATACGCACGCTGGCCGCCATCAACCATGATGATGAGCAGGGGCCGCTGTTGCGCACCAGCCTCTCGGGACGGGCGCAAGAACTCAGCGATCGCGCCGTGCTGCGCGCGTTCTTCACGTACCCGCTGATGACCGTTGGGGTCATCGTCAGAATTCACTGGCAAGCCTTGCGCCTGTGGTGCAAGCGTGTACCTTTTTTCAGCAAACCCACGCCTCCCGCCGACCAGGTATCCCGATAAGGTATCCCGATGAACCATCCTACTCTGCCCACTACTCCCCTGCATCCGGCACCGCTGACAGGTCTGCCGCACAGCGGCGATCTGCGTACCGAACAATTGCCGTCGCAGGCGCGTTTGCTGTTCCAGATGCTGCGCAAGATGGAATACGGCAATCTGCGCATGCATCTGCCCGATGGCCAGACGGCATTCTTCGGCAGCCATGCCGATCAGCAGATGGCCGCCGTCACCATCACGCTGAAAAACTGGAATGTCTGCTATGCCGCCTTGCGTTCGGGTGATATCGGTTTCGCCGAAAGTTATATCGACGGCGACTGGCATACCGATAATCTGCCGGGACTGATCGAACTGTTCGTGCACAACCGCGAAGCCATCGAGTCGGCCATTTATGGGACCTGGTGGGGCAATCTGTTTTACCGCATCAAACATCTGCTGAACCGCAACTCGAAACACGGCAGCCGCAAAAATATCCACGCCCACTACGATATCGGCAATGCCTTTTATGACTTGTGGCTGGACCCGTCGATGACCTATTCCAGCGCGCTGTTTTCGGGCGCGCCCGGGCAGACGCTGGAACAGGCACAACAAGCCAAATACAGTCGCATCTTGCAGCAATTGCAAGTGCCGGATGGCGCGCGCATCCTGGAAATCGGCTGCGGCTGGGGCGGCTTCGCCGAACTTGCGATCCGTCAGCAACAAGCGCAGGTCACCGGCCTGACCCTGTCTTCCGAGCAATTGCAGTTTGCCCGCGACCGGCTCAGCGCTGCCGGTCTGGCGGCCAATGCCGACCTGCAACTGACAGATTATCGCGACGTCCATCAACAGTTCGACGGCATCGCCTCGATTGAAATGTTTGAAGCCGTCGGCGAACAATTCTGGCCCGGCTACTTCCAGTGCCTCAAGCGCAACCTGAAACCGGGCGGCCGTGCCTGCATCCAGACCATCGTCATCGCCGACGCCCTGTTTGCCCGCTATCGCAAAAGCAGCGACTTCATCCAGCAATATATTTTCCCCGGCGGCATGCTGCCGTCACCCTCGGAATTCTGCGAGCAGGCGCGCCGTCAGGGTCTGTCGGTGGTCAACAGTTATGCCTTCGGTCAGGATTATGCGCACACCCTGGCCTTGTGGCGCGAGCAATTCAAGGCATGCCAGCGTGAGGTCAAGGCACAAGGCTTCGATGACCGCTTCCTGCGCACCTGGGATTTCTATCTGGCCTATTGCGAGGCGGGCTTCCGCGCCGGTAGCATCAACGTCATGCAGTTCACGCTGCAAAAGGACTGAGATGCGCCGCGCCTTGTCGCCATCGCTGTGGTTGCGGATCGCTCTGCATGCCGGCCTGTATGCGCTGTTGCTCGGATGGTTGTGGGCCGGTACCGCCGCCGCAGCCGGCAGCATGGTCCCGGCCGGCATCGCCGCTGCCGTACCTGATGCGCGTCTGGCCGGACAAGGCAGCTATCGCTGGTTCGGCTTGCTGATCTACGACGCCGAACTGTGGGTCGGTCGTGACGGTGTTCGCAACGATGCCGCGACTTCAGCAATGCCAGCGCCGTTCGCACTGAGCTTGCGTTACGGCCGGGCGCTGGCAGGACGGCGCATTGCCGATGCCAGCGCTGATGAAATGGCGCGTCAGGGATCCGGCACGCCGGCCCAGCGCGATCAGTGGCGCGAAAAAATGCGTGCCATGTTTCCCGATGTGCAAGACGGCACCCGTCTGACCGGGATTTACCGGCCGGATCGCGGCGTGCAGTTTTACAAAGATGCGCAGTTGCTGGGCAGCATTGATGACGATGCCTTCGGGCGCGCCTTCTTTGCCATCTGGCTCAGTCCGTCGACCAGTGCGCCGGCGCTGCGCAGCGCCTTGCTCAAGGGTGCCGCGCCGGGTTCTGCCGCCACTGCGGGGGAGCAATGACCCTGACCCGGCCCGCCTTGTTCAGTTACGGCGCCTTCGGCTTGCCGCTGGCGATGGTGGCGTTGCCGCTGTATGTGTACATTCCACAGTTCTACGCCGAGAAATTCGGCCTGTCGCTGAGCGTCATCGGCGCCGCGCTGTTGTTGATGCGGCTGCTGGATGCCAGCTTCGACCCGCTGATCGGCCTGGCGCTGGACCGCATCCGCACGCGCCACCGTTATCGCAAGGCGATCTTGCTGGCAACGCTGCCGCTGACATTCGGCTTTATTGCGCTGTTCCGGCCGCCGGCACTGGACAGCGCGCAGGTATTGCCTTGGTTTGCTGCCGCCTCGGTAACGGTCTACGCTGGTTTCAGTCTGGCGACCATCAGCTATCAAAGCTGGGGCGCGGCACTGACGCAAGCACTGACACAACGCGCGCGCCTCAGTGCGGCACGCGAAGGATGCGGCCTGATCGGCGTCATCCTGGCGGCCATCCTGCCGCCGCTGTATGGCATGGATACGTTGTGCTGGCTGTTTGTCGCCAGCCTGCTGCTGAGCTTGTTGCCCTTGCTGCTGTGGTCGCCCCGCCCGCAACGGCGACCTGAAAATTTGCCGGCCCCGGGTCTGCGCAGCTGGCTGTCACCGTTCCACAATCAGCGCTTCCGCTGGCTGCTGGCGGCCTTCATGCTCAACGGCATCGCCGCCGCGATTCCGGCCACCCTGTTTCTGTTCTTTGCCAAAGACCGCCTGCAACTCGGGGATCAGGCCGGCCTGTTTCTGGTGTTGTATTTTGCCGCCGCCGCGCTGTCGATGCCGTTATGGGTCGCGCTGGCCAAGCGTCATGGCGAAGCGCGCGTGTGGATGGCAGCCATGCTGCTGACCTTGCTGGCGTTCGTCTGGATTGTGCAATTACCGGCGGCGGCGCTATGGTCATTCGGCCTCATCTGCATGCTGACCGGCGCCGCGCTCGGGGCCGATCTGGTGCTGCCGGCGGCATTGCTGGCAGCAGTGATTGCCAACGCCGGGCACAGCGGCCAGCGCGAAGGCAGTTACTTCGGCTTGTGGAATTGCGGCAGCAAACTCAATCTGGCGCTGGCCGCCGGCGTCGCGCTGCCGCTGCTGGACTGGCTCGGCTATCGGCCCGGCACCACCAGTGTGGATGGCATCGCGGCACTGGTCCTGATTTACGCCGCGTTGCCCTGTCTGTTGAAACTGCTGGCGCTGCTGGTGCTGTGGCGCGCACCGCTGACCGACATTTGAACACGTGCTTCTCAATCTGCAATCTGACCAAGGACGCATCATGCACCAACACCGCTCCCCGCTCCTGCTCGCCATCGCTGCCGTCGTCATGGCATTGTTGCTCAGTGCCTGTAGTTCCGGCATTGATCCGGCGTACTACGCCAACCAACAACCCGTGCTCGATCTGAAGCAATATTTCAATGGCCGGCTGCAAGCGCATGGCATGTTCCAGGATCGTTCCGGAAAGGTCGTCAAACGCTTTGACGTCGTCATCGATTGCCAGTGGCAAGGCGATACCGGCACGCTCGATGAACACTTTACCTATGCCGACGGCACTACCCAGCGGCGCGTCTGGACATTGACCAGGACCGGTCCGGATCGCTACATCGGCCGCGCTGACGACGTCGTCGGCGACGCCATCGGCATCACCAGCGGCAATACCCTGCACTGGAATTACGTGCTGGCGTTGCCGGTCGGCGACAAGGTCTACAACGTCAACTTCGACGACCTGATGGTGTTGATGAATGACCGCGTCATGCTCAACCGCGCCGTGATGAGCAAATTCGGCATTCATCTCGGTGATGTCACCCTGTCCTTTTACAAACCCTGAGAGCATCCTGCCATGCGCGCCTTGAACCCTCCCATCACGGACTGGCGGCAACGCCGGGTCTGGATCATCGGCGCTTCCAGCGGCATTGGCGCCGCCACCGCCAGCTTGTTGCTGCAACAAGGTGCGCGGGTAGCCTTGTCGGCGCGCAGCCAGCACCGACTGGAACTGGTCGCCGCCGGCCATGCGCACAGTCTGGTGTTGCCGCTCGACATCACCGACGGCGCTGCGGTGCAACAGGCCCACGCCACGCTGATGGCGCAATGGCAAGGCATCGATCTGGTCCTGATCGTGGCCGGCGTCTATACCGAAATGCGGGCCGACGATTTCAATCTGGCCGCAGCCGAACAGTTGCTGGACCTCAACCTCAACGGCGTCTTGCGCTGCCTCGATGTGGTGTTGCCGACCTTGTTGCAGCAGCAACACGGCGCGCTCGGCATCGTGGCCTCGGTGGCCGGCTATCGCGGTTTGCCGAAAGCCCTGATCTACGGCGCCAGCAAGGCCGCGCTGATCAACCTCAGCGAAACCCTGTTTCTCGATCTGCGGCCACACGGCATCGGTGTCCATCTGATCACGCCCGGTTTTGTCGCCACCCCGCTGACGGCCAATAATGACTTCCCGATGCCGGCACTGATTACGCCCGAACAAGCTGCCGCCGATATCGTGCACGGCCTCAGGCGCGGCGATTTCCTGATTCATTTTCCGCGCCGCTTTACCAATGTCTTGCGCCTCATGCGCATGCTGCCGTATCGTCTGTACTTTGCACTCGTCCACAAGGCTACCGGCTTATGAACCATCAAGAGCACATGCGTGAACTGGTCGTTTTCTTCGAGACCCTGACGGCCGGCAATACCGAGCGGGTGGCGCAGATCTACGCCGCCGATGCCTTCTTCAAAGACCCGTTCAATGAGGTGCGCGGTTTGCCGGCGATTCAACAATTGTTCAACCACATGTTCGTGCAAGTCAAAGACCCGCGCTTCGTCGTCACCACCCAGGTATTGCAGAATGATCAGGTATTTCTGACCTGGGATTTTCTGTTCTACATGCCGCGCTTTGCAAACGCCGAGCAATGTATCCGCGGTGCCACCCATTTTCGCTTCACCGCCGATGGCCGCGTCAGTTACCATCGCGACTACTGGGATGCCGCCGAAGAGCTGTATGAGAAACTGCCGCTGCTTGGCAGCCTGATGCGCATCCTGAAACGTATCGCCCGTAAATAATTATTCCTCATGGCAACATTTGAAAAATCCCTGGTCTGGTTCCGACGCGATTTGCGCGTGACCGACCACGCCGCGCTGTATCACGCCCTCAAACAAAGCCGTCAGGTGTATTGCGTATTCGTGTATGACCGCGACATCCTCGATCCGCTGCTGAGCGCAGGGGTGCATACCGACCGCCGCATCGACTTCATCATGGCCGCCGTCGATGAACTCGACAGCGCACTGCGCGACGCCGGTGGCGCGCTGATCGTGCGCCACGCGTCGGCGCCGCAAGAGATTGCAGCGCTGGCGGCAACACTGGGCGTCGATGCCGTGTTCGCCAACCACGACTATGAACCGGCGGCGCTGCTGCGTGACACCGGCGTCGAACGCCAACTGCAACAGGATGGCCGCAGCTGGTTCAGTTTCAAGGATCAGGTGATCTTTGAAAAAGAAGAAGTGCTGACTCAGGCCGGCAAACCGTTTTCTGTTTTCACGCCCTACAAAAATGCCTGGATGGCCAGACTGGCTGCCGCCGACGGCGAATTCTATTTGCAGCCGTATCCGGTCGAGCGCTATCTGGACCGGCTGGCGCCGCCATGGCAGCGCGCCGATGGCCGCCCCACCCCGAAACCGACACTCGACAACCTCGGCTTCAAACCGTCCAATCTGCGCGCCTTGCGCATTCCGACCGCCGTCTCCGGCGCGCAGGAGTTGCTCAACGATTTCCTGCCGCGTCTCGGCCTGTATGGCGATACACGTGATTTTCCGGCGATCAAGGGGCCATCCTATCTGTCGGTGCATTTGCGTTTCGGCACCATCTCCATCCGCACGCTGGCACGGCTGGCACTGGAAACCATGCGCGCCGGACAAGGCAGTCGCGGTGCCGCAGTGTGGCTGTCGGAACTGGTCTGGCGCGATTTCTATTTCATGATCCTGCATCACCATCCACGCGTCACCGGCTATGCCTTCAAGCCGGAATACGACGCCATCGTGTGGGAAAGCGGTGCTCAGGCCGAGGCAGATTTTGCGGCATGGTGCGAGGGCCGTACCGGCTATCCGCTGGTCGATGCGGCGATGCTGCAACTGAACCAGACCGGTTACATGCATAACCGCTTGCGCATGGTTACGGCCAGTTTTCTGACCAAGGATCTGGGCATCGACTGGCGCTGGGGCGAGCGCTACTTTGCCGAAAAACTGAATGACTTCGATCTGTCGGCCAACAATGGCGGCTGGCAATGGGCGTCGTCATCCGGCTGCGACGCACAACCGTATTTCCGGATTTTCAATCCGGTCACGCAATCTGAAAAATTCGATGCCGAAGGCAAGTTCATCCGGCGTTACCTGCCGCAACTGAGTGCGTTGCCGGACAAGCGGATTCATGCGCCGTGGTTGTGCGCGCCGATTGAACTGGCTGCGGCCGGGGTCAACCTCGGCCTCGATTATCCGCGGCCGCTGGTGGATCATGCCGTGGCGCGGCAACGGACCTTGTTGCGCTATGCCGTGGTCAAGAAAAGCATCAGCGCGGAAACCGATACCGACGATTGATGCCCGGTGTCAGGAGCTTGCTGCCAGCGCCGGCAATGCGGTGTCGCCGGCATCCGCCAGGACCCGATTGCGGCCGCCGTGCTTGGCAGCATACAAAGCGCGGTCGGCCCGCACCGCCAACTGTTCGAATGAATCCTCGCCGCCCAGTGTCGCCACCCCGCCGCTGATGCTGTAACGGCACTCGCCGAATTCACCGCGCACCACCTGCGCCCCGGCCTGTTCGCGCAGACGGTCGGCAATGTGCAATGCGGCATCCGCATCGGCATTCGGCAGCAACACGCCGAACTCTTCACCGCCCAGACGTCCTACCACATCGCCGCCGCGCAGAAAGCTGCGCGCCATGCGCACGAATTCCTGCAACACCGCATCGCCGCCGGCATGGCCATAGGTGTCATTGATGCGTTTGAAATGGTCGAGATCGATCAGCAACAAGGACAACGGCCGGCCATGCAGGCGCGCATTCCTGATCTGCTCCGCCGCCACCGTTTCCAGCCGCTTGCGCGACAAGGCGCCGGTCATGTGATCGTGATTGGCGGCATGCTCCACCTCACCAAGCATGACATCATGGATCATCATTACCGCCGACATGGTCATCACCGGCATCACCACGCCGCCCACCGTCAGCAACGCGGTATTCCAGATATTGCCGAACAACAGGTCGCCCGGTTGCGGATCGAGCACCAGAAAGCAGACCCCGCGGGCAATCTGCGACGCCGCAAAAATCAGCGCCAGCAGCGCCGCGAACCAATAGTTGTAGCGGCTGCGGTTACGCGGCCGGTAACGGATCAGCAAGGTCGCGATACCAAGGCAGATGACGGCACTGAACGTGGTGGAGACCAGCACCCGGATGGCGACGCTGTCGACCACGTAACGCCAGTTGATGATGGCCAGCGTGAGCAGCAGCGTGGCCCCGAGCAACCAGCGCCAGCGCGGTGGCCGCGCCAGGAAGCGGGCGCAGCCGGCGTAATAGCTGGCGCCCGACAATGCCAGCATGGTATTGCTCAGCACGATTGATAAGGAATCCGGTATCTGCCCGCGTCCGGCCACCAGCAGCAAGGTTGCGATCATCGCCAGATTGGCGCCAAACCACTCGCGCACGCCCGGAATGCCGGTACGCAGCAGAGAACCAAGCACCATCATCATGGCAAGACACAGCAATGCAGTAGCGACAATAATCAGGGTCAGGGGAAACATGCAATCCGGCGGGGATAAGTTGATGTACGGCAGCTATTGTAATACCAGCCGGATTGCCCGCCTGCAATTACCCGATCATAATCACAAGGTGCTTATTCTGTTTCCAAGGCGGTTCAATGCATGCTCTTGGCTGCCGGTGTACCGCCGGCGGCATTGAGCGGCCGGCCAACGGCCTTGACGTCGACCGTCTGCCGCTGTTTGTTCTGATCTTCGAAGACCAGACTGACCGGCACCGCATCGCCTTCCCGCACTTGCTGCTTCAGTTCCAGCAACATGATGTGATAACTGCCCGGCTTGAGTTCCACCATTTTGCCGGCAGCCAGATCGAGGCCGGTGATCTGGCGCATCTTCATGACATTGTTATCCATCTTCATTTCATGAATTTCCACCACATTGGCTACCGGCGATTGTGCCGCCACCAGTTTCACGTTGGTGGTTGAGGTCATCTGCATGAAGGCGCCCGTGGCCTTTTGCGCCGGCACCGTGGCCCGCACCCACGGATCGGCAATCGTGACTTCGGCACAGGCCAGCGAAGAACCCAGCAGACAGACGGCAGCCAACATTGTATTTTTCATGAACATGTTTTTCTCAGGAAGATTGCAACAGGGTGCGAACGTCTTGTGTCACATCGGCGACGCTCGCTTCGGGGCGCACGGCAAGACGCAGCTTGCCGGCGGGATCGTACAGATAGCTGATGGCGGTATGGTCCATCGTATAGGAACTGCCGGTCGGCACCTTGGCGTAATACACGCGGAAGGCATCGGCGGTCTTGCGGGTGTTTTCCAGATCGGTCGACAAGCCGAGGAAGCCCGGATCGAAGGCAGCGGTATAGCTTTTCAACACTTGCGGGGTATCGCGTTCAGGATCAACGGTCACAAAAATCACTTGCAGGCGGTCGCCGTCCTTGCCAAGACTTTTACGTACCTCGGCGGCACGTGACAGTGCGGTCGGACAGACATCCGGGCATTGCGTGAAACCAAAAAATACCAAGACCGCCTTGCCGTGAAAATCGCTCAACGCGACCGGCTTGCCATCGGGATCATTGAGTTTGAAATTCTTGCCGTATTCAGCGCCGGTGATATCGATGGCCGATGGTGAAAAACTCTGATTTTGCTGACAACCGGCAAGCAGCAACGACAGCCCGAGAAACGCGGCGAGGAAAAATGGATGACGCAAACGACGCAACATGGAGACTCCGGTAGACGTGTGCGATATCGCCCACGCAGGCATGGATGACAGGAATTCAGCGATTCGCCGGGATGACCGGCGCCGCCACTGCGCGACCGGGGGTATCCCGGCCTGCTGCCGCGGTATTGGCCGGCGCGATGACCGTGGTACAGATATCCCACATGGCAGCCGGAATGCGGCCGGCCACGCTGGTATATTTCAGCACGGCCGCAATCAGCACGGTGCCGGCCAGCAGCAATAGCAAAATCACTTGAAGATTCGACAAACGCAACGGAACAATTCCTTCGGATTGGTTCGGACCACGCGCACTGCGCGGCATGGAAAGATGACGCCCGGTTTTGCGGTACGACATTGAGGCCGTGACAAAAGCAGGCAGCGTTGTGCAGTATAAGAAAAATGGGTTGCCGGCAACATGTGGCAAATTGTCGCATCCGGGCGAATGCCCGCTGCGGGGAGAATAAACGAGGCGGTCACATTGACCAGCTACAGGTATAGACGAACCGGCAGCGGCAAGACCGCACTGTTTTTACAAAACCTTACAATCTGCCGCCGGCCAATTATTCGTTTGCCGCGCGTGATGGCGCTTGTCGCGGCACCTCCACCGGCACGAACATGCGCGCCGAGCCGCGCTGCACCAGCAAGGCGGCAGCGCCGTCGGCGGTGCGGATTTCATCGGCCAGTGCTTCGACGCTGGCCAGCGGCTGACCATTGAGCGCCAGAATCAGGTCGCCGGCCTTGAGTCCGGCGCGGGTCGCGGCGGCATTGGCCTGTTCCACCAGCAAGCCACCTTCCAGCCGCAAGATGCGCAGTTCCTGCGGCAACAAGGGGCGCACCACAATCCCCAGCGGCGTCGTATGTTCGGCGCGGGCCGCCAACGGCCGCGTTTCAAAGCGCCCCACTTCCACACTCAGTTGCAACGGCGCACGCTCGCGCCAGACTGTCAGTTCCGCCTTTTCCCCGGGAGCAATATCGGCAATCAGAATCAGTGCATCCGCCGATTGCACCACTTCCTTGCCGCGCACTTTCAAGATCACGTCACCGGGACGCAAACCGGCGCTGTCAGCGGTGCTGCCGACCGCCACATAACTGACCAGCGCCCCGGCCGGACGTGGCAGGCGGAACGAATCGGCCAGTGCTTGCGTGATTTCCTGCACCGCCATGCCGATGCGGCCGCGCGTCACGGTACCCTTGTTTTGCAACTGGGTCTTGATGCGCATCGCGACATCAATCGGGATCGCAAAGGACAAGCCCTGATAGCCGCCGTTGCGGCTGTAGATGCGGGAATTGATGCCGATCACTTCGCCCTTCAGATTGAACAGCGGGCCACCGGAATTGCCCGGATTGACCGGCACATCGGTTTGCAGGAAGGGAATGTAATCGGCGCCCGGCAACACCCGGCCCTTGGCGCTGATGATGCCGACCGTGACCGAGTTGCTGAAACCATAGGGCGAACCGATGGCCAGCGCCCAACTGCCGACCTCAGCCTGTGCCGGATTGCCGATGCGCACGGTCGGCAAGCGGCTGGCGTCGATTTTGAGCAAGGCGACATCGGCCACCGTATCGAGACCGATCAACCGGGCCCGGAATTCGCGGCGGTCGGTCAGCTTGACGCTGATCTGGCTACCACGTTCGACCACATGGGCATTGGTCAGGATGTAGCCGTCGCTGCTGACGATAAAACCGGAACCGAGACTGCTGTCATCGGCATTGTCTTGCGGCGGCGCGCCATACAAGCGCCGTTGCCGCTCATCCAGAGCGGGATAGGATGCCACCGGCTCGCGTGCCACGCCAATGTTGACCACCGCCGGGCCATAGGCTTTGACCAGTGGCGCAAAATCGGTCGGCATTTTGGGCGGCGTGATCTGCGCCCGCGCCGGCGCCGCCAGAACCAATGGCATCAATGCCACCAGCAACAGTAATCCTGTGCGCCAACTCACCGCAGCCATCTCAGGCGCCGCTGGCGAAACTCAAGGCCAGTTCCATCACCATCGGTTGTTTCATGTCCGGCGGCGGCGGTTCCGACAAGGCCTGCGCCGTCAGCAAGGAACGCAGATCGGCATCGGCCTGGGCCTGCCCCAGCGACGGAAATTCCAACCGTTCCACCTGACCATTGGCCGCTACCCAAACGCGCACCACCACGGTCGGCACGGCGGCAATGATCGGCCCGCCGCTCAACATGCGTTCTTGCCACCAGCCATGCAGCCGCACCACTGTGTCGTTGCCGGGATCGCTGAGCCAGGCTTGAAACTGATTGCCGGCCAGTTGCGCATAACTGATCCAGTGTTGCGGCGGCGCGCTGGCTTTGGCCGCACTCTGCGCCGCCACCGGCGACGGTGCCGCTGATACGGCCAGCCCCAGTCCCACCAGTTGCAGCACATAACGCATGCGGCGCCAGCTGCTGCGCCATGCCAGACGGATGGCATGCTGAGGTGACGGACTTGTGTTCTCGCGGACTGCCTTGTTCATGTTGTTCCCGTGTACTGTTATTCGAATTGCCTGCTCATTGCTTGCTCATTACCTGCCCAGCGTCTGCTCAGCCGCAAATGATGCCGGCCGACAGCGTCATCGCTCTGGCTGCGGCCGATTGCGTGGCCGCCAGTTGTGCCGCGTCGCTGGCGCTGAACACGATATCGCTGGCGCGCAAGAAATCCGCAATCTGCGCCGCCGTCACCGCCCGCACCTGGGTGCCGCTGCCGGCATGCGCCACCGCGCCCGGCATCTTGCCAGCGCCCGCGCTGCCGGTCCCGGCGCTGATCCGTTCCACCACCATCCCCAGCAGCAAGCCGCTGCCATTCAATACCGCACTGCCGCTGGCCCCCGGCTTGGCGCCGGACAACAACAGCATGCCGTCGTTGCTCGGCACCGTGATCGCATTGCTCAAGATGCGCGCCCGATCCGGCATTTTTTGCAACGGGCCATAAGCTTCGGCAAATACGCCGATGCTGTTCATCGTCGACGGCGGCGTCTGCACCAGCGTCGCACTCAGATACGGTATCAGGCCGGTACTGATGACCGCCAGGTCATGTTCCGCACTGACCGCCCGCACCCGCGCCTGCACTACCCGCCCATCCTTGAGCGCAAACAGTTTCTCGCAGCCGGTTACCGCATGCCGCGCGGTCAATACTTCACCGGCAGCATTCAGAAATACCCCGCTGGCCTGGGTTTCCAGTCCCATGCCATTGACCGCATTGCCATCGGCAGCCGCGCATGGCAATGCCAGCCACATGAAACCGCACCACACTCCACAGCGCCATCGATCTCTGACTTTCTTTACTGCGTTCAACCGTCCCCCGCCATGAATTGATTCCCCCATCGCGCATCATGGCATGGCTTTTATATAGACGGTTGAACTAAACCAAGACCGCAATTTGTCATGAAAATGTCATCAAGTTGGTATGCGCTCCATGTTACTTCGACAAATTCCGTTGCTCGGTTGCGGTCAGCCGTGCGCGCTGCGCCGGTGTCAGGCTGCCCTGCCCCAGCACCTGAAAAGCGCTGGCCGTGTCGTAACGTGTTCCCTGTTGCGACACACTGCCATTGCCGGGCCGGTTGTCACTGCCAGCGCCCGATCCGGGTGCCGTCTCGTTGCCGAATCCCAACACCTTGACGGTCACTACCGACGGCAACGACTGACGCGCTTCATTACGTGTACGCTGCACCGCTTCCTGCGCCGCTGCCGAGGCCGAACTGGCGGCAGCACTGGCATTGCTGAGGGCGCCGACATTGACTGCGGCCACCGCCGGCAAGCCGCTGGACTCACCCTTGACCTGAATGTTCGCAGCATTCACCACTTGCAGCGCCGCCAGATTGACGTTACCCGAGACCCGGATCCCGGCCTCACCGGCATCGATGGTGCCGAGCGGCGCAATCAGATCAATATCGCCGGCCGGCACTTCCGGAATCGGCGCCAGTGTGGCAATACCGGCGCCGGTACTTGGCACATCCGACGACAGCGTGACATTGCCCCACTGGTCATAGACCCGCTTCGGCGGCGTGAATACCACGCTGGTCTTGGAACCGCGGCCGGCATTGATATCGCCGGTCGCCGACCAGCCCAGAATCGCGCCGCCGAAGGTGGTCATGACCCGGCTCTGGCCGAGCAGGATGCTGCCCTTGGCAAACAGTTGAATATTGCCGGAACCCTGCGTGATGACACCGGAAGTGGTGGCCGGTGCTTCGCCTTCGATACCCAGAATGATCTGTCCGCCCGGTGTCAGCATCTGGATGTCGCCACCAAACAAGGTACGGACATAGCCGCTGCGCGGAACATAGACGTTCTTGACTGCCGACTGATCCCAGTAGATGTAATTGCCTTTGTACATGATGATGTCACCGGCATACGACACCGGCTTGCCATTGGCATCGACACCCGGTGCCAGCGCCGCAATCGCGCTGCGGCCACGCAGATAATTGCCGTAACGCGGGCTGTTGGCGTCGTTGTATTCACGGCCGCCGGCTTGCAGTTCGGCGAAATACACGGTGCGCGCAAACACCCGTTGCTGCTCGGCCGGCAAGGCCATGTAGTAAGCCCGTGCCGCCGCGCCATTGCCACTGAAGCCATAACGCGCGGCCAGCCATGCAATCAGTTCGGCTTCATAGGTCTTGGCCACCTTGCCGCTCTGATCCGCCAGTGGCACACCATTGGCGGCCAGATTGGCCGGGTCCAGATACGGCGTCACGAAGCGCAGGTAATCGAGGCCAGCGCTGCCGACCCCGGCCTGCATCACGATGCTGGCACCGGGCCGGGCATCGCCCGGCACAACCGCACCGAGACTGGAAACGGCGGCCCGATCCTGCATCAGGATGTTGCGCCCGGCGGTGATTTCCAGGGTGCCGGGACCAGCCACATTGAACGAGCTGTACAAAATGTCGCGCCCGGCCGAGACCACCGATATATCGGTGTCGCGGCTATGTACAAACAGATTGCCGTTGCTCACATAATTGTTGTTGATGCCATTGGTTTCGGACTCCGCCACAAAGGTACCGCTGCTGACGATATCGCGTCCGGCCATCATCCACACCGGCTGCGCGCCTTCATACCAGGTCATGCCATAGCGCGGCCCCGGCAGGCCACGGGAGTTGCGATCAAGGTAATTCATGACACGCCCGCTGCTGACACCCACCAGATCGCCATTGACGGCGTAGAAACGGGCCGGGTCGGTACTGGCGGCAAGCTGGCCGGCAGCGCTGTTGGCGCCGAACGCGAACAGCGGGAAATTGACGGTACTGGACGGATTGGCCATGACTGACAGATTCGAGGCCATCTGCACGTACTGCCCGTGGAGGAAAATCCAGCTGGTAAAGGCCGGATTTTGCGGGGTTGCCATTGCGCTGGCTGGCGCCCCCGACTGGCTCACGGTAAAGCCCCCGGCATAGATCGAGTCTGCCGCCAGGAATTGCAGTTGCCCATGGGCCGACGGTGCCAGCAGGATCGGCGCCATGAAAAGCGTGTCACTGAAACGGTCGCTGGCGGCCTTGCCATAGAACAGGCTGCCGCTGGCCGCCACTGCCCTGACACTGGCCGGATAAAGGACGGCATCATCGGTGGCAGTACCCAGCGCCACTTTGTGCGGTGTCAGATTACCGCCGGCGGAAAACATATCGAGCGCGGTACGGTCGGTCCACAGCGTAAACCAGCTGTAACCACTGCCGTTGGTTCCGGCGCTGTCGACGAACGGCAAAATGTTCAGGTTGGTCACGCGACCCGGATCAACCACGTTTTGCACTACCTGATCGCCCAGCGTGTTGACGCTGAAAGTGGCGTCGCCCGGCACCAGTGTGATGCCGCCATTGGCATCGGCGCGAGTCGGATGGAACGGATCATAGGCGCGGGTTTCCTTTGGCACCTGCTGGTCTTTGGTACTGCCATACATCAGATTGATCGTGCCCAGTTGCGCACTGCTCAGTTGTGCATTGCCGCGCAGATTGATCAGCGCGCCATTGAGTCCCGTGCTGCGCGTGCTGGCCGGATTGAGCGTGCCGCCGATGCGCACGTCGAGATCGCCGCCGCCGGTCAACTGCATGCTGCCATCGGCCGCCACCCGCCCGGTAGATCCCACCGCCAGCACTACCCCCTGGCTGCGCGGGTTGATACTGGCGTCAAAGCTGGCACCCGCCATCGGGCTCAGTGCACCCGCATCGCCAGCCACTTGCACGGTAAGGTTGCCGCCGCCGAGCGTACCGAAACCGGTAAACCCGACCATCTTGTCGGCCTGGCCAGCGTCAACGGCGTACGTGCCGAAATTGATCCACCACGCCGTCGGCTGCGCTGCGCCACCGGTCGCCACGGCACCACTGCCCTGACGCCACAGCCAGTTGCCCACTGCCGACGTGTCGTAACCGGAATCGGTCGACAACGGACGTCCGGTATACGTACCCGGGAGATTCATCAGGTCGCCGCTCAGGTTGCCGCCCACCTTGAGCAGCAGATTGCCGCCCTGATCCGGGTACCAGGCACGGTAGAGGCTGGTAGGGCTGCCATCGACCAGCGACTCGCGCGATGGATCGAAGTCACCGAGAATCCGGCCGCCCGGCTTGCCTCTGCCCTGATTGAACGGATCGTTGGCAAACGTCGCCACCGATGACTGGCCGGCGGTATACACGCCAAACAGCGAGTCCATGCGCAGGTTGCCTGCGCTCAGCAATTCCAGGTCACCGGTACCGGTGCGCAATACGCTGAAGCGAATGCTGCTGATGCGAGGGTCATAGGTCGAATTCGGCCCCATCTGGCACGCATCCGGATAATCAACGCACATAGCGGCAATCGTGTCGTACCCGAACTCGGATTGCACCACCGCCAGATCAATCGGCATGCCTTCCAGTTCCGGCATGCCGATATAGTCGCCAACCATGCTGGTCCAGCGCACATCGTTCATCGTTGGTTCGCCATACATGCCGTAATGACTGTCGGCCAGACGCAATTCACCACGCGCCGGCTGCGGTTGCACGATGCGGCTGTCGGCAGCGCCCAGATCGGCACCCGCCACCAGCCGCATCGACCACGACTGCGAACCCTCGGCCAGCATCGGCGCGATGGCCCACAGACGGCCCGCCACTTCCGGCCGCAACGCCACCGAGGCAGCGCCGCCGGGTAACTTGACATCGGTACCGGACGGAATCAGCGCGCCGGTTGCCAACGCCTTGTCGCCGTTCAGTTGTATCAAGGCCGGCGGCAATGGGATGCCCTTGGGCCAGGTCATTGCCGTCAACCCGGCGACGCCGGTCAGCACCGTACCTGCATCAAGCCGGGTGCCGGCGGCCAGCACGGTCGGCTGGCTCAGCATACTGCCGGCAGCAAACAGGATATTGCCGGCGGCATCACGTACCGCGGCTGCCAGCACAGTGCCAGCCGGCAGCGTCAACGCCGTCGCCAATGTGCCCGCCACCGGCAGCAGGGTCCCTGCCGCCAGGCTGAATGCCTTGAGCGGCAAGTCGTAATTGAGCGTGGAACCACTCGGAAAAACAGTGCCATCGGCCAGCGTGATGCCGGTACCCGGCACCACAATGTCGCCGCCGGTAAAATCACGGCCTGCCAGCAGTTGCCAGCCCTTGTCATCGGCCGTTGGCGGCGGCGGCGCAAAGCCGTCATTGATGCTGCCGAAGATGTCCAGATTGCCGACCGCGCGCAGCGTCAGCGTGCCCACTTCACCGGAACCATAAACGCCGGTCTTGGCAGTCTTCGCATTCAGACTCGCATAGCGGAAGCCCGACAGATCGAGATCGCCCTGCACCACCAGATCGCCCCCCGGATTGGTGACGGCATTGCTGACGATTTCCACGCCCGGACGCAAGTGCAAGGCATCGGCGTAGGTGGCATTGTTGAGTCCGGCCAGCTTGCTGGTCAGCAGATTATTGTTGGCCAGCGCGCCGTTGATGAAGTCGTTGCTGTCCTTGTCTTTTTCTTTCAGGTAATCCTGATTGATGACCTGATACGGACGACCGCCGGCTGCCAGATCAAGCACCGGCTTGCCATCAGCATCCAATACCACGTTGCCGGCAGCATCCTTGACCGTCGCCAAAGGCGCATCGTCATACCGTTGCATGCCGTTGACGGCAATCGTTTTGGCGCCGCGAATATTCAGACTGCCACGCGCATCAATGGCGATGTCGCCATAGGTCGCCGCATCGGCGTCAGTCTGATTGCCGTTGCTGCCAAGACGGGCAGCATTGAGGTTCAGCGTGCCGCGTGCCACGCCGTCATTGCCGGCGACAGTATTGGTGCCGTGACGCAAATCGATTTGCGCACCGCTGGCCAGCGTCAGCACACCATTGCCGGAACTCAGTTCGACGATGGCGCGGTTCGGGCTGTCGATAATCTTGCCGTAACTGTCCACACGCAATACCGTGCCGTGCGCATCGAGTACCGCATCACTGCCGATGGTCAGTCCCTTGTTGGCGGCCAGCCGGATCGTGCCGACCCGTTCGCCA
>NZ_LFLS01000004.1 GCF_001189915.1 Herbaspirillum autotrophicum
GGCTTTGCTGCTGCCTTCGCTACTGGCTTCTTGGCCGCAACTGCTTTTTTAGGAGCTGCTGCCTTGGCTGCTACTGGTTTCTTAGCGGCTGCCGCTGGTTTTTTCGCAGCAGGCTTCTTCGCTGCCGGTTTCTTTGTTGCTGTTGCCATTTTGTTTCTCCTTCTTCACGTGATGGAAAAAATCAAGCTTGATTTAAGAAATCCTCCTGCTCCATCGCGATGACGCAGGCGGATTATTCATCGGCACAAGCAAACCTCTGCTTGCGCTAATGAATTCGGCACCAGCTGAACTGCTGCATCCCCTCACCTATGCAGCACTTCAGCTATCTCGGTTGTGGCTGCGCCCTCACGGGGCTCGAAGCACCGTGCCGCACACGCGGCACGCACAACCAAAAAAAACGCCAGCGGATTACACGCTAGCGTCGGAATAGCACCCTCGAAAAACCTTCAGGTTTTTCAAAGGAAAAGCCGCCTTACCCGACCTGGTCAGGTTAAGCGGCGATAACAGATAAGATCGCAGATAAGATCGATTCGCTCTGTCCATTAATTTGGTGAAAGCCTTTCAGTTTTTGACAGTCCGGGTATCTTGCAAGCTACCCGACTGTTTCTGTGCTTCACGTGTCTCGATGAAGAGCACTTACGAGACTGCACATCATTCCCAGTTCAACGCGCCTCCGGTTTGATATTCGATGACTCGGGTTTCAAAGAAGTTGCGCTCCTTCTTCAAGTCGATCATTTCGCTCATCCACGGAAACGGATTTTCTTCTTGCGCGAACAGCGGGTCAATTCCGATTTGCTGTGCGCGACGATTAGCGATGAACCGTAAGTAACCTTTGAACATCGGCGCATTCAAACCTAGCACGCCTCGCGGCATTGTATCCTCTGCGTAGCGATATTCCAACTCTACCGCGCTTAAAAACAACGATTTAATTTCATCGCGGAATTCAGGCGTCCACAAATGCGGGTTTTCCATCTTCACCGTGTTGATCAAATCGATCCCGAAATTGCAGTGCATCGACTCGTCGCGCAAGATGTACTGATACTGTTCCGCCGCGCCCATCATCTTGTTCTGACGGCCCAGCGCAAGGATTTGCGTGAAGCCAACATAGAAGAACAGACCTTCCATGATGCAGGCAAACACGATCAGCGACTTCAATAATTTCTGATCGTTTTCAGTCGTGCCGGTTTTGAATTCCGGATCGGTCAGCGTGTTGATGAACGGGATCAGGAACTCGTCCTTGTCGCGAATCGACTTCACTTCATGGTACGCGTTGAAGATTTCCGCTTCGTCCAGACCCAGCGATTCGACGATGTACTGGTAGGCGTGCGTATGAATCGCTTCTTCAAACGCCTGACGCAGCAGGTACTGACGGCATTCCGGTGCCGTGATGTGACGGTAGGTGCCGAGCACGATATTGTTGGCGGCCAGCGAGTCGGCCGTCACGAAGAAGCCCAGGTTGCGCTTGACCAGACGACGCTCATCGTCGGTCAGACCATTCGGGTCTTTCCACAATTCGATGTCGCGCTGCATGTTGATTTCCTGCGGCATCCAGTGGTTGGCGCAACCGGCCAGGTACTTGTCCCATGCCCACTTGTACTTGAACGGCACCAGTTGGTTGACGTCAGTATGGCCATTGATGATGCGCTTGTCGGCGGCATTGACGCGGCTGGTGACATCGACCTTCGGCTCGTCCTTGGTGACAAAGGCCGGATTCAGCGCGGTGTCAGTAAACTGCGCACGCTGCTGGCTGGCCTGCTGCAAGTTCGGTTGCGGGGTCGCGCGCGGCGCGGCGGATGCTGGTTTGGCAGCCGCTTCATCATCCCAAGAAAGCATAGTGGATTCCTTTACTCATATCTGTTCGTACCACCCGGCTCTGGCCGGGCAAGAAGCGTTGCCGTCACAACTGACGGCAACGACGGGCGGATCAACCGCCCTGGATCAGCGGGTCGCCGATCTTATTGGCAAGCTTCGCATTCCTCGAAGCCGGCGTCACCCGGACGCAACACGCACGCCGGACCGTCAGTTTCGATTTCAGCAGGTGCTGCCGCCACGGCGGAAATACCGCCGGTGCTGCCGTCAACTGACACGGCGTTGAGCGCGCCGGTCTTGGAGGTCGACTTCTCCATGTGGGTAGCGCCAATGGTGCGGAGGTAATAGGTCGTCTTCAGACCCCGCAGCCATGCCAGCTTGTATGTTTCATCCAGACGCTTGCCGGAAGCACCGGCCATATAGATGTTGAGCGACTGTGCCTGATCGATCCACTTCTGACGACGCGATGCCGCTTCCACCAGCCACGACGGTTCGACTTCGAAGGCGGTAGCGTAGATATCGCGCAAATCTTGCGGAATGCGGTCGATCTTGGCCAGGCTGCCATCGAAATACTTGAGGTCGGAGATCATGACTTCATCCCACAGACCGCGCGACTTCAGATCACGTACCAGGTATTCATTGATTTCTGTAAATTCGCCGGACAGGTTCGACTTCACATACAGGTTCTGATAGGTCGGTTCGATGCAAGCCGAGACGCCGATGATGTTCGAAATCGTCGCTGTCGGGGCAATCGCCACGCAATTCGAGTTGCGCATGCCGAACTCGGCAATGCGGGCCCGCAACGAAGTCCAGTCCAGTGTCGACGACATGTCGGCTTCCAGATAACCGCCACGCTCTTCAGCCAGCAGCTTCAGCGAATCCTGTGGCAGGATGCCGCGATCCCACAGCGAGCCGCGATACGAGCTGTAACGACCACGTTCTTCAGCCAGTTCGGTCGAAGCCAGGTAAGCGAAATAGCAGACGGCTTCCATCGAACGGTCGGCAAACTCAACGGCATCAGTCGACGCATATGGCACGCGCTTGATGTGCAGACAGTCCTGGAAGCCCATGATGCCGAGGCCGACCGGACGGTGACGCAGGTTCGAGTCACGTGCCTTCTTGACTGCATAATAGTTGATGTCGATCACGTTATCCAGCATGCGCATGGCAGTGCGGATGGTTTTTTGCAGTTTGACGTGGTCGATTTCGCCGTTGACCAGGTGGGCCGGCATGTTGACCGAGCCCAGATTGCAGACCGCGATTTCCGATTCGTTGGTGTTGAGCGTGATCTCGGTGCACAGGTTCGAGCTGTGGACGACGCCGACGTGTTGCTGCGGCGAACGGATGTTGCATGGGTCCTTGAAGGTGATCCATGGGTGACCGGTTTCGAACAGCATCGACAGCATCTTGCGCCACAGATCCAGTGCCTGCACCTTCTTGAACAGACGCAGTTCGCCACGGGCAGCCTTGGCTTCGTAGCCCAGATAGGCTTCTTCGAAGGCTTTACCGAACTTGTCGTGCAGGTCAGGCGCATCGGATGGCGAGAACAAGGTCCACTCGCCCTTTTCCATGACGCGCTTCATGAACATGTCAGGAATCCAGTTGGCGGTATTCATGTCATGCGTACGACGGCGGTCATCGCCGGTGTTTTTACGCAGTTCCAGGAATTCCTCGATGTCCATGTGCCAGGTTTCGAGGTAGGCGCAGACTGCACCCTTGCGCTTGCCACCCTGATTCACTGCCACGGCAGTGTCATTGACCACTTTCAGGAATGGCACCACGCCTTGCGACTTGCCGTTGGTACCCTTGATGTGGGCGCCGAGCGAACGCACTGGCGTCCAGTCGTTGCCCAGACCGCCGGCGTACTTGGCCAGCAGGGCGTTTTCCTTGATGGCTTCGTAGATGCCGTCCAGATCATCGGCCACGGTCGTCAGGTAGCACGACGACAGTTGCGAACGCAGCGTGCCGGAGTTGAACAGGGTCGGGGTCGAGCTCATGAAGTCGAACGACGACAGCAAGTCGTAGAACTCGATGGCACGGGCTTCACGGTTGACTTCGTTGAGCGCCAGACCCATCGCCACGCGCATGTAAAACGCTTGCGGCATTTCGATGCGGGTACCGCGGATATGCAGGAAGTAACGGTCGTACAGCGTTTGCAGACCGAGGTAACCGAATTGCAGGTCGCGTTCCGGCTTGAGCGCTTCGGCCAGTTGCTTCAGGTCGAACTGCGCCAGCTTGGTGTCGAGCAATTCTGCATCGATACCCTTCTTGATGAATTTCGGGAAGTAATCCAGGTACTCGGCAGGTGCATCCGCCTGAGCCACCTCCTTGCCGAACACTTCCTTGCGCACGGTATGCATCAGCAGACGGGCAGTAACCTGACTATAAGCAGGGTCTTTTTCCATCAATGCGCGCGCTGCCAGAATCGACGACTTGTGCAATTCTTCCACCGGTACGCCGTCGTACAGGTTCTTGAAGGTTTCGGCCAGAATGGCATCGGCGTCAGCATGCTTTTCCAGACCGACACAAGCGGCCGTGATCAGATTGCGTACTTCGCTGATATCCAGCAGACGGGTCTTGCCGTCTTCCACCACGTGCAGTTGCGGCGCCACGATGTCGGCCTTGCCGGCACCTTGCTGTGCGCGCTCTTCCATCCGCTTGGCGCGATACAGCACATAAGCGCGGGCCACATCATGTTCGCCCGAGCGCATCAGCGCCAGTTCGACCTGGTCCTGGATATCTTCAATATGGAACGTACCGCCGGTTGGCTGACGACGCACCAGCGCCGACACCACGTTGGTCGTCAACTGCTCGACCATTTCGCGCACACGCGCCGAAGCCGCACCCTGGCCGCCGTTGACTGCCAGAAAAGCCTTGGTGACTGCGATCGAGATTTTCGATGGTTCGAAACCGACTACCGCGCCATTGCGGCGGATGATCCGGTATTCGCCCAGACCTGATGACGATTTGACCGTCGCTGAGTCGGCGCTGGCCGAGGTTGGGACAATGCCGTGTTCTGCTGGCGATTTGGCGGAAATTTCTTGTGTAGAGCGCACTGAGCCTCCTGAATCTGTGAATGTCGGGCAGCAGAGCTGCCCACCTTACTAATAAGAGTCCCGATTTCCGGGGGTCTCTGAAATGCCGAGGGGCCGCTGACGCTGGAAAACCTGCGCTGGCGGAACCTGCAATATGAATCGGTGTTGAGAGATACAGTCGGGATGTTGCAGCATTGAATGCAACCATTTACCTTCTTGAAGCACCACCTGTACAAACTGAAGAAGTCTTTCCAAAAACACTACATCTAGTCACTACCCAACGATTTGCACTAATTCTAGTAGCAGCAAGTGGCAGATGCAACCGCTATTTTCGGATATTTTTATTTGCTTCCTGCTTGACTTTCGGCGACCCAGAACGGAAGCGCAGTTGCGCGTGGCGGGGCCGGCGCTGCCAGTCGGCGGCATAGCGGTCCCAGTCGAAAAACGGACCGGGGTCGGTCTTTCTGCCGGGGGCAATATGTTCGTGCCCGGTGACATCGGCGAAGCCGTAGCGATGCTGCAAAGCAATGGTGAGTTGCAGCAGTACCGCATATTGTGCGTCGGTAAAGGGTTCGAAGTCGGTCCCCTCCAGCTCGATGCCAATCGAAAAGTCATTGCAGCGCTCGCGGCCATTGAAGCTGGAAATGCCGGCATGCCATGCCCGTGCACTGGCGGAGACGAACTGCAGCAACTGGCCGTCGCGCTGAATCACGAAATGCGCCGATACCCGCAGACTGCGCAACTGATCAAAATAGGCATGCGCCTCGTAATCGAGCCGGTTGCAAAACAGGTCGCCGATGAACGGCCCGCCGAACTGGCCCGGCGGCAAGCTGATGTTATGAATCACCAGCAACTCGGGCACGGCGTCATCGGGACGTCCATCGCAATTGGGCGAAGCATGCTGCTGCGCCTGCGGGCACCAGCCATCGGCATCAATGGTCAGCGGTGCGGCGTGCAGGTCCGGAACAGAGTGGCGGTCAGGCCGTTGCGACATATCAGGGAGCAGACAAGCGTAGATGTTCGACGCTGCAAAATACCTGGCCGCTGGCATCGGTCACCGCTTCGGATGCCGGGAAGTGGATATTGCAATGGGCGCACTGCACCATATGCTCCACCTCGGGCACCTGCGACTTCGACTGCCGCGACCCGGCGCTGCCGGCGGCACCACCCATGCCGCCCGGCATGATGGTTTTCTTTGCACGTTTGAGCCAGACCACAACGGCCAGGGCCACTACCAACCAAATCAGATATTTCATACCAGTACCCGGTGCAGCACGACTTCAAGCACAAAACGGCTGCCCACATAGGCCAGCAGCAAAATGGCGAAACCGGTCAGCGTAAAACTGAGCGCGGTACGACCGCGCCACCCTTGCCAGCGACGTCCCGCCAGCAATAAACCAAACAAGGCCCACGACAACAACGTAAAGATTGTCTTGTGGTCCCAGCGGAATGCCTTGCCGAACAATTGCTCGGAAAACACCACGCCCGACAATACCGTCAGCGTCAACAGGACAAACCCGAAGGCGATCAGACGAAACAGAATTTTTTCCATTGTCAGCAAGGCCGGCAGCCGGTCCAGCGCCAAACCGAACCAGCCGGCCTTGGCCGGTCCCGGCCGGGTATGCAGACGCGATTCCTGCAACACCATCAAGACCGCATGAAAAGCGGCAATGGTCAGCGTGCTGTAGGCCAGTATCGACACCGCGATATGACCGAGAAACCAATCCGACTTGCCGGTCAGCATCACCATGTTGCCGGGGAAGATGGTCGGCAGGATGACGGCCACGGCCGCCACCGGTAGCACCAGCACGCGCAGACTGTCGAGCGAGAAGTTGCGATTTTCCAGCCAGTAAGCGGCCACCGATACCCACATGGTGGCCGACAGCATCACGCCGAATCCAACCCGCACCGCTTCCGGCGCGAACATGTCGGACAACAGGGCTCCGCCATGCAGCAGCCAGCCGAGCAGTGTCCCCAGAGAAATCGGCAAGCGCCGCTCCGAGGGCAGGAAGGCGCAGGTCAGATACAGCAGCGCGGCCAGGATAAAAAAATAGGTTTGCATCGGCTAGGTTCTGTCAGCAAGATGGTAAGTGCGAACAGGTCCGAGTTTACACTATGTCGCAGCACAACAGACGCCGGCCCCTGATTCCGGGGCCGGTATCTGCCTGCTTCTGTACAGCGCGTCAGTCTCGGGCGTCAGTCGACCGCTGCGGCGCGCATTTCGTCATGATGATGGCGCTGCTGCTCCTCCATCACGAGTTGGCCGAGTTCGCGCTTGAGGGCATTGAACTCGGGATCGGCCGGATCGCGCAGACGCGGCAAGGTAACCGTGATGTCGCGCTTGATGGTGCCGGGACGATAGGTCATCACGACAATGCGGTCGGCCAGATAGATGGCTTCCTCGATGCTGTGCGTCACGAAGACGATGGTTTTCTTGAATTCATCCCAGATGCGCAGCAACTCATCCTGCAAGTTGCGGCGCGTCAGGGCATCGAGGGCGCCAAACGGTTCGTCCATCAGCATGATCGGTGAATCCAGCGCCAGTACCCGGGCAATCGCCACGCGTTGCCGCATGCCGCCCGACAAGTCTTTGGGAAAGCGGCTGCGGAAATCGATCAGCCCCAGTTTCTCCAGCAATTGCGAGACCCGCTCCTGGATCGCCTGCTTGCCCACGCCCTTGATTTCAAGACCGAATGCCACATTTTCCTCGACCGTCATCCACGGAAACAAGGCGTACTCCTGGAACACCATGCCGCGATCCGGCCCCGGTTCCGTCACCGTCTTGCCATTGGTGACGATGCTGCCGGTGCTGGGCAGGGCAAAACCGGCAATCGCGTTGAGCAGGGTCGACTTGCCGCAGCCGGAGGGCCCCAGCAGACAGACGAACTGGCCGTCCGGGATGGTCAGGTTGATGTCCTTGAGCGCCACCACTTCGCGATCACTGCTTTTGAATACCTTGTTGACGCCGGATATGACGATTTGCGATGCAGATGCGCTCATCCTAGCTCTCCAATCCGCGGTGCCACCGCAACATGTAATTGTTCAGACGGCTCATTCCCATATCGATCGCCAGTCCCAGCAAACCGATCGTGATCATGCCGGCAATGATCTTGTCGGACCAAAAGTACTCGCGTGCTTCCATGATCCGGAACCCGAGGCCATTACTGACCGCAATCATTTCGGCCACGATCACCACGATGAACGCGGTGCCGATACCGATCCGCACACCCGACAGGATGTACGGCACCGACGCCGGCAGCATCACCCGCATGAACAGCGTGCGCTGGCTGGCGCCGAGATTGCGCGCTGCCCGCAGATAAATGCTGTCGACCTGCCGCACGCCGGCGATGGTATTCATCAATACCGGGAAAAACGCACCGAGCGAGATCAGGAACAGGGCTGGCGGATTGCCCAGACCGAACCACAGAATCGCCAGCGGGATATACGCAATCGGCGGAATCGGCCGGATCACCTGTACCGTCAGGTTCATCAGCGCGTAAACCCGCTTGCTGGATCCCATCAGCAAACCGAGCGGCAATGCCAGACCGGCACCGATCAGAAAACCGACTACCACGCGATACAGACTGCCGATCGCATCGTGAATCAGCTCCCCCGAAAACAGCCACGCCAGCCAACTGCCGCTGTCGGGACTATAGGGCGTCAGTGGCGACAGATATTCAAACCACTTGCGCACCACTGCCCATGGCGACGGCAACACCAGCGGATTGATCCAGCCCAGCGATGAAGCGGTTTGCCAGATGGCAATCGCCAATACCGGCACCAGCAATCCGCTCATGCCCTCCTTGAACTTGCTCATGTGCGTATTCCTTATTTGATGTTCAGGCTCTTTTTGGCTTGATCCAGCAAATCGGTCTTCACCCAATCCTTGGCGACCGGCGGTTTGGCCATTTTGCCGGTACCGTATTTGGCCATGGTGTCGGTCGTGACCTGAATGTGTTCCGGCGTGATGTCATAGGAGTAAGGCGAATTGCCGATGGCATCGAGGAAGTCTTCCTTGGTGATCTGATTCTTGAAGATCACTTCGCGCACATACTTCTCGGCGACGTCCTTGCTGTCGATGAAGGTCTTGGTCGCCTCGACGAAGCAACGCATGAACTTCTCGGCCAGCGGCCGTTTCTCTTTATAGAATTTTTCGGTCATGACCATGGTCCGTACCGGTTCGCCGATCGGGGTATCGTACGGCTTCATGACTTCGAAACCGAAACCCTTGTTGATGGCCTGCGAGGATTGCGGTTCGCTCTGCATCATGGCGTCGATGTTTTTACCGAGCAATGCCTGATTCAGATCGGCAAAGGCCAGGTAAACAATTTGCACGTCTTTCGGCGTCAGGCCGTTTTGTCCGAGTTCGGCATCCAGCAGTACTTCATGAATACCGCCGCGGGTCACCCCCACTTTTTTACCCTTGAGATCCTTGACCGACTTGATACCGGAATCCTTGGCTGCCACCAGACGTGCACCGCCCTTGGCAAAACCGGCCACGACATAGATCGGCGCGCCATTGGCACGTCCGGAAATAGCCGCTTCGGAGGCAGTCGCACCGACATCGAGTTCACCGGCCAGAATCGCCTGCATGACATCCGGGCCTTTGGCGAAGACATGTTCTTCGACCTTGATGCCACATTTCGGTGCAATTTCCTTGATGTACGACACGGCGCCATAATGCGCGAATTTCAGATTACCCAGACGCACGACTTCTTGTGCCTGAGCGGATGCAGCCAGGGCCGCGCTGGCAGTCAACAGGGTTGCTGCAATCAGTTTTTTATTCATTGATCTCTCTCCTTATGGTTATAAGTACAAAGTATTGCTCTTGTATCTCGCCCCTCTTTTGGAGGAGCAAGTCAGATTAGAACCTATCCGTACGCTCTCTGCTGGCGACGTTACAGAATCCTCGCCACTGTATACACAATTAAACAGGCGAGAACAAGTCAGGAGTTTCCCTTACTCAAGCAACGAGAACAAGCCAGGAGTTTATCCGGCACTTCGCGGCCACTCCGTTTCAGCAAAGCGGCAGGCTGCCTTTGATCAGGTAAAATGACCGATTACCACGCCATCCGGTCGCCGATCGGAGGGCCGCCTCCTTTTGAAGATATCCGCACATCATGCTCGACAATCTGACCCAACGCCTTGCCAAAGTCGTTAAAACCATGCGCGGTGAAGCGCGCCTGACTGAAACCAATACCGCCGAAATGTTGCGCGAAGTGCGGCTGGCCTTGCTGGAGGCCGACGTTGCCTTGCCGGCAGTGCGTGAGTTCATCGCCAAGGTCAAAGAAAAGGCCGTCGGCGAAGAAGTCATCGGTTCGCTCACGCCGGGACAGGCGCTGGTCGGCGTCGTGCAGCGTGAACTGGCGAGCCTGATGGGTGCCGATCTCGGCCCGGAAGCGTCGCAATTGAATTTCGCCACCCAGCCGCCCGCCATCATTTTGATGGCAGGTCTGCAAGGTGCCGGTAAAACCACTACCGTCGGCAAGCTGGCCAAGTATCTGCGCGAAAACAAAAAGAAAAAGGTCCTGACGGTTTCCGCCGACGTCTATCGCCCGGCCGCTATCGGCCAGTTGCAGACCGTCACCGAACAGGTCGGCGCCGATTTCTTCCCGTCGCAGCCGACCGACAAACCGGTCGACATCGCGCTGGCAGCGCTGGATTACGCCAAGCGGCATTTCCATGACGTGCTGATCATCGATACCGCCGGTCGTCTGGGCATTGATGAAGCGATGATGCAGGAAATCCGTGCCGTGCACGCCGCCGTCAAGCCAATCGAAACCCTGTTCGTGGTCGATGCCATGCTGGGTCAGGATGCCATCAACACGGCCAAGGCCTTCAGTGACGCCCTGCCCCTGACCGGTATCGTACTGACCAAGCTCGACGGTGACTCACGTGGCGGTGCTGCATTGTCGGTACGTCATATCACCGGCAAGCCGATCAAATTTGCCGGCGTGGCCGAAAAACTGGATGGCCTGGAAGCCTTCGACCCGAGCCGCATGGCCAACCGTATTCTCGGTATGGGCGACATCCTGGCGCTGGTGGAAGAAGCGAAAAAGGGTGTCGACGTCGCTGCGGCACAGGATCTGGCGCACAAGATCAAGGGCGGCGGCAAATTCGATCTCAACGATTTCAAGGCCCAGCTCGGTCAGATGAAGAAAATGGGCGGCCTGTCCAGCCTGCTCGACAAGCTGCCGGCGCAGATGCAGCAAGCGGCCGGCAATGCCAATATGGATCAGGCCGAAAAACAGGTGCGCCGCATGGAAGGCATCATCAATTCCATGACCATGCAGGAACGCAGCAAACCGGAACTGATCAAGGCTTCCCGCAAGCGCCGTATCGCGACCGGTGCCGGTGTTCAGGTGCAGGAAGTCAACCGCATGCTGGCACAGTTCGAGCAAATGCAATCGATGATGAAGAAGCTCAAGGGCGGCGGCATGATGAAAATGATGCGCGGCATGAAAAACATGATGCCGGGCATGCGCTGACAGCCGCGCAAGCCGCTTTCTACAGGCGAAAAACAAGGATTTGGCAAACGGTGTTGCCTGGCGGAAGTTTTGGGTGTGAAAGCCTCAAAAAACACTTGCATCGCCGGGAAAACCCCACCACTATTAGCGTTGCGTGATTGACGCACCTAACCAATTCCTTGTCAAGGAGGCTTACAGATGGCCACAGCCAAAAAACCAGCAGCCGCAGCGAAGAAGCCCGCAGTAAAAGCCGCTCCAAAAGCAGCACCGAAAGCAGCAGCCAAACCGGCAGCAGTCAAGAAAGTTGCAGCAGCAAAGCCGGCACGTACTCCGAATGCAGCCTTCATGAAGCCCCTGACACCATCCCCGGCACTGGCGGAAGTGGTTGGCGCCAAGCCGCTGCCACGCACCGAAGTGACCAAGAAGGTTTGGGAATACATCAAGAAACACAATCTGCAAAATCCGGAAAACAAACGCAATATCGATGCCGATGACAAACTGAAAGTTGTTTTTGGTGGCAAGAAGCAAGTATCGATGTTTGAAATGACCAAGCTGATTTCCGGCCATCTGAAATAAGCGTTACAGGTTTTGCAAGCTTGATTGCAAAACAAAAACGCCCGCGCAATGCGGGCGTTTTTGTTTTGTCGGACGACTGCCATGGCAGATAGGCCGAACTTAGTGCCTCGCCATGCGGTCTAGTGCTTATCGATACCATGGATGGAAGGATGTAATCATGACATTTCACAATCGACAATCCTCTGCGCACAGTCACCTGCGCAGTCTGGCGCTGGTCGTCATGCTCGGCCTGCTGTCTGCGGGCAGCGCTCAGGCCGCCGGCAGCAAATCGACAGCAGCCGACGCCAGATACCAGAAAGAGCGCGCCGCCTGCCTGAACGGCCAATCCAATGAAGACAAGAAAACCTGCCTGCGCGAAACAGAAGCCGCGTATCTGCAGGAAAAACAAGGCAAGCTCGGTGATGCCGATCAAACCCAATACCGGCAAAACGCACTGGCACGCTGCCGCTCCCTGCCAGAGCAGGATCAGGCCGATTGCCGGCGTCGCATCGACAATCCGACCGCCGTTGAAGGCAACGCCCAGGAAGGTGGCATTCTGAGAAAATCGGTCACCATCATTCAGGAACCCGCCAGCAAGGAATAATGCGGGGTTGGCGCTCAGGAAATATCACGCTGCCGCGAGAGCATCGGTTTAGCCTGATATTCCCAGCGCCGCCATGCCTTCAGCACTGCGTCCGGATAAGCTGATTCGCCGCGACTGCCGTTATAACGCCCCAGCGCCAGAAAGTAATCGCCGGCTTCCTGATCCAGATACATGCGCAAGATGGCGCAGCCATAGCGTAAATTGCTTTGCATATGGAACAGCTTGCTGCGGTCTCCATCACCGACCACACGCGTCCAGAATGGCATCACCTGCATATAGCCGGTAGCCCCTGCCGATGAAATCGCATACTTGCGAAAGGCAGACTCAACTTCAATCACGCCCAGCACCAGTGCCGTATCCAGCCCGGCGCGACGAGATTCATACCAGGTGGTTTCGAGAAATTCGATACGGGTCTGCAGATCGGGAATGATGTCGCGCAAACGCATGGACATGTCACCGAGCCAGTTCAGATAACGGATGCGCTGATCAATATCGGGGAACTGTATTTGCGGCGGACTGCCGTCAGTGACGGCGCGGGCCAGTGCCATACGCACGCCATCGGCAATGGCTTCTTCCTGTTGATTACCGGCATGAGCAGAACCTGTCGCCAGCAACAGCGACAGGCCGCTCAGGCACAACACACGTCGCCGACGCGTGCCGTGCCAGTCGGCACGATCAGGCCAGTTTGCCTTGGATGAAGGCGAGCGCATCTTGCAGCGGCACATTGGTGGCAGCAGCATCACGTCGTCCCTGATATTCAATCTGGCCATCCTTCAGCCCGCGATCACCGATCACGATACGATGCGGTACGCCAATCAGTTCCCAGTCAGCAAACATGGCACCCGGACGTTCGCCGCGATCATCCAGCACGACATCCACGCCGGCCGCCACCAACGCTTCGTACAACTTGTCGATTTCGGTCTTGACCGCTTCGCTGCGGTCATAGCCCATCGGACACAGCACCACTTCAAACGGCGCCAGCGACAATGGCCAGATGATGCCCTTATCATCGAAATTCTGCTCGATGGCGGCACCCAGAATACGGGTGACGCCGATACCGTAACAGCCCATCTGCAGTGGCTGCGGCTTGCCGGTTTCATCCAGATAGGTTGCCTTCATCGATTCCGAGTAAGTGGTACCGAGCTGGAACACGTGGCCGACTTCAATGCCGCGCTGAATGGCCAGCACGCCCTTGCCATCCGGCGACGGATCACCTTCGACCACGTTGCGCAGATCGGCCACGATTGGCTCCGGCAAATCGCGGCCCCAGTTGGCGCCGGTATAGTGGAAATCGACTTCATTGGCGCCACAGACGAAATCACTCATGTTGGCGACGGTACGGTCGGCCACCACCTTGACCGGCTTTTTAGTACCGATCGGGCCAAGATAACCCGGCGGGGTGCCGAACCATTCAACGATTTCCGCTTCGTTGGCAAAGCGATAACCACTCAGGCCGGCAATTTTCGAAGCCTTGATTTCATTGAGTTCATGATCGCCGCGCAACAACAACAGCCAGACTTCCTTCTCGGCCGGCGCCGCTTTTTCCACCGTCAGCACAATCGACTTGATGGTTTGTGCCAGCGGCAGTTGCAACAATTCGGCCACCGCTTCGCACTTGGCTTTGCCCGGTGTCGCGGTTTTGGTCAGCGCCGCCGTTGCCGCCGGACGCGCCGCATTGAGCGGCATGGCTTCTGCGGCTTCCATATTGGCCGCGTAATCCGAGGTCGGGCAATATACCAGAGCATCTTCGCCGGTCGCCGCAATCACGTGGAATTCATGCGAACCGGAACCGCCGATGGCGCCGTTGTCTGCCGCCACGGCACGGAACTGCAAACCGAAACGGGTAAAAATGCGGACATAGGCGTCATACATGATCTGGTACGACTGCTTCAGGCCATTCACATCCTTGTCAAAGGAATAGGCATCCTTCATAGTGAATTCGCGGCCGCGCATCAGTCCGAAACGCGGACGGCGCTCATCCCGGAATTTGGTCTGGATATGATAAAAATTGACCGGCAGTTGCTTGTAGCTGCGCAATTCGGTACGCGCCACATCGGTGACCACTTCCTCAGAGGTCGGCTGGATGGCGAAATCGCGACCGTGACGGTCTTTCACGCGCATCAACTCCGGCCCCATCTTGTCCCAGCGTCCGGTTTCCTGCCACAGCTCGGCCGGCTGCACCACCGGCATCAGCAATTCGACGGCGCCCGAGCGGTTCATTTCCTCGCGCACAATGGCTTCCACCTTGCGGATCACGCGCAATCCCATCGGCATGTAGGTGTAAATGCCGGACCCGAGACGCTTGATCATGCCGGCCCGCATCATCAGCTTGTGACTGACGATCTCGGCATCGGAAGGAGCTTCTTTCAGAGTAGAAATAAAAAAACGGGAGGCGCGCATGACGATGGGTTCTTTTTAAAAGAGGAAGGTTATAATCGACGTAATTTTAAAGGATTAGCTGGCTGATGCGCCCACTCTTTGCACAATTGACCCATGTTTCACCCACATCCAGTATGAGATGTGCCGGCTCCTGATGTGCGCCCACGCAAAACATTAGCAACGCACACAGTAATGATGCGGGCCGGATTGGGCAAAAGAGGACGCCCTGCCGCAGAAAGTTTTGAGGACCCCTATGCTGGATCGAGAAGGCTTTCGCCCGAACGTCGGCATCATCTTGCTCAATGCCCAGAATGAGGTATGGTGGGGCAAGCGAGTAAAAGAGCATTCGTGGCAATTTCCACAAGGCGGCATCAAGCATGGAGAGACGCCGGAACAGGCCATGTTCCGGGAGTTGGAAGAAGAAATCGGTCTGAAGGCGGAGCATGTCAAGATCATCGGTCGCACCCGCGACTGGTTGCGCTATGAGGTTCCCGATCATTTCATCAAGCGCGAAGTGCGTGGCCATTACCGCGGCCAGAAACAGATCTGGTTTTTGCTGCGCATGGTAGGCCGCGATTGCGACGTCAATCTGCGCCTGACGTCGCATCCCGAATTCGATGCCTGGCGCTGGCATGACTACTGGGTACCGCTGGACGTCGTGATTGAATTCAAACGCGAGGTCTACCAACTTGCCCTGAAGGAACTATCCCGTTTCCTGGCACGTCCGCAAGCAGTATTGCGACGTCCTGCATCATTGTTGCCCGGCGCTGCCTGCGACAATGAAAACCACGCCGAGTCACCGACTCCGCACACTGATAAGTGAATACCCATGTTTTTGCCATGCCTGTTTGATCGTGCAAGTGACACCAGCGCAAGCTGGCGTCGTGGTCTGTTGCGCAGTGCCGTCGCCAGCATCTTGCTATGCTCTGCTGCGGCCAGCTTTGCGCAACAACTGGGAAGTTTCGAAGAAGAGTTCGACGACGAAGAAAAGCCGTGGCAGGAAATTGCGGTGCAATTGCCACCGGCACCGCAGGCAGCCAATATGGCTGAGTTCTATGTGAGTCCGACAGCGACCTCCACCTCGGCGGTCGATTTGCATTCGCTGACAGTAGGCAGCGACGGCATCATCCGCTACACCATTGTCACCAAGATGGCGGGCGGTGCCATCAATACCACTTATGAAGGGATTCGCTGCCAGACCGGCGAGAAAAAGCTGTACGCCTTCGGACAGGCAGACGGCACCTGGTCGCGTTCGCGTCAGAACAGCTGGAAGCGGATTGCCGACGTCGGCCCCAACCGGCAGGATGCTGCGTTGTATAAAGATTATTTCTGCCAGGGCTTAATGATCAACGGCACCGAAAAAAGCATCATTGCCCGCTTGCGCGATAAACGTCCCATCGACTACACCCGCAACAGCGACTGACAAAAAATCATGGCCGGCGACAATCAGAATCCTTGCCGCCGGCCATGATTTCAGAGCAACACCAGATTATCGCGATGAATCAATTCTGATTCTTCCACAAACCCCAGTATCGCCAGAATTTCCGATGACGAGTGACGAATGATGCGACGCGCGTCAGAGCTGGCATAGTTGCTCATGCCACGTGCAATCGCACGACCGGCACTATCGACGCAAGTAATCACATCACCGCGGCCGAACTCGCCAATCACTTCGGTAACGCCGATAGGCAGCAGGGACTTGCCGTCGGCCGTCAGCTTTTGCACTGCGCCGGCATCGAGCACTACCCGGCCAGCAGTTTGCAAGTGATCTGCCATCCACTGTTTGCGCGCCGTCAGTTGCGCGGTTTGCGCCGTCAACTGGGTACCGATGGCTTCGCCTCCGGCCAGTCGCGTCAAGACCTGATCTTCCCGCCCCCACGCAATTACGGTGTGAGCGCCTGAAGTAGCGGCACGCTTGGCCGCCAGTATCTTGGTCAGCATGCCGCCACGGCCGATACCGGTACCGGCGCCGCCTGCCATGGCTTCCAGGGACAGATCACCAGCCTTGGCTTCATGCACGAATTGCGCCGCCGGATCCTTGCGCGGATCTGCGGTGTACAAGCCGCGCTGATCGGTCAGAATGATCAAGACGTCGGCCTCGATCAGATTGGCCACCAACGCGCCGAGCGTATCGTTATCACCGAACTTGATTTCATCGGTGACCACGGTATCGTTTTCATTGATGATCGGTACCACGCCGAAGCGCAGCAGCGTGAACAAGGTCGAACGTGCATTGAGGTAACGCTCGCGGTCTGCCAGATCAGCGTGGGTGAGCAAGACCTGCGCCGTGCCCAGACCGAAAGAACGAAAGCTGCTCTCGTAGATTTGCGCCAGCCCCATTTGCCCAACCGCCGCGCAAGCCTGCAATTCATGCACGCCCGTCGGTCGCTTTTCAAAGCGCAAGCGCTGCATGCCTTCGGCAATCGCGCCGGAACTGACCAGTACCACTTCCTTGCCGAGCGCGCGCAATTGCGCAATCTGCTCAGCCCATTTGGCAATCGCTGCGCTGTCCAGACCTTTACCATCATTGGTCACGAGCGACGAGCCGACTTTGATAATGATGCGCTTGGCTTGCTGTATTACGGAATGCATAGGGTTATCTGAAGAAGCGCCACAGAACCTGGCAAAGAAAGACTGCCGTCGGACGACGACAGTCTCAACAGAAATTAATCAAGCACCTTGAAGCGAGGATCATCCGGATCGATGGACGAAATGCCGCGCGCCTCTTCAGTCATCTGCGTCTCTTCTGCACGATGTTCCTTCTGCCGCTTGGCATCCAGATAGGCGTAGATTTCGGTAATCAGATCTTCGCAACCTTCACGCGTCAATGCCGAAATTTCGAATACCGGGCCCTTCCAGCCGAAGCGCTTGACGAAGTCCTTGACGCGCTTTTTGCGCTCTTCTTCCGGCACCATATCAAGCTTGTTCAATACCAGCCAGCGCGGTTTCTCGAACAGGGAATCATCGTACTTCTTCAATTCCTTGACGATTGCCTTGGCTTCCTTGACCGGATCAACCGTGTTTTCAAACGGCGCCAGATCGACGATATGCAACAGCAAACCGGTGCGCTGCAAATGGCGCAGGAACTGCACGCCCAGACCGGCACCGTCAGCCGCGCCTTCGATCAGACCCGGAATGTCGGCGATCACGAAACTCTTTTCGTGGCTCACGCGCACCACACCCAGATTCGGATGCAACGTAGTAAACGGATAATCGGCAATCTTTGGACGCGCATTCGACACTGCCGAAATGAACGTCGATTTACCTGCGTTCGGCATGCCCAGCAAGCCGACATCCGCCAGTACTTTCAATTCGAGACGCATTTCGCGACGTTCGCCTTCCTTGCCTTCGCTCTTCTGACGCGGCGCACGGTTGGTCGATGTCTTGAAATGGATGTTGCCCCAGCCGCCTTCGCCGCCCTTGGCCAGCAACACGACTTGTTCGTGCTCGGTCAGATCGGCAATATGCTCGCCGGTGGCGTTGTCCACGATCAGCGTGCCGACCGGCATGCGCAGGAAAATGTCGTCCGCGCCCTTGCCGTAGCAGTCCGCTCCGCGACCATTTTCACCGTTGCGCGCCTTGTGCAGCTTGGCATAACGGTAGTCAATCAGGGTGTTGACGTTACGGTCAGCGACCGCCCAGATACTGCCACCTTTGCCGCCGTCGCCGCCATCAGGACCGCCGAACGGTCTGAATTTTTCGCGGCAAAAACTCGCAACACCGTTGCCGCCATCGCCAGCGATGACTTCGATTTTTGCTTCGTCGATAAACTTCATGATTATTTTTTGCCGCTAAAAATCAAAAAGGCCCTACCAGAGGCAGAGCCTTTTAATGAAAGGCTTGCGCCTTATGTAATGACTTGCAGTGAGCCGGTGATCAGGCTGCGACGACAGTCACGTACTGGCGCTTTGCAACGCCTTTGATAACAAACTGAACCTTGCCTGGTGTCAGTGCGAACAGGGTGTGATCCTTGCCCATACCGACGTTTTCACCAGGATGAACCTTGGTGCCGCGTTGACGGATGATGATGCCGCCTGCGTTGATGGCCTGGCCACCGTAGACCTTGACGCCGAGTCGTTTCGACTCTGAATCACGGCCGTTGCGCGTAGTGCCGCCGCCTTTTTTATGTGCCATTTAATGACTCCTTGATCTAAGTTTGACCTGCGCTTAAGCGCTGATCGAGACGATTTGCAGTTCGGTGTAGTTTTGACGATGGCCTTGACGCTTCTGATAATGCTTACGACGACGCATTTTGAAGATCTTGACTTTATCGTGGCGACCTTGAGCTACTACGGTAGCAAGCACCTTTGCACCCTCGACCAACGGCGCACCGAATTTCACGGTATCGCCTGCGCCCACTGCGAGCACTTGATCCAAAGTGATTTCGGAGCCAATGTCTGCCGGTATCTGTTCTACTTTAAGTTTTTCACCAGCAGCAACTTTATATTGTTTGCCGCCGGTTTTTATGACCGCGTACATGTGAAACCTCTATCGAATAATTGAGTAAATTTTCTTTTCTCTCCTGCTTGCGCCCTTGAAAACAGCCAGGCGAATCGGGAAAACCTCCAATTATACATAGACTTAGCACGGCCGTCAAAAGTCCTTGACTTCCCCATACAACACCGGACTATTCATGTCACTGAAGCAATTCGGTCAACAGACAGGCAGGTGTGTTCCTGCGTGTCATCGTATAATCACCGCAATCACGATTTTTCACAGGTTTCGCCTTGTCTGCCGCACTCCACTCCGCTACGCACAATACCATCACCCAACCGATTGCCGCCGATATGGACGCCGTCAACGTCGTTATCCGCGAGCAACTTTATTCGGAAGTGCCGCTGGTCAATCAGGTTGCCGAATACATCATCAGCGCCGGCGGCAAGCGCATCCGCCCGGTACTGGTATTGCTGATGGCCAACGCCTGCGGCTATCGCGGCGCTACGCACCACTCGCTGGCGGCGGTGATTGAATTCATTCATACCGCAACCCTGCTGCACGATGATGTGGTTGACGAATCGTCAATGCGGCGCGGCAAGCAGACTGCCAATGCCCTGTTCGGCAATGCCGCCTCGGTGCTGGTGGGCGACTTCCTGTATTCGCGCGCCTTCCAGATGATGGTCGGCGTCAATAATGCCCGCGTCATGCAAATCGTGGCCGACGCCACCAATGTGATCGCCGAAGGTGAAGTGCTGCAGTTGCTGAACATGCACAACCCGGACGTCAACGAAGCGGCATATCTGCAAGTGATCCGCTCCAAGACCGCCAAGCTGTTCGAAGCTGCCGCGCAGCTCGGCGCGCTGATTGCCGGCGCCTCCGATGCCGACATCGACGCCGCCGGCGAGTACGGCCGGTCGCTTGGCACCGCGTTTCAACTGATCGACGATGTGCTGGATTACTCCGGCAATGCCGCCGAAATCGGCAAGAACGTCGGTGACGACCTGCGCGAAGGCAAACCCACCCTGCCGCTGATTTATCTGATGGAACACGGCACACCGCAACAACGCGATCTGGTACGGGCTTGTATCGAAAACGGCGACGAGCAGCATTTCGACCAGATTCTGGCCGCAATCACCTCCTCCGGCGCCCTCGATTACACCCGCCAGGAAGCAGAAAAAGCGGCACGCCGCGCCGCCGATGCGATCAGCGCCTTGCCCAATAGCGAGTACAAAGATTCTTTGCTAGAATTATCGACGTTCGCGGTTGATCGCAATCACTGAGCACCATTCCCCGCACAGTGATTCTGGTTAGCGGGGTGTAGCTTAGCCTGGTAGAGCGCTACGTTCGGGACGTAGAGGCCGGAGGTTCGAATCCTCTCACCCCGACCAACATTACATCAACTATATACGGCGACTCTTTGAATACCGTGCCCTTATGGGTGCAGATTCTTGCACTGATTATCCTGATCCTGTGTTCGGCCTTCTTCGCGATGGCCGAAACGGCGCTGATGGCAGCCAATCGGCATCGCCTGCGACACATGGCCAGACGCGGCAACAAACGCGCCGCCACCACCTTGTGGTTGCTGGAGCGCACCGACAAGCTGCTGTCACTGGTACTGATCGCCAACACCCTCATCAATGCTCTGGCCACGGCGCTGGTCACGGCGATTGCCATCTCCACCTTCGGCAATCACGAAAAAGTCATCACTATCGCCACCGCCTGCGTCGCCTTTCTGCTGATCGTCTTTGCTGAAATCGGCCCCAAGATCATCGGCGCCACCTATCCCGAACGCATTGCGCTGCCGACCAGCTTCATTCTGAAACCGTTGATGGCTATCGCCAAACCGCTGATCTGGTTCGTCAATCTGTTCGTGTCGACGTTTCTCGGTTTGTTGCGCATCAAGACCGGATCTCATGCCCGAGAGCAACGTTTCTCGCCGGAGGAACTACGCTCGATTGTGCTTGAGGGCGGCAATTTCATTCCGCAAAAACACAAAAGCATTTTATTGAATCTGTTTGATCTGGAAAAAATCTCGGTGGAAGACGTCATGACACCGCGCGCCCAGGTCGAGGCGCTCAATCTTGCCGTCTCCGTCGATGAAATCCGGCACCAGCTGGCGACCTGCTATCACAACAAGTTGCCGGTCTACGAAGGCGAAATCAACCAGATCATCGGCATTTTGCATGTACGCAAGGCGGTGACGCTGTTCAATCAGGAAGATGAAATCACCACCGAAGATTTCCGCGCCTTGCTGACTCCTCCCTATTTCATCCCGCAAGACACGGACGTCTTCACCCAACTGCAATATTTTCAGGAAAACCACGAGCGACTCGGCATCATCGTCGACGAATATGGCGAAGTGCAAGGTCTGGTAACGCTGGAAGACATCATCGAAGAGATGATCGGCGAATTCACCACCTCCACGCCGGGCGCTGCCCGGGCTGACAGTTTTGCCTGGGATGACAATGGCGTGTGCCTGCTGGAAGGCGCCACCACCTTGCGTGACGTCAACAAGCGTCTGGGCCTGGCGTTTCCTCTGGATGGCCCCAAAACCCTCAACGGCTTGCTGCTGGAATGGTTGCGCGACATTCCGGAAGCCAACGTCTGCGTCAAGATCGCCGGCTGTGTGATCGAGATCGTGCAGGTTCAAAATCAGTCAATCAAAGTGGTCAAGCTGATCGCGCCTGCCAGCACGGCAGCATAAGCCCTGCCATACGCCTGCACCGCGCTGCCGGCAAGGGCCAGCTGGTCAGGTTTATTCACATTGCAATATTTACAAAAAGACAATAAATGTGCATCATCGGAGCAATCAAAGTTGCTTCGGGGTAATTGATTTTTGTACACCGCCGCAATTTTCCTCACCGCCGCGTGCACGAATCAATTTACCTGTTCGCCTATGCCTGCCTATCCCAGCGAATCTGATCTGCCCATGACCGGACTGCCACGTTCACTGGTGCAAGCCGGTCACCTGAATGCCGCGAAGGCAGACTTGCTGCTCAAGAAGTCCGCCATGGACAACATCCCCTTCATCGATGTCTTGCTGCAAAGTGGCGATATCGAATCGCGTGCGCTGGCCATGTATTGCGCCGATACCTTCGGCTATCCCTTCATCGATCTCACCACATTCAACGCCAGCTTTTGTCCGAGTCAACTGATTGATGCCCGGCTGCAGCGCAATCAGCGGGTCGCGCCACTGGCAAAACTCGGCAACCGGCTGTCGGTCGCGATGTCGGATCCAACCAATACGCAGGCATTGGACCAGATCAAATTCCAGACCCAGATGACGGTCGAACCGATCGTGGCGGAGCACGCGCCGCTATTGCGCCTGATCGCCCAGATTACACAAAGCACCGAGCAAACCCTCAATGACATCGTCGGCAGCGAACGCGAAACGCCGGTGGCCGCCGGTCTGGCAGCCATCAACATGAGCAACGCCGACGTCGACGATGCGCCGGTCGTCCGCTTCCTGCAAAAAGTATTGACCGACGCCATCAACATGGGCGCCTCCGATCTGCACTTCGAGCCATTCGAACGCTTCTACCGCATCCGCTTCCGGGTTGACGGCGTACTGCGCGATATTGTGCAACCGCCGCTCGCCATCAAGGACAAGCTGGCATCCCGCATCAAGGTGATTTCCAATATGGATATTGCCGAGAAACGCGCGCCTCAGGATGGCCGGCTGAAACTGGCCATTTCGAAAACCCGTGCCATCGACTTCCGGGTCTCGACCTTGCCCACCCTGCACGGCGAAAAAGTGGTGATGCGGATTCTCGATTCGCGGCAGGCCCAGATGAGCATCGAAACCCTCGGCTATGAACAGGATCAGAAAGATCTGTTGCTCGATACCATCCAGCGCCCCTACGGCATGATTCTGGTGACCGGACCGACCGGCTCCGGCAAAACCGTATCGCTGTATGCCTGCCTGAATATTCTGAACCAGCCCGGCATCAATATCGCCACCGCCGAAGATCCGGCCGAGATCAGCCTGCCCGGCATCAATCAGGTGAATGTCAACGAACGCGCCGGCCTGACCTTCCCGGTGGCGCTGCGCGCATTCCTGCGGCAAGACCCGGACATCATCATGGTGGGCGAGATCCGCGACCTGGAAACCGCCGATATTGCCATCAAGGCAGCCCAAACCGGACACATGGTGTTCTCCACGCTGCATACCAACGATGCGCCATCGACCCTGACGCGCCTGATCAACATGGGTATCCCGCCTTTCAATATCGCCTCATCGGTCATCATGATTACCGCGCAGCGGCTCACACGTCGCCTGTGCACTTGCAAACAGCCGGCGGAAATTCCTCACCATGTGTTGCTGGATGCCGGGTTCGAAGAATATGAACTGGACGACACCTGGTGCGCCTATGCCCCGATGGGTTGTGACAACTGCAGCGGCACCGGCTACAAGGGCCGGGTCGGCATCCACCAGATCATGCTGATCACCCAGGAAATCGAACGCCTGATTCTGGCGCAGGCCACCAGCCAGGAAATCGAAGCGCAGGCCCGTCTGGAAGGCATGGAAACATTGCGCCAGGCCGGGTTGAAGAAGATCAGGCAAGGCCTGACCAGTCTGGACGAAGTCATCAGTTGCACCAATCTGTAATCACCACCGGAGCTTCGGCATGCCCCCTGTACGCGACCGACCCGAACCACAACCGACGACTGCCGACTTGCTCTATCGCTGGGAAGGCAAGGACAAGCGCGGCAAACAGGTCAGCGGCGAGTTGTATGCCAGCGGCAACGCTGCAGTCAACAGTACCTTGCAACGTCAGGGCATCTGGGTCACGCGCGTCAAAAGAAAACGCGTCTATTTCGGTCAGGATGTCACGGAAAAAGACATTACCCTGTTCACCCGTCAGCTCACCACCATGCTCAAGGCCGGGGTGCCGCTGCTGAAAGCGTTCGACATTGTCGGCAAGGGGCAAACCAAACAGGTTTTGGCGCGCCTGATCCGGACCATTCGCGACGATGTCGAAACCGGCACCAGTCTGCACCAGGCATTTCGCCGTCATCCACGCTATTTCGACGCCCTCTACTGCAGTCTGATCCATGCCGGCGAACAAGCCGGCATGCTCGATAACATGCTCGCCAACCTCTCGTCCTACAAGGAAAAGGTACTCGCGATCAAAGGCAAGGTGCGCTCGGCCATGATCTATCCGCTGGCGATCATGGCGTTTGCGCTGAGCGTGACCGCCATCATCCTGATCTGGGTCGTGCCATCGTTTCAGGAAGTGTTCAAGAATATGGGAACCGATTTGCCGACACCAACGCTGGTGGTAGTGGCAGTCTCGGGTTTTCTGATCCGGCACGGACCGATTGCACTCGGCGCCCTGCTGGCCGGTGCCTGGTTTGTTCGGCGCCGCATCCGGCGTTCGCCGGCGCTGCAATCCAAAGTTGATAAATTCGCATTGAAATTACCCGTATTCGGCACGGTCTTGCGCAAGGTGGCGCTGGCGCGCTGGTGTCGCACACTGGCAACCATGTTCAGCGCCGGCGTGCCGCTGGTCGATGCACTGGAACCGGTCGGCGCCGCCTCCGGCAACGCGGTCTATGCCAGCGCCAGCAAAACCATTCAATCCGCAGTCAGCAGCGGCAGCAGTCTGACCACCGCCATGGAAAACACGCATGCGTTTCCATCACTGGTCAGTCAAATGGCCTCCATTGGCGAAGAATCCGGCTCGCTCGATCAAATGTTGAGCAAAGTGGCCGATTTCTACGAAATTGAAGTCGATGATGCCATCAATGCGCTCACCAGCCTGATGGAACCCTTTATGATGCTGGTACTGGGCGTGCTGATCGGCGGCCTGGTCATCGCCATGTACTTACCGATTTTCAAACTAGGATCTGTCGTGTAATGCAGGACATTTTTCTCTCAGGCAGCCCCGGCCATCTCTGGACCAGTATTCTGGCCGGCGTATGCGGCCTGTTGATCGGCAGCTTCCTCAACGTGGTCATCTATCGCCTGCCAAAAATGATGCAGCGCGAGTCGGATAATTACGTGGCCAACGCCAACGGCGTGCCACCACCGCATACCAGCCGTTATAACCTGCTGCTGCCGCGTTCGGCTTGTCCGCATTGCCAGCAACCGGTCACGGCCATGCACAACATTCCGTTGTTGAGTTACCTGTGGCTGCGCGGCCGCTGCGCCCACTGCCGCACCGCCATTCCGGCCAGCTACCCTGCCGTGGAGTTGCTGACAGCACTGGCAGCCGGGGCGCTGATCTGGCACTTTGGCTTGAACCTGACCGGCATCAGCGCGGTAGTCCTGACTTGCTTCCTGATCGTCTTGAGTGTCATCGACCTGCGCACCTTCCTGCTGCCCGATGATCTGACATTGCCGCTGTTATGGCTCGGCTTGCTGCTCAATCTGAACGGCTTGTTCGCACCGCTCGGTGCCGCAGTGATCGGGGCTGCCGCCGGCTATCTGGCACTATGGGTGATCTTTTGGATATTCAAACTGCTGACCGGCAAAGAAGGCATGGGCCAAGGCGACTTCAAACTGCTGGCGGCGCTCGGCGCATGGCTGGGATGGCAGGCACTGCCATTTGTACTGCTGTTTGCCTCCTGCATGGGTGCAATTGTTGGTATTGTATTGCTGGCGCTGAAGAAGCATCGGGCTGACACTCCGATTCCGTTCGGCCCTTATCTCGCAGCAGGTGGTCTGCTGGCCCTGCTGTACGGCAACATGATTGTGGACTTCTAAGTGACGACTTCTTCGCATAACAAGGCCGCTGCGACGCCGCCCCCGACATCGCGGTTTGCGGTAACCCTTACCGGTGGCATCGGCAGCGGCAAGACTACCGTGGCGAACATGTTCGGCGAACTCGGTGCGGCGCTGGTCGATACCGACGCCATCGCCCATCGCCTGAGCGCCCCCGGCGGTCTCGCGATTGCCGCCATCAGCGCCACCTTCGGCACCGAATTCATCAATCAGGAAGGCGCCATGGATCGCGCCAAAATGCGTGCCCACGTTTTCAGCGACAGCACTGCCCGCAAAAAACTGGAAGCCATCCTGCATCCGTTGATCCGCAGCGAAACGGCGCGCGAAGCAAGTGAGGCGCAGGGTGACTACGTGATGCTGGTGGTACCGCTGCTGGTCGAATCGGCGGACTGGAAAAAACGCGCGGGACGCGTGCTGGTGGTCGATTGCAGCGTCGAGACGCAAATCGCCCGGGTGATGCTGCGCAACCAGCTGTCGCGCACTGAAGTCGAAGCCATTATCGCGGTGCAGGCATCGCGCGCGCAGCGACTGGCAGCAGCTGACGATGTGATCGAAAATGATGCCGATGCGGCGGCGTTGAAACCGCAGATTGCCCGCTTGCATGCAGAGTATGCGAGGCTGGCAAAAACAAATGACGTACAGCATTTGTAATTTTGCGCTGCATGGGTCAGAATCACGTAAATCCCAAGCATGTTTCGACAATACTGGCTACTATGGCGTTGATCGGTGCTTGGTCGAATCCGGTTCAACTTTAAAGGGACGCAGCTTTGATCGTTTACGAATACCCTTTCAACGAGCGTATTCGCACGCTGTTGCGGTTAGAGGATCTGCACGAGAAATTCGTGTTCTTCCTGCATCAGGAAAGTCCGCTGCAACATCATGTCGCCCTCTCCACGATTTTCGAAATTCTCGAAGTCGCGGGACGCGCTGACCTCAAATCCGATCTGCTGCAAGAACTGGAACGTCAAAAGCAAATCCTGCTGGCCTACCAGTCCAATCCCAACGTCGAACCCGAAATGCTCAATGCGATCCTGGCCGAGGTCGATCGCGCCAGCGCTGCGTTGTCGGCATCACAAGGCCGGACCGGGCAGAATATCCGCGAAAACGAATGGCTCATGAGCGTGCGCGGTCGCACCATCATTCCCGGCGGCGCCTGCGAATTCGATCTGCCGTCCTACTACGCGTGGCAAAAACGGACACCGGAACAGCGCTTCAATGACATCTCCAACTGGTTTGCCTCGCTGCAACCGCTGTGCGACGCGATTTCCATCGTCTTGCGCCTGCTGCGCGAATCGGGCCATCCGGTCAAGATCAATGCCGAAGGCGGCAGCTACCAACAGATGCTGCAAGGCAAGATTTATCAGATGCTGCGTCTGGTGCTGGATGAAAATCTGGGCGCAATCCCGGAAATATCAGCCAATAAATATATGTTGTGGGTGCGTTTTACGTCCCAGGATGGCGACATGAAACCGAAGCCGTTCGAGGGTGAAGTCCCGTTCGAACTGGCGCTTTGCGGATTTTGAGACAGAACTGAAATGGTAACGATAGTAGATTGCCCGACATGCGGCACCAAGGTCGAATGGACCGAGAAGAACAAGTTTCGCCCGTTTTGCTCCGATCGTTGCAAGCAAATCGATCTGGGCGCGTGGGCCGAAGAAAAGTACGCCATTCCGGCAGTCAACCTGCCTGAAGAACTGGATGACGAGGGCAAGCCGCTGCAGTAATCGCCGGCTCATGCCGCTGAACCTTGTTCATCCGGCACCTCAACGCAGCATCACCTCAATCGCGCAAGCGGGTAATCCATTCAATCAATGGAATCGTGGCCGGCAACAGCGGCGTCACATCGACGCTGCCTTGCCAGGCGAATGCTTGCCCTTCCAGGCTTTGCGGCTCGCCTTCCCACTCCCGGCTGATGTAGAAATGCAGGCGCACGTGCGCATGTGGATACACATGCTGCACGCCACACCAAGGTTCAGCCGAGATGATCCGGATGCCCAACTCTTCCAGAAACTCGCGTTTGAGCGCATCGCTGATGGCCTCGCCCGATTCAACCTTGCCACCCGGAAATTCCCAGTAGCCGGCATATGGCTTGCCTTCCGGGCGCTGTCCCAGCAAGACATCGCCGTTCGGCTTCATCAGAATGCCGACCGCGACATCAATGGGGGCTGCAACAGCTGTCATCAGGCGCTTCTCTTGCCGGCGTAATCCTTGGCAAACTGCCATGCCACGCGGCCCGACCGGGAGCTGCGTTGCAAGGCCCAGCGCAAGGCATCACCACGGGCTTCTTCGATCTGCGCGGCATCACAACCGAAATGACGCAGCCAGTGCGCGACGATGTCCAGATAATCATCTTGCTTGAATGGATAGAACGTCACCCACAAGCCGAAACGCTCCGACAACGAGATCTTTTCTTCGACCGTTTCACCCGGATGCAAATCGCCGTCATCGGTATGGGTATAGGTCGAGTTATCCGACATGCGTTCCGGCATCAGATGGCGGCGATTGGAGGTGGCGTAAATCAGGACGTTGTCCGATTGTGCCGCCACACTGCCGTCGAGCGCCACCTTGAGCGCCTTGTAACCGCTTTCACCTTCTTCGAACGACAAGTCATCGCAGAAAATGATGAAGCGCTCCGGCCGTCCCGAGACCAGGTCGACGATGTCTTGCAAGTCATGCAAATCATCCTTGTCGACTTCGATCAGACGCAAACCGCGATCCCCATACTGATTCAGGCAAGCCTTGATCAGCGACGACTTGCCGGTGCCGCGCGCGCCGGTCAGCAACACGTTGTTGCCGGGACGCCCTTCAACGAATTGCCGCGTGTTCTGATCGATCTGTTCCTTTTGCGGGCCGATATTATGCAAATCCGACAATGCAATATTGGAAATATGTCCGACCGACTGCAAATACCCCCCGCCCTGACCTTTGCGTTGCCGCCAGCGAAACGCCACGCCGCTGTTCCAGTCAGGTTGCTGGCCGCTCTGCGGCAAAATGGTTTCCAGCCTGGCCAACAAAGCCTCGGCACGTTGCAAGAATTGATCTAATTGAGTCATGGCAAAAGAAAAGAGTTAATCGACAAAGCCCATTCTGACGCATCGCAAGCAAGCGTAGCTTGAATAAAATTTGTCAAAGCACAAGGCGCATGCGACCACCATATCGAAGAAAGCAATTTCGTTCAGCGCCGTAGCGAGCACGTCAAGCTCGCCGCGAGAAGCGCAGCCGTACTCAGGTACGGCGAGCATCGCAGTGGCGAGATTGTCGCGCGCAGCAGGCGCTCAACGAATTCAGGAACGGTAGTCGGCGTTGATGGATACATAGTCGTGGGACAAGTCGCAAGTCCACACGGTAGCAGCGGCGTTGCCGCGCGCGAGTTTCACGCGTACGGTAATTTCGCTTTGCTTCATGACGCGCTGGCCATCGGCTTCCTGGTAGTCGGGATTGCGACCACCGTTTTTGGCGACCCAGACGTCATCGAGATACATATTGAGTTGCGAGACGTCGAGATCGTCGACGCCGGCGTAACCAATAGCGGCCAGGATACGGCCAAGATTCGGATCGGATGCGAAGAATGCGGTTTTCACCAGTGGTGAATGGGCGATGGAGTACGCAATCTTGCGGCACTCTTCAACGCTGCGGCCGTCTTCCACGGTCACGGTAATGAATTTGGTGGCGCCTTCGCCGTCGCGGATGATTTGTTGCGCGAGGTGTTGCGAGATGGCGGTCACGGCTTCTGCCAGCGCGGCGTATTCCGGGCTGGCGGCACTGGTGATCTCCAGTTCGCCGGCACCGGTGGCGATCAGCATGAAGGAATCATTGGTGGACGTGTCGCCGTCGATGGTGATGCAATTGAACGACTTGTCGGCGGCATCTTTGACCAGTTGATTCAGGATGGCCTGCGGCACTTTGGCATCGAATGCGAGGAAGCCGAGCATGGTTGCCATGTTGGGCTTGATCATTCCGGCGCCTTTGCTGATGCCGGTGAGGGTCACGCTCTTGCCGGCAATCGTCACGGTACGCGAGGCCGCTTTCGGCTGCGTATCGGTAGTCATGATGGATTCGGCAGCGTTGAACCAGTTGTCGGCGCGCAGATTGGCGATGGCTTGCGGCAAGCCGGCAGTGATGCGATCGACTGGCAGCGGTTCGAGAATCACCCCGGTGGAAAACGGCAGAATTTGTTGCGGCGAGCAATCGAGCAGTCCGGCCAGCGCGGCACAGGTGGCGTTGGCATTGGCCAGACCGGCTTCACCGGTGCCGGCATTGGCATTGCCGGTGTTGATGACCAGCGCGCGGATGGCCTGAGTGGCATCAACTTGCGCCAGATGAGCCTTGCAGACTTGCACCGGGGCAGCGCAGAAACGATTGAGCGTAAACACGCCGGCCACCGTCGCGCCAGGTGCCAGTTTCAGTACCAGCAAATCTTTGCGGTTGGCTTTGCGTACGCCGGCTTCGGCGTAACCCAACTCAATACCGGCAACAGGTTTCAGATCGGCGGAAACGGGAACGGGAGAATTGACGGCCATGATGTTTTATCTGCAAGGTTAAGAGAGATCAGTATTGTAAACGTATCGACGGTGCTACATCAGGTTCTTGGCGACCACGAACCAGGGCCGGCGCGCAATCGGGATCAGATGGGCGGCGCTGTCGATGGGAATCAGCGATTCGGAAACCGAATTGAATACATTGCCGCCGATCACGCCGGCCCAGCCTTGATCCGGGTGTACTTCAAATACCAGGTCGCAGTGCCCGGGCAAGCCGGGTCGAATATCGTCAATGCTGGTGGCCTGATTCGATTCACGCGGGGCGCAGATCAGGTCGCCGGGGACGATGCTGGTGCTGGCAACCGGTTGCAGGACAAACAAGGGATTCGGCAGCGTTTGTCGTTGTTTCAGATAGCTGAGATAGTTGAAATGCACATCGCTGGCCTGAAACGCCTCTTGCGGCACGCCGCCCTGTTGCATCAGATAAGAAATGAACGCGGCTGACCATGCCTGCTGGGTATCGGCGCCGGTAAAATTCTTGCCGACGGCTTGCCAGTACAAACCCACGCGCTGTACGGCTTCGCCTTCATCTTCGAGCAAACCAAGGCGGGGAGCGCTGAGTACTTCGCCGCGCATATCGATTTGCTGGCGATCGAAAAAGGCCCATTCGGTTTCCGCTGCGGCCAGCAGAGCGGTACGGCTCGGCGGTTTTTCCACAACGGCAGCGGCGATCGCCGGCGGCCTGACAGCAAGCGACTGCGCCGGCTTGTCAGGAGCAGGACCCGGGCTGCCGCACGCAGCCAGCAACGTGGCGGCAAACACCGAAAGCATGGCGGCGACACCGCGCCGGATCTGTACAAACATAGGTGAGCGACTCATTCAGGAGAAACAATCTTGAGACCGATGATACCGACGATGATCAGCGCCAGACATGCCAGACGCGGTGCCGATGCTGATTCGCCGAACAAGGTGATGCCGAGGATCACGGCGCCAACCGCGCCGATGCCGGTCCAGATGGCATAGGCGGTGCTGAGCGGCAGACTCTTGACCGCCAGCGCCAGCAAACCGACGCTGATCACCATCGCGGTAATCGTTCCCACGCTGGGCCAGAAGCGACTGAAGCCCTCGGTATATTTCAAGCCAACGGCCCACGCCACTTCAAACAATCCCGCCAACACCAGAATAATCCAGGCCATTCCTTTTCTCCTGCCATCCGTAAAACAAAAAAGCCGCACCCGGTTTCCCGAGAGCGGCTTTCCGGCTCGGAACCGGTTCGAGATCTTACTACGAGATCGCAAACCGGTTCAGCGGCCCGGGCTATACCAGTTTACCGTGGCATTGCTTGTATTTCTTGCCGCTGCCGCACGGGCAAGGATCGTTGCGGCCGACCTTCGGCAAGGCATTGCCCTGCGACTGGTCGGGTGCGCTGGCCACTGCGGTCGGCGCCAGCAACTCTTCGGGCGCGGCATTGGCGTCGAAGTCAGCGTGCTGGTAATGCACGTTTTCCACGTGCGATTGCGACAACTCTTCTTCCGCGGCTTCAATTTCTTCGCGGCTTTCGATGCGCACGGTCATCACGATCTTGATCACTTCGTTCTTGATCAGATCCAGCATCTGGGCGAACAGTTCGAACGCTTCGCGCTTGTATTCCTGCTTCGGATTCTTTTGGGCGTAACCGCGCAAATGAATACCCTGACGCAGGTGATCCAGCGCCGCCAGATGTTCGCGCCAGTGGCTGTCGATACTTTGCAGCATGACACTGCGCTCGAAACCGCTGAAGGCTTCCTTGCCGACCACGTCAACCTTGGCGGCATACGTTGCCGTTGCCGCTGCCAGCACCCGCTCCAGAATTTCTTCTTCGGTCAGATCCGGTTCGGCTTCCAGCATGGCGGCCAACGGTACGTTCAATTGCCATTCGCTGTTCAGCGCGGCTTCCAGCGCCGGGATATCCCATTGCTCTTCCACCGATTCTGCCGGCACATAAGTACGGAACAGGTCGGTGAACACACCTTCGCGCAGCGACGCGATCATTTCCGATACGTCGGACGCTTCCAGCAATTCGTTACGCTGCTGATAGATAACCTTGCGCTGGTCGTTGGCGACATCATCGTATTCCAGCAATTGCTTGCGGATGTCGAAGTTGCGCGCTTCCACCTTGCGCTGCGCAGATTCGATGGAACGCGACACGATACCGGCTTCGATCGGTTCGCCTTCCGGCATCTTGAGACGGTCCATGATGGCGCGCACGCGGTCGCCGGCAAAAATGCGCAGCAAGGCGTCGTCGAGCGACAGATAGAAACGCGATGAACCCGGATCGCCCTGACGACCGGAACGGCCGCGCAACTGATTGTCGACGCGACGCGATTCGTGACGTTCGGTACCGATGATATGCAAACCGCCGGCATTGACCACGTGATCATGCAGCGATTGCCATTCGTCACGCAACGTCTGGGATTGGGACAGCTTGTCGGTATCAGACAATGCACCGTCAGCTTCGATGATCTGGATCTGCTTTTCAACATTGCCGCCGAGGACGATGTCGGTACCGCGACCGGCCATGTTGGTGGCGATGGTGATCATCTTCGGCCGACCGGCCTGCGCAATGATTTCCGCTTCGCGCGCATGTTGCTTGGCGTTCAGCACGTTGTGCGGCAGGTTGGCCTTGGCCAGAATGCCCGACAACAATTCCGAATTTTCAATCGAAGTGGTACCAACCAGCACCGGCTGACCGCGTTCGTAGCAATCCTGAATGTCGTGCAACATCGCCTGATACTTTTCCTGCGATGTCTTGTAAACCTGATCCTGGCGATCCTTGCGGGCGCTCGGACGATTCGGCGGGATCACCACCGTTTCGAGGCTGTAGATTTCCTGGAATTCGTAAGCTTCGGTGTCGGCCGTACCGGTCATGCCGGACAGCTTGCCGTACATGCGGAAGTAATTCTGGAACGTGATCGAGGCCAGCGTCTGGTTCTCGTTCTGGATCTTGACGCCTTCCTTGGCTTCCACTGCCTGATGCAGGCCGTCGGACCAGCGACGACCGGTCATCAGACGACCGGTGAATTCGTCGACGATGACGACTTCGCCGTTTTGCACCACGTAGTGCTGATCCTTGTGATACAGCGTATGCGCGCGCAACGCGGCGTACAGGTGATGCACCAGCGAAATGTTGGAAGCGTCATACAAGGAAGCGCCTTCCGGCAGCAAACCCATGCCGGTCAGGATTTCTTCGGCCTTTTCGTGGCCGGCTTCGGTCAGCAGGACCTGATGGCCCTTTTCATCCTTGGTGTAGTCACCGGGAACGTCGACCTTGCCCTTGCCGTCCGGCGTTTCTTCGCCGATCTGCAATGTCAGCAGCGGCGGCACGGCGTTGATCTTGTGGTACAGATCGGTGTGATTTTCAGCCTGACCGGAAATGATCAGCGGGGTTCTGGCTTCATCGATGAGGATCGAGTCAACTTCATCGACGATGGCGAAATTGAGCGCGCGCTGCACGCGGTCGGCGCCATCAAACACCATGTTGTCGCGCAGATAATCGAAACCGAATTCGTTGTTGGTACCGTAAGTGATGTCGGACGCGTAAGCACCCTGCTTCAGGTCATGCTCCATCTGCGACAGGTTGATGCCGGTGCTCAGACCGAGCCAGCCGTACAGTTTGCCCATCCATTCGGCATCGCGCTGGGCCAGATAATCATTGACGGTAACCACGTGCACGCCCTTGCCCGACAAGGCATTCAGATAGGCCGGCAGCGTCGCCATCAGGGTCTTGCCCTCACCGGTGCGCATTTCCGCAATCTTGCCGAAATGCAGCGCCATGCCGCCGATCAGCTGCACATCGAAATGGCGCATCTTGAGCACGCGCTTGCTGGCTTCGCGGCAGACGGCAAATGCTTCCGGCAGAATGTCATCGAGCTTCTCGCCGTTGCCGACACGCGTCTTGAACTCCTGCGTCTTTGCCTGCAGTTCGGTATCCGAGAGCGTCTCTATGCCAGCTTCGAGCGCATTAATTTGACGGACAATCTTTTGATATTGTTTGAGCAAGCGCTGATTGCGGCTGCCGAAAATCTGGGTCAGTAATGACATGCTTGGATTCTAAAAATGCGCCGAAAAATGACTCCGTACGGAAACAATCCGCATACGGAACCGGAAGGAGGCCAATAAACCTCGGATTTTAGCACGCCAGCCTGTGGCGACAGTGGTTCCGCCCCCTGACCTACGCCGGCACGCAGCAAACTCGTTCATTCGCACGACATATTGTCAGAAGACAGCCCAATAGATTGGGACTGAGGTCAAAGATTCAATACTGCGCTCAATCAGACAAAAATTACTTGCCAGCAACAAATACCGGCAACGGCTTGGGCGGTGCCTTGCCGGGTGGCGCGCCCAGCGCCAGAAACTTGCGCGGATCCTGAGCGACGCCGCGAATGCGCACTTCGAAATGCAGATGCGGTCCGGTCGAGCGCCCGGTAGTGCCGATTTCCGCGACACGCTGGCCGCGCTTGACGATATCGCCGACTTTGACAAACAACTGCGAGGCATGGGCATAGCGGGTGATGATGTCATTGCCATGATCGATTTCCAGCATGTTGCCGAACTGGTAATGATATTCCGAGGCGATCACCACGCCGGCGGCGGCGGCAACGATAGAAGTACCGGTCGGGCCGGGAAAGTCCAGGCCTTCGTGAAAGGCATTATGACCGGTGAACGGATCGAGCCGCCAGCCGAAACTGGACGAGTTGTATGCCACATTGACCGGCTGATTGGTGGGCAACAGACGCGATTTGATCTTGTCCGACATCAGCGTCGACTCCACCGCATTCATGTAATCCGAGCGGCGTCCGACATCGAGCGACAGCGCATCCAGCATCTTCTGCAACTCACTCATGCCGAGCTCGCGGCCGGGACCGGCCAGCGTCGAGTTTTCCATGCCGCCACGACCAGGCAATTCCTTGAAATTGAATTCTTCGGGCCGCACGCCAGCCAGCCCCTGGACCCGCTCGCCCAACGCGTCGAGACGCATCAGCTGGGCCTGCATTTCACCAAGCTTGACCGCCATCACGGCCAGGTTTTCTTTCAGGAACTTGTCTTTGCGATCATCTTCCTGCTGCGTCATCGACACCAGCAGCTTATGCAGCATCGGCGACGATTCGCCATTGCTGGCCTGACGCAACACGGCATAAGACAAGGCTGCCGACGCGGCGACGATCACTGCCAGCAACACCAGCACCAGCGCCACTACATGTTTGGAACCGAGCGTCACCGACCGTGCTCTGGCCAGACGCGGGTGCATCAGAATAATTTGCATCTTTACTCCTTTGACTCCGATCTCTCAAGGGTGGGATGTGATAAGGTTCAGCGATGAAGTATCCATCAACCTTTACCCCCTTCAGACAGGGTGGTTCGACCTCGTACGCAACGCGCAAACCCAAGGACGCGACCGATTTTTTGCGTGCCAACGACACCATGGCTTCGCTGATGCCTGCCCTTACCCGCATGGCAGCGCTACAGAAAAATTGCTCGGCGGTATTGCCCGCCATGTTCAAAGCGTGTGACGTGATGCAGTTCGATACCGGACAACTGGTGCTCAGTACGCCCAATGCGGCGCTGGCAACCAAGCTCAAACAGCAGTTGCCGAAACTGCAAGATCAACTGCTCAAGGATGGATGGCAGATTAACGCCATTCGTATCAAAGTGCACGTCGGCAAGAATTATGTTCCGGCAGTTGCACAAAAACAATGTTTTCTGACCGATCATGCCGTTTCTGCCTTTGCCGATCTGAGCGGCGCGCTGGAAGATTCGCCGCGCAATCAGGCATTGAAGACTGCGCTGGAAAACATGGTACGCCGCCATCGCGACATCAAATAGCAGGAAAAGGGAAGAAAACGCCCGTCTGTTCGTGCCCTGAGGCAACCCGGCGCAATCCGGCCGGAGCGCAGGCGAAGGGCCTGATCCGCACTGCGGAACAGGCCGAATCAACGATCAGCTTAGTTGAGCGCCCACTCTTGCTGGGCTTGGATGACATAGGTCGGCGGAGCCGATTCCAGCGTATCGAAAGACACGATCTCATAAGCATCAGGCTGCTCCAGCAAGGCACGCAGCAACTGATTGTTGAGGCCGTGGCCGGATTTGTGAGCGTCGTAGCTGGCCAGCAGCGGATGACCGATCAGGTATAAATCCCCGATGGCGTCAAGGATCTTGTGCCGCACAAATTCATTGTCGTAACGCAAGCCATCGGCATTCAGGATCCGATACTCATCCATCACGATTGCATTTTCGAACGAACCGCCGCGCGCCAGTCCCATGCCGCGCAGCGTTTCCACATCCTGCATGAAACCGAAGGTGCGCGCGCGCGCAATTTCCTTGACGTAAGACTCGAGCGCAAAATCGATTTCCGCCGTCTGGCCGGTGCCGTCGACTGCGGGATGATTGAACTCGATGAAGAATTTCAGCTTGAAACCGTTGTAGGGCGACAGACGGGCCCACTTGGCCTTGTCGCCTTCACCTTCGCGCACTTCGACCATCTTTTTGACGCGGATGAATTTCTTCGGCGCATTCTGCTCTTCGAGTCCGGCTTGCTGCAGCAGGAACACGAACGAAGATGCGGAGCCGTCCATGATGGGAATTTCTTCGGCAGTCAGATCGATATACATGTTATCGATACCGAGACCGGCGCAGGCCGACAGCAAATGCTCGACCGTGGAGACACGGGCGCCATCTCTGGACAAGGTGGATGCCATGCGGGTATCCCCGACGCCGGTTGCAGATGCGGGGAATTCGACGACCGGGTCCAGATCGATGCGGCGGAACACGATGCCGGTGTCGACTGCGGCCGGGCGCAAGGTCAGTTCAACCTTGGTTCCCGAGTGCAGACCGACGCCAACCGTCTGGACACGTTTTTTAATGGTGCGTTGTTTCAACATCCCGCCATTATAGCCAAGATGCCTTACGCTCTGTGAGCGGCTTGCAGAGTGTTGCAAAAACATCCGCGCTGACGGACCGCGGGCGTCCGGCCATATTGCCCGCGCTGTTCCGTCAAGCGGATCGCAACCGGCAGATCAGCCCAGTTGTGCCAGCAATGTTTCGGCGTTCGAAACTTCGAACTTGCCTGGTGCTTCGATGTTCAATTGCTTGACCACGCCATCTTCGAGCAACATCGAATAGCGTTGCGAGCGTGTACCCATGCCGAATTTGCTGAAATCGGCATCCAGGCCCAGCGCTTTGGTGAACGTGGCGCTGCCATCGGCCAGCAAACGGACGATGCCGGTGGCTTTTTGATCGCGGCCCCATGCGCCCATCACGAATGCGTCGTTGACCGACAGCGCCCAGATCTCATCCACGCCCTTGGCCTTGAATTCGTCTGCGAGCTTGATGTAACCAGGCAAATGCTTGGCCGAACAGGTCGGTGTGAAAGCGCCGGGTACGGCAAACACGGCAATTTTCTTGCCCTTGACCAGATCAGCTACGTTAAAAGTATTCGGACCGAGCGCACAACCAGCGGTTTCGGTTTCGATGAATTCTGCCAGGGAGCCTTCCGGGAGGCGGTCGCCAACTTTGATTGTCATGATGATTTCCTTCGGTGAAATGAAGCGGGTAAAAAAATGCCGCGCACCAGGCGCGGCTCGGGCACTGCTACGATAAACCGTAGTATGCCCTGATCTTGCAACAACTGCTGACCCCGCACCGAAATGCAGGATCGTTTGCCATCAGTCAGCTTGCTTGCGCAGAAATGCCGGAATGTCGTAAGTTTCCATGCCATTCTTTTCCAGTGCACGCACAGTGTCGGAAGCCGACTCGCGACGCCATACCGCCGGCGCCTTCAGGCCACCGAAAGCGGCGCCGGTCTGTGCCGCGCCGTGACCGGCGTGCGTACCACCAGTGCCAGCCATCATCGGCTCATTGTGCGTACCGGTACGCAGCATTGGCGTTTGCACCAGTTGCACGTTTTTGCGCGCACGGCCCAGACCAGTTGCCACCACGGTCACACGGATGTCGTCGCCCATGCTGTCGTCGTACGCGATACCCTGCGCGATCGATGCATCGGCGGCGGCGAACGCGCGCACGGTTGCCATGACTTCCTTGATTTCCTTACCCTTGAGGTTACGGCTGGCGGTCACGTTGACCAGCACGCCGCGCGCGCCGGACAGATCGATACCGTCGAGCAGCGGTGAAGCCACTGCCTGCTCGGCTGCCACGCGGGCGCGATCAACGCCGCTGGCAGTCGCGGTACCCATCATTGCCTTGCCTTGTTCACCCATGATGGTCTTGACGTCATTGAAGTCGACGTTGATATGACCCGGCACGTTGATGATTTCAGCAATACCGGCAACGGCATTGTTGAGCACGTCATCGGCATGACCCAGCCACTCGATCATGCTGTCGTCTTCGTAGATCTCTTCCAGCTTTTCGTTGAGGATGATGATCAGGGAGTCGACGTGCTGCGCCAGTTCTTCCAGACCCTGATCAGCGATGTCCATGCACTTCTGACCTTCGTACGAAAACGGCTTGGAAACCACCGCCACTGTCAGCGCGCCCAATTCCTTGGCCACTTGCGCCACCACCGGTGCAGCACCGGTGCCGGTACCGCCGCCCATGCCGGCAGCGATAAACACCATGTGCGCGCCGCGCAGTGCATCTTCGATACGCGCGCGTGTTTCTTCTGCCAGACGACGGCCGACATCCGGCTTCATGCCTGCACCCAGACCGGTCTCGCCGATCTGGATCACGTTGTCGGCCTTCGACATCTTCAATGCCTGGGCATCAGTATTGGCTGCAATGAACTCAACGCCGGACACGCCCTTGTTGATCATGTGCTGCACTGCATTGCCACCCGCACCGCCGACGCCAACGACCTTGATGATAGTGCCAAGCGTGGCATTGTCGAGCATATCTATTTCCATGATGACTCCTTTAAATATATGTTGGTGCAGCTTGCAGTTGGTAGTCATCACGCGGTGTGACGACTAGCAACTGAGAACTGCGAATTGCTCAATTTAACTAAACAAAAATACTGCCTGAATAATCTGAATGCCTGAACCGTGAAGCTTAAAAATTGCCGAGAAACCATTCTTTCATGCGTTGCCAGATTGCTTTTACCGAACCTTCCTGACGAGTCACGATGTACCCGCGCAGATACTGCTTTTTCGCTTCCAACAACAACCCCAGTACCGTTGAATAACGCGGGCTGCGCACGACATCTGCAAGCTGACCGCTATACTCCGGCGTCCCCAATCGCGCTGGCTTGAGGAAAATATCCTCGGCCAGCTCTATCATTCCCGGCATCATCGCCGAACCACCTGTCAGTACGATGCCCGAAGACAACACCTCTTCGTAGCCCGACTCGCGCACGACCTGATGCACCAATGCAAACAACTCTTCCACCCGCGGCTCGATCACCGCTGCCAGCGCCTGTCGCGACAAGGTGCGCGGATTGCGGTCACCGAGGCCCGGCACTTCCAGCGTCTCGGTCGGGTCTGCCAATATCTGCTTGGCAACGCCGTAACGCAGTTTGATTTCTTCCGCTTCCAGCGTCGGCGTGCGCAAGGCCATGGCAATATCGTTGGTGATCTGATCACCGGCAATCGGAATCACTGCGGTGTGACGAATCGCACCTTCCGTGAATACCGCCACATCGGTGGTACCGCCACCAATGTCCACCAGCACCACACCGAGTTCACGTTCATCCGGCGTCAGCACTGAATCAGCAGAAGCCATCGGCTGCAAGATCAGATCCGACACTTCGAGTCCACAACGGCGCACGCACTTGACGATGTTTTGCACGGCAGAAACGGCACCGGTGACGATGTGCACTTTAACTTCCAGTCGGATGCCGCTCATGCCGATTGGTTCACGTACATCTTCCTGATTATCGACAATGAATTCCTGCGGCACCGTATGCAGCAATTGCTGGTCAGTCGGGATGTTCACCGCCTTGGCCGTTTCGATAACGCGCGAGACGTCGGCAGCGCTGACTTCCTTGTCCTTGATCGCGACCATGCCGCTCGAATTGAAGCTGCGGATATGACTGCCGGCGATCCCGGTGTAGACATTTCTGATCTTGCAGTCGGCCATCAGCTCGGCTTCCTCGAGCGCGCGCTGAATCGATTCCACGGTCGCCTCGATATTGACCACCACGCCCTTTTTGAGTCCCTTCGACTCGGACTGGCCAAGGCCGATCACTTCATGGCGGCCGTCTGGCAATACCTCTGCCACCACCGCCACCACTTTGGAGGTGCCGATGTCGAGGCCGACGATCAAATTTTTTGCGTCTTTTGTCATATCGTTCCGCTCATTTTTTCTTTCCGTTCAATGCAGCCAGTACCAGACCGTCCGCCTTCAATGCCAAACCATTCGGATAGCGCATGTCCACGTTTTCAATCTTCCCCTGCAAGCGCTCCAGCAATTGCGGATACACCGATACCAGGCGACTGATGCGTTCTTTCAACAGTGCATCACCCTGCTCGCGTCCCAACTCCACCGTCATGCCGTTATCGAGCTTGACGCTCCAGGCGTAACGATTCGACAAGTGCACCGCTTCCGGCGTCAGCCGGATCGGCGCAAACCAGTTACGAAATTGCGCAAACCGTGCCACCACTTCCTTCTCGCTGCCGTCCGGTCCTTCGAACTCCAGCAATTCGCCGTCGTCTTCGGCTTCGGCCAGATTGGCGGTGAAGACATCCCCCTTCACCGACAACAGCCGCCCATCATCACCCCAGGTGCCCAATGCGCGGTGTTCTTCCACGGTCACGATCAGCTTGTTCGGCCATTCGCGTCGCACCATCGCCTTGCGCACCCAAGGTACCGACTCAAATGCCGCGCGTACGGCATCCAGATCGGCAGTAAAAAAATTGCCTTTGATACGTGGCACCGCACTGGCGCGGATGGTCAGTGAATTGACCCGCCGCAACGGTGTGTCGGCCATGCCCTCGACCCGAATCGTCTTGAGCGTAAACATCGGCCGCTGCGCCACCCACCACAAACCGCTCGCCAGCAACACCAACAACACCAACGCGATCAGGGCGTTGGTGGTTGCGTTGAGCAGTTTGACGTCATGCCACATAGTCGCTATCTGTTGTTAACCGTTGACTTCTACGCTGACGCCGGCGGCGTCCAATCCTTGGATGGCGTGCAATCAAGCGCCGCCAGCTTCAGGATTTCGCAACACAAATCTTCATAGCTCAAACCGTCCTCACGCGCCGACATCGGCACCAGCGAATGTCCGGTCATGCCCGGCGACGTATTGATTTCCAGCAAAAACGGTTCGTTATCGCTTTCGCGCAACATGAAGTCGACCCGCGACCAGCCACGGCAACCGAGGGCATTGAAAGCCTGCACCGCCAGTTCCTGGATCCGCTGCGTCAGCGCGGCATCAAGCGGCGCCGGGCACAGATACTTGGTTTCATCGCCGAAATACTTGTGCTGATAATCGTAATTGCCTTCCGGTGCACGGATTTCAATCACCGGCAAGGCGCGCGCCTGACGGCCTTTGCCGAGTACCGGCACGGTCAGTTCGCGGCCGCGCACGAATTCTTCGGCCAGCACCACGTCGTCATATTTGGCGCACAGGGCAAAGCCTTCCTGCATGTCGGAATAACCGGCGACCTTGCTGATGCCGATGGTCGAACCTTCGTGCGGCGCTTTCAGCATCAATGGCAAACCCAGTACATCCGGCACCTCACGCAAGGTTTCGCGTGACGTCGCGAGACCGTCCAGCACCACGAAGCGCGGTGTCGGCAATTCATGGCCGAGCCAGATGCGCTTGGTCATGATCTTGTCCATCGCAATCGCCGATGCCATCACGCCGGGTCCGGTGTACGGAATGCCCAGTTGTTCCAGCGCGCCTTGCAGGCTGCCGTCTTCACCGTAGCGACCATGCAAGGCGATAAACACGCGATCAAATTTCTCTGCCGCCAGTTCCGCCAGACTGCGCTCGGCCGGGTCGAACGGATGGGCATCGACGCCCTTGCTGCGCAAGGCTTGCAATACGCCGGTGCCAGACATCAGGGATACTTCACGCTCGGCCGAACGACCACCGAACAAGACGCCCACCTTGCCGAACTGCTTTGCCAGGTTCTGTTCTGTACTCATCACGCCTCCCGCGCGGCCGGATCCGCCGCTTGCGCCGTCAGTTTGGCCGGTACGCCGCTGATCGAACCTGCGCCCATGGTCATCACCACATCGCCATCGCGCACCACGGTCAAAATAGTGTCGGGCATATCGGCGATATCTTCCACAAACACCGGTTCCACCTTGCCGGCCACGCGCAGCGCATGCGCCAGCGAACGGCCGTCAGCGGCAACAATGGCTTGTTCGCCGGCGGCATAGACCTCGGCCAGTACCAGCACATCGGTGGTCGACAACACTTTGACGAAGTCTTCAAACAAATCGCGCGTGCGGGTGTAGCGATGGGGCTGGAACGCCAGCACCAGACGCCGCCCCGGATAAGCACCACGCGCGGCTGAAATGGTGGCCGCCGTTTCCACCGGGTGATGACCATAGTCATCCACCAGCGTGAACGAACCGGCCGGCTTGCCTTCGGCATCGCGCAAGGCGACATCGCCATAGCGGGTAAAGCGCCGGCCGACGCCATTGAATTCGGTCAGGGCTTTTTGCGTTGCGGCATCGTCGACATCCAGCTCGCGCGCAATCGCAATTGCGGCGCACGCGTTCTGGACATTGTGCATGCCGGGCTGATTCAGGCTGACCTGCATCGGCGCGTAGCCGTCCTGGATCGCCGTGAATTCCATCTTGCCTTCGACCGCTTTGGCATCAATGGCACGGATATCGGCATCTTCATGGAAGCCGTAGGTCAGGATCGGCTTGGAAATCATTGGCATGATTTCACGCACATGCGGATCATCCAGGCACAACACCGCGACGCCGTAGAACGGCAAGCGCTGGGTGAATTCGACAAACGCCTGCTTGAGCTTGGCGAAGTCGTGGTTGTAGGTTTCCATGTGATCGGCATCGATATTCGTGATGACTTCGATCACCGGCGTCAGATTCAGGAACGAGGCATCCGACTCGTCGGCTTCGGCCACGATGAAGTCGCCCGAACCGAGTTTGGCGTTGGCGCCGGCGCTGGTCAGACGACCACCGATCACGAAGGTCGGATCCAGTCCGCCCTGCGCCAATACGCTCGCCACCAGACTGGTGGTGGTGGTCTTGCCATGGGTACCGGCAATCGCGATCCCTTGCTTGAGACGCATCAGCTCACCCAGCATGACCGCGCGCGGCACGATCGGCACATGCTTCTTGCGCGCCGCCAACACCTCCGGATTGTCGCCCTTGACCGCAGTCGAGGTCACGATAGCGTCGGCATTCTCGATATTCTCTGCCGCATGGCCGTAGACAATCCGCGCGCCCAGTTGTGCCAGCCGTTGGGTAGCGGCATTGCTGCCGAGATCGGAACCGGAGACGCCATAGCCGAGGTTGAGCATCACTTCAGCGATGCCGCTCATGCCAGAGCCGCCGATGCCGACGAAATGGATATTTTTAACGCGATGTTTCATTGCTTCACCAATCTTTCCAGTACCTGCGCGATCGCTTCGTTGGCGTCGCGCCGGCCTTGTTCATATGCTGCCTGCGCCATTTGCAGGCAGGCTGCGCGGTTCAGCGATTGCAGCAATGCTGCCAGGCTGTCCGGCGTCAATTCTGTTTGCGGCACATGCAATGCTGCTTGCTTGCCCGCCATCCACTTTGCGTTGTCACGCTGATGCGAGGTGGTCGATGCCACCAGCGGCACCAGCACGCTGGCCACACCGGCGGCCGTCAATTCCGACACCGTAATGGCGCCGGCACGGCAAATCACCAGATCGGCATCCGCATAACGACGCGGCATGTCATCAATGAAATCCACCACTTCCGCCTGCACTTGCGCGTCGGCATAGGCCTTGCGCAATACTTCAACATGTTGCTTGCCGGACTGATGCGTCACCACCGGACGCAGATGTTGCGGCAAGCGCGCCAGTGCTGCCGGCACACAATCATTCAACGCTTTGGCGCCAAGACTGCCGCCTACCACCAGGATGCGCAACGGTCCGCTGCGGCCGGCATAACGTTGCTGCGGCAACGGCAACGCCAGAATTTCCTGACGCACCGGATTGCCGGTCACTTCAGCCTTGCCGGCAGCGCTGCCGAAATCGGCCGGGAAACCGAACAGCACCCGCGTCGCCAACGGCGCCAGCGTCTTGTTCGACAACAACAAGGCGGCATCGGCATTCACCAGCACCAGCGGCACGCCGCGCAATCTGGCCATGGCGCCACCCGGCACCGTGACATAACCGCCCATGCCCAACACCACATCCGGCTGGCGCTTGGCCAAAATCCGCCAGCAACTGCCGAAACTGGCCAGCAAACGCCACGCACCGCGGGCGGTATGCATCAAACCCTTGCCGCGCAAACCGGCAAAGGTGATCGAATCCATCTCTACCCCGTGGCGCGGTACCAGATCGCGCTCCATGCCATGCGTGGTGCCAAGCCAGGTAACGCTCCAGCCGCGCGCGCGCATGGTGTCGGCAATCGCCAGTCCCGGGAAAATATGGCCGCCGGTACCGGCCGCCATGATCAACAGTCGCTTGTGCGTCATAGGCGACCTCCGCGCATCAAGACCCGGTTTTCATAATCGATGCGCAACAAGATCGCCAGACCGACGCAATTGAGCAGCACACCGGAACCGCCGTAGCTCATCAACGGCAAGGTCAATCCCTTGGTCGGCAGCAAGCCCAGATTGACGCCCATGTTGATGAAGGTCTGCACCCCGATCCAGATGCCGATACCCTTGGCCACCAGTCCGGCAAATGTCAGATCCAGCGCAATTGCCTGACGACCGATTTCAAATGCGTGCTTGATCAGCCAGTAGAACAACAGCACCACTACCAGCACACCGGCAAAACCCAACTCTTCACCGATCACCGCCAGCAAGAAGTCGGTATGCGCTTCCGGCAGATAGTGCAATTTCTCGACACTGCCGCCGAGCCCGACGCCAAACAACTCGCCGCGCCCGAAGGCAATCAGCGAGTGCGATAACTGGTAAGCCTTGCCGAGGGCGTTTTCTTCCACCCAAGGGTTGAGGTAAGCAAAAATCCGTTCCCGACGCCATGGCGACAACACGATCACCAGCGAGAAAATCCCTACCAGCGTGGCGCCGATGCCGCCAAACCAGACGCCATTGATACCGCCCAAAAACAAGATACCCATGGCGATGCAAACGATCACGCCGAACGCGCCGAGGTCAGGTTCCAGCAGCAACAGCAAACCGACCACGCCGACCGCCAGTGTCATCGGCATGAAACCCTTGGTCAGCTTGTGCATCACTTCTTGTTTGCGCACCGTGTAATCGGCGGCGTACAAGACGATGAACAGCTTCATCAATTCCGACGGTTGCAAGTTGAATACCTTGAACGACAACCAGCGCTTGGCGCCATTGACGCCCTTGCCGACGCCCGGAATCAACACCATGGCCAACAGAATCAGCGTGCCGACAAACAGATACGGCGCCCATTTTTGCCAGGTTTCGATCTTGATCCGGAACACCAGCAAACTCACCACCAGCGACACGCCGATGAACATTGCCTGCCGCACCAGAAAGTGCGAGGTCTTGTAGTTGGCGTACTTGGGCGAATCGGGCAATGCAATCGACGCCGAATACACCATGACCATGCCGAACAACATCAACAACAGCACCACCCACACCAGCGGCTGGTCGTACTCCATCATTTTGGAGCGCTGTTCGAAACCGGTGGTCCCCTTCATGCCATTGCGCTGCGGGTCGCGGGATACCGTAAACGGCGACTGCGCCGCTTTCAGCCCGAACCATGCACCAATCGAAGGGAACGAAAATTTCATGCCACCACCTCACCGCGTGACAACGCCAGTTCCCGCACGGCATCAACGAATACCTGGGCCCGATGCGCATAGTTGCGGAACATATCGAGACTGGCGCATGCCGGCGACAGCAACACTGCCTCGCCCGGCTGCGCCATCTGGCCGGCCTTTTCCACCGCTTCTTCCAATGTTGTGCAATCGATCAGGTCGATCCCGGTATCGGCAACGGCAGCGCGGATCGCCGGCGCATCGCGGCCGATCAGAAATACTGCGCGCCCGTATTTCGATAACGGTTCCGCCAACGGCGAAAAATCCTGGCCCTTGCCGTCGCCACCGGCAATCAGCAGCAGCCGGTTTGGCTTGCCGCCATGACCGAGCCCGTTGAGGGCCGCGACGGTAGCGCCGACGTTGGTTCCTTTGCTGTCGTCGTAATATTCGACATCTTGAATCGTCGTGATCAGTTCGACCCGGTGCGGCTCGCCCGTGTATTCCCGCAAGCCATGCAACAACGGCGCCAGCGGCAAGTCGATGGCGCGGCACAGCGCCAGTGCAGCCAGCGCATTGAGGGCATTGTGCAAACCGCGGATACGCAATGCATCCACCGGCATCAGACGTTTGACCACCACCGGCAATTCCACCGGTTTTTGATCTTTCTTGCTGCGACGTTTGCCTTCCGGCTTTTCGTCATCCTCTTGCACCACCGCATTGGCCAGCCACAGCATGCCGTTTTCATCGTACAAGCCAAAGCTGTTGGCCTTGGCCGGTGCGGCCAGACCGAAACTGCTGAGCACCGCATCGGGCGCTGCCATCTGCATGACCAGCGGATCGTCGCGATTGAGCACGCGCACGGTGCGTTCGCCGAAAATACGCGCCTTGTCAGCGGCGTAGGCTTCCATGCTGCCATGCCAGTCCAGATGGTCCTGGGTCACATTCAGCACCGTAGCGGCATCGGCCTGCAAACTGTAAGTGGCATGCAACTGGAAGCTGGACAATTCCAGCACCCACACCTGCGGCAAGATGCCGCGATAGATTTTGGCCGGCGGTGCCGGCGGCGGTGGCGGCACAAACGTCAGCGGCGCATCATCGTCGAGCGGTGCCGGTACTGCTTCCGGCTCATCGTCAAATTCTGATTCGGGCAATGCCTCTGTAATATCTGCATCTGCTTCGGCAACCACCGTTTCCACATCAGGCTGCTCCGGCGACGGCTCTGCGAGCGCTGCCGTGGCGACCTCATGCTCGTCTGCCACCGGCTCTGCCGCTGGCGCGATTGGCGCATCCGCCTGTGCAATGTCTTCTATTGTTTCAGTGCTGGCCGTCTCGGATGTTTCCGGCAGCACCGACGTGCTGGCAGTATCAGGCGTGATCGCCAACGCTTGCGTTTTGGCTGCGGCCTCTGCTACGGCCTGCTCTTCTGCCGCAACCTGCGCTTGCAGTTCTGCGGCAGCCGCAGTTTCAGCAGCCAGCGTTTCCGCAGCCTGCGCCGCTTCCAGTGCATCCTGCTCGGCGCGCACCACTGCGTAGGCCTGATCTTCGATCAGTGCTTCGCGCAACACATCCAATGCTGCCGGGCTGATATTACCGGCGACCTTGACGCTCAGGCCGGCGCGCTGGCACAGCATGCCGGTCAGGCTGGTCACGGTGGTCTTGCCGTTGGTGCCCGTAATCGCCAGCACTTTCGGCATGTAAGCTTGCTCGTCGCGCAAGGCGGCCAGCGCCTGCGCAAACAATTCGATTTCACCCCACAGCGGAATGCCTTTTTCGGCTGCCGCGTTTGCCAGCAATCCGAGATCGCGCTCCGGGAACAGACCGGGACTGACGGCAACGAAGTCAATCTCTGCCAGCAACCCTGCATCAAGCGGCTGGCCACCGACGAATCCGGCCTCGGGAGCCGCTGCACGCAAGGCATCCAGACGCTCGGTCAGCGTCGCTGCATCGCGGGTATCGGCAACGCGCACACGGGCACCGCAGTGGACCAGCCACCGCGCCATCGCCAGACCGGATTCACCGAGTCCGAGTACCAATGCGTGCTTGTTTGCGTAATTCATCAATTTCATTCAAATAAACCAACAACAACCATGCCGGTCAACGCAGCTTCAGCGTCGACAAACCGAACAACACCAGCATCATGGTGATAATCCAGAACCGCACTACCACTTGCGTTTCTTTCCAACCTTTTTGTTCATAGTGATGGTGCAGGGGCGCCATCAACAAAATCCGCTTGCCGGTGCCATAGCGCTTTTTCGTGAATTTGAAATACGCCACCTGCAACATCACCGACAAGGTTTCCACCACGAAAATGCCGCCCATGATGAACAGCACGACTTCTTGTCGCACGATCACGGCGATGGTGCCCAGTGCGCCGCCAAGTGCCAGTGCGCCGACGTCACCCATGAATACTTGCGCCGGATAGGCGTTGTACCAGAGGAAAGCCAGCCCGGCACCGGCCATCGCGCCGCAGAAAATCAGCAATTCGCCGGCGCCCGGAATATGCGGGATAAACAGATACTTGGCGTAGTTGGCGCTACCGGTCAGATACGCAAAAATACCCAGCGCCGAACCGACCAGCACCGTTGGCATGATTGCCAGACCATCGAGGCCGTCGGTCAAATTCACGGCATTACTGGTGCCGACAATCACGAAATACGTCAGTGCAATGAAACCCCACACGCCGAGCGGATAGCTGATGGTCTTGAAGAACGGTACGATCAGATCGGCCTTCGGCGGCAAATCCATGCTGAAACCGGACTGCACCCAGCTCACAAACAATTCCAGCACCTTCATGTTGGTGCCTTCGGAGACCGAAAACGCCAGATAGAACGCGGCCACCAGACCGATGATCGATTGCCAGAAAAACTTGTCGCGCGAACGCATGCCGTTCGGGTCCTTGTAGACCACCTTGCGGTAATCGTCAGCCCAGCCGATGGCGCCAAAACCGAGCGTGACGATCAGCACGATCCAGACAAAACGGTTACTCAGGTCAGCCCACAGCAAGGTCGAAATACCGATACCGATCAGAATCAGCACGCCGCCCATGGTGGGGGTGCCGGACTTGATCAAATGTGTTTGCGGACCATCGGTGCGCACCGCTTGTCCGACTTTCAGACGCGTCAACATGCGGATCACGGCCGGCCCCGCAATCAGGCCGATCAGCAACGCCGTCAGCGTCGCCGATACGGCGCGAAAGGTAATGAAACCGAAAACGCGCAGGAAACTGAAATCCTGCTGAAAATTCTGCGCCAACCAAAGCAGCATGTTAATGATTCTCCTGTTGCGGTTGCGCGCCAGATTGCGCGCCAACCAAATGCTGCACTACACGTTCCATTTTCATGAAACGCGACCCCTTGACCAACACTGTGGCACCAACCGTGGCGGCCTGCGTGGCGGCGCCGTTGATGGCTTCGATGTCTACAAAATGTTGCGCCCCGGCGCCGCTTGCCGGGGTTGCTGCCGCCGCATTGAAGGCAGCGACGGCGTGCCGGCTCAACTCGCCCAACACGAAGAAATGATTGATTCCGCGCTGTTGCGCGTAAGCCCCGATTTCTTCATGAAAACGCTGCCCTTCGTTGCCGACCTCGCCCATATCGCCCAACACCAGTACGCGCGGTGCGGCGGCTTGCGCCAACACGTCAATCGCGGCCCGCACCGAATCCGGATTGGCGTTATAGGTATCGTCGATCACCAATGCGCCACTGGCAGCCGTCTTGCGCTGCAAGCGGCCATTGACCGGCGCGAATGCTTGCAAACCCTGCACCACGGCTTGCGCGGCAATGCCGGCGCCGAGCGTGCACGCAATTGCCGCCAACGCATTGCGCACATTGTGTTCACCGGCGGCGGCCAGTTGGATCTCGAACGCCTGCGCCTGACGTGTGCCGTCGGCGCGCACACGCACTTGCAACAGACTGCCGAATGCCTGCGGCTGATAATTGGCGCTGACATCAGCAGCGTCTGACAAACCGAATGTCAACACGCAGCGACTGCCGGCGGCGCGCTGCCACAAGGCGGTATATTCATCGTCGGCAGGAAAGACGGCGACGCCATCGGCGGCCAGCGCTTCAATCACGGCACCGTTTTCGCGGGCGACGGCTTCGACTGTCGCCATGAATTCCTGATGCTCGCGCTGAGCGTTATTGACCAGTCCCAGCGTCGGCCGCGCAATGTCTGACAACACGGCAATTTCGCCCGGATGATTCATGCCCAGCTCAATCACTGCCGCCTGATGCTGCGGCTGCATGCGGAACAAGGTCAGCGGCACGCCGATTTCATTATTGAAATTGCCGCGCGTGGCCAGATAACGATCCTCGCCAAACGCTGCTGCCAGAATCGCGGCAATCATTTCCTTGACCGTGGTTTTGCCGTTGCTGCCGGTGACGCCGATGACCGGCACCGCAAACTGACGTCGCCAGTGTTGCGCCAGACGGCCCAGCGCGACGCGGGTATCGCTCACGACGATGGCGGCCACTTGCAGATCCTGCGGCAGCCGGTCGACGATCACCGCCGCCGCGCCTTGTGCCACGACCGCCGGCAAGAAATCATGGGCATCGAAACGATCGCCGCGCAAAGCGACGAACAGATTGCCCGGCACCACGGCCCGGCTATCGGTAGTAATACCGCGCAATGTCGCGCTGGCATCACCGCTTACCTCAAGCACCAGATCGCCCAGCCATTGCTGCAACTGTGTGAAAGTCACCTGCATCAGGCACCTCCCATCATGGTGGCGCGCGCCGCCAGTGCCAGCGCGACGTGATCGGCATCCAGGAATGGAAATTTCTTGCCGCCGATTTCCTGATAGGTTTCATGTCCTTTGCCGGCCAACAGCACCACATCCGGCTTGGCGGCATGCCTCACGGCCCACAGAATGGCGCCGGCGCGGTCGGTCATGACCCGTGGTTCGCGCTTGCTCATGCCGCTCTTGATATGTGAAATGATGATGTCCGGGTCTTCGCTGCGTGGATTGTCGCTGGTCAGAATGACGTGCTCCGCCAGTTCCGCAGCGCAACCCATCTGCGGCCGCTTGCCCGGATCGCGGTCACCACCGCAACCGAACACGCACCACAGTTCGCCGTTACGCTGCTGCGCAACCAGCCGCAACGCGTTCAGGGTCTTTTCCAGTGCGTCCGGCGTATGGGCATAATCGATCACGATCAACGGTGCATCGTGGCCGCCAAACTGTTGCATCCGGCCCGGCACCGGCGTCAGCGTCGCCAAGGTCGTCAGCGCGCTGTCCCAGGCAATGCCCTTGGCCAGCAACACCCCCAGAATACCCAGCACATTACTGACGTTGAAGTGTCCGACCAGTTGAGTCTTGACTTGCCCCGAACCGAACGGCGACTCAATATGAAACGCGGTGCCGGCATGACTGCTGCGAATCGCCGAGGCGCGCAGGACTGGCACCTCGCCAGCTGCGGCATCGGTCAGCGAATAGCCGGTGACCGGTGTATTGCGTGCTTGCAGATACGGCACCAGCCGCTGCCCCATCGGATCATCCAGATTCACGACCGCATGCTGCAAACCCGGCGAGTCGAACAACTGCACTTTGGCCGCTTCGTAGGCCAGCATGTCGCCGTGATAATCGAGATGGTCGCGCGTGAAATTGGTAAACAAAGCGACATCGACGTGCAAACCGTTCATGCGCCCCTGATCCAAGCCGATTGAGGATGCTTCGATGGCCAGCGCCCCGACATGGGCGGTGCGCAATTCGGCCAGCTTGCGTTGCAGCAGCACGGCATCGGGCGTGGTGTAGCCGGTCACATCGAACGCCTGCGGCTTGCCGTTGCGGAACACGCCGACGCCGAGCGTACCGATCACGGCCGCCGGCGCTGCCGGTGTTGCCAGCCGTGACAAGGCCATGCCCAGCCAATAAGCGCAGGAAGTCTTGCCGTTGGTGCCGGTGACGGCAACTGTATACATGGCACTGTCAGGCTGGCCGTAATAAACATTGGCAACAAAGCCGGCGGCCTGCTTCAGTCCGGGCACGGCCAGATGCGGCAAGGCATCCTTGTCGTCCCATTCGAAACCACCGGCTTCGTATACGATCGCACTGGCGCCGCGCTCAATCGCATCGGGAATGAAACGACGGCCATCGGCGGTGTCGCCGGGATAGGCAAAAAACACATCGCCCGGTTTGACGTGGCGGGAATCAGCAACCAGCGCCGGCTGCGCGCCGGCGGTAACCTGTTGCAGCCAGGTCAGCATATCTTGCACGGAAAGCGTGTCAGCAGACATCACATGCTCTCCTCGATGACATCCTTGGGGATGATGATGTTGGTCACGCTCGAATCCGGCGCAACGTTCAATGCCCGCAACGCATTGGCGGCGACATTGGCAAAGACCGGACCGGCCACGGTGCCGCCGTAGTGGCTGCCGTTGCTGGGTTCATCGATCATGACCGCGATGATGATGCGCGGGTCCGACATCGGTGCGATACCGGCGAACGACGCTACATACTGTTTGACGTACTTGCCGCCGACGATCTTGTACGCAGTACCGGTCTTGCCGCCCACGCGATAGCCCGGCACCTGCGCTTGCGGCGCAGTACCGCCCGGCGCCACCACTGTTTCCAGCATGCGTCGCATCTGCAATGCCGTATTTTCGGAAATCACGCGATGCCCTATCGGAGAATCGTTCACCTTCTGGAACGATAAAGGAATGATGTCGCCGTTGCGCGCAAAGATCAGGTACGCATGCGCCAACTGGATCAGGGAAACCGAAATACCGTGGCCGTAACTCATGGTGGCCTGTTCAATCGGTCGCCACGACTTGAACGGCCGCACCCGGCCGGCAACCGCACCGGGGAAGCCGAACTTGGGTTGTTGTCCGAGGCCGACGTTGGTAAACATTTCCCACATTTCCTGGGGCGGCATTTGCAGCGCTATCTTGGCAGTGCCGATGTTGGACGATTTCTGGATGATTTCGGCCACTGTCAGCGGTCCGTGCGCGTGCGAATCGCCAATCGTGGCGGTACCGATGGTCATTTTGCCGGGCGAGGTCTGAAAGACGGTGGCCGGCGTCACGCGATGGGTATCCAGCGCCAGCGCCACCGTGAACGGTTTCAGCGTCGAGCCCGGCTCAAACGTGTCGGTCAGCACCCGGTTGCGCAATTGGGCGCCGGTCAATACCGAGCGGTCATTTGGATTGTAGGTCGGCAAATTGGCCAGCGCCAGCACTTCACCGGTCTTGACGTCGAGCACGATGATGCCGCCGGCCTTGGCCTTGTTTTTCTCGACCGCCTCCTTCAATTGCGTGAAGGCAATATATTGAATCTTGCTATCGATCGACAGAGTCAGGTCCTTGCCGTCGTGCGGTTCACGCACCGCTTCGATATCTTCAACAATGCGACCCAGACGGTCCTTGATCACGCGCCGGCTGCCGGTAATGCCGGCCAGCGTCTTTTGCGAGCCCAGTTCCATCCCATCTTGCCCGGCATCTTCAACGTTGGTGAAGCCGACCACGTGGGCCATGACTTCGCCTTCGGGATAGAAGCGTTTGTATTCCTTGCGGGTTTCGATGCCGGCGATGCCCAGCTTGACGATCTTGTCGGCGGTGTCTTGCTCGACCTGCCGTTTGAGATAAACAAAACTGCGGTCGGAATCCAGCTTTTTGCGCAATTCGGCTTCACTCATGCCCAGCAAACCAGCCAGTTCACGCAATTTTTCGCGCGGCGCTTCCTGTACATCGTCCGGAATCGCCCAGATTGCCTTGACCGGCACCGACGACGCCAGCACCTGACCATTGCGGTCGGTAATCTTGCCGCGCGTGGCCGGCAACTCCAGCGTCCGGGCGTAGCGCGACGCACCTTGTTTTTGCAGGAAGTCGGTAGAAATGCCTTGCAGCCAGAGGGCCCGGCCGGCGAGCGTCAGAAATGCCGCGAACAACACGAACAAGACTACCCGTGAACGCCAGGTCGGCAATTTGACTTGCAACACCGGGCTGGCCGAAAAGGCTACGCCTTTGGACGCGGCAACGCGGGCGTTGACATTGGTGCGGGGAGGCATGCGCGTCATTTGGCCCCCGCAGTCAGATATTGGGTGCGGGCTGCGGTCAGCGCGGTCATGTTGAGATCGCGCTTGGCCAATGCTTCAATGCGGGAATTCTTGCCCAGCGTGGATTGATCGAGCTGCAATTGCGCCCAGTCGATATCCAGCTGGCGCGCGGCCGACTGCGCACGCTCCAGTTCGATGAACAGGCGGCGAGCCTGATATTGGGCGTTCACTACCGACAGTGCGCACAGCACCAGCACTACGGTGATCAGGAAGCTGAGGCGGCCGGTCACGTGGCCCCCGGAGCAGGCAAACGTTCGGCGCTGCGCATCACCGCCGAGCGCGCGCGCGGATTGGCGGCGACTTCAGCATCGCTGGGCTTGATACGCGACAACAGCCGGCAAAGCGGCTGTGGCAAATCGACGGCACGAATCGGCAGGCGGCGGTCAGGCTGCGGTACGTTGGCTTTGGAAGCCATGAACCGTTTGACGATGCGATCTTCCAGCGAGTGAAAACTGATCACAACCAATCTCCCGTGCGGAGCCATATGCTGAAATGCCTGGTCCAGCCCTATCTCGAGTTCTTCAAGCTCTTTATTGATGAAAATCCGTATAGCCTGAAAGGTACGAGTGGCCGGGTCTTTGCCTTTCTCGCGGGTTTTGACGGCTTGTGCCACGAGCGCGGCAAGCTGTCGTGTGCCTGAAATTGGCTCGACTGCCCGGCGAGCAACAATCGTCTTTGCAATCTGAAGAGCAAACCGTTCTTCCCCATAATCTCGTATCACCTTTGCTATCGTCTGTTCGTCCGCTGTTGCCAGCCACTCCGCTGCCGACATCCCGCGCGTGGTATCCATGCGCATGTCCAGCGGGCCATCGAACCTGAAACTGAAACCCCGCGCCGCTTCATCTACCTGCGGCGAAGAAATGCCTAAATCCAGCAAAACACCATCTACCTGTGTCACACCGCGTTCTGCCAACGCTTCACTGAGCGTGGCAAAGCTGTCATGCACGATGGAAAATCGTGCATCCGTAATCGTTTGTGCCGTTGCAATCGCCTGCGGATCCTTGTCGAACGCAATCAGGCGCCCACGCGGGCTGAGGCGCTCCAGCAGCAGCCGGCTATGGCCGCCGCGACCGAAAGTACCGTCCAGATAAATGCCGTCCGCACGCGCACCTTCGATGGCCAACGCCTCTATCGCTTCTTCCAGCAACACCGTGCGGTGCTGCAAATCGGGCACCGATTGCAAAGTCATCTCGTCGTGCCGTCAGAATGAAAAATTACTCAACACATCGGGCATGCCCGCAGCAACTGCCTGCGATTCGCTTTCCGCAAGCTGCGCGGCATCCCAGATTTCGAAATGGCTGCCCATGCCCAGCAACATGACGTCGCGCTGCAAGCCAACCGCGCTGCGCAATTCAGGCGCAATCAAGATACGGCCGGCCGAGTCCAGCTCGACATCCGAGGCGTTACCAAGAAAAATGCGCTGCCAGGCGCGTGCCGACATTGGCCACGCAGCAATCTGTTCGCGGTGACTTTCCCAGACAGGACGCGGGAAAAACAGCAGGCAACCATGCGGATGACGGGTCAGCGTGACGCGACCTTCGCACTGCACGGCCAGGGCGTCACGATGCTTGGCCGGAATTGTCATCCGTCCTTTGGCATCGAGATTGAGTGCTGACGCGCCCTGAAACACTGTGTTGACCCTTTTTGCTATGCAACCGACATGGTTTGCGTGTCGTGTCAGAAGGGAGCAAATTCAAACATTTCGCCCCACAAAAAAACACTTTTTGACACTGCCGCCCACTTTAGAGGATGCACTAATACAGGTCAAGAGATATTCATCGGTGAAAAGAGTAACTTTTTTAATAAAGTCAAAGACTTAGCGCACATACCTAAAGCACGTCGAAAGTGCTTTCCCCTAAAAAATTAACAACTTATGCATGATACTGAATGTAGAACCTCAGATAAACACATGTGTTTGCGCCTGATCCGGGGCAAAAAAAATCTGCAGATTGCCGGTCAGCAAGCGGCAAATCGTTGTCGGGACTGGCTTGCACGCGGGCACCTCAAATCAGGAAAAAGTGCTTCGGTGCGATCCGCCGGCACCACCTTCGGGGTGCAGGGAAGAACATTCCGGGGAGGATAAATCAAGTGCCGGCGAACGACTTTCGGGCCTCAAAAAGTGCCTTCGGGGAGTCAATAATGAAGGCCTCAGGCCCGCCCCATCAGGACATTTCACGTAATGAGTCAATTCATCTTGCAGTTTCGCCACGTTCCAATGCTAAAATCTCGGCACCTTAACAGTGAAAGGAATTTTAAAGTGAACAAATCTGAATTGGTTGACGCAATCGCTTCTGATACTGAAATCTCCAAGGCCGCAGCTCAACGCGCGCTGGACTCGGTTGTTGAGAACATCATCAAAGCTGTGACCAAGGGCGACACAGTGCAATTGGTTGGCTTCGGCTCCTTCTCCACAGGCAAGCGCGCTGCACGTATCGGCCGCAACCCGCAAACTGGCGAAGAAATCAAGATCGCAGCGGCAACGACCGTCAAGTTTTCCGCAGGAAAATCGTTCAAAGAAGCAGTGAACAAAAAGAAAAAGTAATGATTAAATTTGAATGCCGTGAACCAGGAGTTCACGGCATTCAAATACCCCTCCGGTTTTACGCAGCACCCTTCCCCGCTTCGCCATCGCTTCCGTTCTGCCCGTTCCCCTGCCGTAGCCACGATATCAGCGCTGCCGTTGCCTGACGCCTGTGCATCTCGCCAGTCTTGCTGCGACCGCGCCAATCACGTCCTGCCGCCGTTCCACCCGACTTCCCGCATACGCTTTGCCACGATACCGATCAAGCACCGCCCAAAACAAAGGCCCCGGATTAACGGGGCCTTGGTCATGATGCCGTGCTGCCGGGAAAATTATCGTCCCAGATCAGCCAGCGGATGCTTGTCCGCGCTATACGGATCGGCAAAAAAACCTTCCACCCATGCAGCATTGGCATCGGCCAGACTGGCCGGCTGCCATTTAGGTTGCTGATCCTTTTCGATGATCAGGGCCCGGATGCCTTCGGCAAAGTCCGGCCGGGCAGCGCAATGCAGCGACACCACGAATTCCAGTCGGAATACTTCCGCCAGCGACAACCGCCGCACGCGCCGCTGCAATGCATACGACAACCATGCAGAACCCGGCGCACCGGCGCGCAGCGTGGCGATGGCCTTGTTGAGCCAGGCATCGTCGGTTTCATGCGCCAGAATCGCCGCCACCACTTCCGGCAACGTTGGTGCCGCGCACAAGGTATCGATCAAATCCAGATTGGCGCGCAGCGTCGACGGCGCAAACGTCACATCCGCCGGCACCTGCGCTTGTGCCTGTTGCAGCACCCGCGCCAGCAATACTGCGTCGGCGTCATGCTGACCATCCCAGGCCTGCTGCAGCAGCGATTCGATCACGCTTTGCTTGGCAGCATGCGCGATGGCGTAGTCGGCCAGACCGGTAAATCTGGCGTCGGCGGCATTCATCGAGGCCCCGGTCAATGCCAGAAACAGGCCGACCTTGCCCGGCATGCGGCTGAGGAACCAGCTGCCGCCGACATCGGGATACAGGCCAATCGTGATTTCAGGCATCGCCAGACGTGAACGCTCGGTCACCACCCGGTGACTGCAACCGGCCATCAGACCGATGCCGCCGCCCATCACGATGCCATGCCCCCAGCACAAGACCGGCTTGGGGCAGGTATGGATCATGTAGTCGAGGCGGTATTCATGTTCGAAGAAATCGCAGGCATACCGGTTGCCGCGAATATCATCGCGGTCGTCAGCGGCATGATGCGCGCGCATGGCCTGATACAGATTCTGCAAATCGCCGCCGGCGCAAAAGGCTTTTTCGCCTTGCGCCTGCAACACCACCAGCACGATCGCCGGATCGCTGGCCCACTGCCGCAGTTGCCGGGTCAGCAAATGCGTCATTTCCAGTGAAATTGCATTGAGGGTTTTCTCTGCCGCCAGCGTGGCGACACCAATACGGTGGCCGCTGCGCGTGGCCAACTCTTCAAACAGCACCGGAAGGCTCATGAACTGATCCTGATCGTCTCTGGTTTTTTTGAATACCCCGCCGGGCGGCGGGGTGTCTGAATAAATTGAAGCAAGCCGATAGGCCGGATTCTGTTACGACGGTTACCCGTTATGACAGCCATTCCTCTAGGCGCTGAATTACTCCAGCGCTCAAGCTTCCTACCCGCACGCTCCGCGAGCAGCATCAATGCGTGCCTATTTGGAATTGCTCCGAGTGGAGGTTACCGCGTTTCACCGTAACTTAATACGCTCGTCTCTGTGGCCCTGTTCCTCGCCTTATACACAATCACACCAACTGCTTGTGATTGCGAGTTTCGGCGGACGGCCGTTAACCGTCACCCTGCTCTATGGAGTCCGGACCTTCCTCCCGCCGCCGCATTACACGGCAGCCAGCGGCTGTCTGGCTTGCTTCGGGGGCTATTGTAGCGTAGACCACACAAGTGCCATGAAAAATTACCGCAGATTTTATGCAAATCTGTTGTGCATTAATTCAAATGTCAGGTAAATTTTGCCCTTACCCGGAGCCAGCTTTATCGCTTGAGAGCCGCCACCAGCTTGCTGCATGGCAACTTCCGAGAAACGCTGACGATGCGCACGATCCGGCCGGATATTCTCACTAAAAAATCAATAATATGAACCTGCGCCACCGTCTCCGACATCTCTTGTTCGCCTTCGGCCTCGCCGCCTGCGGTATATTGGCATCGGCACAAGAAGCGCCCAGAACGGTACTGATCGGCTTCGCCGGCCCGCTGTCAGGCAGCGCCGCAGCCATGGGCAAAAGCATGGAGGTAGCGGCCCAGATCGCCATCAGCGACGCCAACGCCCAAAAACCGAAAATCGCCGGCCAACCGGTGTTGTTCAAGCTGCTGTCGCAAGATGATCGCGGCGATAACCGGACCGCGGCGCTGGTCGCCGATTACCTGGTGAAATCCAACGTCGTCGGCGTGGTCGGTCACTGGAATACCGGCGCCAGCATACCGGCATCCAAGATTTATCATGCCGCCGGCATCCCCGAAATCGCACCGGGGTCTACCGGCCACCAATATACCCAGTCCGGGTACACCAACACATTCCGGATCGTCGGTCACGATGACGATGGCGGCACCTACGCCGGGAACTACACGGCGGATCAACTGAAATTGAGCCGCGTCGCCGTCATCGACGACGGTACCGGCTTCGGCGTCAGCCTCGCGGACCGCTTCACCAAAACCGCGATTGAAGCCGGTGCGGCAGTCGTCGGCAGAGAGAGCGTCAACAACAAGACCGCCGATTTCAACGCGGCACTGGGAAGTCTGCAAACGAAGAAACCCGAGCTGATTTTCTTTGGCGGATTGGGGCCGCAGGCCGCGATACTGGCGCGCAGCATCAAACGTCTCAATTTGTCCGCAAAACTGTTGGCTGCTGATGGCACCGTCGGCCCGATGTTTTTGCAACTGGCCGGACCCGACGGCAATGGCACCCTGGGCATGGCCCCGGGTCAACCCCGAGAAAAAATGAACGGCTGGAAGATATTCGAAAAGAAATACCACGCCATTGACAGCAATGAAATTGAATTCTATGCCCCGTTTGCCTATGACGCGACGTTGACACTGGTAGCTGCCATCAGGCAAGCTAACTCACTGGAACCAGGAAAAGTGGTCAACGCCTTGCACAACATCCGCTACAACGGCCTGACCGGCAACATTGCTTTCGATCACGAAGGTAATCTGAGCAATGCTGCGTACACGATTTACGAAGTTCAACAACAGAAATGGGTCGCCATCAAGACCTTCAGCAATACCAGATAGGCAGGTTGCTGTCAGCGCCAATACTACTCAATCATTGCTGACAGACAGACCATAGAAAACATACGGAACGGCAATCTCTGACGGGGGCGAACAGGGATTGCGCATACGCTCCATCAACTCGTCCCTCACGTTGAGCACGTATATTCAGGGGGAAACCGAAATGCGTCTGCGCCACCACCACACGACCATCCGATTCTTTACCGCGCGTACCGTGGCGACCTTGTTCGCCTGGTTAACGTTGTTGCCGCTGCTGCCTGCAGCGTGGGCGCAAGAACAGGAGGTCCTGATCGGCTTTGCCGGTCCGATCAAAGAAGCCAACGCCCGCAGCGGACGCAATGCCGCGCAACTGGCGATTACCGAAGCCAACCGTCGTGATGTGCGCATTGGCGGCAAAAAAATCACATTCCGGCTGATCGATCAGGATGACAAGGCCGATCCGCAAACCGCCGTATTTGTCGCGAATTTCTTTGCCAAAGCAGTGCCACGGGTGACCGCTGTCATTGGTCATTCCAACAGCGGTGCCAGCATTGCCACCGCAAAAATCTACAACGATGCCGGGATCGCGCAGATATCGCCGACTGCGTGGAGCAATAAATTTACCGATCCCGGCCATGACACGGTATTTCAAATGCTGGGAGACGATGAAAACGGCATTTCCAACACTATCGACCATGCCATGAACATCATGCAGTTGCGTCGCTTTGCCGTGATTGACGACGGCGCCATCCTGGGCAACAGCATGGCCGACATTTTTGTCCGGCTCGCCACCGCCAAAGGCGCTGCCATTGTTTATCGCGACAGCATCAGCAACAAAACCTTTGATTTCAACGCCACATTGAATCGTGCAAAGAACAGCGGCGTCGACATGATTTTCTTCACTGGTCGCGATACCCAAAGTGATCAGTTGGTACGCAACATGGTGCGCCTCAAAGTACCCGCCAAATTACTGGTGACCGACAGCGTCATCACGCAAAAATTTCTGCAAAGCGCCGGCACCTTGCCGGATGACTATGTGTTTGCCATCATTCCCAGCGAGCCGCTGGGCAACGTCAGCGGCGCCCGCAACTTTGCAAAAGCCTACCAGGCAGCCTACGGCGAACCTTTCTCGCTGGACGCCATGCAAAGCTACGACAGCACCAATTTCCTGATCGCCGCCATCAGAAAAGCCAATTCACTGGAACCGCGCGCCATCATCGATGCCTTGCATGCACTGGAAATTCCGGGCGTGAGCGGCACGCTGGCCTTCGATGCCCGCGGCCGCCGGCGCAATCCTGTCTACACGCTGTACACGGTCCGGCAACAGCAATGGGAAGCCATCAAGTTTTTCAAAAATCCGCGCTGAACGGCCGCGCATGCAACTTGCCGGCCGGCGCTGTGCGTTCAGATAACGGCAATCAATGCAAAAAATGCATATGACAGGCAAGCTGCACCTGCGTATAGTTGAAAACTCAGCCGCAATTGCGCTGGATGCGCGGCTTTGCCATGCGAGTCCGGCACATGACGGCATTATCTTTATCGCCCTATTTTTCTTCGCATATCTCAGGATCGTGTAATGCATATCTGTGTACTTGGCGCCGGCATCATCGGTGTGACTTCTGCCTATCGTTTACTGGAAGAAGGTCACGAAGTCACACTCATCGATGCCCGTCCGGTGGCCGGCAACGGCACCAGTCTCGGCAACGGCGCTCAGTTAAGTTACTCCTACGTCGCGCCGTTGGCCGATCCATCGGTCTGGACGCATTGGCCGCATTACCTGTTCAGCGCCGATTCGCCGCTGACGCTGCGGCCCACCATGGATCCGGCGCAATGGCGCTGGCTGCTGAGTTTTCTCGGCGCCTGCAATGCCGCCAGCGTGCAACGCACTACCGTTGAATTGCTGCGCCTGGCATTCCTCAGCCGTGATCAGCTCAATCAGATTCGCACTGCGCTGCCGTTCGATTTTTCTTACAGTACTGCCGGCAAACTGGTGATGTACACCGACCCGTCCGGTCTCGACGGTGCCCGCAAGCAAGTCGCCTTCCAGTCGCAGTACGGCTGTCAGCAAGAAGTCATCAGCGCCGAGCGCTGTCTGCAGATTGAGCCGGCGCTGGCGGCGGCCAATCGTCAGTGGGCCGGCGGCGTCTACACCCCGAGTGAAGAAGCCGGCGATTGCGCCCAGTTCTGTCAGGGCCTGGTCAACGTCATGCATGCGAAATCCGGTTTCCGCTTTTTGCACTCCGCCAGCATTGGTGCGCCGACGCTGGAACGCGGTGCGCTGCGTTCGGTGCAGGCCGGCAATCAGACCGTCAGTGCCGACGCCTTTGTCCTGGCGTTGGGCGCCGACAGCGCCGCCTTTGCCCGGCAGGCCGGATTCCGTTTGCCGGTTTATCCGCTCAAGGGCTACAGCATCACGGTGCCGCTCGACGACGCCGTTGCGCAAACTGCGGCACCACAAGTGTCGATCACCGATCTGTCGAAGAAAATCGTCTATGCCCGTCTCGGCAATCGTTTGCGGGTCGCCGGCCGGGTCGAGATCGTCGGCATGGACACCAGCATTCCCGCGCGCGCCGTCAACGAACTCAAGCAAGGCGTACGCGAACTGTTCCCCGACAGCGCCCGCAACACCGACGATGCGCGTCTGTCGCCGTGGGCCGGGTTCCGTCCCGCCACCCCGAGCGGTATTCCGATCATCGGTGCGTCACCGGTCGCCAATCTGTTTCTGAATGTCGGCCAGGGCAGCCTCGGCTGGACGCTCGCCTGCGGCAGTGCGGAACTGCTGGCGGCGCAAATCGCCGGTCGTAAAACCGCGATCGATGACACCGCATTCCGGTTCGCGGCATAATCAGCGTTAACCGGGTCAGTCCCCGACTCACCATTTCGCTTAGCTTTGGCAGACGCCGACATGACGCTTCAATACCATCTGTTGCTGATCGATCCGCAAAATGATTTTTGCGATTTGCCGGCCGCTTATCTGCCGCCGGCAGCCGACGGCAACACCATGCAGCCGGCGTTGCCGGTACCCGGCGCCCATGCCGATATGTTGCGACTGGCAAACCTGATCCGCAGTGGCGCCGCCGGCATCGATGGCATCAGCATCACGCTCGATTCACACCACCGCCTCGATATCGCCCATCCGACCTTCTGGCGCCAGGGCGATGGTGCTGCCGTCGCGCCCTTTACCGAAATCAGCGCCGCTCAGGTGCGCGCCGGCCAGTATCTGCCGCGTCGCATTGAAGCGCTGCCGCGGGCGCTGGCGTATCTGGATCAACTGGAAAGTGCCGGCCGTTACCGCCTGATGGTGTGGCCGGTACATTGCGAGATCGGTTCCTGGGGCCACAATGTGCACCGCGATCTGCATGATGCCTGCAATTACTGGGAAGACAGCGGTGTACGCAGCGTCGAAAAAATCAGCAAAGGCAGCAATCCGTGGACCGAACATTATTCCGCCTTCATGGCCGAAGTCCCCGATCCCACCGACCCGGCGACGCAACTCAATCGCGCGCTGATCGCGCAACTGGCGCTTAATGACCGCGTTTACATCGCGGGCGAAGCGGGCAGCCATTGTGTGCGCGCCAGTACCGAACATATCGTCGACAACCTGCCACCCGATCAGGCTGGCAAACTAATACTGATCAGCGATTGCATCAGTCCGGTGAGCGGCTTCGAATCCCGCTATCAGGATTTCCTGAATGCCATGCAGGCACGTGGCGTGCGCCTTGCCGACAGCGCCGAAGTCTTGTCAGAACTGTTGACACGTTGAGCGCGCCACGGTGATACGCACAAGGTATTGCCGCCAAGCGTCAAAGCTATTGGACATCACCATGCACCTCACGTATGGTCAACCGCATACCAATAACATTACCAACCCGGAGCACACCCCATGCGAGAAAATCATCTGCGCACCCTGTTTGCGAAAAAAAAGCCGGCCCTCAACGGCTGGGCATCGATAGGTAACTCATTCGTGGCTGAATTGCTGGCCGACAGCGGCTTCGACTCGGTAACGGTCGATCTCCAGCATGGCCTGTTTTCAATTGAATCTGCAGTGCCGATGCTGCAAGCCATTTCCACGACCAACGCGGTGCCGCTGGTACGCTGCTCGGAAAACAGCCTTGGCGAAATCAACAAATTGCTCGACGCCGGTGCCTATGGCGTGATTTGCCCGCTGATCAACAGCCGCGAGGATGCCGAAAAGTTCGTCCGCGCCTGTCATTACTCGCCCCGTGGCGGTCGCAGCTACGGCCCGGCGCGCGGTGTCCTGTATGGCGGCAAGGATTATTTTGAGCATGCCAACCGCACGCTGCTGACGCTGGCCATGATTGAAACCCGTCAGGGTCTGGAAGCCGCACTAGAGATTCTGTCCGTGCCCGACCTGGACGGTATCTTCATCGGCCCCAGCGATCTGGCAATCGAACTCGGCCTGCGGCCGGATGCCTGGAACGATCCGCTGCTGACCAATGCCATCAGCACCCTGACTGCCCAGGCCCATGCGCTTGGCAAGTATGTCGGGATTTTCTGTGGCTCTATGGAAATGGCGACGCAAATGAAAGCACTCGGTATCGACATGATCACGCCCGGTACCGATGTCCAATTGTTGCGGGCCGAAACATCGCGACGTGTGGAAGCATTACGCGGCTGAAGCTTCCGGTAGCATCGCGCGCTTGGCGGAGATGGCGCAGAGAAGGATTTCTGCGCCTTTCAAGAAATATTTCATGCGGCACACCACAAAAATGCATTTTGAGAATAATCCTATTTAATCCTCAAGATGCAAATCCCATAATCGGTACCAGATAAAAAAATGCGCGGCCTGAGAGACAGGTGCGGCGTCGTCAGACTCTGGTAACGAAGGGGATTCCATGCAACGTCCGGCATTACGGTATCGCACTGCAGCCACACTCGCGCTCATGACCATCACGCTGCATGTGCTGGCCGGCGACGTCAGCACTGCCGCCAGCCATCCCGGCGCAACGGCCGCAATGCCGCGTCAGCAGACGGCACAGGACCATCCGCTTCACTGCCTCTCGCCCGCAGCGCGCACTTATCGGCATCTGACTTTTCAACCCATGCAACAAGATGGCCGCGCACTCGGTCATTTGCTTTACAACAATGCTGCCGGCAACGACGACCGGCAAGATGATGCGTCACAGAAACCGCGTTGCGACGGTGGCCTGCAGACCGTGGCCGATCCGGTGCCGCCACCGGCAATCTCGAAGCCGTGCACCATCCAGCGCGACGTCGCGCTGCAAAGTCATTTCATGATGTTGCGTTTGTGTGAAACCGAACCCGTCAGTGTGGTCCCGGAAACCAACAGCCAACAGGCCCGTCAGGCACCGCTGCGCAAAACCGAGAAAGTCACCCGGGTCCGGGTGATGCCGACTACCTGAACGCGACCCGGCCGAAAAACGGATAACCGGGATCGTTGTAGCCATGCGTCGACGCATGGCCGGGCGGCACCAGCGCATCGACCATGGCTTCTTCCTCGGCCGACACCGACAATTCCACGGCAGCGTAATAATCCTTCATCTGTTCCAGCGTGCGCGGTCCGGCGATGACACTGCTGATGACCGAGTTGGCCAATACCCAGGCAGTGGCAAACTGCCCCAACTGAATGCCGCGTGCCGTGCTGTGCTGCTTGAGCTGATCGGCAATCAGCAACGATTCTTCACGGAATTCGGTTTCCAGGATGCGCTTGTCGCCGCGTCCGGCGCGGGTATCTTCCGCCGGCTTTTGCCCCGGCGGATATTTGCCGGTCAGTACACCGCGTGCAATTGGACTGTAGGGCACCACGCCAATGCCATAGGCATGACAGGCTGGCAGGATTTCCACTTCCGGCATGCGATTGAGCAAGTTGTAATAAGGCTGGCAAACCAGCGGCAACGGCACCAGATTTTTCTCACACAAGCGCACAACTTCAGCGATGCGCCAGCCACGGAAGTTGGACAAGCCAAACCCGCGAATCTTGCCGCTGCGAATCAGATCACCCAATGCCTGTACTGCCTCTTCGAGATTTTCATCGTGAAAGTCGCGGTGCAGATACAGAATATCAAGATAGTCGGTACGCAAACGCTTCAGGCTATGCTCGACTTCCGCCATGATCCAGTGCCGCGAATAGTGCGAATGGTTCGGCGCCGGGCTCATGGCATTGCCCAATTTGGTCGCCAATATCCAATCGTGGCGCTGCCCTTGCAACAATTCACCGACGATTTCTTCCGAGCGGCCCTTGGTATAGACATCGGCGGTATCAATGAAATTGACCCCATGTTCACGCGCCGAAGCGACGATGCGGGACGCCTCGGCGGTATCGGTCTGATCACCGAACATCATGGTGCCCAGGCACAAGGCCGAGACGTTGAGATTGCTTTTGCCGAGGCGTCGGTATTGCATGGTGTATCTCCGTTGTAATGAATGAAGGCTGACCGCAGATTCTAGCGCCTTGTGTCACATCGCGCTGCCGGCGGCAATTACAGCAACGGTGCTTCTTCCTCTTGCCAGCGGCGCTTGTCACGCAGCGGCGGTGCGCCGAACATGCGGCTGTATTCGCGGCTGAACTGCGACGAACTTTCATAACCCACCGTCTGCGCCGCAATCGCGACACTGATGTCATCGGCCAGAATCAAACGACGTGCTTCCTGCAACCGCAGGTTCTTTTGATATTGCAGCGGGCTCATCGCCGTCACCACCTTGAAATGATGATGCAGCGACGACACGCTCATGTGCACATCGCGGGCAATCGCATCGACCCGCAACGGCTGCACGAAATTTTCCTTCATCAGCCGGATGGCCTTGGCAATGCGATTCATCTGACTGTCTTGCAGTGCGGTCTGGCGCAGCAGGGCGCCCTGCCCGTTCATCAGCAGGCGATACAAGATCTCGCGCTTGATCATCGGCGCCATGATCGGAATATCGCGCGGCGTTTCCAGCAAGCGCAACAACCGCAGCACGGCATCGAGCAGAGTGGCATTGAGACGGTTGACGAACAGGCCGCGCGAGGCATCCGAAGAAATGCCCTGCGGCAGACTTTCATCACCAATCAGTGCGCCGATCTCCTTGGTATCGAGATCCATGCGCAGGCCGAGATAAGGTTGCTCGGCGCAACTGGTCATCACCTTGCCGACCATCGGCAAATCCACTGACGACACCAGATAGTGCATGGGATCGTAATCATAGATGTCGTCGCCGACAAACAAGCGCTTGGAACCTTGCGCGATGACTGCAAAGGCCGGTTTCTGCACCGCATGCTTGGGACCGGAAGGATTGGCGATGCGATGCACCGCCACGCCTTCGATGCCGGTCTCCAGTGACCCTTCGATGCCTTCCGTCAGACGCGCTATCAAGGTCACCAGCTCGCGCTGCGCCATGACCAGGCGCGCATCGGCATCGTCCTGAGCGGGTGTGGCAGGCAAAGATGGCGGCGGCGTGTCGGCCGCAGCGTAGCGGGGAGTGTCATTCAGATCCATAATGATTCCGGATGGCGGGTGGAAGCCTGCAGCTTACTCCTGATTTGCTGCTTGCCTGAATCTCCAGCGCTCACTCGCGGAGAATCAGGCAATAAATCAAGAGAATCAGGTATCCCGACCGGGTCCAGCGGCGTGATTGCCGCTGATCCGGCATGCAACCAGAGCATCCGCACTCGCAGCCATTGCCGTTCGCAACGGTGCATGCACACCCTCTGCAAAGGCCCGATACTATTGCCGCACAACCGCTATCAGGATTCGGCTCGCGTTCCCGACAACCAATACCGGCAGAAAAAATTACCGTCGCGATCAAGTGCGACCGTACAGGTTCGATTCGTCACCCGCGGGAAGAAAAATGCCTGATTACCCGATGAATCGGAGAATCAGGCAAAAAATTGACAGCTTTCAGCAAGTGGAAATTGCTGCACTGCGCGCATAATCTCATCCAACCCATGACACACGAACTGCAGACTGTCCGTCGATCCCCGTAGCGATCCACAGCCAAAGACAGGGCATCACGACACCGCCGGCAACTGCTGCGACATTCGCATCGCGTAGCCACTGACTTTTCCAGATTTGATGACCGCCGGCCTCGCCGGCAGCCGCGTTCGTTGCGCTTATCCCGCAGCGGCGTGGCCGCCCCGACTTTGCACCGAACCCGAACAGGAAGCGCGCCCATGCAACCACACGCACAAATGAAAACAGCGACCCGCCCGCAACCGGGCGCGCCGCTGCATGTCGCAACGAACACGTATTCAGAATACGTTTTCGGCGATGTTGTGCTGTTCGATGACAGCGCGAATGGTATTGCTTTCGGCGGTAGTGGCGAAGCGGCATTCCTGGAGGTCGTCGCCGATATCCATCTGACAGCCTTTTTGCAACGGACAAGTAGCGAACAGTTCGGCCACCCAGTCGACAAACGCGCGCACCTTGGGCGACAAGTGGCGATTGTGCAGATACACCACCGAAATCGGCATCGGCACCGGTTTCCATTCCGACAGCACTTCGACCAGTTGGCCATCTTCCAGGTACGGCAGGATCATGTACATCGGCGCCTGCACCAGACCAAAACCTTGCAGCGCGCAGGCGACGTAGGCATCGCCATCGTTGACCGACAACTTGCCGGCCATCTTCACTTCGGTACTGACGCCATCCACCAGGAAATCCCAGTCGATGGTGCGGCCGGTACGGCTGGAAAAATAATGCACCGATTTGTGATCTTGCAGATCGGCGATGGTGTGCGGCATGCCGTGACGCTCGAAATACGTCGGCGAACCGCAGGTGACCGACTGAAAAGTGCCGATGCGGCGCGCCACCATGCTGGAATCCTGCAGATCGCCGACGCGGATCACGCAGTCGACCGCCTCTTGCACCATATCGACCGGGCGGTCGCTCATGCCCATGACCAGTTCGATGTCGGGGTACTTGGTATAGAAATCGCACAGGTGCGGCAGCAGCAACAGGCGTCCGATCGAAGCCGGCACGTCAATCCGCAGGCGTCCTTGCGGACCGCGCGTGACATTGCGAAACGAGGCTTCGGTTTCGTCCACTTCGGCCAGGATGCGCACGCAGCGCTCGTAATACGCGGCGCCGTCGGGCGTCAGACTGATGCGACGCGTGGTGCGGTTGAGCAGGCGTACCTGCAACAGACTTTCCAGCCCCTGCACGATCGTCGTCACCGTAGTGCGTGGCAAGTTGAGATTGTCGGCGGCGCGCGTAAAGCTGTTGGCGTCGACCACTGCGGTGAAAACCTGCATTGCCTGAAAACGATCCATTTGATTCTCCCTGTCCACGACCATCTGGTCATCGGATTGACGCAAATCGCCAGCGGCGATTGTTTTGCAACAGTGGCAAAAACGCATTTTTTTCTGCCAATTTGCCATCTTTTAGTGCCATCGGCAGGCTTTTCCCGGCTTCGGTCCGGCTATTTGAAAACCCGGGAAAGGCGCGATGGCCTTGCTCAGGCATCGATTTCACCCAAACTAATTCGGCTATTTTACGCCGATTGTTCGAGCAGGACGACTAGTGTTGTTGGTTTTGATGTCTTTATCCGGTCCCATGCTGTGCCGCACAATCCGCTTCAACTTAGCGAATCCGGCGTTGATCGCCGCCAGCACATCATGCAAGCCCATCAAGAAAAACCTGTGAACGAAGCCAGCAACGTCAGCAATTTTGCCGTTCCCGGCCCGCTCGGCGACATTCCCGTACGCCTCTATCAACCGGCCGGCACCAGCAAAGCCGGCGCCCTGCTGCCGCTGGTGCTGTACTTTCACGGCGGCGGTTTCGTGGCCGGCAATCTCGACGACGCCGAACTGCAAGCGCAATACATTTCGCGCCACAGCCACGCCGCAGTATTGTCGGTGGCCTACGCGCTGGCGCCCGCCAAGCCGTTTCCGGCAGCGCCGGAAGATGCTTATGCCGCCGCATGCTGGGCCGTGAAACATGCCGGCCACCTGCATATCGACCCGACCCGCATCGCGGTCGCGGGCGACGATGCCGGTGGCAATCTGGCCGCCAGCCTGACCATGATCACGCGTGACCGCTGCGCCATGCCGTTTGCGGCGCAAGTACTGATCAGCCCCATGCTGGACCCGAGCATGACGCTGCTGGGCGACGCCAAGCGCCTGAACTCGGACATGACCGCGCGCGAATGTGCCGACAGTTATCGCCAGTATTTGCCGCAAACCATGCAACGCCTGCATCCCTATGCGGCGCCAATGGAAGCCAGCCGGCTGGCGGGATTGCCATCGGCCTTCATCGCCACTGCCGGCTGCGATGTACTACATAACGAAGCCGAAAAATATGCCGCCTCGCTGATTCTGGCCGGCGTCCACACCCAGGTTGCGCGCTTTGCCGGCATTACCCACGGCGCCCTGCGTACCCATATTCCGCTGCTCAAAGAAATCGTCGAATTCCTGCGCCGCCGCTTCAGCGTCGCCAGTGCAGGCCCATCAAACCTTGTCTTCCAACCTTCTTAATGAGGTCCGTCATGTCCAATAAATTCACTTTCCGTAACCGCTATACCATCACCGCGGCAGTGTTCGCCGTTATCGCCATCGCGGTCGCCGGCACCTTGTCGGCCATCGGCGTCGACTCCACCGCCAATGCCCAGCAAGCACCGCAAGCCGCCAGCGTTGACGTGGCCGAAGTGGTCAGCAAGCAAATCATCGACTGGCAGCAATATTCCGGTCGCCTGGAAGCGGTGGACCGCGTCGAAATCCGGCCGCTGGTGTCCGGCACCATGACCGCCGTGCACTTCAAGGATGGCGCACTGGTCAAGAAAGGCGATGTGCTGTTTACCATCGATCCGCGTCCCTATGCGGCCGAAGTAGCGCGCACGCAGGCGCAACTGGCCGGCGCCGAAGCGCGGGCCGCCTATACCGCTTCGGATGTCGCCCGTGGTCAGCGTTTGCTGGCCGACAATGCCATCGCGCGGCGCGATTTTGAAGAAAAGCAAAACGCTTCGCGCGAAGCCGCCGCCAATGTACAGGCAGCACAAGCGGCGCTGCGCTCGGCCAAACTGAACCTGGAATACACGCAAATCACCGCGCCGGTATCCGGTCGTATTTCGCGCGCGGAAGTCACCGTCGGCAACATCGTCTCGGTCGGTTCCAGCACGCCGCCGCTGAGCACACTGGTATCGGTATCGAAGATTTACGCTTCGTTCGACGTCGATGAGCAAAGCTTCCTCAAGTTCGTCAATCCGGCCCGCGCCAAGGGTTCACAAGTGCCGGTCTACCTCGGCCTGGCCAACGAAGATGCTTACTCGCGTGAAGGCAAGGTCGGTTCGGTCGACAATCGTCTCGATTCCTCGTCCGGCACCATCCGCGTGCGCGCCGTGTTCGACAATGCCGATGGTCAACTGATCCCCGGTTTGTATGCGCGCATCCGTCTCGGTGGCGGCGCCCCGCGCGATGCCTTGCTGATCGATGAAAAAGCCATCGGCACCGATCAGGACAAGCGTTTCGTCCTGGTGCTCGACAAGACCAACCACGCTACCTATCGCGAAGTGCGCGTCGGTGCCAATCAGGATGGCTTGCGCGTCATTGAAAGCGGTCTCAAGAGCGGTGAACGCATCGTCGTCAACGGCCTGCAACGGATCCGTCCGGGTGACAGCGTCGCCCCGAACGTGGTGCCGATGACCAAGGTTGCCACTGCCAACCCGGCAGCAAAGAAGGCTTGATCAACTACCTCAAGCCATAAAAGATCATTAACGGGAAACTCCCATGAATATTTCAAAATTCTTTATCGACCGCCCGATTTTTGCCGGCGTGTTATCGATATTGCTGTTACTGGCCGGGGTGTTGGCCATGTTTCAGTTACCCATTTCCGAATATCCGGAAGTGGTGCCGCCATCGGTGGTAGTGCGCGCGCAGTATCCCGGCGCCAATCCCAAGGTCATCGCCGAAACCGTGGCCTCGCCACTGGAAGAGCAGATCAACGGCGTGGAAAACATGCTATACATGCAGTCGCAAGCCAACAGCGACGGCAATCTGACCATCACGGTCAACTTCCGTCTCGGCGTTGATCCGGACAAGGCCCAGCAACTGGTGCAAAACCGCGTCTCGCAAGCGTTGCCGCGTTTGCCGGAAGATGTGCAACGTCTCGGCGTGACCACCATCAAGAGTTCACCGACGCTGACCATGGTGGTGCATCTGATCTCGCCCGACGACCGCTACGACATGACGTACCTGCGCAACTACGCAGTGCTCAACATCAAGGACCGGCTGGCACGGATTCAGGGTGTGGGTGAAGTCGGCCTGTTCGGTTCGGGCAATTACGCCATGCGCGTCTGGCTCGATCCGCAAAAAGTGGCGCAGCGCGGCCTGACCGCCAGCGATGTCGTCAAAGCCATCCGTGAACAAAACGTGCAAGTCGCCGCCGGTGTGATCGGTGCATCGCCCAATTCGCCTGAAGTGCCGATGCAATTGTCGGTCAATGCTCAGGGCCGTCTGAAGACCGAAGGTGAATTCCGCGACATCATTCTGAAAAGTTCGCCGGATGGTGGCATCACCAAACTCGGTGACGTCGCCCGGGTAGAACTGGCGGCTTCCGAATATGGCTTGCGTTCACTGCTGGACAACAAGCAGGCAGTAGCGATTCCGATCTTCCAGGCGCCCGGCGCCAATGCGCTGGAAATTTCCGATCAGGTACGCGCGGCGATGAAGGACTTGTCGAAAGACTTCCCATCCTCGATTGAATACCGCATCGAATATGACCCGACCCAGTTCGTGCGCGCCAGTATCGAGGCCGTGATTCACACCTTGCTGGAAGCGATTGCGCTGGTGGTGATCGTGGTCATCATCTTCCTGCAAACCTGGCGTGCTTCCATCATTCCCTTGCTGGCAGTGCCAGTGTCGATTGTCGGTACCTTCTCGCTGTTGCTCGGCTTCGGCTATTCCATCAATGCCCTGTCGCTGTTCGGCATGGTGCTCGCTATCGGGATTGTGGTCGACGATGCCATTGTGGTGGTGGAGAACGTCGAACGCAATATTTCCGCCGGATTGACGCCGCGCGAGGCGACCTATCGCGCCATGCAAGAAGTCAGCGGGCCGATCATTGCGATCGCGCTGACGCTGGTGGCGGTGTTCGTTCCGCTGGCCTTCATGACGGGCCTGACCGGTCAGTTCTACAAACAGTTTGCGATGACGATTGCGATTTCCACCGTGATTTCGGCATTCAATTCGCTGACCTTGTCGCCGGCACTGGCTGCCTTGCTGCTCAAAGGCCATGATGCCAAACCGGATTGGCTGACACGCATGATGGACCGCTTCCTCGGTGGTTTCTTCGTCCGCTTCAACCGTTTCTTCAACCGCGCCTCGACTGCCTATGGCAAGGGTGTCACCGGCGTGATTTCGCGCAAGGCTTCGGTGATGGGCGTGTATGCCGTGCTGCTGGCGGCGACTGTCGGGATCGGCTATCTGGTGCCGGGCGGCTTCGTGCCAGGTCAGGACAAGCAATATCTGGTCAGCTTCACGCAATTGCCGAACGGTGCCTCGATTGACCGTACCGAAGACGTGATCCGCAAAATGACCGACATCGCCCTCAAGCAGCCTGGCGTACAAAGTGCGATTGCCTTCCCGGGTCTGTCGATCAATGGCTTCACCAACAGCTCCAGCGCCGGCATCGTCTTCGTCACGCTCAAACCGTTCGAAGAACGCCGCACCAAGGAATTGTCGGGTAATGCCATCGCCGGTGAACTCAACAAGAAATTCGCATCGATCAAGGAAGGCTTCATCGCCGTGTTCCCGCCGCCACCGGTGATGGGTCTCGGTACGCTCGGCGGTTTCAAGATGCAGATTGAAGATCACGGCGCCGTCGGCTATGCCGAACTGGATGCGGCCGCGCAAGCCTTCATGAAAGCGGCACAGAAAGAACCGGCGCTGGGCCCGATGTTCTCCAGCTATCAGATCAACGTGCCGCAACTGGATGTCGCCCTCGACCGTGTGAAAGCCAAGCAACTCGGCATTCCCGTGACCGACGTATTCAACACCATGCAAATCTATCTGGGTTCGCTGTACGTCAACGACTTCAACCGTTTCGGCCGTGTGTATCAGGTACGGGCTCAGGCTGATGCGCCATTCCGCGCCAAGGCCGATGACATCCTCCAACTGAAAACCCGCAATGCCGCCGGCGACATGGTGCCGTTGTCATCCGTGGTCAAGGTCAGCCAGACCTTCGGTCCGGAAATGGTGGTGCGCTATAACGGCTTCACCGCTGCCGACATCAACGGCGGCCCGGCTCCGGGTTACTCGTCGGATCAGGCAGAAAAAGCAGCGGAACGCGTCGCTGCAGCAACCTTGCCGCGCGGTGTGCGTTTCGAATGGACCGATCTGACCTATCAAAAGATTCTGGCGGGTAACGCCGGGGTCTGGGTATTCCCGATCAGCGTGTTGCTGGTGTTCCTGGTGCTGGCAGCGTTGTATGAAAGCCTGACCTTGCCGCTGGCGGTGATCCTGATCGTACCGATGAGCATCCTGGCGGCCCTGACCGGCGTCTGGCTGACCAAGGGCGATAACAACATCTTCACCCAGATTGGTCTGATGGTACTGGTGGGTCTGTCAGCGAAGAACGCGATCCTGATCGTCGAATTCGCCCGTGAACTGGAACTGCAAGGCAGCAGCATCGTCCGTGCCGCGATCGACGCCAGCCGTCTGCGTCTGCGCCCGATCTTGATGACCTCGATTGCTTTCATCATGGGCGTGGTGCCACTGGTGGTATCGAGCGGGGCCGGTTCCGAAATGCGGCAGGCAATGGGTATCGCCGTGTTCTTCGGCATGCTCGGCGTGACGCTGTTCGGCCTGTTCCTGACACCGGTGTTCTATGTGCTGCTGCGTAGCATCGGCGGCGGCAAGAAACTGCACACCGCGCACAAGCATGAAGCGCCGCTGACTGCAGGTACGCATGTCGCAGCCGCTGATGCGCATGACGGCCGCTAATGATCAAAGGAAAATGAAATGAACGCATTGACATTCAACAATCTCGGAGGGCTGCGCGGCAAGTTGCGCCGGCCCGCCCACACCGCCATGCTGGGCTCGGCCCTGCTGGTAGCCATGCTGGTGCTGGCCGGTTGCTCGGTCGCGCCGACCTACGAACGGCCGGCTGTCAGCACCCCGGCCACCTACAAGGAAGCGGCCGATGAAAAAGCCGCTTCCGACTGGAAGACGGCGCAACCGGCAGAAGACATGGCACGCGGCGAATGGTGGAAGATCTTCAACGATGAAGGCTTGAATGCGCTGGAAGTACAGGCGCTGGAAGCCAATCAGAACCTGAAGGCCGCCGCCGCACGTCTGAGCCAGTCGCGCGCCCTGCGCCAGGATGCCCGCTCCGGTCTGTTCCCGCAGATCGACGCCGGCTTCGGCGCCACCCGCCAGCGTCCGTCACCGGCCTCGCAAGGTTTGCCGGCCGATGCCAATACGTCACCCACCACCCTGTGGCGGGCGCAACTCGGCGTGTCCTATGAAGCCGATTTGTTCGGTCGCGTCGCTTCTACGGTTGATGCCGCCAGCGCCGACGCCGAACGCAGCGAAGCCCTGTTCCATTCAGTGCAACTGGCGCTGCAAGCCGACGTCGCGCAACAATATTTCCTGTTGCGCAAACTGGATGCCGAGCAAGAACTGTACAGCGGCACGGTCGAACTGCGTGCGCAATCACTGAAGCTGGTGCAGCGCCGCTTCGACGAAGGCGACATCAGCGAAGTCGATGTCGCCCGCGCCAAATCGGAACTGGCATCGGCGCAATCGGAATCGTTCGGCATCGCCCGTCAGCGCGCCAATGCAGAACATGCGCTGGCCATCCTGCTGGGCAAGACCCCGGCTGAACTGTCGTTCGCGCCGCAACCGCTGACGCGATTGTCGATCAGCATTCCCGCCGGCTTGCCGTCGGCCTTGCTGGAGCGGCGTCCCGACATCGCTGCTGCCGAACGCGCCATGGCGGCGGCCAATGCCCGCGTCGGCGTCGCCCGCGCCGCGTGGTTTCCACGTCTGGACCTGACCGGCGGCCTCGGTTATGAATCGGCCAAGCTCGGCGATCTGTTCAACTGGTCCAGCCGCACCTTCTTGCTCGGACCATTGGTCGGCACTGCATTGTCGCTGCCGATCTTCGACGGCGGCCGCCGCGAGGCCGGTGTCAATCGGGCCCGTGCAGTCTACGACGAAGATGTCGCCAACTATCGCCAGACCGTGCTGACGGCATTCCGCGAAGTCGAAGACAATCTCGCCAGCCTGCGCATTCTGGGCGACCAGACCAAAGCCCAGGACGACGCCGTGCAAGCATCCGGCCGTGCCGCCAAACTGTCGCATGTGCAATATCGGGAAGGATCGGTCAGCTTTCTCAACGTCATCGACGCCGACCGCACCGTGCTGCAACAGCAGCGCGCAGCGGTTCAACTCGATGGTGAACGGGCACGCTCCACGGTAGATCTGATTCGGGCGCTTGGCGGCGGCTGGCATCTGCCGGCCGGCAACATTGCCGCTACGCCGGTCGCCATGGCGCAGTCACGATGACTTGACAGCCTGCGCTACCGGTCGAGAACCTTAGCGTCTTCTGCATATCCCTCTCCAAGCCGTTTCAATTGATTCTCCACATCATCCAGCTGAGTCCGGATGGTGTGGAGTTTTTTTTGTGCATTCTCGAAGGTAATCCGGTGCAAGATCAAGGCTTCACGTTGTTGCTGCAGCAGTCGCAACAAGTTGCGGCGATGACGATGCTGTACGATGATGGCGTTGCGATGCTGTGCCATGGAGGCTGGTCGCAGCAGGTCGGAATCGCGCATGCACTGTTGCTCGCAACTGATGGCGCGGGCGCTCTTCTCAAGTTCTTCCTGCATGGCGGCAACCCGTTGTTCGGTCTGGCGCAACTGCGCTGCGGCCGTGGTCAGCACCAGATGCTGACGACGGTAACTCAACTCATACACCAGCCGTGATTGCTGCCATGGGGTTAAGCGTTTTCTCAGCCTCGCACTCATTTTTGTTCCTGCCCAATATTGCCGGTGTCAGCCAACGCTCGCATCAGAAGCACGCCGGCCGTCTTCCGTATCGGCCGCTGCAAGGCAGCCCGGGTGCCGCTTGATCAGTCGTCACGCCGGCGTCGTGGCGGCACTTCCGCGATCGCGCGCGGCGCTTCCGATGCCACGCCGAAATTGACTTTTTCCAACAGCAAAATGCCCAGACGCTGTCCTACCACTACAATCTCGCCGCGCGCAAAAGGCAGACTGCGACAATACAACGTCACGTTGCGACCGGTACTCAGTTGCGTCAGCGGCAGCACCGATCCACTGGCCAGCGTCGCCACCTGGGACAAGGGCATGACGACCCGCTCCAGCACGATATCAATTTCGGCGCTGAGATTTTCCAGCGCCACCAGTCCTTCGTCATCACTCTCCTGACAGGATTGCATGTCGATGATCTCCGTGGTGTGAACCGTGAACAGTTGGCCCTGCAAATGCCCCAGCAAATGCAGCGCGCCGGTCAGGGTGGTAAAAGAACAAACCAGCTTGCGGCTGTCCGGAAACACTACCGCGTGCGGTTGCAATGTCACCAGATCGGCCAGCCGCAAACCGGTAGCACCGATTTTCCATGTCGCGCTCAGCGGCAAGGTACTCAGGATCGTCAGGATCTGCCGGCGATTGGCGCTTTCATGACGTGCCAGTGCCGCGAACGGTGCGCCGCTGAACGCCACGCTCCCGGTGCGTCCGGCCGGGTCGCGCAACTGAATGGCAACGCTGTGCACCGGCGCGGGAGCGTCGAACAGCACCTGATTGATATGCATCGATACGCCCAGCGCGGCCTCCAGTGCATCCAGCCAGGGCGCAAACAGCCAATCCGCAATGCCGTCGATATCACCGCCATCCTTGACGGCGACAGCGCGCAATACCTGCGCCGACAGTTCCGGCGCCAGCATGCCTGCATCCAACGCCATCAGACAAGGGCCGGCAGCCGTATCGATAAACAATGTCAGAGGATAGGATGCCAGCGGCGCCGCCTCCGAAATGGCATAGGGCACGCCATCCAGCACCGGGGTTACCTGACGCAGGCCGGCAAATGCCAGGCTGTTGCGCATGCGTGCAATTTGTACCGGCATGACCGGCAATGCCGGCCACGCCAATGGCAGCGCATTCATGAAATGCTCCCCTGGAGATTAACGACGCAGTGTTTTTCACAGGCCGCGACAATCCCGAGACGAATCGCCTGCAACTGCACCGACAAACTGCCGTCAATGATGCCGCAGCTACTTTCGACCAGGCAGTCTTGCGCTCGCAGCGCGGCATTGGCTTGTACCTCGCAAATACTGCCCGGCAACTGCTGCGCGATTTCTGCCAGTAACGATTCGGCGTGGGGCAGTTGCCCGGGAGCGACATGAATACGCAACAGTCCCTCCTGACCCGCCGCTTGCAGGCTGCTGCGAATCTGCGCCTGCAACAAATCCGCAGAGGGGATCGCGTCCAGTACCTGCTGCAAACCGCGCATCACCGCTTCCAGCACATCTTGTTCAAAACGTTGCCAGATCAACATGCGGAAGGCAGCCAGTTGCGCCAGCTCCTGAGTCGCACCGGCTTTGCCGTCTTCATAGCCGCGCGCCACCGCAGCGACACGCTCGGCCTGCAATGTGGCTTCCAGTTCATGCCGTTTGTGGCGATACTCCCGCTCCAGTTGTTCTTGCAACCCCGCCAGCTCGCGCACGCCCTCCAGCACTTGCGCCGCCATGACGGGACCGTTGTGCAAACGCCAGTTACCGAATTGCAAAATGGTCATCTTGTCTCCCCTGCATGTCTGATCTGATCATGGCGATATCGGCGGCCACCTGGCACCACGGGCTATCGTTCAACTGCGCCTGAAGCACGCGGTATTGCGCACTTTGCCAGTCGCGCGGCAAGCGCAGCAGAAAGCGGCTGACCAGACCCGGATCCATCGCGCTCAGCGTGGCTGCCATCAAGGCCATGCCGGGCCAGGCTGCGGACTGGCGCTGACACCAGTCCGGCGGCGGCAAACCGATTTGCAGCAGCGTCCGGGATTGATCTGCACTGCCTGCATGCGACGCCACCGTTTGCATGCCATCCCAGCCGATGCGCTGTACCAGTGCATCGTGCTGCGGCCCGGCCACGTTCAGCAACACTTTCTCGCGCAGCAACAGTGCACTCAGCAGACAAAGACTGCGCTCGATTGCAGATTGCGGTTGCATCAGCCAGCGGATGACACTGGTATCCACCGGCAGCCATGGCAGACAAACTTTGTTTTCGCAAAACAAGGCCGCACTCGCCTGTCGCAGCATGCGCCTGCCGGCAGGCGGTTCGCCGTTCCGCAACCACGACGCATCGGCGTCGATTGCCGGCAAAAACAACCAGCGCCGGAGCGCGACGTCACCGGCTGCCCCCGGCGCCCAGAACCGCCGGCCATCGGCACTGAGATCAGGTGCAGAATTCATGGCGTCCTCGCGCTGATCGTCCGCCTGTGGTCGTGATACTGCCGCCAGCAGCGAGCCGGTGCGCCCGGCGCTGTCGCGAAAAGGGTGCCAGCACAGGTAAATCCAGCAAACTTTTTGCTACCAGCACTTCAGGTGTCAGGTGTTGCGCCTGTAACGCCCGACTGATCACTTCCGCTGCCTGCTGCGGCCGTTCCCGCATCAGCAGCACCAGACCCAGCCAGATATGCGCCATACCTTCATCCGGTGCCAGCCAGCAAGCTGTCTCAAACGATACCTGCGCCGCCGGATAAAGCCCCTGATCCAGACGCAACATGCCTGATCCCATGTGCGCCGGCACTGATTCCGGAAACATGCTGATCAGCATCTCAAAAATCTGTTCCGATGCAGGCAAAAAATTGCGTACCCGCGCCAGGTGCCCCAACTCGATCAATTCTTCCGGGCAAACCATGGCCCCGGCCGACAACGACTCTGCGACCTCGGTATCGGCTGCGCTATTGATCGCGCTATCGGTCACCTTGTCGGCCACGAAACGGGTTGCCGGCGTCTCAAGATGCGGATAAGCCTGTCGCATGACTTGCGCAGCGAGCTGGTAACACGCTTGCATCGCATGATGAAAACGCAGCGCCACGGCATCTTCTCCCGCGCCGTCGCACAAGCGGGCATGCGACAGATATCCGGTCCGCAGTTGTTGCGTCAGCCGCAGGCCGAACGCATGACCGCCGGCTCCCGCCAGCCGCCGCTCCAGCAACTGCCGGCCCAATATTTGTGCCAGGGCACTTCGGTTCATCCATGCAGTGGTCATTGGCTGTTCCCTATGTGGTGATCTGAAAAATACCGCTACCGACCTCGGGCCGGGAATCCGCGTTGCATCTGCCGGGACGTAACATGATGCCCGCCGCAAGCACCGCACCGGGTCCCGGCCGATGGCCGTCGTTGTGGTCCGGATAACGACTGGATGCCGGCATCTCCCACGGTGCTCCCGAACGAGGCAGGGCCAGCGTCAGCGCCGCAATCAGCAGCAACAGCGCCGTCGCCATGAGCGCAATCCACTTGCGCGGCGCAGATAAGCGATTCCATTCCAGCCGCAGCAGGCGCAGCGGTGCCCGGCGTAACAGATGAATCCGCTGCGCACGCAAGCTTTGCCGCTGTCGCACCGGTAATGTGCCGATGAAACACTCCACTCCCGCCAGCAACAACAACGTACCGTCCGGCAATCGGTAGCGTCGTCCTGTGCCGGCCACCACATCAAATATGTGTACTGCTCCGCTGAGCGCTGTCATGAGCACCACATCGGCCTGCCTCTTGAGCAAGACATGTTGGCTGCGGATACCATCGTCGAGTAAGGCGATATCAGCGTTGGCGCCATTGCCCAACACCAGCCACTGTGTTTCCGGTATCAGTACCCGGGCCCCGGCATGCAGTCCGTTGCGCACCACCAGATACATGTTGGCATCAGGCGTCTGCAGCGGCGCTGCGACTGAAAGACGATCACTGGCCGTCGTCTGCTTTCTCACGATCCGCGCTCCCCTGACATGATGAAAATCAGGCAGATGAAAAGCTACCGGTCACGCTGACCAGTTCCCTTCCCGCCCCCCGGCATCGCCACGTGCAATTCAGTTGACGCCAACAGCGCCGTCTCTGAATGTCGTATTTATTCGGTCCTCTCCTGCGATGAATAAATTCTACGGACTATGATTTTTTTCCTCCATATCAATTTTTAGAACAACACCTTGCCTGTTTTATCACTGGAAATTTTTTCCCTGCCGTGCGTTCCGCCCACACAAATTGACGAGATGATTTTCGTCTCCGGCAGCTTGAATTTCATGCGTCATCCCGCGATTTTTTTCAGCCCCGGCAGCAGAAAAAGATGTTGCGAATTACGGACGATGAAATATTTTCACAATATTTCATTTCACAACACCGCGTTGGTTCCATAAATGGATATGCTCATTACCGTGATTGCGCAGAAACGAAACACGGACATCACCCGTCCGCTGTTCGCTTTCATGGAAGCAAACAACACATCCTCAGATCGAAGGATGTTTGATGGTCATGTGATTCTGCCGGCATGATTTTTCTGACCAACCGTGGTGAAGGAGCAGGCCGTGAGGAGCAAGCCCGATGACGCATCACAGGTAACGACCGTCGGCAATGACCCGATACCGTCATTGACATCGCAAGCGGTGAACCGCAACACGCCCGCCGCGGTTGCCATGCTTTTTCTGAAATTGCGGCCGTTGCTTGAGCAAGCCGGTAAAAGTCTGGCATCCGAAATGAAAACCGTGCGCCGCAGTGGCACAGCCGGGAACGACAATATCGGAAAGAGGAAGAGTCAAGTTCCGGCGAGAAATTTCTTTGCCCCGAAAAATCTGATTTACAACATATTGAAGAGCCCGGGACAAACCAATATATCCGTGACGCGCAAGAAAAATTAATGCAATGCCGGCGTCCCTTGGATGTGCACAAGGCACCAGGCAGGTACGACGTACCGCGCGCCAAAAACAAAACGAGCCGCATCTCAAAACAAATTGAGACATCGCTTTTTTTTCTGAAATACTGACCAAAAGCAGCAATGCTAATAAATAATTGGCACCAGAACGGAGACATGTTTCGGACTACTACATCAGCGCAGCAATCCGATGGCAACACGAACTACGCAAGGCAGCCGACCGCTATGCAAACCACAGCTCATCAGCAAGCGCCCGCGGATTTCCCGCACGACGTCCGCGTCACTCTTTTCACGGCCGGCAGCAGCGTCTGCAGATAACAGCGCAGGCCGGATATTTCTGACACTGCATCTGCTCATCCAGGCCGCATCATTTCCATTTTCTGTATCGACAAAAATACGTTAACGCCGGCCGCGGCATCACGGCATGACAAGAAATCTGTTGTTGCCGGCGTTATCACTTCAGACAGAGACACCCCGATCATGATCGGGACAAGAATAACGGATCGATATGCAAAAGAAAATTTCCTCCTCCATACTGCGTTATTTCTTTGAAGTGGCGCGCACCGGCAGTCTGCGCGCGGCAGCATCGAGCCTGCATATCGCTACTTCGGCCATCAGCCGGCAGATATCCAATCTGGAAGAAATGCTCGGCGCCTCATTGTTCAATCGCGGACCGCAAGGCATGACCCTCAGCGAGCCCGGCAAGATACTGGCAGATTTCACTATCGATCTGTTTCAACGCGAGAGTGCCTTGATCGACCAGATCAACGCTGCCGTCGGTGCCGGCTCCGGCCTGATCAAAATTGCCAGCACCGAAGAATTTGCCTCGCATTTTCTGCCGCAGGCGATACGCACGTTCATGAACGCCAATCCGGACTCCAGATTTGATATCTGCATCGGCAAGGCAGTCCATGTTTCGCAAATGGTGGAAGACGGCAATGCCGACCTTGGCCTGAGCATTTCCTTGCCGGGCCCTGCCAGCAATCATATGGAATATAGTGAGCCGTCGACAGTCAGCGTAGTGATACCGGCCGGTCATGCCCTGACGGGACGACCTACGCTGAGCATCGCCGACTTGTACCTGCACCCGTTTGCCGTCGTCAACGGCGATGCCATGTTATCCGAACTGCTGCAACGCAGTTTCGCGCGCGAACGCATGATGTTCAACCCGCTGCTGGTCAGTGACTCGGTGCTGCCGGTCAAAGCCTTCATTCAGCATTGCGGCGCGATTGCCGTGCTGGATCATTTTTCGGCATACGATATGTTGTCGTCGATGGATGCCGTTGCCATCGAATTGCAAGCGCCCGAATTGCATGGATTCAGCATCGCGGTGCAATCCATGCATGCGCGAAAACTGCCGCAAACGGTGTGCCATTTCCGCGACCAGATGATCAGCGCCATCGCCACCCGACGCATTCGCGCCATCAGCCCGGTCGCCGCCGTCGACAATGAAACGGCGGTGCCCTGCACAGGAACCTGAAGCGGATGTCGCTCAGGTCCGCTTGCCGAAGAACAGGCGATCGCCGCCCCATACCAGCAGCATGGTCGCGCCCATCAACGGGAACAGGATTCCCAGCGCAGCCAGATACGCCTGCCAGCGACGCAACGACGGTGGCGCCTGAAGTACGCGTTGCGGCGCGCCGAGTGCGCCGCGCGGACGGCGCCACCACCACATGACGAAACCGGTCATGCACAGGCCCAGCAAGGACAGTGAAATCGCGGCACAAATCAACTGGTTGACCAGACCAAAATACTCGCCCATGTGCAAGGCGACGCCGAGCGTCACCATCTTGGAGACCGGATTGAAATCGGCGTAACGCAGATCCTTGCGAATGACGCCGCTGTAACGATCTATATGCAACGTGCGCTGCTGATCCAGATCGGAGCGCAAGAATTCAGACGTGCCGGGTGCATAGGATGCGGTATAGACATCTTTATCCTGACGCGGCACTACCAGTTGATAAGTGTGCATGCCCTGCGCCGCCGCAATCGCCACTGCCTGATCAATATTGAGCGACAACGGCGGTGCCGGCGTCGCCATATGCATCGCATGCATTTCGTGCATGGAATGCGGCACACTGGTCGCCGCCACGCCCCACGGAACTTCTGCCAGCGGCAAATCGCGTACCTTGCGGCCGGCTTCGGGCTTGTTCCCGGCGGCGGCTGCATGGCCGGCATGTTCATCGCTTTTGGCGGCCTGCTCCTTTTTGCCGGCGCCGAAGTTGGCGGTGATCAGGTTCTGAAAATTCTTGCCCCAGAAATTCGACCACGGCAATCCGCTCAGAATGAAAAACACGGCGCCAATTGCTACCCAGATCCCGATCACCAGATGCAATTCGCGCCACCAGGCGCGGCCGCGCAAGTGCCAGCGCGGCAGCAGGCTGCCCCATACGGAAAATGCCTTGCGCGGCCACCACAGGGCGATACCGGTGCCAATCATGACCAGCGTCCAGCAGGCCGCGAGTTCCATCAGCAATCCGCCGCCGGTACCCAGCATCAGATCGCGATGCAGTTGCCGCACTTGCTGCATGAAGCGGTGCTGCACACTCAGGCTGCCCAGCAAGGCCCCGTTATACGGATTGATATAGACGCTGACGCTGTCCGCCGTCGGCAGACGAAACACCGCTTCCGTACTGCGGCGCGGATCAGCCGATACCGACATCGAGGTCAGCACCGCCTGGTCACTGACCGCATCAGTGGCAATCCGCACTTGTTGCGCATAACTGAGTGGCGCGGTGCCAGTCGGTGTGACGAACAACAGGTCGCCATACATGACGCGGTCAAACTGCGGCTTGAATACATAGATGGTGCCGGTGACAGCCAGCGCCAGCAAAAACGGCATGACAAACAAGGCGGCATAAAAATGCCAGCGCCATAAGATGCGGTAGTTGCGCGCGCTCAGCGACGATGACGCCATGGCGTCATCGCTGGTTCCGGCAGCGGTAAATGCGACAGGAGAAGCAGACATGTCAGGTAGTCCTCACGAGCAAAATGTTCATAGACTGAATTTGGCTTCCAGATAGAAGGTGCGGCCCGGGTACGGGTAATAGACGTAATAGCGGCGATCCGTCAGGTTATCGATGCCGACGCCGATTTCGGTTTGTTTGGTCGGCTTGAAGGTGAACTTGGTGTCGAATACCAGAAACGCACTGGTGCCACCGAAGGTGTCGGGATTGATGTCGGTATTGGTCAGCGTGTTGTATTGGCGTCCGGAATAGCGTCCGCCCACCATCGCGGTCAACTGATCGCTGACGTGATAGGTCCCGACCAGATTGGCGCGCCACAAGGGAATACGGTAGAAATTCTTGCCGACCGTCGCCGGGTTCTTGCTGTTTTCCAGAATGATGGAACGGGTATAGGCAATGCTGGCATTCAGATCCAGTCCTTCCAGTCCGATATTCTCGCCGCTGTACACCACTTCGATGCCGCGCGATCTGACGCGGTCGATATTCTGGATATTCGTGACGTTGGGGAACACGGTGGTATTGGTCTGGCTGAACAAGGTGTTCTTGACATCGTCCTCGAACAGCGACGCGCGCACGATACCCTTTTGCAGTGCCCATTCGGCGCTGAGTTCCTTGGCCAGATCATTTTCCGGTTTCAGATTGGGATCGTTATTGACCAATGTGGAGCCGGTCAGACTGCCCTGAAACAATTCGCTGACGGTCGGGAAGCGATAGGCGCGGCCAATCGAAAAACGCAGATTCACATCCTGCGTGGCCTTGAACTGCAACGCCGCCTTCGGCGACCAGTACGACAGATTGCGATCCGCGTAGGACTGGCTTGAGCCGACAATCGCGCGCGCGCCATCGAATGCGCGCCAGTCTTCGTAGCGCAGGCCGGTCGTCAGTTTCCAGCGCTCGCTCAGTTGCCATACATCTTGTGCGAACAAGGCATGGGTCTCGGTCTTGCCGGTGAAGGCGTTATTGAAACCGCCGCTGTCGCTGTTGCGCCAGTCGCTGACGTTATACGTCTTGCTGTTGAGGAAATAGTTATCGTAGTGGTAGCCGAAGGTCGGCCAGTGGCTGCCGGCTTCCATTCGTTCCGGTTTGTAATCGAGCAGCAGGTCCAGCGTCTTCCAGCCGGTACCGTCGCCAAACGTGGCGCTGCCGCTGCGATTGCTGGCCAGACCGCTGTTGGCCGAGCGCGATACATTCTTGGCGACATCAAAGTAGGAAGCAATCGCCGAGTAATTCCAGCCGCTGCTGTGACGGCTCTTGAGCGAGACGCCGAACAATTGATTTTCGCTTTCGCTGGATGCCGGCGCGAAGAACGAGGCCGGCAGGTTGTACTGATAACCACCGACATTGACCAGGCCGGAATACACCGGGTTGCCGTTGGCATCGCGCAGGAACGTGAAGGTTTCGTTATCCACCCGTTGCCGCCAGTAGCCGAAGGTGGCCCCGGCCTGTAAGGTCGGCGTGATGTCATACACTGCCTTGAACTTGAACTGGTCTTGCACCACTTTTTCCTGACCTTCGGCATTGACGCCGAAGATGGTGGCCGGCGCGCCATTGGCATCGGTATATTGATAAGCACCGGTGACCGGAATCGCGGCACCGGTAGCCGGCGTGGTGGAGCGCGCCTGGCTGGCGAACACAAATGGCTGGCCGGCGTTGCTCAAGTGATCGACGCCGATCAGAAACGACAGATCGCCGATCTTGTTGCCAATCGATGCCGTGCTCTTGTTGCCGTTGAAGCTGCCGTCGACGCCGAACAAACCGAATTGCTGACTGAAGACTTGCGCCTTGACGGTGGCTTCCAGCGTGGTCGGCATCTTGGTGGTGATGGCCACGGTCGCGCCCATGGAATTGCCGGAATACAGCGCTGAAAACGGACCGTAAATCACATCCACCTGCGCGATATCTTCCGGAAACACCATCGACCAGCGCGGCGGGAAGCTGTGCGTATTGCCCAGAAAATTGCTCAGCAACAGGCCATCGGCATAGACCAGTCCGCGTGCCGTTTGCGAGGTGCCGTTGCCGCGCACCGAGATAGTCGAATTTTCATCGCCGATGAAACGCTTGCGAATCGCCATGTTGGGCATGTACTTCAAGGCATCTTCGGTATTGATGATGTTCAGGTTTTCCAGTTGCTGCGCCGTGATGCGTTCGCTGGTGGCGGGCAGATTCGGATCAATCGCCTGCCGCTCGCGTTTATCGTTCACGAAGACGGTCGGCACCCCTGCCGTATCCGCTGCGGCACTGATTTCCTCGGCCAGTGCCGACACCGGCAACAACGCCAGCAGCGCCAGCGATGGCCACGGCAACAGCATGCTTGCCAGACGCGGCAGAGGCAACGAACGGCGACGACGCGCAGCGCCGGTGACAGACTTCTTGAACATGTTTCCCCACTTGTTTTGATTGAATGATGCGAACCGGCACCGCAATGCAGCGCCGCAGACTTCAGGCGGTCAGTCAGGCAAACGGGGGAGGATCAAGCGGATGGGTGCGCCCATGAAACGGACGCGGAGGAAAATAGACATACTGCGGCAATGTCAGTACCGGTGCCGCGACCCGCAACATGGCAGGCAATGCCAACGCGGGCGTGGTCAGTAACGGAGTATGCGCGGCCAGGCTGCAATAACCGCACACATCCATGGCATTGCCCTGTTTGCTGCGATCCGTTCCGGCATTGGCGACACTGCCGGCGTCCATGCCGGTGACACTGCAAATTTCCTGCAATGCCGGCCACTGACCGCCACTCGCGGCACGTTGCAACGCCGATGCCGCAGGCATGCAGGCTCCCAGCCAGACGGCCAGGATGCATAACCAGATGAGCAGGGAATGGCGACGACGCGACATGAAATAACGGAGACCGGGCAGAGCGGAGAGATCCGTATTTTATGGACGTGACTATCGAATAACAAGGAAATCAGCCGTGTCCGGGTGCGACATATTGTCGCAGCCCGGCAGGCGTCAATTCAGATCAGGAAAATTTGCGGATGGCGTCGAGCGCCAGCCCGGTGCCGATGCTGCCGAACAGATCGCCTTCCACCTGGCGGGCATTCGGCACCAGGGCACCGATTTTTTGTCGCAACAAGTGGACGCCGCTGGAACCCCCGGTAAAGAACACGGTATCGATGGCATCGGCGCGGACGCCGGCGTCGCGCAGCAAATTGCCGACGGTCAGTTCTACTGTCGTCACCAGATGCTGAATGCTGGCATCGAAATCGCTGCGTTCCAGTTGCAGCGTTTGCGGTGGCGACAAACGATCCAGTTGCAATTCGACCGATTCATCCGCCGACAAGGCAATCTTGCCGGCTTCTACCTGCAAGGCCAGCCAGTGGCCGGCACGCTGTTCCACCAGATCCAGCAACCGGCCGAATTTCTCGCGTTCGCTGACTTCGCGGTAGACATCCTGCAATTGTTGCCACGCCTTGCGCGTATAAATCAGGTTGATCGTGTGCCAGGTCGCCAGGTTGAAGTAATACCCGGATGGCACTTCGCTGTTGCTGTTGAGCTTGCTGCCCAGACCCAGCAAAGGCATGACGCTGGACAGGCTCAGATATTTATCGAAATCGGTGCCGCCGATATGTACCCCGCCGGTGGCCAGGATATCGTCGCGCCGTTCGGCTTTGGCCGCCCGTTGCGGCGACAGACGCAGCAAGGAAAAGTCCGAGGTGCCGCCGCCGATATCGGCGATCAGGACCAGTTCTTCACGATCAATGCCGGACTCGTAGTCGAAAGCGGCGGCAATCGGTTCAAACTGAAAATCGATATGGCGGAAGCCGACCGCACGCGCGATATCGGTCAAGGTATCCTGCGCCAGTTGATCGGCCGCCGGATTGTCATCGACAAAATACACCGGCCGGCCCAGCACCACGCTGTCAAGCGCATGTCCGCAGGCACGCTCGGCGCGTTGCTTGAGTTCGCCGATGAATTGCACCAGCAATTCACGGAACGGCAAGGCGCGGCCACCGACTTCGGTCTGGCCATCGATCATGCCGGAACCGAGCAAGCTCTTGAGCGAGCGCATCAGGCGCCCTTCGTAGCCGGACAAATAAGTGTTCAGCGCCGCCCGGCCGTAGGTGAATTCATTTTCATCCGCATTGAAAAACACCACCGATGGTAGTGTCATTTTGCCGTCTTCCAGCGCCAGCAAGGTCGCCTGTCCCTGCCTGCTGCAACCAACCGTAGAGTTGGAGGTGCCGAAATCCATGCCGCAAGCATTCGCCATGCAATCTTCCTTCGTAGAAACCCCGGGTGCTACCGGGCAAAGGACGCGATGATATAGAAAAGCCGGGCATGTGTCTGTAACCATGGGTAGTTAACCGGCCCTGATTGCGGCGAAACAACTATATTCGCCCCAAGGCAGTGCAGATCAGCCCGGAATCAGGCCGGCCCCGTGGGGTTCAGCGACATTGATGATCAAGCAACACTTCGGCGCTGCCGCGCTCGCCCAGATTGAAATTGACCGGCATCGCCAGCAGGTAAAAGCCGTGGCTGCCGTCACTGAAGCGGGCGCCGGCCAGCAACAGCGATTGCGCGCCCATGGCAGTGGCGGCGAACGGGCTCATGGCAGCAGCCAGCTTGAACGGGTTGCGCGCACCGAGATCGGCGCCGGTCAGCCGCATCAACTGGTATTGATGGTCTTCCAGCATGAAGGGCACCCAGGTGTCGGGCACAACATGCTCATAGGTTTGCAACAGCGCCGGCAAGTCGCTGCGCAGGCAGTCGATGTGAATGTGTAATTGCAACTGGCTGCGGGCGGCGGCTGAATTGACCTCGAGGCCGATCTGCTCGTCCGCCAACGGTCGCCCCAGCGCGCGCTTGACGCGGAAACGCTGCTCCCATGCGTAAGCCCAGTAATTGGGTGCCGCCGGCAGCAGCAAATCGCGGCTTTCGATGCCGCTGATACGCACGGTCGGGATTAACAAATATTGCGCTACACCAACAATATCTTTCAAGATGATGAACTGGCGCTGCTGATCCACCAGACTGCATGGCAACGGATCGCGTCCGGCCTCGCTGGCCGGCACGCACTGTTGACTGGTGATTTGCCACAAGGCATCGGGATTGGCGGCGTGAACGACTGACCAGCCCGCGCCCGGCAACAGGGCCAGCCACAGGCACAACAGACGGCGCCAGGAATGATTCAGGGAAAACACGGAAGCCTGTCCAATCGGTGCAACGGAATTGACGCGCCAGCTTAAACCAGACATGTGTCGGCGGCATGACAGCAGCAAGCTGTTGGCCGCACGTCAATATGGCGAGCAACGTGAAGACGGCAACAACGACAAGTGACTCCTTACTTGCCGGATTCTTGCGTCGCCTCCACCAGGCACTTGGATAATTTGTCGAAATGCAGCCAGGCGGCCTGGCTCAATTCCACTTGCTTGCGACGCGGATCCTCCGTATCAGCCAGTACTACCCAGCCCTTTTCCCGCATCGACTTCAGGCGCGAATGCAACATCGCCGGCGAACCGAGTTCGCTCTGCGCCATCATGTCACGCACCGACAGGCGCTGCTGCGCTTGTCCGGCGCGCGCCACGAACGCGAGAATGCGGTCTTCCAGAGGATCCAGCGAGGCCAGTGACGGCAAGCCGCGCAAGGCATTCGCCAATTGCAAGAAACGCAGATAGATATCTGCCGGTCGTGTGTCTTTTCCCATGGCTACATTATTTGTATTGATTTATAGCTGCGAATTTTTTAACTATGTTCTTTATTTAATAACGAATAATATGCCAACTGCAATTTCCGTGGCAATCAATCCGCAGTGGTATCTGACGATACGGTTACATTTAACCACACAATTTCGTAAACGCCGGCATCCGGCAAAAAAAATGGGTAACATACGCGCCGCCATGTCTCCCTTTTTAGCCTTCATCTCCCGCTTCCGCCTGAGCCTGTTGACTGCCACAGGAACGGCACTCTGTTATCTGCTTTTCTACAGCGCCAATGCCTGGCTGTTCGAGCATATGGAGTTCACTCAGGGTATTGCTTGGGTCTACTTGCCGGCTGGCATCCGCCTCATCTGCACCCTGCTGTTTGCCGAGGCAGGCGTGCTCGGAATATTGTTTGGATCACTGCTGACAGCCAATATCTACGGGCTTTTTCCGCACGATCCGGTGACTACCGCCGGCTATGCCATCATCTCGGCGCTGGCCCCTTATCTGGCCTACCGTTTCACTCTGGAAGAAATGGATCTGCGCCGTTCCCTTGCCAATCTGACCTCGGCCAGATTGCTCACCTGCGTGCTGCTCTATGCACTCTCCAATCCGGTTCTGCAACTGATCTGGTTCGTCTTTCGCGGCGTCTCCTATCACTTCTGGTCCGGCCTGATCGTGATGTCCATCGGCGACCTCATGGGGTCTCTGATTGTGGTCTACATCATCAAACTTCTGCTGTCGTTTTTCCCAAAACCGCAACACTGATCGCGTTGTAATACGCCAGAAACAATTCCTCGTTAGTCTTCCGAACTGCTATAAAACTTATAGCGATAAAGCAGATTTGATCTGCCTCGGAATCATTTAACGGGAGTATGGACATGCGTAGTTGGGACGAACCCAAGAAGCGAAAAGCACGGGTCGAGATCATTCCGATGATCGACGTAATGATGTTTTTGCTGGTGTTTTTCGTTTTGATCAGCCTCAACGTGATTCCGGCGCTGGGCCTGAAAACGCATCTGCCCAGCTCGGCCAGTTCGCAGGAACTGAAGCCGAAAAGCAAGGCCGTCATCACCATCGGCCTGCACGACACGCTGCAGGTCGACGGCACCGATACGCCGCTCAATGGCCTGATTGCCAGCCTGCACAAGATCAAGAAAGACGGCGAACTCCTCAACGTGGTCGTCAACAGCGACCGCGGTGTCGAAGTACAACGCCTGGTTGATGTCATGGACGTGTTGAAACAAGGCGGCTTCGAATCAATCGCCATTGCTACCCGCAAGCCCTGATCATGTCTCAGCTCCCGCCACAATTCATGCCGCAGTTTGCGCCCCGGCACGCCGCGCAGACCGTTTCACAACCGTTGCTGTTTCGATTCCGTCAAACCGCCGCCGGCCTGCCGGCGCTGCTGATGCTGGCGGCATTGATCGTGGCCGGTATCCGCACCGTCGCCACGGTGCAGCAACATCATGATGACGCTCCGGTACAGATTTCATTGGTGAGCACTGCGCCGGAACCGGTGCCGGCGCCAATCACTCCGCCGCCACCGAAGCCGCTGCTGCCGGCCGTGATCAAACCGCTGACGCCGCCGCCGGTCACGCCGCCGACGCCGCGTCCGCCGACACCCGCCGTCAGTACCGTCACGCCAAGTGCGCGCAGCAATCCGGAATTCGCCGCTGCCGCGCCCGCTGCCAAAACACCGGAAGCACCCGTCGTCGCGGCGCCGGTGGCTGCCACCCCAACACCGGCTGCGGCCGCAGCAGCACCGGCAGCCGCCAGGCCGCATAACGCCGAAGCCGAATACGTAGCCCGCCTGCGTGCCCATCTGAACAGTATCAAACGCTATCCGACCGGTCGCGAAGCCAGTCTGCAACGACCACAAGGAAAAGTCCGCGTGTGGTTTGTCCTCAAACGCGACGGCGCGCTGGTTGATGCCGGCATCGAAGAGTCATCGAATTCGATGCTGCTCGATGACGCCGCCCGCAAGACCATCAATCGCTCCAATTTCTCCGGGTTTCCGGAATCGTCATGGGCCGGAGAAAACACCCATCGATTCACCGCCGAACTGGAATTCATTCCGGCCGGGTGAGTTCCGGCGGCCGCGCATTTTTTACAAAATCAAATCTTTCAGGGAGTAAGACCATGCAATACAAGCTATCCCGGATATCTTTACTGATATCCGGATTGTTCATCGCCGCCAGTCCGCTGACCTACGCGGCCGAAACCACCGAGATTGGCAAGGTCACGGTACAAGGCGATGCCACCGGCGGCACCAATACCGGCCTGATCCAGCAAGAAGAATCGGCCAAGGCGCGCAGCTCGGTCAACCGCGATTACATGGAAAAGCAGAGCGCTACCAGCAATCCGTACCAGATGATCAACCTGCTGCCGGGCGTCAACACCTACGACAATGACGGCACCGGCCTGTTCGGCGGCAACATCCGGGTACGCGGCTTCAACAGCGACCAGTTGGGCTTTACCGTCAATGGCGCACCGGTCAACGATTCAGGTAGTTTTGCCGTGTATCCGCAGCAATTCACCGATCCTGAAAACATGTGTGAAGTGTTTGTCACCCAAGGCTCGACCGATACCGAAGCACCGCACGTCGGCGCCACCGGCGGCAATATTGGCATGACCACCTGCACGCCGGAAGATGAACGACGCTTCCGCACCGCGTTCACCTACGGCTCCAACAATCTGCGCAAGGGTTATGTGCGTCTGGATTCCGGCAAGCTGTTCGATGGCCGCTTCAAGTTCTTCATTTCCTATTCGAAAACCGAGGCAGATAAATTCAAGGGCAGCGGCGGCGCCGACAAGCAGCATATCGATTTCAACAGCAAACTCGATCTGGGCGGCGGCAGCTTTGTTGATACTGGCTTCATGTACAACAAAGCGGTCAACAACAATTATCGCTCGCTGACCAAAGCGCAGATTGCCCAATACGGACGCGACTATGATTTCGGCACCACGGCGCCGGTGCATTTGCCCGGTGGCCCGGGGGCGCAGGATGAATCCGGCGGCCCCAATGCCAACATCATCGGCGGTCCCAAGGATGGCTACTATGGTTTCAGCCTGAATCCGTTCCAGAACTGGCTGGCGACCGTGAATGCCCACTTCCGGCTGAGCCCGACCTCCAGCGTCGATGTCAGCCCTTATTTCTGGTATGGCTTCGGCACCGGCGGCAATCAATTGCAAACGCTCAAGGAAACCAGCGGCGGCAATCAGCTTGGCGGAGGCACCGGCGATATCAATCGTGACGGCGACACCAGCGACACCATCCTCGCCTACGAAGGCAGCCGCACCCGTACCTTCCGCCCCGGCGTCACCTTGAAATTCAATCAGCAAATCGACAACCATCGCCTGATGTTCGGCTATTGGTACGAGCGCGCCCGCCACCAGCAAAGCGGCCCGTATTCAGCCATCGACAGCAACGGCAATCCGAGCGACATGTGGCAGGACAATCCCGATGTCTGGCTCAAAAATCGTGACGGTTCGTATATCCAGTACCGCGACACGCTGACGATCAGCACCGGCAAGTCGGCATTCATGCAAGACAGCATCAGCCTGATGCAAGACAAGTTGAATCTGCAACTCGGCGCGCGCTATTCCAGCATCGATCGCGACTTCACCAATTACCCGAGCCAAAGTGCCGGCGGCTACTATGCATTCAAGAAATCGTATTCCGACCTGTTGCCAAGTCTCGGCCTGCGCTATCAACTGACATCGGCGCAATCGGTATTCTTCAATGCCGCCAAAAACTTCAAGGCGCCGGGCAACTTCTCTTACTTCGGCCTGATCAGCGGCGGTACTTTTGTCAATGGCGTGTATACCGGCGGCAAGGTGCGCAGTGTTGCAGTGGACAAGGAAACGGCGTGGAACTACGACCTCGGCTATCGCTATGCAGCCGACAAGCTGACATTCTCCGGCTCGGTCTTCTTCACTGATTACAAGAACCGGATCGCTTCTGCCTTCAATCCGGACACCAACAGCCGTACCGATTACAACGTCGGCGATTCGACGTCCAAGGGCTTCGAACTAGAGTCCGGCTATGCACTGACGCGCAACCTGAGCCTGTATGGTTCGCTGTCGTACATCAAGACCAAGATGAAAACCGACATGCCTTGGAGCGGCACGTTCTCCTTGCCTACCGCCGGCAAGGAATTTCCGGACACCCCCAACTGGCTCAGCGGCCTGAGTGTCCAGTACGCCCGCGACAGCTGGTATGTCTTCGGTTCTGCCAAGTACACCGGTAAACGTTATTCGAGTCTGGTCAACGACGACAGTCTGGGTGGTTACACCGTCTTCAACACCGGCGCCGGGTACACCTTCCCGTCCTCGTCATGGTTGAAGAAGCCGACCATGCGTCTGAACGTCAACAACATCTTCAACAAGGAGTATCTGAACATGAACTCGGGCAGCGGTAGCCAGTTCACCACCAACGCCCAGGCAGTCGGGCCGGTGGCGGCTTCTGCACCGACCTTCTATGTCAGTGCGCCACGCTCTTTCAGTGTCACCGTTACCGCCGATTTCTGATCGCAACCGGCACTTCCCGGCGGCAGGTGCAAGCCTGCCGCCATCCAATCAGCAACGCGCATTCGTGCGCACAGAGAGGTCAGCATGAACATGCAAATACTCCACGAAGTGGCTTTTTATCTGATGTATGCCTGCGCCGCACTGGCGCTGTTCGTGATTGTCGAACGCGGCCTGTTTTTCGGCTACACGCTGCGCCAGGCGGTAGGCCTGGAACGCGCCATGACCCATGCCGTGCAGCATGTGTCCGAACTGCCGCCGGCACTGACCGCGCGTCAAAGCCTGCCGCTGACACTGGTCAGCGACATTCTGGCGGAAAAGCATCACTTCACCACCGACAAGGATCTGGAAGATTTCAGTGAATCGGTCTACATCGCCAATCGCGGCGAAGTACAGGAACGGCTCTGGATTCTCGATACCATCGTGACGGCTGCGCCGTTGCTGGGTCTGCTCGGAACCATTCTGGGCATCATCGATACCTTCAAGGCGCTGGCCGTATCCGGCGTATCCGATCCGGGCCAGGTATCGCAAGGTATCGGCACCGCCTTGTATGCCACGGCACTGGGCATCGGCATCGCCGTGATCGGCATGTTTTTCTTCAACATGTTTCAGGAACGTATCGAACGCATCAATGATCACTTGAAAGTACTGATGCTGCGTGCCTGCGTTGGCCGTATCGACATGCACGGCGACCATCCGGCACATGCCTCGGCCCACAGCAAGCTGCACATTGCCTGATCATCGCGACATCACTCTTATGCCTCTCCATCCCATGCGCAAATTTCTTTTACCGATGGCCGCACTGCTTGCATTGAGCAACGGTGCACAAGCCGAATTTTCCATCCCCGGTTTCGAACTGGTCTACACCACGCCGGTGGAGACCTCGCTCACCAACCCCGACCTGCGCGATCCGCTGACGGTCTGGAGCGACATGTTCGATGCCGCCCGACAAGAAATCGTGCTGGGCCAGTTTTATGTCGCCGGCAAAGCGAGGGAAGCGACTGATCGCCTGATCGAACGGCTGGATGCCGCCGGCCGGCGCGGCGTCAAGATTCGTTTTCTGATGGAAGAAAAAGGCCGCTTTGCCTCGGACATGCCGACCATCGAACAATTGCAGAAAATTCCCAATCTGGAGTTCCGTTTTATCGAGTTCGGCAAATTGGGCGGTAACGGCATCATTCACGCCAAGTACTTTGTAGTCGATGGCAACAGCGCCTACGTCGGCAGCCAGAATTTCGACTGGCGTTCCTTCAGCCAGATTCATGAAACCGGCCTACGCATCAGCGATGCCGGCATGGCGCACCAGTTGCAAGCCATTTTTGAACAAGACTGGCAAGCCCAGGCTTTGATCGCCGCCGGCGAACCGGTGCCGGTGCTGAATCAAAAAACGGTGGCGCCCGATCAGTCGCAGAGCGCCTATCTGGTCGCCAGCCCGAATGCCTATAACCCGGCCGGCGTTGGCGACTCCGAAACCACGCTGGTCAATTTGCTGGCCGCGGCCAAATCCGAAGTGCGGGTGCAATTGCTGGATTACGCGCCGTTGAGCTATGGGCCGAACCGCAGCCGTCCCTACTACGCCGTGATCGACAACGCCATCCGCGCCGCCGCTGCGCGCGGGGTCAAGATCAAACTGATGGTGTCCAACTGGAATACCGAACAACCGGCGATCCGTTATCTGCAAAGTCTGGCGTTGATACCGGGTGTCGACATCAAGGTCGTGACGTTACCGAAAGCCGCCTCCGGTTTCATTCCGTTTGCCCGCGTGATCCATACCAAAGCCATGTCGATTGATGGCCAGGTGGCCTGGATCGGCACCAGCAACTGGAGCGGCGGCTATCTGGATAATTCGCGCAATCTGGAAGTGGTGCTGCAAAACGCCGCGATGGCGCAACGCATCGCCAGGCTGCATGAGCAAACCTGGAATTCACCGTATGCGCACGGCATCGATGTGTTGAAAAATTATCCCAAACCGGTCAAAGGCAAGGAATAAGACAGCGCCGGGCAGTCTGGTGCGGACGACCATATAATGCTGACGTGACCATCGCAACGGAGATCGTTCATGCAAGATATCAGACGCATCGCACTGCCTGACGGCAAACTGGTTCCCATTCTCGGCCAAGGCACCTGGAATTTCGGTGAGTCTGCCGGCAGCGCCAAAGCGGAAGTGGCAGCGCTGCAACTGGGCATTGATCTCGGCATGACACTGATCGACACTGCCGAAATGTATGCCGATGGCGGCGCCGAAAAGATTGTCGGCAAAGCCATCGCCGGCCGCCGCGACGAGGTGTATCTGGTCAGCAAGGTGTTGCCCTCGAATGCATCACGGCGGGGCACGGCGCTGGCCTGCGAAGCCAGCCTGCGCCGCCTCGGCACCGACCATATCGATCTGTATCTGTTGCACTGGATGGGCTCTTGTCCGCTGGCGGAAACCGTGGCGGCACTGGAGACATTGGTGACTCAGGGCAAGATCGGCAGCTGGGGCGTCAGCAATCTGGATACCGATGAGATACAGGAATTGCTGACGCTGGAACATGGCGACGCGGTGCAAACCGATCAGGTGTTGTACAACCTGGCGCGGCGCGGCATCGAATATGATTTGTTGCCGTATTGCCGGCAACATGACATCCCGCTCATGGCTTACTCACCCATCGAACAAGGCCGCCTGTTGCAACATCCGGCACTTGCCGCAGTCAGCCGCCGTCATGCAGCCACGCCGGCGCAAATCGCACTGGCATGGGTGCTGCGCGAAGCGGGCGTGATTGCGATTCCCAAGGCCGGCAGCCTGGCACATGTCAAAGAAAATCGCGCTTGCGTCGATATCGCCTTGACCGCCATCGACCTGCAAGAACTCGACAGCGCCTTTCCGGCGCCGCGCAAAAAGCAATCGCTGGCGATGTTGTAGATCATCAGGCTGCCGCCCACACGCTGTCACGCGGCCCGTGTTTTACCCGGTGTGCGGTAGCGTGCGCCATGCCGGCAAAGCAGAAGGCCCCTGTCAATCCCAGCAGATCAACGCCGAGAGCGGCACTGTCGGCATGCGCCCACCATCCGAGCGCCGGCAAGCACCATCCCGCTGCGCTGCTCAGCGGTATCAGCAAGGTCGCACCGGCTGCCAGCCACAGTAAGCCGACTGCGGCACGCGGTGCACCACGCAACAAGGTCCAGCCGACACTACCCAGAAAGACGCTGTAATAGACATAGCGATGCCAGTTGTTGAGATCGGCGACATGCCCGTACAACACCTTGCCCGCTACCAGCGTCAGCGACAACCCGGCGACGCAACCGAGCGTAACGCCAACGGTCAGCGCTGCCAATACGCGGGTAGAACGACGCTGTGTCATTGTCGCGGCAGCGTTGCGTTGTGCCTTGCGGCGCGATTCTATCCACAACAGATTGCCGGAGTAAAACAGAAATGCCCCGGCCAGCCCGAGAAAGAAATAGGCCCAGCGTACCGGCGCGCCGCCATAAGAACCGAAGTGCAGCGCGAAGAAAGATGACACCGACGCCATCCAATTGGATTGCAGACCGCCCATGTATTCGCCGTGCAAGATCGCGCCATCAACCGCACTGACCAGTACCAGCGCGCCTTTGGCCGAGCGCTGCATGCAACATGGCTGATCGCCGGTAATCCAGACTGCGGCGCCGGCACTGCCGGCAGCACGGAAACGCAAGGTATGCGGAGCAAACCCCGCAAGCTGTTGTGACAGCCGCGTCGTCAGCACCGCCAGCGGCAATAGCGGCGCCGGTGCCGGATCCGGTTTGGCGGCAGCGAACGGACCGCTGTCACGCCACATTTGTTCAAAGCGTGGTTCGCCATAGACGACCGGCTTTTGCGTGTCATAGATAATGTCGTGCAACCCGAATACCACCGCACTCAATGCCATGACCAGGTGAAACGGCAAGCTCACGATGCCGATCACATTATGCGCATCGAGCCACATGCGTTTGAGATTGTGGCCCACCCGGAAGGCAAAAAAATCCTTGAACAAGGTCGGCCACAGGATGATGATGCCGGAGATCAGGGCCACGAAATACAAGGCACTGACCACCCCCATGATCCCCGCGCCCCACTCCGGTCCGAACGGCAAGCCGGCGGTACGGTGCACGATATCGATGAATTCCGCCAGATCGGATGGCTGGCGCTGATCGATGGTGAGACTGCCGTCCGGATTCTGCGTCGCCGTCCACCCTTGCGCCGCACCGCGCGGTTGCCAGGTAATGCGATGAGGCACCTGATTGCCATCGCCCAGATGCAGTGTGAAATCGGCCCGGGCATCGGGGCGCGCCGCCAGCGTTTGCGCCAGCAACGCATCGGCAGCGGCATAGGCTCCCGATGTGGTCGCTGCCGGCGGCGATGCCCAGCGTGTCAGCGGCGCCTTGAACATGGTCAGCGCACCGGCGTAAAAAGCGATGAACAACGCCAGCCCGGCGACGATGCCAGTCCAGGTATGGACGGTCTTGTAGGTACGAAGTGTTTCGGCGCGCATGGAAGAAGTCAGTTCAGGCCAGCCAGTAACGCAGCAGCCGCAGCACGGCAAAGGCCAGCAGGTTGACCAGTCCCAGCCAGAGCCATGCCTGCCGCGCGCGGCGAAACAGGAACACGCTGCACAGCACGGCCAGCCATAATGGCGGGACCAGCCACATGGTGAATTGGTATTTGTTGAGCGGCGTCAACCCGCCCGGACCGATCCAGGCGAACCAGCCCGACAGCGCCAGCGCCAGACCGTACCCGAGAATGACTCCGGCCAATGTTTTGAACAGCCAGCTCAACTGCGTTGTGTGGGCGGCCGCCATGCGCTCAGTCCTGCGCATGCCGGGAAACGCCGATACGTCGCGTCTGACGCCACGCCGCCAGATACGGCAGCGCGATCCAGATTGTCATGAGCAACGCCAGGGCGCTGAAAAACCCGGCTGCCGGATGCAGCGCCTGCATCCATAGCGCCACTCCGGCGAGCAGCGACAAGACGCCAATAACCCGTATCCGGAATCGGGCCAGCTGCGGTCTCAGCAACCGCTGGTGCGGTGCTGCCAGATATATCGCGACGGCGCCGACGGCGGTCAGCAAACCCGCCAGCGCATGCCCGAACATCATTACCAACCGTAAGACAGCGTCGCCGTGGCGGTACGCGCGGCGCCGTAGTTGCACGGCGAACCCATGACCGACAGGCAATGCGAAACATACGTCTTGTCCGACACGTTGGCCACCGTCAGACGCAGCCTGGCGCCCTTCCATGCCGCACCGAGTTCACCCAGATTGTAAGAGGCGCCGAGGTCCCACAGGAACAACGACGGGATACGCAACTGCGCCAGATAACTGTCGGAAGTATCGTATTCCGAGGTATAGCGACCGCCGATACCGGCCTGCAATCCCGGTACGCTTTCGAAGCGATAATCGACCCAGGCCGAAGCCTGATGGCGCGGCGTGCGCAACATGTTGCGGCCGATCGCTAACGGGTTGCTGCTTTGCCGCACTTCGGATGAAGTGTAAGAATACGCGGCCAGCAGACTCACGCGGTTGGAGATATCGGCCTTGACTTCCAGTTCCAGACCGCGCACCCGCTGTTCGCCCACTTGCAAAGAAAACTGGGTATTGAGCGGATCGGGAGTACGACCATTTTTCAAATCATTCTGATACAGCGACAAAGTGGCGAACCCCCAGCCATTGAGCGGTTCGTACTTGACGCCGACTTCAGCCTGCTTGCCCGTCTGCGGCCGGAAAATATTGCCCAGCCGGTCGACTCCCGGAGTCGGCAGGAATGAGGTCGAATAGCTGGCGTATGGCGCCAGTCCGTTGGCCATCAGATAGGTGAGGCCGACCCGGCCCGTGGTGGCGCTGTCGTCAGTCGTCTTGGTCACGGCAGTGATACGGTTGAGCGAATCGATTTTCGATTGATCACGACGCAAGCCGATGGTACCGATCAGGCTGCCATAGCGAATCTGATCTTGCAGGTACACACCGGTTTGTGTCAGTTCCTGATAGCTCGATGAACTGAACACGGTCGGCCGGGTAATTGCCTGCCCGTACACCGGATTGAAAATATCCAGCGTCGGCACGCCCACTGCACTGTTGGCGAAATTGTAGGACAGCTTGCCGCGGGTGTAGTCGAGCCCGGCCAGAATCGTATGGCTCAGCGGCCCGGTGCGCACGCGCGCTTCGAGCTGGTTATCCACCGAGAAGGAACGGACATCGTCATCCGAAATGGCAGAAACGCGGTTGAGCGTGCGGCCATTGGCCTGCAACGCCACAAACGGATGCGCCCGCACCAGGAACATATCCTGTTGCGCATGGCCGTAACGCAGATTCTGGCGCACCGACCAGGTATCGTCGAAGCGATGTTCAAATGCGTAACCGAGCGACAGGTATTCACGATGGAACGTATCGGTGGTTGGTTCGCCGAGATACAGGTTGCGTGGAATCTGTCCGGCCGGGTTCGGTTGCAGGGTACCCACCACCGGATAGAACCGCGCGCTCATCAAGGGATCATCTTTTTGGTAATACGCCTGCAAGGTCAGCGAGGTCGCCGCCGATGGCCGCCAGGTCAGACTGGGTGCCACCATGGTCTGACGGTCACGCTCCATGTCCACTTGCGTATGGGCATTGCGTTCCAGCGCCACCAGGCGGTACAGCCATTGGCCGTCCTGATCCAGCGGACCGGTGAGGTCGGCCGCGATCTGCGCGCCACCGAAATTGGTGGTCGAGATTTCCACTGCGCGCTGCGCTTCGGCCAGCGGTCGCTTGGTAACCTGATTGAGCATGCCGCCCGGCACCGCCTTGCCATACAGCACCGAGGCCGGGCCCTTGATCACCTCCACCCGTTCCAGCGCATAAGCGTTGATGCGCGGTACCGCGTAGTTGAGCGGATCGCCCGGCAATGCCAGGCCGTCTACCCATTGCGTGCCGAAGGTATCGTAGCCGCGAATGTAATTCCAGTCGTAACGCACATCGAAACCATTCGGTTCGGCCAGTACGCCGGCCGTATAGCGCAAGGCTTCAGCCACGGTGCGGGCGCCCTGATCATCCATCTGCACGCGCGTAATGACATTGACCAGTTGCGGATTTTCCAGCAGGGAAGTATCGGTCTTGCTGCCGCTGGTGCTGCGGCGGGCGACATAGCCGCTGGTCGGACCGAGCGGGTCTTCCTGCCGGTTGCTGGCGCCGACGATCACCGCCGGCAAGATGCCATTGCCGGCGCTGCTGCTGCCACCGGTCTGGCGTTTCAGCGTCAGGGTGCCGTTGCCGGTATCGACGATGGCCAGGTTGGTACCGGCCAACAGACGCGCCACGCCGTCACTGAAACCGTACTGCCCTTGCAGTCCGGGACTGCGCAAACCCTCGACCATGGCCGGCGGATAGACCAGCAAGATACCGGAAGTTTTGGCGAATGCCGTCAATGCTCCTTCCAGCGGGCCGGCCGGAATCGCATAGGATTTGCGCGCCGGTTCGGCCTGATTGCTTTCTGCCAGCGCCACCTGACTGACGCCGGCGCCGCCCACGCTCAACGTCGCCGCTGCCATGCTCAGCACGGCGCGCCGGATCGATGGCGCCAGCGGCGACAATCCGGTAACGGCGTTACGGAGAGCGGGAGAGCGGTGCGCGCTGCGGTGATTTTTTCTGGTCACGGACATGATTTCCTGATTCCTTGCTTCGATAGAGTTGAATGGCTTCACCTCTGATGTCGCGCAGGACTGGAAAAGGTACAGAAGATTTTTATATTTTTTTCACGCCGCCGGCGGCAGCGCAATGATGCGGGTCCAGTACCGGGCAAAGGTGCTGACCCGGATCGGCAATACTTCGGCCAGCGATACCAGTATGCGGTCGGTACTCCGCAACGGAAATACGCCGGATACCCGCAAATCGGCACTGGCCGGATCGCAAGACAGATAGCCCGGCCGGTAACGTCCGAGTTCGGCAATGAAGTCGCCGAGCCGCTGATTGGAAGCCACCAGCACGCCTTCGGTCCAGGCCGCTTCCGACCCGAGCGGCTGTGGCGGTGCCAATACCCGTTGTGCATCAAAACTGGCAGCCTGACCGGCGTCGATACGCACCACGTTGCCCGGCGCGGTGGCCGGGATCAATTCCACGGCGCCTTCCAGCACCGCCACATGGCTGACCCCGCCGTCCTGCCGGATCATGAATCTGGTGCCGAGCGCCCGCACGCGCCCGGCTGCGGTTTGCGCCATGAACGGACGCGCCGGGGTGGCAGTATCTTTGGCGGTGGTGATCATCAGCTCGCCGTGCACCAGATGCACCAGCCGCAGACTGTCGTCATAGCGGACATTGACGGCGGTGTTGGTATTGAGGTCGAGCCGGGTGCCGTCGGCCAGCCTGACATTGCGCCGCTCGCCGGTGGCGGTCCGCAATTGGCTGTTCCAGCTTTGCCACAGCATGGTTTCCGAAGTCAGCCAGGCAGCGGTGCCTGCCGTCAGCGCCAGCGACAACGTCTTGAGCGCCTTGCGCCGCTGTCGTGACGGCGGCGCTGCCAGCGTCGCAATCGCGGTATTGGCAGACAAGCCATCCATGCGACCGCGCAACTGCTGATTGACCTGTTCGATGTGGTGCCAGGCGCGTTCATGTTCAGGATCGGCGGCACGCCAGCGTTGCCACTCGGCCCGGCTGGCGCTGTCGGCGCTGCCGGACCACAAATGCACCAGCCACTCGACGGCCTTGTCGACCACTTGCGCATTGAGCGGCGGCGATGCAGTCGCGGAAGTATTTTTCATGTCAGAAAGGCCCGCCGCCGGCATCCGGGAAATAGCAGTGACGAATCGCCCGTGCCATGTATTGCTTGACCGAACTGAGCGACACATCGAGTCGCTCGGCAATTTCGGCATAGGGCATGCCGTCGATTTGCGCCCACAAAAAGGCAGTCCTGACCTTGGCCGGCAAGCCGTCCAGGATGCGATCGATTTCCAGCAAGGTTTCAATCAGGATGGCCTGTGTTTCTGGCGACGGCACTTCGGGTTCAGGCAAATGGGCAATCGTCGCCAGATAGGCGCGCTCCACTTCGAGATGACGGAAGTAGCTGGCCAGCACCCGTTTGGCGATGGTCACCAGAAATGCGCGCGGCGTTTCTATGGCAGCCGTATTGCGCGCTTCGATCACGCGCATGTAGGTGTCGTGCACCAGATCGGCGGCATTGTGCGGGCAGCCGGTTTTCTGACGCAACCAGCCCTGCAGCCAGCTGTGGTGGTCACTGTATAACTGGGAAACAGGATCGGACGAACTTGCGATGGGCACGACATGCTCCGGAAACGATGCGGCAAGAGTAGGTCAACACCCTGGCATCATCAAGCTGGCTGGCGGTCCGGAACGGTTGGCGCTGGCTTGCCTTAGTTGAGAATAGTTCTCATTGTTGCATCCGGCTGCAGCCAGCGTCAATCTCTTCATGCTGCATGTTGTGGCGGGAGAACAGCCTCCCTGCCCGAATTCAGCCCGCCGCGCTCAGCAGACGCTGACTGAGTTGTTGTGCTTCTGCCAATGATCCCACCGCCACATGCGCAATACCGAAGGCCTTGACGGCCACCTCGCCCATCGCCTGTATTCGCGCGCGCCGCTCCGCTTCCGGCTCGACGCTGATCAGCGACAGGCATACGCTGGCCAGCGCCACCTTGTTCTGCTTGAGCCACATGCCACGCTGCTTGCGGTCGGCCTGGCTTTCTTCTGTGCGCAACTGGTCATACACCACCACGAAGCGCTGACCGTGCTGCATCAGCGCCTCGATTTCCTGCTCCCAGCGAGCGGCGTAACCGTCCGTGGCCGCTGCTTGATTGAACATCACCAATGGAAACTGGCGGATGTCATAGATGCTGAAATTGTCTGAATCGAGATGCATGCTGAGTATCCTTAATGAAAAAACCGGTACGGGCGACCGTTCCTGAACAGGCGATCAGGATCAATATAGGCTTCTCGCCGGCATCCAAAAAGTGACATCGTTGCAGGTGATGCGTGCGTCTGCCGCACGCCTGCGCGCGGGCTAAGAAAGCAGCACCGGCGCCGGTTCCGAATCTGCATCCGGTTCATTACACAAACGCCAGACCGTGCGGCGCAGCCATTGATGGGCCGGATCGGCTTGAAAGCGCGGATGCCAGGCTTGTGTGACCAGCACGCTGTCGAGCATCACCGGTAATTTGAATGCCCGAATCTTGAGACCGGCGTTGATCGCACTGCGTGCCGTATGCTCCGGCGTGGTCATCAGCAGATCCGATGACTGCAATGCAAACAGCGCAGCGGACGGCGTCGGCATCACCAGCTTCACTTGACGCCGCAGCGCCAGCGCTGCCAGGGCGACATCGATCGGCCCGCTGGATTTGCCACGCCGCGACACGCTGATGTGACCCCAGCGACACATGCGCTCGGCGCTTATTTCCTCGTCGAACAGGGGATGTCCTGCGCGTGCCACGCCCACCGCGTTGGTGCTGAACAATGATTGCACCCGGATTTCCGGCCCCAACTGACGGGCGGCGCTGATGAACAGATCAATGCGTCCGGTACGCAAGGCTTCATCGTCGATATCGTCCTCTTCCGGCGCAAAGCGCAACACCGCGCGCGGCATGTCATGCGCCATCAGTTCCAGCAAACGGCCGCCATGGACACCGACAAAGATGTCATTGGCGCGAACGCTGAAACGCTTGCTCACGGTCTTCAGATCGACCTCGGTGCCGGGTAGCAGTACCTGCGTCGCCTGCTCCAGCGCGGCCCGCACCTGTTCGCGCAGGGCCAAAGCGCGCGGGGTCGGCACCAGCTTGCGGCCGGCCTGCACAAATACCGGGTCACCGACGGTAGCGCGAATCCGGGCCAGAGTACGACTCATCGCCGGCGCGCTCAGATGCATGCGACGGGCGGCACCGGCCACGCTGCCTTCTTCGAGCAACATGTCGAGTGCGATGAGCAAATTGAGATCGGGAGCGGACATGGCGGATTCCTGTGCGGGACGTGGTTTAGGGATAACGTCAGGCGCAATCATAATCCGGATCGGTTTGCTACACGCAGGCACGATCAATGCGCACGACGCACGCCTGAACTGCACGCCACGGCATTTACCAATGGCTGAATTTCGCTTTTTTTACCGCCATGCATGCTGCCGGCGCGGCGCGGCAGAACAAAAAAATGGCGCGGCTCTTGCGAACCGCGCCATCGCTACGACTGCATTGCATCAGGCCTGTTTGATGTGTTCCGCCGACAATGGCAACTTGCGCAAGCGCTTGCCGGTGGCGGCAAACAGGGCATTGGCCATCGCCGGGCCGATCAGCGCCGTGGCCGGTTCGCCGATACCGCCCGGCTTTTCCTTGCTGTCGACCAGGGTGATATCGATCTTCGGCATTTCCGACATGCGCAGCACCGGATAGTCATGGAAATTGGTTTGCTGCACGCGCCCCTTGTCGAGCGTGATTTCTGCGCCCAGCACTGCCGACAGCCCGAACACGATGCTTGATTCAAGCTGCGCGCGAACCGTATCCGGATTGACCATCATGCCCAGGTCGGCAGCGATCCAGACCTGATGCACGCGGATGCCATCGTCGCTCACTGAAATTTCAGCCACCTGCGCCATATAGGTATCGTAACCCTCCATCAGGGCGATGCCGCGACTGTGCCCGGCCGCCAGCGGCTTGCCCCAGCCGGCCTTGTCCGCCGCCAGTTTCAGCACACGCGCATAACGCGGTTGCTGACTCAGCAATGCCATGCGGAATGCATAAGGATCTTTGCCGGCCGCCGCTGCCATTTCATCGATGAACGATTCATTGGCAAATGCATTGAGCGCATGACTGACCGAGCGCCAGTAACCGACCCGCAAGCCACTGTCATGTTCGATCAGTTCCTGCGTCATGTTGGGAATCGCGTAACCGACCACGGCCGCCTCCGCCATGAACGGATCGAGCGTGCCCTTGGGCAGACCGAAGGCGCGTTGCGTCACCGATTGCGAAGTCAGCTGGAAGGTCAGCGCCACCGGTTGGCCATTGGCATCCAGGCCGCCGGTCATGCGGTGCAGCGCCATCGGCCGGTAAAAGTCGTGCGTGGTATCGTCTTCCCGGCTCCAGACCAGCTTCACCGGCTTGCCGACCGCCTTCGAAATCTCGGCCGCCTGCACCGCAAAATCGTATTCCAGACGACGACCGAAACCGCCGCCGAGGAAAGTGGTCTTGACCGTCACGTCTTCCGGCTTGAGTTTGAGTGCCGCCGCGACGCCGGCTTGCGTGCCTTGCTGAAACTGCACCGAACCGATCAGCAGACATTTGCCATCGTTGTAATCCGCCGTGAAATTCTGCGGCTCCATGGTGGCATGGGCCAGCAACGGCGACTGATATTCCGCGGTCAGGGTTTTGGCCGCCGTCTTCATCGCAGCGGCGGCGTCACCGGTTTTCTTGATCGGGATCGGCGTATCGGCAGCGGTGCGCAGGCCCAGCAACATCGAGGCGTTGTCGATACGCGCGCCGGCGCCTTCATCCCATTGCACGGTCAGGGCTTCACGCGCTTTTTTGGCACGCCAATAGGTATCGGCCACGACTGCCACGCCGTCGCCAATCTGCACCACGTCAATCACGCCCGGCATCGCGCGCGCCTTGGCGCCGTCGAAACTGAGCACCTTGCCGCCGATCACCGGGCATTGTTCCAGCGAGGCATACACCATGCCGGGCAGTTTGACGTCGATGCCGAATTCGGCAGTGCCATTGACCTTGCGTGGTGTATCGAGCCGACGCGTCGCTTTGCCGACGATCTTGAAATCCTTCGGCTGCTTGAGCACTACCTCTTTCGGCACCGGCAATTGCGCCGCCGCCTGCGCCAGTTCACCATAGCTGGCTTTCTTGCCACCCGGTCCGATCACCTTGCCATCGCTGACATGCAATCGTTCCGGCGTCACTTTCCATTTTTGGGCGGCTGCGGCGACCAGCATCATGCGCGTCTGCGCGCCGGCAATCCGCAATTTTTCCCAGCCGTCGCGCACGGAAGTGGAACCGCCGGTCAATTGACCGCCGAGCAAGGTGTTGGTATATACCGCAGCTACCGGTGCGATCTCTACCTTGATCTTGCGGATATCGACCCCGAGTTCTTCGGCAATCAGCATCGGCATCGAGGTATAGACGCCCTGCCCCATTTCGGAACGGGCGGAGATCAGCGTAATCGTGTTGTCGTCGGCAATGTGCACCCAGGCATTCGGCGTGCGCAGTGTGCCGGCGGCCAGGGTTTCCGTCACCAGGCCCGGCAACACCACGCCCAGCGTCAGGCCACCGCCGGCGACTACCGATACCTTGAGGAATTCACGTCTGGTTGTTGTCATGCTGTGCTCCTCAGGCTTTGCTGCGCATGTCGGCAGCGGCACTCTTGATCGCGGCGCGAATGCGGTTATAGGTACCGCAACGACAGATATTGCCGCTCATCGCATTGTCGATATCGGTATCGCTGGGATTTTTGTTGGTCTGCAACAAGGCCGAGGCGCTCATCAATTGTCCCGACTGGCAGTAGCCGCACTGCGGCACATCATGCGCAATCCAGGCTTTTTGCAAGGGGTGGGAATTGTCTTTGGAGAGTGATTCGATGGTCGCCACCTGCTTGCCGGACACGGCTGACACCGGCGTCTGGCAAGAGCGCACCGGCGCGCCATCGAGATGCACGGTACAGGCGCCACACAGCGCCACACCACAACCGAACTTGGTGCCGGTCAAGCCGATTTCATCGCGAATCACCCACAGCAGCGGCGTATCCGGCTCCGCAGTCACAGTCACCGGTTTGCCATTGAGATTGAAACTGGTCGTCATCTGATTGCTCCTTGTGGGTGGGTTGGATGGGGTCTGCCAGCGGCCATATGCGCCTGTGGCGATCCTTGCCTGCCGTCCCCGGTGCGGGGGCGCCGTTGATGCGTGAACAGATAATAGAGCGAGAAAAAGATTTGTGCCAGACCCGCCATATCGCTTGAAACATAGCGCCGGCGCGCCTTTGCGTTAGTCGCTACAATAGCGTTGCTATAGCAGAGCACATCAATTACCGACAATAAACAGGAGCAAGGACAACCCATGGATGCAGATTTCTGGCTGGAACGGTGGCGTGAAGGACGCACCCATTTTCATCAACAGCGCGTCACGCCGCTGTTGCAAAAATACTGGCCGTCGCTGGAACTGCCGGCAGGCAGTCAGGTGCTGGTGCCGCTGTGCGGAAAATCGCTGGATATGTTGTGGCTGGCGGCGCAAGGGTTGCGTGTGCTCGGCAGCGAATTGTCGCAACTGGCGGTGGAACAGTTTTTCAGCGAAAACGATTTGCAGCCGGCCATCCATCAATCGGCGCTCGGCTGTCATTACGTCGCCGGCGATATCGAAATCATTTGCGGAGACATTTTCCATCTCGATGCGGCGACCCTGAATGCCTGTAGCGGCGTCTATGACCGCGCGGCACTGGTGGCATTGCCGGCTGCCATGCGGGCGCACTATGTCGGCCGTGTCTACGGCCAGTTATCCGATCAGTATCGCGGGATTCTGATTACGCTCGATTATCCGCAGGCAGAAATGGATGGCCCGCCGTTTTCGGTGCAGGATGCGGAAGTGCAGACATTGTATGCGGCGCATTCCGCAGCGAAGATCATCGACCGTCGCGATATTCTCGACAAGGAACCGAAGTTTCTGGCGCAAGGCGTCAGCCGTCTCGATACCGTCGTCTATCGCTTGCAGCGGACATCATCCGACTGATCCGGTCTGGCGGCCGGCCCCGGTTCACGGGTGCCGGCTGCCGATAACCGGTAACCGGCGTTACCGCCATGCGCGCACAACGTCCGACATCAAAAAATCGGAGCGAGACCGGCATGCATACCTGCAGCGTTGCGCCGGAATGAATTTCCTCAACGCTGTTGATTGATCCCGTCAAAGGTCCGCAAATACGCCAGCAGATTGTCGAGCTGTTGCGCGTTGCCGATACCGAAAAACCGCATCCTGTTACCGGGCACGACATCGCCGGGTGCCTTGAGGAAGGCGCGCAATTTTTCTTCGCTCCAGACAAAGCCGGCATTTTTCATTGCCGCTGAATAGGGAAAGTCGTTGGCGGTGCCAGCCTTGCGCCCGACGATGCCGTTGAGTTGCGGCCCGAACGCGGCGCGTGCCGACGGCCCCACTTGATGACAACTGGCGCATTTCGCAAACGCGGCCTTGCCGGCCTGGACGTCGCCGGCGGCACTGGCATTCAACACAGGTGCCAGCACCAAGCAAGCCAGTATGGACAGAGTCAGATTTTTCATTTCTGTTTACATTTCTTCCGATGCCTTGCGGCAATATTGAAACCTGTTCGCGCCGGTTGCCTGAACCTCTCATGGCGAATTTCGTGCTGCCTTGCATTGCCTTGCGGCATCTGTGTTGCAGTCATGATAAAACACGCACGGAATACTTGCCGCGCTCAAAAAAATGAGCGATAAATCGTTCCGGTTTTATTGCAATGCGCCGACAGGAAAAAGTGATTTGCGGCGTCGCATATTCCGTTGCCGAGGGGCATCAGACGCATGTCGAAGTTCAGGAAATTTCGCATGAGAAACAGGAAGCATCCTATTTTTTCTTTCCAGAAATGCGTCAATACTGAGTTCGCCATCCGGCATGTTGCATGAACTCTGCAGGAAACATGGAACAGAAAAAAATCTTCAAACCGAACATATGGCTGTCATACAAGGATGCAACGCTCTTTGTTGCCGACCTCGCACGGCCTGTTTCAGTTTGCACGAAAAATAAATTACCGATTTGAATATCTGGCCATCTACAGGGGAAACAAAATGCGCGCAATCAACAAAATGAAAATTGGCACTCGTCTCAGTCTGGGCTTTGGTCTGCTGATCCTGTTGATGTCGTTGGTGGCATTATTCTCCTTGTTGCGACTGGACACCATTCTCAACACGGTACGCTATGTCGACAAGGTACAGGAAGAACAACTGGAGCCGTTGTATGTCGCGCGCGAAGCACTGGACCAGACCGGTCTGGCAGCGCGCAATGCGTACATCTTCACCAATGACAATGATGCGCAAAATGAACTGGGCATTGTCGATCAGCAAAAAAAGATTTATCTCGATGCCCTCGACAAGCTGACGCCTGCCTTCGCCGGCGATCCGGCATTTGAAAAAGTGAAGCGCGGATTACTGGCAATGGCCGAGGAACTGAAACGGCCGCGCCTGTATCGCGAAGCCGGCAAGATGCATGAGTTCGGACAGTTTCTGGTGGATGAATGCAGCCCGCTGCGACGTCAGATCGTACTCGATATCGATGCCTTGCTGACTGCGGCGCAGACCAAGATGGCATCGGCCAACAAAACGTCGTACGGCGTGTTCAATCAATCCATCATCTTCATCTTGTGCCTCACCGCGATTTCGATTTTGCTTGGCGCCCTGATCGCGGTCATCATCACGCGCGGATTGCTGAAGCAACTCGGCGGTGAACCGGACTATGCTTCCGACATCGCAGAACAGATCGCCGACGGCAATCTGGCGATTGATATTGCCACCGGGAAAAACGATAACGGCAGTCTGCTGTTGTCGATCAAATCGATGCGCGACAATCTGGCGCTGACCGTCGGCAACATTCGTAACGGTGCGGAAACCATCGCCACCGGGTCATCGCAGATTGCAGTCGGCAATCTCGATCTGTCGACACGCACCGAAGAGCAAGCCGGCGCGCTGGAAAAAACAGCGGCGGCCATGGAAGAGCTGACCTCGACCGTCAAACAGAATGCGCAGAATGCCGGCCAAGCCAATCAACTGGCACTGGCGGCATCAGCGATTGCGGTCAAGGGGGGCGCAGTAGTCGGTCAGGTCATCGACACCATGGGTTCGATCAACAGTTCGTCCAGAAAAATCGTCGACATCATCGGGGTCATTGACGGCATTGCTTTCCAAACCAATATCCTGGCCTTGAATGCGGCGGTGGAAGCGGCCCGCGCCGGCGAACAAGGACGCGGCTTTGCGGTCGTCGCCAGCGAGGTGCGCAGTCTGGCGCAACGCTCAGCGGCTGCTGCCAAGGAAATCAAGGTGCTGATCAGCGATTCGGTACAGCAGGTCGAAATCGGTACCGGGCTGGTGCAGCAAGCCGGCGGCACCATGGACGAGGTCGTCACCAGCGTCAGACACGTGACCGACATCGTCAGCGAAATCAGCGCCGCCAGTCAGGAACAAAGCAAGGGCATCACGCAGGTCAACGCATCGATTACGCAGATGGATGCAGCAACCCAGCAAAATGCCGCACTGGTCGAAGAAGCCGCCAGCGCCGCACAGTCATTGCAGGATCAGGCGGCCGAACTGGCACGTACGGTCAGTGCCTTTACCCTGGTCCAGACCGGCAGCCAACAAACCGGCGTCGCTGTGGCATCCGTCAGGCGGGTCAGCGATATCACGCCGCAGGCGGCTGCCTTGCCCGCCAGGAGCGTGCCGAAAATCGCTGCCGCCAAACCCGCAACAGCGGCGGCGAAGGATGACTGGGAACAGTTTTGAACCTGGTCCCGGGTAGTCTGCGGTAACCGCCTGTCACGCCAGCACGTAGCGGTTCTTGCCTTCGCTTTTGGCGCGATACAACGATGCATCGGCGCGTTTGTAACTGTAGGCCAGGTCGGCATTGCTGATCAGCTCAGCAATGCCGACACTGATGGAAACCGCGTGCTGCGGGTAAAAATTGCCGTGCACCGCACGCACCAGCGCTGCGGCAAACGCGCAGACGGCGTCGCTGTCACCTTCGAAAACCATGCCGAACTCTTCGCCGCCGAGACGGCCGCTGAGATGATGCCCCGCATGCTGGTGAATGATATCGGCCGTTTTTTTCAAGACCTGATCGCCGAAGTCGTGGCCGAATGCGTCATTGATTTTCTTGAAATTGTCGATATCAATCATCAGAAAATACAAAGACGGGGTATCTTTTCTTTGCTGCATCTGTTGCGCCCGTTCGGTAAAACTGCGCCGGTTATGCATGCCGGTCAGGGCATCCTGAAATGCCAGTCGCTCCAGATCACGCCGCACCCGGTGATTGCGCTGGCGCAATTGCCGAAAGCAGATATTGAGCGATAAACCCATTACCACGGCGCTGCCGATAATCAGTTCCGGCCAGTGTTCGCCGGGTATCTGCGGATTGAGCGGAAAATTGCCGTAACCGAAGATGACCCAAATGCCGGTGCTGACCAACAGATACAGGCTGGAGCTGCTGAACAGCGGCGCCATGGTCATGCCAATGATGGCGCCCATCGGCAATACCCAGAATGCCGGATTGCTGACACTGTCTGCCAGGCCGCGAAAGCCACTGGTAACGGACAGAATCAGCATCACACTGCCGACGTTGAGCATCGGCAAGGTGCGGCAAAAAATGGAAATGCCGAGACCGGCGGCAATACCGGACATGACCCATATGCCATGCGTGGCATTGAAGTGATTGTCGGCCGGCATCAGCCAGTAACCGCCGACATAGCCGGCAATGCCGACCCATTGCATGAAAATGGAAAGATGCCGGATCTCGGCAAAGAACTTCTGCTGTTCGTCGGCGTCAGCCGCCGTCAACAGACCGGTAAAGAAATTTTTCAGAAATTGAATAGCAGCCATGCCGGACATTCTTTTAATGAGCACATCAAATTCAACGCCGAAAACACATCTGCTGCATCCGGTCAGGCCAGCACGTAGCAATTCTTGCCGGCGTGCTTGGCACGGTACAGCGCCTCATCGGCACTCCGGTAACTCTCCGACAAATCACGGTCTTTGATCAATCCGGCGATGCCGACACTGATCGATACTGCATGCGGCGGGTGAAAGGCGGCATGCACCGCCGCTACCAGCATCGCAGCAAAGCCGCAGACGGCGGCCTGATCGCCGCTGAATACCACGCCGAATTCTTCGCCGCCGAGACGCCCGCACAAATGCTGGCCGGACTGTTGGGCAATGATATCGGCGGTCTTTTTCAAGATCTGATCGCCGGCATCATGACCAAGCGTATCGTTGATCTTTTTGAAATCGTCGATGTCGATCATCAGGAAGTAAAGCGTCGGATTTTCTGTGCCGGCCTGCAGCTTGCGCGCCCCTTCTATGAAGCTGCGGCGGTTATTGATGCCGGTCAGGCCATCCTGAAATGCCATTCTTTCGAGTTCTTTTTGCGCCTTGAAGTTTTTCCGGCGCAACAGGCGGAAGCAGACATTGAGCACCAGCCCGACCAGCAGGCTGCTGCCGATGATCAGTTTCGGCCACTGTTCATCCGGCAAACCGGGATTGAAGGGGAAATAGCCGTAGCCCAGAATTATCCAGACGCTGCAGATCAGGCCCAGATACATCCAGGTGCTGTTGAAGAGCGGCGCCAGCGTCAGAGTGATAATGATGGCGATGGGCAACACCCAGAAGCCGGGATTGCCGAGACCGTTCTCCAGCACCCGGAATCCGGTCGCCGCACATACCACGAACAACACACTGCTCAGATTGAGCGTGATCAGGGTCCGGCAGCGCAGTGACAAGGCCAGCGTCAGCGCCATGCCGAGCGCCACCAGCCAGCCCTGCGTATCATTGATATGGCTGCCGGGCGGCAACAACAGACAGGCGCCGATAAACGTCGTCACCCCGACCCATTGGGTAAACAGGGATACAAAACGCACATCGCGGAAGAAACTCTGCTGTTCTTCCTGATCCCCCGTCTCCATCAGACGGGCAAGGGTCTGTTTCATAGGTTGCCGGAAGACATGTCAATTGCGCAATAGTAAACCAATCAATCCGCCACCGCAGTACTGCCATCAGGCTGCGCGTAACGTCTTCTTAACGATCGCCGGCGCGGCGTCCGGTGGCCTTGTGTTCATACATGCCCTGATCGGCCAGCTTGATCAGGGTTTCGGCATCGCGGCCGTCCGCCGGATAAAAGGCGACGCCGATGGAAGTACCGACGGTCATGCCTGCGGCTTCCGGCACCCCGGCCAGACAATCCAGCGGCGGCCGCAACAGATCATCGAGCTTGGTCCGCAAGCGGTCGGCGAAAGCCGTGGTGGCCACACCCCAGCAGACAATCACGAATTCATCGCCACCATAGCGGGCCACGATATCGTTTTCCCGTACCGCCTGCCGCAGTCGTTGTCCGACTTCGATCAGCGTCTGATCGCCGTACTGATGCCCCAGCTTGTCGTTGATGGCCTTGAAGCGGTTCAGGTCGAGGAACAGTAATGTGAATACCTCAAATTCGCCGTCCGGCGACTTGCGGGTGCTTTGAATTGCGGCATCCAGATAACGCAACAATGCCGCCCGGCTGGTAACGCCGGTCAGCTTGTCGGTACTCAGCTCGGTTTGCATTTCCATGAAATTGCGCGCCAGCTGGCCAATTTCGTCACGCCGTTCGATACGCAGCTTGACGTTCATCTGGCCCTTGCCGATCCGGGTGGCGGCGCGTGACAGACGACGTACGTCGCGCACCACCCAATGCACGATGCTGAGTCCGGTCAGCAGCGCAATGATGATGGCGACACCGGCAATCACCACGGTCCAGCGTGCATTGTTGTCGAGCGTGCCCATGAAATCGCTGCGCGGTACTGCCACCACCGTGATCCAGCTCAGGCCGGCGTCATCGCGGATCCAGGAGTAGGCCGCATAGACCGGTTCGCCATCGCCGTCATCGAACGTAAAGGTGCGTTCAACCGCACCACTGTTTTCGACCGCGGCCAGACGCTGCTGCAAGGTGCCATAGGTATCCCGGAGAAAACGGCTGCGGCTGTCGGCGGCATTCAGACGACCGACCTCGCCGTCCTGATCGATGGCGACAATATCGCTTTCGGATGAAGCGATCAGATTACCGTCGGGTTCGATGATGAAGGCAATGCCATGCTGGCTGACGTGCAGGTTCTTCATGAAATCGCTCAACGCCGTGAGCGAAACGTCGGTTGCCACTACGCCCTGAAACTTGCCATCCTTCCCCGGTACCCGGCGCGCCCGCGTGGCCACCAGATCCTTTTCCCAGAAGTTGATGTAGATGCTGCTCCAGACATCGTGGCCGGCATCTTTTGCGGCCGCATACCAGGGCCGCTGACGCGGATCGAAATTGGTCTCTTCGTTTTTTGGCGCGCTCAGTTCGCCATCGATGCTGCTGAAACGATAAGCACTGCGAAATGTGGCCGGCCAATTCTTGACGCGCAATTCGCCGTCTGTCATCGAATGACGATACAAGCCAACGAACTGGCCGGCGCGGTTGCCGTAGTAGACATAGTTGTTGGGATCGAGATGCAGCGAGGTCGCAATCCAGAAGCGCGATCGCATCGCCGTCAGGTCTTGCTCGATATCGGCAGCGGCGGTGAGACCGGTCGGGAACGCGGTTTCCAGCACTGCGGCGGCGCCGAACACATGCCGGTCAACTGCCAGTCCGACCCGCTCCACGGTTTCAAGCAGCATGCGGTCAGCCACTGAAATGACCGCCTGTCGTCCGGCAAAGTAAGACAGGAATCCCACCAGTAATGACAACACCAGAATCAAAATGATGAACGGCAAAATCAAGACCTGCGCCAAAGAACGCGAAGATCGAAGGATATGTATCATGAACAAATACTTTATAAATTTTCTTGGATACGGCGCCTGGCCTCAGGCCGGCTTCATGATGTCCATATACGCTCCCCTGCACCGGTCTGCGGCAAACAATGACAATGATGATGAACTGACATCAGCGTCGTTTTGCGTAGGACCGATAGCCGCAAATATACCTGCTTTCGCGCGCTGCGCGGACAACTTTCCCGTGTTGTCACCAATTGGTGCCGGAATGGCCGCGTGAAATATCGCGGCAAAAAAAGGCGGCATTGCCTGTTCAGCAATGCCGCCTGATGACAGCGTCACCGCAGACCGGGCGTGACGCCGGATGCTGCCCGGCAGATCAGCGTGACAGCGACATCAAAAACTGTGCCAGTGCATCGAACGCCGGAATCGTGGTGGGATCGTTGGCGGCATTGCCGGCTACCGGATGCGATGCATAACGCACGATCACCATTTCCGCCTTGGGATCGACATAGATGCGCTGGCCGTGTACACCGCGCGCGCTATAGGCGCCATGCGGATTGTGCGACACCCACCACATATCACGATAACTCCAGCCCGGCAACAACCCGTAACCGGCTTTGGCAAATGCCGCCTTGTCACCGCCGCCGCGAATATCCGCGACCGCTGCTTGCGGGATGATTTGCTGACCGTTGAAACGACCGTCATTGCGCAACATTTCACCGAAGCGCGCCAGATCGCGCAAGCCGGTATTCAAGCCGCCGCCGGCAAACGGGGTACCGATGGAATCCACCGTCATGTAGGCATCCTGTTCCGCTCCGAGGCGACGCCAGATGCGCTCCGACAACAACTCGGCAACATTGCGGCCGGTGGCGCGGGCAATGATCCAGCCGAGCACATCGGTATTGACGGTCTTGTATGCAAAGCCGTCACCATGCTGACCTTGCGGCTGCACCGTTTGCAGAAATTCAAAATAGCTGCGCGGCCCGGTGTAATCCTTCGGCTTGGGCAACGGGCTGCCGGCCTGGGCGTGCTGCCAGACTTCCGCGTTGGGGTCGGCGTAATCCTCGCTGTACTTGAGTCCGGTAGTCATATCCAGCACCTGCCGCACGGTGGCGCTGCCGAATGCCGAGGACGCCAGTTCCGGCACATAGTCGGCCACGCGCTTGCCGGCGTCGATCTTGCCTTCTGCCACCAGCGTTGCGCCCAAGGTGCCGATGACCGACTTGGTCACCGACATCGCCGCATGCTGCCCGTCTTGTTGGAGCGACCCGAAATAGCGTTCATACACGACCCGGCCGCGATGCAAGACCACGATGCCATCGGTGTAATTGGCGGCCAGCGACTGTTCCCAGGTCATGGGTTCGGCAGCACCCAGCGGTACGAAACGCAAGGCGTCGATACGCTGGTTCAGAGCAACGCTGTCCTGACGCGGCAACGCCACCGGCGCACCGAGTCCGCGCGAGATATTGACGGTCGGCATCAATTGCCGGAAATGCGACACGCTCCAGCGCATGGCCGGAAATTGAAAATAACTGCCATCTTCAAAACGCAGTGTGCGGTCAGGTGGCGGCGGCGAACCGACCATCCAGCCCAATCGCGCCGGATCGCTGGCGGCAGCATCAGGTACTGCTGCCGATGGCGACGCCGCTGCAGCAGTGGCAACGTACAGCAGGCTGAGCGTGATCCCGGCAGTGATGCCGGATACGTTGCGGGCGATATTGCGGGGCGAACGGAATGCATTCAAGCGCATGATTTCCTTTCCTGAGAATCGATCAATCCGGAAGCGGCAGCCAGTCTCATGACGACGGCAATGGGCGGCCGAGATGCTGACTGCGGCGGCGCGCTCAAGGATGACAGACGACTTGCAGATTGACAATCACATTCACGGACGCGCGCCTGCATTCACGCCGCGAGTCCGGCGCAACACAAGTTGTATGTCTGCAAATCCGACCTACAATAAAAGTGCCATCGCCAAGTATTTTTCCTGGTTTGCCTGCCGGCAAAACATGCCCGCTTGCATTGGTCAATTCGCCTTACGGAGGTCGATATGGAACTGCACATGCATTCACATCACTGGGAACGTCGCCTACCCGACTGGCCGGCCGCCGCAGTATCCGGTTTTCTGGCCGGTGCGGTCCTGATGGTCCTCGAATTACTCTGGTCCACGCTGATTACCGGTGCCAGTCCATGGGAAACCTCACACATGGTGGCGGCCATTGTCATGGGTCCGGATGCCATGCAATCAGGCGTCTTCAGCCTCAGCGTGGTGGCCGTGGCACTGGCTACCCATTACGTGCTCGGTATCGTGTTCGCCCTGATACTGGCGGCGGTGATTGCGCCGTTCCATCTGGATTCCAGTATCGGCATGCTGTTGCTGACCGGCGTGGTGTTCGGCGCATTGCTGTATCTGTTCGACTTCTATGCCATGGTGCGTTTCTTTTCCTGGTTCACCGACATGCGCGGCTGGACCACCTTTGCCGCGCATCTGGTGTTTGGCGTGGTAGCGGCGCTGGCCTATTGGAAACTGGAAGGCCGCACTCTGAAGTCCTAGCGCGCAACGCTGTTCTGGTACTGCCTGCATCGGCCTGACCTGGCCCGCGAACGACAATCTTGCCGGGCGGGCAAGGCCAGGTGCATTATCGAAAAAGAAAGCCGATATGATCATGGCCGTGGTCCTTATCGTGATCGTTGCCGCCGCCCTGCTGTTTCATTTGATCAGTCCGTGGTGGACCACACCGCTTGCCTCCAACTGGGGACAGATGGATGACATGCTGACGGTCACGCTGGTGATCACCGGCATTTTTTTTGTCGGTATCAATCTGTTTCTGGCCTGGATGCTGGTACGTTTTCGCCATCGTGAACCGTTACCCGGCGCTGCGTTCCACGCCACCGGCCACACCGCTGCCTATCTGCCGGAAAACAAAAAACTGGAACGCTGGCTGATCATCGGCACCGGCGTCGCCATCATGATCTTGCTGGCGCCCGGTTTGCTGGTCTACGCCGCGTATGTCAGGCCGCCACCTGATGCACTGATACTGGAAGTGCTCGGACAGCAATGGCAATGGCGTTATCGTTTCGCCGGCGCCGATGGCAAGCTCGGCGCCAGCAGCATCGGTCTGGTCAGCCCGACCAATCCCTTCGGCCTGAGTCCGGTCGACCCGGCAGCACAGGGCAACATTCTGATCACCGGTGGCGAAGTCCATCTGCCGCTGGGGCGACCGGTCAAATTCCTGTTCCGCTCGAATGACGTGCTGCATGATTTTTATGTGCCGCAATTCCGCGCCCGCATGAATATGGTGCCCGGCATGGTGACCTCGTTCTGGCTGACGCCGACCCGCGCCGGCAAATATGAAGTGATGTGCGCGCAACTGTGCGGCCTCGGCCATGCCAACATGCGCAGCTATGTGGTGGTCGAGAGTGAAGCCGAATTCCAGCGCTGGCTGCACAGTCAACCCAGTTTCGGCGCCCTGCTGGCGAGCGCGAATGCCAGCAACACCCAGACTGCCAGCCCGGGTTCGCCGGCCGCGCAACTGATCGCCCGGGGCCAGGCACTGGCGCATTCCAAGGCGTGTGTCGCCTGTCACAGCGTGGATGGCAGCGCCAGTGTCGGTCCCACCTGGAAAGGCTTGTTCGGCAAAACCGAAACCATGGCTGACGGTTCTGCCGCCCACGTCGATGCCGCTTATCTGCAGGCGTTCATCCGCGATCCGCAATCGCGCGTGATCAAAGGCTTCACGCCCATCATGCCCAAGATTGAAATGAGCGATGCCGAACTGGCCGCGCTGATTGCCTATATCCAGTCGTATGGCGTGACGCCGGCGGATCCGGCAGCGCCTGCGACCACCGCCGCCGCGCAGAAGTAAGACAGCCCAAGGAGAGTGATCATGTATGCCGACAGCGGGAGGTCCGGAACTCAGGCCGGTGCCCATGATGACAGCCACGGACCGCAAAGCTTCTGGCTCCGATACGTCTGGAGCCAGGATCATAAAGTGATTGCGATCCAGTATGCATCGGTTGCCATCATCGCCGGCCTGGCCGGTTTGCTGCTGTCCAATCTGATGCGGCTGCAACTCGGCTTTCCCGGCCGCTTCGCCTTCATCGACGCCAGTCACTACTATCAGTTCGTCACCATGCACGGCATGATCATGGTGATTTATCTGCTGACCGCGCTGTTTCTCGGCGGCTTCGGCAATTACCTGATTCCGCTGATGACAGGCGCGCGCGACATGGCGTTTCCCTATCTGAACATGCTGAGTTTCTGGGTCTATCTGTTGTCGGTCATCGTGCTGATGGCCAGCTTCTTTGTTCCCGGCGGGCCGACCGGTGCCGGCTGGACCTTGTACCCGCCGCAGGCGGTGTTGCCCGGCACTCCCGGTTACAGTTGGGGCATCATCCTGATGCTGGTGTCGTTGCTGATCTTTATCGTCGCCGCCACCATGGGTGGTCTCAATTACGTCACCACGGTATTGCAATGTCGTACCGAAGGCATGACGCTGTTTCGCATGCCGCTTACCGTATGGGGCATCTTTGTCGCCACGGTGCTGGCCCTGCTGGCATTTCCGGCGCTGTTCGTGAGCGGCATCATGATGTTGCTGGACCGCACGCTGGGCACCAGCTTTTTCATGCCGGCGCTGATTTCGATGGGCCAGGTCAGCGACTACAAGGGCGGCAGCCCGCTGTTGTTTCAGCACCTGTTCTGGTTCTTTGGCCATCCGGAAGTCTATATCGTGGCCTTGCCGGCATTCGGCATCGTGTCCGATCTGCTGAGCGTGCATGCCCGCAAAAGCATCTTCGGCTACCGCACCATGGTGTGGGCGATTCTGGCCATCGGCGTGCTGTCGGTCGTGGTCTGGGCGCACCACATGTTCATCAGCGGCATGAACCCCTACTTCGGATTTTTCTTCGCCACCACCACCCTGATCATCGCCGTGCCGACCGCGATCAAGGTCTACAACTGGCTGCTGACCCTGTGGCGCGCCGACATCCACATGTCGGTGCCGATGCTGTTTGCGCTGGCCTTCATCAGCACCTTCGTGATCGGCGGCCTGACCGGTCTGTTCCTCGGCAATGTCAGTGTCGACATTCCGTTGTCGAATACCTACTTCGTGGTAGCGCATTTCCACATGGTGATGGGAGTGGCGCCGCTGCTGGTGGTGTTTGGCGGCATCTGCCACTGGTTCCCCAAGATCACCGGCCGCATGCTCAATGACCGCGTCGGCAAGCTGCATTTCTGGATCACCTTCATCGGTACCTATGCCATCTATTTTCCGATGCACTATCTCGGCATCCTCGGCATGCCGCGCCGTTACTACAACTTTGACAACTACCAGTTCATCCCGCCCTCGGCCTATGCGCTCAATACCTTCATTACCGTGGCAGCGCTGATTGTCGGCGCGGCGCAATTGCTGTTCATCGGCAATCTGCTATGGAGCGCCTGGCGCGGCAAACCGGCCGGCGCCAATCCGTGGCGCGCAGCCTCGCTGGAATGGCAAACCCCGCAGACACCACCCGCGCACGGCAACTGGGGGCCGCATTTGCCGGTGGTGCATCGCTGGGCGTATGCCTACAGCGTGCCCGGCGCGCCGCAAGATTTCATTGCCCAGAATGCACCGCTGCAAGATGGCGGTCAGGAACCTGAACCTTATTCTGCCAAAGGAGCCATGCCATGATCCCCGCGCTCTTGCTCAAGGCTGCCAGCGACAGCGACGATATGCCGCGCAGCCCCCGTTTCGATGTCGACCGCGCTTACCGCGACCGTCATCAGGCAGCGGCTGCCGTGGCCCTGTGGCTGTTCATGGCGGTGGCCGGGATGTTGTTCATGCTGTTCCTCGCCGCCTATGTGATGCGCATGAATGGCAGCGACTGGTCGGTGATCGCATTGCCATGGCAATTGCAACTGAGTACCGCGCTGCTGTTCGCCAGCGGCATGTCCATGCAACAGGCGGCACTGGCGGCGCGCTATGGCATGCGCCAGAACACGCGCCTGCTGATCGGTGCCGGGGCCTTGTTTGCGCTGGCCTTTCTGTTGGTCCAATGCTGGGCCTGGCATGCGCTGCTGGCCAACAATGTGCTGCCGGTCAACAATCCGGCCGGCAGTTTCTTTTATCTGCTGACTGCCATGCACGGCTTGCACGTCATCGGCGGCATGGCGGCGCTGGCATGGACTGCCCGCACCGTCTGGGCCGGACCGCAAGTCACGCGCAATGCCTGGCGCCTGAGTTTGTGCGCACGCTACTGGCATTTCCTGCTGGCGCTGTGGCTGGTGCTGTTTGCGACCTTGGGCTGGCTGACGCCGGACGTGGTCAATTTCATTTGCGGCAGGTGAACCTCATGCCCATCTCTCCCTCACCGGCAATTGTTGCCGCCGCACCGGCCGGCGGCTGGCAGGGCTTGCTGGCCGACTGGTCGGGCGACCGCCAGTCATTCCGCGTCTCGTGGGGCAAGGCCATGATGTGGATTTTCTTGCTCAGCGACACCTTCATTTTCAGTTGCTTCCTGACCGGCTACATGACCATGCGCATGGCGGCCACCATGCCGTGGCCGGATGCCAGCGTCGTGTTCGCCCTCAACATCCATGGCAGCGAAGTGCCCTTGCTGCTGATCGCCATCATGACTTTTGTGCTGATCAGCAGCAGCGGCACCATGGCCATGGCGGTCAATTGCGCCTATCGCGGCGACCGCGTCAATGCCGCCAGCCTGATGCTGGTGACCGCTGCGCTCGGTGAATTGTTCGTCGGCATGCAAGCCTTCGAATGGTCGCATCTGATCCTCGAAGGCGGCGTGCGGCCATGGGGCAATCCGTCGGGAGCGCCGCAATTCGGTTCCACTTTTTTCATGATTACCGGTTTCCACGGTTTGCACGTCACGGCTGGCGTGATTTATCTGTGGGTGGTAGCGATCCGTCTGCTGCGCGGGCGCTACGACAATACCGGTGGCGCCGGACCGAACTACCAGATTGTGGAAATCGCCGGCTTGTACTGGCACTTCGTCGATCTGGTCTGGGTCTTCATTTTTGCCTTGTTCTATTTATGGTGAACGCATGACTTCCGCACATGGGCAACAACATCCGATCAGCCTCTACCTGAAAATATGGGGACTGTTATTCGTGCTGAGCACGATGTCGTATCTGGTCGACTATTTCCAGTTCCACGGTTATCTGCGCTGGACCCTGATCGTGTTGTTCATGTTGCTCAAGGCCGGCCTGATCGTCTCGGTTTTCATGCACATGGCCTGGGAGCGGCTGGCACTGGTGTATGCAATTCTGGTGCCGCCGCTGTGCCTGCTGGTGCTGGTCGGCCTGATGGCGACCGAGGCTCATTACACTTTCCTGACGCGCTTGCTGTTCTTTCGCTGAGGCCGCTGCCGACAACAGTACTCAAAACAATTCCTGCTGTCCTGTCATCAGCGACGCGAAATCATCTTGCAGAAATGGCAGGATGGCATCCGCCAGCGGCTGCAACTGGCGATTGACGTAATGCTCGTAATCAATCGGCGAGCGGCGGTTTTCCATTGGTTCGGGACCGCCGGCAGTCATCACGTAGCTGATCCAGCCGCCGTTCTGATACTGCAATGGCCGCCCATGCTGGCGATTGAAGTCATCGGCGCTGCGCGCCGCACGCACATGCGGCGGCACATTGCGTTCGTAAGCATCGAGCGGCCGCCGCAAGCGTTTGCGGTAAACCAGCAAGTCATCGAACTCGCCACTGAGAGTACGGGCGACGTAACTCTTGATGAATGCCTGGTACGGTTCGCGCTTGAAAATGTGCAGATACAACTGGCGCTGGAATTGCTGCGCCAGCGGAGTCCAGTCGGTGCGTACCGTTTCCAGACCCTTGTACACCATCTCTTCACGGCCATCGGGCTTGATCACCAGTCCGGCATAGCGTTTCTTGCTGCCCAGTTCGGTACCGCGAATGGTCGGCATCAAGAAGCGCGCGTAATGGGTTTCGAATTGCAATTCCAGTTCGCACGCGAGCCCGAATTCTTGCCGCAGATGCTGCTGCCACCAGGCATTGACGTGCTGCACCAGGGCGTTGCCGATCTCCGTCGCCTGCGCATCGGTATGCGGGCGTTTGAGCCAGACAAAGGTGGAATCGGTATCGCCGTAAATCACCTGATAGCCTTGTGCCTCGATCAGCGCCCGCGTCTGATGCATGATTTCATGGCCGCGCATGGTGATCGACGAGGTCAGGCGCGGATCGAAAAAGCGGCAGCCGGGCGATCCCAGCACGCCGGCAAATGCATTCATGATGATCTTCAAGGCTTGTGACAAGGGCTTGTTCTGCTGCCGTTTGGCAGCTTCGCGACCTTGCCAGATCTGGCTGACGATGGCCGGCAGGCAATGTTTGGTACGCGAAAACCGGGCGCCGCGAAAACCCGGCACCGAGTCACTGTCGTCCGGGTGCTGCATGCCATCGACCAGCCCCACCGGATCAATCAGAAAGGTGCGGATGATCGAGGGATACAGACTTTTGTAATCCAGCACCAGTACCGAATCGTACAAACCCGACTGCGACTCCATGACAAAACCGCCGGGGCTGGACTCTTCCGGCAACTCGCCAAGATTGGGTGCGACATAACCTTGCCGGTGCATGTGCGGCAGATACAAATGGCTGAATGCAGCTACCGATCCGCCGCTGCGATCAGCCGGCAAACCGGTGACGGCTGCGCGTTCCAGCAAGAAACTCAGCAACTCGGTGTGGGCGAAGATGCGCGTCACCAGTTCGCAGTCCTTGAGGTTGTAGCGCGCCAGCGCCGGCTTGTCTTCAGCGAAGCGACGGTCGATTTCCGCCATGCGCTGATAGGGATTGCTGATCGACTTGCCTTCGCCGAGCAATTCCTGCGCTACGTATTCCAGACTGAACGAGGGAAAATTCCAGGTCGCCGAGCGCAGCGCTTCGATGCCGTCAATCAGCAGTCTGCCAGCGGCAGCAGCGAAATGATGGTTTTGCTTGAAGCCATGCTGGCGCCATTCCATTTCGGTGCCGCCGCGCCCCATGCGCAACGGCACCTTGTATTGCTCGGCATGTTGTTGCAACACGCGCAGATCGAACTGCACCAGATTCCAGCCGATGATGGCATCGGGGTCATGCCGTGCCAGCCACTGATTGAGCTTTTCCAGCATCAGGGCACGGGTGTCGCAATATTCCAGCGCAAAGTCGATATCGGAAGCATCGCCATTCGGCGGCCCCAGCATGTACACCTGGCGCTGACCGCAGCCCTCCAGCGCGATGGAATACAACTCGCCATGCGCCGTGGTTTCGATATCGAGCGATGCCAGCCGCAGTCGCGGCCGGTAATCGCCGCCGGCTTTCAGGTGACCGTTGAGCCAGGACCGGCTGCCATTCGGCTCGCCGCTGAACTGCAGCGACGCCGTGATGAAGCGTTCCATGAGATAGCGTTCCGGCGGCCGGATATCGGCTTCGTAGACATCGATGCCGTTTTCTTTCAACAACTTTTCGTATTTGAGCAGTTGCCGGTGATGCTGCACATACAAGCCGACTACCGGGCGCTGATGAAAATCCAGCAACGGCAAGGGCCGCAATTCAAATCCGCGGTCGCCGCGCTGCACATTGCAGAGCACCGCGATGACCCGTTCGCTCTGTTCAGCCGGAATGAACGCGACCGATGGTTGCAACGGCAGACGCACATGTTGCGGGCCATCGGCGGTCGCCAGCCAGAATTCGACCTCGGTCCCGGCAGCGGTATCGCGCCAGTGTCTGGTCAGAATGAAACCTTGTTGTTGTACCTGTTGTACCACCTTGCTGCCTTTGCTTGCATTTCCAGCGCGGTATTGTAACGAGCATTTGCGCCGCTGGCTGCGGCCGTCAGCGCTTTGGCGTTAATATCCGACTTCATCGTCAGATATTCACGTCGCATTCGCCAGGGATGAACTCGCCATGACCACTACCGTTACCGAAAAACGTGCTGCCTTCCGCGCCTTGCATCAACAAGGCTGTTTTGTCTTGCCCAATCCGTGGGACAGCGGCAGCGCCCGCATGCTGCAACATCTCGGCTTTGCCGCACTGGCCTCGACCAGCAGCGGTTTCGCCTGGACCACCGGACATGCCGACAACGCCGTGACCCGCGACGATGTATTGCAACATCTGCGTACACTGTGCGCCGCCGTTGACGTGCCGGTCAATGCCGATTTTGAATCCGGCTTTGCGGTGGCACCGGAAGCGGTTGCGGCCAATGTGCAACTGGCGATTGCCACCGGCGTCGCCGGACTGTCGATTGAAGACCTCAAGGAAGGATCGTCACCGGCGCTGTATGACACTGCGCTGGCAGTCGAACGTATCCGCGCCGCGCGCGCCGCCATTGATGCTTCCGGTGCCGACGTGATTCTGGTCGCGCGCACGGAGGGCTTGCTGTACGATGCCGGCGCTCTCGCCTCCTCCATCGCCCGGCTGGAAGCCTTCGCCGAAGCCGGCGCCGACTGTTTGTATGCGCCCGGCGTGCGGAGCAAGGCCGATATCGCCGCCATGGTCAAGGCCGTCGGCCCCAAGCCGCTCAATGTGCTCATGTCAAAGCCCGGTTTGAGCGTAGCCGGACTGGCTGACCTCGGCGTGCGTCGCATCAGCATCGGCGGTACGCTGGCACGCGTGGCATGGGGCGCGATGATGACTGCGGCCGAACAAATCAGGAACGGTTCTTTCGATGGTTTGGCAGCAGCGGCACCCGGCCAGCATTTGAATGACATTTTTGGCAACTGGAAATAAACCTCAGAGGAGATTCATGCAATTGACGTATTTACGCACTTTGGCGTTCGGCATGCTGACCGCCGTATCTGCGGCATCTGCCGTTCAGGCCCGCACCGTCTGCACCGCGCTGGCGGACGCCGACAGCGGCAAGATTTTGCTGCAGGAAGGTAACTGCCGCGACCGCGTGACGCCGGCGTCCACCTTCAAGATTGCGCTCAGCCTGATCGGCTTCGATTCCGGCTTTTTGCAAGATGCCCGCACGCCGAGCCTGCCGTACCGCGCCGGCGATGTCGACTGGGGCGGTGAAGCCTGGCGCCAACCCACCGATGCCACACGCTGGATGACATATTCGGTAGTCTGGTTTTCGCAACGCATCACGCATGCGCTGGGCGCGCCACGGGTGCAAAAGTATCTGCACAATTTCAATTACGGCAATGCCGACATCAGCGGCGATCCCGGCAAAAACAACGGCCTTGACCGTGCCTGGATAGGATCATCGCTGACAATTTCGCCGCTGGAGCAAATCGCCTTTCTGCAAAAACTGGTGCGACGAGAACTGCCGGTATCAGCGCATGCCTACGATATGACGCAACAGGTGGTGCAAGTGAATCAGCTCGATAACGGCTGGACCGTACATGGCAAAACCGGCACTGCGTTTCCCCATCACGCCGATGGCAGTAATGATGAAACACGCGCGCATGGCTGGTTCGTCGGCTGGATCACCAAGGGACCGCGCACGCTGGTCTTCGTGCGCCTGACCCAGCGTGAAAAGAAAGAAACCACATCGGCCGGCATCCAGACGCGCGATGTCTTGCTGTCCGAATTGCCGTCGCTGCTGGCAGCCAAGGCCAATTGAAAACGCCGGCGTGCGTTATGGCGCCGGTGTGCGCCGGCGCCGCCAGCGCCAGATACCAACGCCGGCCAGTGCCAATGCCAGCAACGCGGCTGCACTGACCGCATGGCGATGGACGCTGAGCCAGCGCCGCGTCTGCTTCCATGCCTGCACATACGGGAACCGCGCGGCAGCGCTGAAATCCGGATCGGCGCATTGCTGACCGAAATTGGCCGTGAACGGTACTGCCGCGCCCTGCTTCACATAACGACGATAAAGTGCGCTCATGGCGTCGGCGTCATACATCAGATAACCGGCGCCTTTGCACAATACTGCGGCAAAGGCTTGCGAACGGGGCGGCAACTGATCGGCGGCGGCCATGAAATGATCGAATGCGATGTCGCGGTAATGAAAGCGCCGGTTCGGCCGCGCTTCGCTGGCGGCATAACGTACGCGTTCATCGGCAGTCACCAGTGCTCCCGGCAACTCGGCCAGTGCGCGTGCCTGTGGGGTATCGGCCGGCTTGACGGGCGCAGCATTGGCATCCGTATCGGCCGCCGACAAGCGCTGGCTGCTGCGCCCGCTGCCATAACCGAGCATGCCGCCGTATTCAAAGAAGTCCGGCCCTTGCTGATAGCCCATGATTTCCATGCCATGCTCACGCGCCAGCACCGCCGCCTGATACATCGCTTGCGCGCGCGTGGCAGCACGCCAGGCATGCTGCCCGTCATGCAGCGCATCGCCGTAGTCTTTGGCCAATTGCCGCAAACGCCATGTCATCCAGGCAGTCTTGCCGCTGATATCGGTGATTTCCGCGTAGCGCAAGTCCTTGTCGTCAGGGAAGTAGGCGAGTGCATTTTTGATCCGCCCCTCCCGCACCAGACGGCGCGCCAGTAACTGGCGCAGCCGGTCGCCGGGTTCTGCCGCATACTTTTGCCGCCATGCCTCAGCAGTCTGTTGATCGACATCCGGAAATCCGGCCGGCAACGGCGGTGTCGCGCTGGCCGGTACGTGGCTGTCGATATAGGTTTTCAGTTCGTCGGTGGTCAGCACGCGTTCGGCGATGTAATACATGTCTCCCGAATAATCGCCATAGATATCGGATGCACCCTGCTGGTCGCGGCTGGCAGCGTTGGCTTTGTAAAGCTGATCGAAGGCATCGACGTACTGACCGCGCGACAGCATCAGCACGCCCTGCTCGGCCTTGAGCAAGGTCATGCCGGCCGGCTCCAGACTGGCATCGGTTTGCGGAAAGGCTTTGGATGCCGTGGCGTAGGCTTGCGCAGCGGCATTGACATCGCCCTTGCGCAACGCCAGCTTGGCGCGCACCCAATACGATAAGGCACTGTTCTGCTTATCGATCAGCGTCTGCGCCAGATCGTAACGACCGATGCGATAGGCCAGCGCCGCCACCCGGTCGCTGCCGCTGACATTGTTGAGGCCGCGCACCTGCAATGCCGTCACCAGCGTTTGCAACATCGGATTGATCTTGATGTTGCTGCCGCCACGCGCGGCGTCGGCATAACCTTTGGCGCCGTAATCGACGCTGGAATAATAATCTGCGGCAGTCGACGGATCATCATTGACGATATCGCCGACACGCGCCAGACCGTAGGCCACCAACAGTTGCTGCGCCACCGGATCATCGATCAGCCGCGCGGCGCGGGCCGGATTGCTTAAGGCCCACTCCGCCATCACGCGCAGCGATTGCATGCCGCTGTTGGAATGGTAGGCCGCCTGTTGCGCGTACAAATGAATGGCTTGCTTGAGATCGGCGCTGGCAATGCCATCGGCGCAGGTACTGGCAACAGTAGTTGCAGCAGCGGAGGTGTCAGGCGTGGTGAAATCGGCATACGCGCACAACTTGTCGCCGCTGACAAAATACAGTCGCGCCTGTTCACCGAGCGACGCCACCGCCAGACCGGCCGGATCGGATGCGCCGGCTGCCGCCCGCGTCCGTGCCAGTTGATAAAAACGTTCGGCCTTGGCACGTTCTGCCAGCGGCTGCATGCCGGCTGCCGACATCGCTTGCGCATGTACCTGCCCCAACATATAAGCCGCCCATACCGCACGCGCATTCCCCTCCTGTGGGGGCAAATCCAGCACTGCCTGGAAACGCTGCTGGGCGCGTTGTTCCTGCGCAATCTTGGCCGCAATTCTGGGATCGGCATCGGCAGTCCCGGCGCGCGAAGCAAGGTAATCGACAGCGCCCGCCGTATACAAGCGCACCGCCGCTGGCACCTCCGCGCCCAGCGCCCAGGCAGCATCGCCATCAGTGAGCGCACGCATGGTCTTGAGTTGCGCGGCCTGCGCCGCGGTCAATCCGGATTTTTCCGGAGCTTCAAGTCCGCCCGGCACTTCCGGATTTTCATAGAGGCCGGTTTCATTGGCGGTCAGCCCCTTGGGCACGCTGACCAGATTCGCCACTTCGAATGCAAAGGAATTATTCGGCGTGCTGTTAAGCGTGCCGGCGCGGTCATCCAGCAGTTGCATCGGAAAATCCGGGCCACACGCCATGACGGTGACGGCACCGACGGCAATCGACAGCGGGATTGCCGCTTTCAGATAGTTAATGTTCCACATGGAGAGCAGGAGCGGTTGAGTTATCAGGACAGCGTATCCAGCCGATAGTACGCTGACGTCCGGTGCGCAGCAAACCATCCTGCGCGCGTTTGAAATAGTTGCCGTTGGCGTCGCTGGCCAGGACATAGCCGTTGATGCCATCGGCCAGCGGGCACGCCTGATCCAGCCGCACTGCCAGCGGCAATGTGGCATCGGCGTTGCCGTTGTTGCTCAGTATGATGTCATGCAGCCCCGCAGCAGCGGCGCGCGCCTGTACCTGCAAATCCGGCCGCAGCGCCTGACGCGTCAGCACTGCACGCCAGGTGGATGCACTCCAGGCCCGCACATCATCCTCGGTCGGCAAGCGGAACCACACGATACCAGCGAGGCCGGCCGGGGCGTCGCGTTCCAGTTGCGCCGCGAAGTCGGCCATCACTTGCGGCTGCGCCATCAATTCCTGCGCCATATCCGATGTCGCCAGCGTCGCCTGCTCGCTTTCAATCGCCGTGACCATGCCGCGTGCATTCCAGGTCACGCGGGTGCTGTAGGTTGGCAAGGCCACGCGCCATGGATGGCGGGTACGTTGCGCAAATTCCTGCACCCAGCCGCTGGCGCGTTTGGGATCAAACAAACCCTGACGCGGATTCATCACGGCATGCACTTGCAACACCGCTTCATCAGCCGCCGCCAATAGCGCATCCAATGCCAGGCTCGTCAGCCAGGTCGGCAATGCCGTGATGGAGAGCACTTCCTTGCTCTCCATCTGCTGTCGCAGGGCATGCAGAAATGCGGCATATGCAGGCAAGCGCGCCGTCGCACAATCATGATCGATCTCGATGCCGGCCAGCGTCACCCCCGCTGCCTGCCACTGCGCACGCAGACGAACAATCTGTTGCAGCACTTGCGTTTGGGGGAAGTCCTTGAGTTGACCATTGATGCGCACCACCAGCACCATGGGCCGGACGGCGGTTTGTAATGCCGGCCAGTCCGGCGCCGCCATGTTCCAGCGTCCGCCGGCATCCAGTTCCGCCGCCAATACCCGCCATTGCGTGACGAAGCTGCTGCTGTCGTGCATGGCACGGGTGACTGCCGGCGTCCACTGGCGCTGCCAGATGTAAGCGTCTTGCGACAAGAACTGCGGCTGCCGCTGGCAGGCGGACAATGCCAGCGCGACAAGCACCAGCAGGAAAAAACTGATTGCTGCACGCCATCGACATGGTCGATAAAAACCGCGTGGAGGATCAGCACGGCAACAGGTCTGGCAAACGAACATGGCACAAATCGGAAATGACAGGGTGGAACGAAAGCGCCTCACTATACCGCATACGACGATGGTATCAAGCTGGCAACAGGCTCACCGTTGTGCACAGGATTTTCATGAAAAGCATATTTTCCAAGAGAAATGGATTTTTGATAACGCAATCGACTACGGCACCATCAAGGCAGCCGATTTGCCCAAGAATCAATTTTTCAAATGGGCTGACAAGCCGGTAGAGATGAAAGTCACCTGCGATAGCAAAACCAAAGTCGCATTCAAGGCTGTCGACTACGGCGGATGGTCTGCCGACAGCAGGTGAAACCTTCATTTACAAATTCAATCTGACGGCGTTCTTGAACAAGCCGGAAAATCCGGACCTGACGAACGACGTCCCGCAGGACGGCTCGGCGACGATTGAAGTTTCCTATCTGCAATCAGTTTCATGCCAGTCCGACAGCCCGACCTCGCGCAGTATGGGCGAGGCGGGCTGTCCGGCGTTTTGCAGCATGACATTTCAGCCACTGCGCCGTCGCGCCAGGCTTAAAACCCCAGGCTGGCCTGTACCCAGATGGTCGGCGTGCGTGTCGCCGAATCGGGAATCGAGGTCGGACGTTCGCTGCTGGTGCGCCAGGCCATCGACGCCCGCACGCGCACTGCAGATACATTCACGTTGAGGCCGATCCCGGCGCCGGACAAGGTGCGGTTATTATCGGCAGCAGCACCAAATGGGGTACGGTTGATGCGGACTGCACCGGTATCGTAGAACAGCGTGGCTTGCAGCATGTCGCTGAAGTTGTGACGCCATTCGATACTGGCCAGATAGCCTTCGTCGCCGATGCCCTCGCCTTGCGGATAAGCCCGCACGCCGCTCGATCCGCCCAGCGAAAATTTTTCCGAAGAGTCGAGATTGCTGTTGGCTTGCTGGCCAGACAGCGACAAGGCCAGGTAATTGCTATCGGTCAGCCGCTGCAAACGATGCAGACTGTAGCCGAACTTGACGTAATTGCCGTTGCTCCTGGCCGACGCCGCATCGATCAGCAATGCCGACGGCGACTGGATATCAAGTTCACCCAATGTGACGGTGAGACTGAAACTGTTGACGCCGCCGCCCGCCAATCCATCCTGACGGCTGCCGTTGATGCCGAACGCGATCAGTTTGACGCGCTTGTCGGTGCGCGTGGAGGTGGCATCGACACTATCGCTGAGAGTCTTCTGTTCCAGACTCACGGTGCCGTTCAGATTCGTCAACTGGCTGCGGATGAATGGATAGGAGGCAAACAGGCTGGCACTGGTAGCGCGGCCGTGCGCATCAAGACGTTCAAACTCCTGCCCCAACTGGTAATGCGTCAGCGAATAAGCCGCACCGACACGCACCCCCTGACTGCCGAGCGGCAACTGATAAGCGGCGCGACCGTAATTCAAACCGCTGCCGCTGGTCAGTACATTGAGTGACAGCACATCACCGATTTTCAGCGGACTGTTGATATTGAGCGAACCACCGAGACGATATTCGCCAACATAGCGATTGCCGAAATTGTCGAGATCGACGCTGCCGCTATACGCGGCGCCGGGCGTCAGTTCCACAATCAGGTCCGAGGTACCGACGCTGGCCCCCGGTTGCAAGGTGGCGCGCGCGGCACCCACACCCGGCGTGTCGTTGAGCAGCAGCAAACCGCGATCGACGTCGTCGGCACGAATCACTTCACCGCTGCGGGCAGCATCCAGATAAGCACCGGCCCGGGCATCCGACAAGCGCGACTGGTTGTTGATCTGATGCGCGCTGATGCGGCCTTCGACCACCGCAATGCTCACTTCGCCATCCTTGATTTCCTGCGCCGGCAGATACGCCCGTGTCACCGGGTAGCCATGCTCACGGTAATACGCCGTGATGCGCGCAACTGCCGCATTGAGATTGCGCAAGGTCTGCTTGCTGCCTTCGAGGTCGGCCACCAATGCATGCAAGACAGTAGTGGGCACCGACACATTGCCGCTGATGCGGATGTGGCTGACATCAAAACTGAGATCGCTGGCCAATGCAGGCGAGGCACGCTCCTCGGTCGGCAACAACGGCGCGCCCTTGGGTGGCATCGGATCGGGTTGCTGCTGCAATTCACGCAGCAATTGACCGGCATTGGGCGCATTCGGCACGATTTGCGCGGCAGCGCCGGCACTGTAGAGCATGGCAAGCAGCAGCGCAACGGCTGTCAGGCGAGGAGGAGTTTGGGGCACAGCGTCAGTCCGGTTGAATGTAAAAGCAAGAAATCTGCTATCGAGAGGTACCTGCATACCGTGCCTCACTGGATCAGACGCAAGCGCGGTGTCAGTTGTATGGCGCCATCACTGGCAATATCGCCGGCAACCTGTGGCAGCGCTGATGGCTGGCGTTCCTTTTCGCTATGCCAGGCGCGCTGCATGTCGAACGCACGCCGTGATGACGCCAAAGCCTGCTGCGCCCCGTCGTAGTACGCTGCCATGGCAGAACCGCCCAAGGCGGCAAAGGTCTGGTTGAGTGCCTTGATCACCAGCATCCCATCAACGAACACCAGCCGGTAATTCCTGACGAGATTCAAACCACCCGGCGTGATCCGGTAATTACCCGGGCCAATGGCACCTGATGCCGTACCACCGTAAATCAGCGTGCCTTGCAAATCGGCCTGAGTATCGCCCGCCACGAAGCCAGAAATCGTGACGCCGCCATTACCAGTCCAGGCTTGTCCGTCATAAAATCTGGTCACCGAATTAGCGACGACAGTCAATGCAGCAGGTGTGATATCAGCCGTGGCGGCAGCACTGGTGGATGCCAGTACGTAATTGTCGCGGTCCGCTCCGGACAGCGCGATATTGCTGACGTTGATGGTTTTTCCGGTCCCGGCATTCTTGTCGGCGTAGCTGGCGGTGCCGGTTACATTCAGGACATCGCTACCAATAACGCCATTGGCGGTATAAGTAACGCCAGCGTTGATCAAGCCGTCATACACCTTGTTGATACCACTGGCGGTGACCACAAGACTGGCCGGCGTGATCGTGCTGGTCGTATTGTCGGCATAGATCACGTTATAGTTATTGCCGCCGTTGCCATCGTTGACCGTGACGCCGCTGACACGCACTGTCTTGTTGCCATTACCGGCATTTTTATCAGCGAAGACAAACGCCCCGCCGGCCAGGTTGTCGCCGCCGTATAGCTGCGCCCCCCCAGCAGCAATGGCGGTACCGGCTGCCGCCGTGGTGCCGTCATACACCTTGCTGGTCTGCTGCGCGGTCACCGTCAGATTGGCCTTGCCGATGGTAAAGCTGTTACCGGCATAGCTGATGTCGTAACCATCCTGACCTGAATACAGCCCGGAGAAATTCAGCGTGCCATTGGCTGTACTGTAGCTGCCGGCATTTTTACTGCTGGCAGCTACCGCCAATGTGCCGTTCAATACCGCACCGGGTACGCTGATGCCGTAACCGGAAGTCACGCCGGTACCGCCATCGTATGTTTTACCGGTATCGTTGAGAGTGACGCTGACGGCTTTCAGGAAAGTGCGCAGCAAGGGGCCGGTCTGTCCGTCGTAGATGCGCCAGACAGTCGCGTCACCAGCCGATCCCGACATACTCCAACCGGGACCGGCAAAGGTCGACGCGCTGCGAAATTCGACATCGCTCAATCCGCGCACGCCGGTGGTGGTACCAAAAACAATGCCAATTCCGGGACTGTTATTGCCAAGCAGCCAGAAAGAATCCTTGATCGTGCCACCAGCTTGCCCCGCCAGCAATCCGACCTGACTGTTTCCGCTGACATTTCCCGTAGCGTACGTATTCGATATGACCCCCGACAGGTTGGAACCTATCAGGCCACCGACAGACGTCGTGCCGCTCACATTACCCGAGCTATAACTATTACTGATGCCGCCGTAGGAGAACCCCACCAGTCCTCCGGAATTCGCACCGGCTGTGACGTTACCGGTGGCATACGAACCGCTGATGATGGCGTTGGTCGCATTGTTGCCCACCAGCCCACCGGTACCTGAACCGCTGCTTGCACCATTGACACTACCGGTAGCATAAGAGGCTGTGATAGTCGCGTAATTGATACCCACAAGTCCACCTGCATTCCCGCGCGCATTGACTGTTCCGGTTGCATAGGAATGATCAATGACACCACCGTTGGCGCCGACCAGTCCGCCAACTTGCAGGGCGCTGCCGGTGACCGTCGCGCGCGAATGAGAATTGACGATATTGCCTGTTGCGTTTTGACCGATCATTCCACCTACGGCATTGCCGCTGGCACCCGTTACGCTGCCGGTAACGTAGACATTGCTGATCGCGGCCCCGGAATTCAGTCCGATCAAGGCCCCTACCATTGACGCTCCCGTAATATCCACATTCACCAACCCAAGATTGCGAATGGCCCCCCTCGAACTTACGGCGATCAGGCCAACGCTGGCCGTTCCGGGTTGATTGATGCGCAGATTCCGTATTTCGTGGCCCAAACCATCGATCACGCCAAAGAATTGCGACACCGGTGCAAAGCCGGCACCACCACTCCATGTCGCCGCCGCAGCAGCATCAATGTCCGCGCCCAGTACATAGTTGCCGCTTTGGTTACCATTGATGCCTTGCAAGTCAGTGCCAGTCATACTGCCCTCGCTGCCAAGCGCAGTAATGACCTTGTATTGGGTCACTGCACCATCACTGCCCAGCCGGGTGCTGAAGTTGTCACCGGCACGCAGGTTGACCGCAGCATTGACGTTGTACGTCGCGTTGTTGCCGGCACTCACTGCGCCTTGCCCGTATTCCAGCGCCAGCTTGCCATTGGCATTGCCGGCCGTGATGCTGCGGTTGATGCTGATATTGCGCTGCGCTGTCAGCGTCAGTCTGGTCGCCGCGTTCCAGCTCACGGCATCATTGATGTTGATGTCGCCATTACCGCTGGCGGCACCCGCCGTGCTTTGCAGTTGTACATTACCGTTATCGAGATTGCTGCTCAGCGTCGCACCACTGATGTCGCCACCACTGGCTGCGACCGTAAAATCATTGGGGTCGATCAGCCAGGTCCCATGCGCGCCTTGTGCCGATCTGGTCGTGACCTTGGTGCCGTCGGCGACCTTGACATGGGCCGCGCTGGTTTCAATGAAACCGCCATCGCCGCTCAGCGGTGCACTGGCGTCAAGCGTACCGCTCAGGTTGACGGTGCCGCTGTTCATGTCCGCCATCAGCATGATGCGGCCATTCTTGTTCTGTACCGTACGCGCTTCGACAATGCCGGTATTGTTGATCACTGCCGTGCTGAGCTGATCCAGCGCCCGGGCGGCCATCAGTACCTGACCGCCGTCGGCCTGGATCAGTTGTTTGTTTTCGACAAGGGCATGCAATGCGCCCTGATCGATGCTGTAGCCGAGCAGGCTGCCCTGATTGAAGTTCAGCGTGACCTTGTTGCCGGCGGCCAGCAAGCTCGTGCCCGATCTGGAACTGATCGTGCCTTCATTGCGTACCGTGCCGCTGATCAGGGCTACATACCCGCCATCGGCTGCTGTGATCTGGCCCTGATTGACGACGTTGCCGTTCCTGGCCGGATCACTGCTGAAACTGCTGCTGCCCTGCATGAAATCGGCAGCCGTCATGCCCAGCGTCGATGCCACGATGCCGCCGACATTGACTTGTGCACCGGCACCAAACAACACGCCATTCGGATTGAGAATGTAGACCTGACCATTGGCTGTCAGGCTGCCCAGCAAGGTGCTGGGGCTGGAGCCGGTGATGCGGTTGAGTGCTATCGCTTGGGCATTCGGCTGCACGAAATTGAGTTTCTCGCCTGCCACAGTCGACAGGCTGGTCCAGTCGATTGCCAGTCGCTGGCTGGCCTGATTGATCGTGGTCGTGGCCCCCGCTGTACTCACCGTGCCGGTACCGCCCACCACCGTTGCATTCGCGGCATCGGCTGCATATGCCAGGCCTGCCGGCAATATACTGCCGGCCAACGCAGTTGCTGCCACCAGCAGCTTGCATGCGGCAGCAGCAGTTCCATGCGCACGCGCATTTTCGGCCACGGCTACCCAGGCCTGATTGACCTGACTCCAGACCAGACGATATATGTGGTTCATCCCGTTTTTCCGTTTTGTTGGCCGACTGATTTGCGCCACATTATCAGGGTGAAAAACGGGAGGACTTGACCGCCTGTCTCACTTGCAGAAAACGAAGTGCGGAAACACCCGCAGATATTGGCAATTTGCCATCAGAAAACATAAGAGCAAACCCGAACGGGTCGCCAGCAGAAACCGCCGCCTTGTGCTGCGCTAATTGCGCTGCGCCAGTACCTGCTGCAACCACGCAATCCGGGCCGCCGCCGCAACCAGTGCCTGGGCCTGGTCGGGAAAAACCGTTTTCGAATAATCGGCAACCAGCGTCCACTTGCCTTCATCTTCCGGGTCTTTACGAAATACCTTGAAACACACCGCGCCATGTTCATCATCGATGAAATCGACGCAATGCATGCCGCTGTCGTCTTCGATGCTATGAATCGGCATGGGAATTTACCGGCAACCCGAGCTTTCGCAAATCGGTTCGCAATTGCTGCGCGCCGGAGAAATGAATGCCGTGCAATCCGGCTGCCTGTGCCGCGTCGATATTGCGCTGCAGGTCATCAATGAAAACGGCACGCTGCGGATCAATCTGGTAACGCGCATTCATCAGTGCAAAAATCGCCGGATCAGGTTTCTTCAACCCTTCGGTACCGGACACCAGCACTCCTTCGAACCACTGCAAAAACGGGAACCGTTCGACCGCAACCGGGAAGGTTTCATGCGACCAGTTGGTGAGCGCCAGAATCCTGATGCCTTTGGCACGCAGCTCATCGAGCACGGCCACCGTCTGATCCAGCGCACCGGCAATCATTTCATGCCAGCGCTCGTGATAGGCGCGAATCATCGTTGCTTCGGAGGGATGACGCGCGATGGCTTCCTGCACGGCGTCTTCCCAGGAGCGGCCGGCATCTTGCTGTTCGTTCCACTCGGTATTGCAGACTTCGCGCAGGAAGCGCTCCATCGCATCGACATCGTCGCCGAACAATTTGCGATACAGATGCCGTGGATTCCAGTCGATCAACACCCCGCCCAGATCAAAGATGACGGTGTCGATTATCGGGTGCGCTTGTGCTGTCGTCATACCTTTACGCTGCCAGACCTTTACCGAGAATCTCGGCCGTCACTTCATTGATATTGCGCCCCTGGGCTTGCGCCAGTGCTTGCAATTGCTGCACCAGTTCGCTGTTGAGCTTGACCGCAAATGGCACCAGGCCAAGGGCCTGATCACGCTTGCGCTGTTCGCGGCGGTCAATCGCCACGGCATCGCCGGCACCGAAGGCCGAGGCCCCGGGCGCCGCCATTTTGCCCATCAGTTTCTTGGCGTCGCTCATAGGGCCTGTGAACAATTAATTGTGAGTGCGAACGCGGTCGCAGGCGTTACGTGCCTAGGCGCAGCGAGGCGTCGTAGCGGTGCTACGGCAACGAGTTGCAACAACGGCATGTGACGCCTGCGGCCCGTTCCCGAAGGGTTCGAACCAAAACGTGCGTTGCCAGCGTTGCCTGGCTTGCAGGTGGGCCCGCCACCTGCTGCGCCACGCGCCTTGTCAACACACGTTTTGGTTTGAACGCATCTCACAATAAATTGTTGACAGGCCCTAACCATTCCGGTTTTTTTTCATTGTGCAGGGCCTGTTTGGTTTGAATCAGGGCATTTTACGCAGTATTTACCTGCGCATGAGGCTGATAAGAGCGATTCCCCGGATTGTCTGCCGATTTTCGCCACGCCCCTGAAAAAACATTGTCGGCAAGAATCAATCCGGCCGGTCTTGCGGACGCTACATGGCACGGTCTCAGGAAATCTTGCGCGCCGTGCGTTTGACGACTGCCGGCGGTTTCGACAATTCCATGATCAACTGACCGAATTGCAGTGCTGCCGGGGTCTTGCCGGCATCGCCCCAGAACAGGGAAAAATTGGCCTTGGGCAGCGGCGGCAAACCGTAGCAACCGTCAACCACCCGCATGCCCGGCAACAGATCTTCCTGCGGCAAGACCGAGATCGCCAGCCCCGACAAGACGGCGGCGCAGATTCCCTGTTGGCTGGAAGAGGTAAATACGATGTGCCAGTCGAGACCGGTACCGTCGAGTGCACTGATGCCGACATTGCGATTGATGCACGGTGCCGGGAAAAACGCGAACGGCAGGAAAGCGCCGGGCGCCAGTTCAAATGCTTCCGATGCCACCCACACCAGTTGGGTCTGGCGCATGACCGTGCCCTCTTTGCTGTCGCCCGGCGTCATGATCACCGCCAGATCCAGTTCGCCGTCCTTGACCAGCGTGCGCAAATCCAGATGCATGTTGACCCGCACATCCAGTCTGATGCCCGGAAAGCTGTGCGCGAACTGGCACAGCAAGGTTGGCAAACGGTCGCCGACGAAATTTTCCGGCGCGCCGAAGCGTACCTCACCGCAAATCGGCGAAGGTTGAAAGCGTCGGCTCAAGGCATCCATCGATTCCAGAATCTGTTCCGCATAGCGCAGCAGATCTTCACCGTGTTCCGTCAGGATCAGGCTGCGCGTGGTCCGATGCAACAGCGGTTGACCGAGCTGTTCTTCCAGCCGCCGGATCTGGTGGCTGATGGCCGACTGCGTCAGGTGCAAACGCTCGGCAGCGCGCGTAAAGCTGCCGGTTTCCTTTACCGCGACAAACGTGCGCAGCAGGGTGGGATCGAAGTCCATGGGATGGGATAAATGACGGTTATTAATAAGTGCTGCGAAATTAAATCATTTGTTTCATGAGTGAGCTTACCCCAGAATCACTCTCTCCCGCGTGCCGCCGCGATTCGCTCTGCGGCATGCTGTCTGATTGCCAACACTCTGTCCCGGAAACTCTTGATGCCACCGTTTCACTTCAAAAAAAATAATCTGGCATTGGCTGCCGTCTGTCTGGCCGCCCTGATGTTCGGTCTGGAAATCTCCAGCGTCCCGGTCATCCTGCCGACGCTGGAAAAAATCCTGCATGGCAATCTGCAAGACATGCAATGGATCATGAACGCCTACACCATTGCCTGCACTACCGTGTTGATGGCGGCCGGCACCCTGGCCGACCAATATGGCCGCAAGCGCATCTTTCTGATCAGCCTGATCTGTTTCGGCCTGACCTCGCTGATCTGCGGCCTGGCATCCACGGTCTCGGTATTGATCGTCAGCCGCTTCCTGCAAGGCATGAGCGGCGGCGCCATGACGATCTGCCTGCTGGCCATCCTGTCACACCAGTTTCAGGATCAGCGCGAGCGCAGCCGCGCGTTCGGTGCGTTTGGCATCGTGTTCGGCGCCGGTCTCGGATTCGGGCCATTGATCGGCGGCGGGATTGTGGCACTGCTGAACTGGAAATGGATATTCCTGATCCATGTGCCGCTGACCGTGGTGACAATACTGCTGACGCTCAACGGCGTGCAGGAATCGCGCGATGCGCAGGTCAAGAAACTCGATGTGTGGGGCATGCTCAGCTTGTCGCTGGCGGTGTTCGGACTGACTTACTTCATCACCCAAGGGGCCGATCTCGGCTTTGGCAGCACCTCGGCGTTGCTGGCCATCGCTGTCGCCGTCACCGGATTTGCGCTGTTCATCGCGATCGAAAAAAACGGGTCGCATCCGATGTTCGATTTTTCCGTGTTCAAGATCCGTAATTTTTCCGGTGCCATCATCGGCTCCATCGGCATGAACTTCAGCTTCTGGCCGTTCATGATTTATCTGCCGTTGTATTACCAGAGCGGCCTGGGCTACAACGCCGTCGACACCGGCCTGGCGCTGCTGGCCTACACCTTGCCGACCCTGATCGTGCCGCCGTTCGCCGAGCGCCTGTCCTTGCGTTTTCAACCACGCATCGTGATTCCAGCCGGCCTGTTTACGATTGGGCTCGGCTTCTTGCTGATGCGGTATGGCAGCAACGCAGCCGAGGCCGGCTGGTTGTCATTGTTGCCGGGATCACTGATCGCCGGCATCGGACTGGGCCTGACGAATACGCCGGTCACCAACACCACCACCGGTTCGGTACCGGGCAATCGCGCCGGCATGGCATCCGGCATCGACATGAGTGCGCGGCTGATTACGCTGGCGATCAATATTGCACTGATGGGTTTTATCTTGCTGGAAAGCGTGCGTGCCTCGCTGCAAAACAGCAACCTCGGCGATCTGGGCGCGGCGCAATTGCGGCGCGCATCCGAGCTGATCATCGCCGGCAATTTCGCCGGACTGCAACAACAGTTGCCGGCATTCTTTCAGCGCGATGCTTCCGGCTTGCTGGCGCATGCGGCAGTGACCCATGGCTTCGGCATGGTCATGCTGTATGGCGGTATAGGCGTGTGGATCCTGGCGGCACTGAGCTTCACCATCTTCGGTTCTGACCGCCACCGGCGTGAAGCCGGAGCGTCACTCGAAAACAGTCTGTAAAATTACCGGCAATGGCGGCCAGACAAAGCGTTCGCGCATAAAAAATGGCCGGATAATTCCGGCCATTTTTGCGTGCATTGCGACTTACACCAGATTCGGAATCTGCACATCGGTGTTGACGTCGGCCTGATAATCCACGCCTTCGATCTCGAAACCGAACAGACGCAGGAAGTCTTTCTTGTAACCGGCAAAGTCAGTCAGTTCATTGATGTTGTCATTGGTGACCTGATCCCACAATTCCAGTACCCGCGCCTGCACCGCCGGCGCCAGTTCCTTGTAGTCGGCGCGCAGACGACCATCGGCATCGAGGAACGGGGTGTTGCCATACAGGCTGTCTTTATACAAACCATACACCTGCTCGATACAACCTTCGTGCGTGCCGCTTTCCTTCATGACGCGGAACAGCAGCGACAGGTACAGCGGCATCATCGGAATCGCCGAACTGGCTTGCGTCACTACCGCCTTCAATACCGACACCCGGGCGTCGCCGCCGGTCACGGCCAGCTTCTCGCGGATGCTCAGTACCTTGCGGTCCAGATCCTGTTTGGCGGCGCCAATCGAACCATTCCAGTAAATATCGTGGGTGATCTTTTCGCCGAGATAGGTAAATGCCGTGGTCTTGGCGCCGTCGGCCAATACGCCGGCTTCCTGCAACGCGTCCATCCACATTTGCCAGTCTTCGCCGCCCATCACTGCCACGGTATTGTCGATCTCTTCTTGCGTTGCTGCTTCCAGCACGGTTTCCTTGACCACTTCGTTATCGGTATCGATACCGCGCACGCTGACGCTCTTGCCAATCGGCTTCAGTACCGAGTTGAAAACTTCGCCCGACTTCGGATGCGTACGGCGCGGCGATGCCAGGCTGTACACCACCAGATCGACCTGACCCAGATCCTGTTTGATGGTGGCGATGGTCTGTTGCTTGATGTCGTCGGAAAATGCATCGCCGTTGATCCCCTTGGCGTACAAACCTTCCTCAGCAGCAATTTTTTGAAATGCTGCCGTGTTGTACCAGCCGGCAGTGCCGGGCTTGGTGGCGCTGCCGGCGCGTTCGAAGAAGACGCCCAGTGTGCCGGCGCCGCTGCCGAATGCCGCACTGATGCGCGCTGCCAGACCATAGCCGGTCGAAGCGCCGATCACCAGCACGCGCTTGGGACCATCGGCAATCGGGCCTTGTGCCTTGACGTACGCAATCTGCTGCTTGACGTTGGCTTCGCAGCCGACAGGATGGCTGGTGATACAAATAAAGCCACGTACGCGCGGGGAGATGATCATGGAAGTCCTCTTGAATGAATGACGGATGGTGCCAGTGAAAAATGCCATGCATTGTAGCGGAAACGGCCCCGCTGGCGACCGTAATCCCGGCCCAGGTCCGCATCATCACATCACGGCGGTATCCCCGCGCGCCAGCCCGGCAACCACGGATCAGCCGCCTCCATGGCGGATATCGGCATTGGCGGCGAGATTTGCGACAAACAAAAAATCCTCTACAATGCAAATAATTCTCATTTAAATCTCCGCCCGTGTGCGGTCCATCCATTCCAGGAGGTAGTGTGCAGCCCGCCGAGCCAACTTTGCAGCAAGAAGTCTGCGGCCTGTATCGCGACCATCACCACTGGCTCAAAGGCTGGCTGCAGCACAAGCTGGACAATGCTTTCGACGCCGCCGATCTGGCTCAGGACGTGTTCGTGCGTCTGCTCACACGCCAGGAACTGGTGGCCGCCCGCGAACCGAAGGCGTTTCTGTCGACGATCGCCCGACGGCTGGTGGTGGAGCATTGGCGCCGCCGGGAACTGGAACTGGCGTGGCTGGAAACACTGGCCGCCTGGCCTGAAGCCGAAGTGCCCTCGCCCGAAAGCCGGGCCATTTTTCTGGAAGCGCTGGTGGCGATCGATGCCGTGCTTGATTCGCTCAAGCCTGCCGTGCGTACCGCTTTTCTGCTGGCGCAACTGGATGGCTTCACCTGCCCCCGCATCGCGCAAGAGTTGGGCGTGTCGCTGGCGACCGCCGAGCGGTATATCGCCAAAGCCTTGCGTGCCTGTTATGCGCAGCGCTTCGAATGACGCCGGCAAGTGAACTGCGCCTGCCGGATGACGTCATCGATGCCGCCATCATCTGGGGCGTCAAACTCGACTACAGCGATCCGACCCCGGAAACCCGCAGCGAATTCCAGCGCTGGCTGGAGGCCGATCCCCGTCACGCGATTGCGTGGACCCGCATCCGCTCCTTCAAGACCACTTTCAGTCAACTGCCGCCGGTGTTGGCGAGAAACACGCTCGACAGCGCCCAAAACAAACATCGGATGCGCGATCAGGGCCGGCGCGGCGCGCTCAAATTGTTGTCGCTGTCAGGGCTGGCAGCATTGCTGAGCTGGACGGGCTACGAGGAATTGCCGTGGCAACGACTGCTGGCGGATGCCAGCACCGGCACCGGCGAACAGAAAACGCTGCGACTCGATGACGGCACGATAGTGGTACTCAACACCGACAGCGCGATCAGTATCGATCTGTCCGGTAGCCGGCGCCGGATTGTGCTGCGGCGCGGTGAAATCCTGCTCACCACCGGCGCCGATCAGGGCGTCGCCGCCAAACGTCCGTTCTGGGTATATACCCCGTTCGGCAAGATGCAGGCGCTCGGGACCCGCTTCGTGGTGCGGCTGGATCAGGGCGCGGCGCGCATCAGCGTACAAGAAGGCGCCGTCGAATTGCATCCGGCCAGGGGCGGCGCCAGCGTCATCGTGCAACCGGGCCAAAGCCGCTGGCTGACCGATGAGCAGACCACCCCGGCGACCAATACCGGTTTGGCGGCGGACGGTTTCGCCGAGGGCGTGATGTCGGGCCAGAACATCCGGCTGGCCGATCTGTTGCACGAATTGTCTCGCTACCGCCATGGCCGCATCATGTGCGACAAGCGGGTGGCGGAACTGCGGGTCTCGGGACTGTTTCATGTCAGGGATACCGATCAGGTCTTGCAATTTCTGTTGCAGACACAACCAATCAGCGTCACTTATCGCACCCGTTTCTGGATCACGGTAGGTCCGGCAGACGTCAGTTGAACGACAGCCATCGACACCAACCAAAAAAATAAACGCCGCAGATGAGGGGATTTGCATTCTCGCTCGACCTCATTGATAGGAACCGAATACAACCTATCCCGTCGAGAATGAAAATGCCCTTGATCCGTTCACATGAAGTCACCGTCCCCACGTGCCGCCTGATGCGCCGGCACCCACACCCGACCACCCTTGCGCGCGCCATCTCGGGCGCCGTCTTCAGCCTCGGCATGAGCGCCGCGCTGTTGCCATTGCAAGCGGCAGCACAATCCCCGGCGGCCTTGCCCGCCAGCACTGCCGTCAAGAACTTCAACGTCGCGGCCGGTCCGCTCAATGTCGCACTGGATCAGTTCGGCCGCAGCGCCGGTATCAATCTTGCCTATGATCCGGAGCTGATTCAGGGCCTCACCACCCGCGGCGTGACCGGGACTTACAGCATTGGCACGGCATTGACTACCCTGCTCGGCAACACCGGCGTCGAAGCCATCGCGCAAGCCGGCGGTGGTTACTCGCTGAAAAAAAGTGCCGGCGTACACACTGGCAACACTGCGCAGGACAGCGCCGGTCTGCCCACCATCAGCGTCAATGCCGGGCGCAGTCTCAGCACCGAGGGCAGCGGTTCATATGCGACGCCAATCACGGCTGCGGCTACCGGCCTGATCCTGTCGCCACGCGACACGCCGCAATCGGTCAGCGTCATGACCCGGCAACGCATGGACGATCAGGAATTGCTGACCGTCAAAGATATCTTGCGCAATACTCCCGGGGTCACGGTCAACCAGTTCGATACCGAACGCAGCACGTTTTCGGCACGCGGCTTCGACGTCGACAACTTCCAGTATGACGGCGTGCCGACTGCCTACAAGGTGCAATATTCGGGAGGCGAATCGGAAATGGATTCGGTGATTTACGACCGGGTCGAAGTCGTGCGCGGCGCCACCGGTTTGCTCACCGGTGCCGGCTTTCCTTCGGCCTCGATCAATCTGGTGCGCAAGCATGCGGACAGTAAACAATTTTCCGGCCAGGTGTCATTGAGTGCCGGCTCATGGAATGACTATCGCGGCACCGTCGATCTGTCGACACCGCTCAATGCCGAAGGCTCGGTGCGCGCGCGCGTGGTCGCCGCCTATCAGGATCGCGAGTCGTTCACCAACTACTATTCCAACAAGCGGGAAATCTATTACGGCGTCATTGATGCCGATCTCAGCCCCGACACCACCATCAGCATCGGCGCCAGTTATCAGAAGAACAGTCCGCAAGGCAGCAACTGGGGCGGTTTTCCATTGTGGTACAGCGATGGCACACGTACCGACTGGGACCGCTCGGTCACCACGGCACCACGATGGGCGGCGTGGGCCACCGAGCAAACCAATGTCAACGGCACGCTGGTCCACAAGCTGGGACAAGGCTGGCAGGCACAACTGCAGGGCATGTACAGTTCGCATACCGAAGATACGCCGTTGGTATTTGCCGCCGACTGGCCCGACAAGGTCACCGGCCTCGGCATGACCGGCTACCCGAACCGCTATATCGGCAATCGCAAACAATACAGCGCCGACTTCAAATTGTCGGGACCGCTGGCGGTGGCCGGACGCACCCATGAACTGATCGTCGGCGGCAATTACACCCGCCAGAGCGCAACCTTCAGCGTCAAGGAAGCGCTCGATGCCCAACCGCTTGGCAATTTCCTCACGTGGGATGGCAATTATCCGCAACCGGCATGGGGTGAACCGGTGCTGTCGGAGCAATACGAAACAACGCAATATGGCGTGTATGGCGCGGCGCGACTGTCACTATCTGATCGCCTGAAATTCATTGCCGGCGGTCGCCTCAGTCGTTGGGACAAAGACCGCGTCGGTTTTGCCGGCGGTTCGGCATTTGCTTTTGCGCAAACCAAATTCATTCCCTATGCCGGCGTGGTCTTTGACCTTAGCGAAGTGTTGTCGCTGTATGCCAGCTACACCGATATCTTCCGTCCGCAAGAATCGCAGGACCGCAGCGGCAAGTGGCTCGCACCGTTAACCGGCAAGAGTATGGAAACCGGACTCAAAGCCGAGTTGTTTGATGGTCAGGTCAATGCATCCATCGGCGTGTTCGAAATCAGGCAAGACAATCTGGCTCAGCCCGATCCCGGCTCTCGCGTACCGGGCACTACCTCTCAGGCTTACTTCGCCACCAAGGGTGCCACCAGCACCGGCTTTGAAGGAGAAGTCTCGGGCCGCATCACACCCGACTGGAATCTCTCGGCCAGCTTCTCGCATTTTCAGGCCAAGGATTATTTGCAGCAGGACGTCAACACCCTGGCACCGCGCACCACTGCCCGCTTGTTCACCACCTGGCGTCTGTCGGGTTCGTGGTATCGCATGACGGTCGGTGGCGGTGTTAACTGGCAAAGTCTGTTCTACTACATCGGCAACAGTCCGAACGGCGATCAACGCATAACGCAAGGCGCATTCAGTATCGTCAGCCTGATGGCGTCCTACAAATTCTCTGACCATCTGACAGGACAGTTGAACATCGACAACCTGCTCGACAAAAAATACATCAACATCAATACCTATGCACAAGGTACCTATGGCACGCCACGCAATGCACGCGCAACACTGACCTATAAATTCTGAGTATCAGCCATCAATGCGCCATCAATGGCATCGGTCGCACCGATGCCATTTTCAGAACGCCTTCGCACTTCCCGTCAGCATGATTACCTGTCAGGCTGGTGTCATCTTTGCGGCCACCAGACGGTCTTTGCGGCACCAAAAAACGACGCCGCCGGAGATACTGAAAATGCCTGCCACTTTTTTCTTGACACCTCCGGAAGGCCCATCTATGATCCGCTCGTCAAGTCAAACAGGAGTCCATCTTGGACAGTTGCAGTAGTCATATACGCCGGTGGATCAACACCCCCGCATACATCGCTTAGTCACGGCAACCCTGTTGCTATGGCCGCGATCATGCCGGCTGTAGCATCGCAGTGATTATCCTGATCGCTGCCTGCACAATCCACTCAATATTTATCCGCATCCCGCTCACGTCATGTCGCGTGCGTACCGATGCATCGCATTTGTCTGTGCTGTTCAACAGTCAGCCAATGCGCAAGAATTGCCGAGGTATTTAGCAATGGATACTCGTGTCCGCCTTCTTCACGTCCGCCTGTCATCGGCGCGCGTGAGCATTACCGAGCTGCTGAGCCGCTGGCGCCAATGCGCCAGACTGGCCGTGCGCCTGCCCTGTCAGGAGCAGCAGCATGTCAACCGCAAGACACGCCTGACGCAACGCCGGCATCGCGTTCCCGCCTCTCTGCTTCCCGGGTAGTTCCCGCCCACAGAGCCGGCCCGCAAGGCACGCGCTCTTACTCTCGTCCGAACCAACGCAACGCTCAGTCATTCGCTGACTGAGGAGCGAATCGTTCGCGCGCATCTGATTGACATCTGAATCCTGAAATAAGGAGGCCATCGTGCGTCTCGCAAAATTCATGCAGCTTTTTCACGCTTCTCTCATGCCGATGGCACCGGCCAATCCGCCCAGGCCGGATCTGAGAATGCCCTATCAACTCGACGTCGTGTGCCATGCCGCCGACACCGACGAAATCAGCTGCTTGATCCGGCAACACCTGACCTTGTCACTGGCGGATGCGCAGGCCATGTTCGTGGCACCGCAACTGCGCGGTGATCTGACGCAACTGACGCTCCGCGTGCTGTGCTCGAAAGCCGGCCACGCCAGTCTGGTTCGCCTGGTGCACCGGCTCGGGCTCGAAAGAACAGTACGCAGTGTGCAATGGAGGCCCGTAACCAGCCAGCCACTTAACTAACACCACCAACCGATACCGCATCACCGGGATGGCGTCTGACGACGCCAGGGGGATGCTTGCGCCCAAAAAAAAGCACACAGCAATACCTCAGCAATCAAGTGATCTACCACAGGAGAAAAACATGAAAATGCATCAGATAACCGCCGCTGTCGCCTTGATCGGCATCGGCATCGGCGTCAGTGGTTGCGACATCAGCAACTCGGTGGCCGCCACCAATGCCGCCGATGCTGCACCAGCCGCAGTAGTACACGATGGCAAATTGGTCACGCTGCCCGCCACCTCGCCATTGCGCCACAGTGTGCGTTCGGAAGTGGCGGCAAGCATGGCACTGGAACATCCGTTCGGTGCGCCGGGCACCATCGAAGCCGCGCCCGAAAAACTGGTCAAGGTGACCTCACCGCTGACCGGGCGCCTGATCAAGATTCACCACACGCTCGGCGACCGCGTCAACGCCGGCGACCCTCTGTTCACGCTGGATTCTTCCGATCTCAGCACCGCCTTCGGCGATGCCTCGAAGGCACAGGCTGCCCTGCTGTCGGCGCAACAGAATCTGGAGCGGCAAAAAACCTTGTATGAAGCCGAGATCATTCCCAAAAAGGATTACGAAGCGGCACAAATGGGCTTCGCCCAATCGGCCAGCGATGCCCGCTCCAGCCAGTCACGCTTGCGGCAACTGGGCGTCGGTGCGTCGCAGGAAGGACATCGCAATTACGTCCTGCGTTCGCCGATCGCCGGCAATGTCATTGATGTCGCCGGTGCGCTCGGCAGTTACTGGAACGACATCAATGCGCCGGTAATGACCGTGGCCGATCTGTCGTCGGTATTTCTTTCGGCCGGTGTGGCCGAGAAAGATTTGCCATTCGTATTCACCGGACAGAAGGTCCGCATTTCCTTGAATGCCTATGCCGACCAGATGCTGGAAGGCACCGTCAAATATGTCGGCGAAATTCTCGATACCGATACCCGCACGACCAAGGTACGGGTATTGATCGACAACCGCCATGGCAAGCTGCGCCCCGGCATGTTTGCCAAAGTATTGTTCGCCGGCCCGCAACGGCAAGCCGTGATGGTGCCGGCGTCGGCCCTGGTGCAAAACGGTTTGTACACACGCGTATTCGTCGAGCAGGGCGCATACCGCTATGCACCGCGCAATGTCGTCACCGGCGTCACGGCGGGTGACAAGGTGGAAATCCTCAGTGGCATCAAGGCCGGCGAGCGCGTCGTCGTGAAGGAAGGAGTACTGCTCAATGATTGAACGTCTCGTCTCTATTTGCTTTCAGCGTCGCGGCATCGCCTGGATCGTCTTTGTCTTTGTGGCGCTGTATGGCTGGAACAGCTGGAAGCAACTGCCGATTGAAGCCTACCCCGACATTGCCGATGTCACCTCGCAAGTGGTGACGCAAGTACCCGGTCTGGCCGCCGAAGAAGTGGAACAGCAAATCACGGTACCGCTGGAACGTGCGCTGCTGAGCACCCCCGGACTCCATGTGTTGCGCTCGAAAAGCACCTTCGGCCTGTCGCTGATCACCGTGGTATTCAAGGATGGCGTCGAAGGTTACTGGTCGCGTCAGCGTCTGCAAGAACGCATCAGTGAAGTCACACTGCCGGCCGGCATCACGCCGGGGCTGGATTCCTATACCTCGCCCATCGGTGAAATCTATCGCTATACGCTGGAATCGAACACCAGAAACTTGCGCGAGCTGTCCGAACTGCAATTCTGGACCGTCATCCCGCGTCTCAAGAAAGTCAGCGGCGTGATCGACATTGCCAATTTCGGCGGGTTGACGACACAGTTCATGCTGGAAATCGATCCATCGAAACTGGTGCAATACGGCATCACCTTGCAACAGATCAAGGACGCGCTCAATGCCAACAACAGCAGCGCCGGCGGCAGTCTGATGAACCGGGGTGAACAGGCTTACGTGATTCGCGGCGTCGGCCTGATCCGCTCGCTCGACGATATGGGCAACGTCGTGGTCAATGCCAAGAACGGTACGCCGGTGCTGGTGAAAGATCTGGGCACGATTTCCTATGGCAATGTCGATCGCCGCGGCATCCTCGGCAAGGATAACAATCCCGATGCCATCGAGGGCATCGTCTTGCTGCTGAAAGATGCCAACGCATCTGAAGTGATTGGCGGCGTCCACGCAGCAGTCGATGATCTCAACAACAATCTGCTGCCGAAAGACGTCCGGCTGGTGCCGTACCTTGATCGCAGTTCGCTGATTGACGCCACTACCCACACGGTCGGCAAGACCTTGGCGGAAGGCATGTTGCTGGTGACACTGGTATTGCTGCTGGCGCTGGGCAGTTTGCGCGCGGCCCTGATCGTGGCGCTGACGATTCCGCTGTCGATGCTGATTGCCTTCACCTTCATGCATCATCTGCACATTCCCGCCAATCTGTTATCGCTGGGGGCCATCGATTTCGGGATTCTGGTGGACGGCGCGGTGGTACTGGTGGAAAACATCTTGCGCCGGCGTGAACAACAGGCCGATCAGCCGATTACCGCGACCGATGCGATCAGCGCTACCTTGCAAGTAGTGCGTCCGATTTTCTTCGGCATGCTGGTGATCATCGCTGCATATATTCCGCTGTTCGCTTTTGAACGCATTGAATACAAGCTGTTTTCACCGATGGCATTTGCGGTCGGCTCGGCGCTCATCGGCGCCTTGATCGTGGCCTTGTGTCTGATACCCGGTCTGGCGTATCTGGCGTTTCGCACACCGCGCAAGATTTTTCACAACCGTCCGCTGGAACGGCTGGTCGCGGCTTACCAGCGCTTTCTTGCGGCCGCGCTCGGCAAGACCCGCTGGATTGTCGCCACCTGCACGCTGACGCTGCTCGGCATTGGGTTGCTGGGTGCCAGCATAGGCCGGGATTTCTTGCCGTATCTGGATGAGGGTTCGCTCTGGTTGCAAGTCACCATGCCACCGGGCATTACCCTCGACAAGGCCGCCGCCATGGCGAACACCCTGCGTCATGCCACGCTGGAGTTTCCGGAGGTGTCCTACATCGTCACGCAAACCGGACGCAACGATGACGGCACCGATCCATGGACCGTGTCGCATATTGAAGCCAGCGTCGGCCTGCATCCCTACAACACCTGGAAATCCGGACTCAACAAACAAGAGTTGATCGCCAAATTGTCAGAGCGCTATAAAAAGCTGTCGGGCTTTTCGGTCGGCTTCATGCAACCAATGATCGACGGCGTGCAGGACAAGTTGTCCGGCGCGCACAGCGATCTGGTGGTGAAAATCTACGGCGAGAATTTCGATGAAATGCGCCGGATTGCGGCCGAGGTCAGCGCCACCCTGAACAACGTACCGGGTGCCGCCGATGTCGCCATCGATCAGGAACCGCCGCTGCCGAATCTGCGTATCGACGTCGACCGCGCTGCTGCGGCCCGCTATGGCATCAATATCGCCGACATCAGCGACCTGATCTCGACCGGCATCGGCGGCGCGGCGATTGGCCAGGTGTATGTCGGCGAACGCAATTACGACATGACGATCCGCTTTCCTTTATCGACACGCAATGATCCTGACGCCATCGCCGCTTTGTTGCTGACCGCACCAGGCGGCGCCAAGATTCCGCTGGGGCAAGTGGCACGCATCACCACCGTTTCCGGTGAAAGCACTATTACGCGTGAAGCAGCGCGGCGTCATCTGACGGTCAAGCTGAATGTGCGCAAGCGTGATCTGTCCAGCTTTCTCGGCGAGGCCCAGGCTGCCATCAGCAACGGCGTGAAGTATGACCATCAGCGCTACCAGATCGCCTGGGGCGGCCAGTTCGAAAATCTGGAACGCGCCGAAGCCCGGCTCATGGTGATCTTGCCGACTACGCTGGCCATCATGTTTTTGCTGCTGTTCGCGGAGTTTGGCAACTTGCGGCAGCCGGCCCTGATCCTGCTGGTGGTGCCGTTATCCGTGATCGGCGGTCTGGCAGCGCTGCATTTGCGCGGCATGACCTTGAACATGTCGAGCGCGGTCGGTTTCATTGCCTTGTTTGGGGTTGCCGTACTCAATGGCGTGCTGATGATTTCGCACATCAACCGGCTGCGCAAGGAAGATGGCAAGTCGCTGCGCACTGCAGTGATGGAAGGTGCCTGCAGCCGCATCCGGCCGGTGCTGGTCACCGCTACCGTGGCCATCTGCGGCCTGACACCGGCGATGCTGGCCAGCGGCCTTGGCAGCGATGTGCAGCGGCCGCTGGCTACCGTGGTGGTAGGCGGTTTGCTCAGTGCCACGGTGCTGACGCTGGTGTTGCTGCCGTCACTCTATTTCCTGATTGAAGACCGTCTTGCGGCCCGCGCCCAGCGCCGGGCCGGACAAGATCTCCCGCCACAAGATATCGCATCCGGAGGACAAGCATGACCTATCGTTTTTTCATTTTGCCGCTGGCGTTGCTGTGCAGCGGACTGGTTTGCGCACAAACCGCAGCACCGCTGCCATTCCAACGCTATCTGGAAGCGGTCGAACAACATAGCCTCGGTCTCGCCGCGCAGCGCGAAAACATTGCCTCCGCCAAAGCCGGCATCTCGATTGCCGGCTTGCGCCCGGACCCCAACCTGACACTCGGGTACGGCCCCAAGGAGTTCGGCAAAGAGGTCGATCCCAAGCCGCCGGTTTCCGCATCGGTAGGACTGGAATGGACCATCGAAACCGGCGGCAAGCGCCAAAAGCGTATCCAGGCCGCCAACAGCACTGTGCGTCTGGCCGAAGCCAACGTCGAAGGTTTCAAGCATCAGCTCTACAGCACGGCGGCCACCGCCTATGTGGAAGCCTGCCGTACCCGGCAAGTGCTGGTGCGCATGGAATCGTCACTGACGGCATTAAGCAGTGTGGTCCAGGCCAATGAGACCCGGCGCAAGGCGGGTGACGTCAGCGGACTGGAATTGTTGCAATCACGTACTGAGCGCGATCAGTTCCAGGCCGGCGTAGTAAAAGCCAGAGCCGATGCCAAGGCCGCATTCGTCAATCTGTCGGTACCGTTGGGACGGCGCTTCGAAGAGCAGTTCGGCAACGCCCAACTGGCCTGTGAGTTCGCACCGTTTGAAGCAGGAACCGACATCGATGTGCTGATCGCCGAAGCACAGAAAGAAAGCGACGATGTGCAAATTGCCCGCGCCACGCTGGACAACGCCCGCGACGGCGCCGAACTGGCACGCGCCAATCGCGCGGTCGACCCGACCGTGTCGCTGACGTATTCGCAAACACCGCGTGGTCGCAGCGCGCTCGATGGCAATGGCGACAATGTCGCCGGTGCGCCGCCATCAAGGACGTTGTCGGTCGGCCTGTCGATCCCGATTCCCTTCTCGCGCCTGCAAAAAGGGGAAATCATTCAGGCCGAATCGGCGGTCACCCAAGCACTGCTGGCACTGCGCTCGGTGGAACTGAAGACCGAAGCCGAGGTACGCACCAGCTATTCGCAATTTGTCGCCGCCAGCGAAAACCTGCGGCGCTACCGGGAGTCGGTGATTGAAGACGCTGCGAAAGTATTGGCCGGCATGCGTCTGTCGTATCGCAGCGGCGCGGCATCATTGCTCGAATTGCTGGCAGCACAACGCTCTGCCGATGATGCTTACGTCGCCTATCTGCAAGCGCAGGCTGACGCCGCGACCGCCACCGTTCAGCTGGAGCTGAGTATCGGCCGTCATCCTTCTTTGTAACGGAGAGAACCATGCACAATCTGTTTATGGCCGATCACGCCGGACGGCTACACTATCGCATCGCGCTGTTGGTGCACCCGAAACATCGCACGCTGGCCGAAGATGCATTGCGGTGCTGCGCCTACGATCTGCATCTCTGGTTGCGCGAAAGGCAGACGCGACCGGCGGACGGCAATCCCGCCCTGTTGTTGCTGGAAGCGAACTTTGACGCCCCGCCCGGGGCGGCAACGCAAATCATGCAAAAACTGCGCGCATACAGTGATGTATTTCCAATCACGCTGATCCGACTGGATTTGCTGGATGCGTCTCTTTCCAAGCTGCGGGCAGATGCAACCCACAACACGCCGGCAGAAAAAGAAGACACCTGCATCGAGATTGCGTGGCAACGCGGGGGGTATAGCCGCACGTGATGCAAACCGATCGGGATGCATGGCAATCAGAAGCAACGCTGGTTGCCATGCCTCTGTGCTCTGCAGCGTGAAGCACTGAGCTGCTGCATCACCGGAAAACCGTGACATTGATGCTCAATTCTGCAGCGATGTACACCAGTTGCAGTTGCTGCCAAACCAGTGCAACAACCGCACTATCTGTTCGTCCATGGCAGCGGTATTGAGTATGAGAATGCACACCAGCGTCAGCAAACTCATGAGCGCCAGACTCTGTTGCCAACCTTCAAGTCCGTTCAGACACGAGATGCAGTACTCACGTAATCGGAATTTCTTGTCACGTATATTCATGTCGTTCTCCCTGGAAATAACGCCCGTGTTGTTGCTCATGGCGGGTGACCGTACTGCTCAGGAAATACGCCGGTAGCCGTCCTCGACGCCTTCCCTGGAAAAAACCCATTGCCACAACTGAATGTCGCGTGCCCGGAACGCCCCGGCGCAGGACAGCAGGTAATAACGCCACATGCGGTAAAAACGTTCGCCAAGCCGGGCTGAGAAATCCGGCCAGGCGGCTTCGAAATTTCTGTGCCATGCCATCAATGTCTTGTCATAGTCGGCACCGAAGTTATGCACGTCTTCAGTCACGAACAAGCCATCGGCGGCGTCCCCGATCTGGCCTATCGATGGCAAGGCGCCGTTCGGGAAGATGTATTTGTCGATCCAGGGATCCGGTGCGGATCGGCGTTCATTCTTGCCAATCGTATGCAGCAGGAACAGACCATCGTTGCGCAGGCAACGGTGCGCCACTTCCATATAGGTACGATAGTTCTTGTGGCCGACATGTTCAAACATGCCGACGCTGACAATCCGGTCGAAGCGCTCGTCAACCTGGCGGTAATCCTGCAGGCGATATTCCAGCGGCAAGCCTTGCCGATGTTCATTGCCCCATTGCACCTGTTCACGCGAGATGGTTACGCCGACGCAACTCACGTGATAGTACTCGGCAGCAAAGCGCATGAAGCTGCCCCAGCCACAGCCGATGTCGAGCACTCTCATGCCGGGCTTGAGTTGCAGCTTGCGGCAGATCAGGTCCAGCTTGGCCTCTTGCGCGGCGGTCAGGGTCATTGCATCTTTCCAGTAGCCGCAGGTGTAGGTCATGCGGCTACCCAGCATCGCCGCATAGAAATCATTGCCAAGGTCGTAATGCACCTTGCCGACCTGCCACGCTCTGCGGTGATTTTGCAAATTCAGGAACCTGGCGCTGAGTGCGTGCAGCATCAATCTCACAGGTTTGATCTGATCATCGATTTTGGCTCTGAGCAGGTGATAAAAGAATTCATCAAGACGCTCCACTTCCCACGCACCATCCATATACGCTTCACCGAGCCCGACATTGCCGCGCGCAAAGACGCGCTCGATGACACCATCGTCGAGCAATTGCAAATCCCACGGGGCATTGCCGTTGATGCGTATTCCCGCTGCATTGAGCAAGGTCTGCGCTGCCGCATGAAGTCGGGTGTTGTTGCCAGGTCTGCTGCTGCCGGTTGGTACAAATGATTCGGTTGAAATCTGATTCATAACCCACACAATGAGATCGGTGCAGAACCCGGACCAGAACGGCCCGGCAATGCATCAAAGATATCGCGCCTGGTCTTCGGCGAAGAACGGCACGATGCGCTTGCCTGTCTGATAAACACTGGCTTTCAGAACGATGAGAAGAAGTATCCCATCTGCTTCGTGCGTTGGATAATGAAAAATACCGAGATTTGATATCAAAAAAATGTTTTTCAAATTCCAGCCTGGCGGAATCAGAAATATTATTTTGCGGTGAGCGGCGGTGTCGCGGGGCGCGCTGCAATGGTGTGATTGAGCCCGGGACGGTCGCTGCCAGAGGCGACCGCTTTGAGTCCGTGACGCACGCGATTCATGGTGCCATTGTCACGTTGCGTGGCATACACCACATAGGCAGAGTGCGAAAATTCGGGCGTGTCCTTGACGCGTTGCAGGCGACCATCTGCAATGAATGGCTGCGCCGTGCCGGCACGAAAATAACCGGCACCGCCAACACTCAACACATAAGTGAGCGCCAGCGGTCCGAGTGAAATCGACAATGCCGGGTTGCTCAGTTCAGGATGTGCGGCTTGATGATTGATCAGAAAGTGCGGTCCCCAGTCGACATAGACGTAGCGCTCGGGATCGACTTCGCCATCCGGATCGGTGGTGACCATGATGAGCTTTTCTTCCAGCAGCAACTCCGATACCAATCCGGCACGCGGCGGCGGGCTGTACAGTACTGCCAGATCGAGCGAGCCGTTCTGCACCCGGTCGAGCAAGCGGGCCGGAATATCCACTTCGGAACGTATTGCAATTTCGGGACAGGATTGGTTCATCCATATCAGCCAGTCGACCAGAAACGGATGCCACAGACTCAGTTCGCCGCCGAGACTGATGCCATCTTCGCGTCCCGCTGGCAACGCGATTTGCTGGCGCGCCCGCTCCCACACCTGCACCAGAGTGGTGGCGTGCCGGACGAAGCGCTCACCGGCAGCAGTCAGGCGGGCACCGGCCTTGTTGCGCACGAATAGCGGTCTTCCCAATTGTTCTTCCAACGTGCGAATGCGCGCACTCACCGCTGTTTGCGTCAGGTGCATGCGCTCCGCCGTCAGAATGAAACTGCCGTTGGCTGCGACTTCCAGGAAGGTCCGGGCGAGATTGATGTCCATCGTCGAATAGCGGTTCGCCTGCATAAACATGCGGCCTGAGCACACTGGTGTGCGTCGTCAGGGAATCAACGGCAAATATATCACGATGCGATTATTGAATCGTGGTGCGGTACTCAATAGCAATGGCTTTGGCAAGAACATCCATATTGTGGCAACACCTTCAGCAGACACAACGCAGTTAGGCCGAAGTCATATCTCATTGAAAATAGAATTCATTCGATATTCAAAATCATTTTTCTCGACTAACTTATATGAACCCTACTTCAAATTAAATAGGGAATAGGATCCGAAAAAGGATTCTTAACGTTGTAATTTTTCCGTGCCATCTGGTTTGTTTTGACGGCAATTCATAGTGTTTTTTTAAATGCAATTTAAGGAGAATATGAATGAATACGACACTAAATCTGGACGAAAAGGTGCTTGAACAATTTTCCGAATACTTGGAAAAAAATGCGTTAGACGCTCAGTCTTCCGCCACTTCTACGGTTTCACATAATTCCAATAATATCAGTGCCTGAGTAACACCCAGAAGGCGGCGGCAATTCATTGCATCCGCCTTTTCCATATTAAAGCGCCTCCATTTCTGACTGAGGAAAGAGAAGATAACGCATGAAAATGGGTACAAGCTTTCTGTTCTTTCTCACGAGTTCCGCACTCAATACTATTGCACTACATTGTGTCCGGTTCGGTATGTCATGGCTGGTGATGCGTGAAACAGATTCTGCCATTGCATTTGCTACGGTTTTCAGCACCTCCAGTTTAGTTGAAATTTATTCCAAGCCGATGCTGGCACCGATGGCGGACTATTTTGATCGCCTGAATATCTACCGTATCTGTGTTGGCTTGGCAGCGACGGTCATGTTGGTCTTGATGCTGGCAGTTTCATTCCTGCCATTCTCGATCGCCGTAGTCACCAGCTTGCTGATTGCTCTGAGTTTGATCGCAGGACTCCGAGACCCTGCCGCTGCCGGTTTACCTCCGGCATTGGTCGAGACGAAGCACTTAACGTCGGCGCTGTCCCTTGCCGCAAGTACCAGCTCTGTCGTTGGCCTGTGCGCCCCCATATCCGGGGCGTTGCTGCTGGCCATAGGCGGAGTGCCAGCCACACTCGGAGCAGCAGCCATCGCGTGTGCCACAGGTTTATTCACAAGTTTGGGTATTCGTATTTCAGGGTCGCAACCGACCACCACTCACAAACAATGGCGCGAATACTTGCGTACTTGGCACTTACGTATGATCGATGGCGTTCGCGCCGTTTTTCTCACCCGTTCGGAACGGATAATGGCTATCGTTGTAGCACTCACAAACGCCGGTTTGTTCCCATTTTTTTCCGTTGTTCTTCCTCTCTGGGTTACCCAAGGTCTTGGTGCCTCGGCTGGCACCATGGCAATAATAGAAATTGCATTCGGGATGGGCATTCTTTTCGGTAGCACTCTGCTTACAGCGCGGCTGAATATTTTCGTGGGACGCTTTATGGCGCTGGTGACGGGAAATGCCCTGCTTGGCGTCGGAATTTTTGTGGCTGCCTTTTGTTCCAATATGACCCTGTTGGTACTGTGTTTTGTCATCAGCGGTGCCGGTTTTGCGGTTTTCAATATCAACGCCAGTACCCTGCGATCAGCAGCAACGCCACCAGCGTTTCGCTCTCGCATGGCTGCCGGCGTAGCATTTCTGTCATCTTGCTTGAACCCCCTCGCATCACAAGGTATTGGATTCGTCATCGACGGCTTCAGCCTCGATATCAGTGTCGCGATATGTGGAATGTTGATACTCATATCGACAGCACTTTTGATGAAAAACGTTGATGCAAAATCGTTGTTGATACGACCCAACGAGGAAATTGTGGGAATTTATGCAAGTTTGTATCCCAGAGCCTTTAGCCGAGAAAAAAATGTCTGAACATCTGATTAATGAGCAATTCACGCGTTTGAGTTCCAGTCTTCGCTCGCGGAACGTTGAGGAGTCTCTAGCAATAGCAGAGTCACTGGCGATAAGCCGCGGCATCAGTCGCGTGGTCGATACGACTTGGCTCGACCGCATTGGGATTCCTGTCTATTCGTCGATTCGCCCCGATGGTGTGAAGGGAACTTTATGTGTACATGCGGGAAAGGGATTCACACACACAGAGGCCAAGATTGGTGCATATATGGAGGCAATCGAGTTCAGCTTTGCCACCCCTGGCCGTAATATCGTCAATTGGTTTTTGTGTAAGCCTGCCGATATCCTTGCGTCCTTTCAGCAACGCATTCACTTTTCAGATTTCTGCCCTCGCATAGGGCAACGCATTGAGCATGACGATGATATAGCAGTAGTGGCCGGTGAGGAAATAATGAGCAACCTCGGACGCGTTCTTGTTCCTGCTGAGTTAGTCTATATGCCATTTTTTGAAAATACGGGAGCCAAGCTGTATGGGACAAGCACCAATGGTTTGGCCTCGGGAAATACTTTGGAAGAAGCAACCGTACATGGTCTCGCCGAAGTAATGGAACGTCATGTACGATCATTTGATGTAATTAAAGACCGTTCTTCACTGGTGCATCTGGGCAACGCTCCACCAAAAATAAAAGCCATGGCCAAGCAAATCGAAAATGCCGGTTTGCACTGCTATTTGCGTTATAGCGAAAACCCATTTGGATTAGCGTACTTCACTGGCTATGTTCTAGAGCCCGATGAACATAATCCAATCGCGGTAGCATCTGGTTTTGGTTTTCATCCGATCGCGGAGATCGCTGCAGTACGTGCTTTGGCCGAAGCAGTCCAAGGACGATTGAGCCATATTCATGGTGGCCGGGATGACATAATCAAACGTGTAGAGACAGCTACTTCACTTGGTCGTGATCGCGAGTTGGATCTCATTCGACATTTACGTACCATAGCCGCAAACCCCTCTGATGAAATAGATTTCCTCTCGGTGCCAAACACGGAAATTTCCAGTGTCATACAAGCACGCGAATGCTTGTATGAAGGACTTTCGCGTGCGCAGTTCAACCATGTTGCGAGAGTAACCATGACTGATTCAGAATATCCTTTCCAAGTTGTCAAGATAGTGGTACCTGGCGCGGAAATGTACGAAGCGGAGTTACCGCGTATTGGCCCCCGATTGGCGAAAAATTTTCAACAATCTAAGAGGCACCAACATGCATGAGACGGCCTATATTTTCGCGGGCCCCTCTCTTTTTGGAACCAACTTGAGCCCTGCAATAATGGACAACATTACCTGGCGTCCTCCCGTTCGCCGTGGCGACATTGAACAACTTTTATTCCAGCATGATAAACCCGGTGTCATCGGATTGGCCGATGGGACATTTCATTCCTATCCATCGGTGGGGCATGTTGAATTAAGAGATGCACTTGAAACTGGTTGGGACATTTACGGCTTGTGCTCCATGGGAGCAATTCGCGCAAGCGAAATGTTTCACATGGGAATGATTCCGTGGGGAGAGGTGGCAGGAAGGTTCTGCCGCGATCGAAATTTTTCTGATGACGAGGTCGCATTAGTTCACAGTGCAGAAGCGCCATATGTACCACTCTCAGAGCCCATGTTGCATCTGCGGGAGTTCTGCACGCACGCACAGAAGAATGGATTGCTAACAGATACACAAGCAAATACTATTCTCTACTCACTCAAGCAAAGATGGTATGGAGATCGTACTATCGCCAATTTCTGCGTGGAACTCAAAGCAGTTTGCACAGATAAAAAACTCCTTGATGCTCTCCTTGCGGCCACACATGATTTCACTCCATATCGCTTGAAGCAGGCTGACCTGATATCTTTTGTGATCGAACACCCTTGGACCGAGGGAGCGCGAAAATGAGTTATTGTCTTGTGGCCGAATTAGGCGGGCTTCCGATGATCGACGACGAGGTAAAAATATCTACTTTAGCGACGCTCGCCTGTGCTATACGCCAACGTTTGGATAATGAAAAACAATCACTCGCAGCCTATCTTCAACCTGAATTGGCTCGGGCTTGCTATCACAATGCATATACGCAGCCGGTAACCGAGCTTGACTCGGTAGAGATGAATAAATCGGATATGGAAAAAATTCTTAGCACATGCAAGGAAGTTGTCTCGCTTGTGCCCAAGTGGCAGTCGATTTTCTCCATCCCACTATGCTGGCGTCGCCTCGTCGGTGACATATTCAGTTCAAGCAACCCGCTCATTCCTCAGCACATCTATTTAGGTAAAAATAGCCTGAATAGCCCTCGGCTCGCGGAATATATTATTCACGAGGTTTCGCATACTTGGATTGGAATGATCACCGAAATTGCACCACTTGCAGAACGTAGCGAACCGATCCACGTTCTGCCATCCGGGACATCAGGAAAAGAAATCACTCAAGTAATGTACGCCCTGACGTTTGCTGTTTCTGCTGTGCGTTATTACCGAGAAAAAGTAGCTTCAGGTTGCAATACTATTGAAGATAACATGCGCCTGATCTACCTTGAAAACTATGCCGACGGGTGCCTGAAGCTTATTGAGCCAAGCGGAAAATTAACATCAAACGGGATTTTCATTGCCACATCGTGTCATCGTTTTTTATCGTCCTGAAAGAGACCCACATGGCCCATATCGAATTACCTTCTCAGCTAAGTAGTTTAGTTCCGGCGCAAACATGTTTCGAAATCACTGCATCAAATCTAAAAGAGGTATTTGAACAAATTGATGAAATAGCCCCCATGGTGCGCTCGCAAATTTTTGATTCTACCGGGGCCATTCGCCAATTTGTCGGCTTATTTCTGGATGAACATCAGATCCATGAAATAGGTCATGGTATGCAACCGGTCCGAGAAAATAGTCGAGTGGTCATCATGATGGCTGTTGCCGGAGGCTAATCGTCATGAACATCCATCTCTCGGAATCTGTCTATTATGCTCGTCACTTTCGGCTGCCCGGATTCAACGAACAAACGCAACAAAAACTGCGCTCTGCCAAAGTATTAATCGCGGGAGTGGGTGGCCTCGGTTGTCCCGTTGCGCTCTACTTGGCTGGTGCCGGCATTGGTACGATCACGTTATGCGATGGGGATGAGGTATCCCCAACAAATCTGCATCGACAAGTGTTATTCGACACTTCGTGTATTGGGAGAAAGAAGGCCACTATTGCTGCTGAGCGATTACAAGCGATTAATCCATATATTCACATTGAGGCAATTTGCCAATATGTGAATACTCAATTACTACTGGAATTAGTGCCTCGCTTTGACGTAATCATCGACTGCACAGATAACTTTGACGCCAAATATGCCATCAACGATGCGGCAGATGTTGCTGGTGTTCCGCTAGTTTATGGCTCCATATTCCAGTTCGAAGGACGCGTATCGGTATTTCACTATCCGACTGCCAATTACGCACAAGGACTATCCTACAGAGATATCCATCCAGAAGCACCTCCGTCTGCACTAGCCCAAAACTGTGGCGACGCTGGCGTCATTGGTGTGTTGCCCGGCATCATTGGCACGCTTCAGGCCAACGAGGCCATTAAGGTAATAACTGGATTGGGCGAAACATTATCAGGCTTTCTGCTGATATTTGATGCGCTCAGTGCGACAACTCGAAAATTGACCCTTGTCAAACGTAATCATGCAAAGGTTATACAAGAGCAAACTGATGACATCATCTACAGTGAACTGCTTGAACGCATGGCATCTGCCGTACCGCCCACATTGATTGATGTACGCGAATTTCACGAACGAAAGGCCTCGTCTATTGGAGGCCAACATATTCCATTGGCGACGCTACATCAACATGTAATGAGTCTGCCTCGTGACCGCGATATTGTCATTTACTGCAAATCAGGTATGCGTTCGGCCAAGGCTGCTCTCTACCTGCGAAGCCGAATGGATGGGATAAGGGTACTTCATCTGACGGGCGGTATTGACGCCTGTATAGGTGGAGGTGTCACATGCAAACTGTAACAAGGAAAAAAACAGGGGCACTCCAGATTCAAGATAAAGCTCGAGCTCACGATGATGTCTACGATGCAATAGAACGATCTATATTGTTTCAACAGATACTTGCTCAAGCGATGGGAAATGATTACCCCCCCGATTCTACTCAGTATTCTTTCGTCGGAATGCAAGGTCTGCGCTGGCTTGCTAAAAGAATCGAGAGCGCACCCGACGGTACATGCATTGACCTTGGCTGTGGCGACGGATCTCTAAGCGTTTGGTTACATCGTCTATGTGGCCGCAAAATCACTGGCTGCGACATCTCAGAAAAAGCAATAAGTATTGCGAAAAAAAAGGCCCATATCGATTGTGATTTTGTTGTTTCTGACTTTTGTCAGCTCCCATTCGACAACGGCTCGGTAACCGCAATATCTGCGCTGGACTGCATACAACATGCCCAATCTCCATTGCTTCTTGCCAACGAACTTGCACGCATTTCAGTGCCGGGCACACGTTTTCTATTTACTCACTGGATGAGGCTTCTCGCCCCAAAAATATTGGCTCAATACGATCCACTATGCCTGGCACTACATACCGCTAAATTTAGAATCAAAGAAGTTTTCAACCTTGATCCAAGCTTGAACATGCAGTTTCGCGTATACGCATACGTACACGCGAATCAGGGTTTATTGGAAGAAAAATTAGGAAGCACTCTATTCCATTCTTTGATATCAGAGGCCCGTCATCTACATCCAGTCAGAAATGACGTGGGACACCTTGCAGTATCTGCCATTTGGAATCCAGATCTAGACTGAGAATCAAATCTTCATTGGAAAAACGCGCTGCCCCGCATCAGCAACACCAACGCAAAATTAGCGTTGAAGTAACAACAACGTACTCTTGAATATCACCTTCAGCCAAACTTGCTGAAATCCGGCTTCCGCTTTTCAAAGAAGGCCGTAAACGCTTCCTTGGCTTCCGGTGCCGTCAGCATGGCGGCGAAGTGTTGAATCTCCAGCGCCATTTGCGATTCCACTGCGGCCACGCGATTTTTCTTCATCAACTGTTTGGTGAGGCGCACGGATGCCGCAGGCAGGGCGGCCAGTTTGGCGGCCTGCTTTTGGGCGTAGGCCAGCAGTTCGTCGGCCGGCAATATCTTGTTGACCAAACCCATGTCGTGCGCTTCGTCGACGCCAAAGGCTTCGCCGAGCAACAGTTTTTCAGCGGCGCGCTGATAGCCGACGATGTTTGGCAGCAGCAGCGACGATGCGGCTTCGGGGCACAAACCCAGTTGCGTGAACGGCATCGAGAATTTGGCATTGTCGGCGGCGTATACCATTTCACAGTGCATCAGCATGGTGGTGCCGACACCGACTGCGGCGCCGGCAACCGCCGCGATCAGCGGCTTGCTGCAATGACTGATCTGCCACAGGAACTGGAATACCGGTGCTTCTTTGCCGCTTGGCGGATTCTTCAGAAAATCTTCAAGATCGTTACCGGCGGTAAAGATCTGCGGCTTGCCGACAAACAGGATGACGCGCACTTCGCTGTCGATATCGGCCTGTTTCAAGGCGTCTGCCATGGTCTGATACATGGCGGCGGTGAACGCGTTCTTCTTTTCTTCGCGGTTGAAGCCAATGGTCATGACGCCATTTTCTTTGGTGATCTGGATTTCCATATGTCCCTCTGTCCTCTATGTGAAAAAAGCCGCACGGCTGTCGCAGTGCGGCCTCCGGCCTGCTAACTGGCTGCGCAGTGCCGGCTTACATGCGTTCGAAAATACCGGCGGCACCCATTCCGGTACCGACGCACATGGTCACCATGCCGTACTTCAGATTCTTGCGACGCAGCGCGTGAATCGTGGTGGCGGCGCGAATCGCACCGGTCGCGCCAAGCGGATGACCCAGCGCAATCGCGCCGCCCATCGGATTGACCTTCGATGGATCCAGACCGAGATCCTGGATCACTGCCAGCGCCTGTGCTGCAAACGCTTCGTTGAGTTCGATCCAGTCCAGCTGATCTTGCGTGATGCCAGCTGCGCGCAAGGCAACCGGAATTGCTTCCTTGGGGCCAATGCCCATGATTTCCGGCGGCACACCGCGCACCGCAAACGAGGCAAAACGCGCCAATGGCACCAGATTGAATTGTTTCAGGATCTTTTCACTGACCAGAATCAAGACGCCAGCGCCATCCGAGGTTTGCGAGCTGTTGCCGGCGGTGACACTACCCTTGGCGGCGAACACCGGTTTCAGTTTGGTCAGCGCTTCAATCGAGCTGTCGGCGCGTGCACCTTCATCTTTATTGACCGTGCGGGTCTTCAGATCGATTTCGCCGGTAGCCAGATTCGGGAAGCGTTCAATGATATCGACCGAGGTGGTTTCCTCATTGAATTCGCCCGCCAGTTGCGCTGCGATTGCCTTTTGATGGGATGCCAGCGAGAACTGATCCTGTGCTTCGCGCGACACCTTCCATTGCTTGGCGACGTTCTCTGCCGTCAAGCCCATGCCGTAGGCCATGCCGATATTTTCATCCTTGAAGGCACCCATGTTGATCGATGGATGGAAACCCATCATCGGCACCATCGACATCGATTCGGCACCGCCGGCGATCATCACATCGGCCTGACCGACACGGATACGGTCGGCGGCCATGGCGACCGCAGTAATGCCGGAAGCGCAGTAACGGTTGATGGTGACGCCGCCAACGGTATTCGGCAAACCTGCCAGCAACACTGCATTGCGCGCCATGTTGAGACCTTGTGCGCCTTCCGGGAAGGAACAGCCGATGATCGCATCTTCGATCAGTTTCGGATCGAGACCAGGCACTTGCGCCAGCGCCGATTGCATTGCCCGCACCAGCAGATCGTCCGGCCGCACATTCTTGAACATGCCGCGCGGCGCCTTGCCAATCGGGGTGCGCGTCGCCGCAACGATGTAGGCGTCTTGAAGTTGTTTTGTCATTTCGTACTCCTGAATTAGGACTGATTTTTTTGCGTCGTATTCATTCAACACCGTCGGAAGGGTTGGCCAGGTGCGATGCACAGCAGCCTGGCCAGCTATTCCTCAATTACGGACGGGCTTGCCGGTTTGCATCATGCCCATGATGCGTTCCTGGGTTTTCGGATGGTTCAGCAATTCCATGAAGGCTTTGCGTTCCAGATCGAGCAACCATTGTTCGTTGACGACGCTGCCTTCTTCGACTTCGCCACCGCTGACGATCTCGGCGATCATCTGGCCGAGCTTGAAGTCATGCGCCGAGATGAAGCCGCCGTCGCGCATGTTGACCAGTTGCGCCATGATGGTGGCGACACCGTAACGGCCAACCACCGGTACTTGCGGCGCCAGTGGCGGACGATAGCCGGCGTCGAACATGGCGCGTGCTTCGACCTTGGCGACATGCAGCAATTCGTAAGGATTGAACACCACCACGTCGTCGGCTTTCAGGTAACCGAGCTTGCGTGCTTCCAGTGCTGACTTCGAGACGTTGGCGGTAGCCGCGGCCAGGAAGTAGTCTTTCAGGAATTGCAGAATGTCGTTGCCCTTGGCTTCCCTGGCAGCGCGCACTGCCGCTTCTTTCAGACCACCGCCGGCCGGGATTAGACCCACGCCGACTTCCACCAGACCGATATAGGATTCGATGGCCACCACCCGTTTGGCAGTGTGCAGCAACAATTCGCAACCACCGCCGAGCGCCAGACCGGCCACTGCGGCGACCACCGGCACATTGGCGTACTTGAGCGCCTGATGTGCCTGTTGCAGATGATGCACCACCGGTTCGATGGCCTTGACGCCGCCCGACATGAACAGCGGCAGCATCGATTGCAGATCGGCACCGGCCGAGAAGGCCCCGCCTTCGGCGGCGTCCGGATGCCAGATCACCAGCCCCTTGAAATTGCTTTCGGCTTCGGCCAGTGCCTTGTTGATGCCATCGATGACGCCTTGACCGATGACGTGCATCTTGGTCTTGAACGACAGAATCAGCACATCATCGTTTTGATGCCAGATACGCACCGAGTCATCTTCGAAGAAGGTAACGCCGGCCGTCTTGCCATCGGCCACGCCTTCACCGAACAACGGCGCGCGGAACGGCTGACGTTGATACACCGCCAGTTCAGAACGGGCGACATTGGTTTTCTTCTTCGGCGAGTACGAACCGGTGGCGCCATGCACGCCTTCGCGGCCGTCGAAGACCCAGGCTGGCAATGGTGCGGTGGACAATGCCTTGCCGGCATCGATATCTTCCTTGACCCAGGTGGCGATCTGTTGCCAGCCTGAGGCTTGCCATGTTTCAAACGGACCGACGTTCCAGCCGAAGCCCCAGCGCATCGCGAAATCCAGATCGCGGGCATTGTCGGCCACGGTCTCCAGATGCACGGCGATGTAGTGGAAGGCATCCCGGAAAATCGCCCACAGGAATTGTCCTTGCGGATTGGTCGAATCGTGCAGCGCTTTCATGCGCTTGACCGGATCCTTGTCTTTCAGGATGCGGGCAATGATGTCATCGGCCTTGCCGCCGCCGGCGACGTAGTCGCCCTTGGCCGCATCAATGCGCAGAATATCCTTGCCGACTTTCTTGTAGAAACCGGCGCCGGTCTTTTGTCCCAGCGCGCCCTGCTCGACCAGCTTGGCCAGCAGCGGCGGCGTGGCATAGCTGGAGAAGAACGGATCGTCCTTCAGGTTGTCTTGCATGGTCTTGATCACATGACCCATGGTGTCCAGACCGACAACGTCAGCGGTACGGAAGGTACCGGACTTGGCGCGGCCCAGCTTGGCACCGGTCAGATCATCGACGACATCGACCGACAAACCGTATTTTTCGGCTTCAATGATGGTGGCCAGAATGCCGAACACACCGACGCGGTTGGCGACGAAGTTGGGGGTGTCGAATGCGCGCACCACACCTTTGCCGAGCGTAGTGGTGAGGAAGGCTTCCAGGCGGTCGAGAATTTCCGGCTTGGTCGATACCGTCGGGATCAGTTCCACCAGATGCATGTAGCGTGGCGGGTTGAAAAAGTGCACGCCGCAGAAATGCGATTTCAGCGTGGCGTCAAAACCTTCCGACAACGCGGTGATCGACAGGCCGGAAGTATTCGAGGCGAAGATCGCATTCGGTGCGATGTGTGGCGCCACTTTCTTGTAGAGATCGTGTTTCCAGTCCATGCGCTCGGCAATGGCTTCGATGATCAGATCGCAACCGGCCAGCAGTTCGAGGTTGTCTTCGTAGTTGGCTACCTGGATCAGCGCGGCGTCGTCCTTGTTGGCCAGCGGCGCCGGGCTGAGTTTCTTCAGATTTTCGATGGCGCGCAGCACGATGCCGTTTTTCGGACCTTCCTTGGCGGGCAGATCGAACAGCACCACCGGCACTTTGGCGTTGATACAGTGGGCGGCAATCTGAGCCCCCATCACGCCCGCGCCGAGCACGGCTACTTTTTTGACGATGAAATTGGACACGCGTATCTCCTTCTATATGGCAAAGCAAAATCGGGGGAAGCGCGGCGCGAAGGTAATACCGTGTCACGGTACTGTCACCCTTCCCGCCCGCCTTTACAGCATGAGTGCAAACACCGGCGCAACGCGCCGGGTAGTGCGAATGCGATCAGAACAGATCGGCATCCAATGCCATCAGGTTAGCCGAGCCGGAACGGGCCTGACGGATCAGCATGGCGCTTTCCGGCAGCAGGCGGGCGAAGTAGAAGCGCGCTGTTGCCAGTTTGGCAGTATAAAAAGTGTCGCCGGAGTCTTGCTTGGCCAATGCGATCTTTGCCATTTGTGCAAAGAAGTAGGCATAGACCATGTGACCGACTACGCGCAAGTATGGCACAGCGGCAGCACCAACTTCATCCGGGTTCTGGAATGCCTTCATGCCGATTTCCATGGTCAGCTTGCTGACCTTGTCGCCGATGTCGGCCAGCGGCGTGATGAATTCGGACAAAGCTTCGTCGGTACCGTTCTCTTCGATGAAGGCCTGCACTTGCGCACCGAATTTCTTCAGCTTGGCGCCGTTGTCCATCAGGATCTTGCGGCCCAGCAGATCGAGCGACTGAATCGTGTTGGTGCCTTCATAGATCATGTTGATACGCGCATCGCGCACATATTGCTCCATGCCCCATTCCGCGATGTAGCCATGGCCGCCATATACCTGCAGGCATTCCGAGGTGGAAATCCAGGCATTGTCGGTGATGAAAGCCTTGACGATCGGCGTCAGCAAAGCAACCTGATCGGCGGCTTCCTTGCGCACTTCTTCATCCGGGTGATTCAGTTCCTTGTCGAGTTGCAGCGCCACATACGAACAGAAGGCACGGCCGCCTTCGGCATAGGCTTTGGCAGTCAGCAACATGCGGCGCACATCGGCGTGCACGATGATCGGATCGGCCGGCTTGTCCGGTGCCTTGATACCCGACAGGCTGCGCATCTGAATGCGGTCCTTGGCATACACCAGCGCATTTTGATACGCCACTTCCGTCAGCCCCAGTCCTTGCATGCCGACGCCGAGACGCGCCGCGTTCATGAACACGAACATCGCATTCAGGCCCTTGTGCGGTTCGCCGATCAGCCAACCGGTGGCGCCATCCAGATTCATCTGACAGGTGGCGTTGCCATGGATACCCATTTTCTCTTCAATTGCACCGCAAGCGATAGGATTGCGGGCACCGAGCGAACCGTCGGCATTGGGCAGGAATTTCGGCACGATGAACAACGAAATACCCTTGGAGCCTTGCGGCGCATCCGGCAGACGCGCCAGCACCAGATGCACGATATTGTCGGACATGTCATGTTCACCGGCCGAAATGAAAATCTTGCTGCCGGTGATCTTGCAGGAGCCGTCGGCTTGCGGCTCAGCCTTCGAGCGCAACAGGCCGAGATCAGTGCCGCAATGCGATTCGGTCAGGCACATGGTGCCGGTCCATGCGCCGGAAATCAGTTTCGGCAGATACAGTGCTTTTTGCACGTCCGAACCGTGTGCGTGGATACATTCGTAAGCGCCGTGCGACAAGCCCGGATACATGGTCCATGCCTGGTTCGACGAGTTCAGCATTTCGTAGAACGAATTGTTGACCACCAATGGCAAGCCCTGGCCGCCGAATTCCGGATCACAGGACAGTGCGGCCCAGCCAGCTTCCACATATTGCTTGTAGGCTTCCTTGTAGCCCTTCGGTGGCGTAACGGTTTTGGTTTCCTTGTCGTAGTGGCAGCCTTCGCGGTCGCCCGAATGATTCAGCGGAAACAATACCTGGGAAGTGAACTTGCCGCCCTCTTCCAGCACCTGATCGATCAGTTCGCGATTGGTGTCGGCATGCGCCGGCAAGGTCTTGAGCACGTCTTCGACTTGCAGCAATTCGTGCAGCACAAATTGCATGTCGCGTAAGGGGGCAATGTATTGAGGCATGGTTTGTCTCCGGCAGGATGGATAGTCAGGCTGCGTTATTGGCAGGGGATATGGAATGCTTGGCTGATGCGGTCTTCCCGGAGGAAGTTGAATCGGGATTGCGATAGCTGTCGATCAGGCGGTCGAAACTGGCTTGTGCGCGTTCCACGCTGCCGGGGATGCGCAAGAAGCGGGCATCGTGATGCAGCGCCAGAATCAGGCCGTAGATTTCGTACACCATTTGTTCAACATTGATGTCGTTGCGCAGATGGCCCATTTCCATGGCTTGCTGAATCGAGCGTTGCAGCGCATCGCGCCAGGCCTGCACCATCGCTACCAATTGTTCGCGGATGGCGCCCGGCCGGTCGTCATATTCAACCGCGCCGCTGATATAGATACAGCCGAGGGCAATTTCCACTGTCACCAGTTTGACCCAGCGCGCAAACATGCCTTGCAGACGCGGCAAGCCGCGCGGTTCCTTGATGCTGGGGTAGAACACGTCTTGTTCGAAACGGTTGTGATAGAGGCGCACGACCTCGATCTGCAAGTCTTCGCGCGAGCCGAAATGGGCAAACACACCCGACTTGCTCATTTTCATTTTTTCCGCGAGCAAGCCGATGGTCAAGCCTTCGAGGCCGTCGCGGCTGGATAATTCTAATGCGACATCGAGAATCGCCACGCGCGTCAGTTCGCCCTTGCGCATGAATTTCGGTCGCTTGCCTGTCACGGAGGATGTCTCAATCATCGCTGTCAATCTCAGAAGTTAGCGTATGTCCTGCGTCCGTTGCATGATGCGCTGTCGAAACAGCTGAAACGGCACAGAAATTTTTATTAGAACGGTCGTACTATTATTCATTGCCCGACAAATGTCAAACAAAAAAACGCAAGCCGGTCAAATTGCGGGAAAGCACCGTCAGGCGGGTGTCAGAAGTCGCCGCGCCGGTGGGTGAGGATCATTGCATAAAAGAAATTGCGCATCCCTGCGCTGCATCAAGAATCTGTGCCGGAGGCCTTGTCGAGCGAACGCCGGTCGCGCTTGGTGGGGCGGCCCTTGCGTCTGGCGGCCGGTTCCGGTGCCAGCCGGTTGCGCTCGGCGCTGAGGCGACGGCGTTCCAGACTGTCGGCGGTTTCCGCGTAGAGCTGCTGCGCCACTGCCGCCGCGCCGCGCTTGTCGCTGATGCCCCGCACTTCGACTTCCCATTCGGTGGCGCCGTTATCAATTTGCAAACTGTCGCCGCAACGCACGCTGTGCGCGGGCTTGGTCTTGTCGCCGTTGAGCCGGACCTTGCCGTGGTCGACAGCATCACTTGCCAGCGAGCGCGTCTTGAAGAAACGCGCGGCCCAGAGCCATTTATCGATGCGGGTGGTGTCAGTCATCACGCGTCATGCCATCACGGCCGCCAAGAGTCTGTATTCACCGGCAAAGCGCATTGCCGGAACATGAATACCGTTATCAAAGAAAAATGCCGGCTGTGACAGCCGGCATTGCAAATCGCTGACCGCCGGTGGCGGTCAGGATCAGGGTATCAGCGCTCAACCGCCAGCGCCACACCCATGCCGCCGCCGATACACAGGCTGGCCAGACCGCGCTTGGCATCACGCCGCGCCATCTCATGCAGCAGCGTCACCAGAATACGACAGCCGGATGCGCCAATCGGATGGCCGATGGCAATCGCGCCGCCATTGACGTTGATCTTGGACGTATCCCAGCCCATTTGCTTGTTGACGGCAATGGCTTGTGCGGCGAACGCTTCGTTGATTTCCATCAGGTCCAGGTCCTGTGCAGTCCAGCCGGCCTTTTGCAGGCACAGCTGGGACGCCGGCACCGGACCCATGCCCATGATGCTCGGATCGAGACCGGCCGACGAATACGACTTGATCTTGGCCAGTACCGGCAGACCGAGTTCCTTGGCCAGACGCGCCGACGTCACGATCACCGCAGCAGCGCCGTCGTTGATGCCGGACGCATTGCCCGCCGTCACGGTGCCGTCTTTGGCGAACGCCGGACGCAAGCCGGCCATTCCTTCGAGCGTGGCGCCATGCTTGATGAATTCATCGCTGTCGACCACGGTCGTGCCCTTCTTGGTCACGATTTCATACGGCAGGATTTCATCCTTGAACTTGCCGGCCTTTTGCGCGGCTTCTGCCTTGTTTTGCGAAGCGACCGCGAATTCGTCCTGCTCGGCGCGTGAAATTTCGTATTTCTTGGCGACGTTCTCAGCCGTGATGCCCATGTGGTACTGGTTGTAGACATCCCACAGGCCGTCGACGATCATGGTGTCCGTCAGTTTGGCATCGCCCATGCGGAAGCCGTCGCGCGAATGGTTCAATACGTGTGGCGAGGCGCTCATGTTTTCCTGGCCGCCGGCGATCACGATCTGGGCGTCGCCACACTTGATGGCTTGTGCGGCCAGATGGATTGCCTTGAGACCGCTGCCACAGACCTTGCCGACCACGAAGGCTGGCACCATGTCCGGCAAACCGGAACGGATCACGGCCTGACGCGCGGGATTCTGGCCGACGCCGGCAGTCAGCACCTGGCCCAGAATGACTTCACTGATCTGTTCCGGCTTGATGCCGGTTTTGGCCAGCAGGCCCTTGATGACATGTGCGCCGAGGTCCGATGCTGCGATTTTCGACAATGCGCCGCCAAACTTACCGACCGCTGTTCTTTGTGCTGCGACAATAACGACATCATCCATTACATGCTCCTCTGTAATCTGTAATCCGCGAATCGGGACTGCAATCTTATCACTTCATTTCGCTTTTGCCTGCACGTAGAAATGCTAGCGCAGAGCGCAAAACGAGAGTTGCGGCAGGTCAATTTTCTTCGAGGAAATCGCCTTCTGAAGCGACCGGCAAAAAGCCCCGCTCACATGCATGAGCGGGGCTTTTCGTGTTGCGCGATGTTGCCGGATTGCCTACTTCAGTGCGGCAATCGCCTTCGCCACACCGGCGCCATACGCCGGATCAGCCTTGCTGCAGTTGTCGATATGACGCTGCTTGATGGCATCGGCGGCACCGGAGATGGCGCGCGCCGTATTTTCAAACAAGACCTGCTGCTGCGCCGGCGTCATCAGACGGAACAGCGCTGCCGGTTGCGAGTAATAATCTTCGTCAACGCGGTGATTCCAGTGGTCGGCAGCACCTTCAATCGACAGCGGCGGCTCGCGGAAATCCGGCTGCTCTTGCCATTGACCATAACTGTTCGGCTCGTAACCCAGGGTTCCGCCATGGTTGCCATCAACCCGCATGGCACCGTCACGATGCGAGGTATTGACCGGGCAGCGGGCAGCATTGACCGGAATCTGGAACGAATTCACGCCGAGACGATAGCGGTGCGCATCGCCATACGAGAACAAGCGGCCTTGCAGCATCTTGTCCGGCGAGAAACTGATACCCGGCACCACGTTGGCTGGCGAAAAGGCCGCCTGCTCAACTTCGGCGAAGTAGTTTTCCGGATTGCGGTTGAGTTCCAGCACGCCGACTTCGATTTCCGGATAGTCGCCATGCGGCCAGACCTTCGTCAGATCGAATGGATTGAGGTGGTAAGTGCCGGCTTCTTTTTCCGGCATGATCTGCACGAACAGCTTCCAGCGCGGGAAGTCCTTTTTCTCGATGCTGTCGAACAGGTCGCGCTGCGAGCTTTCGCGATCACGGCCCACCAGTTCTTCGGCTTCGGCATCGGTCAGATTCTGGATGCCCTGTTGGGTCTTGAAGGCGAACTTGACCCAGAAGCGCTCGTTGTCGGCATTCAGGAAACTGAACGTGTGGCTGCCGAAACCGTGCATGTGGCGATACGAACGCGGCAGACCGCGATCACTCATGACCACCGTGACTTGATGCAGGGCTTCCGGCAACAGGGTCCAGTAATCCCAGTTATTGTTGGCGCTGCGCAGATTGGTTTTCGGATCGCGTTTGACGGCGCGATTCAGATCAGGAAATTTGTGCGGGTCACGCATGAAGAACACCGGTGTATTGTTGCCCACCAGATCCCAGTTGCCCTGCTCGGTATAGAACTTGATGGCGAAACCGCGAATATCGCGCTCGGCATCGGCTGCGCCGCGCTCGCCGGCAACGGTCGAGAAGCGCAGGAACAAATCGGTTTTCTTGCCGATTTCAGAAAATATCCTGGCCTTGGTGTAACGGGTGATATCGTGAGTGACGGTGAAAGTGCCATACGCCGCCGAGCCCTTGGCGTGCATGCGCCGTTCAGGAATCACTTCGCGGTCGAAGTGGGCCAGTTTTTCCAGGAACCAGACATCTTGCAACAAGGCGGGACCGCGCGGACCGGCCGTCTGGATGTTTTGATTATCGGCAACCGGAGCGCCGGCAGAGGTAGTTAATTTGTTGCTCATGTCAAATCCCTTTAAGAACCTAGGTTAGTCATCCCGCTTCCAGCAGAGGCGGCACTGCATGAACTTTAAACAAAACTATCAATATTGGACAATTGATTATCTTTATCAATCAGATAGCTTTTGCAGCGCTACCTTTTTCTTTTCCCATCCTGAGCGACGCTTATTTGACGACAAGTACCTCCGCTTGTCCAGATGCAGATCGGCAATGAGGGGGAAGTTACAGCGAATAATGACGATATTTCCATGCTATCAGCTGGCAATGACATCGCAACGACACCTTACATCAGGCAACATCAGGCATCTTTACCCAGCGTAATAATGTGGATCACGCCCCGATATAACAGGAAGGCCGTGCCGTACCAGAGCTTTTTATACCAGGGTGAACTGGCGAACTCTTGCAGATTGACCGGTGTGCCATCGGCAATGCCGGCTTCGATTTCGGTACGCAGGTAACTGGCAAAGGCGGCATCGCTGATGACCACATTGGCTTCCTGATTGACGAACAGGCTCAGGCCATCATAGTTGCTGGAACCGACGGTCGCCCATTCATCATCCACGACTGCTACCTTGGCATGCAACTGGGTCTTGTCGTATTCGACGATGCGGACCCCGGCCTCCAGCAGCTTGGGATAGAAGGAATGGGCAACTGCGTCCTGCATCATGAATTGCCCGACCCCGAGCAACAAGGTCACGCGCACGCCACGCGCCGCCGCCGCTTCCAGCGCGCGCCGCAACTTGCGGCCGGGGGCGAAATAGGGATTGGTCAGATAAGCACTCTCCCGCGCCCGCCCGAGCGCTTGCAGATAAGCGCGCTGAATCGTGCGCCGGTTGCGCCAGTTGTCGCGCACCACCAGACCGGCCAATGCAGCGCCGTAGACCTGAAAATGCCGAGAGGCACGCATTTTCTTGAAGTTTTCCCAGCGTGCGCGCAATTTCATTTGCCCGATGCGCACCCATTGATCCTGCATTTCTTCGTGAATCACTGGCACCAGCGGACCGCTGATGGCAACTGCAAAATCCCAGCGCGGCGCTGGCAAGGGCGTACGACGGGAATCGTCGGAATACAGATCGTCAATGATGTTCAAACCGCCCACGAACGCAACATAGCGATCAATCACGCACAGCTTGCGGTGACTGCGCGCCACGCCGCGCTTGAACCAGGGATTGAAAGAACGGTGATGGACGCCGGCCGCATGCAAGGTGGTTCTGAGCAGGCGGCTATGCTTGATACCGGTGCCGAGCCAGTCGGAAATGACACTGACCACGACCCCTCTGGCCGCTGCGCGCTGCAGCGCATCGCGCACCAGCACGCCGGTTTCGTCGAGACTGAAAATATAGGTTTCGAGATAGATTTCGACGCGCGCCGCATCAATGGCGGCAATCAATGCAGGGAAAAAAGCGGCGCCGTTATGCAACAGCACAATATTGTTGTCGGCACAGAAATTTACCGAACGCATGAAAACTCTGTCATGAGGGTAAATTCCTATTTCAGGCGCAAGGTACTGATGATCGGTGCGTGGTCGGAGAGCTTGCTCCACAACCCGCCATGCAACACCTGGGCTGATTCCACCTCAAAGCCGCGCAGGTAAATCCGGTCCAGTCGCAACACCGGCATGGCTGCCGGAAAAGTGCGCGCCGGCTGGATTCGGGCCGACATGCCACCGAGACGGCGCAGATAACTGAGCACGCCGCGCGAGGTCACCTGTTGTTCGAAGACTTCGGTCACACCCAGACGGATACGCAGAAATTCACTGAGCTGATCGCCCCAGTCATTGAAGTCGCCGGCAATGATGACCGGCGAACCGGGCGGCGCCGAGGCCCGCACCGCCTCAATCAATGCCGCAGTCTGACGCCGGCGGCCACCGGCGAACAGGCCCAGATGCACCACGTAGCAATGCACGTCGGCGCCATCGATCTGAATCACGCAATGCAAAATGCCGCGCGATTCGTAGGCATGATCAGAGACATCCTGATTGCGCGACGAGGCAATGGCAAACCGCGACAGCAGCGCATTGCCGTGGTGCCCGTGATCGTACACGGCGTTCATGCCATACGCGGAATGATGCGAATCGCCGGCCAGGAATTCGTGCTGCCCCTGTTCCGGCCAGTGCGCGGCATGCCGCAAGGCATTCAGATCGTGCCGCCCCTGCACTTCCTGCAGGAACATGACGTCGGCATTCAACTGCACCAGTGCTTGCTTGAGAGCATGAATGCGCGGCCGGCCGCCAAAGGAGGTCACTCCCTTGTGTATGTTGTAGGTGGCGATGCGTAGCTTCATGCGGTGTGCGGCTCTCCGAAAATGGGTACTACCCTGATAGTGAACGGTAATGCGGCAATTGCAAGATCGCTTCGGCGTTGGATGGCGAGAAACACTGATCGGCCGCCTCGCGATATGGCAACCAGCGATACCGGACATGTTCACGCGGCGCCAGCACGATCGGTATCTCGCGTGGCACCAGCAAGCCGAATACATGCTCCGTATTGCGGGTTACCCCCGGTGCATAGCGATGCCGCCACACCGGGTAGATTTCATAGACATTCGACAATTGCCAGTCGTGCAGATGATGACATGGAACCGTGCCCGGCGCTGTCGGCGGAACACTGATTTCATCACTGACAATGATGCCGGTTTCTTCCTGCACTTCACGTTGCGCGGTTTGCCAGAACGGTTCATCCAGGCTGTCGCGGGAACCGGTCACCGACTGCCAGTAACCAGCCTTGTCGGCGCGTTCGATCAGCAAGACGTCAAGCGCCGCCGTATGAATGACCACCAGAACCGATTCGGGAATCTTGTAAGACTGAGACATTGCGGTAATTGAGTCGTAAAAAAAGGGCGCGAAATTCGCGCCCTTCATTATGCCTTCTATTTCAACAATCAGGCTTTGACTGCCGGTTCGGCATTGCGCAAGCGGATGTGCAGTTCGCGCAGTTGCTTTTCGTCGACCACCGATGGTGCTTGTGTCAGCAGACACTGGGCACGCTGGGTTTTCGGGAAAGCGATGACGTCACGGATCGATTCGGCACCGGCCATCATGGTCACCAGACGGTCGAGACCGAACGCGATACCGCCATGCGGAGGCGCACCGTATTGCAATGCGTCCAGCAAGAAGCCGAATTTCAGTTGCGCTTCTTCGTCACCGATCTTCAACGCACGGAATACCTTGCTTTGAATGTCGGCGCGGTGGATACGGATCGAACCGCCGCCCAGTTCCCAACCATTGAGGACCAGATCGTAGGCTTTGGCGATGGCGTGGCCGGGGTTGGTCGAAATGAAATCTTCGTGACCGTCCTTCGGCGAGGTGAACGGATGATGCAAGGCCACCCAACGCTGGTTTTCTTCGTCGTATTCGAACATCGGGAAGTCCACCACCCACAGCGGACGCCAGGCGTCGTCGAACAGACCGCCCTTCTTGCCGAAATCGCTGTGACCGATCTTCACGCGCAGCGCGCCGATGGCGTCGTTGACGACCTTGGCCTTGTCGGCGCCGAAGAAAATCAGATCGCCATCCTGGGCGCCGGTCTTCTCGATGATTTGCGCCAGTGCCGCGTCATGCAGATTCTTGACGATCGGCGATTGCAAGCCGTCACGGCCTTTGTCTTTTTCATTGACCTTGATGTACGCCAGACCCTTGGCGCCATAGATCGCCACGAACTGGGTGTAGGCGTCGATTTCCGAACGCGGCATGCCGGCACCGCCCGGTACGCGCAGACCGACCACACGGCCGCCTTCGCTGTTGGCAGCGGCGGAGAACACCTTGAAGTCGACATCTTTCATGACGTCGGTCAGTTCGGTGAATTCCAGCTTGACGCGCATGTCCGGCTTGTCCGAACCATACATGCCCATGGCAGTGGCGAAGTCCATCACCGGGAACGGGTTCGGCAGATCGATATCGAGCGCGTTCTTGAACACCAGACGAATCATGCCTTCGAACAGATCGCGGATTTCCTGTTCGTTGAGGAACGAGGTTTCGCAATCGATCTGGGTAAATTCAGGCTGACGGTCAGCGCGCAAGTCTTCGTCGCGGAAGCACTTGGTGATCTGATAGTAACGGTCGAAGTTGGCCACCATCAGCAATTGCTTGAACAATTGCGGCGATTGCGGCAACGCGAAGAACTCGCCGGCATTGACGCGCGATGGCACCAGATAATCGCGGGCGCCTTCCGGGGTCGACTTGGTCAGCATCGGTGTTTCGATATCGATGAAGCCCTGGGCATCGAGGAACTTGCGCACTTCCATCGCCACCTTGTAACGCAGGCGCAGGTTGTTTTGCATTTGCGGACGACGCAGGTCCAGCACGCGATGGGTCAGGCGTGTGGTTTCCGACAGGTTGTCGTCATCCAGCTGGAACGGTGGCGTCACCGACGGGTTCAACACTTCCAGCTGATGCGCCAGCACTTCAATCTTGCCGGAGCCGAGGTTGGCGTTGCTGGTACCTTCAGGACGCAGACGCACGATACCGGTGATGCGCAGACAGAATTCGTTGCGCACGGCTTCGGCGTTCTTGAAAACATCGGCACGATCCGGATCGCAGACCACTTGCACCAGACCTTCACGGTCGCGCAAGTCGATAAAGATCACGCCGCCGTGGTCGCGACGACGATGCACCCAGCCGCACAGGCTGACGGTTTGACCGAGAAGCGCCTCAGTGGTGAGGCCGCAGTAATGAGTTCGCATGGACATATTCAGGTTCCGGTTACAGTTTTGTGTGATTCAGTTGTTTGGTATTGGCGGGATGAAGGCGGGGCAGAACAGCGCACCATGGCACTGAACGCCCCGTCAATTATGCGTGGCCGCCGGGGTGATGATTTTCTTGTCGGCTGCCATTTCAGGCGCTACCACACCCATCGAGACAATATATTTGAGTGCCTCGTCAACGCTCATATCGAGCTCGATGGTATCGGCACGCGGCACCATCAGGAAAAATCCCGAGGTCGGATTCGGCGTCGTCGGTACATACAGGCTGATGTAATCGCCTTGCAGATGATTCCGGACTTCGCCGCCGGGCACGCCGGTCAGGAAAGCGATGGTCCACGAACCCTGACGCGGATACTGCACCAGCACCGCCTTGCGAAACGCATTGCCGGAGGAGGAAAACAGCGTGTCGGATACTTGCTTGACGCTGGAGTAGATGGATTTGACGACCGGAATCCGGGTCAGCAAACCTTCCCACAGCGACACTACCTGACGGCCGATGAAGTTGCGTGTCGCCAGTCCGGTCAGAAAAATGATCAGCAGCGTCAGGATCGTACCCAGACCCGGAATATGGAAGCCGACCAGCGCTTCCGGCCGCCAGCTTTCAGGCAGCAGCAGCAGCGACTGATCCATGGTGCCGATGATCAGATTGAGTACCCATACCGTGATTGCCAACGGGACAAGAATCAATAAGCCGGTGATGAAGTATTTGCGCATGATCTTTTTCTGGTGAACGACGAGCTCCGGACCGGGGGTCAGGAACCGCTCGGCGTAGTGGGCGTTGCCGGTGCAGCAGGGGTCGCGGCAGATGCAGCAGCCGGCGCCGGCGCGGCAGTACCGGCAGCAGGTGCCGGGTCACTGGCAACCGGTGGCGCGCTGGTCGCAGGCGCGGCGGCAGCGCCGTTGGCACCACCACGGAAATCGGTCACATACCAGCCGGTGCCCTTGAGCTGGAAGCCGGCGGCCGTCAATTGTTTCTTGAATGTGTCTTTGCTGCAAGATGGACAAACGGTCAATGCGTCGTCAGACATCTTTTGCAGCACATCCTTGGCAAAACCACACGCTTCGCAGCGATACGCGTAAATCGGCATGAAACACTCCGCAAAAATCGTCCAAAACCCTGAATTATAAAGGTTTTTCAGGCGCGTTTACGATTCGGCTGCAAGCCCGACCCGGGAACGATGCCGGTAACGATAGCACAAGGCAGCAGAACTACCTTGATTGCGCGCAGGCGCAGAGCGTGGCTCCTGTGGAATGCCCGGCCGGACGCGGCAGCGCGCCGCAACCGACTGCCACGCAGGGCCTCCGGTGCAGGAACGACGCCGCTCCCAACATTTCACCCAGGAAACCATTCTGTATTGTGCGGCGTTGTATTTTATGCAAAAGCAGACAGGTCAGCGCGTATGCTCCAGTTTCTGCAAAAAGCTCTTGCACCACCAGTGCACGTCAAATTCCTTCACCTTGGCCAGCAAGGCGACATGGCGCTCCTGGCGTTCGGCCAGCGACATTTGCAACGCCTGCTGGATCGTCTGCGCGGTGCCGCTGATGTCGTAGGGATTGACCAGCAAGGCTTCCCGCAATTGCTCGGCAGCACCGGCGAAGCGCGACAAGACCAGTACCCCGGGATCTTCTTCATCCTGCGCAGCGACGAATTCCTTGGCCACCAGATTCATGCCGTCGCGCAACGGCGTCACCAGCGCCACGGCGCAGGCGCGGTACAAGCCCGGCAAGCGCTTGCGCGCAATCGTGCGGTGAATGTAACGGATCGGCATCCAGTCGAAATCACCATAGTCGCCATTGATGGCGCCGCACAGGCTTTCCAGTTCATGTTGAATGTCGGCATAGGCATCGACATCTTCGCGGCTCGGCGAAGCTACCTGCAACAAGGTCGCGCTGTGTCGATTTTCGGGATAGCGCTGCAACAATTCGCGGAAGGCCTTGATCCGCTGCGGCAGTCCCTTCGAGTAATCGAGGCGGTCGACCCCGATCAGCAAGCGCCGTCGCGAATATTCCTTGCGCGTGCTTTCGAAGGTTTCAAGCGCTTCGCGCGCCCGCCCCAGACGCTGGAAATCATCGACATCGATACCAATCGGAAATGCTTCGGCCTGCACGGTACTGTTGAAGGCCCGGAACTGATTGGCGCCGACGGTTTCCGCGGTGGCTTCGGCTTTGACGTAATGGGCGAAATGCAACAGGTCGGCTTCGGTCTGGAAACCGACCAGGTCATAGGCAAACAAGGCACGCATCAACCATTCATGCGACGGGATCGCAGCCAGAATCTGTTGCGGCGGCAACGGGATATGCAGAAAGAAACCGATACGGTTTTCGCAACCGATGGCGCGCAATTCCGCGGCCAGCGGAATCAGGTGATAGTCGTGAATCCAGATCAGGTCATCGGGCTTGAGCAATGCTTTCAGCTTGCGCGCAAACAATTGATTGACGCGCCGGTATCCGCTCAGATGTCCCGATTCGAAATGCGCCAGATCCAGCCGATAGTGGAATATCGGCCACAACACGCCATTGGCATAGCCGCGATAGTAGGCGTCATGATCTTCCTGACACAAATCCAGTTCCGCCAGCGTCACGCTGCCGGCCTGATGCACATGCAATTCACCTTCGCCGGCAGCGCCGTTTTCGACCACCTTGCCACTCCAGCCGAACCACAGACCGCCGGTTCGTTTCAGGGTTTCCCCCAACGCTACTGCAAGACCGCCGGCGGCGGACTTGCGCGGATCAGCCAGACGGTTCGATACCACAACCAGGCGCGACATAAGCAAACTCCTTTGTTATTTTTGTGATCAATATCAACATGCAAAACAGTGCCGGCAATACGATCAGATAACGCTCTCCCATGAGGCCGACAGCCGCATGGCGCAATTGATGATGCCGACCATCGAATAGGTTTGCGGGAAATTGCCCCACATCTTGCCGGTCACCGGATGCGTATCTTCCGACAACAAACCGAGATGATTGCGGGCATCCAGCATGGCCTGGAAAATTTCACGCGCCTGTTCCTTGCGACCGATGCGTGCCAGTGCATCGATGCGCCAGAAGGTACAGATGTTGAACGCGGTTTCGGGCCGGCCGAAATCATCCGGGGCTTCGTAGCGCCGCATGTACGGACCGTCGCACAAATGTTTTTCGAGTGCATCCACGGTGGCGATGAAGCGCGGATCGGTGGGTGCAATCAAACCCACTTCGACCATCAGCAAGACGCTGGCATCGAGGTCGCGGCCGCCGAAACTTTCGGCATAGGTTTGGCGCTCTTCATTCCAGGCTTCGGTCAGGATGCGCTCGCCGATCAGGGTGGCGCGTTCGCTCCAGTAAGTGGCGCGCTCCGGCAATGCCAGCCGCACCGCAATCTTGGCCAGACGATCGCAGGCAGCCCAGCTCATCAGGGCTGAGGAGGTATGGATCCGCGAGCGGGTGCGCAATTCCCACATGCCGGCATCAGGTTGATCGTAGACGCTGAAAGCGCGTTCACCGACCGCTTCCAGATGCTGGAAGTGTTCGATGCCGGCACGGTGCAGCAAGCGGTTATCGTGAAACGCTTGCGCCGCACCGAGCACGATATTGCCGTAGACGTCATGCTGGAAATGTTCGTAAGCCTGATTGCCGACCCGCACCGGACCGTAATTCAGATAGCCCGGCAAGTGATCCAGTATTTGTTCGGGCAGCGCCTCTTCGAGACCGATGCCATACAGCGGTTGCACATGACCGCCGGCAGAACGCACCACGACATTGGTGAGCCAGCGCAGATAGTCTTCCATGGTACCGAGTTCAGACAAGCTGTTGAGTGCGCGCACCACGAAGAAGGCATCGCGCAACCAGCAATAGCGATAGTCCCAGTTGCGCGAACTGCCGGGCGCTTCCGGCACGCTGGTGGTCATGGCAGCGATGATAGCGCCGGTATCTTCATAAACCGACAGCTTGAGCGTGATGGCGGCACGAATCACTGCCGGCTGCCATTCCAGCGGCGTGGCCAGACGCCGGGTCCAGTTGCGCCAGTAGCTCAAGGTTTCCTGTTCGAATTCGCGGGCGGTATCGCTGATGCCGCCGCTCAGCGTTTCATCCGGTCCCAGAATGAAATCGAATGGCCGGCTGACCACGAACGGCATTTCATCCAGCAGATAGCTGATCGGCGCATCGCTGTTAAGGCGCAAGGTTTGCGCTGAGCCGACATAGCGCACATGATTGCTGCCGCGCGTCACCACCGGCATTTCGCGGCCCCAGTCGAAACGCGGCTGCAACACGATCCGCATGCGCGGCGAACCGGCCAGCGGAAGTACCCGCCGCACGATCGTCAATGGCCGGAAGAAACGACCGCGACTGGGAAAGCGCGGCGCGAAATCGGTGATCTCGATGCTCTGCCCCAGCGTGTCGTGCAAGCGCGTATGCAATACCGCCGTATTCGGTTCGTACCACTGCTCGCTGTGCGAAAAATTGTCGAGTTCAAAACTCCAGATGCTGCCGCTTTCACTCGGATCGAGCAGCGCATTGAACACCGGATCGCCGTCAAAGCGCGGCAGACAACACCAGACCATGCGGCCACGTTTATCGATCAGGGCACTGAAGGCACAATTGCCGATCACGCCCAGATCAAGTGTTGAGGTCGATGGCACGACGCTGTCGTGGTCAGTGCCGATGCTGTGGGTATCGATGCGTGGTTGCGTCATTGTTTCCCTCGCTGAAGTTTTTTTGTTGTGGCGCGCGGCCGGTCTGTGGTTCCTGTCTGCCTGCTCAGGAAATGCTTGTGGATTTGGTGGGGAGTGCCTGAAACAGGAATTCGCGCAATGCGGACGGATCTGCAAGCCTTGCATTGGCACGCGTATCGCCGGCGCCAATCTTGATGCCGATGCCATCCAGTTCCGCCAGTTGCACCTGCGCGAATCCGGCCTCGTCGGTCAGATCATCGCCGGCAAATACCGGACGCCGGCCGGCGAACGGTGCTTCCCGCATGAAGGCGGCAATCGCTTCGCCTTTATTGGTGACGGCGGCCTTGGCCTCGATCACCATTTTTCCATGCAGTAGCGCAAAGCCTGATTCCTGCTCCAGCGCTTCCGCCATGATCTGGACGCAGGCGGCTTCGAGCTGCGGCGCATTGCGGTAATGCAATGCCAGCGCACCATGTTTGAGTTCCAGCAGCAGTCCCGGATGTTGTTTGGCAAACGGTTCGATGTACGGCAGCAAGCGCTTGCTGTCAGGCACCGGCAGTTGTATCAGCGTGCCATCGGCACGGCGCCGTTCGACCCCATGCACGCCGGCCGCCGGCAAACGCAACGGCGCCAAAAACTGATCCAGTTGCTGCAGCGGCCGGCCGCTGACAATCGCCAGCGCACCGCCGGTGGCGGTGTAGAGCAATTCGAGGATGACGATCAGTTGCGGCGGTACCAGCACGCTTTCAGGGCGCGGCGCAAGATCGACCAGGGTGCCATCGAAATCCAGAAACAAGGCATCGCTGCCGCAATCACAATCGATATTAATCAGAGACATGAATCGACATTTTTCGAGTACATAAGCATGTCTGGTTGATTTGAGACTGTTTAGTTCCAATTGCCGAAACGACAACAGACCCCATTGCCGATGCTTGCCGTCGGCGGGCAAGCAATGGCAATGAGGCAAAGACAGAAAGAGAAAAGTACGCGGGGAAATGCGAGGCAGCGGTGATCACCGCTGCCGGAGAATTCAGAACGGCAAGCTGTTGCTGTACATCATGCCGTTCTTGTCGCAGTGACGAATGCGAGCGGCCTGACCATCAGGCGTTGCCGGCACCGTCCATGACGCCATCGACCGCGGTCGGATGTTGCACGATCGGGGCCACAAATTGTGGCAGCAATGAGCCCACCACCATCCCGCCCAGACTCATGATCACACCGACCAGTTGCGGCGGCCACAATCCTTCCGGTGCCAGCAATTCAAATCCGATCCACGAGCTCAGGCCGAGGATGATTGCCGCCAGCGCACCCTGCCGCGTGGCGCGCTTCCAGTAGACGCCGAACGCCAGCGGTACAAATGCCGCGACCAGCGTGACCTTATAGGCGTTTTCCACCATTTGATAAATGCTGGATTCAGTATGCAGCGCCAATGCCGTCACGATGCAGGTAAAGATGAACACCACGATGCGCATCGAGAACAGGAATTCCTTGTCGGTTTTCCAGGGCCGGATTTCTTTCAGGATGTTTTCGGTAAAGGTCACCGACGGCGCCAGCAAGGTCGCGCTGGCGCAACTCTTGATGGCCGACAGCAAGGCCCCGAAGAACATCACTTGGGCAAACACCGGCATCTTGTCCATGATCAGCGTCGGCAAGATCAGTTGCGGATCTTTGTCGATCAGGTCAGCCACCATCTTGGGATCGATCAGCGTCGCGGAATACGCCAGGAAAATCGGAATGAAGACAAAGCAAAAGTAGATGCAGCCGCCGAGGATGGACGCGCGTACCGCCACCTTTTCACTCTTGGAGGACATCACGCGCTGAAACACGTCTTGCTGCGGAATCGAACCGAGCATCATGGTGATCCAGGCGGCAAAGAACCATAGCATTTCCTTGGCCGTCGGTGACGGCCAGAAGGCAAACTTGCCGGATTGCGAGGCATGTGAAATCACCACGCCGGCGCCGCCCACCATGTCCGACACTTCCCAGCCGATGTAGAGCATGCCGACCACCACGATGATCATTTGCAGGAAGTCGGTGATCGCCACCGCCCACATGCCGCCCATCAGCGTATAGACCAGCACGCTGGCGGCACCGATGATCATGCCGGCCTGCATCGAGATGTAGCCGCCGGAAACCACGTTGAACACCAGCCCGAGCGCTTTCATTTGCGCCGCCACCCAGCCCAGATAAGAAATCACGATACACAACGTGACCAGCATTTCCACCGCACGGCCGAAGCGTTTCTTGTAATAGTCGCCGATGGTCAGCAGATTCATGCGGTACAGCGGCTTGGCAAAGAACACGCCGACCAGAATCAGACACAGCGAAGAACCAAACGGATCGGCGACGATACCGCCCAACCCTTCCTTGAGGAAAGTTGACGAAACGCCAAGCACTGCTTCGGAACCGAACCAGGTCGCAAATACCGTGGCCGTCACCACCGCCATGGGCAACGAACGGCCGGCAACTGCGTAGTCACGGGAATTCTTGACGTATTTGGTGGCATACAAACCGATAGCGACAGAAACTACCCAGTAGAGAATGACGAACCAGATCAGGGCATTCATGCATGTTCCTTGCGTACAGAGGCGAAAAAGGAAATCGGACGGATTTGGAAAATGCGCAATTATAGCGGCAGAAAGTGTCGCCATTCGCGGCCGGTTCCAGATTTGCCGGTGATCCGTAATCACATGCAAGTTTCACGCCGGGAACCGTGGCGACAGGTAGCGGCGCGCGCATTTGAGACTGGTTTCATGCAACATTCGCCCGCGCCAGCAAAAAGGCCATTTCCGTTGCAGGGAAATGGCCTTGGGCGTGCGGCTGTGACTCAACGATGTCGCGTCAGGAGACGATGCTCTCCAGTGCAAACAATTCAGCCGGCGTTTCGCGACGACGAATCAGATGCACCCGATCACCGTCGACCAGCACTTCGGCAGCGCGACCGCGGGTGTTGTAGTTGGAGGCCATGGTCATGCCATAGGCACCGGCCGACATCAGCGCCAGCAAAGCGCCCGGTTCGATGGCCAGTGAACGCGAACGCGCCAGCCAGTCGCCCGATTCGCATACCGGACCGACCACGTCATACACTTGCGCGGTGCCGCTCTGTTCGCGCACTGTCTTGACGCCATGCCAGGCTTCATACAGCGCCGGACGCATCAAATCGTTCATGGCCGCATCCACTACGGCGAAGTTCTTGGTTTCGCCATGCTTCAGATATTGCACTTCGGTAATCAGCACGCCGGCATTGCCGACAATCGAGCGGCCCGGTTCGAACATTACCTTGATCGCCTTGCCCGCGTATTTTTCCTTGCGCCAGGCATCAACCCGGGCGAACAGACGGCCCAGATAGTCGCCCACCGGCACCGGCTTTTCATCGTCATAGGTAATCCCGATGCCGCCGCCGATATCGAGATGATGCAAATGAATGTTTTCCGCCGCCAGTTGGTCGATCAGTTCGATCACCTTGTCCAGCGCTTCCAGCAATGGGGCGTCGTCCAGCAATTGCGAACCGATATGGCAATCGATGCCCACCACTTCGATGTGCGGCAAGGACGCGGCGGTGCGATAGCAATCCAGCGCATCTTCGTAAGCCACGCCGAATTTGTTTTCCTTGAGACCGGTAGAAATATACGGATGGGTCTTGGCATCAACGTTGGGATTGACCCGCAACGACACGCGCGCCCGCTTGCCGACTTCGCCAGCGACTTCATTGAGACGATGCAATTCGGGAATCGATTCGACATTGAAGCAAAGAATGTCATGCTCCAGCGCCAGCCGCATTTCGTCGCGACCTTTGCCGACGCCGGAGAAGATCACCCGGCGCGGATCGCCGCCGGCCGCAATCACGCGCAGCAATTCGCCGCCGGACACGATATCGAAGCCGGAACCGAGCTTGCCGAGCAGATTCAATACCGCCAGATTGGAATTCGATTTGACCGAGTAGCAGACCAGCGCGGTGCTGTCATCGCGGCCACTCTGTTTGCAGGCATTGGCATAGGCCGAGAAATTTTCAACCAGTGCGGCCTTGGAATAGACATACAAAGGCGTGCCGTATTGCCGGGCCAGAGAGTCGAGCGAAACGCTCTCGGCATGCAGGCTGCCGTTGCGGTAGGAAAAATGAGACATCGAAAATAATATTATTTGGAGGCAGGAAGCGAAATTGCCGGATCATCGGCCTTGAGCGGGGTCGACGCCGGGGCTGGCGTGGATGCCGGGGCATCAGCCGCAGTCCGCTCCGGTGGCGGCTTGCCCAGATACAGCGGACCTTTTTGGCCACAGCCGGCCAACAGCAGCGCGAGAGCGACAAGGCCCAGGCCGCAAAACGACCGAACCAGGGGACCAGCGGAATGAAAAGTAGACTTCACGATAAAATCACAGTGTTTACATCAATGTCTCGGAGTGTAGCATGACAGAATCAGAATTCCTGGTCCTCGCGGATTCAAGCCTGAACGCCATTGAGCGCGCGTTGGAGCAGGCCTGCGACGACACCGACCTCGACGTTGAGTGCAGTCGCAGCGGCAATGTGCTGGAAATCGAGTGTATCGCCAGCAACTCCAAAATCATCGTCAACAGCCAGGCGCCGATGCAGGAATTGTGGGTGGCGGCCAAATCGGGCGGTTATCACTATAAATACGACGGCGCACGCTGGGTCAGCACCCGCGACGGCTCGGAATTGCTGAGCACCTTGTCGCAAGCGGTCAGCGATCAGGCCGGCGTGGCGGTGACGTTGCCGCAACCGGGCTGAGTCTGCGCTGCCCGCTCCGGCCCTCACAGCAGGACCGGATCTCCAACCGCAAGCCGTTGAAAAGCTCATCGTCTGATGCGCTTTTTTTTCGGGCCGCGCGAAGATCCGGGTGCACTGCGCATGACGAAGGCATACGCGATATTTCCCGGTAAAAATGGAATGATCGCAAGTGCAGAGCTGTATTTATCATTCTCTTCGCCACGACGGCTGATGGCTGACACTGCGCCCACAAAGGCGCGCGCTGCATTGCACGGCAAAATGAAATCGTTTATAGTGATAATCATTCTCATTTAAAAACAATCAAATCCGGGGCCGGCGTTCACTGCCTTTTCCACATTTCCCTATGGCAGACCTGCATCTCCAGCGCGTGGACGAACTCTATTGTGAACATCATGGATGGTTGCAGGGATGGTTGCGCGGCAGACTTGGCAGCGCTGCCGATGCCGGCGATCTGGCCCACGACACCTTCTTGCGCATCCTGTCAGCACGCAATGCCGTAACAATCCTGCGTCCCCGTGAGTATCTGGCAACGATTGCCCGCGGACTGGTGGCGGACAAATTCCGGCGCCAGGCGGTTGAGCAGGCTTACCTCGAAACGCTGGCATTGCGCCCCGAGTCGTATGCAGTCAGCCCGGAAACCCGCGCCATTATTCTGGAAACACTCATCGCCGTGGACCGCATGCTGGATGAGCAAGGCGTGCGTGCGCGGGAGATTTTCCTGCTGGCGCAATTTGAATCACTGACCTACGCGCAGATCAGTGAACGTCTCGGCATCTCGGTGACGACCGTCAAAAAACATCTGGTTCGGGTCCTGACACGCTGCCTCCAACTGACAGCGGAATAATGCGAATGTCGTTGCTATCGTCAGAGCAGACGCCAGATTTGCCGCTGGAAATCTTGCAGGCCGCAGTGCACTGGTACGTGCAGCTCAATGACGACATGGTCAGTGCCAAGGAGCGCCGCGCGTGGGAGGCTTGGCTGCAAGCCGATATCCGGCACCGGCAGGCATGGGCGCAGATGCAGGCATTGAAGCAAAGCCTTGACCAGATCCCAGCCGCAGTGGCTTTACCGACCTTGGGCGGTGCACGCCAGCGCAGACGTCGCGTGGTCGGCGCATTGATGGTGTTGCTGGCGACCGGCGGCGCTGGCGTGGTGTCTTATGAAGTCGCTCCATGGCGCGACTGGATGGCAGGCTACCGCACACGCACCGGCGAACGGCGTCATGTCGCACTGGCCGACGGCGGCACGCTGAATATCAATACCGCATCGGCACTCGATATCGATTACGGTCCGCGGCTGCGGCTGCTGCGCTTGCATGCCGGGGAAATCATGGTGCGCACCGCGCACGACCCGGCCGCACGTCCGTTCGAAGTGCACACCAATCAAGGCAGCATCCGCGCGTTGGGTACCCGTTTCATGGTGCGCGCCATGGGCAAACAAACCCTGGTCGCGGTATTCGAGGGGGCCGTGGCAATTCAGCCGGCAAACCCGGAAGTTCTTCCACTGCATTTACCAGCAGGACAGCAAGCCGTGTTTTCCGGCGAACTGATCGATGCTCTGCAGCCGGTTGATTCCTCGCTGGCAGCATGGGTTGACGGCAAGCTGGTGGTGACCGAGATCCGGCTCGGCGATTTCATCCGCGATTTGACGCGCTACCGGCCCGGCTATCTGTCCTGTGATGCAGCGGTCGCTGACCTGCGTATTTCCGGCGTGTTCCGTCTCGACGACACTGATGCCGTACTTGCCAATCTGGCAGCCTCGATGCCCGTGCGCTTGCGCTACACCACACCCTATTGGGTGCGGATCGAGGCCCAATGAGGTCCCCGGCTACATACTGAAAATATTTTCTTACATCAGGGGTTGCTCTTTTTTCGTCTCATACGGCCTCCACGATGAAGCAGCGTATCCAAGTCGCTGCCCCATCTTGTTCAACGTGCCGTTAAGAGGAATTTGTCATGCAGCCGTATCAGATCTCAACCAGTGTCCTTCGCGATTCCGTCACCACCAGAAAATTGCGACCACTGGTGCATTCCATGCGCGTAGCCCTTACCAGTCTGGCGCTGGCAGGCCCCGCGCTGACCTGCATACAGCAGGCACAAGCGCAAAACACGCCGGTTGCAGAGAAAACCTATGCGATTTCGGCCGGGCCCTTGAGTGCCGCACTCAAGGCCTTTGCCATGGCTGCAGATATCACCCTCTCGTTCAATCCAGATCAGACGCGCGCCCAATACAGCCGGGAATTGCAGGGGACTTATACGGTCGACGCCGGACTGGCGCGTCTGTTGACCGGCAGCGGCCTGGAAGCTGTGCGTCAGACCAATGGCAGCTATACCCTGAGACCGGCAAGCGCTGCGCTTTCCACTCCGCAATCCCAGGCGCTCCCGGTCGTCACCGTCAATGCGGCAAACGAGCGGGCTACCGAAGGCAGCGGTTCGTATACGGCGCAATCCATGGGCACTGCCACCAAATTCAATTTATCGCAACGTGAAACGCCGCAATCGATCAGCGTCGTCACCCGCCAGCAACTGGATGACCGCGGGTTTCAATCGCTGGAAGAAGTGGCGCAAGATGCTACCGGACTGACTACCCGCCAGATCGGTGGTGCCGAGCGCACGCAATTTTTTTCCCGCGGCTTCGAGATCCGGACTTTCCTCGCTGACGGTGTACCGCTGACTTTCGACTACGATACCCAAGGTCTGGCGACAATTGCCATGTATGACCGCATCGAAATCATTCGTGGTGCCGCCGGCATCGTGACCGGCACCGGTAACCCGTCAGGCGCCATCAACATGATTCGCAAACGCCCGACCAGGGACGTACAGGTCTCGCTGACCGGCAGTGGCGGCAGCTGGAACAATTATCGCAGCGAACTCGATGCCGCCGGTCCTTTGAATGCCGCCGGCACATTGCGCGGCCGGCTGGTGGTCGCAGCGCAGGACAGCGATACGTTTCAGAAAGCCTACAGCCATCACCGGCAATTGATTTATGGCACCGTGGAGATGGATCTGGGACGCGACACACTGTTGAGCGTCGGCGGCTACTACAACAAGGAAGATAATCCGGGCGCGAACTGGAACGGCTTGCCGACCCGACGCGATGGCAGCTTCTATCCTTTCGACCGTTCGACCCGCATGTCGCCGGACTGGGCATATTGGAACAAGGAAAACAGCAGCGTGTTTACCGAGCTGGAACACCGTTTTGAAAATGGCTGGAAAGGCGTCTTCACCGTGCGCGGCCTGCAAACAAAAATGGATATGTTGGGCACCTATCTGTATCTGAAACCGACCGGCGAAGACTTTGGTCAGGGGGCGGGGAAATATGCCTACCAGAAGACGCAATACAGTATCGACGGTTATCTCAGCGGCCCGTTTTCCTTGCTCGGCAGAAAACATGAACTGGTGGTCGGCGGCAGCTACCGCGAAGCGAAGGACAATGACGGCCCCGGCGGCTGGCCGTCCAACTACGACGAATATGTCGATCCCAATACCTGGAATTCGAGCACCATTCCCCAACCAGCTATCGATTATCTGTGGTCGCGCCGCGGCACCGAAAAACAATCCGCGATCTATGGCACCGTCAGACTGAATCTGGCCGATCCGCTGACGCTGATGCTGGGTGCGCGTATCGATTCCTATGAGTACAACATGCACCTGAGTTCTGGCAGTTGGCAAGATGACACCCGGTACAAGGTGGATAACAAGTTCACCCCCTACGCCGGCGTACTCTATAACCTTGATGACAATCACACCTTGTACACCAGCTGGACCAGCGTGTTCCAGCCGCAGAGCAACCAGGCCATCAATGGCAGCGTGCTGGCGCCAGTGACCGGCAGCAATCTTGAGGCCGGTGTGAAGGCCGAATATTTTGGCGGCAGGCTCAATGCCAGCGCAGCGGTGTTCCAGATCCGGCAAAACAATCTTCCGCTCTCCCTCGATTCATCGCTGTGCCAAAATGTTGCGGCCTCTTGCTACAGTGCATCAGGAGAGGTGCAGAGCCGGGGTGTGGAATTCGAGATGGCAGGCGCCATTACGCCGGGCTGGCAAGTCATGGCTGGGTATACCTATTATTCGGCGACGTATCTGAGCGATGCGGATGCCGGCAAGGCAGGCAGCAGATTCGACACACAGACGCCACGTCATTTGCTGAAAGTCTCCACCAGCTATCAATTGCCCGGTGCTCTGCAGCAATGGAAAATCGGCGGTGCACTGCGAACGCGCAGCGAAACTACCAAACCGGAATACAACATCCGGCAAGGCGGTTATACCTTGCTCGATCTCATGGCGTCCTATCAGGTCAACAAGAATCTGGATATCCGCTTGAATTTGTACAACGTGTTCGACAAATACTATTACCAGACCATCGGCAGTACGCAGGACAACAATCACTTCGGTGCGCCACGCAACTTCTTGCTGACTGCAAAATATACGTTCTGAGTTGTCCGCAGCGCGCGCCAACCTGGCCGGGCTGAGACGTCACCGGATGCAACCGTGATTGCATCCGGTGAGCGGGTCGGGCGAATGTCAGGTTGCCCCGGTGTTGAGCGTCACGGCGGCGCGAATCAATGCCTGCAACGCCTTTTCATCAATCTTGTCGCCCTCGTGAATATCGATGGCACGCCGGGTATTGCCTTCGAGGCTGGCATTGAACAGTCCTGACGGATCGTCCAGTGCGGCACCCTTGGCGAAGGTCATCTTCACTACCTTCTGGTAAGTTTCGCCGGTGCAGATGATACCGGCGTGCGACCAGACCGGAACCCCGCGCCATTTCACTTCCTCGGTTACCGCCGGATCGGCTTTCCTGATGAGCGCCCGGATCTGCGCGAGCGTCGCGCCGCGCCAGTCATCGAGTGATTTGATTTTGGCATCAATCAGTTGCGAAGGAGAGTCTGCGCCGGTGGTTTCCTGCGGACCGCTCTTGTCACTCTTCATGTTTACTCCCTGTCTGACGACACCGCGTCTTGTGTTTAAGGCGCACATCGGCCGGCAACAACGGCACTGGCCCCGGGTATCTGAGTTGCAGATACTCGATGATGATACTGCTCTCGCTGACATTGCGGTCCCCATCCACCAGCAAGGGAAATTTGTGCAGCGGCCAACGCCGCAGCCACTCCGTCGTATGTTGCGGCGTTTCCGGGCCAATGCAGCGAAATTCGTAAGCCGTGCCGTTTTCATACAAGGCGACCAGCACTTTTTGTGTGTAGGACGAGAAAGGATGACCGTAGAGAATGAGTGCCATCGTTTCAACCACTTGTAGTTTGCAAGTGCTCGAAGCATATTCTTGTCGTTTGCCGGTTGCAAGTCCCCGGCCCGGGCGTACCACGATATCGCAGACAACCCGGTCGACTGCCACCAATGGCTAGCGGAATGCCGCCCAGGCAATGAATGCCGAGAACATGCCCAAAGCGACCGCACTCACCTGCTGGATCTTGCGCGGATTGATGAACCGCAGGTGCCGGTTGTTCAAGGCATGGCCAAGGCCGATCCAGAGCGCGCCAACCGGTACCAGCAGACAGGCAAAAGCAGCCATCGTCAGCGCGTAACTCTGCAACACCTCGAAGGTATGCGGCGGGAAAATCACCAAGGCAAACAACAATCCCTTGGGATTCAGCAACGTTGCCACAAACAATACTTTGGGCGTGATGGTTCGTTGTTGTGGCGTTTGCAATAACTTCGCATCGCGCCAGACCTTGACCGCCGTCCAGGCAAGGTAGCAACTGCCGGCGACTTTGACCAGCGTGGCGATCCATGGGAATTGCAATTGGACTGGCGCCAGCAGCAAACCCCACGACGAAATCGAGATGAGGTATCCGGCCAGCTCGAAAGCCAGCAGCGGCAAGGCCCGGCGCAGTCCCAATCCGAGACCGGCCAGCGCCAGCAAGGTATTGGTCGGCCCCGGCGTCAACAGGATCAGCGCGACGCTGAGCAGGAATACAAAAGAATGTAAGTCAGGAGACATGAGGGTCGGACCATTGGACGTGAGCGGAGGAAGACTACCTCATGTCTGGTGTCAGGTGTGCTGTTGGCATCAAATATGATCTTGAGATTGAACAACTTCATGCAATCCGGAATCCTGACGAAAAGTGATCAGAAAGCATCAGGAATTTCTTTGGCACTATTTGCAGTAAACCACGTCGGAGCTAAATGCGGCAAGCCAACGCAGCACACTGCTGTGGCCGGGTTGCACCTTTGTTATCTGTCTGCATTCAGGAGAACCGACATGATGCGCAAAAACACGATTTGCCTCTGGTACGACGGTGCCGCGCTGGAGGCCGCAACGTTCTACGCCGCAACATTTCCGGATAGTGCCGTGACCGCCGTGCATCGTGCGCCGGGCGACTATCCTGCCGGCAAACAGGGAGATGTCCTGACGGTCGAGTTCACCGTAATGGGTATTCCCTGCCTCGGACTGAACGGCGGCCGGGGACCGGCACACACCGATGCGTTCTCATTCCAGGTGGCAACCGACGATCAGGCCGAAACCGACCGCCTGTGGCAGGCGATCATCGGCAACGGTGGCCAGGAAAGCGCATGTGGCTGGTGCAAGGATAAATGGGGATTGTCGTGGCAGATCACGCCGCGGGTCCTGATGGCTGCAATCACCGATCCCGACCAGGCTGCGGCCAAGCGCGCGTTCGAAGCCATGATGACCATGAGAAAAATCGATATCGCTGCCATCGAGGCAGCCCGGCAATCACCATGACGAACAAGCCGGAAGCATCGGATATTGCCGGCATACCGGAATCATCGCCGACATTGATACCGATGCACGATCAGGGATGAATCCTTTCTTTTGCATGCACGTTTGAACCCGCGCGGTGACCCCGATACTGGCCGGCAATCCCGGGCCGGGCGGATTCGGATAGCCGCATTGATACATCGCAACAAGAGTTGGCTGTTGATTGGCAATACACTCACTGAAATGTTGAGAAGAATTGACTGGCCGCCAGCCGGCCAGATCGCGTGGCGTGCTGTCGGATACTGACCGGATCGGCCGCTTGGCCGGCGCGGCACCGTTTCAGTCCGTTGATGTAAAGCCGGAACCCTGATTCCATCTGGATTGCCAGTGCTTCAAAAAGGAAGCCGCCAGATCAGTATCGTTCCATATCACAAGCACGTTTTCGCTATTGGCTTTGGCAGCACCGGCTGTGTAGTTGAAACTTCCGTTTTGTACGTGTCGGCTGTCGACGACAATGTACTTGTCGTGATGGAGGGCATATGCGGCATTGGTTCTTACGGGATGCCAGCGTTCACCATGAGGTTAAGTGGAGCAATACTGGACTTGCCATGATTTCTCTTGTCGTCGACCATTACCCGGACGTCAATGCCGCGCTTCTGTGCGGAGACGAGCGCCTTTGCAATCGTGAGTGAGGAGAAGGAATAAGCCGCCAGCCGTATTTCTTTTTGCGCGGAATCGATGGCCTTCAGTACCAGTTTTTCACCTCCTGCTTCAGGTGAAAATGCGATTTCGATTCGAGGTTGCTGTGCGGTTGCCTGCGGCCCCGGCTCTTGAGTCCCGGTGGCTGCCGACACCCGCGCACCGATGGTCGCAATGAACAAAAGAACCAACGCTGTTCGTTTGATGTTTGGATGCATGAATATTTTCTCCACTGATGGCAGCTCCGGTCCGATTGCGGAGCAATGCAACGATTAAACGCAGTTGAATCAGTGGCCGCAGCCAACAGCCTTACATGGTCATGGCGAGGTGCGCTGCATCCAGTATTTGTCCAGACCATTGTATTTGAGCCACTCTTCACCGCCGCGCTGCTGAATGCGGTCGGTCGGATCGGGAGCGGACAAATCGATGACTTCGGAATCGACAATGTCGCCGTTGCCATCGTAACGGAAGGCTTTGACAACCGGTTTGGTCAGCGCGCCGGTACTTTGTCTGAGCACCAGGCCCAGCCGCCCGGACTCCATCTTCAGCAACGAACCGATCGGATAGATACCCAGCGTCTTGACGAAGGCCGAGAGGATGCTCTTGTCGAAGAAACCGCTCCAGGATGCCATGGCGGTGAGCGACTCGGCAGGATCCCAGGCTTCCTTGTAAGGCCGGTCCGAAGTCACTGCGTCATAGACATCGCAAATCGCGGCCATGCGTGCCAGCAGAGGGATGCGGGCGCCGACCAGGCCATCCGGATAACCGCTGCCGTCTATCTTTTCATGGTGATGCATGCACACTTCGGTGGCATACGCCGGGATGTGTACATTCTTGACCAGATGCTCGTAACCGAGAACCGGATGACGGCGCGCGATTTCAAGTTCGGCCGGCGTCAGTCGCCCCGGCTTGTGCAGGATTTCTACCGGGATGAAGGCCTTGCCGACATCGTGCAGCAACCCTGCCAGTCCGGCTTCTTTGCAACCGGTCTCGTCCATGCCCAGAGTGCGTCCGAGTGCCACCATCAGGGTGCAGACGGCGACCGAATGCATGTAGGTGTAGTCATCGACGATCTTGAGACGCACGATGCTGGTCATGGCCGTGCTGTTGCGCAATATCGATGCCGTGATCTGATCGACCAGATCAACGCAACGGTCCATGTCAATGACTTTGCCGAGGCGCACATCGTTGAACATGGCCTTGGTGGTGTCTTGTGCGCGCTCGCACAACATGCGCGCCTGTTCGATCTCTTCGAAGAACGGATCGGCAACGGCCGCAGCCATCTCCGGCGCGGCGCTGACCGCAGGCACGGACGGCACCGCTTCAGACGATGCGATCTCTGCCGGCACGACTTCTTCGATGTCCTTGCCGAGTTCGATGTCAATCCAGCAATGCGCGATCCCGCTGGCGCGAGCCTGCTGCAAATCGGCGACATCTTTCAGCAAGAAGCGTTTTTTCCAGAAGGGATGATCGATCCAGGCAGCTTCAAAGCCGCAAAAATACATTCCCAGTTGGAGCTCTTCGACTTGTATTTTCTTCAGGTGACTCATGTTTCAGTATGTTGACTAGGCTACCGGTGAAATTATCACGTTATTTATATGCCCGGCCCACATAGTATTGGAAACATGCAAAACATGATTTATTTTTTTGTTACCAATTTCCATCTGCAATCGCCGGCAACAATTGCGCCTCTTGTCGAAAATGAAACAAGGATGGAATCACTCCTTTCCGCAGCGACCGATCGCTACGCCTCAATCACATTGAATCCCTCGCTGGCAGCAGGCGCAACAAAGTACTGCGTGATCAGATCGAACTCCGCATCGCTGGTCTTGAATTGGTGTGCGTCATCTTGATTGCGGTGTTGCAGGCGGCGTTTGCATTCGGTGTCGCTGGCGTTCAGATAATGCAGGCAATGGGCGACACCGGCGTGCTCAAAGATTTCCCGCATCCATTGGCGGGTACCCAACGTGTTCGCGGGAAAATCAAGCACCACCGAGTTGCCGGCGCGCAGTAATTGTTCGACGTGCTTGCCCATGACAAGGCGCAAGTTGGCCGCGCAGCGGACATAGTCGGCCACGGTGTTGATGGCGCCCGGATAAAGCTGGCTCAGCCATGCATCTTCGCTGATCAGCAGCGTCCGGGGCTGGTCCGCCAACCGGCTGGCCAGGGTCGATTTGCCGGAGGCGATTTTGCCGCAGATCATGTGCAGCGTCGGAGTGCCGGTATCAGTTGAATGCTCTTGTGTATCCGGTTTCATTTCATGTTTCCTTTTTGGCTTGGGGTGATCCCCGGAAGCAGTCGAAAAAAAACCGCCTCAAGGGCGGGTTGTCAGCGACTGTTCTGCGAACGCTATCCCACCATGGTGTGCATGGTGCGAATAATCGCGGCAATGTGTGCGCAGAAAAAATGCATGGCTTTCAGATCGTGATGCCATCGAGTCCGTCAGTCAGCAACTGATTGCAGCCTCTCAGGTCGGGTAACTGTAGCAGAATACCGGCAGCGGCGTGGATCATTGTCACATCAACCGTTATCGGCCCATGCTTTCGCGGCATTCACCGCACGCTGCCAGCCGCGTATCAATTGCGCCACCTGCTCGGGTGTCTGCTGCGCGCTGAAGCGGGCATCCTGTTGCCATTGCTGTTGTATCTCGTCCAGTCCGGACCAGAAACCGCAGCCGAGACCGGCCAGATAAGCGGCGCCCAGTGCCGTGGTTTCGGTAATCCTGGGACGGATCACGTCGACCCCGAGCAGGTCGGCCTGGAACTGCATCAGCAAGTCGTTACCGGTGGCGCCACCATCTACCCGCAGTTCGGCAATATCGATACCGGCATCGGCCTGCATCGCCTTGAGTACATCCATGGTTTGATACGCAATGCTGTCCAGCGCGGCACGCGCCAGATGGGCTGCCTTGGTACCCCGGGTCGCGCCGAACAGGCTGCCGCGCGCATGCGGGTTCCAGTGCGGCGCGCCGAGACCGGCAAAGGCGGGCACCAGATAGACGCCGTCACTGTCGCTGACGCTGCGCGCCAAGGCTTCGACATCGCGCGACTTGCGGATCAGTCCCAGACCATCGCGCAGCCATTGCACCACTGCCCCGCCGATGAAAATACTACCTTCCAGTGCATAGTTCACCTGACCGTCAATCTGCCAGGCGATGGTGGTCAGCAAATGGTTACTGGAAACAATCGGCACGGTACCGGTATTCATCATCATGAAACAACCGGTGCCATAGGTATTCTTGACCATGCCGGGGCGCGTGCACATCTGGCCGAACAAGGCGGCCTGCTGATCGCCGGCGATACCCGCAATCGGGATTTTGGAAGCGAAGACCGTGGTTTTGGTATGGCCATAGATTTCGCTGGAGGATCGCACTTGCGGCAGCATGCTGCGCGCAATGCCGAACAAGGCCAGCAATTGTTCGTCCCAGTCCAGCGTATGGATATTGAACAGCAAGGAACGCGAAGCGTTGCTGACGTCGGTGACATGCAATTCGCCGCGCGTGAAATTCCAGATCAGCCAGCAGTCAACCGTCCCGAATGCCAGATGACCGGCGCGCGCGAGGTCGGCGGCGCCGGCGACGTTATCCAGAATCCATTTGATTTTTGTCGCGGAAAAATACGAATCCACCAGCAAACCGGTTTTTTCGCGAATCATCGCCTCATGGCCGGCGGCTTTGAGTTCGTCGCAATAACCGGCGGTTCGCCGGTCTTGCCAGACGATGGCGTTGTACAACGGGCGGCCGTCGCGACGATCCCAGACAATCGTGGTTTCACGCTGGTTGGTGATGCCGATGGCGGCAATCGATGCGCCGTTCACACCGGCGCGGGTAGTGGCTTCGGCTGCCACCCCGGCCTGGGTTGACCAGATTTCCAGCGGATCATGCTCGACCCAGCCCGGATGCGGATAAATCTGCGCGAATTCTTTCTGTGCCGTGCTGACCACCTGGCCGGCCCGGTTGAACAGGATCGCGCGCGAACTGGTCGTGCCCTGATCCAGCGCCAGGATATATTGTTCTGTCATCAGTCTGTCTCCGGAAATGCAACGTCGTCGTTATTGCCGGCAGCAAGACGGCGATGGCAGAAGCCGACCCGCCCGCTGTGGCCGTGCAACCGCAATCGTCATTTTTGCCATACTGCGGGCAACGCCGCCGCAGCACTCTGCCTTATACTCTCGCATCTTGTCATATTCATCGCCCTACTGGAAAGTACGTTCAATGCGCAGCACTCTTCGGCAACCCGGCCCCCGTTCGGTTTCCACCTTTTCTCAGCAAGGCCGGGCGCGGTTACTCATCGTGATCGTGCTGGCGGTACTGGCACTGCTCGCCGCCTGGGGCGTACCGAAACTGATTGATGCCATCAATCATGCGCACAGCCCGGAAGTCGTGACGACAGAAAAAGATCTCGCCGCCATCGAACAGGCACTGCAACTTTATCAAAAAGACAATAGTCGTTATCCGAGCGCCGAGCAAGGTTTGCTGGCGCTGATCATCAAACCGGTGAAACCGCCGGTACCGAAAAACTGGAAAACCGGTGGTTATATCGACCGTCTCACACGTGATCCGTGGGGCAATCCGTACCAATATCGGGCTACCGAAGATGGCGACGAGTTTGCGGTATTTTCATTTGGCACCGCCGGACCGGATGGCGGCGATGAGAGCGAGACCATCATTCATGGCCGCCACTGAAGCCGCCGCTGCAATGACATCGCTGGGATAAGACGACGTTAGCGGGAACTGCCGTCCAGCGTCTTTTTCAAGGCTTGCTTTTCAGACTGCCGTACCGCCGACGCATTTTTACGATGCGGGCCGGCGGCGCGCTGCCTGGCAGCAACGGCCACCGGGTTGCGGGGTCTGGCTTGCGATGGCTCTACCCGAAAACTCAGCTTTTGCCGGGTGGCGAGTGCTTTGTTGGCCATGTCAGATCCCCCGTTTTCCCGCTGTCGCTTACAACACGTAACGCGACATGTCTTCGTTCACGGCCAGTTCGCTCAGACGTGCGTTGACGTATGCATCATCGATGGCAATCGTCTGCTCGCCTGACTCGCCGGCCGAGAACGAAATTTCTTCCAGCAATTTTTCCATCACCGTGTAGAGGCGACGGGCACCGATGTTTTCGGTTTTTTCATTGACTGAAAATGCAATTTCGGCCAGTTGCTTGATGCCGCTTTGCTGAAATTCGATCTTGACGCCTTCGGTTGCCAGCAGCGCTTCATACTGCTTGGTCAGACAGGCGTCGGTACCGGTCAGGATGCGTTCGAAGTCGGCAATCGACAGCGAATCGAGTTCGACCCGGATCGGGAAACGCCCCTGCAATTCGGGAATCAGATCCGATGGCTTGGCCAGGTGAAATGCGCCTGAGGCAATGAACAGGATGTGATCGGTCTTGATCATGCCGTACTTGGTATTGACGGTGGTGCCTTCGACCAGCGGCAGCAGATCGCGTTGCACGCCGGCACGCGAGACGTCGGCGCCGGATTGCGAGCGGGTGGCGATCTTGTCGATTTCATCGAGGAACACGATACCGTTCTGCTCGACATTATGAATCGCCTTCTGCTTCAACTCATCTTCGTTGACCAGCTTGCCGGCTTCCTCATCGATCAGCAATTTCATCGCTTCGCGAATCTTGATCTTGCGGGTCTTCTTGCGATTATTGCCGAGACCGGAAAACATGCCCTTGATCTGCTCGGTCATTTCTTCCATGCCGGGCGGCGCCATGATTTCCATTTGCGGTGCCGCTTCGGCCAACTCGATTTCGATTTCGCGGTCATCGAGCGCACCCTCGCGCAAACGCTTGCGGAAAGTCTGACGAGTGGTAGTGTCCTTGTCTTCGCCGGCGGAACTGCTGCTGCCGTGTTCCGGCGTGAAACCGAAGTCACGTGCCGGCGGTACCAGGATATCGATCACGCGATCTTCTGCGGCATCTTCGGCGCGCGCGCGTACTTTGCCGACTTCCGCTTCGCGGGTCTGCTTGATGCCGATGTCGATCAGGTCGCGAATGATGGTATCGACATCGCGTCCGACGTAACCGACTTCAGTGAACTTGGTGGCTTCGATCTTGATGAACGGTGCGCCTGCCAGTTTGGCCAGACGCCGCGCGATTTCAGTCTTGCCGACGCCGGTAGGACCAATCATCAAAATGTTCTTGGGCGTGATTTCGTGACGCAGCGGTTCGTCAATCTGCTGACGCCGCCAGCGATTGCGCAAGGCGATGGCAACCGAACGCTTGGCGCGGCCCTGACCTACTACGTGTTTGTCGAGTTCGGAAACGATCTCTTTGGGAGTCATGTTCATGATGATGTTCTTTGCGTGACTGGCGTATTAATCCAGAGTTTCAATGATGTGCGACAAATTGGTGTAAATGCACAATTCGCCGGCGATCACGAGCGACTTCTTGACGATCTCGGCCGGAGTCAGATCAGTATTTTCCTGCAAGGCCTTGGCAGCCGATTGCGCAAACGTGCCGCCCGAACCGATGGCGCCGACGCCGTCGGTCGGTTCCAATACATCGCCGTTGCCGGTGATCACCAGTGTGGTATCGCGGTCGGCGGCCAGCAACATGGCTTCCAGCCGGCGCAACATGCGGTCGGTGCGCCAGTCCTTGGCCAGTTCCACCGAGGCGCGCATCAGATTGCCCTGATGCTTTTCCAGTTTTGCTTCAAACAGATCAAGCAGCGTAAATGCATCTGCGGTGCCGCCGGCGAAGCCGACCAGTACCTTGCCCTGATAGAGCTTGCGCACTTTGCGCGCGGTGCCCTTCATGACGACATTGCCAAGCGTTACCTGTCCGTCACCGCCGAGGGCGACGGTATTGCCGCGTCGCACGGTGAGTATGGTCGTGCCGTGAAATTGTTCCATCCTGTGTCCCGGGTAAAAATTTTGCTGAGTTCTGATGAAATGGGGACTGCCCTGCAGATTGCAAGACGTCGCATTTCTGACGCAGAGAAGCTCCATTTTACGACGCATGGGGAGCGGCGGCTGATTTGCCGTGCCGGGCGGACGCCAAGTGGCCTGGCGGCGTCACTGAAAATCACGCGCAAAGCACCGGCACACGCAAAAACGGCGATGTCATTTCGACATCGCCGTTGCACCCACGAAAGACAGCCAGCCTCAGTTATTTCCGGCAGGAATGAACATCAGACTTCCAGTGTCATCAGGCTGGCATTGCCGCCGGCAGCGGTCGTATTGATACACAAGGCACGTTCCGCCACCAGACGCCACAAGGCAATCGGCGCGTCGTCGGTGGTGACGATCAGCGGCACCAGCGCGCCGTCACGCGCGGCCAGTTGCGCCCGCCATTGCACACAGGCCGGTGCATCCACCAATGCCAGATGCAACGCCAGTGTCCCCGGTTGATCACTGACGATCACCTGTTGTCGCACCATCTCCGGCAAGCCGGCCGGCAGGTATTGTGCGGTGGCAGCATCGACCACTGCCGTATTGCCGGTGGCCAGCACTGCTGCCAGTTGGTTGAGCAAAGCCGGCACGCTGGTGGCGATACACAGCATCTTGCCGCGTGCCGCAAACGACAAGGTATTGCGCTCACCGGTCGGACCCGGCAACGCCAGCGTGGTGTCGAGCAAACTCTCTGCCACGTAGGAATTGCCGAGCGTCGCCAGTTTGGCATGACCATGGGTCGCTGCCCATTCAAGCAATACCGCCAGTGTCGTCGATGGCGCGGCTTCAGCGACAGTGGGCGTCAGCGGTTGCGGTTGACGTTGCAAGCGCTTCAGATACAGCGGACCGCCCGCCTTGGGGCCGGTGCCGGATTTGCCTTCACCCCCGAACGGCTGCACCCCGACCACGGCGCCGACGATATTGCGGTTGACGTAAATATTGCCGACATGAGCACGGCCGGCGACGAAATTGATGGTTTCATCGATACGCGAATGCACGCCCAGTGTCAGACCGTAACCGGTGGCGTTGATGGCGTCGATCAGTTGCGGCAATTCATCGCGCCGGTAACGCAATACGTGCAGCACCGGGCCGAACACTTCACGTTGCAATTGCGCCAGCGAATCGATTTCAATCACGGTCGGCGGCACGAAGGTGCCGTAACCGGTTTGTTCATCGAGCGGCAATTGATATACCTTGCAGCCCTGGCCGCGCATCTGTTCGATATGTGCCAGCAACTGGTCGCGCGCTTCGGCGTCGATCACTGGTCCGATATCGGTCACCAGACGGTCGGGACGACCGATGCGCAATTCTTCCATTGCGCCCTTGAGCATGGTCATGGTCTTGTCGGCGATATCGTGTTGCAGACACAGCACGCGCAAGGCCGAGCAACGTTGACCGGCACTGTCGAAAGCCGACGACAGCACATCCTGCACCACTTGTTCAGGCAAGGCGCTGGAATCCACGATCAGTGCATTCTGACCGCCGGTTTCGGCAATCAGCGGCAAGTCGCCGTGTTCATCTTTGACGCGCTTGGCCAAGGTACGGTTGATCAGTTGCGCCACTTCGGTCGACCCGGTAAAGATCACGCCCTTGACGCGCTCATCCGAGGTCAGACGAGCGCCGACAGTCTCGCCGCGTCCCGGCAGAAATTGCAATGCCGCCAGCGGAATACCGGCAGCGTGCAGCAGTTGCACTGCGCGATGGGCGATCAGCGGTGTCTGTTCAGCAGGCTTGGCCAGCACCACATTACCGGCGGCCAATGCGGCGCTGATTTCACCAACGAAAATCGCCAGCGGGAAATTCCACGGGCTGATGCACACCACCGGCCCCCACGCCAGCACATTGCCGTCACGCTGCGATTGCACCGCGTAATAGCGCAGGAAGTCGACTGCTTCGCGCACTTCGGCAATGGCATTCGGCAACGATTTTCCGGCTTCACGCACTGCCAGCGCCATCAATTCGACCCGATGCTGTTCCAGCAAATCGGCGGCACGTTCCAGCATCTGCGCCCGCTCGGTTGCCGGCAATGCTTGCCATTGCGGCGCATAGTCAGTAGCGGCCGCCAGTGCGGTTTCAACATCGTCGCCATTGGCTTCGGCCACGCGGCCAACCCGGTCGCGGTGGTCGGCCGGATTGAGGATGTCCAGATCGGGCGTGGCAGTAACCCGGCCCTGCAGCAACGGTCCGGCTTGCCATTCATGGCCGGCCAGTTGCGCAAACTCACGCCCCAGATCGCGCAAGCTGTCTTCATTGCTCAGATCGATGCCACCCGAATTCTTGCGCTCTTCACCATACAGATCACGCGGCAGCGGAATCTGCGCATGCGCCGCACCGCCGGTCTGACGCACGGCCTCGACCGGATCGGCGATCAGCGTATCGATGGCAACGGCTTCGTCGACGATCTGATTGACGAACGACGAGTTGGCACCGTTTTCCAGCAAGCGACGCACCAGATACGCCAGCAAGGTCTGATGCGAGCCGACCGGCGCGTAAATGCGGCAAGCCTTGCCCAGCTTGTCGTCGCCAACCACCTGATCGTACAAGGTCTCGCCCATGCCATGCAGACACTGGAATTCGTAATCGGTGATCTGATGTTGTTGCGCCCAGGTGTAAATCGCCGCCAGTGTGTGCGCATTGTGGGTCGCGAATTGCGGATAGATGACAGCGGTCGATGCCAGCAGTTTTTGGGCACACACCAGATAAGACAAATCGGTATGCACCTTGCGGGTGTAGACCGGATAACCGCTCAGGCCATCGACCTGGGCGCGTTTGATTTCGCTGTCCCAGTACGCGCCCTTGACCAGTCGCACCATCAGCTTGCGGCCGCTGCGACGCGCCAGATCCACCAGATAATCGATCACGAACGGGCAGCGCTTCTGATAGGCCTGCACCACGAAACCGATCCCTTCAAAACCGTCCAGATCGGGATCGAACGCCAGGACTTCCATCAGGTTCAGCGACAATTCCAGACGGTCGGCTTCTTCGGCATCGATATTGAGGCCGATGTTGTATGACTTGGCCAGCACCAGCAATTGTTTCAGGCGCGGCAGCAATTCACCCATGACGCGCGCGTGTTGCGCGCGCGAATAACGCGGATGCAGCGCCGACAGTTTGACCGAAATGCCCGGGCCATCCTTGATGCCGCGCCCGTTGGAGGCGCGGCCGATGGCATGAATCGCTTCTTCGTAACAGCGATAGTAATAGTCGGCATCATGTCCGGTCAGCGCCGCTTCGCCCAGCATGTCGTAGGAATAGCGATAGCCGCGTTTTTCATTCTCGCGGCTGTTGCTCAAGGCTTCAGCGATGGTCTGACCGGTGACGAATTGATTGCCCAGCATGCGCATGGCCAAATCCACGCCTTTTCTGATCAGCGGTTCACCACCTTTATTGATCAGACGCGTCAGCGCGGAAGTCAGGCTGTTTTCGCTGTTGGTGCTGACCAGCTTGCCGGTAATCAGCAACCCCCAGGTGGCGGCGTTGACGAACAACGACGGCGATTCGCCCAGATGACGACGCCAGTCACCCTTGCTGATCTTGTCGGCAATCAGACGATCGGCAGTCTGATGATCGGGAATGCGCAACAAGGCTTCGGCCAGACACATCAGTGCCACGCCCTCTTCCGATGACAGCGAAAATTCGTGCATCAGGGCATCGACGCCGGAGGCGCGGGTACGTTTGGTCCGTACCGCTTGCACCAGCGTATGCGCCAGCGTGTGGGTGGCGTCGGTCCATTGGTCGTTGCTTTGAATCTGCGTCAGCAGCCACTGCACGGCCGCCGTTTCATCGCGGCGATAAACCGAGGTGATCGCGGCTTGCAACGGCGTCGGCGCCGGCAACAATGCTTGCTGGAATGCCTCGAATGCAGGCGAGGGAGAGATCTGGCTGGTAGCGGTCATAGTGGCATTCTCGAAGAAACGGTCTAAACACAATTTTTTACTTTGCGCGATTTTATTCGTGAACTGCCAATATTAATTCTGTATTTTCACCATCTATCATGAATTTAATTTCGCATAAGTCACATCGACAAAATTAAATATCAAACATATTTTTCATATCTGCCGCTGTTCCAGCAGGCGCGGCACTTACTGCCGGGCAGCGCCTGCGGATCGCAGCCAGCGTCAACGACGCTTATTCTTCACCCAGATAAGCCGCCTTGACGCGCGGATCATTGAGCATCTCGCTGGCCTTGCCGCTCATGGTGATCAATCCCGATTCCATCACATAACCGCGGTGGGCTGCTTCCAGCGCCAGACGGGCATTCTGTTCCACCAGCAGGATCGTGATGCCTTGCGCCGATACATTGCGGATCACCTCGAAGATCTTTTCCACCATGATCGGCGACAAACCCATCGAGGGCTCATCAAGCAACAGCAGTTTCGGATGACTCATCAGCGCCCGCGCCATGGCCAGCATCTGCTGCTCGCCGCCCGACAGCGTGCCGGCCATCTGGGCCGCACGCTCCTTGAGACGCGGAAACACGCCGAACCATTTTTCGATGTCGGCCGCGATGCCGGCCTTGTCGTTGCGCGTGTAGGCACCCATCATCAGATTTTCCTGGATGCTCATGCGGGTAAACACGCCCCGCCCTTCCGGCACCATCGCCAGCTTTTGCTGCACCAGGTGGAATGAACTCTGTCCTTTGAGGGCTTGCCCCAGATATTCGATATGGCCGGCCACCTTGCAATCGGGCAGCGTGCCGGTGATCGCCTTGAGCGTGGTGGTCTTGCCGGCGCCGTTGGCGCCGATCAGCGTCACCAGTTCGCCTTCGCTGACTTCCAGCGATACGCCCTTGACCGCCTTGATGCCGCCGTAAGCAACGCTCAGCTCTTTGATGTTCAGTAATGTGCTCGTCATCTGTCTCTCGTCTTCTGCTGGTTCAATGGGGTCAGTGCTGACCGGCGCCCAGATAGGCTTCAATCACCGCCGGGTTGGTTTTGACTTCGACCGGCGTGCCTTCGGCAATCGGCTTGCCATAGTCCAGCACCGTCAGACGGTCACACAGACCCATCATCAGTTTGACGTCATGTTCGATCAGCAGGATGGTCTTGCCTTCGGCCCGGATCTTGACCAGCAATTCGCGCAAGCCCAGTTTTTCGGTGGCGTTCATGCCGGCCGCCGGTTCATCGAGTGCCAGCAGTTGCGGATCCGTCGCCAGCGCCCGTGCAATTTCGAGACGGCGCTGATCGCCATACGACAGATGGCGCGCGGTACGCGAGGCGAATTTGCCGATGCCGACGAAGTCCAGCAATTGCTGCGACTTGCTGCGAATGCCTGCTTCTTCATCGCGCGCGGCCTTGTGCCGGAACACTGCGCCAAACACATTCTGCTTGGTGCGCACGTGACAACCGACCATCACGTTTTCCAGCACGGTCATGTCGCCGAACAGGCGAATGTTCTGGAAGGTACGGGCAATCCCGGCCTTGGCCACTTCATGCGGCGCCGACGGCGAATAGGGCTTGCCGGCCAGTTCGAAGGTGCCGGTGTCCGGCTGATACAGACCGGTGATGACATTGAAGAAGGTGGTCTTGCCGGCGCCGTTGGGACCGATCAGACCGTAGATCTGGCCCTGATCGATCTTCAGGCTCACGCCCGAGAGGGCTTGCAGGCCGCCGAAGCGTTTGCTGACATCGGCTATTTTTAAAATTGTTGCGCTCATATCGTCTGTTCCTCTGGCTTATGCTTTGACTACGCCGACTGCCGCATCATCATGCGGGTGGTCTGCTTCAGGACGGTCTTCATGCCGTGGCGAAGGCCACAAGCCAGCCGGACGATTGAGCATGATCACCACCATGGCCAGTCCGTACAGCAACTGACGCAACACTTCGGCATCGATCCAGACCCTGCCGAAGATCATCATCTGCAGCGGTTCCACCACATGGCGCAATATTTCCGGCAAGGCCGCCAGAATCACGCCGCCGAGTACCACGCCCGGGATGTGTCCAATACCGCCGAGCACCACCATTGCCAACACCGCAATCGATTCGGTCAGCGAGAATGACTCCGGCGAGACGAAACCCTGGAAGGAGGCGAACATGGCGCCGGCCACGCCGCCGAACGATGCGCCCATGGCAAACGCCAGCAGTTTGATGTTGCGGGTATTGATGCCCATTGCCTTGGCGGCGATTTCATCTTCTCGAATCGCTACCCAGGCGCGGCCCAGTCGCGAATCCTGCAAGCGGATCGAGAAGAAGATCACCGCGATACACAGCAGCAGGAACAGGAAGTAATAGGCATTGACCGACGGCATCGACATGCCGAGGAACTTGACGATGGAACCCGAACCCGGTTCACCGCCAAGCGACACGCCGAACACGCGGATCGGATCGATCAGGTTGATCCCTTGCGGACCGTTGGTGATGTTGACCGGTGCATTCAGATTGTTCATGAAAATGCGGATGATTTCACCGAAGCCCAGCGTCACGATGGCCAGATAGTCACCGCGCAGTTTCAGCGTCGGCGCACCGAGCAAGGCACCGAACAATGCTGCCACCATCGCCGACAGCGGCACGATCACCCACAACGATAAGTGAATGCCGTTTTGCACGATCTCGGGGCCGCAGATCATGATCAGGAAATTGCCCACCATCGGATAGGTATTGACGAACGATTCGATGACCGCCGCAAACTGCGGTGAGGCCAGCAAACCGGCGGTATAGGCACCGATGGCGTAGAACGCGATGTAGCCCAGATCGAGCAGGCCGGCGAAGCCGACCACGACGTTGAGGCCAAGCGCCAGCATGATGTACAACAGGGCGACGTCCATGATGCGGACCCATGAATTGCCGAACTGGCTGGCAATGAACGGGAACACGATCATGATCGCCAGCAGGACCAGCAGGCTGGCTTTGGCCTGGCGCGGGTTGCGCTTCTTGTCGAAGGTGATGAATGCCATGGTTATCTCTCTTATGCGTTATCTGGTGGCTTATGCGCGGTCAGCGACGCGTTCACCCATGATGCCGGAGGGGCGCAAGGTCAGCACGATGATCAGCACGATGAAAGCGAAGATGTCCTGATAATTGCTGCCCAGGAAATCGCCGGTCAGGTCACCGATATAACCGGCGCCGAGGCTTTCGATCAGACCCAGCAAGATACCGCCCAGCATGGCGCCGTAAATATTGCCGATACCACCGAGCACCGCCGCCGAGAATGCCTTCAGACCCGGCACGAAGCCCATCGCGAATTGCGCGGTCGAGTAGTTGGCGGCCCACATCACACCGGCAATCGCTGCCAGTGCCGCACCGATGGCGAAGGTCACCACCACCACGCGATTGGCATCCACGCCCATCAATCCGGCAATGCGCGGATTCTCGGCAGTGGCGCGCATGGCGCGACCCATTTTGGTTTTTTCCACCATCAGTACCAGTGCAATCATCGCTGCCAGTGCCAGCAACAACAGCATGATCTGCGTTGGTGAAATCAGCGCGCCGGCGATATGAATCGGATCGGACGGCATGATTTGCGGAAATGGCACCGGGCTGCGGCCCCAGATCATCATCGCCAGTGTCTGCAACAGGATCGATACACCGATTGCCGTGATCAACGGTGCCAGACGCGGTGCATTGCGCAACGGACGATAAGCTACCCGTTCAATGATCAGGCTGATGATCACGCACACCGGAATGGCGCCGACAATCGCGATGATCAGTTTGACGATACCCGGCAATTCCGGCGCCAGATGCTGCACCAGTTTCAAGATGCTCAAGCCCGCCATGGCACCGATCATCAACACATCGCCATGGGCAAAGTTGATCAGATTCAAGACCCCGTACACCATCGTGTAGCCCAGGGCGATCAACGCGTACATGCTGCCGAGTACCAGACCGTTGATGATTTGCTGGATGAAAATGTCCATAGTGTTCTGCTTTCCCTCTATGTCGGCTGACGCCGGCTATTGTGAAGTTGCTTGTGATTACAGCGGGTTGAGGTGCGGATAATACAAAATCAAAGTTGCAGCAAATCGCGTGCCACGCGTGCGGCAGCAAGATCCCATGAAGCCTGACCGACCGTCTTGAATACCGGCAAGGTCATCAGCGGTTCGCAGGTACCAGCCAGCAGGTCACCGATGGCGCGTACCTTGCTCCAGTCGACCTCGGCCTGAATCAGATCGCCGGCTTCATGCCTGGCGCCTGCCAGATCATCGACCACGATGGTGCGGGTATGCAGCAATTCGGACGGGAATTCCACCATGTCCGGCTTGAAGGCGCCGACACCGATGGCCAGCGTGGTCGGTGCAATGCGTGCCGGAATCACGGCCGTGCGTGACGTCGTCAGCGCGATCAGCACATCCGTTTGTGGTGCATCATTTTGCAGCGCCTGCACCGCCAGCGGGCTGGCCACGACATTCGGATGACGTTGCGACAGTTCACTGCAAAAAGCCTGAGTCTTGGCCGCATCGCGTGCGGCAATCCAGAACTGCGTAACGCCAAAGAATTCCACCAGGGCATCAGCGTGAGCCGCGGCCTGTACGCCGGTGCCGATCAGCAATGCCGATTTCGGCCGTACCGGCGCCAGCGTCTGGATACCCAGCAAGGTCATGGCAGCGGTACGACGGGCAGTGGTAGTGGGACCATCGAGAATGGCCAGACGACGACCGGTGGCGGTGTCGAACACCACCACTTCACCCTGAATCACGGGCAAGCCGTGACGGGCGTTGCCGGCATGTACGGTGATCAGTTTGGTCACGCTCAGATCAGCGCTGATGGCCGGCATGCTCAGCAATACACTGGCAGCATCGATCGGCACCACCTGACGTTCCGGGGAACGGATGGCGCCGCTTGAAAATTCGCGCGCGGCTTGCGCCAGCGCCGGGACCAATTTGGCGTAGGGCAAGGCCTGCGCAGTTTGAACAGCGTCAAGTATTTGCATGGGGTTATCTCAGGAAGAAGCCGACAGGGAATGGATCAGATGCTTCCAGCACCCATTGATTGGTACTCATGATATGCGCGCTGCCGGTCACTTCCGTGAACACCGCATTGAGCTCGCCGACTTCGGTGGTGCCGGTAACCTTGACACTGAAATTGCTGCCGACGATGCTGCCGTTGACGTAGTTCTGATTCAGGGCCAGTCGGTCGCGCAAGAATAATTGTGCCGCCCGGCCGGAGGTGCCGGTGCCGGTCGGTGAGCGATCCACTTCGCGGTCGGCAAAAATGCAGACGTTGGATTGATCGGCACCGGGGAAATTGGGTGCGCTGTCGATCACGGTGCCATACAAGGTATTCAAACCCGGTTCCAGCGGATGTTCGATCTTGACCTTGGCTTTGACCGCGGCCTTGGTTTCCGCGCCCAGCTGAATCAGCTGCCGCACCTGTTCCGGCTTGACCGTCAGGCCGGCCTGATCGGCATTGATGTAGTAATAGAAGGCGCCGCCGAACACGATGTCGCCGGTAATCTTGCCGAAGCTCGGCGTGTCGACTTCAACGTCGCGCTGATAAATAAAAGCCGGCACGTTCTTGAAGGTAACGTTGCCGGCTTGTTGGCCGTCCCACTCGACACTGGCTTCGATGAAGCCCGCCGGCGCATCGAAGGCGATGCGGGTAACCGGCGCGGTGCGCTCGACGTAACCCATCTCGACCAATACCTTGCCCAGTGCAATGATGCCGTGCCCGCACATGTCGCTGTAACCTTCGTTATGAATGAAGATCACGCCGAAGTCAGCGTTTGGTGTCACCGGCGGAAACAGATAGGCGCCGTACATGTCGGCATGACCGCGCGGCTCGTTCATCAGGAACTGGCGCAGGTCGTCACGATTTTCCTTCAACCAGGAACGTTTTTCCAGAATGGTCTGACCGGGCACCTGCGGCAGACCGGAGACCAGAATGCGCAGTGGTTCACCACCGGTATGCGCATCAATAGTCTGAACGGTACGGGTATAGCTGAGCATGAAACTTCCTTCAATAAATCTGAAAACAACATCACACCGGATGCGGCAACGCCTGCCGCTGCACCGGCTTCACTTACTGTCTGGTACTTGACGAAAATCAGGAGACGGACAACCTCTGCCCGAATGCTTCACTCCGGTCGCTGCGGGCAGCGACCGGGGCGGTTACACATTCCTGATGGCGGTCAAACCGGCCATTCCTTGCATGCTGACAGGAGCGGCCGGATGATGCAAGAGCATCAATAGCTGGTCAGAGGGACCGGCAAACCGTCTTTGAAGCGGAACACCGTCACTGGTGATTGCTTCATATCGTGCACTGCATCAAATTCATACTGACCGGCGACACCTTTGTATTTGATTTTTGCCAGTGCCGGGCTGTATTGCTTGGGTTCGACCGAATTGGCCGCCTTCATTGCCTGCGCGATCAGCATCATGCCGTCATAGAATGACACCGCATAGACTTCAGGCGGACGGTTGAATTTCTTCTGGTAGTCATCGGCGAAGACTTTGCCTTCCTTGGCCTTCTCCAGCATGGTGCCGCCTTGCGTACAGTAGACGCTGTCACCGATGGCGTCGCCACCGAGACGACCCATTTCCGGCGAGCAGATACCGTCACCGCCCAGCAGTACGGCATTGATGCCGAGTTGTTTCATCTGGCGCTTGATCGGACCGCCTTGTGGCGCGTAGCCGCCGATGAACACGGCGTCAGGCTTCTTGCCCTTGATCGAGGTCAGGATGGCAGTGAAATCGGTTGCCTTGTCGTTGGTGAAGTCTTTGCTGACGACATTGATGCCATTGGCCTTGGCCACTTTGCTGAACTCATCCGCCAGACCCTGGCCGTATGCGGTACGGTCATCGATCACCGACACGTTCTTGATCTTCAGTTCCTTGGCAGCGTACAGCGCCATCTTGCCGCCGAGCTGGCTGTCGCTGGCCGCGACGCGGTACAGGTAAGTGAAACCTTGCTGCGTGATCTTCGGATTGGAAGCCACGGTTGCGGTCACGATGCCGGCTTCGTTATAGACCCGCGAGGCCGGGATGGTCACGCCCGAGTTGTAAGGACCGACGATGGCCTTGACGCCCTGGTCCACCAGTTTTTGCGCTGCACCAACACCGGAACGCGGATCCGCCTGGTCATCTTCAGCAATGATTTCAAACTTGATTTTCTTGCCGCCAATCACCAGACCCTGTGTGTTCAGACGCTCTACCGCCAGTTGCAGACCGCCCTGGTTATCCTTGCCTGCCGAAGCCTGCGGTCCGGTAAGCGGACTGCTGAAACCGATCTTGACGGTTTGTACTTCTTGCGCAAATGCAATTGCCGGGATAACAGCAATTGAAGCTGCAATGATACGCATGCGGTTATACATGTTGATTCCTCTCTCGTTTGAAGTCAGGTTGGGTAAAACGTCAGGTCAGATCAGCCGGGAACGGTGATTGAACGCATTGTCAGCGGATAACAGATACAGCAGATAACGGCATAGGACTTAGTCTCTCGAATATATTCGATGAAAGTTCGCATATTGCTGCAAACTGTACAACGCTTTTTATGGTGCTCGAATTCTATTTTCTCTTTCGTGATATTAGTCCCGATAATTAACCATATAATCAGAATTAAATTTTCCATAAACCATTTTTTCAAAACAAAATTCAGTCTCTATGGCTACGCTTGATAAAATCAGCAAAAAAATTCTTGGCGAACTGCAAATTGATGGCCGCATCAGCAATGTCGACCTTGCAGCCCGCGTCAATCTGTCACCGGCAGCCTGCCTGGAGCGCGTCCGCAAACTGCAGGAAGCCGGCTACATCCTCGGCTACGTGGCCCAACTCAATCCTGAACTGCTCGATGTTTCACTGATGGTGTTCATCGAAGTCGTACTCGACCGCACCACGCCCGATGTCTTTGAAGCCTTCAAGAAAAGCGTGCAAAGCATCCCGGAAATCATGGAATGCCACATGGTCGCCGGCGGCTTCGACTATCTGGTGAAATCGCGCGTCAAAGACATGAATGCCTATCGCGAATTCCTCGGCAAATCGCTGCTGCAACTCAAGGGCGTGCGCGAAACACATACCTATGCCGTGATGGAAGAAGTCAAAAACACGATCCGGCTGCCGATCAAATAATCACTGCGCCCGCTGTCATCAGAAACTCGACAGCGGCGTCAGGCCATCGGCTTTCAGGCGCAAAATAGTCACTGTCGATTCCTTGAGATCATGCTTGCCATCGAATTCGTAGAGTGCCGCCACACCTTTGTAACGCAGCTTCGCCAGCACCGGTGCAAACGCCGCCGGATTGCTGGAATTGGCTGATTTCATTGCTTGCACCAGCAGCATCATGCCGTCATAAAATGTGGCGGCATAGACATCCGGCGCGCGACCGAATTTGCGCTGATATGTGGAAGAAAAAACCGCACCATCCGAGACCCGTGTCAGCCACACCCCACCCTGTGCGCAATACACCGCATCATCACGCATATCGTCAACCACTCCGGCCATTTCCAGCGTGCACAGCGCGTCGCCGCCGAGCAGCGGCTTGCGCATTCCCGTCTGCCGCATCTGTTGCAGCAGCAAACGGCCCTGCGCTGCATAACCGCCAAAAAAAATCGCCTCGGCCCGGGTGTTGTTCAGAGTGCTCAGCAAGGCACTGAAATCCGTCATGCGTTCCTGAACATTTTCTTTGAAGACGATCTGCATTCCGCCTTTTCTTGCGGTGCGCTGAAACTCGTCAATCAGGCCGCGCCCGTAGGAAGAACCATTGTCGATAATGGCGACGTTCCTGAGCTTCAGGGTCCGCTCGGCATAACGCGCTATCTTGCTGCCGATGTCGCTGTCACTGGCGGCGATGCGAAACATGAAACCGTTACCGGCTTGCGTTACCTTGGGATTGGAGGCAACCGTCAGGGCGACGATGCCGGCTTCTTCATAGATGCCCGCTACCGTCAGCGCGACATCCGAATTGAAAGGCCCCAGCACGGCCTTGACACCGAGTTCGCTGAGTTCGCGCGCGACCACCTGGCCTCGCTGCGACTCCCCCTTGTCATCCTTGATCACGGCTTCAAAACGTACCGGCTTGCCGCCGATTTCAACGCGCTGCTGGTTCAGGCGTTCGATCGCCATCTGCATGCCATTGAGGGCATCCTTGCCGGCGACCACCAGGGCCCCCGACAACGGTCCGCTGAAACCGATCTTGACCGTGTGCGCCTCTTGCGCCGATGCGCACCAGGGCATGAACACCAACAGCAGGGTCAGCAATATGCGACCATCATTTCGTATTTCTGTTTTCGGCCGATTCGATAACATGTGCATTAACCTTTGTTTTTTGCACAGAATATCTCAATCAAGCAAGCGTTGGTATCCAGAAATATTGAGAAATACCGGGTAAATCAAGCAATTGCGTTGTAACTGATCGCGGGACGCTTGACCTGCCGGCACCGCTCCTGCTCTGTGCCCTGACCATCACGCCCCGCAACCCCTCAGACTCAGAACTGAGTACGCACCCCCAGAATCAGATTACGCCCGGGTTGTGGCACGGTATCCTTGAGCACCGAAGTCGACAGACGAATGTCCTGATTCAAGGCGTTCTTCAACAAGGCAAACCAGGTCACCTTGACGGCGTTATAGCGCTGGGTATAGGACACATTGGCATCCACCTGGGTATAGGATGGTGTCGGCGTGGTTTCAAACGATGCCAGACGGTCCTGGGTCTGGGCCCGCAGCACCTTGACGCCGCTGGCCCATGCCGCCTGACGGTAACCGAGATCAACGCCGTAACGCGTCGCCGGTTGCAGTGGCAGGTTGCCTTGATTGTCCAGCTTGCCGCGTGAGGTATCGGCAAAACCGCGCACTGAAAATCCTTCGCCGCCAAGGTTATAGCTGACCTCGGCTTCAGCGCCGTGAATCGTGGCATCGCCCTGTGCCCAGAAACGCTGAGTGAATTCGCCGTCCGGATCGGCAGCACCGCTTTCATCGACCTGACCATTGGTACGGCCAAAGATGAAATTCTTGACCTTGTTCTGGAACAGATTGGCTTTCCAGCGCACCAGACCCTCGGTCTTTTGCAGCGTCAGTTCGATATTGTGCGAAGTCTCTTTTTGCAAATTGCCGTCGCCAATATCGAAGGTAGAGGTCGATTCATGAGCGCCGTTGGAATACAGTTCTTCCACGGTCGGTGCGCGTTGTGCAATCGAATACGTCGCCCCCATTCCGTAACCCGGCATGAAGGTCCACAAACCACCGGCCGACCACGAGAACAGATTGAAATCGCGGTCCAGCAATCCTTGCGGACGACGCTTGACCGATTCCATGCGCACGCCGGCGCTCGCCAGTACCGGGCCGAAATTGCGCTCTTCCACCAGGAAGCCGGCCAGCGATGTGGATTTGGTCGCCGGGGTCAGCGCTGCCGAGCCGTCGGTCGCCGACAATGCCGAGTAATTGCTTTGATCGGTTTGCACACCGAAACTGCCGCGCCATCCGGCCACTGGCTGATGCGCAAGTTCCCACCGGGTCTGCACCGCACGATTGGAAAATATTGTATTCGGCGTGCCGTCCTGCTGCTTTTCGATATGGCTATAGTCGGTATAGCCAAGCTTGAATTTGAATGATTCGAAACCGGCAAACGGTGCCTTCACCAGACTGTCGATGTCGTAGCGCGTCTGGTGCAGATCGATGAATGATTTTTCAGCGGTAGGGATACCGTAATGATCATCCAGCGTGGATACCGATGCGCCGAGGTGACCCCAGTCGGCAATATACGAACCACCGGCGCCGATACTGGTTTCGTGGGTAAAGGAGTTCGGCAAACGTCCGTTCGCCGAGGCCGGGTCATTGAGTTTCGCCGAGCCGGGAATCTTGTAATTGTCGGTATCGCGGTAATTGCCATCCAGATGCAAGCCGATGCTGCCGGCAGCGCCGTCGACCATGAAGGAAGTATTTTTCTCTCCATCGACGGTGCCATAACGCGCCTCGACCTGACCGGTCGGCTTCGGCAACAACATGGTCGGGATGCGGTCGTTGACCACATTGACCAAACCGCCGATGGCGCCGGAACCATACAACAATGCCGCCGGTCCGCGCAGAATTTCAATCTGACGCGCGGTCGCCGCTTCGGTTGCCACTGCGTGATCATTCGACACCGTCGAGACATCGGAGACTGCCATGCCATTTTGCAAGATCATCACCCGTGGTCCTTCCAGACCGCGAATGATGGGACGCGAAGCCCCGGCGCCGAAGCTCGATGCCGACACCCCCAATTCCTGCGACAGCGTATCGCCGAGCGAGTTACCGAGCTTGTTGCGCAATTCATCTCCGGCCAGCACTTTGGCCGGGGTCAGAATCTGGGTGTTTTCATCGGCGGCAAACGGGCTGGCGGTGACCACGATTTCCTGCAACGGCGATGAGGTTGTCTGCGCGACGGCAGACATGGAAGCAAGCGCAGACAAGACGGCGCTCGCCAGCAAAGTAGGTTGGACGTACATGGAATTCCTTGACTGAAAATGGACGTGACGATGCACACGCGGCGTCACGCCGGACAAAACGTCAGCGCCGGCGAAGCAGGCGCACGCGGCGCGGCAACATGGCGGCGCAACGGCACAACGAATCAATCGCTGGCGATGACAGACAAAAGCAAAACGGAATCAGGAGAGGAGGTTCAGCGCGGCGGTGCGCGTGACGAGAAGTGACAGACGAATGGTGCATCCCACGAAGCAAATGCCTGCCACAGGGCCAGGATGTGCTTGCCGGGAATGACGGGCAGCGACGGCAACATTACCTGCACGCCATCAGCCAGTGTGGCGGCATCGTATTCAACGCAAGAGTGATGATGCGAGCTGTTGGATGCGCTGGCCTTGTCGTCGTCGGCATCACTGTCGTTGTAATCGAACAGCGCAGCATATTGACGGGCTTCAGCCGCCGGTACCGGGAAGCCGGCGTGGACGATACTATGCAGCAAACCCAGTGACTGGGCGAACAGCATCATCGCCACCAGCAATGTGGTGAGCGCAAGACTTCTGGAAGAGACGAAGCGTCGCATTGATGAGATAGATAGAAACAACACTGACGACAACGGACTGGCCGTGGTCGTCAGAGGGTACTGCCGGGATCAGCCGAAATCAGTCGCCGTAAAGCTTTTGCTTCAATTCGCGGCGTTGCTGTGCTTCGAGTGAAAGTGTTGCTGTCGGACGTGCCAACAGACGTGGAATGCCAATCGGCTCACCAGTCTCTTCGCACCAGCCATACTCGCCGGCATCGATCGACACGATGGATTGCTGAACCTTCTTCAGCAACTTGCGCTCACGATCACGCGTACGCAGTTCCAGTGCATGCTCTTCTTCGATGGTGGCGCGATCGGCAGGATCGGGAACCAGCACGGTTTCACGCAAATGTTCGGTGGTCTCACCTGCATTTTTCAGCAGATCTCTTTCCAGCTGTTGCAAACGGGCCTTGAAAAAAGCAAGTTGCGCTTCGTTCATGTAGTCCTTCTCGCCCATCTTGAGGATTTGCTCCTCAGTCAGCAAGGTTTGCGTATCAGGGGTAGTTTTGGGAGTTTTAGTTGCCACTTCGCTTACTTTCAATACTACTGGTTTCTCAATTTTATCCATGGCTCCGGTGCTTTCCGGTTTTTTGCCGGGGCGCGAGCCGGATCTGGTCGCTTTTGAATCCACTTCCCTTGCCGCCGACGTTACCTGCTTCACGGCTGCCTGTACTGCTTTTTGTTGCACATTACCGGCATTCTTCCCTGTTCCGGACGGGACGGACGCGGGTGCCATCGTTTTGACGGTCAGGGATTTTACTACAACGGCATTCGCCGTAGCCGAAGTTGATTTTTTAGTACTCTTGCCGCTGCTCTTTACAGTCGCTTCCGGGGGCTGCTCCGACGCCGTTCCATCACCCTCTCGCGGGCCGGTGCTGCCTGCGGCAGCAGCCTTGCGAACGGGCTTTCTGGTGGTGGCATTCATAAGCTCCCCCCTTCCGGTGCGAACCGCGACATGAATTCTCGCGCCGGTCCGGCTTCGCTGCCCGCTTCAAAGACCTGGCAGGACAACCCGGCAAGCGCGCTGCATACCAAAATACACGCCAACAGTTTATACCAGAACGCAATACATAAATAGCACCTGCGGCGGCTGGCCAAAGTGACGCAATGGCGACTATACCGGGTGCCGGACGCCGCACACCGGGCAATTGCGGTCGCGCGCCAGTGTAATGCTGGTCCATTCCATGCTGCGCGCGTCCAGAATCAGCAAACGCCCGGCCAGTGAGGTGCCGACTGCCGCCACCAGCTTCAGGGCCTCGGCCGCCTGCATGGTGCCGATGATGCCTACCAGCGGCGCAAACACGCCCATCGTCGAACATTGGACTTCTTCAAAATGACGATCGGGCGGAAACAGGCACGCATAACATGGCGATGTGTCACTGCGCGAATCGAACACACTGATCTGGCCGTCGAACCTGATCGCGGCGCCGGACACCAACGGCACCCGGTGCTTGACGCAGGCGCGGTTGATAGCGTGCCGGGTGGCAAAATTGTCGCTGCAGTCGAGTACCACGGTGGCATCTGCGATCAGCGCATTGAGCCGCGCATCTTCCAGCCGCTCGGCCAGCGCAATGACTTCCACTTCCGGATTCAACTGCGCCAGGGCGGTCTTGCCCGACGCTACCTTGAGTTGTCCGACCCGCTCGGTCGTATGCAATATCTGCCGCTGCAGATTGGTCAGGTCGACCGTATCGTCATCGACCAGCGTGATCTTGCCGAGCCCGGCCGAAGCCAGGTACAAGGCGGCGGGCGACCCCAGACCACCGGCACCGATGACCAGTGCATGCGCAGCCAGCAGGCGGCTCTGCCCTTCGATATCGATTTCATCGAGCAAAATATGGCGGGAATAACGGAGCAATTGTTGGTCGTTCATGGCGCGGCGCAGTGAGAACACGGTGAGTGGTCGGGTTCCAAGTAAAAAGGGCCGCATCGCTGCGGCCCTTTTCATTGCTTATTACTTTTCAATTTTCTCGGGCGGTGTCTTGATTTCCTTTTTATCATCCTTGACCGCTTTGCTGTCCTTGGCGGACTCTTCGCGGATTTCAGGTTTGACCTTGGAGACCTGCACCGGCAATCCCTTCAGATGGTTCAGCGCCTGCGTCAGCTGGAAGTCTTCCTTGCTGCCGAATTCCAGTGGCTTGCGTTTCTTCTCGGCCGCAATCAGACGCTCTTCTTCCTTCTCGTCGACGGTCGCCGCCTTGGTTTCATTGGCGGTTTTGTCCTTGTCGTTGCTCAGATGCTTGGTCAGATCGGCTTCCCGCAGACGCAAACCATTCAAGCCATCGCCATCCGCGTATTCATCCACCATGATGTCGGGGATGATGCCCTTGGCCTGGATCGAGCGGCCATTCGGCGTGTAGTAACGCGCAGTGGTCAGTTTGACCGCAGTTTGCTTGTCCGGTGGCAATGCAATCACCGACTGTACCGAGCCCTTGCCGAAGGTTTGGGTTCCCATGATGGTGGCGCGCTTGTAATCCTGCAGTGCGCCGGCCACGATTTCAGATGCCGATGCCGAACCGGTATTGACCAGCACGACCATCGGGACCTTCTTGACGGCATCCGGCAGACGCGACAACGGATCGTTCATCGGATTGGCGGCGTAATACTCACGCTTGGCATAGAAGCTGGCCTTGGAGCTTGGCAACTGGCCATTGGTCGATACCACCACCGAATCCTTCGGCAGGAATGCAGCGGAAACGCCGATAGCGCCCGGCAACACGCCACCCGGATCGTTACGCAAATCGAGAATCAGACCCTTGAGGTTCGGTTCCTGTGCGTAGATGGCCAGAATCTTCTTGGCCATGTCGTCCACGGTCGGTTCCTGGAACTGGGTCACGCGCAGCCATGCATAGCCTGGCTCGACCACTTTCGACTTCACGCTCTGTACCCGGATTTCCTGACGCACGATAGTCAGGATGATTGGCTTGTCTTCGTCCTTGCGGGCAATGGTCAGCGTGATCTTGGTATTCGGCTCGCCGCGCATCTTCTTGACGGCCTCGTCCAGCGTCAGTCCTTTGACCGGGGTGCTGTCGAGACGGGTGATCAGGTCTCCGGCCTTGATGCCGGCACGGTAGGCAGGCGAATCTTCAATCGGCGAAATGACTTTGACATAGCCATCTTCCATGCCGACCTCGATACCGAGGCCGACAAATTTGCCCATGGTGCCTTCACGCAACTCCTTGTAGGCCTTCTTGTCGAGATAGGCAGAATGCGGATCAAGCGAGGCCACCATGCCGGAAATGGCTTCGGTGAGCAGCTTTTTGTCTTCGACCGGCTCGACATAATCGGACTTGATCAGGCCGAATACATCTGCCAGTTGTCGCAATTCTTCCAACGGCAGCGGGGCCGTCGCATTTTTTTGAGCGATGGCATCGAATTGCATCGATGCCGCCACTCCCGCAATCATGCCCAGACTGATAAGACCGATATTCTTAAGTTTGCTGCCCATGTTTCACCTAGTAGTTACCCAGCCAAGTGGGTCGAAAGCCCGGCCCTGATGCCGAATTTCAAAGTATAAACCCGATTGCTCATTGCCGCCGCTATTACCTGCGCTGGCAATGACATCACCGGTTTTGACGAGATCGCCGGCGCGCTTGAGCACCGACTGGTTATTGCCGTAAATCGTCATGTACTGGTTGCCGTGATCGACAATCAGCAAATTGCCGAAACCGCGCAGCCAATCCGCATAAACTACCCGCCCGGCCGCTACTGCCTTGACTTCCGCACCTTCAGGGGCGCGGATGAACAAGCCTTTCCAGCTCGGCCCGTCGCCACGCTTGCCGCCGAATTTGGCGATCAGATCACCCCGGATCGGCAACCGCAACTGACCACGCAGACTGGCAAAAGGTTTACCGTAATTTTCCTCTGCGCTCGGCGTGGCGTCGTTTCTGCCCAACGTTTGCGGCGGTTCGTCATCATCGATGGCGTCCGCCGGGCTCGGTTTGGGCGTGGTTTTGGTACCGGGTGCCGCTTTGTTACCCGGCGCGGCCTTGGCCTGCTGCGCCGCGCGACGCTCCCGTTCGGCCTTGGCTTTCGCCAATTGTTCCTGATGACGCTTTTCACGCGCCGCCGCTTCAGCCTTTTTCTGCTCTTCGATAATTTGCGCCAGCTTGTCGACCAGACCGGACAAGCGTTGCTCGTCGCGCTGCAGATTGCCGACTTCCTTGCGCTGGGAATTCAGCTTGGTCGACAGTTGCGCCAGCAACACCGTGCGTTTGGATTTTTCTTTTTCCAGCACGCGCTTTTGTTCGTTTTCTTCCTGCGCGATTTCTTCCAGTTCGAATTTGGCGTTCTGGGTCTCGGCCTTGTTACTCTTGACTGCCTGCAGGTTGACACGCAGGGTTTCAATCAGCCTGGCCTGCGCCTGGGAGATATATCCCATGTACTGCAATTCGCGATTGATGCGATTCGGATTGTCACCCGACAGCAGCAATTTGATCCGGTCTTCATTGCCGGCCACATACTGGTCGCGCAACAGCTTCGACAGTTGCGCCTGCTGTGCATTGACCACCGCGGCCAGTTCCGTCTGTTGCTTCACCAGTTGGCTCAGCCGCGCTTCGGTACTCGCTTGCTCCTGCGCCAGTTCACGCAACGAGCGATTGGCGCGCGATATCGCCAGCTCCGATTCCGCCAGCGAATCGGCAGCATTGCCTTTGGCGGTCTCGGTTTGATTGATGTCACGCTTGAGTACGGCCAGCCGTTGCTGCAGATCGGCCCGCTCTTTTTCTGCGGCCTGCTTCTGACGACTGCGTTCCGTTACCGGCTGGGCAGAGACAGACGGCGCCGCCAATGCTGCTGCCAGCAGCAGCACCGCGCCCAGCGACATCGCTGCGGCGCGTGACTGGCGACGCGGTTTGACCATTAAAGTGCAGAGAAAATGGATTATTTCGATTTCCCTTGATTCGCCACCGCCTTGAGCGCGGCTTCGATGGCGGACTGATCGCCGAGATAGTAGCTCTTGATCGGCTTGAGATCGGCATCCAGTTCATAGACCAGCGGCTGACCGTTGGGAATGTTGAGGCCGACGATGTCGCTGTCGCTGATCCCGTCCAGGTACTTGATCAGGGCACGCAGACTGTTGCCGTGCGCCGAGATGATGATGCGCTTGCCGGCGCGGATGGCTGGTGCAATCGAATCATTCCAGGCTGGCAGCACGCGCGCCACTGTATCCTTGAGGCACTCGGTCAGCGGAATCTGTTCGCGCTTGAGACCGGCATAACGCGGGTCATTGTAGGCCGACAAGGCAGCTTCCGGATCGAGCGGATTGGGTGGCGTGTCGTAGCTGCGGCGCCATACCAGCACTTGCTCATCGCCATACTGGGCGGCGGTTTCCGCCTTGTTCAATCCTTGCAGTGCGCCATAGTGACGCTCGTTCAGACGCCAGTCGTGTTCAATCGGCAGCCACATCTGATCCATTTCATCGAGCGTGGTCCAGAGGGTGCGGATGGCGCGCTTGAGGACCGAAGTGTAAGCCAGGTCGAAGCTGAAACCGGCATCCTTGAGCAGCTTGCCGGCCTGACGCGCTTCGGCCACACCCTTTTCGGTCAGATCAACATCAACCCAGCCGGTAAAGCGGTTTGCCAGATTCCACGTCGATTCGCCGTGGCGCATAAATACGATTTTGTACATAGGAAAGCTCGATTAAGTGAGAAAACAGCAATTCGCCATTTGAAGATTTAAATAGCGTGACGGCTTCTATTTTATAATGCCGGGATTCAGTAAACTCATTGGGATCCCGTGAAATTCATCATTGATAATATTTTTCTGATCGGCCTGGTCATTATTTCGGGCGGCGCACTGCTGCTTCCGTACCTGCAACAACGCGGCAGCAAGCTGACTCTGCTGCAGGCAACACAGCTGATCAATCAAGGAAAGACGCTGATTATCGACGTCCGCGACAGCGAGCAGTTCGCCGCCGGCCATTTGCGTGACGCCAAAAACATTCCATTGAAAGATTTGCCGCAACGCATTTCTGAACTGGACAAGTTCAAAAGCAAGAGCGTAGTGGTGGTTTGCCAGACCGGAACGCAGTCCGGCAAGGCAGAAGCGACACTCAAAAAAGCCGGCTTCACTGAAGTCTACGGTCTGACCGGCGGTATTGCTGCATGGCAAACCCAGGGCTTGCCGACCACGGCGCAAAAGGAAGGCAAATGACAGCCCGCGTAGTCATGTACAGCACCGGCGTCTGTCCTTACTGCATGATGGCGGAACGTCTGCTCAAGAACAAAGGCGTTGAGGAGATTGAAAAAATCCGCATCGACCTTGATCCGCAACAGCGCGACATCATGATGGAAAAGACCGGTCGCCGCACCGTACCGCAAATTTATATCGGCGAAACCCATGTCGGCGGCTTCGACGATCTGAGTGCGCTGGATCGCTCCGGCGGACTTGATCCCCTGTTGCAAGCCTAGAATCTGCAGTGCATTCCTGACGATTTTCATTTTATTCATTCAACCTGAAACGAGAGCATTCCATGTCGGAAGAGAAACAAACTGAACAACAACCCGTATTCCAGATCCAGCGCGTTTACCTGAAGGATCTGTCGCTGGAACAACCTAATTCGCCAGGCATTTTCCTGGAACAGGATGCACCGGCAATTGAAGTATCGGTCGATGTCGGCGCTGAAGCGCTCGCAGAAGGCATCTTCGAATCGACAGTAACGATCACCGTGACTGCCAAGGTGCAGGACAAGGTTGCGTTTCTGGTTGAAGGCAAGCAAGCCGGCATTTTCGAAATCCGCAACATTCCTGCCGAGCAACTGGATCCGCTGCTGGGTATCGGCTGCCCGAACATCATCTACCCTTACCTGCGCGCCAATATCGCCGACGTGATTACCCGTGCCGGTTTCCCGCCGATCCACCTGGCCGAAATCAACTTCGAAGTGTTTTACCAGCAACGCCTGCAGGCGCTGGCAGAGCAGCAAACCGACGGCACACTGGTCAACGGTACCTCGACTGTCAACTGATCCGGCATTCGCATTCCCGCGCAAACGGGGATGTCGATGCCATAATGGATCGTTCCAGCATCCCCATGCTGTGCGCCTCGCCTCGCCTCGCGGTGAGTCGCACAGACCGATACAGCGGAGTCACTTTCATGAAATATTTACGTCTGCTCACGTCCGCCGTGGCCCTCAGCGCCGCGTTGGCAAGCAATGCCGCCCATGCGCTGGACTTCAAGTCGGTCGGTGCGGCGCCAGCAATCCTGTACGACGCGCCTTCGGAAAAAGGACGCCGGGTATTCGTTGCCCCGCGCGGCATGCCGGTGGAAGTCGTGCTGACCTACAGCGACTGGAGCAAGGTGCGTGACGCCGCCGGTACGCTGTCATGGGTGCAGTCCAAGGCACTGGTTGCCAAGCGCACCGTCGTGGTCAGCGTCGCCAACGCCAAGATTCACGCCAGCGCTGACGAAGCCAGTCCTACCGTATTCAGCGCCGACAAGAATGTATTGCTCGACATGGCCGAGCCGGCCACTTCCGGCTGGGTCAAGGTCCGGCACCGTGACGGCCAGAGCGGTTTCGTCAAGGCCTCCGAAGTCTGGGGCGATTGATCGCCCCCGCCATCAGCTCCGTCCTCACTTAGTCTGCTTTCATGAAAATCACCATACTTGGTGCCGGTGCCTGGGGTACGGCGCTGGCCATCGCGCTGACGCAACGCAATGACGTCATGCTGTGGGGTCGCAATGCCGACGCCATGCGTGAACTCGCCGCACAGCGTGAAAACCTGGCGTATTTGCCGGGCTTTCCGTTGCCGCCATCACTGCACCTCACCGCCGATTTCGCGCAGGCAATTGCACATGTCAGCGCGGCGCCTGAACAAAGCCTGCTGGTGATTGCCTCCTCGGTCTCGGGCTTGCGCGCGCTGGCCGAGCAACTGCGCGCTCATGCCATTCCGAATATCGTCTGGCTCTGCAAAGGGCTGGAAGAACAAACCTGTCTGTTGCCGCACCAGATCGTCCAGGAAGTCTTGGGCGACGCCGTACCTGCCGGCGCCTTGTCCGGCCCGTCCTTCGCACAAGAAGTCGCCAAGGGCCTGCCCTGTGCGCTGAGCTTCGCCAGTCATGACAATGATTTGCGGGAACGGGTAGTGGCGGCGGTGCATGGCGGCAATATCCGCATTTATTCCAGCGATGATCTGATTGGTGTCGAAATCGGCGGCGCGGTCAAAAATATTCTCGCCATCGCCACCGGCGCCGCCGATGGTTTACAGCTCGGCCTCAATGCGCGGGCGGCCCTGATCACACGCGGTCTGGCCGAAATCAGCCGGCTCGGCATCGCCTTGGGCGGGCGCGCCGAAACATTCATGGGCTTGTCTGGGGTGGGTGATTTGATTCTGACCTGCACCGGCGACCTGTCGCGCAATCGCCGTGTCGGACTGGGTCTGGCGCAAGGCAAGCAACTGGATCTGATCGTGGCCGAACTGGGCCATGTCGCCGAAGGTGTCCGTTGTGCCGAATCCGTACGGGCATTGGCGGCCCGGCACGGGGTCGACATGCCGATCACGGATGCCGTGGCCGGCGCACTGTTCGACGGAATTTCGGTACCGGAAATGGTGAAGCTGCTGCTGTCGCGCGATCCGCGCGAAGAGTGAATCAGCGGGCGATGATATCGCTTTCCATTTTTGGACGTTTGAAACGCTTGGGCGACTCGCCTTCGACGATGTCATCGATTTGCTTTGGCAGCTTGTCGTACCCCGAGCAGTCGTCTTCACGCTCTTTGAATTTCTTGCCCACGCGCGGATAACGCGACTCGGCCAATGCATATTGCTGGGGAAAATCCGCCTTCGGTTTCAACTTGCGCTCTATTGCCTGCATGATGTATTCCTAACTCGTACTTGACGATCACTATTCGTGGCACTGCAACTGTCCCGTAGCGTGACAGTTGTCAGCAGCGCGTCAGCCGCGCCCTAGCCAAGTAACGCCTGAACAATGATTTGGAATACGTCCAAAACAGGATTTTTATCAAAAATTTGCGAGCCCCCGCCTGACAGCTCTTTTTTGGTGCGCGGCACCAATCTCACAAAAGCGCCTGTTTACAAGGCTTTACAGCGGTTTTTTGGCTTTGGTTTTGTGCCAGATACGGAACAAAAGCAACATTGAAACAATTGTTGCAAAAAGTATCGGTTGTGCCAAAAGGTTCTTTCCCGCCTTCATCCACCAGAAATGCAGCACCCCGAGCGGCACGATCAGGTACATCAGCCGATGCAGCCATTGCCAGCGTTTGCCGCCTAGACGACGCACCATGCCATTGGTACTGGTCAGCGCCAGTGGGATCAGCAATACAAATGCGCTGAAGCCGACGGTGATAAATGGCCGCTTGAGCACATCCTTCCACATTTCGGCCAGATCGAAAAAATGATCAAACCAGAAGAAGGTCATGAAATGCAGTGCCACATAAAAGAAGGCGAACAAGCCCAGCATACGACGCAACTTGAGCAGCCAGTTCCAGCCGGTAATGCGTCGCAGCGGTGTTATTGCCAGTGTGAAACACAGGAAATACAAGGTCCAGTCACCGGTATTGCGAGTAATGAATTCAATCGGATTGGCGCCCAGACGGTCGGTCAGCGTGAACAGGACCAGCCGCGCAAAAGGCAGCAAGGCCAGAATAAACAGGACTGTCTTGAGAATATTGACTTGCCTGCTATCAAGATTTTTCATGAATTGCCCGGCATCCGCGATCAAAAGAATTTCTTCAGGTCCATGCCGGCATACAGCGGCGCCACTTCGTTATAGCCGTTGAACATCAGTGTCTTGCGCTTTTTGGTAAAGAAACCGTCTTCGCCGATACGCCGTTCACTGGCCTGCGACCAGCGCGGATGGTCAACATTGGGATTAACGTTGGAATAAAAACCGTATTCCTGTGGTGCAGAAATATTCCATGCGGTTTTCGGCTGCTCCTTGAGGAAGCGGATCTTGACGATCGATTTGGCCGATTTGAAACCATATTTCCATGGAACAATAATACGTACCGGTGCGCCATTCTGGTTCGGCAATACCTCGCCATACATGCCGAGCGTCAGCAATGTCAGCGGATGATTGGCTTCGTCCAGACGCAAGCCCTCGGTGTACGGCCATTGCAGTACCCGGTCGCCGATACCCGGCATCTGATTTTTATCTGCCAGCGTCACGAACTCCACGTATTTGGCATTACTGGTCGGTTCAACTTTCTTGATCAGTTCCGACAGTGAATAACCAATCCACGGAATCACCATCGACCAGCCTTCGACGCAACGCAGTCGGTAAATCCGCTCTTCCAGCGGTGCCAGCCTGGTCAGGCTGTCGATGTCCAGCGTCATCGGCTTCTTGACTTCACCTTCGATGGCAATCGTCCAGGGACGGGTTTTCAGGGTGCCGGCATTTTGCGCCGGGTCTGCCTTGTCGGTGCCGAATTCATAGTAATTGTTGTAGGTGGAGGCATCCTTGAAGGATGTTTGCTTGTCCATCACCACATAGGACGAGTTGGGCCTGGCGGCCAGTTTCGCCAGCGGCGCACCTTGCGCAAATGCATCGCGCGAAGCGAATTCCAGCAAGCCGGCACCGGTGACGGAAGCCACCGCCATCTGCTTCATGAAACTGCGGCGCGCGTCGAATACCTCACGCGGTGTAATTTCGGAAGGCAATGGCAGGCCATCACCATGAGATTGACGTTTGATCAGCATAGAAACTCCATATACGATGCGGCGGGATGCAGCTTGGTCGGTTCGACCAATTCGATCTTACACAATTCCGCTACTTTCTTTTTCTTATACGGAGCAACGGCCGTTGCGGATGCAAGGCGCAGGTGGCGACAGGTGACGCCGGGAAATAGTGCCGACAGGCAATGCAGTCCGGATCCGGACCGCCTTCAGGACAGCGCGGCGATACGAGCCGGCAGCTCGGCCAGGGTACGGATGATATGCACGTTGGCCGGCAACTCGGCATCGTGATCGCTGTGCCACAAGGCAAATACTTGCATGCCCGCTGCCAGACCGGCCTGAACACCGGGCAAACTGTCTTCGACCACGACGCAACGGTCCGGTGGCACCCCCATCGTTTCGGCAGCATGCAGGAATAAACCCGGTTCGGGTTTCCAGCTCTGGACATCGTAGGCACTGAAGATACGCCCCTCGAAATAGGGCAACAGATTGGTGACCTTGAGGCAGAGTTCGATTTTTTCGCGCGGTGCGTTGGAGGCCAGACAAAACGGTACCGACAATTCCTGCACCATGTCCAGCGCACCGGGGATCGGTTGCAGATGTTCGCGCAACAGTTGCGCCATCACCGCCCGTAATTCAACCACAAAGGTGTCCGGTACCGGCGCCCCGCGCAAGCGCTCGACTTCGGCTACGCACTCACCCATGCCGACCCCTTTGAAACTGGCCAGCGCCTGCGCCGCCGACATCGTCACGCCGTGGACCGCCGTGTATTGCGCCCATGCCTGGGCAGTGACGATTTCACTATCGACCAGCGTGCCGTCACAATCGAACAGCACCAGATCAACTGCGGGCCCGGCTGCCGTCATGTCAAAGCTCGCCGTAAGAATGCAAACCGGACAGGAACATGTTGACGCCGAGGAACGCGAACGTCGTCACCAGCAAGCCGACCAGTGCCCACCATGCCGCCACTTGTCCGCGCAGGCCCTTCATCAGCCGCATATGCAACCACGCAGCGTAATTGAGCCAGACGATCAGCGCCCAGGTTTCTTTCGGATCCCAGGACCAGTAGCCGCCCCATGCTTCGGCCGCCCACAGGGCGCCCAGAATGGTAGCAATCGTGAAGAAGGCGAAGCCGACCGCGATGGCTTTGTACATGACGTCGTCCAGTACTTCCAGCGCCGGCAGACGATCGACCAGATAACCTTTGGATTTGAGCAGATACGCCACCGCGACCATGGCCGCCAGGGCAAAAGTGCCGTAGCCGATGAAGTTGGCCGGTACGTGAATCTTCATCCACCAGCTTTGCAAGGCCGGCACCAGCGGCTGGATCTCGGCCGCATCGCGCGACACGGTGTACCACAGCAGGAAACCGACCGCCGCAGAAATCACCAGCAGCACGAACGCGCCCAACTGACGGGTACCGTAATGTTGCTCATAGTAAAGATAGAACAATGCGGTGATCATGCAAAACAGGATGAATACTTCATACAGATTGGAAATCGGAATGTGACCGATATCAGCGCCAATCAGGTAGGACTCATACCAGCGCACCAGCATGCCGGTGAAACCAAGAATCACGGCCGCCCAGCACAGCTTGGAACCGATCGCGCCGCCTGTTTCGGAGCGTGCAATCAGGCCGCCCCAGTAAAACAGTGTCGACAGGAAAAACAGCGCGCTCATCCACAAGATTGCCGATTGGCTGGAGAGAATGTATTTCAGAAAGAATTTCTTCTCGGCCATGTCGAGCGAACCGCCATACAGCGCGATGGCCGACAGCGACAAGACTGCCAGCACCACCATCAGCCAGCGTATCGATTTCCAGTTCCAGCCCAGCCAGGCAAAGGTCGGCGCCGCCAGCAGCAGCACGCCCTTTTCGTAATAATCCATATGCGCGCCATAGCGATTCAGCGCAAACAGAGAGGCCGCCACCAACGCCAGGGCATACAGCCAGTCAAGCACGCTCAGGCGCTTGAAAAATCCCGGCTCCTGTTGATAGGTTTGAGTCAGTTCCATCGTGTTCTCCAATTCCCTTCCTGCACGCTATCCTACATGCCTCCATGACCGGATATATACGTACAGGAAAATAGTCGCTACGGCATGCCGCCATAATCGTTCATATGCGGCGCAAGCTTACGCCGATTGCGTCAGTTTCGCTTTGAGCGTCTCAAATTCTTTTTCGAAATCCAGCGTCTTGCGTTGCGAACTCATTGCCATTAATGCATGTGATCCGCCATCGTCTTGCGGCCGGATCCAGATCCACAGACGACGTTCGCGAATATACAGCATCGAGAACACGCCGAGCACCAGAAACAGGCAACCCAGATACACGACTTTTTTACCCGGCGAACGTGTCACCTGAAAAACCGACGCCTTGATTTCGTCGAATCCGGTCAATTGCAGATAAACCGGCGCATGGTAGAAGCCGGCATCGGCCAGGGCATTGGTCGACAATTGCAGGAAACGGGCATGCTTCTCGTCGCTCGGCACATCCTTCAGACCGGCCTGTTCGCGCGCCGCCTGCCACAACTCCCACATGCCGCCGTTGAGAATCTTCATGAAAATGTCAGCGGCCTTTTCCTGTTCTGCGGCCGGTACATTTTCCAGGAAGCGCGATACCGCGATGTAACCGAATTCCTTGTCGTTGCCGGCAAAGATCGTCAATCCGCGCAGCGCCGATTGCTGCAATTGCATGCGCAACTGTTCCGGCACATCGTTGCCGGTCATTGCATGTTTCGCATAACGTTGCGCTGCCAGTTCGCGCATGGCCGGATTCACCAGTGCCGCGCGCAAACGCATCCATTCGACCACGCTGTCTTCGTCATCTGCGGGAATGCGCAAATAACGGAACGGCTCGGCCGGGGTATCGCGCATCCCGGCCAGGAACACATAGGCACCATCGACTTGCACCGGTTGCATGTAATTCAGATATTCACGCGCCTGCCCGGTCTTGTCGCGCAGCTTGTATTGCACGCTGGGACCGACGTTTTTCAAATCCTTGCTGTTGGCGTTCTTGGCGCCGGAGCCGAGATGCTTGTCGAGACTGGAAGAAAACTTGCTGTTGAGGCTCTTGTTCTGGGCCACCGAGCGGGCATCATTGTTATTGCTCATGTTTTCGACGTTGAACGGCCGGAAACCCGACCACTCCACCGTGTATTCATTGTCGCCGACAGTCGTCAGCGGTGTCGTGCCATTCACTTCACCGGCGATTTCAAATACCTTGTCCTGACCGCCGGTCATCGAGTGCCCGGTCAGCCGCAGTTTGCTGCCGCCGTCTTCGAAGCTCGACTGATACACCGCCACACCGTTGAATATCAGCGGTTCGTTGACCTTGATCGTGGCCGGGAATTCCTTGCCGGTGACATGATCGCGCACGACCACATCGCTCGCGAACAGCTTCGGCATGCCGGTCGAGTAGTAATCGATGACAAAACGCTTGAGCTGGATCGTGAATGGCAGATCCTGAATCATCACTCCGCTTTGTTGCGGAATGATTGCCGTACTGCTGCTGGCACCTTCAGGAATCAATGTATTGCCGCGGAAGGTCGGATTGCCCAGACCCAGGCGGTGCTTTTCCGGAATTTCGGAAATGATGCCGTTACCCGAAAACGGTACCTTGCCGTAAAACCATTGCTGGAAACGAATCGGCAAATCAGAGTCGAGCAAACCGCCGAGACAGATGATCACGATCGCGGCGTGGGCGAAGATATAACCCCATTTGTTGCCTGCGCCCTGCTTGGCGGCGATCAGCGTTGCATTGTCCTTTTCGACAACCTTGACCTTGTAGCCCTTGCTGACAATCCGCGGAATCAATTGTCTGGCCAGATCCCCGACCGCAAGGGGTGCTGTCCATTCGAGCTTGTGGTGGAAGTTGCGCAGCGACTGTTCGCGCACATTTTCACGCCAGCTCTTGACATCCTTGAGCATCTTGGGACCGTTGCGGGAAATGCACAGCGAGGTGGACAACACCAGAAACGCCATGATCAGCAGGAACCACCAGGCCGAATACAGGGCATACAAACCCAGCTTGGCAAAGACTTCAAACCAGAACGGGCCGAATTGATTTACATAGTTCGGCATCGGCTCGTTTTGCTTGAGCACGGTGCCGATGATCGATGCAATCGCAATCAGCGTCAGCAGGCTGATCGCAAAACGCATCGAGGAAAACAACTCAACCGCCTCGGCAACCCAGCGTTGCTTGGTCTTCAGTTGAATGCCTGCGGTGTTGTCCGTCATATACCTGTCTCTAAAAAATACTGGCCTGCCCAATCCGGAAACCGGCATGGTGCAGTTGCGCCATCTCGGAAATCCATCCGGCTGCTACATGGATCGTCAAACCTGTGATTGCGTTCGCTTTCGTAAAAAAAAAGGGGCGGCTTTTAGCCACCCCCTCCTACCATTCTTTGTTTTTTACTTCAGACCGGCGATGTAGTCTGCAACAGCTTTGATTTCCTTATCCGACAGACGCTCTGCAATCGTCGTCATCTGCGGGCTGTTGGTACGAGCCCCGCTGCGGAAGTTGGTCAGCTCGGCGGCCGTGTAATCCTGATGCTGTCCTGCCAGACGCGGGTACTGCGCAGGAATGCCGGCACCGTTCGGGCTGTGGCAGCCGGCGCAGGCCGGAACATTCTTCGAAGCGATACCGCCGCGGTAGATATGCTTGCCCAATTCCAGTGTGTCCTTGTTCTTGGCAGCGCCCGGCTTCGGTGCCTGTGCGCTCAGATAGGCGGCGAGATTCTTCAGATCTTCGTCGGACAAGGCCTTGGCCAGTGGCGACATGATCGGATTATTGCGATCGGCAGTTCTGAAATTGGTCAGTTCCTTGACCAGGTAGGCAGCGTGCTGGCCGGCCAGTTTCGGATTGGCGGAAATGGTCGAATTGCCTGCAGCACCGTGGCAGGAGACGCATGCCGTGATATTGCGGGTGGCATCGCCGTTGGTGTAGAGCGCCTCGCCCTTGGCCGGATCGGCCTTGACGGCAACGGCCGCCTTTTCGTCAGCCGCATGTGCCAGCGCAGAAACTGCCAGCAATGCAACAAATATGGATTTTAATAATGGAGAAAAGGCACGGTTCATTCAAACACCCTGAGACTTTGATTTTAAGATTCTGCCCTGTTGGCGGCGGCTTCGCGTTGTTTTTGACTGCCCTTCCCCTGCCATTTATGGCTAACTGCGAAAAAGTGCTCCCCAGACTCAACGCAACAAGAGATAACCCCTTATTGTACAATAGCTTTTCGGCATTTTCGCCCCCTCCTACTGCATTTTCTGCTCAAACTATGTCCCAACTTTGGCAAGCCCGCTTCTTTACCACGGTCAACCATCTCCGTGATTTGCCAAATACGCACGTCCCCGAGATCGCCTTCGCCGGCCGCTCGAACGCCGGCAAATCCACGGCCATTAACGTGTTGTGCAATCAAAAAAAACTGGCCTTCGCCTCCAAAACACCGGGCCGGACGCAGCATATCAATTACTTTTCGATTGGTGGTGCCCATGTCGGGCAACATCGCAAAGATGAGACAAAAGTCGACGAAATCCGCGCATTATTGGTCGATTTGCCGGGATATGGCTACGCCGAAGTGTCCGGTTCGGCCAAATTGCACTGGCAGGAATTGCTCGGCGACTATGTCCGCCGCCGCGAACAATTGGCCGCATTGGTCATGATTATCGACTCGCGCCGTCCGTTTACCGAACTCGATCTGCAAATGGTGGAGTGGTTTGCACCGACCGGCAAGCCGATGCATTGCATTTTGAGCAAGGCCGACAAACTCAACCGCAATGATGCCGCCAACGCCCTGCGTCAGGCCCGCACCGTGTTGTCCAGCTATGTCGATGCCGAAGGCAAGCCGTTTCCGTTCACGGCGCAGCTTTTTTCTGCCTTGAAGCGGACCGGGCTGGAAGAAGCGAATGACCGCATTCTGGAATTGGCCGGACTGAACGCGCCGGAACCGGATGCCTCAGAAGAAACCGGAGCCGCCGCCGACAGCGACACGCCGCCAGACAACGCCCAAAGCGACGAGCAGAAATAAAAATGCCCTGAAGATGACCAGCATCTTCAGGGCAAACGCTGATTGTTTGCACGATCAGCCCCGCTCAGGGAGGGAAGGGGAAGCGGGAGGCAACATAAATTGCCTAAGCGTCAGAACCCTGCCCTGCAAAAAAGTTTCCCCTCGCAGGAAAAAATTTGTTTATCGACAATTAATCAGTTTTTCATTGAATTCTGTTAGAAAAATTAGCGAGAAATCTACATGACTTACGCATCGACATCCGCCCGATATCCAGCCATCCGCATGCGCCGCATGCGCAAGGACGCGTTCTCGCGCGCCCTGATGCAGGAAAACGTGATCACTGCTTCAGATCTGATCTACCCGGTATTCATCCAGGAAGGCCAGAATCAGCGCACTGCCGTCGGCTCACTGCCCGGCGTCGAGCGCTTGTCGGTCGACTTGTTGCTGCCGGTGGCAGAAGAATGCGTGGCATTGGGCATTCCGGTACTGGCGCTGTTTCCCGTCATCGACCCGTCGCTGAAAACACCGGATGGCATCGAAGCCATCAATCCGGACGGTTTGATTCCGCGCGCCGTCAGCGAACTGAAAAAGCACTTTCCGGAATTGGGTATCCTGACCGACGTCGCACTCGATCCGTACACCAGCCACGGCCAGGACGGCGTCATGAATGCCGACGGTTATGTATTGAATGATGAAACCACCGCATTATTGGTGCAGCAGGCGCTCACACAAGCGCAGGCCGGCGTCGACATCGTCGCCCCCTCGGACATGATGGATGGCCGCATCGGTGCCGTCCGCAATGCACTTGAAGCACAGCAATTCATTCATACCCGCATCATGGCGTACTCGGCCAAATATGCATCCGCCTTTTACGGTCCGTTCCGCGACGCGGTCGGCTCTGCCGCCAATCTCGGCAAGGGCAGCAAAAGCACGTATCAGATGGATCCGGCCAACAGCGATGAAGCGTTGCGTGAAGTGGCACTGGATCTCGAAGAAGGTGCCGACATGGTGATGGTCAAACCCGGCATGCCCTATCTGGATATCGTGCGTCGCGTAAAAGATGAATTCAAGGTGCCGACGTTTGCCTATCAGGTCAGCGGCGAATACGCCATGATCAAGGCAGCGGCACAGAACGGCTGGCTCGATCACGACAAGAGCATGATGGAAGCCATGCTGGCATTCAAGCGCGCCGGCGCCGACGGCGTGCTGACTTATTTCGCGCGCGACATTGCCCGCCTGCTGAAAAAAGCCTGATCGCCGCCGATCACTCTGCAGTCCTTCGCCCTACCCACGATGCCGGAAAACAGTTCACCTGTTTTCCGGCATCGTCATTTCTGCTCATCAACAATCCTTACCCTCACTCATTGGCCGCCTGCCGCCCGGCATATCTGAAAACCGGATATGCAATCTCCATCTTGGTATTTTTATAAAGCGGCAACTCTCTTTATAGTCGGCACATACGGAGTCGGCACAGACTCCGGTTCTGTTGGCACGGCGCCTGAACGGCGCCCTTCCTTATGGATGACCGTACAACGGCATACAAGCCAAATATCATCAGGGAGTCGGGAATGAAATTGCATCATCTCATCAAGGGATCCATTGTGGCCGCTATCGCCGCACTGGGATTTTCCAGCATCAGCGCCGCCCACGCCGAAGATGTACCAGCCGAAGTCCGGCTGGCATGGGCCGGCGGACCGCGGGTCTGGATTCTCGGCAAAATCGACAAGTCATTCGACAAATCCGTCGGCACCAATGTGCGCTGGATTCCGTTTGCCACCGGCGCCGATGTATTGTCGTTGTTTGCCGCCAAGGAAATCGATATCGCGCGCTTCGGCTCCAGCCCTGCAGTCGCAGGCATTGCCCGCAAACTGCCGATCGAAATCATCGGCATACCGGAAGTGATCGCCACCAGCGAACGCCTGATCGGCCGCAAGAGCAAGAACATCAACAGCATCAAGGATATCGAAGGCAAGACGGTCGCCTATCCGCCCAACTCCACTGCCCAATATGCATTGGAACTGGCCATCAAGGTCAATCGCCTCGACAAGTCGAAGATCAAACTGGTGCCACTCAAACCAGCCGATCAAGTGGCGGCATGGAAGCGCGGCGACATTGATGCGGCCTATGTCTGGGGACCATTCACGCAACAATTCGAAGCTGACGGCGGTCACGAAATCTTCGTCACCAAGCAACTGCAAAAAGACGGCTATCTGATCTATAACAACTTCGTGGTGCGTAAAGAATTTGCAGAAAAATATCCGCAATTGCTGGTCAAGTTCCTGCGGACTTATCAGGAAAAAGTGGATCAGTACAAGAAAGATCCTGACGGTTCGGCACAACTGATCGCCAAGCATCTGGACATTCCTTTTGAAAGTGCGCGCAGCGTATTGACCGGTCTTGAATATCCTTCCAGCGCCGAACAATTGTCTCCGGCATTTCTCGGCAACGGCGCCACCACGGCAACGTCCGGTATCGCCAAAGCGGCCAAGGATACGGCCAACTTCCTGGTAGAAATTGGTGACCTGCGCAAGAGTGACGTGCCCGAATCATTTGCACCGGCAATCAACACCACGTACTTAAAGCAATCGACCGCCAAGTAGTACGGCATCAAGTATCGAGAACAGCATGCATGCATTACAACGCGCTGCAATCAGTACCGGCGCGGTGGCGCTGGTACTCGGCGTCTGGCAGTTATCCGGCAGTCTGCATTGGATCGATCCTTTGCTGCTGCCGCCCCCGACCGAAATCCTGCACAGTACCGCTGAAATCATCGAAGGCGGTTACCGTCAGGTGCCCTTGTCGCATCACATCCTGATCAGTGTGCTGCGCGCATCACTGGCCTTTATCGCCGCCATCATCATCGGTATTCCGCTGGGGCTGGCAATGGGATTATCTCCGGTGACCAGCGCCATCCTTGATCCGTTTGTCCAGTTCCTGCGTCCGCTGCCAAAGATCGCCCTGATTCCGCTGACGGTGGTCTGGTTCGGCATCGATGAAGGATCAAAGTTTTTCCTGATTTTCATTTCCTGTTTTCTGAGCGTCACCGTCAGTGCGGCAGCGGCCGTGGCCGGCGTCAGCAAAAATCGTCTGCGCGCAGCGCAATCGCTGGGTGCCAACCGGCGTCAATTATTTACGCGGGTGGTATTGCCGAATGCGTTGCCGGAAATCTTCACCGGCGTACGGCTGTCCATCGGTATCGGCTGGACCTCGCTGATTGCCGCCGAGATGGTGGCGGCCACTTCCGGCCTCGGCTGGATGGTCATCAATGCCGGCACCTATCTGCGCACGGATGTCGTCATGCTCGGCATTTTGTTGTTGGGCGGGATCGGTTATCTGTTCGATTATTTGCTGGTGCTGCTGCAGCGCTCTTTCATCCCTTGGGCAGGACGCGAATCATGAACCAACCCGTCATTTCTCCTTCACGCATTGAACTGATTGGCGTGAACAAGACATTTCCCGGCAATCGCAACGACACCACGACACCGGTGCTGGACAACATTTCCCTGCGCATGGACGAAGGCGAATTCGTGTGCCTGCTCGGGCCATCGGGTTGCGGCAAATCGACCATCCTCAATCTGATTGCCGGTTTCGAACATGCAGACAGCGGTCAGATTCTGCTGGATGGAAAAAAGATCAGCCGGCCGGGTCCCGAGCGCGGCGTGGTGTTTCAACAACCGACGTTGTTTCCATGGCTCTCGGTGCTCGACAACGTCACCTTCGGCCCGCGCATGGCGGGCGCCAAAACGGCCAGCTATCTGCCGGATGCAGAACGCTATCTGCGACTGGTCGGGCTGCAGGATTTCCAGCATCACATGCCATGGCAATTGTCAGGCGGCATGCGACAACGGGTGGCACTGGCACGCGCATGGTTGCCGAATCCCGAAATCCTGCTGATGGATGAGCCGTTCGGTGCACTCGACGCACAAACCCGTCTGATGATGCAAGAGTTACTGACACGCCTGTGGCAAACCACCGGCACCACCATTCTGTTCATTACGCACGATGTCGACGAAGCCTTGTTTCTGGCAGACCGGGTATTGGTCATGGCGGCACGTCCGGGACAAATCCGCGCCGAATTCAAGTCACCGTTCACACGGCCGCGCGACGTCGAAGAGCTGGTCGCCGATCCTGCCTATGGCGTCCTGAAACAAAAGATCCTGCACATCGTGCGCGAAGAGGCCCACAAGAGCATGACGGCGGACGCATTCTGAGAGATGGCATGCAACCCCTGATCGGCATTCTCGGTGGCATGGGCCCGTTGGCGGCGGTGGATTTCACGCGCAAGATTCTGGATGAAACCATCACCGCACGCGAACAGGAACACGTCCCGGTCTTGCTTTGGAATGTACCCCAGATACCGGATCGTCAGGTCGCCCTGTCCGGCATCGGTGAGTCACCGTTGCCGGCCATGCTGCAAGGGATTGCCGTACTCAATGCAGCCGGTGCCACGCGCATTGCGATTCCTTGCAATACCGCGCATTACTGGTTCAATGAACTGGCAGCTGCCAGTGCTGCACCGCTGTTTCATATCGTCGATGCCACCCTGGCGCTGATTGGCGACAATCCCGGCACTATCGGCATACTGGCGACGCGCGGTGCGTTCCAGGCCGGCATTTATCAGGAACGCCTGGCGGCGCTGAATCTGACCTGTGTCATCAACACCGAACAGGAGCTGGATCAGTTATTCATGCCCGGTTGTTATGCCATCAAGAATGGTCAGCTGGATCGCGGCGGCGACTTGCTGCAACAAGCGGCGGAACAGTTGATGGTCCGTGGCGCCGACACCTTGTTGCTGGCGTGTACTGAAGTGGGGCTGGGACTGGAACACGTGCGTTCCGACTTGCTGCCGCGCGCGATCGACACCAATCGCGCACTGGCCAAAACCTGCGTGCAATACTGGCGGTCACATCCCGCTCATCCGCAGCCATAAAAAAACGGCGCATTCCGGTATCAACCGCAATACGCCGCCAAGAACTTCAAACCGTTTTACTCAATCATTCATTTCCACAACGCGCACTTGGATTCAGCCTTGGTCATATAGGCTTGTTCGCCGGGAATGGTCTGCACCAGCTTGTAGTAATCCCATGGACGCTTGGATTCAGATGGCTTTTTCACTTCCATCAAATACATGTCATGCACCATGCGGCCGTCAGGACGCACTACACCGTTCTGGGTGAAGAAATCATTGATGCGTGTCTTGCGCAGGTACGCCATGATTTTGTCCGGATCGGTATTGCCGACTGCCTTGACCGCATTCAGATATTGCGTGGCGGCCGAAGCATCACCTGCCTGGAACATCGATGGCATCTTCTTCATCTTCATGAAGTAACGATTGGCCCAGGCACGCGACTTGTCGTTCAGATCCCAGTACCAGCCATCCGTCAGGTACATGCCTTGTGTCAGTTGTAAACCGAGTGAGTGAGTATCATTGATGAAGATCAGCAAACCCGCCAGCTTCATCGTCTTGTTCACGCCGAATTCATTGGCTGCCTTGATGGCATTGATGACGTCGCCGCCGGCAACAGCCAGACCCAGAATCTGCGCCTTGGATGCTTGTGCCTGCAACAGGAACGAGGAGAAGTCGGACGTTGCCAGCGGCACGCGAACCTGACCAACCACATTACCGCCGCTCGACTTGATCACTTCGGAGGTGTCTTTTTCCAGTGATGTGCCAAACGCATAATCGGCAGTCAGGAAGTACCACGACTTGCCGCCTTGCCTGGTGATCGCCGCACCGGTGCCGCGTGCCAGCGCCGTGGTGTCATATGCGTACTGAATGGTGTAGGCATTGCACTCTTCATTGGTTTGACGGGTAGTGCCGGCACCCACCGAAATGAAAACCTTTTTCTTTTCACCGGCCACTTTGCCCATGGCCAGGCTGGCTGCCGAATTGACGCCGCCGATCAGCATGTCGACGCCGTCGCGGTCAAACCATTCGCGCGCCTTGTTGGCGGCGATGTCAGCCTTGTTCTGATGGTCGGCGACGACCAGTTCGATCTTCTTGCCATTGATGCTGCCACCGGCATCAGCGATTGCCATCTTGATCGCTTCTACACCGCCCTGACCGTCGAAGTCGGCATACGTGCCGGACATGTCGGTGATGAAACCGATCTTGATGACATCACCAGACGCAGCGGCATTGCCCGACATACCGAAGGCCGCGCACAGCGAAGCGGACAGCACAGCCAGTTTCAACATTTTCTTCAAAATCATCTCCTCATTTTTTTGACATTGCCCTGTCATGACGACAGGGCAGATTCTTGCATTGGATTGCTATCGCTTATGCGCTGATTGCCGCGCGGGTCTGCTCGGTATCAACCAGCCGCAGAATACCAAGCGGATTGGCATTTTGCAGTGCCTGCGGCAATAATGCATCCGGATAATTCTGGTAGCAGATCGGACGCAGGAAACGCTCAATCGCCAGCGTCCCCACCGAAGTGCCGCGGGCATCGGAAGTCGCAGGATACGGACCGCCATGCACCATGGCATCGCATACTTCGACGCCGGTCGGATAACCATTGACCAGCAAGCGTCCGGCTTTCTGCTCCAGCAAGGCGATCAAATCCTGGTGCGCATGCAGATCATCCGGTTGCGCCTGCAATGTCGCCGTCAGTTGACCATGCATGTTGCGTGCGAAATCCAACAACTGGTCGCGGCTGTCGAGTTCCACCACGACTGTGGCCGGACCGAACACTTCATCTTCCAGCGGCGAGTCCTTGCCGAACAACACCGAGGCGTCGGCCTTGAACAAATGCGGTACGGCTTGCGTCGCGCTCTCGCCGCCTGCGGCCAGCACTTCGACGCCGGCGATTTGACGCAGGCGCTGTACACCTGAAGAGTAACTGTCCAGACCACCGCGGTTCAGCATGGTTTGCGGCGCCTGAGTTGCCATCGCCGCCTGCAATTGCGCCACGAACTGCGTGAACGCAGGTGAACGCACGCCGAGTACCAGACCAGGGTTGGTACACAATTGGCCGCAACCGACCACGACCGAACCGATCAATTCCCTGGCAATCTGCTCACCCCGTTGTTCCAGTGCCTGCGGCAACAGAATGATGGGGTTGATGCTGGACATCTCGGCGAACACCGGGATTGGTTGCGGACGTGCCGCTGCCATATCGCACAGGGCGCGGCCACCAGGCAGGGAACCGGTAAAACCGACCGCCTGAATGCCGGGCGCTTTAACCAATTGACCGCCAACGCTGCCGTAGACCATATTGAACACGCCAGCCGGCACGCCGCTGCGCTTGACCGCACGCGCAATCGCGTCTGCCACGCGTTCCGATGTCACCAGGTGACCCGAGTGAGCCTTGAATACTACCGGGCATCCTGCTGCCAACGCGGCCGCAGTATCGCCACCCGCCACCGAAAATGCCAGTGGGAAGTTGCTGGCACCGAAGACCGCGACCGGACCCACGCCGATCTTGTATTGACGGATATCCGGACGCGGCAGCGGTTGCCGTGCCGGCAGCGCGGTATCAATGCGGGCGCCATAAAAATCGCCGCGACGCAAGACCTTGGCGAACAGGCGCATCTGGTTGCTGGTACGACCGCGTTCACCTTGCAGGCGCGCTGCCGGCAGCGCGGTTTCACGCGAGACTTCGGCGATGAAATCATCACCCAATGCATCGATTTCATCAGCGATGGCATCCAGAAATTGCGCCCGCACTTCAGCTGACAATGCACGATATGCAGGATAAGCTTGTACCGCAGCATCTACTGCCGCATTGACTTCCTGCTCAGTGGCTTGCACAAAAGCGACCGGATAAACATCGCCGCCGGCAGCAGCAAGACTTGGTAATGTGACGTTGCCCTGACCGCTGCGCTGACCGCCGATATAGTTATGACCGAGAATGGTTGTAGCCAATTAAAACTCCTTGATTGCCTGAAATGACACTGAATTACATGGACTCGCTGAGCATGCGCGCATAGTCTGCTTCGGAAGCGACGCGCGGATTGGTTTTGTGGCTGTGGTCGGCCAGTGCGCCCTGAATGATCTTGGGGAACATGTCTTCGGTCACGCCCAGTTCTTTCAAACCGGCAGGCAAACCGAGACGCTGATTGAGCGCCTTGATGGCCGGTCCGATTTCCGCTGCATCTTTCAAACCCATCGCTTGCGCAATGCGTTCCAGTTTCTTTTCCTTGATGACGGAATCGGAATCCTTGTTGAAGGCAATGATCGACGGCAGGAAAATGGCATTCAGGGTGCCATGATGCAAACGCGGATTGATGCCGCCGAGCGAGTGGCTCAGGCTGTGCACACAGCCCAGGCCCTTTTGGAATGCCATCGCACCCTGCATCGATGCGCTCATCATGTTGAGACGCGCTTCGCGGTCATGCGGCTCTTTGGTCGCACGTTCGATATGCGCCCACGCACGCCACAGACCATCCAGCGCAATCCCGTCTGCCGGCGGATTGAACGCTGGCGCCATGAAGGTTTCGAGGCAATGGGCAATCGCATCCATGCCGGTGGCCGCCGTCATCATGGCCGGCAGATTCAGTGTCAGCTCCGGATCGCAAATCGCCGACCGCGGCACCAGATAGGGCGACAACACACCGACCTTGCGACCGTCGTCAAGAATCAGGATGGCGCCGCGCCCGACTTCACTGCCGGTACCGGCAGTGGTGGGAATGGCGATCACCGGTGCAGTCGCTGCGGTGATCTTGGCCATGCCGCCTTCGATCACGGCGAAGCTCTTCAATGGACCTTCGTGGGTACCGCACACCGCCAGGCCCTTGGCGAGGTCGATCGAGGAACCGCCGCCGACGGCGATGATGCCGTCGAAACCGCCGTCACGATACAGTTGGACCGCAGCGCGTACTGCACCTTCGTTCGGGTTCGGCGGCGTCTGATCAAACACGCCGGCTTCAGCCGGGTTCTTCAGTTGTGCCAGCACCTTATCAATAATCCCGGCGGCCTTGATGCCGGCGTCGGTAACGATGAACGGACGGCGAATGCCGATGCGGTCGCATTCCTGCTGCAATAACGCCAGCGCGCCGAAGTCAAATTGAACCTGGGTAATATAGTTAATCAGTGCCATTGCACATAGCCTCAAAGTTATAGATATACTTGCATAGTCACCGTCGCAACATGCATCCAGACTTGTCTTTTCGTGGGATCACCCCAGACAGAACAAGCTTTTGAGGCAAAACTCTAAGCCAAAGCAGGTGCTTTGACTAATGAGAGCTTCTGATACAGCTATAACTTCATCTCATACCAAATGCTGCCTTCGCTCAGTTCCATCACCTCCCGCCTGCATCTCAAGCAATTGCGCCTGCTGATCGCCCTTGCCGACCACGGTTCGCTGCTGCGCGCGGCGGAACAGGTTGCATTGACGCAACCCGGTGCCAGCAAGGCTTTGCAGGAAATCGAGCTGACCTTGGGAGCGCAGCTGTTCGTACGCACCAATCGCGGCCTGGAACCGACCGACCTCGGCCATTGCGTCATCCGCTATGCGCGGCTGATCCACACCGATCTCGCGCATCTGCGCGAAGAAATGATAGGCATCATGCAAGGTCATGGCGGCCGGCTGGCACTGGGGGTCATCATGGGCGCCGTACCGTTGCTGACCGATGCCTTGTCGCGTCTGCTGGAGAAGCGCCCGGCCTTGTCGGTAGAGATTGTCGAAGACACCAGTGCACGCCTGTTGCATTTGCTCGACCAGGGTCGTCTGGATATGGCGATCTGCCGCACCAGCATCAGCCAGCGCCCTTACTTATATGACAGCGTCAATATTCACAACGAGCAACTGGCAGTGGTCGCCAACGTCAACCATCCGATGGCAGCACAACCGCAATTGCAACTGGCCGATCTGGCGGAGTCACGCTGGGTGGTGTATTCCGCCAACATGCCGATGCGACTGTCGCTGGAACGGGAATTTCATGAAGCCGATCTGCGCTTCCCCTTGCACTTGCTGGAAACCACCTCAGCCTTCACTACACTCTCCCTGCTGCAAAAAAATCCATTGTTCGTGGCATTGATGTCGGTGGACGTGGCCCAATTTTGCACCGGCTTTGGCATGACCTGCATCCTGCCGCTGCAATTGCAATCGCGCAGCGAGCCATATCAGCTCGTCACCCGCCGCGATACACCGTTGTCGCCCGTGGCACAGTTGTTCATCAAGGAATTCACCGAAGTGCCGCTGCCGGAGAGCGACGCGACAGAACAATGAACACTGTCGCCGAAGATTGAAAATCAATAGAAGAAAAACGCATATGGAGTTGAGAAATACGTCCTTAGTAATCAGATTTTCCGCTGCTAGAATCAATCGCCAATTCACAGTCAGGGAAAATGAACGTGTTTCAATCCAGTTTAGTCCGCAATTTGCTTGTCATCGCATCGCTCACATTTTCCGCCGCTGCGGCGCAAGCAGCCGACGCCCCGCTGCGCATCGGTGCCTCTCCCGGCCCCTTCAGCGACTTCTTGCAAGAGGCCGCCAAGATTGCCAACGCACAAGGCTTTCCGGTCAAGGTCATCGAATTCACCGAACCGACGCAGATCAATGAGGCGACACAAGCCGGCGACATCGATTTGAATAATTTCCAGCATGTGCCTTACATGCAAAAACAGAATGAATCGCGCGGCTACAAGATCGTGTCGATCAAACCCAGCTATGTCGCACCGGCCGGCATCTATTCTTCCAAACACAAATCGCTGACGTCATTCCCGAACGGCGCCAAGATCGGTATCCCCAACGATCCGGCCAACGAAGCACGGGCTTTGTTCCTGTTGCAAAAGGCTGGCCTGATCAAGTTGAAAGCCAATGCCAACACCAATGCCAGCGTCGCCGACATTGCCGAAAATCCGAAGAAGCTCAACATTGTGTTGCTCGACGAAGTGCAATTGCCGCGCGTACTGGTGGATATCGATGCCGGTGTCATCACGCTGAACAAGGGCGTACTGGCAGGACTCAATCCAAAAGATGCATTGCTGCTGGAAGATCAGACCTCGCAATGGGCCATCATCTGGGCGGCACGCGCCGACCGCAAGGATGATCCCCGGATTGCACGCTTCATCAAGATTTTCGAATCGGATCGCATCAAGCAATTCATCATTCAAAAATTCAATGGCACGGTGATTCCAGCCTGGTAATGGGCATCGCCTGAAGCACACATGACACCATCAAAAAGAGCTTGCGGATAATAATCGCAAGCTCTTTTTTTATTCCGCCGGATAACGTCGCGGTCGCAAGCCGGCCTGAAACCAGGTCACCATCGATACCGTGTCGTATACCGGAATGCCGAAGGCTTGCTGGATGTCCGCAGTGAACGGCGCCAGATTGGTACATTCGGAAACGATGGCGCCGATGTCGGGATTTTCGCGCAGCATGCGCGCCGCCAGATCCAGCACCTCCTGTCGCAATACCTGATACGGCACGGTATCGTCACCTTCCTTGATCGAGCGCACGAACTCGGAAGTTTGCGGCATGCCATACACCGGCGTATCGGCGGCAATGCCGACGGCTTCCAGATATTTCCCGCCCAATGCTTCGGCGTTGTATGTCAGTATGCCAACGCGCTGCTTCGATGGAATGATCCGCTGCACCAGCGGCACCTGCAACAGACTGCTGGTGGCCACCGGCACGCCAAGAAAATCCACCAGCTCTTGCTGATAGATCGACAGGAAACCACAGGTCGTGGTGATACCATCGACACCGGCTTCTACCAGCTCCAGCGCGGCTTTCTTGAACGGCTCCAGCAAACTGACGTTGTGCAGGTCGGTCATCTTGGCCGGCACGGCATCTTCGACGATGCGGTACTGCACCGGAAACGGCCAGGTACCGGCATGGCCGATGTCGCCGAGGTAGCGTCGGAAATGCGTCTTGACCATGAGGATGCCGATACTCACGCCGTAATACGTTTTCTTTGCCGCTGTCACATTCAATCCTTCAAAAGTCGTGGTCATTATTGCGCCGGATCCAGTAGGGAATCATCCAGATCGACTTCCAATATGCTGTTGAAGATATTGGTCGCGACCATGGTGCCGCCAAAACCGATCAGATTGACAATCGCCGTGTCGTCATAACGCTGTTTCAGACGCGCCCACAATGCTTCATCCAGTTGCATCGAACGACCGCCGATCTTGCTGCCGAGATCGATCAGCAATTGCTCTTCCTCGTTCGGCTGGAACTCTGCCGGCGCGACGTTTTCTGCGGCCAGTGCGCGCCGGAAATAAGTCGAACACAACAGGCAATCGGATGCCGACGAAATGGCATGCGCATAGATATTGAAGGCACGCTTTCCGAGCAGCTTGATCAGTTCTGCCTTGATCAGATACGAACCGTGATAGGCCAGATGGGCCGGCAGGGAATGCAAAATGGTCCCCTTCATATTGGTGACCGAACCTACTCTGGCGATTTCCTGATCGAATGCTTCGCGCCGTGCTTCATCGAGCGCTGCGCGCTCTACGAGATTGATTCTTGCCATGTGAATTTTTCCTTGCTTACCTTGATTTGCGTGAAGAGAATGGTGAATCAGTGAAAGAACCTGCCCGGACGGAAATCCGTCAGTTCCGGGCGTGATACACCATTGAGAATTTCATCGGCCACTGCCGCACCGATAAACGGTGCCAGCGTTACGCCACTGTGGGTGACCGCGGCATAGTAGCCGGAGGTATCAGGCAGCGCGCCGATGGCGGGAAACTGATCTGCCGGAATGGCGCGCACGCCGATACGCAGTGCTTCTGCCGGCACCCCGCGCAACACCGGCAGCACAATGGCGGCAGCCTGCAGCAGCGCCGCGACCTGAGGCCAGCGCGGATCGGGAATGGTATCGGCCGTGAGCGCCAGATCCAGATCATTGCGACAGATCAGCAAACGACCCGCACCATCGGGCCGAATGTGTACCTGCGGTGAAAAAATCACGCGCTGCACACTACTGGCAACCGGCGGCGTAAACAACATCAAACCGGCCGAGGGTGCCATTGGAATTTGCAGTGCTGGCGGAAAGGCTGCCTGATCGGCCCAGCGACCAGTGCAGTTGATGACGACGTCGGCATCAAGCGTGCCGCCATCAGCGGTAGTCACACCGGTCACCTGAGTGCCTTGGCGACGGATCGCGGTGACACCCAGATGCGGCAGAATGCGGGCGCCATGTTGGCGAGCCGCAGCCAGTAAAGCCTGACTGTAGACCACAGGGTCAACCCAACCGTCATCAGGAAAAAAAGCGACTGGAGCATCGCCAATGGCCCCGGTATCAATATCCGGTTCCAGTTCGCGTACCTGCGCGGCGTCAAGCCATTGCGCGGCATATCCGGATGATTGCAGCAGCGCCACTTTTTGACGGTAGCGCCCGGGGTCGGTGCTACCTTCCCATTCAATGGTGCCACCGCCGTGCCACCAGGGGGACTGTTCGAAACGGTTGCGCAGTTCCGCGTGCGCCCGCATGCCGGCGACGTTCAGTTCGTGGTACGCGCGCGGCGCCTTGTTATGTGAATTGACCCAGGCGAAACTGGCGCTGCTGGTACCGCCGCCGATACGACCGGCATCGATGACAGTGACCGCAGTCCCGGCGCGCGCCAGTTCATAGGCGATGGAAGCGCCGATGATGCCGGCGCCGATAACGATATACATGCTCAATGTCCAAAGCAGCGCCGGGATTGCCGGCGCCACATAAAAAAAGCCCCGTTCAGAACGAGGCCGATGCTGATGAAACGCCTGCCCTTACTTGTTAGGCTGTGGCGTCAGTCGCAAATACGGACGGGCTGCCTTGTAGCCTTTCGGATACTTTTGCTTGATGACTTCTTCATCCTTGACGGTCAGCGGAATGATCACGTCATCGCCATCTTTCCAGTTGCCCGGTGTCGCTACCGTGTAACCGTCGGTCAGTTGCAATGCATCCAGCACGCGCAGCACTTCATCAAAGTTGCGGCCGGTGCTCAGCGGATAAGTAATGATCAGACGAATCGTCTTTTTCGGATCGATGATGAACAAGGAACGCACCGTTGCCGTACCCGACTGATTCGGATGAATCATGTCATACAGATCGGCGACCTTCTTGTCAGTGTCGGCAACGATAGGGAAACCGACCACGGTGTTCTGGGTTTCTTCGATATCCTTGATCCATTGTTTGTGCGACTCCGCCGCATCCACCGACAGTGCCAATGCTTTCACATTGCGCTTGTCAAACTCGGGCTTCAGCTTGGCCGTCAATCCGAGTTCGGTGGTGCATACCGGCGTAAAGTCCGCAGGATGGGAAAACAACACTACCCAGGAATCCCCTGCCCACTCATGAAACTTGATCTTGCCCTGGGAAGAATCTTGCTCAAAATCGGGTGCTGTATCGCCTAGTCGCAGTGTCATATCAATCTCCATGTAACGAAAAATGCCAGTTTCTCACTATAGCCATGGTCGCGGGCCAGCCCAACAACTAATAACGAGTATCTAAATAACAGAATGCTATTTAGCCCGTGAACCCAAGACGCCGGGCTCTTGCAGGCAAACCCGCTGGCGGAAAAAAGAAAATACGCAACCCATCTTATATTTCCCAATAGAAACATTTAGAATTAGCCATCGTCGTTATGGTTAATACGACAACAAATCTGAGCGAATTTTTCGACAGGTCCCATGAAAACACTACGCTGCCTGATACTGTTTGCCATGTTCCATGGCGGAGTTGCCCTGGCAACGCCGTCCGGCGACGAAACCGGAATTACCGATAACCGCATTCTGATCGGCCAGTCAGCAGTCTTCAGCGGTCCCTCTGCCAGTCTCGGCATCCAGTTCAGCAGTGGCGCCATGGCATACTTCAACATGATCAATGCACAGGGCGGCATCTATGGCCGGAAACTGGAGATCATTGCCATTGACGATCAGTACGAACCGGCGCTGACCATTGAGAATACCAATCGCCTGATTCATCGGGAACGGGTTTTCGCCCTGTTCGGTTATGTGGGTACCCCTACCAGCAATGCGGTTTTGCCGTTGATCAGCAAGGAAAAGATTCCCTTTTTTGCGCCGGTCTCAGGTGCCAAATCGCTGCGGGATCCCTTCAATCCCCTCATTTTTCATATCCGCAGCAGCTATGCCGACGAAATCCAGTATCTGGTAAAGCAACTGGCCGGTACCGGCAAAAGCCGTGTGGCAGTGTTCTATCAGGACGACGACTTCGGTCGTGCCACATTGTCGGCGCTCGAAATCAAGCTCAAGGAGAAAGGGCGGCATGTGGTGGTATCGGCACCGGTCATCCGCAACAGCGCCGACATAGACAATGCGGTCGCCACCATTTTGCCGTACCAGCCGGAAGTCATCATTCAGGCCACCGCCTACGTCTCGGCGGCGGCCTTCATCAAGAAAATGCGGGACAAAGGCTATAAGGGCGATTTTTACAATCTGTCCTTCGTCGGCAGTCAGGCACTGGCCGAAGCTCTCGGATCAACCGGCGTCGGCGTGGTCATTTCGCAGGTAGTGCCGTTTCCATGGAAGGCGCGCATTCCCATCATCAACGAGTATCACAAGATTTATGGCGACACTGATGGCGCCAATGTGAACTTCTCCAGCCTGGAAGGATTTATCGCTGCCAAGGTGCTGGTAGAAGGTATCCGGCGTGCCGGCAAACATCTGACCCGGAGCAAACTCATCAAAGCCCTGCGTACCATCAACACCGGCAATTACGATATTGGCGGTTTCAATATCAATTTCTCGGCGAAACACCATTGCGGCTCGGCCTTTGTCGATATGACAGCGATTTCTTCGGATGCCCGTTTCATCAACTAGAGCAATGTTACGATAGAGGCCATAATCAATTCTTCCATTTGTCATACACCGTATATGACATTGCAGTCGATATCAGGAGGAGGGGGAAATGGCTGGTCGCAAACATTCGGTTTTCCTGCTTTGCATCACGCTCGCCGCGCTGCTTTCGCCCGCGGCCCGGGCTGAGCCTGGCATTACCGATAACCAGATCTTGCTGGGTCAGTCGGCGGCATTTACCGGCCCTACCGCACCACTCGGGATTCAGTTCAGTCTCGGCGCCAAGGTCTATCTGGATAAAATCAATAGCAAAGGCGGTGTGTATGGACGCCGGATAGAGATTCGCGCCCTCGATGATCAATATGATCCTGATCTGGCCCTGAAAAATACCGTGCAGTTAATTGAGAAAGATCGTGTATTCGGTCTGTTCGGCTATGTCGGCTCACCTACCAGCAAAGCCGTCATTCCGCTGGTGAGCAAGGCCAAAATTCCGTTCTTCGCACCGATGTCCGGCAATGGTTCTCTGCGCACACCGTTCAATCGCCTGATATTCAATATCCGCGCCAGCCACCGTGATGAAATCGAATTTCTGCTGACGCAACTGATGACCATGGGGCTGAAAAATCTGGCCGTGTTTTATCAGGATGATGCTTATGGACGCACCGGGCTGGCCGGGATTGAAGAAAAGCTGCGCGAAAAGGGCGGCAGGCTGCTGGTCGCCACACCGGTACAAAAAAACAGCACCGACGTCAGTGAAGCCGTGGCAGCGATTCTGCCGTTACGCCCCGATGCCGTGTTGCTGGTCAGTACCTACAACTCCAGCGCAGCACTGATCAAGGCCTTGCGTGCCCAATCCTATCGCGGTCAGTTTTACAGTATGTCGTTTATCGGCAGTCAGGCTTTGCTCAGCACCCTCGGTACCGAGGGCGCTGGCGTGGTGATCTCGCAGATCGTGCCGTTTCCATGGCAGGTATCGCGCCCGGTGGTTGGCGAGTATCAGAAAGCGTTTGCCCAAAGCGGCATTCAGACGCTCGACTTCTCCAGTCTCGAAGGATTCATTGCCGCCAAAGTGCTGGTGGAAGGATTGCGACGTGCCGGCCTCAACCCGACCCGGGAAAAATTCATTCGCGCGCTCGAAACGATACGGCATGACAATTACGATGTCGGAGGTTTCGGCATTCAGTTTTCTGCCACCAATCATGAAGGGTCGAAATTCATCGACATGACGGCCATTTCACGCGATGGCAAATTCCTGAACTGATACAGAAACTACCGCAGCGCATCCAATGACTGCAAGAACTTGTCGCTGTTCTGGAAACCGACGACCCGCTTGCCCGCCAGTTCCTGTCCCTTGGCATCAAAGAAAATGATGCCCGGCGGACCGAACAGCTGAAAGCGTCTGAGCATCGCCTTGTCGTCAGCATTATTGGCGGTGACGTCGATCTGCAGCAATACCATGTCCGCCAGCCGGCTTTTCACGCTTGCATCGGTAAAGGTGAATTTTTCCATTTCCTTGCATGACACGCACCAGTCCGCATAAAAATCGAGCATCGCCAGTTTGCCGTTGGTTTTCGCCAGCGCAGCATCGAGTTCGGCACTCGATTTGACCCGGATGAATTCGGTATGCGCGGCCGGCGCACCGCCCAGATGTGACAACGGCGTCAGGGCATCGCGGCCGCCTGTTGCAACACTCACCAGTTGCAACAGGCCCAGCGCGGCAAACACCAGTCCGAACGCGCGCGCTACCCAACTGGCCTGCGGCTGCCACAACAAATAAGCGCCGTAACCGATACCCAGCACGGCCCAGCCTGCGACATACGACCATGCCGGAATCACCGGCGATACCATCCACAAGGCAGTGGCCAGCATCAGCACGCCAAACAGACGCTTGACCGACTCCATCCAGACGCCGGCGCGTGGCAACAAGGTGCCGGCCGAGGCACCGATCAACAGTAACGGCACACTCATGCCGACCGCCATCGCGAACAGCGCGCTGCCGCCGGTAAGCACATCGCGGGTCTGGCTGATATACACCAATGCGCCGGCCAGCGGTGCCGCTACGCAAGGGCCGACGATCAATGCCGAGATCGCGCCCATGATGAATACACCGGCCAGTTTGCCACTGCCTTGTTTACCGGAAGCCTCGCTCAACTTCGATTGCAGCGACGCCGGCAATTGCAATTGGTAGACGTTGAACATCGACAACGACAAGCCCACCATCAACAACGCGAACAGGCTGAGCACCCACGGATTTTGCAATGCGGCCGACAAGCCTTCACCGATCAGACCGGCCGACACGCCAAGAATCGTATAGACCAGTGCCATGCCGAGCGCATACATCACCGATAACAGAAAGCTGCGTCCACGTCTGGTTTGCGCACCTTCGCCGACAATGATCGACGACAGGATCGGCAACATCGGCAACACGCAGGGCGTGAATGAAAGTCCCAGGCCGAGCAGGAAAAACAGGGACAGAATCGCCAGCAATTTTCCACTCTTCAATGTCGCTGCAATGCCTTCGAGATCCGACAGCGATGACGGCGCGGCATCTGCAATGGCGGGACCGACGGACTTGCCGACCACGTCCGGCGACAAGGTCGCCGGCGTATCCATCGGCGGATAGCACAGACCGGCATCGGCACAGCCTTGCGCGGTTGAGGTCAGTTGAAAAGTGCCTGCTGCGTCCACCGGTATGCGAATCGCGATACGGTGATGATAGGTTTCCACTTCCTTCTGGAAGTTTTCGTCGTACTTCACTTTGCCCGGAGGAATGACCGGCGTTCCCAGCGTTGCCCCCTGTGCTGCGAAGTGAAAACGGTCGCGATACATGTAATAGCCATCGGCAATGTCGTACACCACTTCCGCAGTCCTGGCGTCGACCATGCTGGCGGAAAACCTGAATGCAACTTCCGGCGCCAGATACTCTTCTGCCCGTACCTTCGGTTGCAACAAGATTGCTGCCACCAGGAACAGACCAAGCATCAGGAGCGCACGCGGACGGCGGACGATTGCAGACAATTGCTTAAACATGCATTTCTTTCTTTGTTTCTGTAATGAGCCACTGCAAATAAGCAGGCAAACCACCGGTAATCGGCAACGCAATGATTTCCGGTACATCATAGACATGATTTTTCTTGATCGTCGCTTCCAGCTCAGGATAGCGCGCTTGCGTGGTCTTGATGAGCAGACTGACTTCCTCGGCTTGCGCCACTTTCCCCTGCCATTGGTAGACCGACTTTACCGCAGGCAAGATATTGACGCACGCGGCCAGCCTTTGTTCCACAAGAATATGCGCCAGCGATGTTGCCGCCGCGATATCCGGCACATTGGCCATCACCAATAATGCCTGCCCTGCCAGTTCCGCTGTCGCTGGTACTGTCATTTCACTCTCCCGCTGCAATTCCGGCCGGCTCAGAAACGGCGCCGGGTCAGAATCATTGCCACATAAAATCCGCCGCAGCAATACATGCACAAAATGGCGATATCCATCACCGGATGCGGCGGCCAGGTGCCGAGTATCAACGGCCGAATCAGATTGACTGCAGCACCCAGCGGCAAGATGCGCGAGATCAGCTGCAGCCAGTCAGGCAATTGCGTCACAGGATAGTACACGCCCGACAGGAACACCATCGGCGTCAGGATCAGCGTGAAATAATACGTAAAGAAATCATAACCGCGCGCCAGCGCATTCATGATCAGACCGAGCGCGGCAAACGTCATCCCGATCAGAAACAGCAATGGCAGCACTAGCAAGACCTGCGGATGCAGGCCGATGCCGAGCGCGAAGATCACGCCCAGAATGGCGACACCGCTGAACAACGATTTGGTGGCGCTCCACAACAGTTCTGCGAGCACGATGTCGTCGAGGGCCAGCGGCGCATTCAGCAAGGCGTCCCAGGTGCCCTGTACGCTCATGCGCGAGTACGCCGAGTACAAGGCTTCGAATGAGGCGGCCATCATCACCGACATGCAAATCGAACCGGATGCCAGATAGTGCAGATAGGGCACACCGCCAACGTGGCTGAGCAAACTGCCGAGGCCGTAACCGAATGCAATCAGGGTGATCAGGGGATCGGCAATATTGCCGATGACACTGGCAAACGCCAGTTTTTTCCAGACCAGAAAATTGCGTCTCCAGATCGGGTAAAAACGCGTAGAGAAACGCGGTATCGCATATGTGGCATTCATATCAATCCCTCATCTCGCGACCGGTCAGCTTCAGGAACAAATCCTCCAGATTGGCCGGGCGATGCATATAACGCACGCCTTCCGCGTATTGCAGGCTGGACAGCAGCAGTTGTACGCTGTTGGTATAGCAGAACACGGTTTCGCCGCTGTATTCGATGCGTCCCGCCAGTTCCTTGCCCTGGCGTTCACCCCAGGCACGGGCACTCTCGCCGTAGACTTCCACCACCTGCGTTTCGATATGCTCGACGATCAAGGAGCGCGGCGAGCCTTCGGCAATCATCTTGCCATGATCAATCACGGCCAGCCGGTCGCACAAGCGCTCGGCTTCATCCATGAAATGGGTGGTCAGCAAAATGGTTTTGCCTTTGGACAGCAAGCTTTTGAGACGCTCCCAGATCATGTGCCGGGCTTGAGGATCGAGGCCGGTGGTCGGCTCGTCCATGAAAATGATGTCGGGGTCATTGACCAGGGCTCTGGCCAGCGTAAGACGACGTTTCATGCCGCCGGACAACTCGCCGATACGCGCATCCTTCTTGGCTTGCAGATTGGCGAATATCAACAGTTCGGGTATCCGTTCCAGCATGACGGCATCGGCGATGCCGAAGTAGCGGCCGTAGACCAGCAGGTTTTCCTGCACTGTAAAATCCGGATCGAGATTGTCTGCCTGCGGCACTACGCCCACCTGCATGCGTGCAGCTCTTGCCTGGGCCGGTACCGGCTTTCCCGCCAGTTGGATATCGCCGCCATCGGGAGTCGTCAATCCCAGGCACAGACGCAGCGTGGTGGTCTTGCCGGCGCCGTTGGGGCCCAGCAAGCCATAGCACTCGCCGCGTTTCAATGAAAAGGAAATGCCGTCGACAATCGTGGTACGCGCACTGCCGTTGCCGTAGGTCTTGTAGAGTCCGTTAACGCTGAGTATGGGTAATTCCTGCATGTCTTCTATCCATATTTTCTGATCCCGGCACCCAATAAAAAAGCCAGGCTAAGCCTGGCTTTTCTTCGCTACTGATGACCGGAATTACTCGACGCTTGGCGCATCGGCTTCGTCAGTCACTTCAGGACGATCAACCAGTTCAACAAAAGCCATCGGTGCATTGTCGCCGACGCGGAAACCCATTTTCAGGATACGCAGGTAGCCGCCGTTACGTGCAGCGTAGCGTGGACCCAGTTCGGAGAACAGCTTGCCGACGATTTCACGATCGCGCAGGCGGGAAAATGCCAGACGCTTGTTTGCCAGTGTATCAGTCTTGCCCAAAGTCAGAATTGGCTCAACGACGCGGCGCAGTTCTTTTGCTTTTGGCAGAGTTGTCTTGATTGCTTCGTGGCGCAGCAGGGATACTGTCATGTTGCGCAGCATCGCCAGGCGATGCGAGGAAGTACGATTCAGTTTACGGAGACCGTGACGGTGACGCATGATATTTCCTTTCGGTTAGTATTAATCCAGTTCTTCGATCGACACCTTGTTGCTGTGCCGCGGACCGGTATGATGATGAAAACAGGTGCTACAGGATGCTGCAAATAACGAACTGCCACGAATGGCAGCCCGCTATTATCGCATATTATTTCTCGAGACCGGCTGGTGGCCAGTTTTCCAGCTTCATGCCCAGTGTCAGACCGCGCGATGCCAGTACTTCCTTGATTTCGTTCAGGGACTTGCGGCCCAGATTCGGCGTCTTCAGAAGTTCGTTTTCGCTGCGCTGGATCAGATCGCCGATGTAGTAAATATTTTCGGCTTTCAGGCAGTTCGCGGAACGCACTGTCAGTTCCAGGTCGTCGACCGGACGCAACAGGATAGGATCGACCTGCGGTGCACGCGATGGCGCTTCTGCAGTTGCTTCGGTACCTTCCAGTGCGGCAAACACATTCAGTTGGTCAACCAGAACGCGGGCCGATTGACGGATCGCTTCTTCCGGCGTGATCACACCGTTGGTTTCGATATTGATGACCAGCTTGTCCAGATCGGTACGTTGTTCCACACGAGCGGATTCAACGGCATACGACACGCGACGGACAGGCGAGAACGATGCGTCCAGAATGATACGACCGATGGTCTTGTTCGCATCTTCGCTCAGACGGCGAACGTTACCTGGCACATAGCCACGGCCCTTTTCAACCTTGATCTGCATGTCGAGCTTGCCGCCGGCAGTCAGATTGGCAATGATGTGATCCGGATTGATCAGCTCAACATCGTGCGGCAGATCGATATCCGATGCCAGCACAACGCCTTCGCCTTCTTTCTTCAGGGTCAGTGTCACTTCGTCGCGGTTATGCAACTTGAACACAACGCCCTTCAGGTTCAACAGAATATCAACGATATCTTCCTGCACGCCGTCGAGCGACGAGTACTCGTGCACAACACCAGCGATGGTCACTTCGGTTGGCGCGTAGCCGATCATCGAGGACAACAGGACGCGGCGCAATGCGTTGCCCAGTGTGTGGCCGTAACCGCGTTCAAATGGCTCCATCACGACTTTGGCGTGACCGGCGCCGAGCGCTTCGACTTCGATGATACGTGGCTTCAACAAACTATTTTGCATGAAATGTCCTTTTCAATACCCTCGGCTCATTACACCGATAAGGCTGATGGCATTACGAAAAAAGCCCGCCGGTCGATATGACCGGCGGGCCGGGAAAACTGATTAACGGGAATACAGTTCGACGATCAGCGATTCGTTGACGTCGTTGGCGATTTCGTTACGGTCCGGCGAAGTCTTGAAAGTGCCTTCCAGCTTCTTGGCATCAACGGAAACCCATGCAGGGAAACCGGATTGCTCAGCCAGCGACAGCGCTTCAGCGATACGCACTTGCTTCTTCGCCTTTTCACGAATGGCGATAACATCACCAGCCTTGACTTGGTACGAAGCGATGTTGACAACGATACCGTTGACGGTCAGCGCCTTGTGCGACACCAGTTGGCGCGCTTCAGCACGAGTCGAGCCGAAACCCATACGATAGACAACGTTGTCCAGACGCGCTTCCAGCAGCTTCAACAGCGTTTCGCCGGTGTTGCCCTTGCGACGGTCCGCTTCTGCGAAATAACGACGGAATTGACGCTCGAGCACGCCGTACATACGCTTGACCTTTTGCTTTTCGCGCAGTTGGTTACCGTAGTCCGAAGTACGAGCACCGGAAGTACGACCGTGTTGACCAGGCTTGGAGTCCAGTTTGCACTTGGAGTCCAGCGAGCGACGTGCGCTCTTGAGGAACAGATCGGTGCCTTCGCGGCGGGAGAGTTTTGCTTTTGGTCCAATATAACGTGCCACGATAATTCCTTTGTAGATATGACGTCCGGTACACAGTCCGGGCGCTAGTTTGATCTGCCTGCTATCAAACGGTGGGCTTAAGAACAAAACCCGCCAAGTTCATTGGCGGGTAGTTTACTGACTGTAAACCACGAGAGTTTACACCAGAATCAGATGCGACGGCGTTTCGGCGGACGGCAACCGTTGTGCGGAACTGGTGTCACGTCTTGAATCTGGGTGATCTTGATACCGAGATTGTTGAGTGCACGAACTGCGGACTCACGACCAGGACCAGGGCCCTTGATACGTACTTCCAGGTTCTTGATACCGCATTCAATTGCAACCTTGCCAGCGGCTTCGGCAGCTACCTGTGCAGCGAACGGAGTCGATTTGCGCGAGCCCTTGAAACCTGCACCACCAGAAGTTGCCCAAGACAAAGCATTACCTTGGCGATCAGTGATCGTGATGATGGTATTGTTGAACGAAGCGTGAACGTGAGCGATACCTTCTGCTACGTTCTTCTTAACTTTCTTGCGCACACGTGCTGCTGCGGCGTTATTTGGGGCTTTTGCCATAATTATTTCCTTGAATCCGAACGACTTGCGTCAGGCGGTATTATTTCTTCAACGATTGAGCGGCCTTACGCGGTCCCTTGCGTGTACGCGCATTGGTACGTGTACGTTGGCCACGGCAAGGCAAGCCCTTACGATGACGCATGCCACGATAGCAACCGAGGTCCATCAAACGCTTGATGTTCATCGACAGCTCACGACGCAGATCACCTTCAACAACGAATTTTGCAATTTCGTCGCGAAGCTTTTCCAGTTCGTTGTCGTCCAGATCTTTGACCTTCTTAGTGGTCAAAACACCCGTGTTGGCGCAAATTTCTTGCGCACGTGGGCGGCCAACACCGTAGATAGCCGTGAGGCCGATAACAGTGTGCTGATGGTTGGGGATATTTACCCCTGCAATACGTGCCATGCGTTATTCCTCGATCAATAACGTTAAATTAACCTTGGCGCTGTTTATGACGCGGTTCTGTGCAGATAACACGAACTACGCCTTTGCGCTTGATGATCTTACAGTTGCGGCAGATCCGCTTGACTGATGCGAGCACTTTCATTGTGGCCCTCTTTCTTTCAATAGTTTCACTCTTACTTGGTACGGAACACAATACGTGCCCGGCTCAAATCATAAGGAGTCAGTTCCACCGTTACCTTATCTCCTGGCAGGATGCGAATATAGTTCATCCGCATCTTGCCGGAAATATGTCCTAGTACAACATGTCCGTTTTCCAACTTAACTCTGAATGTCGCATTCGGAAGGTTTTCCAGAACCTCGCCTTGCATCTGGATAACATCGACTTTTGCCATTCGCCAACTCGTTCCTGGGCCATACCCTCACTTATCGTGAGGTCATACCGCCCTTGAAATTCGCTTTACGAAGCAACGAATCATACTGCTGCGACATTACATAATTCTGTACCTGCGCCATGAAGTCCATCGTCACGACCACAATAATCAGAAGGGATGTACCACCGAAGTAGAACGGTACCTTCCAGCGTGCGATCAGAAACTCGGGCAACAAACACACCAGCGTGATATACACCGCACCGGCCAGCGTCAGGCGCATCAGGATCTTGTCGATATAGCGTGCGGTCTGCTCACCTGGACGAATCCCCGGGACAAAGGCACCACTCTTCTTCAAGTTATCTGCAGTTTCTTTGCTGTTGAACACCAGCGCAGTATAGAAAAAGCAGAAAAATACAATAGCAATTGCGTACAACAAAGCGTGGATCGGCTCACCTGGCGCCATCGATGCCGCCAAATCTTTCAGGAAACGAATGAAAGGATTGGTGGTGTCACCGGATGTAAACCAGCTGGTAATCGTTGCCGGGAACAAGATGATCGACGAAGCGAAGATAGGAGGAATGACGCCTGCCATATTCAGCTTCAGTGGCAAATGACTGCTTTGACCACCGTAAATCTTGTTACCGACCTGACGCTTGGCGTAATTGACCAGAATCTTGCGTTGACCGCGTTCGATAAAGACCACCAGGAATGTGACCAGGGCCACGATCAGGCAGATCAGAATCGCCGACAGCGCATTCATCGATCCGGTACGCACCAGCTCAAACAAGCCACCCAGTGCATTCGGCAAACCTGCAGCAATACCGGCAAAAATGATGATCGAAATGCCGTTACCAAGTCCGCGCTCAGTAATTTGTTCACCCAGCCACATCAGGAACATCGTACCGGTTACCAGCGTCACTACTGTCGTGAATCGGAACGCCAGGCCTGGATCCAGCACCAGACCGGCTTGCGACTCGAGTGCAACAGCAATGCCCAGAGCCTGAAACGTTGCCAGCAACAAAGTGCCGTAACGGGTGTACTGGGTAATCTTGCGACGCCCCGCTTCACCTTCCTTCTTCAGCGCTTCCAGCTGCGGTGACACAACCGACAACAATTGCATGATGATCGATGCCGAAATGTACGGCATGATACCAAGTGCGAAAATCGTGAAGCGGGACAGAGCACCACCCGAGAACATGTTGAACATGCCCAGAATGCCACCCTGATTCTGCTTGAACAATTGCGCCAATTGCGTCGGGTCAATTCCTGGAACAGGAATATGTGCGCCGATGCGATATACAACCAATGCTGCCAGCAAAAACCACAAACGGCCCCAGGGGAAACCTTTTGCAGCGCCTTTAGCAAGTTGAGGGGTAGTCGCCAATTAATGCTCCGCGTCAATCGTCAGATTACGCAACCGAGCCGCCGGCAGCTTCAATAGCAGCCTTCGCACCCTTGGTCGCAATCAAACCCTTGACAGTGACTTTCTTGGTCAATTCGCCCGACAGGATGATGCGAACGACTTTGGCCAGTTCAGGAACGACACCGGCTTGCTTCAATGCCAGGATATCGACTTCGCCAACTGGGAGTTTTTCCAGATCGGACAAGCGAACTTCTGCTTTGAACGGGGTTGCCAGCGATTTGAAACCACGCTTTGGCAAACGACGTTGCAGAGGCATCTGACCGCCTTCGAAACCGACCTTGTGGAAACCGCCTGAACGGGATTTCTGACCCTTGTGTCCGCGACCGGCTGTCTTGCCCAGGCCCGAACCGATACCACGACCTACGCGACGCTTGTAGTGCTTGGCGCCATCTGCGGGTTGGATGTTGTTTAATTCCATGATTTGCTCCGTTCGCAAGCCAGCGGCTTACGACACCACTTTCACAAGATAGGACACTTTGTTGATCATGCCGCGCACTGCAGGCGTGTCTTCCAGTGTCGAAACCGAATTCACGCGACGCAGGCCGAGGCCACGTACGGTCGCACGGTGCGATTCGCGAGTGCCGATCAAACCCTTGACCAACTGGACTTTAACTGTGTTTGCCATCTGTTTCACCTTAACCCAGGATGTCTTCAACAGACTTGCCGCGCTTGGCTGCAATTTCTGATGGAGTATTCATTTTGGACAAACCGTCGAGTGTAGCGCGAACCATGTTGTACGGATTGGTGGAGCCATTCGACTTCGCCACGACGTTGGTTACGCCCATCACTTCGAAAATCGCACGCATTGGACCGCCGGCGATAACACCGGTACCGTCCTTGGCTGGCTGCATCAACACCGATGATGCGCCGTGCTTGCCGGACACTGTATGTTGCAGAGTGCCGTTCTTCAGTGTGACCTTGATCATTTTGCGACGGGCTTCTTCCATCGCCTTCTGCACAGCTACCGGCACTTCTTTCGATTTGCCCTTGCCCATGCCGATACGACCATCGCCGTCACCAACAACTGCCAGCGCAGCGAAACCCATGATACGGCCGCCCTTGACCACTTTGGTCACACGGTTCACCGCGATCATTTTTTCGCGCATGCCGTCATCTGGCTTGTCGCTTTGCGTTTTGGATTGCATTTTTGCCATGATGATTTTCCTTAGAACTTCAGGCCGGCTTCACGCGCAGCTTCAGCCAACGCCTTGACGCGACCGTGATAACGGAAACCGGAGCGGTCAAACGCGACTTCGGTCACTCCAGCCTTCAACGCCTTTTCAGCAACGAGCTTGCCAACCAGCGTAGCAGCGGCAGCATTGCCGCCCTTGCCGGATTGACCAGCCAACTGTTGGCGCACTTCTGCTTCCAACGTCGATGCCGAAGCCAATACATTTGCGTCGGGGCCGATTACGCTGGCGTAAATGTGCGTATTCGTACGATGCACGGCCAGGCGATTCACCTTTAATTCTGCGATCTTGGCACGGGTTTGAGTCGCGCGGCGCAGACGTGATTGTTTCTTGTCCATCGTCAACCCCTATTACTTCTTCTTGGTTTCTTTGAGTACAACCACTTCGTCCGAATAACGAACGCCCTTGCCCTTATATGGCTCTGGCTCACGATATGCACGGATTTCAGCGGCGACCTGGCCGACTACCTGGCGGTCGATACCCTTGATTAAGATCTCGGTTTGAGTCGGTGTTTCGCACTTAATGCCTTGTGGCATTTGATGTACGATCGGGTGCGAAAAGCCCAGCGACAGATTCAGCTTGTCGCCTTGTGCTTGTGCACGGAAACCCACGCCAACCAAGTTCAGCTTCTTTTCGAAACCCTTTGTGACACCGTTGACCATGTTATTGACCAACGCACGCAGGGTACCGGACATCGCATTTGCTTCGCGGCTGTCATCAGCCACTTCGAAGTTCAGCGTGCCATTGTTGTTCGCCACTTTCACCAAGCCAGTCAATGGCTGCGAAAGGGTGCCCAAAGGGCCTTTTACTGTGATCTGCGCTGCAGAAATGGTCGCTTCCGCGCCACTTGGCAGTGCAATCGGCATTTTACCAACACGAGACATATTGCACTCCTTAGGCCACGTAGCAAATCACCTCGCCACCGACACCGGTTGCGCGTGCTTTACGATCTGTCATTACGCCGCGTGGAGTGGACACAATCGCCACACCAAGGCCGTTCATCACATTAGGAATTTCATCCTTGCCCTTGTAGATACGCAGCCCTGGACGGGATACGCGCTCAAGACGCTCAATGACCGGACGACCGGCGTAATACTTCAAACCAATCTTCAATTCTGCCTTGCCACCTGCTTCAGCAACAGCGAAATCTTCGATGTAACCTTCGTCCTTGAGGACGTTGGCGATCGCGATTTTCACCTTCGACGATGGCATTGCCACTGTCGTCTTTTGCACTACTTGCGCATTGCGGATACGGGTCAGCATATCGGCGATAGGATCGCTCATACTCATTGCATCTTCTCCTATTACCAGCTAGCTTTTGTCAAACCGGGAATCTCACCACGCATGGCGATTTCACGGACCTTAATACGGCCCAATCCGAATTTACGGAAAGTACCACGTGGACGACCGGTCAGTGCGCAACGGTTACGTTGACGCGTCGGAGCCGAATTACGCGGCAGCGCTTGCAACTTCAGGCGCGCTTCGTAACGTTCTTCTTCCGACTTGGATTGGTCGTCGATAATAGCCTTCAACTCAGCGCGCTTGCCGGCATATTTCTTTACCAGATCTGCACGCTTTTGTTCACGGTTAATCAGTGCCAGTTTCGCCATGGCAGCCTCAGTTTCTGAACGGAAATTTAAATGCGGCGAGGAGCGCTTTCGCTTCGTCGTCGGTCTTCGCTGTCGTCGTGATACTGATATTCAGACCACGCAGCGCGTCGATTTTGTCGTACTCAATTTCGGGGAAAATAATTTGCTCTTTCACACCGATATTGTAATTACCGCGACCGTCGAACGCACGACCGGAAACACCGCGGAAGTCACGTACGCGTGGCAGCGCCACGGTGATCAAGCGATCCAGGAACTCATACATATGAGCGCCACGCAATGTCACCATACAACCAATCGGATAGCCTTCGCGAATCTTGAAACCCGCGATCGCTTTACGCGCCTTGGTAACGACTGGCTTCTGACCTGCAATCTTGGTCAGATCGCCAACAGCGTGCTCGATGATCTTCTTGTCCGCAACCGCTTCCGACAAACCCATGTTCAATGTGATTTTCAGAATGCGCGGAACTTCCATTACCGACTTATAAGCGTACTTAGCAGTCAAGTCGGCAACGACCTTTTCTTTATAGAACTCTTGGAGACGTGCCATGATCTATTAAACCTTAACGACTTCGCCGCTGGATTTGTAAGCGCGGACTTTCTTGCCGTCCACTTCTTTGAAACCCACACGATCAGCCTTGCCGGATGCTGCGTTAAACAACGCAATATTCGACACATGAATTGGCATCAGCTTATCGACAATGCCGCCAGTTGCACCAGTCATTGGATTCGGCTTAGTCGCTTTCTTAGCAACATTAATGCCGTCAACAACAACGTAATCAGCGCTAACGCGTTGAGTTACCACACCGCGTTTGCCCTTATCTTTACCGGTCAACACGATGACTTCATCGTTCTTACGAATCTTACCCATGACCACTCCTTACAGAACTTCAGGCGCCAGAGAGACGATCTTCATGAAGCGCTCTGTACGCAGCTCACGAGTAACTGGCCCGAAAATACGAGTACCAATCGGCTCAAGCTTGGCGTTCAGCAGCACTGCAGCATTACCATCAAACTTGACCAACGAACCATCCTGACGACGCACGCCCTTGGCGGTACGAACGACGACAGCGTTATAAATTTCACCTTTTTTGACGCGACCGCGTGGAGCTGCGCTCTTCACGGTAACTTTGATCACGTCACCGATACCTGCGTAACGACGCTTGGAACCACCCAAGACTTTGATGCACAAAACTTCGCGCGCACCGGTGTTGTCGGCCACTTCGAGCCGGCTTTCAGTTTGAATCATGATATTTTCTTTCCCAACTTAATCCGTGATGCACACAATGTGAAAAACGGTCAGTCTTGGTCCTGTTAGCAAGCGAACTCGCTAGTTAGGGGACGATTAAGCTACGTAAAGCATCTTGTATTTCTTTCCTTGCCAAACACCAAGAAGCAAGGAAAGAAGCTCAGCATTATGTCATCCAAATGCTGAGCGGGCAAGCGATACTTAAACTATTTGTGCCACTTGTACAACGCGCGTCACGCTCCAGGCTTTAGTCTTGGAGATTGGGCGACCTTCCTGGATCTCTACTGTGTCGCCGGTCTTCGCCTGGTTGGTTTCATCATGAGCGTGGTACTTGTTGGTACGCACGATGATTTTGCCATACAGAGGATGCTTGACGTGACGCTCGATCAGCACGGTAACAGTCTTATCCATTTTGTCGGACACAACTTTGCCAATCAGCGTGCGCTTGAGCGCTTGTTTCACTTGATCGTTCATTGTTGACCATCCTTCGAATTGATTACTGTCTTCACACGTGCGATGTCGCGACGTACTTTTTTCAGTTGTGCAGTATTGTTCAGTTGCTGTGTCGCCACTTGCATGCGCAAGCTGAAATGAGCCTTCAACAGCTCATTCAGTTCTTTAGCGAGTGCAGCCTCATCTTTACCGCGGAGTTCTGATGCTTTCATATTCCGCTCCTGTTATTGACCGACTTGACGAACAACGAAAGTCGTCGACAATGGCAATTTGGCTGCTGCCAAGCGGAACGCTTCACGCGCCAGAGCTTCGTCAACACCGTCCATCTCGTACAGCATCTTACCCGGCTGAATTTCTGCCACGTAATATTCTGGATTACCCTTACCGTTACCCATACGCACTTCAGCAGGCTTCTGGGAAATTGGCTTGTCCGGGAAAACGCGAATCCAGATACGACCGCCACGCTTGATGTGACGGGTCATAGCACGACGAGCTGCTTCGATCTGACGCGCCGTGATACGACCACGACCAACTGCCTTCAGACCGAACTCACCAAACGATACGGCTGTACCGCGTGAATGCGATATACCCGTATTACGACCTTTTTGTTCTTTACGATATTTTCTACGTGCTGGTTGCAGCATGATTATTCTCCTGCTTTCTCGGCCGATACACCGGCATCGGCAGCTTGAGGCGCACGTGGAGCACGCTTGGCACCAGCTGGTGCACCACCAGGTGCGCCAGTCTTGGAACGAGGACGAGCACCTGGCTTGCCATCGTCACGACGTGGACCACGACGCTTCTTGTCGTCTTCCGGCTCACCGACCAACACTGGCGATTCGCCATTTGCCAGACGATCACCCTTGTAGACCCAGACCTTGATACCAATGATGCCGTAGGTAGTCTGCGCTTCGCCAAAACCGTAATCGATATCTGCGCGCAGAGTATGCAGAGGCACGCGGCCTTCGCGATACCATTCCTTACGCGCAATTTCAATGCCGTTCAAACGACCGGACGACATGATCTTGATACCTTGCGCGCCCAAACGCATTGCATTTTGCATCGCGCGCTTCATTGCACGACGGAACATGATGCGCTTTTCCAACTGTTGCGCGATCGAATCAGCGATCAATTGCGCGTCAGCTTCAGGCTTGCGGATTTCTTCGATATTGACGTGCACAGGCACGCCCATCAACTTCGCCAGTGCCGACTTCAGCACTTCGATGTCTTCGCCTTTTTTACCAATCACAACACCTGGACGGGAGCTGTAAATGGTAATGCGGGCATTCTTCGCCGGACGCTCGATAACGACGCGACCAACCGAAGCGTTCTTCAGTTTTGTCTTCAGGTAAGCACGAACCTTCAGATCTTCGTTGAGCATTTCGGCAAAATTGCTGTTGCCGGCATACCAACGTGATCCCCAGTTACGTGTGACCGCAAGACGGAAACCGGTTGGATGAATCTTCTGTCCCATCGTGACTCCTTAGTTTCCGACAGTCACGTAAATGTGACAGGATTGCTTGGAAATACGATCACCACGGCCTTTTGCACGCGCTGTGAAGCGCTTGAGGACCGTACCTTTTTCGACATAAATCGTCTTGACTGTCAGTTCGTCGATGTCAGCACCATCATTGTGTTCGGCGTTCGCGATTGCGGACTCCAGAACCTTCTTGATGATGACCGCACCCTTTTTCGGGCTGAAGGCCAAGATATTCAGTGCCTGATCAACTTTTTTGCCGCGGATCAGGTCTGCAACCAGACGGCCCTTTTGGGCCGACAGGTGCACACCACGCAGAGTAGCTTTAGTTTCCATCATCGGACCTTATTTCTTAGCCTTCTTATCGGCGGCGTGACCCTTGAACGTACGGGTCAGCGCGAATTCGCCGAGCTTATGACCAACCATGTTTTCGGAAACATAGACCGGCACGTGCTGCTTGCCGTTATGTACCGCGATCGTCAAACCGATGAAATCCGGCATGATTGTCGAACGACGGGACCAAGTCTTGATTGGCTTCTTGTCTTTGGTCGCTTGTGCGGTTTCAACTTTTTTTACCAAGTGAGCGTCGCAAAACGGCCCTTTTTTCAATGAACGTGTCATGTTTTATCCTTATTTCTTGCCGCGGCGCGAGACAATCATTGAAGTCGTACGCTTGTTGCTGCGTGTCTTCTTGCCCTTGGTCTGTTGACCCCACGGCGAAACCGGATGACGACCTGCTGCAGTCTTACCTTCACCACCACCGTGCGGGTGATCGACCGGATTCATGACCACACCACGAACTGTCGGACGCACACCGCGCCAGCGCATTGCACCAGCTTTACCGATTTTGCGCAGATTGTGTTCGCCGTTGCCGACTTCACCGATCGTTGCACGGCATTCGATATGGATGCGACGCACTTCGCCGGAGCGCAAGCGTACCTGAGCGTAAGTACCTTCACGCGCCATCAGCACCACACCGGCGCCGGCAGTACGTGCGATCTGAGCACCCTTGCCTGGCAACATTTCCACGCAGTGGATGGTTGTACCGACAGGAATGTTGCGGATCGGCAGTGCATTGCCCGACTTGATTGGCGCTTCTGCGCCGCTCAACAGTTGATCGCCGACCGACAGACCCTTGGGAGCGATGATGTACTTGCGCTCACCATCCGCGTAGCACAACAAAGCGATGTGCGCTGTACGGTTTGGATCGTATTCGATACGTTCAACCTTGGCCACGATGCCGTCCTTGTTGCGACGAAAATCGACAACACGGTAGTGTTGCTTGTGACCACCACCGATATGACGAGTAGTGATATGACCGTTGTTGTTACGACCGGCAGTCTTGGATTTCTTCTCGATCAGGCCGGCAAACGGACGGCCCTTGTACAAGTCGCTATTAACGACTTTGACCATACCACGCCGACCTGGCGAGGTTGGTTTGACTTTTACGAGTGCCATTATTTAGCCTCCTCGGAGAAGTTGATTTCTTGACCGGGCTTCAAACTTACAAATGCGCGACGTGTGTGGTTGCGACGACCGATCGAACGACCGGAACGTTTTTGCTTACCTTGACGATTCGCGACTTGCACGGATTCAACTTCGACCTTGAACAGCAGTTCGACCGCAGCCTTGACTTCCAGCTTGGTCGCATCTTGCGTTACCAGAAAAACGACTTGCTCGTTTTTCTCTGCAACGAAGGTAGCTTTTTCAGAGATCACCGGCGCCAGCAGCACCTTCAACAGGCGCTCTTCGCTATGTTTCACGATTGCGTTCATGCCAGCAACTCCTCAATCTTAGCCAGTGCTTGCTTGGTGATCAGAATTTTCTTGTAAAAAACCAGGGAAACCGGATCCGCTTGACGTGGCTCAACAATCAGAACGCCTGGCAAATTGCGCGATGCCAGCAACAGGTTCTCTTCCAGATTGTCGGTGATGATCAGCACGGAATCCAATCCCATGCCCTTCAGTTTTTGTGACAGCAGCTTGGTCTTTGGCGCTTCCACCGAGAAATTCTCGACGATCGACAAACGGCCTTCGCGAGCCAACTGGGACAGAATCGAGCAGATACCTGCGCGATACATCTTCTTGTTGACCTTGTGCGAGAAGTTTTCGTCTGGCGAATTCGGGAAAATACGACCACCGCCACGCCACAGTGGCGACGACGACATACCGGCACGAGCACGACCCGTACCTTTTTGACGCCATGGCTTCTTGGTCGTGTGGTGCACTTCTTCACGATCTTTTTGCTTGCGGTTACCGCTACGAGCATTTGCCTGATACGCCACCACTACCTGGTGAATCAGCGCTTCGTTGTAATCGCGACCAAAAATCGTATCCGGAGCTGCAACATTCGATGCTGCTTGACCTTGATCATTCAGGAGCTTGAGTTCCATGAATTAGGCTCCCTTCTTGGCTTTAACTTTAACTGCAGGCGACACGATAACTTGGCCGTTCTTTGCACCTGGAACAGCACCCTTGACCAGCAACAGTTGACGCTCAGCGTCAATGCGTGCGATTTCGAGGTTTTGTACAGTGCGTGTAACGTCACCCAAGTGACCGGTCATGCGCTTACCAGGGAAAACACGACCTGGATCTTGCGCCATACCGATGGAACCTGGCACGTTATGCGAACGGGAGTTACCGTGAGATGCGCGACCGGAAGCGAAGTGATAACGCTTGATCGTACCAGCATAGCCCTTACCGATGGACACGCCTTGCACGTCCACTTTCTGACCAGCTTCGAACAGGCTTGCTGCGACGACGTCGCCTGCCTTCAGTTCGGCAGCTTTGGCTGCATCAATACGGAATTCTTTCAGAACGGTTCCAGCCTCAACGCCAGCTTTGGCGTAATGACCGGCAGCAGCTTTAGTCACGCGGGAAGCGCGACGCTGACCGTAAGCGACCTGAACAGCGGAATAACCATCCACTTCAGGTGTTTTGATTTGAGTCACGCGGTTGTTCGACACATCCAGCACGGTCACAGGAATTGAATCCCCGTCTTCCGTGAAGATACGCATCATACCAACCTTACGACCAACAAGGCCCAGGCTCATTGTTTTCTCCATTCCCGCCTGCGATTGGGCGGGGCTGATGTTTGTACTACCAATAATTACGAGTGCACAATTTGCGCACTCGTATCGAAGCCGAGCATTATAGCTCGATTACTCACATAACACAACTTTATGCAGATTCACTACTAATTTGTGTTTTTTTCCAACAGATTCTACTTATTACAGCTTGATTTCAACGTCGACGCCGGCTGGCAAGTCGAGCTTCATCAGTGCATCAACAGTCTTGTCAGTAGGATCAACGATATCCATCAGACGTTGGTGCGTACGGATTTCAAACTGATCGCGCGATGTCTTGTTGACGTGCGGCGAACGCAGAACGTCGAAACGTTCGATACGTGTTGGCAGCGGGACCGGGCCCTTGACGACAGCGCCAGTGCGCTTTGCTGTTTCGACGATTTCCAGTGCGGATTGGTCGATCAGACGATAGTCGAATGCCTTCAGGCGAATACGGATTTTTTGGCTAGGAACTGACATGGTTTTCCTTTAAAGAG
>NZ_LFLS01000040.1 GCF_001189915.1 Herbaspirillum autotrophicum
AGTGTTGTGTGCCAGCTCACCGGCCGGCAGGCTGCGACCGGCACCGCGCTGATCGAACAACACCACCCGCTGTTGCGTCAGGTCGAACCAATCCAGCATGGACCACTGGCTGCTGCTGCCGGGGCCGCCATGCAACACCACACTGACCGGACCACCGGTGCGACCGAATTCGGCGAAATACACACGGTGGCCGGCACCGACCGGGAGATGGCCGGAGCGCAACGGAACGGGATCAGGCTTCGGCACGGAACTTGCGTTTATCGACATGATTGCGTCAGTGGTAAGAGAACATGAACACGATGCTGACATGCAATCACCAATCGTACCTGGTTTTTTTTCAACCCATTGATGGAGACAAGCATGACATGGAGCAAACCTGAGTTTTCCGATCTGCGTTTTGGCTTTGAAATCACGATGTACATCGCCAATCGTTAATTCCCTGACATCCGGGAATGCGCGGCAGTCGTACAACGATTGCCGCGTCTGCTCCCGGACCTGACCCCGGCACATAATGAAAATAATCGTATTAGGTTCTGCAGCAGGCGGCGGCTTCCCACAATGGAACTGCAATTGCCGCAACTGCAAAGGGGTACGCGAGGGCGTTATCAACGCCAGACCGCGCACACAATCATCGATTGCAGTATCGTCCAATGGCCGCGACTGGCTGCTGATCAATGCCTCGCCCGACATCCTGACCCAGATCAAGGCGACGCCGGCACTGCAACCGGCACGCGCCACGCGCGACACCGGCATCGCGGCCGTGATGCTGATGGACGCCCAGATCGACCATGTCACCGGTTTGCTGATGCTGCGCGAAGGCAAGCCACTGCCACTGTATTGTTCGGCTGCGGTCTGGGATGATCTGACCGGCGGTTTGCCGCTGGTACATGTACTGTCACATTACTGCCGCGTGCAATGGCATGTGCTGGCGCCCAATCAGACACCGATGCCGCAAGAGTTGCCGCAAATCGAAGACATCCGTTTCACGCCGCTGATGCTGACCAGCAAGGCACCGCCGTATTCGCCGCATCGCGAGTTGCCGCAACCGGGCGACAATCTTGGCCTCATCATCGAAAACCGCAAGACCGGCAAAAAGCTGTTTTACGCGCCCGGCCTCGGCGAACTGGAACCGCATGTCTTGGCTGCGATGCATGCTGCCGACTGCATTCTCGTCGACGGCACGTTCTGGACCGAGGATGAAATGATCAGACTCGGTTTCTCAAAGAAGAAAGCCGCCGACATGGGACACCTGCCGCAATCCGGTCCGGGCGGCATGATCGAGGTGCTCGATACGATCAGCGATGCCCGCAAGATCCTGATTCACATCAACAACACCAACCCGATTCTCGATGAAGATTCTGCCGAACGCGCCACGCTGACGCAGCACGGCATCGAGGTCGCCTGGGATGGAATGGAAATCGAACTATGAAGCAGCTCGCCGCCACAGCAACATTACCGGCATGGGAGCGTGCCGAATTTGAATCCCGCTTGCGCGCCAAAGGTGCCGGCTATCACATCCACCATCCGTTCAACGTCAAGATGAACGATGGCTTGCTCAATCCTGATCAGGTACGCGGCTGGATCGCCAATCGCTTTTATTACCAGATAAACATTCCGCAAAAAGATGGCGCCATCATCGCCAATTGTCCGGATCGGGAAACCCGCAGGAAGTGGGTACAACGCATACTGGACCACGATGGCTGGGAAGACAACGCCGGTGGCATCGAAGCGTGGAGCCGGCTGGCCAGCGCCGCCGGCATCCCGCGCGAGGAATTATGGTCGTTGCAGCATGTCGCGCCCGGCGTGCGCTTTGCGGTCGATGCCTATGTCAACTTTGCCCGTCGCGCGCCGTGGCAAGAAGCAGTCTGCTCTTCGCTGACTGAAATGTTTGCACCGAAAATTCACAAAGACCGGCTGGCCAACTGGCCGCAACACTACCGCTGGATCGAGTCTGACGGCTTGCAGTATTTCCGCAGCCGTATCTCGCTGGCCGAACGCGATGTCGAACATGGTTTGCAGGTGACGCTCGATCATTTCGTCACCCGCGTGCAGCAGGAGCGCGCACTGGAAATCCTGCAATTCAAGCTCGATGTGTTGTGGAGCATGCTGGACGCCATCGACAAAGCGTACCCCTGACCGGGCCACTCATTCAAACCGCCACTTTCCAGTAATTGACATCATGACGACACTGCCAGACAAACCCCGACTCTCGCGCCTGTTCCGCTTGCAATGGGAAGAAGCACAAGGCAATTACGTGCTGCTGTATCCGGAAGGCATGGTCAAGCTCAATCGCAGCGCTGCCGAAATTCTCAAGCTGTGCGACGGTGAACGCGATGTCGCCGGCATCACCTTCGACCTCGAACGCGCCTTCTCAGTCAGCGGCCTACAACCCGATGTCGATGATTTCTTACGGATCGCCAATGAGCGCAACTGGATTTCCTGACACCACCGCCGGCGTTGCGCCGCCGCTGTGGCTGCTGGCCGAGCTGACTTATCGCTGTCCGCTGCATTGCGTGTTTTGCTACAACCCGCTCAACTATGCCGAAAATCGCAACGAGCTCAGCACCGCACAGTGGATCGACGTGATGCAGCAGGCGCGCAAGCTGGGCGCGGCGCAACTCGGATTTTCCGGCGGCGAGCCCTTGTTGCGCGACGATCTCGAAGAACTGATCGGTGCCGCGCACGGACTCGGCTATTACACCAATCTGGTCACCTCGGGCATCGGTCTCAATGAAAGCCGCATTGCGCGCATGAAGCAACTCGGGCTGGATCATATTCAGCTTTCGTTCCAGGATTCGACCAGGGAAATGAACGACTTCCTGTCGAGCACCAAGACTTTCGACCTCAAATCGCGCGTTGCCGCACTGATCAAACGCTACGATTATCCGATGGTGCTCAATGTCGTGCTGCATCGCTACAACCTCGACCACGTGGCACGCATCATCGACATGGCGCTGGCAATGGAAGTCGAATATCTGGAACTGGCGAATACCCAGTACTATGGCTGGGGCATGATCAATCGCGCCCATCTGATGCCGACCCGCGAACAAGTCGAGCATGCCGAAGCGGTAGTCAACGAATACCGCAGCCGCATCGGCAACCAGATGAAAATTCTGTTCGTGGTACCCGACTATTTCGAAGAACGTCCCAAGGCCTGCATGAATGGCTGGGGTTCGGTATTTCTGGCCATTGGCGCCGACGGCACCGCACTGCCCTGCCACGCTGCGCGCAGCCTGCCCGGCATCCGCTATCCGAATGTCACCGACTACCGCATCGAAGACATCTGGCGACGCAGCAACGCCTTCAACCAATACCGCGGCGACGACTGGATGCAGGAGCCCTGTCGCAGTTGTGACGAAAAGAAAAAGGATTTTGGCGGCTGCCGCTGTCAGGCCTTCGCACTGACCGGCGATGCCGCTGCTGCCGACCCGGTCTGCGCCAAGTCGGAACGGCACGGCGACGTGACGAAGATCGTGATGCACGCGCGCAGCAAACCGGTGGCAGAGTTGCAGCCGATATTGTTCAGGACTGATGCGAATTCGCAACGATTTTTCTAATGACGGCTTCCGCCCCCGTCACCATCGCTGATGGCGGTGACGAGCGCGGCAACGGGTTGGGTTACTGCGCGTACACCGTCATTGCAACGCGTTTCTTTTGCGGCTCATCATCTGAAATCGAGACGATGTGCGCCGGGAATGCTTCCGGTGCTGCCATGCCCTCTTTCCACAACCAGTAATGGTTTTCCGGCAAACCGTTGACCGCCGTTACCTGATGGTTGCCATGTTTGTCGACGGCATGAATGGTGACCCGGCTGATCAGGCCGCCCTTGAGCGCGCGCATGTCTTCCACCGCTTCGGCCACGGCCTGTTCCACGCTCATGCCCATTTTCATGTACAGCACCACGGCGCGTGCAGTGCCGGCACGGATCGTCATTTCACCGGCGCCGGTACAAGCGCAGGCACCATAACGGCTGTCCGCGTAAGAACCGGCACCGATCACCGGGCTGTCGCCGAGACGACCCGGGTACTTCCAACCCCAGCCTGAAGTGCTGGTGCCGGAAGACAACGAGCCATTGGCGTCGAGTGCCAGAAACACCGTGGTGTCGCGTCCGATTTCGGGATCGATGGCGTTGTGGCAGTATTTTTCCAGCGCCACGTCCGGCCATGTTTGCTGATCGGCTTGCGTGACTTCGGCCAGAAACCAGCGCCGCCAGGCACTGCGCGAACGCTCATCCATCAGGTCGCCGGCTTCGGCGCCGATTTCCCGGGCGAAATGCGCTGCGCCCTCACCGATCAGCAACTCATGCGGCAAGCGCTGCAACAACTGCCGCGCCACACTGACCGGATGCAAGAAGCCCTTGAGGCCACCGATGGCGCCGGTACGCAAGGTATCGCCATCCATGACGGAGGCGTCCAGCTCTACTTCACCGAGCAGATTCGGCCAGCCGCAACGCCCCACTGTGCGCACCGTTTCATCATCTTCGACCAGCCGTACGCCGGCCTCGATGGCATCCAGTCCTGCCGCGCCGGCCTGCAACAAACGCGCGGTTTCCCCGATGCCCGATTTGCCTTCGTTATTGGTCAATATTAACAATGCATTCTCCTTGAGTAGCTAAGTTCAGTGGTCAGAGCCCGGCGCGGAATTCCTTGTTCCAGAAATCCAGCATCGCGCTCTTGTTTTTCATCAACAGATCGAAATCGATTGTCATCATGCGGTCCATTTCAGGGCCGGTGAAGCCGACTGCGCGCTGCAACTCCGGCGGCAAGGCCGCATTCTGAATGGTCGGCGCATAGCCCATGGTTTCGGCAAACGCACGCTGCGCCCCCGGATTGAGCATGGCATTCATGTAAGCAAAACCGGCGCCGCGATTCTTGCTGCCAATCGCCACCGTCGCTTCGAACGTCGCCGGCAACGCGCCTTCTTTCGGCACCACATAATCAATCGACAGACCCGCTTTTTTCCATTGCAATGCGCGCGCCTTCCAGGCCGGGGTCAACCAGATTTCGCCGCTCTTGAGTGCTGCTGCCAGTGCATCGGTAGAGGGATATACCTTGGGTGCGTTGTCCTTGAGCGCACGCAGGAATTTGCGTCCGGTTTCCAGATCCTTGACCGTCCCGCCGGCGGCCAGCGAACCGGCCAGCGTCAGATAATCATATTGATCGTCGATGACGCCGACGCGGCCTTTGTAGACCGGATCGAGCAAGGCTTGCATGCCATCAGGACGGGTCTTCACCTTTTCCGGGTTGTACAGCAAAACCAGGGCGCTGAAGATGTGCGGCACGGCATAAGGACGCTTGAACGCCGGGATGACGTGCGCCAGATTTGGCACCAGTGCCGCATCCACCGATACCGTCGTGGCTTCCGCAAACATCTGGTACATGTCGTTGTCGCGCAGCAGCGAGACATCGAGACTGCTGCGACGCGCATTCTTTTCCGCGCGCATCTTGGTCTGGCGCGCCAGTGCGCTGCCCGAATCGTAAACCGCAGTGAGACCGTTGCTCTTGATCAGCGGATCGATATATTGCTGCAGCAAGCGTTGATAATCGCCGCCCCAGGTGCCGACCACCACGTTCGATTCAGCAGCATCGGCCGCGTACACCAGTCCCGGCAAGGAAGCAACGGCAGGAATGGCGGCCATGGCGCCGGCCGTTTTGAGGAAGGAACGACGATCGTATTTATTCATGCTCACTTTTTTCTCCGGTAAGGTTTTCATACTTTCGGGACACTGCGAGATTGCATCGATACAGCGGTTTCACTACAGAAATCGGGGTGCTTGACGGCTGCGCTTACAGATGCGCTTCGACGTCAGCGATGGTTTTTACCAGCGTGCGATCCAGCGCATCGAGCAGCGCTTCGGTTTGCGCCGATGCCGCCGGGGTACGCGGCTTGATACGAATCGAATGGAACGTCATCGCCGGTTCGAAGCGACGGAATACAATGCCGTCGCTTTCCAGAAAGTCATATGCCGCGACCGGATGCACCAGTCCCACCCCGACCTGTTCACGTACCAGCGTGCAGATATTCACCGAGTAACGCACCGATGCCGTGACCTGCGGTGTCACGCCGGCTTCGCGGAACAAATCATCGACACCCCAGCGGATCATGTCGGCGGCTTCGTAGGAAATGAAATTGCACCCGTGCAAATCGAGCGCGTGGATCACCGACTTGCGTGCCAGCGGATGCTGTGCCGGCAAGGCGCACAGCGCCGGCAATTTGGCGATGGAAATGGCATCGGTCTCGCTCAGGTCAACCTGATCGGTCACGATGCCCAGATCCAGCGTGCGCGCTACCACGTGATCGCGAATTTCGGTCGAGAAGCCGGTGGTCAGCGCGACTCTGATGGACGGATGGGTCTTGTGGAACTCAGCAATGGCGCGGGCAAAGTAGCCGAGTCCGAATGACATGACGCTGCCGGCACGGATGATGGCTTCGTCCGGATTGCGCAGGCTCAGGGCAAATTCGCGGATATTGTCGAGTCCGGCATACCGGCGCTGTACTTCACCGAACAATTCGACGGCGGTCTCGGTCGGTTCCAGCCGGCCGCGTTCGCGGCTGAACAGGGTCAGTTGCGTGGTGCGTTCGAGATCGGCAATCAGACGGCTGATGCCGGGCTGCGAAGTGCCCAGCAACTGCGCCGCCTTGGTCGATGAGCGCGTCAGCATGACCGCGCGGAAAGCATCAATATGTCGGAAATCCATAGTGCAACCTCAGTAAAATCGTAAGGACGTCCTGAAACCTCAGGTCATCATGGTGTTGGCATAGCGCCGATGGATCAGCCAGTTGGCGCCCAGCGCCATGAGCAAGGTCACCACCATCAAAATCAATGCCAGCGCGGCACCGAACGGCCAGTTCGAAGCCTGGGCAATCTGCCCGTAAATCGCCGGCGCCATCATGGTCAGCGAGGTACCACCGAGCAGCACCGGCGTGGCATAGGCATTCATGCACAGGATGAATACCAACATGGTGCCGGCAGCCACCCCGGGGGCCGACATCGGCAAGGTCACGCGCAGGAATGCACGGGTATTATCGGCGCCCAGATTACGCGCCGCCTCTTCCACCGAACGATCAATCCCTTCCAGTACGCTTTGCAAGGTGATGATCATGTACGGCAAGACCACGCCGGTGGTGCCCATGATCACCGCCAGCGGGGTGTACAACAACCGCACCGGCTGATCAATGATGCCCATTGCCATCAGCAAGGCATTCATGAAACCGGCATTGCCGAGAATGACCATCCAGCCGGCGGCCCGCACCACATTGCCGACCAGCAGCGGAAATACCAGCAAGATCACCAGAATGCTTTTGTAACGACTCTGCGTGCGCGCCAGAAAATACGCCACCGGAAAACCGAACAGCAATGACAACAGCGTACAGACCGCGGCCACCTTGAGCGTATCGCCAAGAATATTCAGGTAATAGCGTTCGCTGAAAAACCGCACATAGTTTTCCAGCGTGAACGCGGCCTGCATCATTTGCCCGGCCTCGTAATGATTGAAGCTGTAGCGAAACAATTGCAGCGCCGGCAGGACAATCACCAGTATCACGATCAAGGAAGCCGGCACTGCCAGCAACGCTCCCGGATTGACTTTGCTGCCGGATGACGGCACCGGCATGACAGATCCGCTCATCGCTTACCCATTGAAAAAGACACAGTCGCGCGGCGCAAAACGGGCCAGCCCGAGTTCGCCGGGGGTCATCCAGGCTTGATTGGTGTCGGCGCCATTCTGAATCTGGGCCACAATGGTTTCGCCGTGGACAGTACGGGTTCTGATTTCGATCAGTGCGCCCATGTATACCAGCGATGAAATCGTGACCGGAATACCGGTACGCGCATGCAGGTTGCCGGTCAGCGGCTCCAGTGTCACCCGCTCCGGCCGCACGCCGACGGCACTGGCATTACCGGTGACGGCTCCGACCGGCAACTCGGTGCCGGCGGTAGTGGCAAAATTGCCATCGGCAGTCAGCGCCCCGTCGAAGAAATTCATCTTGCCGAGGAAGTCCGCCACGAAACGATTTTGTGGTCGTTCATATAAATCAGATGCGGTGCCGACTTGCTGAATGCGGCCGTCGTGCATAATGGCCAGCCGGTCGGCAATGGTCAGCGCTTCTTCCTGGTCGTGCGTGACAAAAATCGTGGTCAAGCCAAGCCGTTGCTGCAGCGCCCGGATTTCTTCGCGCACCTCGACCCGCAATTTGGCATCCAGATTCGACAGTGGTTCGTCGAGCAGAAACACCTTGGGTTGAATCGCCAGCGCCCGCGCAATCGCGACCCGCTGTTGCTGACCGCCGGAAAGCTGGCGCGGATAACGGTCGGCATACGCATCCAGACGCACCATGTCGAGCGCCTGCTTGACGCGCACCGTGCGTTCGGCTTTCGGCACCTTGTGCATTTCCAGACCAAACGCGACATTCTCGGCAATCGTCATGTGCGGAAACAAGGCATAGCGCTGGAATACCATGCCCGCATTGCGTTTGTGCGGTGGTACCCGGGTCACATCCTGGCCGCCGATCTCGATGGTACCGGCAGTCGGTTCGATGAAGCCGGCCACCATGCGCAGCGTCGTCGTCTTGCCGCAGCCGCTGGGACCGAGAAATGCCACCATCTCGCCGTCTTCGATATCGAGCGAAAAGTCGGACACCGCCACCGATGCACCGAACTGCTTCTTCAAATTCCTGATGGAAATTTTGGCCATTTTTATACCACTTGACTCAGCTTGACAAAACGATCGGTGACCAGCATCACGATACCCAGCAATATGATCTGCACTGCCGATACGGCGGCAATGGTGGGATCCATGTTGAACTCCAGGTACTGCATGATGGCGATCGGCAAGGTGGTGTGCCCCGGTCCGACCAGCGGCAATGTGACTTCAAGGTTTTCGAACGAGACGATGAAACTGAACAAGGCTGAAGCAACGATGGCCGGCCGCAGCATCGGCAGCGTCACGCACACCAGCGTCTGAAAACTGTTGGCACCGAGGTTGCGGGCGGCTTCTTCCACCGTCTGATCGAGACTGCCGAGACTGGCGGTGACCAGCCGCAGCGTCCACGGAATGGTGAGCGCAATATGCGCCGCCACCAGTCCGCTGTAGGTGCCGACGATATCGATGTCGAGCACGTTTTCGGCACTCAGATAGAACAGATACACCGCAATGCCGGCGACGATGCCGGGCACGACCAGCGGTGACAGCAACAGCGAATTGACCAGCGCACTGCCGCGAAACCGGTAGCGATGCAGCGCCAGTGCCGCCAGCGTGCCCAGCAACACGCTGAACACCGCCGTCACGGCAGCGACCTTGGCACTCAACACAAAGCCATTGGCAAATGCCGGATTGTTCCAGGCGCTCAGATACCAGGTGAAGGTATAGCCTGAGGGCGGGAAGCTGATGATGGCGTCATTAAAAAAGCTGAGCCACAGTACGAACAGCAAAGGGCTCAGCATAAAAAGGTAAATCAGTGCTACAAACGCCAACGCCGCCGGCCGGGCCAGCGATCCCAGGCCGTGGCGGGAAATCCGAGGTGCGATGCCGGCAGATTGAGCGTGTCGGTTCAAGACGTTTTCCTGTCACAAAGCGTAAGGGGCGAAGCGCTTGGTACTGATTTTTATTATTCAAATCTGAATGGAGATTATATTTTCATTCAAATTTGAATGCAAAGGATTATTTCGCTGCGGAACATTGTTGCTATAAGGCACCGGTTATCAGCAGCAATGGCCAAGTGATGCGAGCGGAAATACGGACGAAAAAAAAGCCGCAGGCTGCGGCTTGGTGAAAGTTCAGGAGTTCAGCAGGTCAGCGATGTTCGCGCCGCCATTGGCGCAAGGCGTCATTCATTCTGGTTTGCCAACCGTCGCCCTCTTCCTTGAAGGCAGCGATCAGGTCTTCATCGAAACGCACGGTGACTTGCACCTTCTTGCCACTGCCGGCAGGCCGGCCACGCGGACGCGCCGGACGCAGAGTGGCCAGTTGTTCGCTGGTCAGTGGTTGGGCATCGGGGTCACCGAGGGCGGCGGCGGTGATGACCTGGTCTTCTTCTGCATTTGGCACAATGGTGCCGGATTTAAGCTTGGGCATAATTATTTACCTCTCGTCGATTGGCTTTGCGCAGACTGATAATTCTGCGCACCTCATCACGATCAACATATACGACAACATACAAGCGCAAGCCTAAGTAGCCGATACCGACCATGCGCTGTTCCCTGTACTGCCACCGGATATCCGGCACGACGTACAAGCAATCCCATTCGATATGTACCGCCATGGCGAGTGAAACTCCATGTTTGGCACAGTTGATTTCATCCTTGAAGGGATCGAACGTGATTTCCATGCGAATTAGTGTAGCTACAAATATTTAAAACTTCAATCAGTATTTGCAGCTACATTTAATTCGATTCCGGCTTGCCAGACTTTCCGGTCCCTGCCGTCACCTTACCTCTTTCAATTGGGCCAAAATGGCGGGATTCTCCAAGGTGGAAACATCCTGGGTAATTTCCTCTCCGCGCGCCAGCACCCGCAACAACCTGCGCATGATCTTGCCGGAACGGGTCTTCGGCAAGTTGTCGCCAAACCGCAATTCCTTGGGCTTGGCAATCGGTCCGATTTCTTTCGCCACCCAGTTGCGCAACTCGCTGGCAATGCGCAAGGCATCTTCACCGCCCGGACGTTCTTGCTTGAGCACCACAAACGCACAGATCGATTCGCCGGTGGTGGCATCCGGCTTGCCTACCACTGCGGCTTCCGCCACCAGCGGATGCGCCACCAGTGCCGATTCGATTTCCATGGTCCCCATGCGGTGGCCCGAGACATTGAGGACGTCATCGATGCGGCCGGTGATGGTGAAGTAGCCGGTAGCGGCATCGCGAATTGCGCCATCGCCGGCCAGATACAATTTGCCGCCCAACTCATCAGGAAAGTAACTCTTGCGGAACCGTTGCGGATCGCCCCAGATGGTGCGGATCATCGATGGCCACGGACGCTTGACCACCAGAATGCCGCCTTCGCCATCCGGCAAATCTCTGCCGGTTTCGTCCACCACGCCGATCATGATGCCGGGCAATGGCAACGTGCAGGAACCCGGCACCATCGCCGTGGCGCCGGGCATCGGGCTGATCATGTGACCGCCGGTTTCGGTTTGCCAGAAGGTATCGACAATCGGGCATTGAGTACGACCGACGTGGCGGTAATACCAGAGCCAGGCTTCCGGATTGATCGGTTCGCCGACCGAACCCAGCAAGCGCAGGCTGCTCAGGTCGTAACGATCCGGATGCACTGCCGGATTGGTATCGGCAGCCTTGATCAGCGAACGGATCGCGGTCGGTGCCGTGTAGAAAATCGTCGCCCGGTGTTTTTCTATCATGTGCCAGAAGCGCCCGGCATCGGGATAGGTCGGCACGCCTTCGAACACGATTTGCGTCGCGCCGGCCGACAGCGGCCCGTAAGCGATGTAACTGTGGCCGGTGACCCAGCCGATGTCGGCAGTACACCAGAAAATATCGTCCGGCTTGATATCGAAGGTCCACTTCATGGTCAGCGTGGCCCACAGCAAGAAACCGCCGGACGCGTGCTGCACGCCCTTGGGGGTACCGGTCGAACCCGAGGTGTAGAGAATGAACAGCGGATGTTCGGCGTCCACCCACTCCGGTTCGCAGTCGTCGGATTGCTGCGCCAGCAGCGTATCAAGCCAGACATCGCGCGCAGCATCAAAGCCGACCTCGTTGCCGGTACGGCGATGCACGATCACCCGTTCGACGCACTCGCAACCGCCCGCGGCCAGCGCCTGATCGACAATCGCCTTCAATGGCAAGGACTTGCCGCCGCGCACTTGCTGATCGGCCGTGATCACCACCTTCGCACCGGCGTCGATGATGCGTTCCTGCAGCGACTTGGCGGAAAAGCCGCCAAACACCACTGAGTGAATCGCACCGATGCGGGCGCAGGCTTGCATCGCGGCCACGCCCTCGATCGACATCGACATGTAAATCACCACGCGGTCGCCCTTGCCTACGCCCATCGACTTGAGCGCATTGGCAAACCGGCACACCGTGCGATGCAATTGCTGATACGTCACCGACGAGGTGTGGCCGTCATCGGCCTCGAACATGATGGCGGTCTTGTTGCCGTTGCCATTGTGCACATGGCGGTCCAGGCAGTTCCAGGAAACATTCAGACGCCCATCCTGAAACCAGCGGTAAAACGGTGCATCCGATTCATCAAGCACATCGGAAAACGGTGTTTCCCATTGCAGATGTTCCAGCGCCAGCCGGCCCCAGAATTTTTCGTCATCCTGCGCGGCCGACGCGCACAAAGCGCGGTAAGCAGCCATGCCGGAAATGGCGGCATGGTCGACGAATTTTTCGGGTGGGTGAAACATGCCGCTTAACGGTGTCAGTTCGGTGATGTCGTTCATGTCTATCCTGCCTGTGAAGAATTGTTGCGTAAATCAGCTGGCCAACCGGTCCCTGGCAGCGCGGACAAAAAAATGGCTGACGACCGCAGTCGCCAGCCAAAACTGCTCAAGCACGAGCAAGGAAGCGGGTGCCATGCCTCAACAGCCTGGAGAATTGCCGTCGTTGATTACATTCGAAAAATCGGATTGCTGCTCCTGCTGCCTGTATCACGACAGGCAGCAGCTACCTCATTGCCACATTTATTTTGCCAGCTTGAAGACCCAGACCGAACCACCCTGTTCCAGGAAGTTGACCTTCTTCGCCACTTCGCCGCCCCACAGTGGCACCGCGCCACCCCAGCCGGAAACTACGGCGACGTATTGGGTATCGCCGTCTTTCCAGGTCACCGGTGGCGCCACGACGCCGGAACCGGTCTGGAATTTCCACAATTCCTTGCCGCTCTTGGCATCCACTGCCTTGAGGAAACCTTCCGGCGTGCCGTAGAACACCAGGCCACCGGCAGTGGTCATCACGCCCCCCCAGAGCGGCGCGTTGTTCTTGATTTCCCAGACGATCTTGCCAGTCTTCGGATCCACCGCACGCATGGCGCCGATGTAATCTTCATTGAGCGGATGAATGGTGAAACCGGCCCCGAGGAAAGCGCCGCCCTTCTTGTAGCTGACCGGCTCATTCCAGATATCCATGCCCCACTCATTGGCTGGTACATAGAACAATTTGGTTTGCGGGTTGTAGGCCATCGGCATCTGGTTCTTGGCGCCGAGGAACGCCGGTGCGGCAAACACGGTAGCGCCCTTCTTGCCTTCTTCGCCCTTGGTCGGATCGCCCGGACGGCCCTTGTCGAGGAACTTCGGACGGCCGGTCTTGAGATCAATGCCGGAAGCCCAGGTGATCTTGTTGACGAACGGGAAGGCGTTTTGCAGCTTGCCATCCTTGGCGTCGATCACATAGAAGAAGCCGTTGCGGTCAGCCTTGCCGCCCATGCGCTTGCCATCCATGTCGAACGTGACGAATTCATTGACGCCGTCGTAATCCCAGCCGTCATGCGGAGTGGTCTGATAGCTCCACTTGATCTGGCCGCTGTCGATATCGAGCGCCACGGTAGAGGCCGAATACAGATTGTCGCCAGGCCGCAGGTGGCTGTTCCACGGCGCCGGATTACCGGTGCCGAAATAAGCCAGGCCGGTCGTCGGATCATAGGTGCCGCCGAGCCAGGTCGCGCCGCCGCCGGTCTTCCACAAATCGCCGGGCCAGCTCTTGTTGGTAGTGCCGGTAATGCCGTTTTCCGTGGCCTTGCCGTCCTTGTCGTACTTGTAGCCCATGTGGCCTTCGATCATCGGCCGGCTCCACACCAGTTGCCCGGTCTTCGGATCCCGCGCCTCGACCCGTCCGACCACGCCGAACTCGCCGCCCGAAACGCCGGTCAGCAACAAGCCCTTGGCGATCAGCGGCGCTGCCGACATCGAATAACCGGCAGCATAGTCATCCACTTTTTCTTTCCAGACAATCTTGCCGGTATCCTGGTCCAACGCAATCAATTGCGCATCCAGCGTACCGAAAATCACCAGATTGTCGTACAGTGCCGCGCCGCGATTGACCACGTCACAGCACGGCATGATGCCGTCCGGCAGACGATGTTCATACTTCCACAGCTTGCTGCCGGTTTTCATGTCGACTGCATAGATGCGCGAGTACGAGCCGGTCACGAACATCTTGCCGTTATAAATCAGCGGCTGCGATTCCTGGCCGCGCTGTTTCTCGCCGCCGAAAGAAAATGACCACGCCGGCACCAGTTTGCTGACGGTCTTGGTATTGATCTGGGTCAGCGGCGAAAAGCGCTGGCCTTGTGTTCCCATGCCCCACGACAAGACGCTGCCGGGATTGGTGGCGTCCTTGGCGATCATGGCGTCGGTGACGCCGGCGGCATACACCACGGCTGGCGCTGCACTGCTCAGCGCCACACCCAACAAGCTTGCTATCAGTTTTCTTTGCATGTCATCCTCCTGTTTTTTTGCATCAATTGTTCAAGTACGCTGTTTTTGAATTCATGTTGTGAAGCCGACTCTGTACAGGCAAACCGCGTGCCAACTGCATGTGAGCGATTTCCTGCGCTGGCAGCCGCATGAAACGATTTTTTCTGTTCCAAAAGCGGGCAATTGTCACGCTCTGGAACAAGACAATTACGACGACTTTGCTGCTGCCGCGGGCGTGGCTGTTTCTGGTCCGGTTTGCGCCGACGTCATTTCTACCTGCGCATACTCTGCATCGGAAAACAATCTCGACCGTGTCAGAAAGCGCTTTCCGGTGCCATTGTCGAGCGAGAACATGCCTCCCATTCCCGGTACGACATCGATGATGAGTTGGGTATGTTTCCAATACTCGAACTGCTCGGCGCCCATGTAAAAAGGCGCGCCGTCCAGCAGCCCCATGAAGACATCGGTATCGCTCAGTCCGAAATCGCCGAGCGCGTAGCACATCGGCGAACTGCCATCACAACAGCCGCCCGACTGAAAGAACATCAGCGCGCCGTGCTGTTCATGCAGACTACGGATAAAGGTAATGGCCTCGTCGGTGGCGATCACGCGTGCAATGACGGAATGCGTCATGAGTTCTCCACAAAAAAACGGCATACCTGTCGATATGCCGTGGCCTGCATTGATTAGAAGAAACCCATGGCGTTCGGGTTGTAGCTCACCAGCAGATTTTTGGTTTGCTGATAGTGATCCAGCATCATCTTGTGATTTTCACGTCCGATGCCCGATTGCTTGTAACCACCGAAAGCCGCGTGCGCCGGATACAGGTGATAGCAGTTGGTCCACACGCGGCCAGCCTGAATCGCACGACCGACACGGAACGCGCGCGAACCGTCACGCGTCCACAATCCGGCGCCCAGACCGTACAGCGTGTCATTGGCGATTTCCAACGCTTCCGCTTCATCCTTGAAGGTCGTGACCGATACCACCGGGCCAAAGATTTCTTCCTGGAAGATGCGCATCTTGTTGTGGCCCTTGAAAATCGTCGGTTGCACGTAATAGCCGCTTTCGAGATCGCCGTTCAGTGTCTGGCGAGCGCCGCCGAGCAAGGTTTGCGCGCCTTCCTGACGACCGATGTCCATGTAGGACAGAATTTTTTCCAACTGTTCTTGCGAAGCCTGCGCGCCGATCATGGTGCTCTTGTCGAGCGGATTGCCCTGCTTGATCGCTGCTACCCGTTTGATGGCGCGCTCGATGAAGCGGTCGTAGATCGATTCCTGAATCAGTACCCGCGACGGGCAAGTACATACTTCACCCTGATTCAGCGCAAACATGGCAAAGCCTTCCAGGCACTTGTCGAAGAATGCATCGTCCTGATCCATCACATCGGCAAAGAAAATGTTCGGCGACTTGCCGCCCAGCTCCAGCGTGACCGGAATCAGGTTTTGCGAAGCGTATTGCATGATCAGGCGGCCCGTACCGGTTTCGCCGGTGAACGCGATCTTGGCGATGCGCTTGCTGGACGCCAATGGTTTGCCCGCTTCCAGACCGAAGCCGTTGACCACATTCAACACGCCTGGCGGCAACAGGTCGCCGATCAGCTCCATCAAGACCAGAATCGAGGCCGGAGTCTGCTCGGCTGGTTTGAGTACGATGCAATTGCCCGCAGCCAGTGCCGGCGCCATTTTCCATACGCCCATCAGGATCGGGAAATTCCATGGAATGATCTGACCGACCACGCCCAGCGGCTCATGGAAGTGATACGCATAGGTTTCGGAATCAATCTGAGCGACACTGCCTTCCTGCGCCCGGATGCAACCGGCAAAGTAACGGAAGTGATCAATCGCCAGCGGAATATCGGCCGCCATGGTTTCCCGGATCGGCTTGCCGTTGTCGATGGTTTCAGCAGTCGCCAGCAATTCCAGGTTGGCTTCCATGCGGTCCGCAATGCGATTGAGGATATTCGCGCGATCAGCCAGCGAGGTTTTGCCCCAACTGGCTTTTGCTGCATGTGCAGCATCCAGTGCCAATTCAATATCTTCTGCGGTGGAACGGGCGATTTCACAAAATGCCTTGCCGGTGACCGGCGTGATGTTTTCAAAGTAAGCGCCATTGACCGGTGGCACAAATTTGCCGCCGATATAGTTGTCGTAACGTTGCTTGAACGGGTTCTTCACACCCAGTTTGCTGATATCTGCCAGATTCATGTCATCCTCCTGTTGATATGTGTCATTGAAAGCTCCGGGGGCGGCACCTCCGGAAACAGGTACCTATCAGCAATCGCCATGCCAGAACCCGCAGCGGTCGCCGGCCCTGCGCCGTAGCCCGTTGCCGGCAACCGGATTGATTTTCGGCGGCTGTCACCGCCGCAACCCGACTGTCATATTTTTGAACACATCGGCGGCCGACTGTCCCAAATTGTTCAAGCACCCTGCTGCTGCCGGCAGCCAGGCATAAAAAAACCGGGAGGGAGGAACCTGCGGTTCCCGCCTTCCCGGTCGGCTGTCTCAGCAGGCAGAACACCTGCGGCAGATCACATCCACAGGTTCAAAACGCGTGTTTGATGCCCAGTTGAATTGCCGTCGTGGTTTTTCCCGCTGCCGCCAGGAAGGCATTGTTGTTGGCAATGCCGAACGGCGCACCGGCGGTGTAACCGCTGCCGGCATTGACGCCGGCAATCAGGCCATACAGAGTGGTGCGCTTGGACAAGGCATAGTCATCACTGAGTATCCAGGTGCGCGAGGTATCGCTGTTGCCATCCTTGTTGGTGGAATAGTAAAACGCCAGCGTCGCCGTATTCGCCACCGAGGTACGATAATTCAGACCCAGCCCATACACGTGATACTGCGCCAGCCGTGAACCCGTCGCCGGATCGGTATTCTTGTCATTCAGATAGTTGCCGGTCAGGGTCGCGTCGCCCATGGTATAGGCTGCACCGACGCTGTATTTGCGGGTCTGTGCACCGGTGCCGCCAAGGGTGGCAGTGGGACGGCCGTTCTCGGTCTGATACGCGGCCGACAAGGTGACCGGACCGGTATAGGTCGCGCCCAGTGCAATCACGCGATTGGCGCTCATGCTGCCGGCCTGTTCGCCGAAACTGTAGGAACCGCTCAGATTGACGTCACCGACTTTGGTGCTCAGGCCGACTGCGTTGGCCACGAACACATCAATCACCGAATTCGAGTTGGCAGGTGCCGCTGCGGCGCCGCCATTCAACGGGTTTTGCGTCAGCGCCCAGGAAATCAGGCCGGAAAAAGTTTCTTTCAAACCGCGCGGATCAGTGGCGGCAAACGCCAGCACCGCCGGCGAGTATTGTTTACCGAGCGTGACCGAACCGAGGCTGTTGGACAGGCCGATATTCGATTGGCGTCCGAACAGGCCGCCCCACTGCCCACCCTCACCGGTGGTCGAAACGAAATGTCCTTCCAGATTGAAATTGGCTTTCAGGCCGCCACCGAGATCTTCGCTGCCCTTGAAACCGAGGATGCTGGGGCTCAGACCGCCCGTGCTCAGGCCCACCACGGTGCCGCTGCCGCCATTCGCCGTTTTCTGGTTATTCACCATCACCACGCCGGCATCGATCACGCCGTAAATGGTGACCGATGATTGTGCCTGTGCCTGTTGTACCCCGGCCCCCGCGATCGCCCCCAGTGCCAGCAATGCGCGCAATGATGTATTCAATTTTTTGTCCATCCGTATCTCCTCTGTCTAATGGATTTTCTGTCCTGCACCTGCATATCGATGCCCACGGCTAAGGGCAAAATGCGTGCCCGTCAGCGCGTGCCATCAGCGGCCACCCAAACACTGCCCCGCAAACCCCGGGCAAGGAAGTGGCCGACAGTGCGGGCGCTCATCGAAAGCCTTGCCGGCTGCGACTTCCACCGCAGGATGCGGCGGCGCAATACAAACCGGAATGATCATTTCCGGCTGCGCAAATTCGGATCACTTGTGTGCGCGTCTGTTCAGATTTTGACCGTCCCCGGCACGCGTGACCGGACACCGTCAGGGCTGACCACGCCGTCAGTGATGGCATGCGATTTGCTCTCGTCTTCTAGCAGACGCGCGCACATACAACAACCAGCTTGCCACCGCCCAAGGCCGCCACATGCATATCTGGAACAAAGTCCTGCTGCTATTGATTACCTCCTGTTGCCTGTCACAGGTCAGCGCCGGCGTGATGACGCGCGATACCATGGTAAAAAATTTCCCGGCACCGCTGATCGTCGCTGACAAAGCCAGCGATATTCCGGTATGGCCCTTGTTCCGTCAAAACGCGACCGCCAATGAGCTGGTCGGCTACGCCTTCGAATCGATTGATCTGGCACCGGTGCCGGGATTTTCCGGAGTCCCGGTCAATCTGTTGATCGCCCTTGATCCCAAGGGCAACTTTCTCGATGTCAAAGTCCTGTCGCATCATGAACCGGTATTTCTGGAAGGACTGGGCGAAGCGCCGTTGTTCCAGTTCGTCAGCCAGTATCACGGCCTGTCGCTGAACCAGAACATCAAGATCGAAGCACGCAATGGCCGTCAGACCAGCGCCACCAATGCTTATCTCGACGGCGTCACCAAAGCCACGGCATCGGTGCGCATCATCAATCAAACGGTATTGGCATCGGCGCTCAAGGTGGCGCGCAAGAAACTCGGGTTTTCCGCAGGCCGCGATCCGGATCTGATCGCCCGCATCAAACCCGATCTGCAAGAACGGCACAGCATCAAGTCCATGCTCAATGACGGTCTGGTCAAGCACGTCACGCTCTACAACAAGGACATCGAAAAGAAATTCGCTGCCACTGCCGGCGCCGGCCTCGATCCCGACGCCGTGAAAAATCCCGGTGCGGTATTCATCGATCTGTACCTGGCATATGTATCGGTGCCGGCCATCGGCAGCAATCTGCTCAACGCCGCCAGTTGGGACAAACTGCAAAAACGGCTGGAGCCGGGCGATCACGCCATTCTGGTGATGTCGAATGGCCGCTACAGCATTGCCGGCGACGATTTCACTCCCGGCTCTGTGCCTGACCGTTTGCTGTTGCAGCAAGACAAGTTGCCGCTGGAAATGCGTGATCTCAACATGGAGATGCACCTCAAGGACACGCAGAGTTTGCCCGCGCCGGAGCAGATCAAGGTATTTCGCGTCATCAGTCAGTCCGGACTGGATCCGTCGCGGTCACTGGATTTCCTGCTGCCGGTGATCCGCAGCAAAGGCATCATTTATCCCGAGCGTTTCACCGAGAATGTCGCTGTCAGCATGACGATCCCGACCCGTTTCTACACAGTGCCGGACAGCGACGACAAAGCCTGGCAAGGAATCTGGAAAAGCCGCTGGCCGGAACTGGCGGTTCTGGCTGCGGCGCTGGCACTGCTGTCGCTGGCGCTGATCCGGCAACGACAACTGACCCGCAATGGCCGGCGCTTTATCTGGTTCCGCCGGGGTTTCCTGCTGTTCACCTTGCTGTTCATCGGCTGGTACGCCCAAGGCCAACTTTCGATTGTCAATATCACCGGTCTGCTGCAGGCGCTGGTGGCCGGCCGCAGTCTCGATTTCTTCCTTTACGATCCGATGACCGTGGTGTTGTGGGCCTTCGTCGCGGTTTCGCTGATCGTCTGGGGGCGCGGCACGTTTTGCGGCTGGCTGTGTCCGTTCGGTGCGCTGCAGGAATTCACCGGCAAACTTGGACGCCTGCTGCATCTGCCGCAATTGAAAATTCGCGCCAGGACGGACGCCCGTCTGAAACTGATCAAATACGTCGTGTTGGCCGGGATCGTGACCAGCAGCATTTTCTCCAGCGCCATCACCGACATGCTGGTCGAAGTCGAACCATTCAAGACCGCCATCACCCTCAACTTCGTACGCTCCTGGCCCTATGTCAGTTACGCGCTCGGCTTGTTGCTGCTCAGTGGTTTCATCTACAAATTCTTTTGCCGCTACCTGTGCCCGTTCGGCGCCGGCCTGGCCGTGCTCGGCCGCCTGCGGGTGTTCAACTGGCTGCCGCGCCGCAAGGAATGCGGCACGCCCTGTCAGACCTGCCGTCATCGCTGCGATTATCTTGCCATCGCCGGCGACGGCAAGATTGCCTATCAGGAATGCTTCCAGTGCATGGATTGCGTGGTGATTTACGCCAGCGATGAAAAGTGCGCGCCGCTGATGCTGGAAAAGAAAAAGCAGGGAGTGAAGCGCGACTTCATTCCGATTCAGGTAACCCCGGTCAATTGATGAGGACCATCACATGCAACGTCGCACCTTGATTTCCGCCGCCGTCGGCGGTGCCCTGATCAGCGCTGCCGGCTGGCGTCTGTCACGCCCGGAAACCGCTGCCGGCCAACTGACCCGCAGCGCAGCGTTGCCGGATGGCGTTCATATGTACACCGGCAGCGACCTCGCCTTCGGCACCACCATGTCGATACAAGTGTTACACGACAACCGCCGGCAGGCGGAACTGGCGATTGAAGATGCGTTCCAGGCGGCCAGGAATGTTGATGCCCTGATGAGTATCTACAACCCGCGCAGTCAGGTCTGTCAGCTCAACCGCGACGGTCGTCTGGCCGCGCCCGATGCCCATCTGCTGCATGTGATGCAGGATGCGATGCGGCTGTCGGCATTGAGTGCCGGCGCGTTTGATATTACGGTGCAGCCGCTGTGGCAGCAATTCAGTCAGGCCGCCAGGAATCAGGTTCTGCCCGCGCCCGCCGCACTGCATGCCGCGCGCTCACTGGTCAACTGGAAAGACGTCATCATCAGCGCCGATGACATCCGTTTCCGCCAGCCCGGCATGGCGATCACGCTCAATGGCATGGCGCAGGGGTATGCCGTCGATCTGGCGCTGGCGGCGGTCAAGGCGCGCGGTGTACGACACGCCTTGCTGGATACCGGCGAGTTCATTTCCGCCGGCCACAAATCAGCCAATCGCCACTGGGCCATCGGTGTGCAAAACCCACGCGATACGCAAGCCCTGACCGCCGTACTGGAAATGGATGGCCGCAGCATCGCCACTTCAGGCGATTATGAAACCACGTTTACGCCCGATTTTCGTCATCACCATATTTTCGATCCGGCCACCGGCGATTCGCCGTTGCAACTGGCCAGCGTGACCGTGGCTGCGCCCACCGGCTTGCAGGCGGACGGACTATCGACGGCCCTGTTCGTCATGGGCAGCGCAAAAGCCTTGCGGCTGGCGGCAAGCCTGCCTCAGGTTGATGTCCTGCTGATCAGCAAACAGGGACAGGTATGGCGTTCCGCCGGATTGCGGCAAGTACCGAGCTGAGCCGCGATCGACATGACAGCGCGTCGGAAAAATTCACGGCCACATGCGGCGCGCCATGTGCCGGCGGTCAAACCAGATATGCCTGATCGCCGCCAGCACATGGACCGCAATCAGCACGGCAAAGACCAACGCCAACAACTTGTGATACTGCATCAGGTTGTCGCGCAAGCCGGCATCTTCTGCCGCCCAGCGCGGCAACTGCAGGCCAAAAAACCTGACGCCATACTTGTTGAAGGACGATGACAGATAACCCGTCAGCGGCTGCAAGAGCATCAGCACATACAGCAACAGATGCCCGCCCTGTGCGGCCTTGATATTCCACGCCGCCATGCTGGCCGGCAAGGCCGGCGGCCGGTGTGTCACACGCCACAGCAGCCGGACTATGATCAAGACCCCGGCCAGCACTCCGAACGACTTGTGCAGATTGAAATACACAGCGCGGTCCGGCGTCCCTTTGGGAATGCCGACCATCCAATAGCCGAGTGCCAGCATGCCGATCACCAGCAAGGCAATGCTCCAGTGCAGCAGCATGGCCACCTTGTCATAGCGGGCCGGGTCGTGCATGGGGGGCGATGTTGCACTCACCGGATCACCACGCCCCACGGCAATTCACCCACCGCGATTTCCTTGCTGACGGTATTGCTTGCAGTGTCGATCACCGATATCGAATTGGAGCGGCCATTGGCGACGTACAGCTTCTTGCCGTCCGGCGTGATCGCCATGTTCCATGGCCGCTTGCCGACCGGCACCGTGGCCACCACCGTATTGCTGCCGCTGTCGATCACCGTTACCGTGCCATCCTTGCCATTGGAGATATACACCCGCTTGCCATCGGGTGCGATCGTCACGCCATTGGAAAAATTGCCGGGCTTGATTTGGGCACTGACTGTCCGGGTTGCCACATCGACCGCGTAGACGGTACTGGCAATCTCGGCGGCAACATAGGCCTTGCTGCCGTCCGGCGTGAAGGCAATGCCACGCGGTCGCATGCCGAGCTTGACCGATCCGACTTGCTTGCGCTGTGCCACATCAATGATATCGAGCGAATCGGCTTCTTCGGCGCTGACGTACAGCCATTTGCCATCCGGGCTGAATACCGCGTGTTCCGGATTCTTGCCTGCGGTCTTGATGCTGAAGACTTTTTGATTGGTGGCGGTGGAAATGAAGCTGACCGAATTGGTGATTTCACTGGCCGCCACGACCCAGTCGCCGGCGGCAGAAATACCGACCCCTTCGGGCGATTCGCCGAGCGGCACGGTCCCGACCTGGGCTCGCTTGCCGAGATCGACAATCAGCAAGGCATTGGCCGGCTGATCGCTGACATACAACATCTTGCCATCGTGACTGACTGCCAGCCCGCGCGGCTTGGTGCCAGCCTTGATTTGTCCGACTACGTTATCGGTAGCGCAATCGATGATGGAAATGGTGCCGGATTTTTCATTCGGCACATAGGCGAACGGACTGGCTGTGGCCATGCCCGGCAACAAGGCCGCGGTCAACAGGCCGGCCAATGCCAGACGCCGGGCAGAAACGGCGAGAATGCTGTGCTTGATGGTCATGGTGGTATGTCTCCTGAACAGGGTTATTGTTTTATATTGCTGCGGCCTCGATCACTACATACACGCAATAAACATGCCGAAGCCGGGCGACTGACAGCATGCGTCCGGCGCGCCGCATGCCGGACACACTGTTGCAATTGCTCACAGGCGACTGCGGCAAATTGGAACAGTCGCCCTGGGCCCGGCATTACTTCGGTTTGTCGAATTGGTAACGCAAAGCAATCCAGAACAGGCGTGGCGCGCCCGGTGCGTAGAAGGTGGATTGCCGCACCGCATAGCCGGCCGCGGCGGAGCCGCCGAACGGCCGCGCACTGACATTGCCGCTGGCATCGAAGCCGGTCGGGCCAAGCTGTGCCGCGGTGTCATAACGGGTGTCGAACAGGTTGTTGATCTGGGCCATGACTTGCAACTGCGGTGTCACACGCAAGGCCGCGCCGAGATTGAAGATGGCGTAGCCAGCGCTGCGTCCGGGGCCGAGGTAATACTTGCCGTCCGGCTGATGCAGGCCGTTTTCATTGCCGCGCGCCAGAGACCCGGCCACCGCTACCATGCCGGCACTCACGGTCAGTGCCGGCGAAAAGGCATAGTCGGCAAACAGCTTGAGCATCTGGCGCGGAATCAGCGGAATCTTGTCGCCCGGATTGATACTGATATTCCCCTCCTGCCCCGGCTTGCCGGCCTGCGCCAGCGTATTGCTGCTGTTGCCGGTACCGTTGACGGTCTCGGCGCTTTGGTAGGTGGCATCGAGGAAGGTGTATTGGCCGCCGATATCCAGATTGCCAAACTTGCTGCTCAAGCCGAGTTCGATACCCTGACGTTTGGTCTGGCCGAAATTCTTGAAATAACCATAGCCGGATTGATTATCGGCCACGAACAGAATGTCGTCCTGATTGCGCGCACTGAACACCCCTGCATTCCATTGCAGGCGGTTGCCGAGCGAACCTCGGATACCGGCTTCCAGCGTGCGTGTCACCACCTGATTGAGCGGCGGATCGCTGGCCATCGCATTGGGCAACTTGCATGGCTGATCGGGATTGGCACACCCCAGCTCAATCGCGGTCGGGGCCCGGCTGCTTTCGCTGTAACCACCGTACAGATTGAGATTGGACGTCGGGCTGTAGGTCAGGCCGATGGCCGGGTTGAAACGCGAATAGCGATGATTGCCGCTGAGCGAAGCCGGATCGCCGTCGGCATGAATCTGATCGGCGTTTCTGATCGATGTCGTGTTATAGCGACCGGACAAGGTCAGATGCCATTTGTCGGCAAAGGTCATGGTGTCGCTGGCAAAGGCACTCCAGGTTTCGATCCGGCCCGACAGATTGACCCGGGTATCAAACGGCACGCCATCGACATTGCCGCCGGTGACGCCGTCGCCATACGAATTGATACCGGTGACGCTGCGGTCGGCATTGATGTACCCGAGTTGCGAGGATTGCTTGAAGTCGATCCGGCTGCCGTCATAGGCACCACCGGCAACCAGTTGATTGCGCTGGCCGAACACATCACCGAGCCAGGTCGCCTGCGCCGAGATGCCGTAGTTCTGTTGCGAAGTCTCGGTACGATTGATCAGGCCGGTACACTTTTCACCGGGTTCATCGTTGAGCAACCCTTGCGCGATACAACGCCAATACGGAAACGGCGTATTGGCCGCATTCATGGTGCCGGTCGGAAATCCGGTATAGCCGGCTGCCGTCAACGCCGTGCGCTCCGCCGCACTCAATTGATAGATGGACTGATCCAGCGCCCCTTCGTTGATGTCGCCGTTGAGCGTCGAGGTATGCATATCGCGGTAATACACATTGCCGGACAACAGCAGATTGTCATTGACGGTATGCGTGGCGGCCAGATTGAACATGGTGGAACGGTTCTGGGTCTGGTCCGGTTTGGTATAAACGCTGGCGCGGTCACGCGCGAGGAAGGTCTGCTCCTGCAAGCCGTTGCCGGTCATGTCATTGTCGGCATGGGCAATGCTCAGTTTCAGCGTGGTGCTGGCATTGCGCCAGCCCAGCTTGCCGAAAATCTGACGCACATCGGATGGCGAATCATTGCGCCAGCCGTCTTCCTTGAACAGATTGCCGGTGACATACCAGTCCAGCGTATCGTTGGCGCCGCCATGTTCGAATTCCACCGCGCGGCGAGCGTTGCTGCCCAGCGTGGTTTGCACCGACGTACCCGGATTGGCGCGGCCATCCTTGGTTTGTACCGATACCGCACCGCCCAGCGTATTCAGGCCGAACAGCGGATTGGAGCCCGGCATCAGGCTCATGGAAGAAATCGCCGCGCGCGGAATCAGATCCCAGCTGACCACATCGCCGAATGGCTGGTTCATGCGTACGCCATCGACGTATACCGACAAACCCTGTTGCGTGCCGAGCAAGGGCGAAGCGGTGTAACCGCGATAGCTGACATCCATCTGGAATGGATTGCCTTGCATTTCATTGACGTAAACGCTGCCCAGACGGCGGTTCATGAAATCGCTGAGATCAAGCGCGCCGCTGCGTTCGATGTCCTTGCTGGCAGCGGTTTGCACCGGTGCCGCGATTTGGTTGCGCGACAGCCCGATGCCGGGCAACGGCGTGGTGCCGACGACTTCGACTGCCGGCAGTTCAGTTGATGCCGCCGGGGCCGGGGTCTGGGCCTCGACCGCCAGCGGCGCAGCGACGCCAAGCGTCAGCGTCAGTTGCAAGGCGGCCGCCAGCGGCCACCGCTGCATCCCCCGCAGGATGGTGGATTGGTACATGTTGTCTCCTCATGTTTTTTTACCTTCACCCGGCTCTAAGCAATATGTTTGCCAGCGGATGAAACATGAGGCCGCATGCGGGGGCGGCGAAAAAACGAGACCAGATGCAACATGATCGATGCGTGCGCGATTGTTCCATTTTTCAACACCATCCCTAAATGGAACAATCGGGAACAATCGCGAACAACCGGGAATATCCGGATCAATCAACTGACAGCGGCAAAACTACCCGATCAAAAACGATAAGTCGCCTTCAGCCATGCATTGCGCGGATTGCCGTAGGTGTAACCGTTATAGCCTCCCAGACCGGTGTAGTAATACTTGTCGGTCAGGTTTTCGATATTGAGGGCGAGGCTGAGTTGTTTGCTGAACTCGTAACGCGCCATCAGACCGATCAGCGTCAGGCCGCCTTGACAGGCGCGTTTGGCGCTATAGGTTTCGTCATAGTAGATGCTGCTCTGATAGCTCAGGTTACCGCCCACGGTGAGCTTGCTCCAGCTGCCGGGAAAGCGATAGCTGGTGGCAACCCGAACCAGCCGGCGCGGATAGGTCGGGTTGAGCAAGACATCCTTGTTGCTGTGCTTGGAACTGTAGGTATAGCCGGCCATCAGTTGCAGTCCTGTGGCTGCTTCGCCCGCAATCGTGGTTTCAAATCCCTGGCTGCGCGCCCCTTTTACTGCCCGCGACGGCACTGTTCCATCAGGCAACAATGGGGCGCCGGTATCGGTTTCGACGGCATTGTCTTCCTGTGTTTCAAATACCGCAAAACTGGTATTGAGCTTGCCGCCCCAGTGCTCACCCTTGATCCCGAATTCGGTATTGGTGCCACGACGTGGCGCGATGATCTGGTTGCTGGCATCGCGTACCGTGTTCGGCTGGAAGATATCGGTATAGCTGGCGTAGACCGAATATTCCTTGTTGATGTCATAGACGATACCGGCATACGGCGTGAATACCTCACCTTCCTTGACCGGTTTGATCGTCACCAAGGCACCGTTGGTGTTATTGGTCCAGAACCGTTGGAAAGTGTTGTTCTCATACCAGGAAAGGCGGCCACCGATCAATACCGACAAGGCATCAAACGGCTTGAAACGCAGTGCGCCGTAGAACGCTTTTTCTTCGGTATTGCCGCTGAACTGGTTGAGCGGATAGCTAAAGTTCGGTTGCGCCACGGCGCCCAGATCGAAAATATTTACCGGCCGCCGGTCGAATGCATTGCGCACGGCTCCGCTGTTGCTGTAACCGTAGTTGTATTGATTGATATTGAATCCGGCAACGGCTTCATGCGTGCGGCCGAACAAGGAAAACGGGCCGGTGGCATACACGTCGAGCGACTTGTTGCTACTGTCGGCCGGATTGTCGGCGACCTGCACCGTGCCGGTATTCGCCGTGGGGCTGATGTTGCCCGGATACAGCCAGAGATCGGCACTGTAGCGTTCGCGGCGATTCTTGGCATAAGCCGCATCCACTTTCAGACGCCAGCCGCTGTCGAAGCGCTGATCCAGATTGACGAACACCCGCTCGGTAGTCATGTTCCAGGTACTCCATGGCGCACTGGAATTGAATGCGCGCGGCAAATGCGTGGCGCTGCCGTCGGCATAGAACAAGGGACTCTGACCGAAATTGGCGCCCTTGACTGCCGTGCGCTGATACTCATAGCCGGCAGACAGCAAGGTGTCGCGTGACAGATCTGCTTCGACGATGCCGTAGAACACGTCTTCACTCTGTTGTTTACCGTCAATGAAACTGTCGCCATCGGTATGCGACGCCACCATGCGACCACGCAGGGTACCGGCGGCATTCAGGCTGCCGCCGAGATCGGCTTCCAGATTGTAGCGATTCCAGGAACCGGCACCGGCCGTCACGTGGCCGGCGAATTCGGTGCCGGGGCGCTTGCGTACCAGATTGATGGAACCACCCGGCGACCCCACGCCATTGAGCAGACCTGCGGCGCCGCGCACCACTTCAACCCGGTCATACATGACGGTGCTGACCATGCTCGATTCACCGGCGATGGTATTGAAGGACAACGTCGGCACACCATCGATCATGGTATTGAGGGCGAAGCCGCGTGAGGAAAAAGTGACCCGTTCATCGAGCCGGTCGGCCACGATACCGGGTGTCTGCCGCAACACATCGGCCAGCGTCATCAGATTCTGATCGGCGATTTGCTGGCGACCGATCACACTGACGGATTGCGGTGTTTCGCGCAACGACAAGGCCATGCGCGTGGCGGCACCGGTGGCGCGCGTGGTGTAGGAGCCGCTGCCTTCGGTGGTGACGCTGCGTTCGGCGGCAGCGGCCACGGTAATGGCCGGCAACCCGGCATTGCTGCCATCCGGCCGCAGCGCCAGTTTGCGCAAGGTATAGGTGCCATCAGCACGCGCCACCATCTCCAGTCCGCTGCCGGCCAGCAACCGGGCGGCGGCGTCACGCGCCGGCAGATTGCCCGCTACCCCGTCACTGCGCAGGCCTTCGGTCAGCGCCGGCTCAAACGACACGGCAATCCCGGCATCCAGCGCGAACGTCGACAGCGTCTTGCCCAGCGGGCCGGCAGGAATGTTGTAGGTTTTGGCAGTGCCACTGCCGGCCGCCAGTGCTGACTGGCTCCAGCCAGCAGCCCCGCTCAAGGCCGCCAGCAGCAGCGTGGAAAGAAGAGTGCGACGACAATGCGGGCGCGCGCCGACGACGGGAGAGAACATGAAAATTTGATCCTTTCGATGGTCAAGAGAAGTGGTTCACTTCGCTTGCCAGCCAGAATCAAAAAAAGTATCAGGGCCAATCAAAATAATTTTTCCCGGTGCTATGTACGCAGCGTCAAGGTCAGCCAGTAACCATTGAAGCGCGTGACGGCGCGCACCGGATAAGTCGACACCAGCATGGTCAGAATGCGGTCCGGGTCATCCAGCGGGAACGTGCCGGACACCAGCAATCCGGCCACCGCCGGGTCGCAGTGAATGAAGCCGCGGCGATAGCGCGTCAGTTCGCCGGCGAATTCTGCCAGTGGCATCTTGTCGACCAACAGCACCCCGCCAGTCCAGGCTTCGTCGCTGCGTTCACTGGCCGTAATGGCGTCGATGGCAAAGGCGCTGAAGCCGGTTTTTTGCCCGGCTTGCAGGATGTGAAAATGGCTTGCCGGCATCTTCCGTGGTTCGATCCGTACCGCACTTTCAAAGACCGCCAACCGTGTGCGGCCGTCATCCTGACGCACGCTGAAGCGGGTGCCGAGCGCCTGCATGCGCCCTTCTGCCGTTTCGACATAAAACGGCCGCGCCGCCGCCGCGGTATCGTGCGCGGTGGTCACCACGATTTCGCCGCTGCGCAAACGGATCAGCCGTTCGGTGGCGTCATACGCGATATCGATCGCCGTGCCGGTATTGAGAAAGATGGTGCTGCCATCGGCCAGCGTGATCTGCCGCCGCTCGCCAGTGGCGGTGCGATGCTCCGCGCGCCAGCCTTGCTGCCCGGCCACCCGCCAGCCGAGCCATGCTGCCGGCAGCGCTGCCAGCACGCTCGCCAGTTTGAGTACGGCCCGGCGACGGCTGGCAGCCGACGGCCGTTCCAGCACCGGCATCGCCAGTGACGGCGGCAAGCCGCCCAGTTTGTTCATCAACAATTCGGCGCGGGCCCAGGCGCGCGCATGCTCGGGGCAAGCATTCTGCCAGTGACGACAGGCACGGCGCTGTTCGTCGGTGGTGTTGCTGGCATTGAGCAGCATCAACCATTCGGCAGCTTGTTCGAGGACGTCGGGATCAATGGCGACAGTGGTTGTCATGATGCTCAGTCCATCAGCATCAGGCAGGAGAGAAACGCTTGCTTCATGTAACGCTTGACCGAAATCAGCGAGCAACCGATACGCTCGGCAATCTCTTCATATTTCAGGCCTTCGATCTGCGACAACAAGAAAGCCCGTTTCACCTTGACTGGCAAGGCATCCAACATGGCATCGACCTGTTGCAGCGTTTCCAGAATGACAAGTTGCTGTTCCGGCGACGGCACTACTGCTTCCGGCAAGCGCGCCAGTGCCTCCAGATAACTTCTTTCGAGCGCCTGACGCTGATACCAGTTGACCAGAATGCCCTTGGCAATGGTGGTCAGATAGGCCCGCGGTTCCTTGATGTCGTTGAGCGTACGCGCCGTCAGAATGCGGGCGAAAGTATCTTGTGCCAGATCGTCAGCGTCGCTGGTGTTGCCGAGCTTGCCGCGCAGCCAGCCCTGCAGCCAGCGGTGGTGATCCGAGTAAAGCGCGCCGACCTCTGCTGCTTGCGGATGTGCGGCGATGTTCAGGGCTGACATGGCAGTGATATTGAATGAGAATGGTTCGCATTCTAGCGCATGCCAGTGATATTTGCCTAAGCTGTTGTCACGTTTATGGCAGCGGGTGTTGCAGAAACACCCGCTGCCACGCTGCACGGCAAGCAGCCGCTTACTTGGGAACGACTTGTTGCTTCATCTGCGCCAGCGCATGCAAATCGGCAATATTCTGATCAGTCCAGCCACCGCCGAGCGCCTTGGTCAACAGCACACTGGCGGCCATGCGCTGATTCAGAATGCTCAGTGCGGTTCGTTCACTGGTCAGTGCCGTCGCCTGTGCCGTAATCACATTGACGTAACTGACGGTACCGGCCTTGTATTGATTCAGCACCAGCGTCACCGCCAGCCGCGCCGATTCCAGCGCTTCGCCCTGCACTTGCGCCTCCTGTTCCAGAATCCGCAAGGCAGCCAGATTGTCTTCCACTTCCTGGAACGCGGTCAGCACGGTTTGCTTATAGGCTGCTGCCGTAGCGTCATAAGAAGCCACTGCCTGCGCCGTCAGGGCGCGCCCGGCACCGCCGTCAAAAATGATTTGCCCCAGTTGCGGCCCGAGCGACCAGATGCGGCCAGGCAAATTGAACCAGTTGGCAAAATTGGCCGCCTGGTAACCACCCGAGGCCGTCAATGACAGTGTCGGGTAGTAGGCCGACTTGGCCACACCGATCTGGGCATTGGCGGCAGCCGCACGTCGCTCTGCCGCTGCAATATCGGGACGGCGTTCCAGCAGCATCGATGGCAAAGCCACCGGAATCGGCGGCGCGGTCGCGGTCAGCGGTGAACGGGCAATGGAAAATGTGGATGCCGGTTGTCCCACCAGCAACGCCACCGCATGCTCCAGTTGCGCGCGCTGCACGCCATTGTCGAGTGCAGAGGCCTGCGCCGTTTTGAGTTGTGTCTGCGCCTGAATCACGTCAGCCTTGGCAGCAACCCCGACTGCATACTGATTTTGCGTCAGCTGATACGAACGCTGATAAGCGGTGACGGTATCATCCAGCAATTGCTGCTGACTATCGAGCACCCGCAGTTGCAGATAATTTTGCGCCAACTGTGCCTGCGCACTGAGGCGGGTGGCAGCCAGATCGGCAGCACTGGCCTGCGCGCTGGCTTCGTTCGATTCGACATTGCGCCGCACCCTGCCCCAGACATCGATTTCCCAATCGGCATTGAGCGTAAAGGCATAAGCGTCCTTGACCGAACTCTTGCCGGCGGCCGTGATGGAACCGGAACGGGTATGCGAAGCACCGGCCGTCAGCGTCGGCGAATAATCGGCACGTGCCCCTTGTACCAGCGCCAGCGCTTGACGGAACTTGGCTTCATATTGCGCCAGATTCTGGTTGGAGACATCGATTTGCTCGACCAATGCATTCAGTTGCGGATCGCCGAACATTTCCCACCACTTGCCGTTCTGCACCAGTTCACTCGGCTGCGCCGGTTTCCAATCCTGCATTTCCTTGAATGCAACCGGCACCGCTGCCGCTTCCGGGCGCACATAATCCGGGCCGACCGAACACGCACCGAGCAGCAGCGCCAATGGCACGGTCAACATCAACTTCATCGGTCCTGCGGACTGGTTTTTATGCGGCATATTGTCTGGCTTCATCAACTGTTTCATCTTGAATTCTCCCTCATGCCGTCAGGCCGAGATTTCCCTGCTGTGGCGCTGAAAGACACTCTTGCTCCACAAGCGAAAACGTTCCATGTACAAATAGACTACCGGCGTGGTGTACAAGGTCAGCAACTGGCTGACCAGCAAACCGCCGACAATTGCAATCCCCAGCGGCTGTCGCAATTCGGCGCCATCGCCGCGCCCGAGCGCCAGCGGAATCGCGCCCAGCATGGCTGCCATGGTGGTCATCATGATCGGCCGGAAACGCAGCAGGCAAGCTTCGAAAATGGCATCACGCGGGCTGAGTCCGCGCTCGCGCTCGGCGGCCAGTGCAAAGTCGATCATCATGATGGCATTTTTCTTGACGATGCCGATCAGCAGAATCACCCCGATCAATGCGATCAGGCTGAAATCGGTTCCGGTCACCAGCAACGCCAGCAAGGCACCGACACCAGCCGAAGGCAGCGTCGAAATGATGGTAATCGGATGCACCAGGCTTTCATACAACACGCCGAGCACGATATACACCGCCAGCAAGGCCGTCAAAATCAACAGTGGCTGACTGCTCAGCGAGGACTGGAATGCATTCGCCGTTCCCTGAAAACTGCCCTGCACGGCGGTCGGTACCCCGAGCAGCGCCATCGCGTGGTTGATGGCATCGGTGGCTTGCGACAACGACACGCCTTGCGCCAGATTGAACGACAGCGTGGACGCAATGAACTGCCCCTCATGATTGACCGACAACGCTGTGGTGGTAGGCCGGAAACTGGAGAAGGACGACAGCGGCACCTGGGTCGAAGCCTGGGTCGACAACGTCAGTGCCAGCGAGGAATTGGCATTGAGTTTGCCGCCGGCAGTGAGTGCCGGTGGCGTTCCCAGCGTCGACGTCGTCGGTGACAGATTGGAGCTGCTGTTGGCGATACTGACCCACGTATCCTTCAGAATCTGCGGACTTTGCCAATACTGCGGCGCCGCCTCCATCACCACATGATATTGATTCATGCCGCTGTAGATGGTGGAAATCTGCCGCTGTCCGAACAGATCACTGAGGCTGGAGTCAATCAGTTGCGGCGTCACGCCGGTACGCATCGCGGTTTCACGATCGATCGTCAGCGTCGTCTGCAAACCCTTGTCTTGCTGATCGGTGCTGACATCTTCCAGTTCCGGCAAATTGGAAAATGCCAGCCGGATCTTGGGCTCCCATTCCCGCAACAAGGCCAGGTCATCCGATTGCAACGTAAACTCATATTGCGAATCGCTCTGTCGCGCCCCCACGCGGATATCCTGCGCCGCCTGCAAGAACAGGCTGGCACCGGCCACATGCGCCAGCTTGCCGCGCAAGCGACCGATCACCTTATCGGCTGATATCTTGCGGACCGATAATGGCTTGAGTGCGATGAACATGCTGCCGCCGTTACGCCGGCCGCCGCCGGTGAACGCAGTGACGTTCTCGACCGCCGGATCTTGCCGCACGATATCGACAAACTCGTTGAGTTTGATCTGCATCGCCTGGAAGGAAATCGACTGGTCGCCGCGAATGCCGCCGACCAGACGCCCGGTATCCTGCTGCGGGAAAAAGCCTTTGGGCACAATCACGTACAAATAGACGTTGAGCAAAATGGTAGCCAGCAAGATCACCATCATCAGCGGCGAGAAACGCAGGGCCCATCCCAGGGAGCGTTCATAACCGCGTGACATGGCCGCAAAACCGCGCTCCACCAGCGTGAAAAAACGCCCCGGCCGGGTCGGCTTCTGCTGCTTGAGCAAGACCGCGCACATCATCGGCGTGGTGGTCAGCGAGACCAGCAGCGACACCAGAATCGCCACCGACAGCGTGACCGCAAATTCGCGGAACAGACGACCGACGATACCGCCCATCATCAGGATCGGGATAAACACGGCGATCAGCGAAATGCTCATCGACAATACCGTGAAGCCGACTTCCTTGGCGCCGAGCAAGGCTGCCTTGAGCGGCTTCATGCCCTGTTCAATATGACGTGAAATATTTTCCAGCACCACGATCGCATCGTCCACCACAAACCCGGTGGCAATCGTGAGTGCCATCAGCGACAGGTTATCCAGCGTATAGCCGAGCAGATACATGACACCGAAGGTGCCGATCAGCGAGACCGGCACCGCCACACTCGGAATCAGCGTGGCGCGGCCATTGCGCAGGAACAGGAACACCACCATGATGACCAGCGCAATCGACATCAATAACGTGATTTCGGTTTCCTTGAGCGAGGCGCGGATGGTCGGCGTGCGATCCATCATCACTTCCAGCTTGATTGCCTGTGGAATCGAAGCCCGCAATTGCGGCAGCAACGCATTGACGCTGTTGACCGTTTCGATGATGTTGGCACCCGGTTGCCGGCTCAGAATCAGCAACACCGACGGCTTGCCGTTGGCTGAACCGGCATTGCGCAGATCGGCCACCGAATCCACTACCTCGGCCACATCGCTGACCCGCACCGGCGCACCGTTACGGTAAGACACTATCAGCGGTGCATATTCCGCCGCCGTCGTGGCCTGATCGTTGGCGTAAATCTGCCAGTTGCGGTCACCATCTTCGACGATACCCTTAGGCCGGTTGGCATTGGTGGCGGCGACTGCCGTGCGGACGTCGGCCGAGCCGATGCCGTACTTGTTGAGCGCAGTCGGATTCAGTTCAATCCGCACCGCCGGCTGCGAGCTGCCGCCGACGCTCACCTGCCCGATGCCATCGACCTGCGCCAGTTTCTGCGCCAGAATGCTGTCGGCGGCGTCATACATTTGCCCTTGCGACATGGTGTCGGAAGTCATCGCCAGAATCATCACCGGGGTATCGGCCGGATTCACCTTGCGATAAGTCGGACTGCTCGGCATGCCGCTCGGCAGCAGATTGCGGGCGGCGTTCAGTGCCGCTTGCACATCGCGCGCAGCGCCGTTGATGTCCCGATTGAGATCGAATTGCAGCGTGATGCGGGTAGAACTGAGCGAGCTCGACGAAGTCATCTCGGTGACCCCGGCAATCGCACCGAGGGCCCGTTCCAATGGCGTGGCAATAGTCGCGGCCATGGTTTCGGGACTGGCTCCGGGCATCGAAGCCGAGACCGAGATGGTCGGATAATCGACCTGCGGCAATGGCGAGACCGGCAACAACCGGAATGCCACCATGCCCGCCAGCGCAATGCCGATGGTCAGCAGCGTGGTGGCAATAGGCCGTTCAATGAAGGGACGCGAAATATTCATACTGGTCCCGGATCAGGATTCGCTCGGCTCAACCGCAGTGCCGGCATCGCCGGTGCTCGCGTCATTGCGACCGAAACGCTTGCGCATTCTGGTCGCCAGCCGGTCAAACGCGAGATAGATCACCGGCGTAGTGAACAAGGTCAATACCTGCGATACCAGCAGGCCGCCAACCATGGTGATGCCGAGCGGTTGCCGCAACTCGGAACCGACACCGGTACCGAGCATCAGCGGCAAGGCGCCGAGCAAGGCGGCCATGGTAGTCATCAGGATCGGCCGGAAGCGCAACAGGCACGCCTGATAAATCGCTTCACGCGGTGACTTGCCTTCGTTGCGCTCGGCATCGAGCGCGAAGTCGATCATCATGATGGCATTTTTCTTGACGATACCGATCAGCAAAATGATGCCGATGATGCCGATGATGCCGAGGTCGTTGCCAGAAATCATCAGCGACAGCAAGGCCCCGACACCGGCCGAAGGCAGCGTCGACAGAATCGTGATCGGGTGGATATAGCTCTCATACAGCACGCCGAGCACGATATACATCGTAATGATCGCCGCCAGAATCAGCCACAAGGTATTCGACAACGACGCCTGGAACGCCAGCGCCGCGCCCTGGAAGTTGGTCGAAATGCTGGCCGGCAAGCCGATTTCCTTTTCTGCCGCGACAATCGACTTGACCGCTTCACCGAGCGAAGCGCCCGGCGCCAGATTGAAAGAAATGGTCGCCGCCGGGAATTGCCCCAGATGGTTGACCACCAACGGCGCGCTGCGCTCACTCACTTCGGCAATGCTGGACAACGGAATCTGATTGCCATTGGACGCCACCAGGAAGATATTGTTGAGCGCATCCGGCCCCTTCTGGAATTCCGGCTTCACCTCCAGCACCACGCGATACTGATTCGATTGCGTATAAATGGTCGAAATCAGGCGCTGGCCGAAGGCGTTGTACAGCGCGTTATCAATCGCAGCAGTGGTAATACCCAACCGTGACGCGGCGTCGCGGTCGATCTGCACGTACGCCTGCAAACCATTGTCCTGCGCATTGGTGGCCACATCCGCCAGTTCCGGCAATTTACTCAGGCGCGCCACCAGTTTCGGCACCCAGGTGCGCAACTCGGCCGCATCGGCATCTTCTACCGTGAACTGATATTGCGTACGACTGACACTGTCTTCAATCGTCAGATCCTGCACCGGCTGCATGTAGAGCGTAATGCCCGGCACCTTGCGGTCGAGTTCCGGTTGCAGACGCCGGATCACCTCGCTGGCGCTGATATCCCGCGTGTCATGCGGCTTCAGGTTGATCAGCATGCGGCCGCTGTTGAGCGTGGCATTGATGCCATCGACACCGATGAAGGAAGACAGGCTTTCCACTGCCGGGTCTTGCAATACCACCTTGGCCAGTTCTTGCTGACGCTGTGCCATGGCGGCAAACGATACCGATTGCGACGCTTCCGAAATCCCCTGAATCACGCCCGTATCCTGTACCGGGAAGAAACCCTTGGGCACGTAGATATACAACAAGCCGGTCAGCACCAGCGTCCCGAGCGCCACGATCAGCGTCGCGAACTGACGATCCAGCACCCACACCAGCGCCTTGCCGTATTGCGCGATGATGTTATCGAAGAAAGCGCCGCTCTTGTGATAGAACCAACTTTGCTTTTCTTCCGGCACGTGATGCAACAGACGCGCGCACATCATCGGTGTCAGGGTCAGCGATACCACCGCCGAAATCAGGATCGCCACCGCCAGCGTCACCGCGAATTCATGGAACAGCCGCCCCACCACATCGCCCATGAACAGCAACGGGATCAATACGGCGATCAGCGAAAAGGTCAGCGAAATGATGGTGAAGCCGATCTGTTCTGCCCCTTTCAGGGCTGCCGGCAACGGCGCCATGCCTTCTTCGATGTAACGCGAGATGTTTTCGATCATGACAATTGCGTCATCGACCACGAAACCGGTGGCAATGGTCAGCGCCATCAGCGTCAGGTTATTGATCGAAAAGCCGGTCATGTACATGACACCGAAGGTACCGACCAGTGACAACGGTACCGCCACGCTCGGAATGATGGTGGCAGGAATATTGCGCAGAAACACGAAAATCACCATCACCACCAGCGCAATCGACAGGAACAATTCGAACTTGACGTCGTTGACCGAAGCACGAATCGTGGTGGTGCGATCAGTCAGTACCTGAACTTCGATAGCGCCGGGCAAACTGGCTTGCAGCGTCGGCAGCAGCTTCTTGATGCTGTCCACCACCGCAATCACGTTGGCGCCGGGCTGGCGCTGGATGTTGACGATCACTGCCGCCGATTCATTGGCCCAGGCCCCGAGCCGGATATTTTCGGCACCATCGACGACATCGGCGATATCCGACACCCGGATCGGCGCCCCGTTCTTGTAGGCGATGATCAGCTTGCGGTATTCATCTGCGGAAGTCAGCTGGTCATTGGCGTCAATGGTAGAGGCGCGCGACGGCCCGTCGAAGCTGCCCTTGGCCTGATTGACGTTGGCATTGCCGATGGCGGTCCGGATATCATCCAGATTCAAACCCAGCGCCGCCACTGCGCGCGGATTCAGTTGCATCCGCACCGCCGGGCGCTGACCGCCGGACAGGCTGACCAGACCGACGCCGGACAATTGTGAAATCTTTTGCGCCAGCCGGGTATCGATCAAATCCTGCACCTTCGGCAACGGCAAGGTTTTGGAGGTCACCGCCAGGGTCAGGATCGGCGTGTCGGCCGGATTGACCTTGTTATAGATTGGGGGTGCCGGCAAGTCCGATGGCAACAGATTGCCGCCGGCATTGATGGCCGCCTGCACTTCTTGCTCGGCAATATCCAGACTGAGATCGAGGTTGAATTGCAGCGTGATCACCGAGGCGCCACCGGAACTGGTGGACGACATCTGGTTGAGGCCCGGCATCTGGCCGAACTGACGCTCCAGCGGCGCGGTTACCGAGGATGTCATGACATCGGGACTGGCCCCCGGATACAGCGTGACGACCTGAATCGTCGGATAGTCGACTTCGGGCAAGGCCGACAACGGCAATTGCTTGTAAGCGACCAGGCCGGCCAGCAAGATTGCCAGCATCAGCAATGACGTGGCGACCGGCCGCAGAATGAACTGGCGTGATGGATTCATGCTGCGCCTTTATTTGCCGGTGCTGCCGGCGTTACCATTGCTGCTGCCCGCCGGCGCATCACTGCCGCCGCGCTGCTGCCGCCGCATTTCCATCATCTTCTGACGCCGCTGATCTTCCGGCAATTTCTTGATTTCCTCACCAAACTCACCGTTGTCGATGCGCTTGTTGAGTTCGGCCCAACGCTTCTGGCGCTCTTCCGGCGTGGCATTGGCATCACCTGCTGCGGCACCGCCATTCTTGCGGCGCGGACCGGCCTTTTCCGTGAGCTTGTTGGCCGGGTCATTGCTGCCGCCGCGCATCACCGGTTCCACCTTGGCGCCTTCGCGCAATTTGTCGATACCATCCACCACCACGGTTTCACCGGTGGCGACGCCATCTTCGATGGCAGTGACGTCACCCTGCGCCGGACCGGTCTTGACCTTGCGCACGGTCACGCTATTGTCTTGCTTGACCACATACACGAACAGACCCGCCGAACCGCGCTGAATTGCAGCGCTCGGGATCACCGTGGCGTCATGCTTCACATCCAGCAGCATGCGCACATTGACAAACTGATTGGGAAACAAAGCGTAGCCGGCATTGGGAAACTGCGCCTTGAGCTTGACCGTGCCGGTTGTGGCATCTACCTGATTATCGATGGTCAGCAAATAACCGCTGTCGAGTTTGTTTTGCTGGGCACGGTCCCAGGCGTCGGCCGATAATTTTTTACCAGCCTGCAATTGCTTCATGACGCTTGGAATATTATCTTCCGGGATACTGAAGATGACAGTAATCGGCTGTACCTGAGTAATGACGACAATGCCGGTGCTGTCGCTGGCATGCACGATATTGCCGATATCGACCTGACGCAGGCCGAGGCGGCCGCTGACCGGCGCCGTCACCCGCGAATAAGTCAGTTGCAGTTGCGCGTTATCGAGATTGCCCTGATCGGCCTTGACCGTGCCTTCATATTGCTTGACCAGTGCCGCCTGCGTATCGACCTGCTGACTGGCGATGGAGTCCTGCTCCAGCAAGGTGCGGTAGCGCTTGAGGTCAATCTGGGCCGCATTCAGTTGCGCGATATCACGCGCCAGTTGCCCCTGCGCCTGGGTGACCGCCACCTGATACGGACGCGGATCAAGCTCCGCCAGCAAATCGCCGGCCTTGACCAGTTGCCCCTCCGTGAAGTGCAGTTTCATCAACTGCCCGTCGACCCGGCTTTTGACGATGGCCGTTGCAGTTGGCGTGACGCCGCCCAATCCAGCCAGATAAATGTTGACGTCAGCGGTCTTGGCCAGCGCCACGCCCACCGGCATGGTCATGTTGCCGCCACCCGGGCCGCCACCACCGAATCCGCCGCCTTTGCGACCTTTGGGCGCACCGGCAGCAGCGGCGCTGTCACCGGCAGGCGCCTGGCTGCGTTTCCAGAAATGATAAGAACCGCCGGCAATCACCACCACCAACAGCAGCCAAAGCCAGCGGCGTTTCCGGCGTGCCGGCACTTGAGAAGATGAGGAAGGCGGCACGGCAGGTTGTTGATCTGGGGTCGGTGTAGTGGTCATCGTCGGCAAGACAAAAAAGACATTGGTTTATTCGTATTCATTTCGTCAATACCTGCGCAGGTACGGATATTGATGAAATGATCTTCAGGTGTCGCTCATTTCTACAGGTGTTACGGGTGTTTCGGCTAACTCGTCATTATGTTCCAGAAGCATGACATGGCGATGATATTAGTGTTGCCATTTGTATCACAAACGCAAAGAGCCTTGCGCGCTGGCAAGGCCCTCTGAAATGCGACGATTACTTGGCTGCGGCAGGTCCTTGTGCCGGACCTGGACCCTGTTCAGGGCCGTGACCGCGACCGTGACCGAAACGGCCGTGTTTGAAACGACGCTCCTGCATGTGACGGAACACTTCATCAAAGGTCTTTTGCTGTGTCGGCGACAACACGGCATAGAATTCCTTGGTGGCCGCGATACGGTCGCTCATGCGGGCTTCGGCCTTTTTCATGAATGCCATCTCATGATCGAGACGATCCGGAGTCGACATTTTCTTCCAGTCTTCCCGGCTCAGACGGGTCGACGGCGTGGCCGGACGTACCGGCCGGATCTTGCCGAGGAAAGTTTGCCAGGCGGCTTCCTGGTTGGCGGTAATACCCAGCTTGGTATGGAATTCTGCTTCGCGTTTGGCGCGATGTTGTTCATACTTGGCTTGTTGCTCAGGGGTTGGCGCGGCACGTGGCCCCGCAGGCATCTCGGCATAGGCCGACAGCGCAGTAATGGCAATACCTGCAGCAGCCAGACCGGTGATCAGATGTTTTTTGAATTTCAACATGGCAAATTCCTTTCTTGATAGTAGTGCTCTCTGCACGGTTCCCATTTAACCGCCGGGGTGTGTCAGGGGTTTTTCGCTTGTTGCATGATTTGTATCGCTCTGTATAAACCGGCTTCTGCTTTGTATCGGCATGTATCAACAGCGCCTTCTGATATGCGCGGCTACATTTTTCTTGCCATCTCCGATGGTGAAATAGTCATAATGCAGCCATGGATACTCTCTCTCATATTCTGGTGGTCGATGACGACCGTGACATCCGCGGCCTGCTGGCTGAATATCTTGACGCCAATGGCTTCAAGACGCTGACCGCGACCAATGGCACGGAAATGCGTAAAACGCTGGAAGAGTCGCGGGTCGATCTGATCGTGCTGGACCTGACCCTGCCCGGCGAAGACGGCCTGACGCTGTGCCGCGACCTGCGCTCGCGCTCGACCGTGCCGGTGATCATGCTGACCGCGCGCGGCGAACCGCTGGACCGGATCCTCGGCCTGGAAATGGGGGCCGATGACTATCTGGCCAAGCCATTCGAACCGCGCGAGTTGTTCGCCCGCATCCGCAGCGTATTGCGCCGCACTCAGGCACTGCCGCCCAACATGGCGCTGCCGCAAGCCAAGGCGCTGCACTTCTCCGGCTGGACGCTGGATCTGACGGCGCGCCACCTGCTGAATCCGGACGGTATCGTCGTCGCCTTGTCAGGCGCCGAATTCCGCATGCTCAAGGTATTTCTGGAACACCCCAACCGGGTACTCAACCGCGACCAGTTGCTGGAACTGACTCAGGGACGCGAAGCCGATCCGTTTGATCGTGCCGTCGATCTGCAAATCAGCCGCCTGCGCCAAAAACTGGGCGATGACGCGCGTACCCCGACCATCATCAAGACCGTCCGCAACGAGGGATATGTACTGGCAACCACGGTCAACACGGAAAATCCGGGATGAAGAATTTTTTCGGCTCCATTGTCAACCGCGTCTTTCTGATTTTGCTGGCCGGCATCATTGTCGCCACCGTGGTCACGACCTGGCTGGCCGCCAATGAACGCCGCAGCACGCTCAAGGAAATCCGCTATCAGCATGTGGCCGAACGGGTCGAACAAATCGTGCTGGCGCTCGATGATATTTCGCCGGATGCGCGCAAGGTGATTTTGCAGGCCGCCGACAACTTCGGTTTTGAAGCCGCCGAAGTCAAAAGTCTCGGCGACGCCACAAAAGACAGCAACCGCAACAGCAATCTGGCGGAAATTCTGAAACTGCGGCTCGGCACCAATCGCCAGATCGCCGTACAAAGCGAAACCGATTGCACCTCGCGTCGGCCGCGCTCCAACGCCGGCCCGGATCAGCGTCCCGAACGCGAAACCTGCCGCGTGATTTATGTCAGCCTGCGCGACAACACGCTGCTGCGGCTGCGCCTGCACATGCCGGGCGAACCGCCATCGATGCGCTCGCGCGGCAATCCGGTTGCGCCGTATGGCGCGCCCTACATCTTGTTGTTCCTGGTGCTGATCGCCATGCTGGCTTATCTGGTGGCGAAGATGACGGCACGCCCGATCAAGCAACTGGCCAGTGCCGCTTCCGAACTGGGACTGGACATCGAACATCCGCCCTTGCCGGAAAAAGGCCCTACTGAAATCCGGCAAGCAGCCAAAGCCTTCAATGCCATGCAAGCGCGCATACGACGTCAGATTCAGCATCGCACCCATATGCTGGCGGCGATCACGCATGATTTGCAAACACCGCTGACACGATTGCGGCTGCGTCTCGAAAAAGTCAGCGATCCGGAATTGCAGCACAAGCTGGTGGATGACCTCGCCGTCATGCAAGGAATGGTGCGCGAAGGACTGGATCTGGCGCGCAGCATGGATTCTTCGGAAAAGATTCAGGCGCTGGATATCGATTCACTGCTCGACAGTGTCTGCTCCGACGCCACCGATGCCGGTCAGGATGTCCATCTGCATGGCAGCACGCGCGCCTTCGTGATGGCACAACCGGGCGCTTTGCGCCGCTGCCTGACCAACTTGCTGGACAACGCGGTCAAATACGGCCGACGTGCCGATGTCTCGATCATGCTGGAACAACAGAATGTGATGATCCGTATCCGCGACCACGGCCCCGGCATTCCCGAAGACCAGCTCGACGCCGTATTCGACCCCTTCTACCGGCTCGAAACCTCGCGCTCCCGCGATACCGGCGGCACCGGTCTGGGTCTGACCATTGCCCGCAACATCGCAGAAAATCACGGCGCCCTGCTGCGGCTGACCAATCTGGTGGGCGGCGGCCTGGAAGCACTGCTGCAACTGCCGCAAAAACCGCGTTGAACCAGACACTACCGTTCAACGTCGCGCCCCCCCCTCTGATCTGACACCAACTGCCCCACGCAAAAACGCCACGCATACAGCGTGGCGTTTTTGTATAAGGAGCGATACGCAGCGATACTCAATAAGCTCCCGGCGGCGGCCCGTAATACGTCGGTGGCGGACCGTAATATCCCGGTGGTGGAGGTGGTGGCGGCGCCGAATAGTAACGGGCGATGCGACGACCGCCAGCGCTTTGCACCTGATTGCCCTTGGCATACATGCATTGCGAATAGGTATTGTCGTAACGCTGCTGCATCGAGTAATTGCCGCCGGCTGCGGCATTGGCGCCATTCGCGCTGCCGACCAGCAAACCGCCACCGGCGCCGATTGCCGCACCATGTCCGGCTTGTCCGACCATGGCGCCAACCACGGCGCCGGCGACTGCACCCACTGCGGTGCCGACGGCGGCATTGTTGACGACATTGTTTTGCGTTGCCGCTGCCGCCCCGCCTATGGATTGCTGGGCATATTGCTCGCAAGTCGCGGCTTCGCTGCGGAACTGTTCATAACTCTTGCCCGGCCCCGGCATCACTGAAACCTGCGGTCCGGTCGGTACGCTGACGCAGCCGCCGAGTGCCAGCGCTGCAGCCACCGCCAGCAACGAATATAGTGGTGTGTGTAATTTTTTCACGGTATCACTCCTTGGTTGCCGACATTAACGCGGTGGCGGCGACGGTGGCTGGGATGGTGCCTGAGAAGGCTCACCCGGAACCACTTTCATCCAGCCTGCCGGACAACTTTGAACGTACGGATAATAACCATTGGCCTGCGTGCAGTAATACCAATACGTCGGTGCCGGCTCCACATAGACGGGCGCCGGCTGGCGTTCAATGTAAACCGGGGGCGGATAATAATAGGCAGGCGGCGCAACCCATAACGGCCCGCCAATATAGACACCGCCGTAGAATCGCGTATGTGCTGAAGCGACGCCACTTGCCAGCAGGCAAGCAAGTCCCAGCATTCCCAGGGCAACAGATTTTTTCATTTGAGTACTCCGATAACCGGTACACGCCGACAGCGTGCTTGGCACCCGTGCCGAATCCCGGTCGGGTACTTTCAATATACTCAATCGCCTGAAAATTCAACGGATATGTTTCAATTCGTAACCCAATTAAAGAGTCTGTACATGCCGCTACATTACGGCACATAAGGCGCCTGGCAACACCGGCGGGACCCTGCCGGGCGTCCCGCAAATGATGTCGCCGGCGTTGATCAGCCCGGACGCGTCATATCGACCGGAATGATCCATTCGGCAAATTGCGCCTCGGTAACATAACCCAATGCCAATGCCGCCTGTTTCAGCGTCGTGCCGTCATGATGCGCCTGCTTGGCAATCTTGGCTGCACGGTCATAACCAATGTGGGGTGCCAGTGCCGTTACCAGCATCAGCGAACGTTCCATCAGATCGGCGATGCGATCGCGATTGGCGGCAATGCCCTGCGCGCAATGCTCATCGAAACTGGCCATGCCATCGGTCAGCAGTCGCACGCTTTGCAGATAGTTATGCGCGATCAGCGGCTTGAACACATTCAGTTCAAAGTTGCCGCACGCGCCGCCAATATTGATCGCGACGTCATTGCCGAACACTTGCGCACACAGCATGGTCAGCGCTTCGCATTGGGTCGGATTGACCTTGCCCGGCATGATCGAACTGCCCGGTTCATTTTCCGGAATGGTCAGCTCCCCCAGACCCGAGCGCGGACCGGAAGCCAGCCAGCGCACATCGTTGGCAATCTTCATGAGCGCAGCCGCCAGTGTCTTCAGTGCGCCATGCGCGGAGACCAGCGCATCATGGCTGGCCAGTGCGGCAAACTTGTTGGGCGCCGTCTTGAACGGCAACCCGTAATGCGACGCCAGCTCTGCCGCCACCCGCGCTCCGAACTCGGGATGCGCATTGAGGCCGGTGCCGACTGCGGTACCGCCGGCAGCCAGTTCGCTGGTTGCCGCCAGTGTGGCGATGATCGCCATTTCCGCATGCGACAGTTGCGCTACATAGCCGGAAAATTCCTGGCCCAGCGTCAGCGGCGTCGCATCTTGCAAATGGGTACGCCCGATCTTGACGATGTCGGCGAATTCAGTAACTTTGCCCTCCAGCGTCGCGCGCAGATGATGCAAGGCCGGGAACAGATGCGTCGCCACACCGACACAGGCCGCCACGTGCATGGCGGTCGGGAAGATATCGTTGGATGACTGGCTTTGATTGACATCATCGTTGGGATGCACCAGCCGCGTTTCGCCGCGCACGCCGCCGAGCAATTCGGAAGCGCGGTTGGCCAGCACTTCGTTCATGTTCATGTTGCTTTGGGTGCCGGATCCGGTCTGCCAGACCGACAATGGGAATTCATCCGGATGCTTGCCGGCAATCACTTCGTCAGCGGCAGCAATGATGGCGTCGGCTTTTTTGCCGTCGAGCTTGCCGAGATCGCGATTGACGACGGCACAGGCGCGCTTGACGGCCGCCAGTGCGGTGACCAGTTCGGTCGGCATGCGCTCGCTGGAAATATGGAAATGATGCAGCGAACGCTGCGTTTGCGCGCCCCACAGACGATCATCAGGGACTTCGATAGGGCCGAAGGTATCGCGCTCCACTCTGTGCTTCATGGTACTTTTCTCCATAAGAAATATGGTTCTTTCGAACCGCTAGATCTCGTAGGGCTCTGGCGTACGCAACCGGCTTGAGCGATATGAGATGACAAGAAACGCATTTCACAAGCCGGCGGCACAGACACTCCGCCGCAACAGCTTGTGAAATGCGTTCAGGTCTTGCTGGTGCCGGGCTCCGGCAACAGACAGGCGTCGATCACCTGCAAATCGTTATCTTTGGCAAAATTGACAACAAAATGATACGCCAGCGGATCGAGCTGGCGTAATGCTTCATTGACCACCACCGAGCGCACGCCGTTGAGCATGGTCGGCAACACATAAGGGGAATATTGCAGGTGGGCATTGCGGCCGCCGGAACCTTCAGGGCGGAAACAGGACATGACGCCGCACAATCGTTCGGCCCAGTCGCTGGGACGAAACTGTTTTCCATCCTGGGTCAGTCCCAGAATGAAGAATTCTTGTGCCGGCTTGGAAGTATTGATGGGATCTGCCATGCGTGCAATTCGTTCGTTGGGCTTGCTTAGGTTCAACCAGAGAGCGCCGGAGGCTTTGTTCTCTGCTGCAAATTAGCGGTATCAGGCGCTGGCCTTGCTACATATATTGCCCGCTACCCTCTCTTGCAGCGGGAGCCTTTGAAGCCGAAGTATTATATCTTATAGAAGACTCAGGATATAGCACTATCTCGAATGCGGACCGGCGACCACTGAAATCCGGGCCGGCTGCCGGCATACACCGGCTCCATGATTTTGCACCATGGCAATTTGTTCCGATGCATCGCTTGCAGGCATGCTCTCAGCGATACCCGCCCGACAATGCATTATTGGCTCAACCCATCCAGACTGCAACCGACAGCAGCAACAGCAGGAACATCCATAACAGCAATGCCCGCCAGACCAGACCGACCGTACTTTGCAATGTGCGTGGCGATGGTGCATCGCCGGGGAAACCATCGGACTCTTCGAGCAGCGAATCAACCGTGGCGGCATCGACCGGCAACACATCGGCAGCGGCTTCCGCTGGCGTACCGAAACGCACACCCATGGCACCACCACCGGAAGACAGAATGATGCCGACGGCTTCATCTTTCCAGCGGCTGGCAAAATTGCGCCAGGCGTAAATCGCATCTTCAAAGTTGCCGACCACGGCAAACGCCGAGGCGGTAAAGCGCGCCGGAATCCAGTCGATCCAGTAAAACGCGCGTTCGGCGAAACGGCCAAATACTTCCTGCTTCATGTGATCCGGCTCGTTCCATGCGCGCGCCAGATATTCAGCGATACGGTACATCACGGCGCAGGCCGGACCGAGTGGCATCAGGAACCAGAAGAATACGCCAAACACGTGACGGTGCGTGGTCACCAGCGCCTTTTCGGCGGCGATACGGGAAATCTCGCCGACATCCATATCCGAGGTGTCTTGCTTGATCCACTCGGCAAGCAAGGCGCGCGCGGCAATTTCATCGCCGCTGTTGAGCGCCAGTTGAATCGAAGTGAAGTAGTGACTGTAGTGGCGGAAGCCGAGTGTCAGGTAGACGATCAGTACATTCCAGGCCAGTGCCGCGAGCGGGCTGATGCGCAGGCAAATCCAGTAGATCACGGCGGTCGGGATCATCAGCGAGCCGACCATTACGGCCCAGCCCAGACGACCATGACGGGCATGCCCGGCGTTGAACCAGTTTTCGATGCGGGCCGCGAACAGCTTGATCCAGGCATATACCGGATTGTCTGCACGCAACGGCTTTAATTGTTCTATGAGTAGCGCAAAGAGTATGGAAAGAAATGTCATCAAGCCGCCTTAAAAATCGCCAAGCAAGTTATCGCGACACCATGTCCGATAATCAAGCATGCATCTGACCGGTACGATAACGCACGGGATTCAGGGAATCAAACAGATGATACAACGGCAATATCACTTGCTGATGCATTCTGTTGCCCGAAGGCGATATTTTTAATGATATGACGCAGTTCCGATGTATTCAGCTGCGCAGAAAGTGGAACAGATTGCGCAACATGCCGGCAGTTGCCCCCCAGATGAAATGGCGGTCATAGGGCATGGTGTAAAAGCTGCGCCGGAAGTTGTCCGGCAATTCAAAGGTACGGCGCTGATGGTTCATGCCATTCATAAGAAATGCCAGCGGCACTTCAAAGATCTCGGCCACTTCGCGCGGGTCGGCCTGCAGATCGAACGGCGGCAGGATCAGTCCCGCCACCGGCGTCACGCGGTAACCGGTACCAGTCACGTAATCCGGCATGGTGCCGATCACTTCGATGTGATTGCGCGCCAGTCCGATTTCTTCCTGCGTTTCACGCAAGGCCGTCTCGATCAGTGTTTCATCTTCAGGTTCGCGCCGGCCACCGGGAAAACTCACTTGTCCGGCGTGATCCCGCAAATCGGCGGTCCGTTGTGTAAACAACATGGTCAGGCCTTCCGGCCGGGTCACGATGGGAATCAGCACGGCTGCCGCACGCGGCTCGCCGGTAGTCTGACGCAAGCGCTGCTCGTCGGTGCTTTCCGGTTGCCACAACGGTGGATTGGCAAAGCGCGCGCGCAACCATTCATCGGTCAGGCGATCAGCGCTCAGCGGTGCTTCGCCGGCAACCGAATCGATGGGTAAGGCATGAGGATCAAAGCTGGCCAAGATGGTTTCCCGAGAGACAAAAAAGGGGCGTCATCGGACGCCCCTTTTTCTGCAAGTATACGCTGAAGATTACGCAGCTGTCTTTGCAGCGCTGCTGCGGCGGTTCGGCAGTTTTTCTTTGATACGTGCCGATTTGCCCGAACGTTCGCGCAGGTAGTACAGTTTGGCGCGACGGACATCACCGCGACGCTTCACTTCGATCGAAGCGATCAGTGGCGAGTACAACTGGAATGTACGCTCCACGCCTTCGCCGGACGAAATCTTGCGAACGATGAAGTTGGAGTTCAGGCCACGGTTGCGGCGGGAAATCACAACACCTTCGTAAGCCTGTGCACGCTTGCGCGTACCTTCGACCACATTGACGCTGACCACGACGGTGTCGCCTGGTGCAAAGTCAGGGATGTTTTTTGCGAGACGGGTAATCTCTTCTTGCTCTAATTGCTGGATCAAGTCCATTTTCTACTCCAAAAACCATCTTGCCGGCGCCGCGAACGTCTTGCAGCACATTCATATGCCCGGTAGAGGATGGGGATTTATCAACGGGCTGCCAAATGGCAAACGCCGCACTCACTGCCAACTACAAACTGCTCAATATCTTTTCATCGGCGCGCGACAGCAAACCTGCTGCACGTGCCTTGAGAATCAGATCGGGGCGTTTTTCCGCGGTAGCCTCAAGAGCCCGTGCGCGCCGCCATTTCTCGATTTCAGCGTGATGACCACCCAGCAACACTGGCGGCACTGTCACGCCTTCGTATTCTTCCGGCCTTGTGTAATGTGGACAATCCAGCAACCCGTTGACAAAACTGTCCTCGACCGCCGAAGCACCATCATGCAATACACCCGGCAGTTGACGGATAACTGCATCCATCAGGGCCATCGCCGGCAACTCTCCGCCTGACAACACAAAATCGCCAAGACTGATTTCTTCATCCACGCAACTGTCGAGCAAACGCTGATCAACTGCTTCGTAGCGACCACACAGCAACACCAGGCCAGGCTCCTGCACCAGTTGCATCACGCGCTGATGCGTCAGCGGTGCGCCTTGCGGCGACAGGTAGACGACACGCGGCGCCTGCAATCCCAGTGTCGTCTGCCGTGTTTTGGCGGCAGCTATCGACGCCTGCAACGGCTTGGCCAGCATCACCATGCCCGGGCCACCGCCATACGGCCGGTCATCCACGGTACGATGATTGTCACTCGTGAAATCACGCGGATTCCACAGCGACAGCTCACATTTCTTTTGATCGAATGCGCGTCGGGTAACGCCGGATTGCGTCAGTGCGGTGAACATTTCGGGAAACAGCGTGACGACATCAAATTGCATCTCGCCCTCTTCCCTTCAATTTCAACAAATACCCGTCAAACGTTGGCGGATTAATAATCCAGCCCCCAGTCGACCACGATTTTCTTTTCTGACAGCGACACCGATTTGACGAACTGGTCGACAAACGGAATCAGCATTTCGGTCGCCGGTTTGTCGGCTTCCGCAGCAGGAACGGCGACCCGCAAGATCGGATGTGCGCCGTTGTCCATCATGTCGGCCACGACACCCAGGGACTCGCCCTGCTCATTTGCTACTGCCAGGCCGATCAGATCGACCCAGTAAAATTCATCATCGGACAATGCCGGAAAGCGACTGCGCGAAATCTGTACCACGGTGCCCTTGAGCGCCTCGGCAGCATCACGTCCCGCCACTCCCATCAGTTGCGCCACAACGTCTCCGCTGTGGTGCTTGGCATGCATCATCTCGACATCACGTACTTCAGCGACTTCAGACTTGCTCAGCCACCATGTCTTGGCACCAAGCAAAGCATCGGCGTCAGCCGAATAAGGTTTGACCCGCACCCAACCCTGGATGCCATAGGCACCCGAGATGTAACCTACCGTCACCAGATCGGCGGGGACGGCTACACCTGATTGCGAACTGCGCGTCAAACCCGTACTGCCAGCTTCAGCAACTGCAATCAAGCAGCAACTTTTTTGCCAGCGGCGATCAGGCGAGCCACGGTTGGCGACAATTGCGCGCCGGTGCCTTCCCAATATGCCAAACGGTCCTGAGCAATACGGAAGCCTTCTTCCTTGCCAGAAGCGACTGGATTGTAGAAACCCAGACGTTCGATAAAGCGACCGTCGCGGCGATTGCGCGAATCAGTTGCAACGATGTTGAAGAACGGGCGCTTCTTGGCGCCTCCACGAGCTAAACGAATAACGACCATAATGGTTCCAAAAAGTGTTCGAACACGGAAAAGTTGCAGATTATAGCCGAATTACCGACCGCCTCGCAAGCCGAATACGCGACAACCGCCGGGATCATCGCGTCAAAATCGATAAAAACGCCGTCAAATTTGCGTCTTTACCAATGAAATACGCCCAAATGCGGTGCACCTGCCTTGCCAAGCAGATATACTACGCGCAGTATTTTTACAACAAGAGCCGCCCCCGACTACCCTCAGCCGGACTGGCTCAGCCTTCAAAAAGATTGTCTGCATGCCCACTCCACACAAGAACAAGACGTTCACCACATTTCTCGCCGCCGTCTTCGGCGGCCTCGGCATTCATCGCTTTTATCTGTATGGACGCAAAGACTTGTTCGGCTGGCTGCACTGGCTGACCCTGCCGCTGTCGCTGCTGGCCATCGCCCTGCTGGGCAATCTGAACCCGATGTTTGCCGGCATGCTGTTCATTCTGTCCATCCTGTGCGGATTTCTGGAAGCCCTGGTGATCGGCCTGACACCGGATGACAAATGGGACACGAAACATAACACAGGCAGCGGCAAAAAATCCGAATCGCACTGGATTCTGGCATTGATACTGGTATTGACTGTCGGCATCGGCGCCATGTCGCTGATTGCGCTGCTGGCCCGCACCTTTGACTTGCTGTTCACCGGCGGCGCCTACGGCTGACACCGGCTGCTGCAACATGCGGGTCAGCACCAGGCTGATCCGCACGCATTATCGGCACTTCCTCAGAACTGGCTTTCGCTCAAGGCCATCACACCGGCACTACCCTCTATGATCGCCGTGCGCTGCGCGCCAGCCTGCGTCAATTGGTGATCGGCAAAGAACCGCGCGGTCGCAATCTTGGCCTGATAAAAATCGGCATCACCGGCGCCATCTCTGATCCTGGCTGCCGCCACCAGCGCCGCGCACCCCATCTGCCAGCCACCCAGCACGATGCCAGCCAGCTTCAGATACAACACACTGCCAGCGAATACGCCTTTGATATCCGACTTGATATTGGCAACCACATAATCGACCACTTCTTCCAACGCCTGCGCGCCATCCTGCAAACGCCGACCGATCACCTTGAGTTCAGCCGATTCGGCAGCCAGCAATTCGCCAGCCGTGGCGCGCACCTGCGAAATCAACAACCTGGCGACCGCACCACCATCACGCGCCGTCTTGCGTCCGACCAGGTCATTGGCCTGAATCGCGGTGGTACCTTCGTAAATCGCCAGAATGCGGGCATCGCGGTAATACTGTGCAGCCCCGGTTTCTTCGATGAAACCCATGCCGCCATGCACTTGCACGCCGGTTGATGCGACATCAATCGACAACTCGGTCGACCAGCCCTTGACGATCGGCACCAGATATTCGTAACAAGCCTGATTGGTTTTACGGGTAGCGGCATCGGCATGATGATGCCCGGTATCGGAAGCAGCGGCGGCAACATAGGCCAGCGCGCGCGCAGCTTCGATCTGCGCCCGCATCGACATCAGCATGCGCCGCACATCAGGCTGATGAATGATGCTGACCGGCCCCGGCGAACCGGCCAGATCGCGTGACTGCACGCGATCCCTGGCGTACGCCGCAGCTTTTTGATAGGCTCGCTCGGCCACACTGATGCCCTGCAGACCGACCGCAAACCGCGCCGCGTTCATCATGATGAACATGTATTCCAGACCACGGTTTTCTTCGCCCACCAGCGTGCCGACTGCGCCGCCCTGATCGCCGAACTGCAATACCGCTGTCGGGCTGGCCTTGATGCCGAGCTTGTGTTCGATCGATACGCAATGCACATCGTTGCGCGCGCCGGGCGAACCGTCGGCATTGACCAGAAATTTGGGTACCACGAACAGCGAAATACCCTTGACGCCTTCGGGCGCACTTGGTGTGCGCGCCAGCACCAGATGGACAATATTGTCCGCCATGTCGTGCTCGCCAAAGGTAATGAAAATCTTGGTGCCAAACAATTTATAGCTGCCATCATCCTGCGGCACCGCACGCGTGCGCACCATCGCCAGATCGGAGCCGGCCTGCGGCTCGGTCAGATTCATGGTGCCGGTCCATTTGCCGGAGATCAGATTGGCCAGATAGGTTTTCTTTTGCGCTTCGGAACCGGCCGTCATCAGTGCTTCGATGGTGCCGTCCGTCAACAGCGGACACAGCGCGAACGACAGATTCGCCGAGTTGAGCATTTCAATACAGGGGGTCGCGACCAGCTTCGGCAAACCTTGCCCGCCAAACTCGACCGGATGCTGCACACCCTGCCAGCCGGCTTCGCCGAACAGCTTGAAGGCCTCCTTGAAGCCCTTGCTGGTAACTACCTTGCCGTCGACCCAGTGACTCGGTTCCTGATCGGCAGTGTGATTGAGCGGAGCAACCACTTCGCCACAGAATTTTGCATTCTCTTCGAGAATCGCCTCAACTGTTTCCGGCGTCGCATCTTCACAACCTGGCAATGCGGCGACATTGGTCAACCCGGCCAGTTCGTTGATCACGAACAACATATCCTTCAATGGTGCGACGTAGCTCATCTCTGACTCCTTGACTATTGCTGCGCAGTCTCTGGCTGCGCTACCCGGTTCCGAG
>NZ_LFLS01000041.1 GCF_001189915.1 Herbaspirillum autotrophicum
TGACATGGGCACCGTGATCGATCAGCGCGCGGCCATCGAATTCGAAGCCAAGGTGAAAGATGCCGAAAGCCGTGGTGCGCGGCTGTTGTATGGCAATATTCGGGACGGTGCCTTGTATTCACCGACCGTGCTCGATCATGTGCCGGCCGATTGTCTGTTGGTGGCGCAGGAAACCTTTGGCCCGGTATCGCCGGTAATCCGCTGTACCGACATCGCCCACGCCATCCGCATTTCCAATTCCACGCCTTACGGTCTGTCGTCGTCGGTATGTACCAATCGCATGGATTACATCACGCGCTTTGTACGTGAACTCGAAGTCGGCAGCGTCAATGTGCGCGAAGTGCCAGGCTATCGTCTGGAACTGACACCATTCGGCGGCATCAAGGATTCCGGCCTCGGTTACAAGGAAGGGGTATTGGAAGCGATGAAGAGCTTCTGCAATACCAAGACCTATTCGCTGCCGTGGCTGTGAACGAGATGCGCGGTTGACAACAGGATGACCGGCGGCCTGCTGCCTCGGTCATCTTGTCTGGCCTCAGCCGTAATACGGGAATTGCTGCGACTGGTCCATGAAGGCGTGGTAATGCACCACCACGCCGGCTTCCCGCAAGCTCAGCACGGCATAGGCTGGCGGCTCCATGGAAGTGGTGGCCGGACCGGTGAGGGCGAAATCGAGCGCATGCTGATGGTTGGTGCCGGGCACGGTGGCGAATGGCGTGCCATACCAGGTGCCGCCCGAGGGGCGATGTACGTGACCGGAAAACATGTAGCGCACATTGCCGTGTTTTCTGACCAGCAAGCGCAGGTCGGCTTCTTCGCGCAGGCGAATCCAGTCCATCGACGGCAGATCGAGTTCGAACGGCGGGTGGTGCGAGAACAGATAGACCTGACGTGGTCCCGCTTCTGCCAGCATGCGGTCGAGCCAGGCCAGACGGTCTGCGCACAGACGACCTTCATGGGTGCCGGCTTCTTTGGTATCGAGGAAGATCAGACGGGCGCTGTCGGTGTCGACCACGCTTTGGATAAAACCATGGGTATCGACCGGCATGTGCGGGAACACGCTGCGAAATACCGGGCGTTCGTCGTGATTGCCCAAGAGCAGGCGCACCGGCAACTTCAGTTCTTGCAGGCAGGCGGCAAGAATGCGATAGGAGGCTTCATCGCCGTCGTGGGTCAGATCGCCGGTGATCACGCACAGGTCGGCATCGGCATGGTGTTGATTGACATGGGCGATGCAGGTGCGAAAACGGCTGACCGAGTCTTCGCCGAACAACAGATTGCCGTCCGGTACCAGGTGGATGTCGGTGATTTGTATGACTTTCATCAGAATGTATTTTTCTATTAAAAAATAATGCGGCAGAGGCTGGGACTGAGGCAGAGCGAGCGGCAATGACCAGGCGTGCCGAGCGCAGACAGTACGGTTGTACGGCAAGGAGGCAACAACGACGTCAGTTTCGTTTTTCTTGGCCTCATCGGATGCCGGCACGCAAGAAGGCTTGAATGAACTGGCGCTGGAATACGAGGAAACCGATCATCAGCGGCGCAATCGCCACCAGCGTCGCGGCGCTGATGATAGCGATGTTGACGCCGCTTTCCGGCGCGCCGAACAGCGACAGACCGACCGTCAGCGGGCGCGTCGCCGGGGAGTTGGTGACGATCAGCGGCCACAGGAAATTGTTCCAGTGGGTCGCCACCGATACCAGTGCATAGGCCAGATAGACCGGCGTGGCGGCCGGCACGTAAACTCGCCACAGTACGCCGAACCAGCCGCAACCTTCGATGCGCGCCGCTTCTTCCAGCTCGCGCGGGATTTGCATGAAGGTCTGGCGCAGCAAGAAAATGCCGAAGGCGCTGGCCATGTAAGGCACTGCCATGCCGAGCGGCGTATCGAACATGCCGAGCCGGGTCACCATCGCATAGTTCTCGACGATCAGGATTTCCGGCAGCACGAACAATTGCAGCAGTACCAGTACGAACAGGATTTTCTTGCCGGTGAACTGAAAGCGGGCGAATGCGAATCCGGCCAGCGTGCACAGCGTGAACTGGCCGACCAGGATCAGGCTGACCAGCACAAAGGTATTGAAGAAGTAGCGCAGCCAGGGCGCCGCTTGCCAGGCCTGGCGGAAATTCTCGAGGATCAGCGGCGCCCGCCAGTCCAGGCTGAGGGCGGCATTGGCGGTGTGAAACGCGGCCCACAAGGCGAACAGCAGCGGCGCGATCCACAGCAGCGCCAGCAACCAGGCGCCGAAGGTATCGACGATGCTCCAGAGACGGTCGGCGGACATCGCCGGCGCCGTCGGTATGTCGGCGGCGGGTGCAGCATCACGGGGAATGCGAAGGGTAGTGGTATTCATCGGTAGTGGATGCGACGGTCAAAGAACAGGAATTGCAAGGCGGCGATCAGGCCCAGTGCAACCAGCACCATTACTGTCATCACGGCCGCGCTGGATTGATCGAGATAGGCGAAGGCCATTTCCCAGATCCAGTACAGGATCAGCTTGGAGGCATTGTCGGGACCACCCTTGGTCAGGATGAACAAATGGTCGATCAGGCGTACCGAATTGATCAAGGCGTTGATCGTCACGAACAGGGTCGTCGGCATCAGCAACGGCAGCACCACGCGGCGCGTGTAGGTCCAGCGGCCAGCGCCTTCGATCCGGGCCGCTTCGCGCAGATCGGGCGGAATCGCTTGCAAGGCGGCCAGATAGAAAATCATGAAAAAGCCGGCTTCTTTCCAGATCGTCACTGCCATTACCGACCACAGCGCTGTACCCGGTTGGCCGAGCCAGTTGGTGGGGCCGATGCCGAACAGGGCGGTAAAGTGATCCAGCAGGCCGAGGCCCGGGGTATAGAAAAACAGCCACAGATTGGCCGCCGCAATCATCGGCAACATGGTGGGCGTGAAAAAGGCCGTGCGCACCAGACCGCGGCCGCCGATACGGGCGTTGGCCCACAGCGCCATGGCCAGCGCCAGTACAATCGAGACCGGAACGGTCACGCCGGCATACAACAGATTGTTGCCGACGATGTGCCAGAATGCCGGGTCGGCCAGCAACTCACGGTAGTTGGCGATGCCATTGAAAGCGCTCGGACGGCGTGCGGTGCCGCGCGAGAAAAAGCTGGCCCACAGTGTTGCCAGCATCGGAAAGAAAGCGAACAGCGTCAGCAGAATCAGCGCTGGTGACAGCAAGCCCCAGCCGAACAGATTGTGCAGGCGGCGTTCGGCGGTATTGACGTGCAGCGGTGCGGCGGAAATTGGTGGATTCATCAGGATCTTATCCAGTGGTTGAGCTTGAGCGCGATGCCGGTATGACCGCAACCGGCATCGCCATGCTCATTACTTCTGCTTCAGGTAGCGCGGGCGCCGATTAACGGTAAGGCTTCAACAAACGTTCGGCAGTCGCTTGTGCTTCATCGAGTGCCTGCTTTGGCGTCTTGGTGCCGGTCAGTGCGGCCTGAATCGCATTCGACAGCGCTTCCCGCACGCGCGCGGTTTGCTCGGTCGAGAATTCCGGAATTGCGACGGCCAATTGATCACGCGCCACCAGTGCTTGCGGGAAGCTCTTGGCGTAATCGCGCAGGGCCGGGGTGTTGTACGAAGCCGGGCTGGTGCCGACATAACCGGTGGCGATCGACCATTGCGCAGCACGTTCCGGCGCTGTCATCCAGCGTACGAATTTGACCGAAGCAGTCTGTTGCTCAGGGGTTGAACCCTTGAACAGATAGATATTGCCGCCGCCGACCGGTGAACCCGGTTGCTTGTTGGCCGGCAGCATGGCAACGCCAAAGTCGAATTTGGCTTCTTTCTTGACCGCGGTCAGATTGCCGGTGGTGTGCCACATCATGGCGGTCTGGCCTTGCACGAAGGCCTGGCGCAGCGTGCCCCATTCAATTGCACCGGCCGGGCTGACTTTATGCGTGGCGGCCAGCGCACGCCAGAATTCCAGCGCTTCGACGGCGGCGGGCGTATTGAAGTAAACCTGGGTGCCTTCCTTGTTCATCAGCGACACACCGTTTTGAATCGCGAACGCCTGGAACATCCAGTATGGATAACCGGTGGAGGGCACCATCAGACCAAACTTGTCCTTGGCGGTCAGCTTGGTGGCGGCGGCCAGCATTTCTTTCCAGGTCTTCGGCGGCGCATCCGGATTGAGGCCGGCAGCGCGGAACATGTCCTTGTTATAGAACATCACGATGGTCGAACGCTGGAATGGAATCCCCCAGACGTGGCCGCCGATGGTGCCGTTGGCCATCAGGCCGGGATAGAAGCTTTGCAGCCAGGCCTTGTCTTCCGGACTGGTGGCGACCTTGTCGAAAGGTTCGATCAGGTTTTGGTCGATCAGGTCGTAAGTGTCGAGCGCGCCGAGCACCGACAATTGCGCCGGCTGACCACCCTTGATGGCGGACAGGGCGCGCACGCGGGTTTCGTCATAGTTGCCGGAATAGACGGCCTTGACCTTGATGTCAGGATTGGCTTTCTGGAAGTCATTGATCATGCCGTCAATGACATCGGTCAGCGGACCGCCGACGGCAATCGGATAGTACATGGTCAGATCGGTGGCGGCGCTGGCGGCCGAGGCGGCAGTCAGGGCACAGGCCACCAGTGCGGCGACAGTAGTTTTGCGGATCAGTTTGCTCAGCATTGCGGTTCCTTTGAAAGGGAGGTTCATGTTGCACAGAAAGGGATGAAACATTCAGGCGGTGGCCGGCAGTGCTTGCCGGCGCTCCGGATCAGCCGGTCTTGGCGTCAGCGTGGTGGCGGGTAAACGCTGTCCGTCATGGGCGGCAAAGATGTGCGCATCGGCGGCGCTCCAGTTGAGGCCGACGCGGTCGCCGAGTTTGAGGCTGCTCTTTTCCGGACTGCGCACAATGATGGCGTCGCCGCCCGGCAAGTCGAGATAGATGTACGATTCGGCGCCCTGGAATTCGACGCCGGTAACGCTGCCGAACAATTCGGTGGTGGACGGGGCGACGATATGAAAATGTTCCGGCCGCACCCCGAGCAGATATTTCCCGGCGCCGGCTGGCACGCCGGCGCACATCGCCGGCGGCAACTTTTCCGCCGCCATCAGCATCATGGGCGGGCTGCCGATGAAGCTGGCAGCAAATGCCGTGGCCGGCGTTTCATACAACTCTGCCGGCGCACCGCTCTGGACGATGCTGCCGCCATTCATCAAAACGATCTTGTCGGCCATGCCCATGGCTTCGGTCTGGTCATGCGTGACGTACACCACCGTCATGCCGAGCCGCTGCTGCAAGCCACGGATTTCATGCCGTACCGAATGGCGCAGTTTGGCGTCGAGGTTGGACAGCGGTTCATCCATCAGACAGATCGAGTGACCGGCCACAATCGCGCGCGCCAGCGCCACGCGCTGACGCTGGCCGCCCGAGAGCTGGGCCGGTTTGCGTTGTTCCAGTCCCTGCAGATTGGTCAGTTCCAGCGCATCTTGCAAACGCTGGCGGCGTTCGGCTGCGTGCACACCGCGCACCTGCATGCCGAAGCAAATGTTTTCGGCGATGTTCAGATGCGGAAACAGCGCATATGACTGGAACACCATCGACAAGCCACGCGCCGAGGGCGCCGCCGAAGTGACATCCTTGCCGTCGATCTCGACCCGGCCGCTGTCCGGGATTTCCAATCCTGCCAACAGCCGCAGCAAGGTTGATTTGCCGCAGCCGGACGGTCCCAGCAGCGCGACCAGTTGGCCGCGCTCAAATTCCAGATCGAGTGCTTTGATGACCTGATGCTGGCCCCAGGATTTGCTGATGCCGGAGAGGCGAATGGCGATGTCGTTATTCATGATGATTTTCCTGCGATGGCGGAGTGGTTCGATGCACTCGCCGGAAGTGAAGTCGGGGCGTCGTCTTGTGCGGCCTTGCGTTGCAGCGAGGTCACGACGACGCGGGTATTGCCGGCCAGCATGGCGGCCAGTGCCGGATTCAGCGGACTGTCGGTGACCAGGATGTCGGGGTCGGACAGATGACCGCCGCGCACCGGCGCTTGCCGGCCGAATTTGGAATTGTCGGTGACCAGAATCTGGGTGCGGCAGCTTTCGCGCAGGGCCTGACGCGAACTCGATTCCATGCGGTCGAAATCGAGCAGGGTGCCGTCGGTGTCGACGCCGCCGACGCCGTAAATGCCGAAGTCGGCGCGGAAGTTGCGAAACAGTTTGTCGGCGTCGTTGCCGAGAATTTCCGGGTTGGGAAACCGCAGGGTACCGCCCGGCACGATGACCTGGTTGTTCTGGTTGGTCGACAACGCCAGCGCTGCCCGCAGATTGTTGGTGATCACCGTCAGGTGATCATGCTTGGCCAGTGCCAGCGCTACTTGTTCGGGCGTGGTGCCGATACCGATCAGCACGCTGCATGAATCGGGAATCAGTTTGGCGACGGCGGCGCCGATCTCGGCTTTCTGTTCCAGATTGTTGATGCGCCGCATGTCGTAAGGCTGGTTGCGCGCCGACAGGATCAGCTCGGCGCCGCCATGCCGGCGGCGCAGGATGTCGGCGTCGCACAACGCATTGATGTCGCGCCGGATGGTCTGCGTGGTGACGGCGAAATGCTCCGCCAGCGCTTCCATCGTGATGAAGCCGTGTTGCCGGAACAGGGTAATGATTTCGTTGTGCCGCAACGATACGGGCTTGGCCGCAGGATTCGCCGACATGTTCATTTATCCATTCATTCGTTCATTTGAAATCGTGATGAATGGTATCGGGCGATTGTTACCGGCGCGTGACGTTCATATGAACAATTTGTGATGTTCATATCCACATAACGTCATGGCGATGTCATATATCGCGGGCATAGTTCGCAGCGTTTCACCGCCAGCCGAATGAATTCTTTTTCGTTCGCTTCATCGCCAACTGTTTCCAACTTTTCTGAAAATCATTCATGAAAAAAATCGTTCTCGCCATTTCGCTTTCTGCCGCTGGCTTATCCGTCGCCGCAGGTGCGCATGCGCAAACCGCAACTACCTCGTCGGGTGTCACCATCTACGGCATCATCAATCCCAGCCTGACCTACACTGACAAAGTCGCCAACGCCAACGCCGCCAATCCGACCGGCACCGGTTCGCGCCTGAGCATGGACACCGCCGTGGCGCAGGGTTCGCGCATCGGCTTCAAGGGTGTCGAAGATCTGGGCGGCGGACTGACGGCGCTGTTTACCATCGAAAACGGTTTCAACGCCGACACCGGTCAGGCTGCCCAAGGCGGCCTGTTGTTCGGCCGCACTGCCATCGTCGGTTTGTCTGGCAGCAAGGGCACCGTTTATCTGGGGCGCCAAAAGGATTACATCGATGACTTGTCGGCCTACAACGGCGCACTTGATTTCGGCAGCCTGGTCAACAACATCCATGCCCTGAATCTGGATCGCTCGCAAGGTTCGCGCGTCAACAACTCGATCCGCTACAACTCGCCGGTGATGGGCGGCGTCACGCTGAGCGCCTTGTACGGTTTCGGCGAACAGGCCGGTTCGACCGGCGCCGGCCAATCGTTCGGTATCGGCGGCAGCTATAACAACGGGCCATTGTCGGTCGGCGCCGCGTACTTCCAGAACAAGCTGACTGCCAACAACACCTTCACCGGTTCCAGCGATTCCGGCGTAGCGCCGGGTGCGATTACTGGCGGCATCGCCAGCACTTCCCTGAAAACTTTCCTGCTTGGCGGCTCCTACAAGCTGGGCGACTTGCGCATGTACGGTTCGTTCTCGCAGGTCAAACAACCGCTGGCAGTGGCTGCCGGCACCGCAATGACTGGCTTCACGGCAGGCAGCGGTGCGGCGTTCACCTTCGGCGGCGTCAACAACAGCAAGGTCAATATCGTCGACCTCGGCGTCAACTACAGCATTACCCCGACCACGCAATTGCTGGCCAACTTCGTGACCACCCGTTCCAAGTTCGTCGGCGCCAATGACGGTAAGGCAAGTCAGTTGTCGCTCGGTGTGGATTACTTCTTGTCCAAGCGTACCGACGTCTATCTGTTCTACGCGAACATCCGTTCGTCGGACATGTTCAATCCGGGTTTGTATGTCGCACCGGGCAGCAGCAATACGCAAAACGTCCTGACGGCCGGTATCCGTCACAAGTTTTGATTTGATCAAAGGAAACCGATATGCGTAATTTGATGAACAGTGTCATCGGCGCGGCGTTCTTGAGCGTCTCGCTGGCGGCGTTCGCCGATCCGCTGATTGCAGCCCATCGCGGCGGCACCGGTGACGGTCCGGAAAATACCATTCCGACACTGCAGAATTCACTGAAACACGGCGCCGATATCCTGTGGATGACGGTGCAAGTGTCCAGTGACGGCGTGCCGGTGTTGTATCGTCCGGCCGATGTCTCGGCGCTGACCGATGGCAAGGGCCTGGTCAATACGTTGACGGCGGCGCAACTGACGGCATTGAATGCGGGTTATGCATACAGTGTCGCGGACGGGGCCGGCAACAAAAGCTATCCGTATCGTCAGCAGCCGGTGCAGGTGCCGACGTTGCGCGATGCCTTGCGTGCAGTGCCGGCATCGACCCAGATCCTGATCGACATGAAGCAGGTGCCGGCAGAAGCATTGGTGACCGCAGTGGCCAACGTCATCGACGAAGAAAACGCCTGGCAGCGCGTGCGTTTCTATTCGACTGAAGCCGACGTGATTGCGCTGATGGCGAAGCAACCCAAGGCGCGCGTGTTCGAATCGCGCGATGCCACGCGGGATCGTCTGGCGCGCATTGCCCTGAACGGCGGTGCCTGCGATGCGCCGCCGGCTGCCGGCACCTGGTCCGGCATCGAGCTGGAACGCAAGGTGCGGGTGGTCGAGAAATTCACGCTGGGCGAAGGTGTGTCGGAGGTAGTGGCGCACTGGTGGACACCGGAAGCGATGAAATGCTTCAAGACTAATCCTGATGTCAAGGTAGTGGTGTTCGGCGTTGATTCACCGGCGGCTTATGGCGCCGCGCAGAAGTTGGGCGTGGATGTGGTGATGACGGATTCGCCGCTCAAGATGAAGACGATACGCGCAGCGGCAAAGTAATCCGGTGCGCAAGTAATCAGTAGCAAGAGCAGCGGGAAGGGCGCAAGCTGCTTCCCGCTTTTTATTGCGTCGTGGTGTTGACGGGCAACGCTTCTCGATTTCAGCTGAAAACCAACAGCTGAAATTTTTTTTTCATTTTCTTTGACGATTATGTTTCATTAATATATATTTGTGAAACTGATGAATCATCAAGGTATAACCATGAATACAAGTTTGCAAGACCGGATATTGCAATTTCAAAGCCAGTTTACCGAGAGCGAACGCCGCCTTGCCGATGTCATGCTGTCCTGTTCGGACCAGCTGGCGTCTTACTCGGCGACTGAAATTGCGCAGATGGCCGGGGTTTCCAAAGCCACTGCCGCGCGCTTCTTCCGCACGCTTGGGTATGAAAATTTCAATGATGTACGCAGTCAGGTACGCGATGCGGCTGACCGCGGCTCCCCTCTGTATGAACTGGCGGGAGTGCAACCGGTGGCGGCACCGGCTGATTCGCTGGAAAAGCATTTGGCCAACGATTTGCAAAATCTGGCCAATACCCTCAAGGCACTCGATCCGGATACCGTCAGGCAAACCATCGCCGCGCTGGCCAAGGCGCGCCGGGTATTCGTCGGCGGTTTTCGCAACGGCCGGGTGCTGGCGCAGTATGCCTGGGCCTTGCTGACTCAGGTGCGCAGCGAAGTATTGCTGGTGCCCGGCGCCGGGTTGAACCTGGCCGAAGATCTGGCCGATCTGGGTGCCGATGATGTGTTGCTGGTGATGGACTTCCGGCGGCGCGTGACCTTGCTCAGGCCGATGATCGAGCATGCCAGCCAGGTCGGCGCCAAAGTCATCATTCTTACCGATCCCAGCGCCATCGAATTGCCGGCCCGTGCCGACCTCGTTCTGCGCTGCGTGAATCATGGTTCTGCCGTATTCGACTCTTACGTCGCCGCCATGAGCCTGATCAATCATCTCTGTTCCAGCCTTGCCGTGACCATGGGCGAACGCGCCCGCAAACGGCTCAAGGCAATTGAAACCTTACACGACCATTATGGCGATTTGCATCGCTGAATTCATCACAGGAGACTTCTTTGGCTACCATCATTCCACAACTGCAACTACAGTGTTTTCAGAATCCTGCGGTGCAGCCCGCAGCACGCTACAGCCCGCAGCAACAGGAAATTCTGGGCGGCGCGGCGTTTGTCACTGCCCGCGATGAAATTACCCGCTGGCCCGGTTACGCCGCCACGCCTTTGTGCGACTTGTCCGGTCTGGCGCGGGCCGCCGGGGTTGCCGCCATTCGCTATAAGGATGAATCAGAACGTTTCGGACTGAGCAGTTTCAAGGCACTGGGCGGCGCCTACGCCGTGAGCCGTTTGCTGATTCGTGAAATTTCCAGCCGGCTGCAGATCAGCAATGTGACAGTCGACGACTTGCTGTCCGGACGCTACGGCGAAATTACCAAATCCATTACGGTTACCTGCGCCACCGATGGCAATCACGGCCGTTCCGTGGCTTGGGGCGCGCAGCGCTTTGGCTGCAACTGCATCATTTATATTCACGCTACCGTGAGCAATGGACGCAAGGAAGCGATTGCGGCCTATGGTGCTGAAGTCATCCGCACCGCCGGCAATTACGACGATTCCGTGCGTCAGGCCGCAGAAGACGCCGCCCGTGAAGCACGCTTTGTCGTCTCGGATACCTCCTATGAAGGTTACATGGATGTGCCCAAGGATGTCATGCAAGGCTACGCCGTCATGGCCGATGAGGCATTGCAGCAACTCGGCCCGGCGCAATTGCCGACTCACGTTTTCTTGCAAGGCGGTGTCGGTGGACTGGCCGCAGCAGTGTGTGCACATTTCTGGGAACAACTGGGGCTGGAGCGTCCGCGTTTCATCGTGGTCGAACCTGACAAGGCGGCCTGTCTCTATGAGAGCGCCAAGGCCGGACATCCGGTCGCGGTGCATGGCGAGCTCGATACCGTGATGGCGGGTCTGGCCTGTGGTGAAGTATCGCTGCTGGCATGGGAAATCCTGCATACCGGCAGCCATGCATTCCTCACGATTGATGATGAGTCGGCGCTGGAAACGGTGCGTTTGCTGGCCGCCAGTCCTTATGGCGACGCGCCGGTGGTTGCCGGCGAATCTGCCGTTGCCGGTCTGGCCGGTTGTCTTGGCGCGCTGGCGGATGCCGATATCGCCCGTCAGCTGGGCTTGGATGCCGGCAGCCGGATTTTGGTATTCGGCAGCGAAGGTGCGACCGATCCGGATTTGTACCAGCGTATTGTCGGCCGCTCCGCTGCTGACGTGAAGGCAGCGGGATGAGCTCGGCAACCGTAGCGCAAGTCCCGGTTGTCAATCGGGAACGCTTGCTCAAACGCATCAGCGATCTGGCGGCAGTGGGCGCCATTGAAGGCGGTGGTGTATGCCGCCTGGCACTGACTGACAGTGACCGCGAAGGGCGTGACCTGGTGTGTCGCTGGATGCAGGAATTGCAGCTGGAAGTCAGTGTGGATGCCATCGGCAATGTCGTCGGCTTGCGGCGCGGGCGAGAAGATGGCGCACCGGTAATGACCGGGTCGCATATCGACACGGTGCGTACCGGTGGCCGCTATGACGGCAATCTCGGTGTGCTGGCCGGACTGGAAGTCATGGCCGCGCTCAACGACGCCGGCATCGTCACGCAACGGCCGCTGGCAGTCGCTTTCTTTACCAACGAAGAGGGCGCGCGGTTTCAACCGGACATGATGGGCAGTCTGGTATTTCAGGGCGATATGCCATTGCAGCAGGCGCTTGATACGGTGGGCATCGACGGTACTTCGGTACGCGAGAATCTGGATCGCATCGGCTATGCCGGCGCGGCGCCGGTCGGCAACAACCGGGTACACGCCTTTGTCGAACTGCATGTGGAGCAGGGGCCGGTGCTGGAGCATGAGCACATCACCATCGGCGCGGTCACCGGAGTGCAGGGGATTCACTGGACCGAATACACGGTCGAGGGCATATCCAATCATGCCGGTACCACGCCGATGCGGTTGCGGCATGACGCCGGTATCGTGGCGGCCCGCATTGCCTGTTTCGTGCGCGACTTGTCAGCCCGGCTGGGCGGCGGTCAACTGGCCACGGTCGGGCACCTGCAGCTGACCCCCAATCTGATCAACGTGATTCCGAACCGGGCCGTGTTTACTGTCGATTTGCGCAATACGGACGGCGTGGTGCTGGTGCAAGCGGTGCAGTCGGTGTCCGAATTCGCGGCGGTGGTTGCGACAGAGGAGGGGGTGAGTCTGACGACCCGTTCACTGGCCGATTTTGCACCGGTTGAATTTGCCCCGCATCTGGTGGACCGGGTCGAAGCCATTGCGCGTCAGCGCGGCCATAGCGTGCGCCGCATGCCGAGCGGCGCCGGACACGATGCCCAGATGCTGGCGCGGATGTGTCCGGCCGGGATGATTTTCGTCCCCAGCGTCGGCGGCCTGTCCCACAACGTTGCCGAATTTACCGCCGACAGCGATATTCAGGCCGGCGCCGACATTTTGCTGGAACTGATGCTGGAGCTGGCGCAAAGCTGAACCGGTCAAGTCCAAACAAATATTCATCAAGTATTCACGAAGGAGAGTGTTATGCCACGTTTTATCAATGTTGCTGCCGCGCAGCTGGGGCCGATACAGCGCGCCGATTCACGCAAGGACGTGATTGCGCGCCTGCTGCAACATTTGCAGCAGGCCCATGCCATGGGCTGCCAGTTGGTGGTTTTTCCGGAGCTGGCGCTGACCACGTTTTTCCCGCGCTGGTATATGGAAGATCCGGTCGAGGTCGATGCGTTCTATGAAAGCCAGATGCCAGGCCCGCAAACGCAGGCATTGTTTGACGCCGCCGAAAAACTCGGGATCGGCTTCTACCTCGGCTATGCCGAATTGGCGGTTGAAAATGGTGTACGGCGTCGTTTCAATTCATCGATTCTGGTCGGTCAGGATGGCAAGATCATCGGCAAGTATCGCAAGGTGCATTTGCCGGGACATGCCGAGAATGAGCCGTGGCGTGCCTTTCAGCATCTGGAGAAACATTACTTCGAACCGGGCCCGTCGTTCGATGTCTGGCGCGGCTTTGGCGGCGTGATGGGAATGGCCTTGTGCAATGACCGTCGCTGGTCGGAGACCTACCGCGTCATGGGACTCAAAGGCGTGGAAATGATTCTGCTTGGTTACAACACGCCGGTACACAATCCGCCGGCCCCCGAGCATGATGATTTGTCCATGTTCCACAATGCTCTCGTGATGCAGGCCGGGGCTTATCAGAACGGCACCTGGGTAGTCGGCGTTGCCAAGGCCGGTCTGGAAGAGGGTTGTGAAATGATTGGCGGCACCAGCATCATTGCGCCGTCGGGTGAAATCGTCGCCGCCTGTTCCACCAAAGGCGATGAACTGGCCATCGCCCGCTGCGATCTGGATCTGTGTCGCTCATATAAAACCACGACCTTCAATTTTGAGCGCCACCGGCGTCCCGAAGCCTATGGCCTGATCACTGAACAGCGCGGCGCGGTTGAACCGGCCTGACTGAACTGAACACGGCGTGGTCGGTAGCTGCTGATTACTGACTGCGCTGCGATAACCCACATTTTTATAACGTTGCGGAACATTTATTGTCCGCAGGGGTAGCGCTTTGCCCAAACAAAGCGAATGGAGGATGACATGCATAAAACAGTAACTGATACGTTCGCTGCCGGCAGCCTGGCGGCGACCAATGATGATGGCTTGTACCGAAAAGTGGCATGGCGGTTGATGCCATTCCTGATGCTTTGTTACGTGGCGGCGTTTCTGGACCGGGTCAATGTCGGTTTCGCCAAGTTCCAGATGCTCGATGATCTCAAATTCAGCCAGACCGTGTACGGCTTTGGCGCCGGTATTTTCTTTCTTGGCTATTTCCTGTTCGAGGTGCCGAGCAATGTATTGATGCACCGTATCGGCGCCAAAAAAACCTTGGCCCGGATCATGATCCTGTGGGGGCTGATTTCAGCGTCGATGGCGCTCACGCAAAACGCGACCCAGTTTTATATCCTGCGATTTTTGCTGGGCGCTGCCGAAGCCGGCTTTTATCCCGGCATCATTTTGTATCTGACTTATTGGTTTCCGGCGAACCGGCGCGGGCAAATCATCGCCGTGTTCATGACCGCGGTGCCGATTGCCGGTATTCTCGGCGGCCCGCTGTCGGGCTGGATCATGGAGTCGTTCCATACCACCCATGGCCTGGCCGGCTGGCAATGGATGTTTCTGATCGAAGCGATTCCATCGATCATGCTTGGCATCGCGGTGATCTGGTGCCTGGATGATCGCATCAGCGATGCCAAATGGCTGAACCGGGAACAAAAGACGCGCCTGATCTCCAACATCGAAGCGGACAAGCAAAGCAAGGTGGAACACGTATCGATCATTTCGCTGTTCAAGGATCGCCGCGTGGTACATATGGCGCTGATTTGCTACTGCACGGTATCGAGCCTGTCCGGGCTGGCATTCTGGTTGCCTACCGTGATCAAGTCGACCGGCGTGGTGTCGTTGCTGGATGTCGGATTGCTGACGGCGATTCCGAATGCGGCGGCGGTCATTTCCATGATTCTGGTGTGCCGTCATTCCGACGCCGTGCGTGAACGGCGCTGGCATCTGATCATTCCATTCCTGGTCGGCGGCACCGGCCTGGTGCTGAGCACGATATTCGGCCATAACCCGGCACTGGCGATCACCATGCTGTCGATTGCCGCCGCCGGTTGCATGGTGTGCTCGCCGCTGTTCTGGAGTCTGCCAACCGCATTCCTCGATGGGCGCAGTGCCGCCGCCGGGATCGCCGCCATCAATGCCTTTGCCGGCCTGGCAGCCTTCATGAGTCCTTACATCATCGGTTGGATCAAGGATGCCACCGGTTCTACCGATTGGGGCATGTACTTTCTTGCCAGCTTTACTGTCATTGGCGCGGTTCTGGTGTATCTGGTGCCGAAAGACATGGTGAATAAATAAACGACATGTCCAGGTCATTGTCAGTGGCCTGGATGTTTCATGATGAGGAAACAGAATGAATGATCAGTTAAGTGATGTGGTGGCGCTGACGCAGGAAATGGTGCGCACGCCAAGTTTTTCCGGCAATGAGAGTGCAATGGCCAAGTTGGTGGCCGGGTACATGCAAGAGTCGGGTTTTACGGATATCAAGACCGATATCAACGGCTCGGTCCTGGGTTTGATCGGTCCGGCGGATGCCGATATTGCGCTGTTGTTCGACGGGCATATGGATGTGGTACCAGTCATCGGCGACTGGAAGTTTGATCCGTTTGGCGGCGCCATCGTCGATGGCCGTTTGTATGGACGCGGCAGTACCGACATGAAGGGCGGCATTGCCGCCGCTATTTGCGGGGTTGCTGCCGCAGCCAGAACCGGCCGGCTGAAAAAGCGCATTGCGGTATCGGCCAGCGTACTGGAAGAAGTCATCGAAGGCTACGCCTTGTCGACCGTACTTCAACACTGCAAACCGCAAGCGGTGGTCATTTGCGAACCATCCAGACTCAAGATCAAGGTGGCGCAAAAAGGGCGCATGGAAATACTGCTGACCTTGCATGGCAAACCGGCTCATGCCGCATCGCCGGAATACGGTGTCAATCCGTTGGCAGCGGCCGCACGCGCTTTGCTGGCACTGGAAAAAATCGAATTGCCGAGCGACGATGTGGTCGGCCAGGCACTGCTGGTGCCGACCGATATCGTGTCTGCGCCGTATCCTTCGATTTCCATGATCCCGCTGTCAGCCACGATACGATTTGACCGGCGCACATTAAGCGGCGAAAGCGAGCACGATATTCTGGCGGCCATCAGTGCTTGTCTGAATCAGGAGGGGATCCGTGACTTCCAGCTCAAGGTGACCAATGATGCCGTGCACACATTCACCGGCGAGACCGGCCATCCGGCCAGATTCTTGCCCGGCTGGAAATTGCCGGATGATGCGCCGCTGCTGACCAATACCATGCGTGCCGTGGTCGCTGCCGGCGTCGAGCCGCACATCGGTTACTGGGGCTTCTGCACCAATGGCTCCGAATCCGCCGGACGACAAGCCATTCCCACCATCGGCATCGGCCCCGGTTGCGAAGAAGATGCGCATACCATTGATGAGTCGGTAGCGCTGGAGCAGCTTGAGAAGGCGCGCGAGATATACCGTCATTTGAGTTTGCTGGCCGGCGCCGAAGGATGACACATGCCGGCCACCGACGGTAACAGACGATGGCCGGAGCGTGGCGTGAATCAGGTGCCGGTCGCGAGCAAATCGTCGATGCGCAATGACGGCCACGATCCGTCTTCGCACATGGAGTTGACCAATTGCGCGATCAGATCGGCCACGGCGCGCTTGGCGTTGGTGGCGGGGATGTTGTTCGACATGCAGATGCCGAGCGTGCGCGATACCTGTGCCGGGCTGATGCGGCGCGCCCGCAGCCGGCCCTGCAATACTTCCTGTTGCACCAGCGCCAGCGGCATGATGGTGTTGCCGCTGCCGGCTTCGACTGCACTTTTGAGAATGTGTACCGAATTGATTTCGGCACGCAGTGCGGGCATGTGCAATCCTTCCCGCATCACGGCTTCTTCGATGATGCTGCGAATGCAGTGGCTGTGTTGCAGGCCCGACAGCATGAGCGGACCTGCCAGCGCGTCTGTCAGTGACATATCGCCGGCGCCGCCCGGATTCTTTCCGGCCTGGCTGATCAGGTAAAAATCTTCTTGTGCAATCGGTCTGAAGGAAAAACCCTGCAACTGGACGTTCGAGGTAAATACCGCCAGGTCGACGCGGCCCTGCCATAGTTGTTCCAACAGATTGCCGGTCAGCTCTTCATTGATATGCAGTGAAATGTTGGGCAAGCGCGCCTGCGCCGCATTGATCAGCGGCAGCGCCAGCGCGCCCGAGGTACTTTGCGGCAAGCCGACGACGACATTGCCGAAGATGGCATCGGTCGGAAAATGCACCGCTTCGCGCGCATCGCTCATCTGCTTCAGGATGGCTTTGCCGTATTCATAAAACACTTTGCCGCTTTCGGTGGGGAACACGCCGCTGCGGCTGCGATGCAGCAATTGCACGTCAAGGTCGGTTTCCAGATCCGAGATTTGCTTGCTCAGCGCCGATTGCGCCACGAACAATCGTCCGGCGGCACGCGACACGCTGCCGCTGTCGACCACGGCGAGGAAGTATTTGATTTGCCTGATTTCCAACTGAAAGTCTCCGCGGCCGGCATCATTTCCGGCCTGTGATGGGTGTTGCCAATATGGCAATTGCGGCGTCAGGCAGGCGATGGCAGCCATCTGCAAACGAGAACGCGGGATATGCAATCGATATTACCACCGGCGATTGTTTCCGCAGTAAGCTTTGCAGCCATTCAGCCTCAGCCACAGAACCCCAGAGTTCGGCAGTGCCCCATAACGGAGATACACCATGACCACCATGCCTGCGCTCGCTTCCGCACGCGTCTTGCCCGCGCCGTTTTGCGCCGCGATGACCGCCTTGCTCGATAGCCGCTTCACGTTGTCATTGCCGGTGCGCGAGCATCACGGCAAGGATGAGTCGCCGTTCGGCATCATCGCGCCCGATGCGGTGGCATTCATTCACAGTACCGAAGAGGCGGCGGCCGTCATGCGCCTGTGCAGCGAACACCGGGTGCCGGTGATTCCGTTTGGTGCCGGCACCTCGATCGAAGGCCACTTTCTGGCACCGCACGGCGGCATCAGTCTTGATCTCAGCGGCATGAATGCGGTAGTCGCGGTCAATCCCGAGGATTTGACCGTCACGGTGCAGGCTGGTGTGCTGCGCAAGCAATTGAATGAAGAGATCAAGCATACCGGTCTGTTCTTTCCCATCGATCCCGGTGCCGATGCGTCCATCGGCGGCATGTGCGCGACCCGCGCTTCAGGGACCAATGCCGTGCGCTATCAGACCATGCGCGAGAATGTGCTGGCGCTGACCGTGGTCACCCCGGCCGGCAAGATCATCCATACCGGCACCCGCGCCCGCAAGTCCTCGGCCGGTTACGATCTGACCCGCGTCTACATCGGCAGTGAAGGCACGCTGGGTATCATCACTGAAATCACGCTGCGCGTGTATCCGCAGCCGGAAGCGCTGTCGGCGGCTGTGTGCGCATTTCCGACCATGGCCGATGCGGTGCGCACCGTCATTGAAACGATACAGATGGGCGTGCCGGTGGCGCGCGTCGAATTCGTGGATGCCTTGTCGATCCGCGCCATCAATCGTCACGACCAACTCGAACTGGCCGAGATGCCGACCTTGTTCTTCGAATTCCACGGCAGCGACAGCGGGGTCAAGGAGCAAGCCGAAACGGTGCAGCAGATCGCCGGCGACAACGGCGGCCAGCAGTTTGCATGGGCGACGCAACCGGAAGATCGCAAGAAATTGTGGAATGCCCGTCATAATGCCTACTTCGCGGTGTTGCAACTCAAGCCCGGTTGCGTGGCGGTGGTCACCGATGTGTGCGTACCGATTTCACGGCTGGCCGAATGCGTGACCGCGACCGATGTCGATTTGCAGGCCTCGGCGTTGCCATGTCCCATCGTTGGTCATGTCGGCGACGGCAATTTCCACGTCATCATCCTGGTCGATCCGGATAAGCCGGAAGAGCGCGCCGAGGCCGAGCGCATCAATGCCCGCATCGTCGAACGCGCGCTGGCGATGGAGGGCACCTGTACCGGCGAGCACGGCATCGGCCTGCACAAGATGGAATTCCTGCGCACCGAACAGGGGGAAGATGCGCTGGACGTGATGCGCGCCATCAAGCAGGCGCTGGATCCACAGAATCTGCTCAATCCCGGCAAGATATTTGCACTGAAATAATTCCCACTATAAAAACCGGCTCACCCAAATCGGAGGCAACAAATGACTGATACCACTGCAGAGGGCGTGCGTTTTCAGGATGCGAGCAACATCGACCGCATCTACAAGAAAATCACGCTGCGCCTGATTCCCTTCCTGCTGTTTTGCTACATCCTGTCGTATCTGGACCGCGTCAATATCGGCTTCGCCAAATTGCAAATGCTCAGTGATTTGCAATTCAGCGATGCCGTCTACGGTTTGGGCGCCGGCGTTTTTTTCCTCGGTTATTTTTTCTTCGAGGTGCCGAGCAACATCCTGATGCACAAGATCGGCGCCCGTCGCTGGATTGCCCGCATCATGATTTCCTGGGGCATCTTGTCGGCCGCCATGATGTTTGTTGAAGGGCCAACTTCCTTCTATGTCTTGCGCTTTTTGCTGGGACTGGCCGAAGCCGGCTTTTTCCCCGGCATCATTTATTACCTCACCCGCTGGTATCCGGCGGATCGTCGCGGTCGCGCTACCTCGCTGTTCCTGACCGCGATTGCATTGGCCGGTGTGATCGGCGGCCCCTTGTCCGGCTGGATTTTGCGCGACACCAACGGCATGGCGGGGCTGGCCGGATGGCAATGGATGTTTTTGATCGAAGGCATTCCTTCCGTGATTGCCGGTTTCTTCCTGTTGCGTTACCTGGACGATAAAGTCGAGGATGCCAAATGGCTGACCGACGCCGAAAAGCGCGAAGTCATCGCTTTGCTGCAAAAAGAAGAAGCCACCAAAACCCATTCCGCCGCCGGCAAGGCATTTGCCAGCGGTCGTACCTGGTTGCTCAGCGCGATCTATTTCCTGTTCGTGTTCTCGCTGTATGGCATCAGCTTCTGGCTGCCGACCATCATCAAGGCTACCGGCGTCACCGATGCACTCAATATCGGCTTGTTGAGCGCGGTGCCATGGGCGGCGGGCGTGATCGGCATGATCTTGCTGGCGCGCAGTGCCGATCGTCGCGGCGAACGGCGCTGGCATATCGCGATCACCTCGGTGGTCGGCGCCATCGGGTTTGTCATCAGCGTGAAATTCAGCAGCAATGTACCGATTGCCATGCTCGGCATGTCGATTGCCACCATGGGCATCATGAGCGTGTTGCCGATTTTCTGGAGCATCCCGACCGCTTATCTGGGCGGGGCGGCAGCGGCGGCGGGCATTGCGCTGATCAATTCCTTCGGTAATCTGTCCGGTTTTGTCGGGCCGTCGCTGATCGCCTGGATCAAGGGCATTACCGGCACGCTCGACAGCGGCGTCTATCTGCTCGCGGCATGTCTGCTGGCAGGCGGCCTGCTGACCTTGCTGACGTCGTCGAAATTGCGCTGAACGAAATAATCGCCCGGAAATTTGCGGGCAAGAAAAAAGCGCCGTGCATGAAAATGCGCGGCGCTTTTTTGGTTACTGCATACCGTTGCCGGTGATCAGAACGTGTGGATCATGCCGATGTTGAGGGCATTCTGGCTGTTGTCGGCGCCAGGAGTGCTGGTGCTGTTGACGCCCGGGCTGTACATATCCGAAGCGCGCAGGTTGCGATAGACACCGTACAGCGTCGTGCGCTTGGACAAGGCGTACTTGGCGCCCAGGTTGACCTGGGTCATCTTGCCATTGTCGGCATTGACGAAGTTCACGCGCGCCAATTGCACGCTGCCGATCAGCGACAGTGCCGGCGACAGTGCATAGTTCACGCCGACGTCAATGATGTTGGTCTTGTCATTGTTGATGCCGCCGACCGCGAATTGCTGGGTCGCTGCGTCAGCCACGAAGCTGGCTGCCGATGCCGCCGAGAACGAGGACGAAGCGCCGCTCTGTGCCAGCGGCAATTTCACTTGCGACCACGAACCGTGCAACTTGGCAGCGCCGAGTTGGTAGGCGGCAGCCAGTGTCCAGGTCTTCAGGCAAGTATCGCCGGCGCTGCCGACAGCGTTGGAGCACGTGGTGGCGTTGCTGGAATTGACATCGCTGGCAGCGGCTGCACCGGCGGCCGAACTGGCCTTCTTCGCCTGGAAGTAAGCCAGACCGATATTGAACGGGCCGTTGGCATATGCGCCGCCGATACCATACGACTGGCCGGTGGACGTGGACCCGGCTTGTTCGCCGAAGCCATAGATCAGGCTGCCGTAGAAACCGTTGACGTTAGGCGTGTTGTAGCGAATCGAGTTGTTGACGCGTTCGCCGTTGGTGCGGTCCAGATCCTTGGCGTGGACATTGCTGATCAAGCCGCCGAAGTCGGCCACCGAAGTGTTGGCAGCCAGATCGTCGAGGAAGTCTTTCTGACGGCCCAGCAGTACTGTACCGAAGTTGCCAGACAGGCCCAGCGTCGCGGTGCGACCGAACAACTGGCCGTTTTGGGCGGCAGTGGCGGTATCGACGTTGAAGCCGTTTTCCAGATTGAACAGGGCCTTGAGACCGCCGCCCAGATCTTCGCTGCCCTTGAAGCCGATACGGGAACCGTTGATGGCGCCCGAGTCGATGCCGGCACGGTTGCCGGTGGCAGCGCCGACGCCGGTAGCGACCTTGCTGTTGTAGGAGACGCTGGCATCGATGATGCCGTAGATGGTGACCGAGCTTTGTGCATGGGCGACACTTGCGAATGAGCCGATGACCGCCAGCGCCAGAAGAGACTTTCTCATTTTCAGAACTCCAATGATTTGTTTAATTAATATCGAAATGTGATCGATGCGATGTTGCGAAAACGCTTCACAATCGATGCTTCGTGAATTCAATTTCAAGAAGACTGTATTTATTTAAACAAATAAAGGTGATTTAAACAAAGTTTAATTTTTAATTTTATCTGTGGAATGTGTTTTTGTATCTTTTTCGCAACGATGTATTCGCCAGTGAAAAATGCCAACGGCCTCTTCATGGAAGAGGCCGGGTCGGATGTCGGATGGCAGGGGCGATACGGCAGCGGGATCAGATGTGAAAGCGGCACTGATGCACGATGATGTCATCGCGCAGGCGTTCGAAAACAATCCTGTGCTCGGCTGAAACGCGCACGGCATTGAGTCCGTGCAGATTCAGCGGCAGCTGGGTAATCTGATGACCGGGCAGCGGCTGGCCATGTTTGAGCTTGCGCAGAATGCGGCAAATCTTTTCGGCAAAGGGACGGTCGGTGGCCTGCCAGAAGTCGAGATCTTCGGCAGCGCCGGGCGTGAGCAGCAGTTTCATTCGATGTGTGCTTCCGTCAGATAGTCGGCGCGCACTTGCAGCAAGCTTTGCTGCAGCCGCTCGGCATTGACCGAGGTGGCGAACAGATGCGCGATGTCCTGCAGCGAACGCCACGTGGATTCCTTCAGAATCATCAGGTTTTCGCTGGAGTCCTGCGCAATCAGGACTTCGTCGACGGTTGCCAGTTCCAGCACTTCATCGACGTGACTGGCGAGGTAGTTTGCGCTCAGGGAATACATGCTTGCCTCAATCGGTTTTTATGTTGCAAAGCGGGTCTCCGCCATTTCCTTCATGCTGTCGTTGCCGGCCTCACCGGTCGGGCATCAATACCCCTGATACAAACCTTGCGGGTCAGGATTCTTGTTGTATTCGACCAGCTCGGCCTGCACCTGGGCGCGGGTCTTGGTCGAGACGAATTTGGGCTGGTACGGGTAATCGCTGTCGCCGACCGGCATTTCGCCGCGTGCACGGGCCTGCGCCAGTTCAGCCAGCACCTGAGCGCGGGTCTTGGTCGAGACGAATGTGGGTTGGTACGGATAATTGCTGTCGCCGACGCTCAGTTCGCCGTTGGCGCGCGCCTGAATCAGTTCAGCCACGACCTGGGCCCGGGTTTTGGAAGTAACGGTAGTTGCGGAAGATGACGCTGCTAATACAGAACCGCTGAGAACGGTCAACACAAGAGCGGCCGCCAATTGATTGATAGCCATTTTTTTCTTTCGGTAATTGACAAAAATGAGCGGTGATCCGATGCGCATGAACACACCTCGAACCACCTGTCGGCAGGGGAGTTTGTTGCTGCTTGCCGATGGACGTACTTTAATCCTTGCCAATAAGTGAATAAATGCTCGAAAAAGAAAAACGTTGTTCCATATTTGGAAATAATCTGTGAAGTGAAACTCAGGTAGATGCGCAGGCGGGCGCGCAGTTTCCTGTCTGCACGATCAGTCTGACCGGGGAAGGTGTTTACCGGCATCGCCAGAGGATGGCAGTGCCCGCGATAATGCGAGCCGTAAAACAGTAGCGCAAAAGATGCAGTACAGGATGCAGCAAGAAAATATTCCGGAAAAAAGTCAGTGCCGGGTTCCACTTTTCGTTTTTCGCTCGTCAAGGGGAGGAAGAGATCAACGAACCGGGGAATCATCCACTATGTCTGACTTGCAGTTTTCATGCCGTATCACTACTTCACGCCAGCGCATGAAGCCGCTGGCACTGGCCATTCACTTTGCCTTTGCGGCGGCGCTGACGCTGGGCGCGACCGCCGCCACGCAGGCGCAAGCGTCAACGCAAACGATGCAGTACAACATTCCGGCCGGGCCGCTGGTCGAAGGCTTGAACCGTTATGCCTTGCAGTCAGGCGTGGCGATTGCGATGGATGCCGCAGCGCTGCAAGGATTGCGCACCCCCGGTCTGAGCGGCAGTTATGGCATCGAACAAGGGTTTGCGAGGTTGCTGCAAGGCAGTGGCTACAGCGTCAGTAAAACCGCCGCCGGTTATGTCGTGCGCACGGCAGCCGCCACCGCCGGACGTCAGGATGGCACGGCGTTGCCGGCGGTTACCGTGAGTGCCGCCAGTGATCGCAGCGCCACTACCGAAGGGTCGGGTTCCTACACCACCCGCGTGACCTCGGCCGCGACCGGACTGGCCTTGTCATTGCGCGAGACACCGCAGTCGGTCACCGTGGTGACGCAGCAGCGGATTGAAGACCAGCATCTGGAAAACCTGAATGAAGTGCTGGCCAATACCACCGGCATTTCATCGAGCCAGAATGATGGCAACCGGCGCACCTATTTTTCGCGCGGTTTCGTGATCCGCAATTTTCAGTATGACGGCATCCCGACTGCGGCCACCGCCAACTGGTATGCCGGCGAATCCGAACTCGATGCGGCGCTGTATGACCGGGTCGAGATCGTGCGCGGCGCTACCGGTTTGCTGACCGGCGCCGGCGAGCCGTCGGCGTCCATCAATCTGGTGCGCAAGCACGCCGACAGCAAAGTGTTTGCCGGTGAAGTCTCGCTGGCCGCCGGTTCCTGGAACAACTATCGCACGTCGGTCGATCTGACTACGCCGCTGACCGAGGATGGCCGGATACGCGGCCGGGTCGTGGCGGCGTATCAGGATCAGGATTCGTATGCTGATTTGTATCACGTCAGGAAGAAGGTGTTTTACGGTGTCGTCGATGCCGACCTGACACCATCGACCAAACTCAGCGTCGGCTTCGACTATCAGGACAATGCGCCGAAAGGCACGGCATGGGGCGGGCTGCCGTTGTGGTACAGCGATGGCAGCAGAGCCTCATGGAGCCGCTCCGCTACGCCGGCCACCAACTGGTCATATTGGGCAACCCAGACCGAGAGCGTCTTTGCCACGCTGGAACATCGTTTTGATAATGCGTGGAAGGTGAATGCCGGTTTTACGCACAGCAGGCAATCGCTGGATACCAAATTGCTGTTTCTGTACGGCTCGCCGGACAAGATAACCGGATTGGGCATGGGAAAGACAGGTGCCATGTATCAAGGCCATCGTGAACAGGAAAGCGTAAGTCTGCAATTGAGCGGTCCGTTTTCGCTACTGGGCAGAACGCATGAACTGACCGTTGGTTATCTGGGGAGTGAGCAGAAGTATCGTTACGACTGGCGCGGTGGTGTCAACATGGCGCCGGTGGTGTTCAATGCCAACTGGAATGGCTCTTATCCAGAGCCGCAATGGGCCTCGCCGGTGACACTGGATGAAGGAAAGACCACGCAACTCGGGGTATATGGTGCCGGTCGCTTTTCTCTGACCGACCGCGCCAACCTGATTCTCGGCGGACGCTACAGTAGCTGGAATGAAAAGACTCCGGAGACCGAGCGCGACCACCGGAAGTTCATTCCCTACGCCGGCTTGACGTACGACCTGAGCAAGAGTGCGACGGTGTATGCCAGCTACACCAGTATTTTCAATCCGCAGGATGCCAAGGACCGTTCCGGCAATTATCTCGATCCCATCATCGGCAAGAGTGTTGAAATCGGTCTGAAAAACAGCTTCTATGACGGCAAACTCAATACGTCATTCGCGGTCTTCAGAATCAAACAAGACAACCTGGCACAAGCCGATGGCGCTTTCCTGGTGCCGATCACGCTGGATCAGGCGTATTACGGCGCGGCCGGCGCCACCAGTACCGGCTTCGAGATGGATGTTTCAGGTGAAGTTGCGCCGGGCTGGAATGTCTCTGCCGGTTACTCCCATTACACGGCACAGGAAGCTTCTGGCAAAACCGTCAATTCGAATCAGCCACGTACTTTGTTCCGCGTGTTCTCGACTTATCGTTTGCCCGGCAGTTGGCGTGATCTGACAGTGGGGGGCGGCGCCAACTGGGAAAGCGGCAACTATACGGATGTCATCAGCCCGCTTGGAAAAGAGCGGGTGGGGCAGGGAGCCTATGCGTTGTTCAATCTGATGGCGCGCTACCAGTTCAGCCCAAAACTTTCATTGCAACTGAATCTGAACAATGTCTTCGACAAGCAGTATTACAGCCAGATCGGCTACTATTATGCGACCGCATGGGGCGCACCGCGCAATGCAATGGCGACGCTGAACTACAAGTTCTGAGCGGGTAACGCCGGCGTGGTGGCCTGACGCCGGGCAGTCACGCCAGCGCCGGCAACCATCGGCCCCGCGTCATCCGCCTCGCGCTGCATGTGCGTTTGCGCTGCCAGCTTCAAAACAACCAGTTTGCCTTGACCGCAGCCGATTGGTTCAGATAACCGTCACGCCCCTCAATTTCATAGCGCAGCGAAACCTGCGTGTGTTGATTTGCCTGCATCGTATAACCGACCCCGGCGCTGACCAGCCACGGACCATGCGCGACGCCGGCGGTGGTAAAGCTGGCTGCCGGCGTACCGGCATAGATCGATACGATATTGGCGCGCTCATTGATGGCGTCATAGCCCAGCCCGGCGTTGGCACTCAGCCATGAACGCGCGGTCAAGGCATGACGCAGGCGTCCTTCGGCCGTCAATACCAGTGCCGCGGTAGTCGCGCCGTTGACGTGCAGATTCAGCGCATCGGCACCGGATTCATCATAGCTGCGCTGGCGCAACCAGGTGTAATCGACACGCACACCCGGCGCAAATGTAGTGCGCTCGCTCCAGGCAATACTTTTCGACAATCCGGCACCAAGGTGTGCACTGTAGCTGGCGTAGTTCGCGGTCGCGCTTCGGCTCAAGCCAGCGAAACTGATCGGTCGTACGCCATTCACGCCATGGCGGCCGACATCTGCCTGCCAGTCGACTTGCAGATCATCCGGCAAGGCACTGGCCCCATACAGCGCCAATATTTGCGAGTCTATGTCTGCGCGTTGCTGTGTACCGCTCAGATTGGTGTTGCCGTTCACGCGACTGTTGGCATAGGCCCAGGCAACGCCAATACGGCTGTCGCGATCCGGATTGCCCTCGGCGCCGATCGCCATGCCCCAGGTATTGGCAGCGAAGCCGGACACCCCCTCCTTGTCATCCTGCCGGGTCCGCGAACCGAAGGCCTTGAACCACAACTGACGATCCGTCTCGCTATCCCCGGTCGACAAGCCTGAACCCTTGCCGGCGTCATCGCTCAGGCGATTCTGCAAGACCCGGTCGAACGATGACAGCATGCCCAGCGTCGATTGCGTGACGCCGCCACTCAACAGCGGCAGCGTTTGTGCCACGGCGCGGCTGAGATCGTTTACTGCCGGCAACTGCGCAAATGCTGTCACCACCGTGTTTGCATCACCCGTTGCGGTACCGCTGACCCAGGTGTCAAGCACGCGGGCCGCCGCGGTTGCAGAATAAGTACGGCTGGCCTGCACGGCATCATATAAAGTGAGGCCCGGGATCACGATCAGGTTCACCATGTTGCCAGTCAACGCCGCGCGAAAATTGAACAGCGCAGAGTTGTCGCTGACACTGAAGGTGGAAGCATTGAGCGTACCGGCCGTGATCACCCCGGCGAGCGTCTGATTGAGGGCCAAGGTATTGACGCTGGCGACATCCACGGCAATTTTTGCGCCGGCCACGAAAGTCGCGTTGTTGCCAACCGCGAGTTGGCCGTAGGTGCCATTGCCGGATGCGCCGATAGTGAGGGTCTGGCCGGCACTCTGGGTGTAACTGTCGAAGTGCAGCGTACCTGCTGACACGGTGGTATTGCCCGCATACGTGTTGCCACCGGCAATCGTCAGGGTGCCGGTACCCAGCTTGGTCAAGCCACCGGCACCTTGCAGCACGGCCGGAGCAGCAATGCCGACATTGAAACCGGCACTGTCGATGAACGCACCACCGCTGGCAATAGTGATGTCGCCGACGGCAAAGTTGCGCAGAAAATCTGTTTGATTACCAATGGCACGCAACGTACCGCCATCGAAGATAACGCTGGCGCTCCCGCCCGCGCCTTTCCCGACATAACCGGTTTCCAGCACGCCACGGGCGCCGGCCTGACCGCTCAGCAACAGTGTTCCGGTGCCCGGCGCACCAAGAGGACCGAGGCCGATCACTACCGCCGGACTGGTGACCAGGCCGCCATTGGCGACAGACATGCTGCCGGCAGTCGCCTCCGCACCGATATAGAGGATGCCGCTATTGCTCCATTGCGAACCGGATCCCGAGACCGTGGCGGTTTCGTATTCACCACAGCTGGCAACGATGGTATTGATGCTGCTGAACGTATTTCCGCCGAGCACCTCCAGCAGGACACCGCCCCATCCCTGGCAAGCCAATGACGATTGCGACCACAGCCCGAGGGCGATCCCGGTCAGGAGCCGGATCCGGCGATTGAAAAAAGTATGCTCTGTGCGCGGCATGACGAACGGTGTCTGATCATTGTTATGGACGACGGATGTGCCGGCGACCACGATGTTCTGCGGATGCGGGCGCTTTGCCTGTCGGATTGCCCAGATCTTAACCAACTCAGAAGCAAAGTAAATACTGCAAATACAGTAGATGCCGCCAGCCATTTGCATGTGACGCGCTATATTCTGCCGGGTGAAAGACTCGGCCTGATGCTGACGGCCAGTTGCCGTTTTCAGATCTGCAAGCCTCGTTTGCGGATTACTGCGGCGGACCGGAGAGGGCGTTGCTGCGACGTTTTGTCGCAGCAAGAACATGATAATCAGCGCATAATAATGCGACTTGTTCTCGTTATCATTGTCGCTTTTCAACGCTTGTGTCAGTACCAACATCTGGCATCAAAGGTCCGTCATGTCCGAAGATTTTCCTGGCAGCGCCAGACTCTCCCATTTGCGCAAGGGTGAGCGCGCGCAGATCAGTTCGCTGCTGGCACCGCAGGGGGCAGAGCAGGCCGCCACGCATGAACGTTTGCAGGAACTCGGCTTCTTGCCCGGCGAGACATTGCGGGTGATCGCGACGGCGATTCCTGCCGGCGATCCCATCGCCGTGCGCATCGGCAACACCACCTTTGCCTTGCGTCGCCACGAAGCGGAAATGATCTGCATCGAACGTCAGATGCCAGCCTGATCCGACGCCGCACAGCTACCCCGATCTTTCATCCGACTCTTGCCGAATTTCATCGTATGCAGCAATCCGACACTATCAACCTGGCTTTGGTTGGCAACCCCAACTGTGGCAAGACCGCGCTGTTCAATCGTCTTACCGGCGCCCGCCAAAAGGTCGCCAATTATGCCGGCGTCACTGTCGAGCGCAAAGCCGGCCGCTTCGATTCCGGCGCCGGCATGTCCTACCGGATTCTCGATTTGCCCGGCACTTACAGTCTCAGCGCCCTGACCCCGGATGAATCGATTACGCGCGCAGTGTTGCTCGGCGAGCGTGCCGATGAAAGCCTGCCGGATGTGATCGTGCTGGTGGTGGATGCCAGCAAGTTGCGTCTCAACCTGAAGCTGGTGATCGAGGTACTGCGCCTGAACCGGCCGACGATTCTGGCATTGAACATGGGCGATATTGCACGCCAGCGCGGGGTGGTGGTCGATGCCGTCAAGCTGGGGCAAGAACTCGGCATTCCCGTGGTGGAAACGGTGGCGGTGCAAAAAAATGGCGTGGCCGCGCTGGTACAGGCGATTGATGACTGGCGTCTGGCCGGCGGTGATCAGTCGGCCTGGACCTCGGGTCGCTTCAACGGCGCCGAATCGGTTTCGGCCGCCGGTCGTCAGGATATCGTGCGGCGCATCCTCGGCGTCGCCGTCAGCGAACAGCCGCCAACCGATACCACCGAAGACAAGCTGGATGCCTGGGTGCTGCATCCGGTGCTCGGTTATGTCATTTTGCTGGCATTGCTGTTCACGATTTTTCAGGCCGTCTTCAGCTGGTCGGCGCTGCCGATGGATCTGATCAAGGATGGCGTCGATGGCATTGGCGCGCTGGTCGCGCAGCTGTTGGCGGATGGATTGTTGCGCAGCTTGCTGGTGGATGGCGTCATCGCCGGAGTCGGCAGCGTACTGGTATTCCTGCCACAGATTCTGATCCTGTTTTTCTTCATCTTGTTGCTGGAAGAATCCGGCTATCTGCCGCGCGCGGCATTTCTGCTGGACCGGCTGATGGGCAGTGTCGGGCTGTCGGGACGCGCCTTCATACCGCTGCTGTCGAGTTTCGCCTGCGCCATCCCGGGCGTGATGGCCACCCGCACCATCCAGAATCCGCGTGACCGGCTGGCGACCATCATGATCGCGCCGCTGATGACCTGTTCGGCGCGGCTGCCGGTGTATGCCCTGATCATCGGCGCTTTCATTCCAGCGCGCGCCATCGGCATTTTCAATCTGCAAGGTCTGGTGCTGTTCGGTTTGTATCTGATGGGCATCGTTTCCGCCATGACTGTGGCCTATGTCTTCAAGCGCGTGATTGCCAAAGGACAGGCGCAACCGCTGATGCTGGAATTGCCCAACTATCATTGGCCCAATCTGCGCAATCTGGCGCTCGGTTTGTGGGAACGCGCCCAGATTTTCGTTTCCCGCGTCGGCACCATCATTCTGGCGCTGATGATCATTCTGTGGTTTCTGTCGACCTTTCCGGGACCACCGGCAGATGCCGTCGGTCCCGCCATTCAGTACAGTCTGGCCGGCCGGATCGGGCACGTGCTGGAGCCGCTGTTCGCACCGATCGGCTTCAACTGGCAAATCGTGATCGCATTGATTCCCGGCATGGCCGCGCGCGAAGTGGCGGTCGGTGCGCTCGGTACGGTGTATGCCTTGTCGGCCACCGGCGACCAGTTGTCCTCGGCGCTGGCGCCGATGCTGGCCCATACCTGGAGTATGCCGACTGCGCTGTCATTGCTGGTCTGGTATGTGTTTGCACCGCAATGCATTTCGACCTTGTCGATTGTCAAACGCGAAACCAATTCCTGGAAACCGGCGCTGGCCATGGCCGCTTATATGTTTGCACTGGCCTATCTGGCATCGCTGGCGACGTACCAGCTGGCGCGTATTTTTCTGTGAGGAATCCCATGCAAAATCTCATCGTCGCCGTGATTGTCGTCATCGCCTGCGGGGTGGTATTGAAGCGTTATCTGCCACGCCCGGTACGATTGGCAATCGCGCGGCAGCTGGCTGACTGGTGTGCCAAAGCCGGGTGGGATGGAATGGCAATGCGTTTGCGCAGCGGCGTGGCGAGTGCATCTGCCACTACCGCCTGCGGCGATTGCAAGTCGTGTGCACCGGTGGCGAACCCTTCGAAGCCAGCGACGTTTTCGATCACACCGGAAGAATTGCGTAAAACAATCCGTCGCTGATTCAAGCAGTGGTGCGCCAGCCGAGTCGCGGCGCCATTACCGGCTCAAGATGCCGGCGGTCGCTAATCGCATGTTCCGCAGCAGAAGTGGGTCTGCTCCTGCTATTGCGCCTGAGACGGGGCGGGGAGGTTGAGTTCTCGCTTTGCCGAAAATGGATATTGCAGCTTCGGTGGTTTCAATACATTCTTGACGACATCATCGCTGAGTTTGTTTCCTTTGATCAGCGTCTCCATGTTGTCCGCAAGCTGGCTTACAAATTTGGCTTGCGCTGTTACCAGCGCCGAGTAGGCCTTTGCACTTGCAATATCTTCGCTCAGATAGTCGATACATTTAAGCGCCAGGCTGTTGGAGGCCGGCGTTGTCAAAATATTGTCCCGTTCTGCAATATAGCCAAAAACGGTAGTGCAGGTTTCACGTCCAAATCCCAATCCCAGCGTTGCAGTCACGATATTTTCGATCGCTTCCGATAATGCTTTCACGGTATCTTTATCCATCATCGACATCACCGGGATCTGCGCCAATTGAGAATTGATTGAAGTGGAACCAGCCGCTGTCAATGCCGCATTGCGGATTTTCACTTGCGCGTCATATTCGGCCTGCTTGTCTTGGGTCGATGTGGCCGCTTTTTTAGACTGCTCGGTTGCCGCTGTCGTATTCTTCTTTGCGGTATCCAAATCTGCCTGTAGCTTTTTAAAATTGGCCAGGTCCGCTTTTTCCGTTTCACTTTGCGAATCGGCGGATTTTTTGTCGAGTTTCTCCATATTGTCTTTGTCGGCAGCTATTTTTGTTTCCAGTGATTTTTGTGCTGCACTGGCTGTCACAAGCTTTTCATCGGCAGAGGTTTGTGCGCTTTTGGCGGTCTCCAGCGCGGATTTGGCGGTGGCGGTTTGATCGCTGATCTTGCTGAGACTCTCGGCATCATTCCCGGAGGTTTGGGCATTCAATATGACGTTCGGCGAGCGAACTGCGCCGGAAAGCTGCTCGATTGCCAAAACTGCAACCAGGGTGCTTTGAAATCTGCGCTGCAATGTTTCCAATCCGAATTTGGTGATTCCTCCGTTCATATGGGCTTCGCAATCGCGGTAGGTAATATCGCGCAAGGCCTGAATGGCGGAGGTTCTGATACCGATCGTGGCGGCGCCTTCGGAAAACGCCTGTTTTACGCCGAGGTCGCCTTTTCCGGCAACCGACAGGTCAATGCCGAGACTCGCAGCGAGTGCCGAAAGTGCGTCGGGACTTGGCTCGGCGCAAAAGCGCTGGTACCGCTTGGTCAGGGTCACCGTTTGGATCTCTTCGGCCTGGGTTGCTTGATTGATGGTTTTTCTTTGGATTGGAATTTCTTCGACGTAAGGAGAGGAAATGAGGACTCTTTGTTTGGCATCCATTGCAATGACCTGTACCCCGCCGCCCGAGGAATCGACGCGATGGAACGTGGTGAGATCTGCACATCCCCCGCATATGACAACCAAGAGTAAGGCCAGACCTGTGCGCATGATCATGATTCCCCCGTCAATTTATTGTTATTTCTCAGGATGCCGAATGGCAAGAAAAAAATAATACACGGCATTGATGGGCGAAATTCTACGTCAACTTTTGTCTGCTCATCTCATCTGAATGAATGAGATCCGTATTTTTTGACGCAAATCCTGAGGCGGAGAATTATCCCGACCGGAACATTTTGGCATGGCCGGCTTGATTGCTTTTTTATCATGCGAAAGTACTGCTGATATGTGTCTCTCCCGACTTCGGCGGGCTACGGCGATGGCAGTCGATGCAATTTTTGCAAGCGCGCCTGCGCCGCCTTTCTGCGCGCAAACCACAAGTACAAACCGCTGATCAGCACCACGATGGTCAGCAGGTCGAGGATGGCCCAGATGATTTTCATCGGCAGGCCGCCGTAATCGCCGAAGTGGATCGGGCGTGACACTTCGAGCGCGCGCAGATACCACGGCATTTGTACGACGGCGGTCAGTGCACCGCTGCGGGCGTCGACCATGACCGGACTGAACAGGCGCGATGTCAGCGGCGTATTGCCCTTGGCCCAGATCAGGTAATGGTAGGGCGTGGCGAACAGGTTGCCGGGATATTCGACACTGATCACGCGCATGTCGGGCACCGCCTTGCGGGCGGTGTCGAAGGCGGCATCGAGTGACGACAGGGCTGCGGGTGGCGGTGTTGGCTGGCCTTGCCACGGTTGCAGCATGGCTTGTACATCCTGACTCTGCCACAGCGAGAACAGCGGTTTGGTAAATTCGTTGAGGATGCCGCTGGCGCCGACCAGCAGCGCCCAGGCCAGGGTCGCGATGCCGAGCAGGTTGTGCATGTCGAGCCACTGCAGGCGGCGCGAGCGGTCACTGCGGATGGTGCCGAACTTCAGCTTCTTCATGAACGGGCCATACAGCACGATGCCGGAAATGATGGCCACCAGAAACAGGAATGCCATGGCGGCAAAGAACAATTCACCGGCGAGTCCGGTGAACAGATCGGTATGCAGGCGCAGCACGAATGCCAGCAGGCGCAGGCGGCCCGGTTCGTGTTGCAGGGAATCTTCCATGACGGCACCGGTGCGGGCGTCGTACTTGAGGTAATGGATGCGCTGCGGGCTATCGACTGCGATCTGATACGAGGGCGCCATGCGGATCCGCACCTGCGGTTCGGCATCGTCCATGAAGGCCGACAAGATGACGTCGGCCGGGTAGCGTCGCCGGCTTTCGGCGATCAGGCCGTCGATGCCGGCCAGCGGCGCATCGGCCGGCAGGGTGGCATACGGCGGCCCGTCGTCCAGCCATTGGCCGATCTCTTCGGTAAAGATCAGCGGCAGGCCGGTCAGGCAAATGAGCAACAGGAACAGCGAGCAGACCAGACTGCTCCAGCGATGAATCTGGTCCCACGCGTGCAAGCGGATGCGGGTCATGGCCGCGCGATTACCACTTGTATTTCACGTTGGCCAGAATCGCGCGTTCCATGCCGAACACGCAAGTGACATTGCTGGAACAACTGGCAATGGTGTTCTTGTTGGTCAGATTGCTGCCGCTGACGGTGGCGCTCCAGCCTTGCAAGGACGATGAGAGACGCGCCAGATCGTAGCGCAGCGACAGATCCAGCAAGGTCACGGCCGGCACCTTGAAGGAATTGATGCTGTCGCCATAGCTGGCGCCCATGTAACGGGCGCCGGCACCGACCTGCAAACCGGCCAGCGGCGAGCTGGTGAAATCGTAGTTCAGCCACAGCGCGGCCATGCTGCGCGGAATGCCGGCCGGTACCTTGTCCAGATTGTTGGTGTTGCTGCGGGTGTTCTTGATATCGGTGTAGGTATAGGTGGCAATCGCTTGCAGGTTTTTGGCCAGCGTTGCGCGTGCTTCCAGTTCTACCCCTTGCGAACGCACTTCGCCGGTCTGGATCTTGAAGTTGCTTTTGACCGGATCGGCAGTCAGCACATTGGTCTGGGTCAGATCGAACACGGCCACCGTGACCGAGCTGTCGGAGCCGGGCGGCTGGAACTTGACACCGGCTTCGTATTGTTTGCCTTCGGTCGGCTTGAAGGTATTGCCGGCGGCATCGGTACCGATGGCGGGCTGGAACGAAGTGGAGTAGCTCAGGTAGGGCGAGACGCCGTTATCGAACAGATACACCGCGCCGGTACGCCAGGTAAATGCGCTGGCGCTCTGGCTGGTGGATTTGCCGGTCTTGTAGGCCAGCGAACTGCTGTTGACCTGATCCTGACGGCCGCCCAGCAAGAAGGCCCAGCGATTCCAGCGGATCTGGTCTTGCGCATAGAAGCCCAACTGGCGCGTGACATCGTCGGACGAGCTGCCGTACATGAAATCCGGTTGCGGGCCGATGCCTTGGCCGTAGACCGGATTGGCGATATTGATCGACGGTGCCAGTGCATCGCCCTGACCGGTGTAGGTATGGTCGTAATGCAGACGCTGGTAATCGACGCCGAAGATGGCAGTGTGTTTGACGGCGCCGGTGTTGAAGATCGCTTGCAACTGATTGTCGACCGCCGCCGAGGTGGCGCTGCCATCATGTTTATAGGCTTCGCGGCCGATGCTCACGCCGTCGGCATTGAGTCCGTAGCTGTCATCGAGCATGCGGATGTGCAGACTGTTGCGCAACACCCGCAGGTTTTGCTTGAAGCTCCAGGTATCGTTGAACTTGTGTTCGAATTCGTAGCCGATGGATTCCTGTTCTTTTTCATAGGAATTGTAGTCGGGGTCGCCGGCAAAAAAACTTCTCGGAATGGTGACCTTGCCCGGCAACACGGTGCCGGCTGCCGGCACAAAATTGTAGACCCCGGCCTGCGGGTCTTTCTGATAATTGACGAAGGCGGTCAGATGGGTGTCGCTGTCGGGACGCCAGGTCAGGGCAGCGGCGACGGCAGTCCGCTGTTGCCGCACGAAGTCGGTCTGGGTGCCGGTATCGAGCACATTGGCGGTCAGACGATAAGAAAACTTGCCGGCCTCATCGAGCGGGCCGCCAAAGTCGAAAGCGGCTTGTTTGCGGCCATGGCTGCCGGTCTGCAACATGATTTCATGCAGCGGTGTTGCGGTCGGGCGCTTGCTGACCAGACTCAGCAAGCCGCCGGGCGAAGTCTGGCCATACAGTACCGAAGCCGGGCCACGCAACAGTTCTACCCGTTCAAACATGTACGGATCCATGCTGGTGATGTTGAAGCCATTGTTGGGCAGGCGCAGGCCATTCCAGTATTCATCAATCTGGAAACCGCGCGCGTAAATGTATTCGAGCGAATCGGTATTGACGCCGCGCTGTTCGGACACCACGCCCGGTGTATAGCGCAGCGCTTGCGGCACGCTCTGGATATTTTGCGCATCCATTTGTTCGCGCGTGACGACCGAGATCGATTGCGGGGTTTCCAGCAGCGCGCTGTCCGTCTTGGTGCCGCTGGCGCTGCGTCGGGCCACATAGCCCGGTGCCGGGCCGGTGGCGGTTTCACCATCGGCGGTGGCGGTCACGGCAATTGCCGGCAAGCTGCTGGCCGGACGCGCGGCCTCGGCCGCTGCGGTCTTTCTGAGCAAGTAGCTGCCATTGGCTTGTACGCTGGCCTGCAAGCCGCTGCCGGCGAGCAGCGTGTCGAGTCCGCTGGCGATCGAGTAGCCGCCGTGCAAGCCGCTGCTGCGCATGCCGGCGGTGGTTTCCGGTGCAAACGACAAGGTAATGCCGGCTTCGCGGCCAAAGCGGCTCAGCACGCTTTCCATACTGCCGGCCGGAATATCGTACTGACGCAACGGCGCCGATTGGGCCATGACGATTTGTGGCAACGCCAGCAGCGAAGCGGCGGCCAGCGTGCCGACGCTGATCTGGCTGATGGCGCGCGCCAGTATCTTGCGGGCCAGAGGGCGTTGAGACGGGCGCCGTGGCGCAGTAGGGTGATTCATGTCGGGACCTTTCGTTGAAGACAGAAGAGGAGTGCTTACCTCCCATGTCCCGCGAAAAATCGAAAAGGGACACGGCAACGAAAGTTTTTTAAAAATAAATGGAAATGGAGAGTGATGCAGCTCAGGAAGACTGGCCGCGCGGTCGCAGACGGACCCCGGTCACTTGCTTGCCCCAGAACCGGGTGACCGTTTCCATTTCCAGTTCCAGCATGGTGCTCAGGGTTTCCAGCAGTTTGTCGATGTCGGCCAGCGCATACGAGCCGGAGACGCGACGTGCGGCGATGGCGGGATCGCAACTGAGGGCGTAGGTGCTGTAGCGGTTGAGGTCTTTCAGGAAAGCGTCGAGGCGGATGCCGAGCGCGACAATGAAGCCGTCGGTCCAGGCAGTACTGCTTTCGATTGCCGGCAAGATCGGGGTGATCGCCGACGAGGTAAAGCTGGCCTGTTGTCCGGCCTGCAATATCAGTGATGGCGCAGCGGTGCCGCCGGGACGAATTTCGACGGCACTCTGAAAGACATTGACGTTGGTGGCCTCGTCCAGTTGTTGCACGCTGTAGCGTGTACCGAGCGCCTGCGACAATCCTTGCCGGGTTTGCACCAGGAACGGCCGCCGGTTCGGGTGCGGATCTTTGGCCGTGGTAATCAGAATTTCACCGGCCAGCAGATGGACTGTGCGTTGTCCGGCGTCGAAGTGAATATTGACGGCGCTGTTGGTATTGAGTATTACCTGCGTGCCGTCGCTCAGGGTTACGCTGCGACGCTCGCCGACGGCGGTGCGATAGTCGGCCGACCAGCGTCGCCACGGGGTTTGGTCCTGCACCATCCAGCCGGCGCCGCCGGCGAAGATCAGCACCGCCAGCGTCTTGACTGCCTGCCGGCGTCTGGCAGACGCCTTGGGTGCCAGCGTGGCGTGGGCAATCGTGGAATGCAGCGGCGACGACATGTCGTGCAACTGACCATTGAAAGCTTCGATGCGTTGCCATGCGCGTTCGTGGTCGGGATGTTGCGCGCGCCAGCGCTGGAAATTCTTGACGGTATCGGCCGGACGCGGATCGCTTTGCAAATCGATCAGCCATTCGAGCGCGCGTTGTGCCACTTCACGGGGAATGGCGCCGGTATTGCGAGCGGTACCCATCAGTTCAGGGCATCGCTGAAATAGCACTGATGCCCGGCCTTGACGATATGACGCTTGACGGTCCGCACCGAGATGCCCAGCGTTTCCGCAGTTTCGGCATGGCTCAGACCATCCAGCTGGGTCAGCAAAAAAGCGCGTTTCACCACCGGCGGCAACCCATCGAGCAACTTGTCCAGTTCAATCAGGGACTCCAGCAGGATGGTGCGTTCTTCAGGCGACAGCTCAACTTCATGCGGCGTCAGTTGCAGTGCTTCCAGATAAGCCTGTTCCAGTTTCTGGCGACGCCAGTGATTGGACAATACCCGTTGCGCAATGGTGGTCAGGAAGGCGCGCGGCTCGTTGAGCAGCGGTGGTGGTTCCTGCGATGACAAGACGCGCAGAAAAGTATCTTGCGCCAGGTCGGCAGCCTGATCCACGCAACCGAGTTTTTTTCGCAACCATGCACGCAGCCAGGGATGGTGGTCGGCATAGAGGGTACTGATGGACTCTGGCCGGGTAGCGTGGGAGGTGGTCACGGTGGAGCTCGGTTGGTTGTTATTAATGAGAATCAATCTCATTTTATATTGATCACTATTGATTTGCAACGAAATGGAAAATGCCGTCGGATGCCCGCCACAAAGGGGTTTCAGAAAAATCCTGTGAGGCAAAAAAAGTTATCAAAAGTGAATTTTTGATCATCGAAGAAAGGGGCCGGCATGTCCTTGTGCGGAGTGTACGGCGCATTCTGATGGTCTTTTTCTGCAAGACAGCGGGCAGGATTTCTTGCCTGTTCCATCAGCGCAAAGGAAACGTCCGGTAATTTTCCGGCGTGATCCGTCACCGGCTGCATCGGCCAAATTCAATTGTCGTTCTGACATAAATATAGACACGTGAAGCCGGCGCAAGTGTGTCGCGATTGGGTGCCGGGCGTGAAAGCACAATGCATTGCATGGGGCATGCATGCGCCGTTGCGGCTTGAATCAAATTGAAATTGAATATAAAGTATGTTTTAATACTTGATAGTAATTTAAAAGACTTTAAATTTAATTCGTGCTGATCGATGCGTCTGTGCAGGCAGTTTCAAGCCGCCGAGATCCGTTGCGTGAATGCCAACTACCTCTAATTCATCACAATTCATGTCACATTCGCCGAACGCAGCATCCCGCATCCATTTCATCAAGATCGACAACGCCCCTGTCAACGGACTCAATTACGCGGTCCGGCAACATATCGTTGCCGGGCTCGACGCCGCGCAGCAGGACGACACCGTCACGGCCGTGGTGTTGATGGGTGCCGGCAAGGTATTTTCCGGTGGCGCCGATATGCGCGAATTCGGCACGTCGATGGAAGCCGCTGAGCCGCATCTCAATACAGTGATTGCCCGTCTGGAAAATTTCCCCAAACCGGTAATTGCGGTATTGCACGGCGTGGCAATGGGCGGCGGCCTGGAATTGGCGATGGGCTGTCACTACCGCCTGACGACTGCCAACTGCAAGATCGCACTGCCTGAAATCAAGCTGGGATTGATGCCCGGCGGCGGCGGGACGCAACGCTTGCCGCGGTTGACGAACAGAGAAATGGCGTTGGCGGTGATTGTGTCGGGCGACGTTTTCCAACCCTCGTGGTTTGCCGATACCGCGCTGTTCGATGGCGTGATCGATGACGGCGACGCGGCTGCACTGGAAGCCCAGGCGCTTGCCTTTGTCAGCGCACTCGGCACACCGGCATCGTTGCCGCGCACCTGCCATCGCGCTGTCGACATCGACGCCGGCGGCGCGGCATTGCAGGCAGCGAAGCTGGCCGGGCAAGCAACCGCGCATTGGTATCCGGCGCCGCTGAAATGCATCGAGGCGATTGAGGCCAGCGCCCAGTTGTCATTTGCAGAGGGGCTGGCACTTGAGCGCACGCTGTTTCTGTCCTTGCTGGAAAGCGACACATCGAAAGCGTTGCGCTATCAGTTTTTTGCCGAGCGCGCAGTCGGCAAGATCCGCGATCTTCCCGCCGCAGCGGCAACGCCGGTGGTGTCGGCGGCCGTGATTGTCGGTGCCGGCGACAGCGGGGATTATCTGCAGGACATGCTGGTACGCGCAGGAATTGCGACGCAGCGCATCGCAGTCGGTGAGCTTGGCGATGCATCCAAACAGGAGGCACTGGCCGCCGCCGATGCCGTTTTCTGCGGTGAAGCTGAGGCTGCCGGCAACCCCGTGCCATTGTTTCAGGCGCTGGAAAAGCAAGTGTCAGCGTCTTGTTTGCTGGTCAGTCTGTCGCACGGCGATCTGCTTGATCGGGTGGCGGCCGAGGTGGCACGACCCGCGCATATCGCCGGCCTGTACCTGGGCCTGCCAGGTGACAAATTGCCGGTCATTGAAATCATTCGCAGCCGGGCTACTGCAGCGCAGACTGCAGCGGCATTGATGGCGCTGTGCAAGCGCTTGCGTAAGACCGGCATCGTGGCGCCGGCGTGCAGCGGCTTTATCGGTCCGCGTTTGCTGGCAACGCTGATGCAGCATCGAAAGATCATGGTCGAAGCCGGCGTAGCAGAACGCGCGATTGATCAGGCATTGCGCGAATTCGGCTTTCTGGAAGGACCGTGCTTGCGCAGCGACACTGCGGTCGAAAATGATGCGCCGGCGCCATCGGGGAAACCTGTCGCGGCACGCGATATCGCGGCTGACATTACTCGTGCCCTCGGTGACGAAGCGGCATCGCTGCTGGCGGAATCCGATCTGGTCACGGCCGCCGATATCGATATGGTGTTCACCAAAGCCTATGGCTTCCCGCGCCATCGCGGCGGCCCCGTTTACCACCGAAAAATGCAACAGATCGTCAGCTGAATCAGCGCCGGGCCGGCGCGTCCGGCAGCGGCGATGCGCGCATCCATTTCACGAATACATTTCACAACATCAAGGAGATTTTCATGGCTGAAGCCTATATCGTCGCCGCCGTCAGAACTGCCAGCGGACGCCGCAACGGACGTTTGTCGGGCTGGCATCCGGCCGATCTCGCAGCACAGACGCTGGACGCACTGGTTGACCGCACCGGCATTGATCCGGAACTGATCGACGACGTCATCATGGGTTGCGTGGGGCAGGCCGGTGAACAGGCACTCAACATCGGACGCAATGCAGTGTTGGCATCGAAGTTGCCGGAAAGTGTTCCCGGTACCAGCATTGACCGCCAATGCGGCTCTTCGCAGCAAGCCTTGCACTTTGCGGCGCAGGCAGTGATGTCGGGCACCATGGATATCGTTATCGCAGCCGGCGTCGAGAGCATGAGTCGGGTGCCGATGGGAACCGCCACTGACTTCCTGCAGAAAAACGGCTTCGGCAGTTTCATGAGCCCGGCCATGCAGGCCCGTTATCCGGGCAAACGTTTCAGTCAGTTCGATGGTGCCGAACTGGTCGCGCAAAAATATGCCTTGCAGAAAGACGCGATGGATCGCTTCGCGCTGGAAAGCCATCGCAAGGCGGCAGCGGCAACCCAGGCAGGCTTGTTTGCCAATGAAATCACACCGGTCGAGATCCGGCTGGAAAACGGCGACAGCGAATGGCATCAGACCGATGAAGGCATCCGTTACGACGCCAGCCTGGAATCGATCGCCAAGGTCAAGCTGTTGTCAGAAGGGGGCACCGCCACGGCGGCCTCGACCAGCCAGATCAGCGATGGCGCAGCGGCGTTGCTGATCGTCAACGAAGCCGGTCTGAAGAAGCTCAATGTCGCGCCGCTGGCACGCATCCACCATATCGGCCTGTTGGGTCACGATCCGGTGATCATGCTGGAGGCGCCGGTGCATGCCACGCTGAAGTCGCTCAAAAAAGCCGGCATGACGATTGACGATATCGATCTGTTCGAAGTCAACGAAGCCTTTGCTTCGATTCCGCTGGCATGGTTGCAAGGCACCGGCGCCGATCCGCAACGGCTCAATGTCAACGGCGGCGCCATCGCGCTGGGGCATCCGCTCGGCGCCAGCGGCGCGCGTCTGATGACGACACTGGTCAATGCCCTGCATCAGAAGCAAAAACGTTTCGGCCTGCAAACCATGTGTGAACTGGGCGGGCTGGCGAACGTGACGATTGTCGAGCGTCTTTAACATTTAAACAGGATACGAATAACATGCAAATCGAACATCAGGTATTTATCGTCACTGGCGGCGCTTCCGGGCTGGGTGCAGGAACCGCGCGCATGATCGTGGAGCAGGGCGGCAAGGTCGTGATTGCCGACCGCGATGCGGTCAAGGGCGAGCAACTTGCCAAGGAATTGAGCCAGACCTTTGTCCAATGTGACGTGTCGTCGGAAGCCGACGGCATGGCGGTGATCGCCGCAGCCACTGCGCTTGGCACTGTGCGCGGTCTGGTCAATTGCGCCGGCATCGCCGGTCCGGAGCGGATTCTCGGCAAGAACGGGCCGCACAGCCTGGAAACTTTCAGGAAAATCGTCACGGTCAATCTGATCGGCACGTTCAACATGACGCGTCTGGCAGCGGAGGCAATGAGCCGCAATGAACTGACGGCCTCCGGCGAACGCGGCGTGATCATCAACACCGCATCGGTTGCCGCGTATGACGGCCAGATCGGCCAGACAGCGTATGCCGCGTCCAAAGCCGGGATTGCCGGCATCACCTTGCCGATTGCGCGTGATCTGGCGCGCAGCGCGATTCGTTGCATGACCATTGCGCCGGGTATTTTCGCCACGCCGCTGTTGATGGAATTGTCGGAAGAAGTGCGCCAGAGCCTGGCGGCATCGGTACCGTTTCCGTCGCGTCTCGGTACGCCGCAGGACTACGCCTTGCTGGTGCAGCAAATCATTCTCAATGAAATGCTCAATGGTGAAGTGATCCGTCTCGACGGCGCGATCCGGATGGCGCCAAGGTAATGCCGCCGGGCATCCATATCCGGGTGCCATGCCGGCCCGCCTGAACGGTGGCCGGCGCGTTTGCGGAATGCCACGAAATGCCTGTATCCGGCGCTGTACAGCCGTTCTATGTGTTAACATTACGCGCGGAACGCAGAGCGAAAAACAAGCTGATCCTTGCCTGGCCGATGAAGCTGAGTCAGCGTCGCCACCGGTCCTTCATTAATCATGCGACACCACACAATACGGAAATAACAGATGGCGAAAGTCAAAGGAACGCGTTGGCAGGGAGAAGTCAGCTCGGTCGAAGAGCAGCATCAGCACAAACGGCAGATCGTCCTGCGGGAAGCTGGTCGCCAGTTCAGCGCCAACGGCTTCCACAATACCTCTCTGGATCAGATTGCCGCGCAGCTCGGCGTGACCAAGACTTCGGTTTATCATTATTTCAAAAACAAGAACGAAATCCTGCTGGCTTGTTTTGATGTCGGCTTTACGCTGACCGAACAGGCGCTGGATACCGCCGCCGCAGCAGGCGGCACCGGACTCGAGCAGGTGCATCGTTTCGTGCTGGTGTATTCGGAAACGATACTGGCCGAACTCGGCGCCTGCGCCGCCTCGCTGGAACTGAAGTCAGTGCCGGCCAGCGAACTGGAAGCCATCATCGAACGCAAGCGCCTGTTTGACAAACGCCTGCGCGCCATGGTCGCGGCCGGGATCGAAGATGGCAGCATCGCCAACATTTCGCCACTGATCGCGGTCAACTGGGTGATGGCGGCCACCAACAATCTGCCGCGCTGGTTCCAGCCCAACCGTGAATTGTCTGCCCACGATGTCGCCCTGAGTTATGCCGACATGGCAAAACGCATGTTGACCTCGGGCAATCAGGAATAAACGACCACCGGCAAACCTGCCGGTATTCCGGTCGCAGCAGCATCGTCATCATCAAGCCGGCAGCACAGCTTTCCAACCCGCTGCCGGTCTGTCACACGCCGTTCTGGCGTTGACCCGGCCATCACTCATGCCCAATTTACTGCCGGACAATCGTCAATGCCGCAGCGCGGTTTTTCGCGCCCGGGTCGGGATCTGTTGCAAGTGGCGGGATGTATTGGAGAGAAATGAAGACGTCAGGAGCACGCAGGATGCGTGGCGCCGTCCTGCACGCAGTCGATGGAATCAGCCGGCGCCGGCTGATTCCGGGCCGCCGGTTCAGGCGGGGGCGATAACGGCGACGCCGTGGGAGACGGCCAGTTCGCCGTTGCGTTGACGGACGGCGAATTCAATGTCATCGCCGGCGCTGCGCGCATGTTCCACGTACAAGCCGGGATCGGTGCCGACCATGCCGGAGAAGCGGCCGCCGAAACGTTTGATGCGCGCCGGATCACCGCCTGCATGGGCACGCGTGATTGCCAGACAGGCCGCCGACCAGGTCCAGGTGCCGTGCAAGATGATGTCATCGAGTCCGGCGACGACGGCGGCTTCACGTTCGGTATGAATCGGGCTCCAGATGCCGCTGCATTCGGTATAGATGTGGCTGGTTCCCGGCGTGACCGGGATTGCGGTTTGTTCTGCTGCGCTGCTTTCGACGCCGGACTTGGCGCGCAGACGCGGCGCCGGCTGGCCGTCGGCGGTGGTAACGGACAGGCCGCGATACAGCGAACCATACCAACTTTCGGCTACCGCTTCGCCGGTGGTGGCGTCGCGTGTGGCGATATGGCTGGTCACCAGTGCGCCGCTCGGCAACTGGCTGATGTGGCTGATGGTCAGCACCGATTCCAGCGTCTGGCCGGCGCGCATCGGCTGATGGAACGTCGTGTCTTGAAAGGCGTGAATCCAGACGCTCAGCAACAGGTCGGGACGCATGCCGATGGCTTCCAGATAACTCTGGTCGAACAGCAGCGGCGACTCGATGGCGCAAATGAATCCGGGAGTGGCAATCAGTCCGCCGGCGCGCAGATCATCGTAGTAGATGTCTTCAGTGGCACCCACCGCTGCTGCATATGCCAGCAAGCGACGTTTGCTGACCACGGTGGTGGCGCGCACCACTTCATAGCCAACCATGTCGGCACGGATCACGGTTTCGTTTTTCTGCATCAGTTGCACAGCCTATCCCTTCAGTGAATCACGTTTGACTGAAAATCCTTCGCGTTCCCGATCCCATGCGCTGGCGCGCAGATTCTGCGAACGCAGTACGTGCTTTTCAACCTTGGCAGTGGACGTCTTCGGCAGTTCAGCGATTTGATGAATGTAGCGCGGCACCATGAAGTAGGGCAGGCGTTCCTGCAAGAAGCCCAGCAGCTCTTCGTTGCGCACGGTGTGGCCGGGTTTGGCAACGATGACGGCCAGTACATCTTCTTCTCCCATATCGCTGGGAACGCCGATCACGGCGGCCTCGAATATGCCGGAGAAGGCCAGTACTTCCGCTTCCACTTCAAATGACGAGATATTTTCTCCGCGCCGGCGAATCGAATCCTTGACCCGGTCGATGAAGAAATAATTGCCGTCGGCATCGACCCGCATCACGTCACCGGTATGGAACCAGCCGTTACGCCACGCGCTGGCGGTCGCTTCCGGATTCTTGTAATAACCGTGCGACATGGTCCATGGCAATTCGCTGCGCAAGACCAGTTCGCCCGGGCTGCCGAGCGTAACTTCGCAATCGTGCTTGTCGACCAGACGGGCTTGTATGCCGGGGCGCACTTTGCCGCAGGAGCCGCGCACTACCGGATTGTCTTCCGAACGCAACGGACAGGACACCTCGCTCATGTTGAACACGGTGTAAACATTGAAGCCGAAACGCGCCGACATGGCCGGCGCATCCAGTTCGAGCGGCACCACCATCACGCGTCGCAGGAAATGGTCGCGGTCGCTGTCCTGTTCCGGCGAGCGCATCAGGAATCCGGCCATCGATCCCAGCAAGATGCAGCAGGTCGCACCGAGTGCTTTGCCGGTCTGCAGGAAGGTATCGGTCTTGAATGGCCCCATCAGGGCGATCGAGGCATCGCGTGCCAGTGCGCCGTACACCACCAGCGTGGCAGCGACGTGAAACAGCGGAATGTTGACCAGGTAGCGGTCGCTTGCTTCGATGCCGTAACAGCATTCGTAGCCCATCGAATACAGATGATAGTAGGTCGACAGTACGCCTTTGGATGGGCCGGTAGTACCCGAGGTATAGCAAATCGCTTGCACGTCCCACGGCTTGAGGCCGGCCACCGGCAGCGCCTCGTCAGCATCAAGGTCAAGCGTGTCGAGCGATCTCAGTTCCAGCCCGGCAGCGGCAAAGCGGCCGGCATCAGCGGCGGCTTTGCCGGCGCTGGTATAGATGATCTTGAGCTGGCTCAGATTGGTGAGTTCCAGCAGACGGTCAGCGAGTTCGGGGTGGCACAGCATGACCTTGGCATCGGAGTTGCCAATCACGTGTTCCAGCACGCCGCCCTTGTATGCAGTATTGATCGACACGCAGACCGCGCCGACCGCATTGAGTGAAAACCAGGTATTGAGTGCGAGTTTGCCATTGGGCATCCAGACCAGCACTTTGTCGTCCCGCGCAATTCCCGCCTGCTGCAGACCGGTACCCATGCGGCGCATGTGATCCAGCGCCTGCTGGTTGGTCCAGCTGCTGAGGTCTTCGAAAACGACCAGCGTTTCATCGGGTTGCTCGCGCGCGCGTCGCGCCACAATATAGGGCAGGACGCAGATGTCATCGGCGGGAATGCGGGCCACTGCGCCGGACACTTCGTGGGGGATTGCAGCAGGGTTAATGCCATCCATTTTTTATCTCTTTTCTCTCTACCTGCCGGTGTTGTCTGGACTGCCGGCTGTCACTCAATGCTGATTTTTACCGGTGCTTCACCTTCCGTGGCGCAGACTATACCAGCGGTATCGTCTGCGCTGCGGGAGGCTGTCCGTTACAGCGCAATCTGTTATTGCTTGATATAGGAACAGCCGCCTTCTTTGAGCGACTTGTATGCCGTTGCTCCGGGTGTGGTGCTGACCAGCTTGTACAGGTCCCACGGGCCTTTCGACTCGGCCGGGGTCTTGGTCTGGAACAGATGCACATCGCGCAGCACGCGGCCATCTTCCCGCACCTTCACGTTTTTGCCCATGGCGTCGTTGACCGGTAGCGCCCGTATTTTATCCGCAACCACTTTCGGATCATCGGATTTTGCTGCTTCGGTCGCTTTCAGGAAATGCAGCACCGCACTATAGACGCCGATTTGCGTCATGGTTGGCATCTTGTTGGTTTCCTTGAAGAAGCGCGCCGACCAGGCGCGGGTGTCGGCATTCAGATCCCAATAGAAAGGATCGGCCAGCAACAGACCTTGTGCCGTTTTCAAGCCCAGGCTGTGAACGTCGGTCAGATAGATCACCGGTACCGCCAGACGTTGTCCGCCTGCCACCAGACCGAAATCGCGCGCTGCCTTGATGACGGTAATCGTATCGCCACCGGCCGTTGCCACGCCGACGATTTTTGCTTTCGAGGCCTGGGCTTGCAGTACGAAGCTGGACGCATCCGAGCTGTTGATCGGCATCTTGACCGAACCGACGACCTTGCCGCCGGCCGCGACTACGGCAGCGGTGGTGTCACGCTGCACGGCTTGTCCGAAATTGTAATCGGCGGCTACAAAGAACCAGCTGTCGCCGCCGTTGGCAACCACTGCTGAACCCACGGTCTTGCCCAGCGAATAGCTGTCATAAGCCCAGTGGAAACCGGTCGGCGAACATTGCGAACCGGTCAGGTCGGAACTGGCAGCGCTGGTCACGATATCGATCTTGCCGAGACTGCGCGATACGGTGCGCACGGCATTTGCCACCGCCGAATTGCCGAGGCCGGTAATCAGCTTGACGTCGTCTTTCTGATACCACTCACGGGCCTTGGTAGAAGCGACGTCGGCCTTGTTCAGATGGTCAGCGGTGATCAGTTCGATTGGACGGCCCAATACCTTGCCGCCAAAATCCTCAACCGCAAATTGCGCCGCCACTACCGAACCGCGGCCGGTGATGTCGGAGTACAGGCCCGACATATCTTCCAGCACGCCGATGCGAAACGGTTCGGCGGCATGCGCGCTGCCGATTGCCGAAAAAATCAAAGCAGTGGCTATCGCAATCCGCGACATCTTGTTGTTCTTTTGCAAGGTTATCTCCTGTGACAATGATTGAAGGTGAAGTCTCGACAGACTTTTGTAATTTTTTCTGTGCAATCGACTCAACTCGAATTTGCTGTGCCTGTGCCATTCAGCGCTCTTTGCGAACCTCTTTCAGGTGGCTGGGAATATGCTCTTTGAGTTGAATTTGAATCCATATTAACATAATAGATTCTTAAGTCAATTCATCAAATTGAACGTGAGACAGTACTTTTCAATCCCTTGTAAGTCAGATGGATGTTGGGGTGCACAAAAACATGATGGATTTATTTGAATCTATAGTATGTTATTTATAATCAAATTCAATTATAGTAATATGAATTCAATTTGCGGAGGGGTCAGATGCTTTTATTGGAAAAATGCGATGCCGGTATGGCACCAGGATTGACGACAATTTTTGCGTGCGGAGGGAAGTGATGTCTGCGTATGAACATATCCTGGTTGAAAGAATCGGTCCGGTCGGCGTCATCACGTTAAACCGGCCGCGCGCGCTCAATGCACTGTGCGATGGACTGATCGCCGAGATGGTGCAGGCGTTTGACGTCCTGGAAGGTGACCGCGAGGTCCGCTGCCTGATCCTGACTGGCGGCGAGAAAGTGTTTGCCGCCGGCGCCGACGTATTTGAAATGCTGGACAAGACCTACATCGACGCCTATCTCAGCAATTTTGTCGCGCACGACTGGGAGCGCATTTCGCGTTGCCGCAAACCGGTGATCGCGGCAGTGGCGGGCAAGGTGCTGGGTGGTGGTTGCGAGTTGGCGATGATGTGCGATTTCATTCTTGCCGCCGACAACGCCTCCTTTGGCGTGCCGGAAATTACCGTCGGGACCATCGGCGGCATTCAGCGTCTGACACGGTTCATCGGCAAATCAAAAGCCATGGAAATGATTCTGAGTGGTTCGCAAATCGATGCCGCCACCGCAGAACGGGCGGGTCTGGTATCGCGCGTGGTACCAGCGGCCGATCTCATGGGTGAAGCGCTGGCCTGTGCCAACCGCATCGCCGGCATGTCACTGCCAATCGTCATGATGGCCAAGGAATGCGCCAACCGTGCCTTTGAAAGCACACTGGCAGAAGGCCTCAATTTTGAACGCCGGGTATTCCATGCCACGTTTTCGACCGCCGACCGGCGTGAGGGCATGCAGGCGTTCTGCGAGCGCCGGCCGCCGGTATTTCAGGATCGCTGACGATATCTTCAGCGTGCGGGCCGACCGCTGCCGTTGCATCGCCGCCGTGGTTCATGCTTGAACCCCGGCAGCCAGTCCGGTACAGTGCGCTGACCAAATCACAAGGAAAAATCAATGCAGGAGCACCCCCTCGTTCAGCGCGACACGGCGCGCGCGGCATTCCCCCGTTTTGTCAGCCTGTCAACGCGCTGGATGGATAACGACATCTATGGTCACGTCAATAATGTGCATTACTATAGCTACTTCGACACGGCGGTTAACAGTTTCCTGATCGAGCAGGGCGTACTCGACATTCACCACGGCGAGGTCATCGCCTTCGTAGTCGAAACCGGCTGTACTTATTTTGGACCGGTGGCGTTTCCCGACACGGTGCACATCGGATTCCGGGTCGTCAAGCTGGGCAATTCCAGTGTGCGCTATCAGTTGGCGCTCTATCGAAATGACGATCAGGTGCCGGCTGCCGCCGGACATTTCACGCATGTCTACGTGGAGCGCGCCAGCGGCCGCCCGGTGGCGATTCCGGACGCCGTGCGGCAAGTGCTCGCGGCGGCCATGGTCGCTGCCTGAAACCCGACATCGATATTTTTCATTTTTTGCTGCAAAGGTTCCTATGATCAATTTTTCATTTCAGACCGTCCCCAAACTGATAGTCGAATATGGCGCGTGTCGCCGGCTGGGCGCATTGCTGCGGCAGCACTTCGATCTCACCCGCGTCAGCCTGGTGACCGATGCGTTCCTGCACCGCAGCGGCTTGTTGCAACCGGCGCTGGATAGCTTGCGCGCAGACGGCTGGGAAGTGTGCGTCATCGATGAAGTGGTGGCCGATCCGCCGGAAGCGGTCGTGTTGGCCGCTGCGGCCCGCTCCCGCGGCTTCGGCGCGGAACTGATTGTCGGTCTGGGCGGTGGTTCGTCGATGGATGTCGCCAAGCTGATCGCCGTGCTGGCCAGCGATCAGCAACCGCTGGCCGCGATGTATGGCATCGACAAGATCACGGCCGCGCGCTTGCCATTGGTGCAGATTCCGACGACGGCGGGAACCGGCTCCGAAGTGACGCCGATATCCATCGTGACGACCGGTGAAAATACCAAGGCGGGCGTAGTATCGCCGCAACTCTACGCCGATCTGACGCTGCTGGATGCCGAGTTGACGTTGGGATTGCCGGCCAACATCACGGCCGCCACCGGCATCGATGCCATGGTGCATGCGATTGAAGCCTATACCAGCCGTGTGCGTAAAAATCCTTTGTCCGACATGCTGGCGCGCGAGGCGCTGCGGCTGTTGTCCGGCAATTTGCTGGCGGCGTGCCAGGACGGTGCCAATCGCGAAGTGCGGGAAGCCATGTTGCTCGGCGCCACGCTGGCCGGCCAAGCCTTTGCCAATGCCCCGGTGGCAGCGGTGCATGCGCTGGCATACCCGATTGGCGGTATCTTCCACGTGCCGCATGGATTATCCAATTCGCTGGTGTTGCCGCATGTGTTGCGCTTCAATTTGTCGGCAGCGGCACCGTTGTATGCCGAAATTGCCGATGTGATCTTGCCGGCCAACAGCGGCGGCAGCGTCGAGGCGCGGGCGCAGGGATTGATAGCGTGGGTCGAAAAACTGGCGCAGCAGACCGGCATTGAGCGCTCCTTGCGCCAAGTCGGTATCGGTGCCGGCGACCTGCCACGACTGGCGGAAGGCGCCATGTTGCAGACACGCTTGCTGGTCAACAATCCGCGTGAAGTCAGTTTTGATGATGCGCTGG
>NZ_LFLS01000042.1 GCF_001189915.1 Herbaspirillum autotrophicum
TCAGTAAAAAAAGCGGCGCTTCGATCTAACGAAGCGCCGCTTTTTCTTTGTTGCACCAGTGACTGCAAGAGCGTGATAACAACAGCCCCATCCGGCTTCCGGGAATCTCCATTAGTATGGTCATTCCACGTTGCTCATCAAGGACCATAAAAATGATTCGGAGACTCACACTGACATGCATCGCCCCGCTACTGCTGGTCGCTGCCACGTTATCTTCGCCGTCCCGCGCGGCCGGCTATCCGGAGCAGCGCGAAGCCGACTGGATCGCGCCCGACTTTACCTTCCATACCGGTCAAACGCTGAAAAATCTGCGGCTGCATTACGCTACCATCGGCAATCCGCAGCATTCGGCAGTGTTGCTGTTGCACGGCACCTACCGCAGCGGCGCCGATATGCTGGGCAAAGACTTTGGTGGTGAATTGTTCGGTCCGGGTCAAGCGTTGGATGCCAGCAAGCATTTCATCATCATGCCCGATGCTATCCGCACGGGAAAGTCTGCCAAACCGTCGGATGGCTTGCGCACGGCTTTTCCGCAATACAACTATGCCGACATGGTGCTGGCGCAATACCGACTGGTGACGGAAGGCCTGGGCATCAAACATTTGCGGCTGGTCATGGGTAATTCCATGGGCGGCATGCAAACCTGGCTGTGGGGTGAAACTTATCCGACCATGATGGATGCGCTGGTGCCGATGGCGTCGCAGCCAATCGAAATGGCCAGCCGCAACTGGATGATGCGCCGCATGCTGGTGGAATCTATCAGGCAAGACCCGACATGGAACAATGGTAATTACACCAGCCAGCCACCTTCCCTGCGTCTGGCCAATACCATGTTCGTGATCGCGACCAGCGGCGGCACCATGGCGTATCAGACTCAGGCACCGACCCGGGCGCAAGCCGACAAGATGGTGGATGAGCGGCTGGCAGCACCGGTCACGGCCGACGCCAACGATTTCATCTATCAGTGGAGTTCATCGGCAGACTTCAATGCGATGCCGGCGCTGGGCCGGATTCAGGCACCGCTGCTGGCGATCAATTCGGCAGATGACGAGCGCAATCCGCCCGAGACCGGCACCATGACAGCGGCCTTGCAGCAAATGAAAAAGGCCGAATTGTATGTAATTCCCGCGAGCGCAGAAACGCGTGGCCACGGTACGACCGGCATGGCCAGATTTTATGCAAAACAGTTGGCGGCATTTTTGAACAGCGTGCCGTAAGGCCCGCTCAGGTTCCGCGACGCGACGGTGCGGAACCTGTTCAGCGCATGTCAGGCGGCTGGCAACGTCCAGTTGCCAGCGACGATCTTTTCCAGCCAGAAGGCACCGATGACGGTCTTGACGTCGGTCACCTTGCCTTGGCGGACCATCTCCAGCAATTCCGGCAGCGGCGCTTTGAAAATATCCAGGAATTCGCCGTCATCAAGCTTGCGCTCTCCTGCTTCCAGACCACGTGCCAGATAGATTTCCAGATGTTCGTCCGAATAGGCAATCGCATTGTGGATGGTGCAGACGAATTGCCAGTCGCGCGCGACATAACCGGTTTCTTCCTGCAGTTCACGCTTGGCGCAAGCCAGGGTATCTTCGCCGGCATCGATCTTGCCAGCCGGGAATTCAACGAAGACCTGATCCAGCGGATAACGGAATTGCCGCTCCAGCAACACGCTGCCATCATCGAACAGCGGCAGGATCACGACTGCACCGGGATGGCGGATGTATTCGCGCACCGCATCCTTACCGTCAGGCAGGCGCACGGTGTCGCGTTCGATTTTCAGGAAGTGGCCGTCATAGACCGACGCGCCGCCGACCTTGGTTTCTTTGAGATGTGCATCCATGAGCGCAGGTCCGTAGCTTGAGTGGAAAACGCAGCAGATCCCGACTGGCGGGATCTGAGGGGTGACACGACGTCAGGCGTGATGTTTGCGCAGATAGCGCAGCACGTAGCCGGGATACGCCAGTACCAGAAACAGACAGCCGGTCACTGCGTAAAATTCCCAGCCCTGCGGAAAAGCGTTGCCGATGCTGTTTTCGAAAAACCAGGCAATCACACCCACCACGGCGTAGAGTACCAGCAACTCCAGCAGCCGCATCCAAAGTGACTTGACGTAGCCATCCCGCTTGCTCAACGGAATCAGGCCAAACAATTGCTGGTTCAGGAACGGCAGGTTGGCGGCCAATACCGCCAACACGATCACCGCCCAGCTATACAGGGAAACATTCACTTACGACATCACCTTGCTGAGGAACGTTGCCAGCGTCGTCACAATGGCGTTGGTGCAGGCTTCCATCAGGTGACCCGGCCACAGGCCGAGTGCCAGTGCGGCGATACCGTTGAGGCTGAGCACCACGCGCATGTCGAGGCTGGCAGTGATCTTGCCAGTGTCAGCCGGCTCATCGAAGTACATCAGCTTGATGACGCGCAGATAGTAGAACGCACCCACCAGCGAGAACACCACGGCCAATACCGCCAGCCAGATCTGACCGGTGCCGAGCACGGCCTGCAAGACCGACAGCTTGGCGTAGAAACCGACCATCGGCGGAATGCCTGCCAGCGAGAACATCAGCACCAGCATCACTACTGCGAACCATGGGCTGCGTTGATTAAGGCCCTTGAAGTCTTCCAGGTTGTCGGCTTCGAAACCCGAGCGCGCCATCAGCAGGATCACGCCGAAGGTACCGAGCGTGGTCAAGACATAGGTGATCGCATAAAACAGCGAGGCGCTGTAGGCATTGACTGCCGAGAACAGATTGCCGTCGACCACGCCGGACAGCATGCCGAGCAGCATGAAGCCCATGTGCGAGATGGTCGAATAGGCCAGCATGCGCTTGATATTGGTTTGTGCAATCGCGGTGACGTTACCGATGATGATCGACAATACCGCCAGCACCATCAGCATCTGCTGCCAATCGATTGCCAGCGGCAACATGCCTTCCACCAGCAAGCGGAATGTGATCGCAAATGCTGCCAGTTTCGGTGCACCGCCCAGCAACAATGTGACTGGCGTTGGCGCGCCTTGATAGACGTCCGGCACCCACATGTGGAATGGCACGGCACCGAGCTTGAACGCCAGGCCGGCGACCACGAACACTACGCCGAACACCAGCACGGTACGGTCCACGGTGCCCGAGACGATGGCGCGGAATACTTCATTGAGTTCCAGCGAACCGGTGGCGCCGTACAACATGGAAATACCGTACAACAGGAAACCGGAAGCCAGCGCGCCGAGCACGAAATACTTCATCGCCGCTTCGGTCGCACCGATATTGTTGCGACGCAGCGCCACCAGCGCATACAGCGACAGCGACATCAGTTCCAGACCGAGGTAAATGCTCAGGAAGCTGTTACCCGAAATCATGATCATCTGGCCCAGCAGCGAAAACAGCGCCAGTGCGTAGAACTCACCGCCGAGCTCGCCGCCGACGATGCCGCGGTCAGTCGTGTATTGACGACCGTACACCAGCGTCATGCCGATGGCCAGGTAGGAAAACAGTTTCAGCAGATTCGCCAGCGGATCGGAGACGAACATGTTGTTGAACGTGTAGACCGTTACGCCGCTATTGAAATCGCCCAGGGTCAGCGCCGCGCAGACAACCAGTGCCAGCAGGGACAACAGATAAGTGACGACGCGCTTGGCATCCGGCAAAAACATATCGATCAGCAGAATTGCGGAAGTCGCAATCAGCAGAAATATTTCCGGATAGACAGGGATCAGATTCATGTTATTCATTTAGTTACCGCTTATTTTCGTCCGCGTTTTGCTTGCCGTTGGTCGTTCCTGAGCATCTTGCCGAAACGTCGTGCCGCACGCTCTCAGACGTCGGTGTGGCGACCGCCCCACCGACGCGCATCGGGCGCTAATTAATCTTTGATACCGCAATGTGTTTGAGCAAATCACTCACCGAAGTCTGCATTGCGTCTGTTACCGGTGCCGGATACAGGCCCATCACCAGCACTGCAATCGCCAGCAAGCCGAGGATGAAGAATTCGCGCTTGTTGACATCGGTCAGTTCCGCCACGTGATGATTGGTGATGGCACCGAAAATCACGCGCTTGGCCAGCCACAGCGAATAGGCTGCGCCCAGGATCAGCGCCGTTGCTGCCAGCAGACCGATCCAGAAGTTGAACTTGACCGCACCCAGAATCACCATGAATTCACCGACAAAGCCGGAGGTCGCAGGCAGACCGCAGTTGGCCAGCGAGAACAGGATGAAGAAGGCAGCGAAACGCGGCATGGTATTGACCACACCACCATACTGGGCGATGTCACGGGTATGCATGCGGTCATACAACACGCCGATCGACATGAACATCGCGCCCGACACGAAGCCGTGCGAAATCATTTGTGCGATACCGCCCTGCACTGCCATGTCGTTGAACATGAAAAAGCCGAGGGTAACGAAGCCCATGTGCGCAATCGATGAATACGCCACCAGTTTCTTCATGTCTTGCTGGACCAGCGCCACCAGACCGATATAGATCACGGCCACCAGCGACAAGGTAATCATGAAGCCCGACAGCGCATGGCTGGCGTCCGGCAGGATCGGCAGCGAGAAGCGCAGGAAACCGTAAGCGCCGAGCTTCAGCATGATCGCGGCCAGCACGATGGAACCACCGGTCGGCGCTTCCACGTGAGCATCCGGCAACCAGGTGTGCACCGGCCACATCGGCACCTTGACGGCAAACGCCATCAGGAACGCGAAGAACAGGACTTTTTGTTCCAGCATCGACAATGGCAACTGATGCCAGGTCGGAATCTCGAAACTGCCACCCGATACGAAATACAGATAGATCAGTGCGATCAGCATCAGCAGCGAGCCGAGCAAGGTGTACAGGAAAAACTTGAACGCTGCGTAGACGCGATTGGCGCCGCCCCAGACACCGACGATGATGAACATCGGAATCAGCGTGGCTTCAAAGAATACGTAGAACAGCATGCCGTCGAGTGCCGAGAACACACCGATCATCAGACCCGACAGGATCAGGAATGCGCCCATGTATTGGCCGACGCGTTTCTGGATCACTTCCCAGCCGGCCAGCACCACGATCACGGTGATGAAGGCAGTCAGCGGAATGAACCACAGCGACAGACCGTCGATACCGAGGAAGTAGCTGATGTTGAAACGGTCGATCCAGGGCGTCTTCTCGACGAACTGGTAACCATGCGCGGCAGCATCGAAATGTTGAATCAGCGGGAACGTCACCACCAGACTGACGACGGCGCCGATCAACGCCAGCCAGCGCGTCAGATTGCGATTGTCGTCACGGCCAATGGCGATGACCAGCATACCGAAAGCGACTGGACACCAGATCGCAAGGCTCAGAAAAGGAGTTGTTGACTGCATGTTATTTACTTTACTCCGCCAACTTATTTGGCAAACGGAAACGGCATGAACCAAACCAGGAAACCCAGCACCCCGATGATCATCACAAATGCATAGTGATAGATATAACCGGACTGCCAGAGGCGCGTGACTTTCGAGAACCAGTTGACAACCTTGGCGCTGCCGTTGACCACGAGACCGTCAATGATCCCCTTGTCGCCGACGCTCCACAAACCGCCACCCAGCAAACGGGCACCGCCTGCGAACACCACCTCATTGAACTTGTCGAGGTAGTACTTGTTATCCAGCAAGGTATAGACCGCGCTGAACTTGTCCTTGAACCAGGCCGGGACGCGCGGGTTGATCATGTAGCAGTAGTACGCCGTCGCCACGCCGGCAATCGCCAGCCACAACGGCAACGATGTCAGCGAATGCGTGACCATGGCAACCGGGCCGTGGAATTCATGCGCCAGTTCTTCCATTGCCTTGTGGTTTTCACCAAAGAACAGCACGCCCTTGAAGAAGTCGCCGTACAGCATCGGTGCAATCGCGAAGAAACCGATGATGACCGAAGGAATCGCCAGCAGGATCAGCGGCAGCGTCACCACCAGCGGCGATTCGTGCGGCTTCTGTCCTGGTGCCAGACCGTGATGCTCGTGGTCGTCATGGGCGTCGTCGTGTGCATCATGGGCATCGTGACCATGAGCATCAGCGTGTGCCGGCGCGTGGTGATCATCATGTGCGTGGGCATCATGCGCATGCGCCTTGCCGAAACGTTCTTCGCCGTGGAACACCATGAAATACATGCGGAACGAGTAGAACGCAGTGACGAATACGCCTGCCAGCACCGCGAAGTAGGCAAAACCGGCACCGGCCAGATGCGTTTCCGCAACCGCTTCGATGATGCTGTCCTTCGAGTAGAAACCGGAGAAGAACGGCGTACCGATCAGCGCCAGCGAACCGACCAGCGACGTGATCCAGGTAATCGGCATGTACTTGCGCAGACCACCCATGTTGCGCATGTCCTGATCATGGTGCATGCCGATGATGACCGAACCGGCGCCAAGGAACAGCAAGGCCTTGAAGAACGCGTGCGTCATCAGATGGAATACCGCTACCGAGTAGGCCGAAGCACCGAGCGCAACCGTCATGTAGCCGAGCTGCGACAGCGTGGAGTAAGCCACCACGCGTTTGATGTCGGTCTGAATGATGCCGAGGAAACCCATGAACAACGCCGTGATGGCACCGATCACCAGAATCACCGACAACGCCGTGTCGGACAATTCAAACAGCGGCGACATGCGCGCCACCATGAAGATACCGGCGGTCACCATGGTTGCCGCGTGGATCAGTGCCGAAATCGGGGTCGGGCCTTCCATTGAATCCGGCAGCCAGACGTGCAGCGGGAACTGGGCCGATTTACCCATGGCGCCGACGAACAGGCAGATACATGCCACCGTCAGCAACATCCAGTCGCTGCCCGGCAAGGTCATTTGTGCCAGTTCACCGCGCTTGGCGAATACTTCGCCGTAGTTCATCGAACCGGCATACGCCAGCAGCAAACCGATACCGAGGATGAAGCCGAAGTCACCCACGCGGTTGACCAGGAACGCCTTCATGTTGGCCTTGATCGCGGTCGGCCGGGTGTACCAGAAACCGATCAGCAGATACGACACCAGGCCCACCGCTTCCCAACCGAAGAACAGTTGCAGGAAGTTGTTGCTCATGACCAGCATCAGCATCGAGAAGGTGAACAGCGAGATGTACGAGAAGAAGCGGTTGTAGCCTTCGTCGTCCTTCATGTAGCCGATGGTGTAGATGTGGACCATCAGCGAAACGAAGGTCACCACGCACATCATCATCGCCGTCAGGCTGTCGATCAGGAAGCCGACTTCCAGTTTCAGGCCGGCGACCGTCATCCAGGTGTACAGGGTGCCGTTGTAGGTCGCGCCGTCCATCACCGCCAGCAACGTCTGGAACGAGATGATGCAAGCGATCAGTACCCCGAGAATGGTCGCGGTATGCGAGACCTTGCGACCGACGACGTTGCCGAAAAATTTTGTCCCCAGCAAACCTGCAATGGCAGAACCTGCCAACGGCGCCAGTGGTACGGCAAGAAGAAGATGTGGGTTAAGTTGCCCCGCCATGATGAACCTTATCGCTATCGGGATCCCCGGTCAGCAGCGACCGGAAATACCCATTTTCAATAGAATTTATAAAACTGCGCGTTTAGCCTTTGAGGCTGTCCAGATCTTCGACATTGATGGTATCCAGATTGCGGAACAGCACCACCAGAATGGCGAGGCCGATTGCGGATTCCGCCGCGGCCACCGTCAAGATGAAGAAAACGAAGATCTGCCCTGCCGCATCGCCCAGATAATGCGAAAAAGCAATGAAGTTCATGTTCACCGCCAGCAACATCAGTTCGATTGCCATCAGCAATACGATGACGTTCTTGCGGTTGAGAAAAATGCCGACGATCGAGATCGCGAACAGGATCGCGCCGAGGACCAGATAATGTGAGAGCGAGAGTGTCATTGATCGGCGCTCCTTAAGGTTGTTGTTCGGTTGCGCCCGACGCCGCAGCGTCGTTGCCATTGGGACGGGTCGATTCCGACTTCATCTTGACCAGGCGCACGCGGTCACCGCGCTTGACCTTGACCGCATCGGACGGCGCGAAGTATTTGGTGTCCTTGCGCTTGCGCAGGGTCAGCGCGACTGCCGCGACGATCGCCACCAGCAGGATGACGGCGGCAATTTCAAAGCCGTAGACATATTCGGTATAGATCAGCATGCCCAGCGCCTTGGTGTCGCCGATGGTGGCGGCAGCCGCCGGCACCTGTGCTTCCGGCGCCCAGAAACTGCGCAACAGCACCGCTGCCATTTCCAGCACGATGATCACGCCGATGGTGGCCGCCAGCGGGAAGTAAGCCCAGAAGCCTTCACGCATCTTGTCCAGATTGATGTCGAGCATCATGACCACGAACAGGAATAGCACCATCACCGCCCCGACATACACCAGGACCAGCACGATGGCCAGAAACTCCGCTTTCAGCAGCAGCCAGATGCCGGCTGCCGAAAAGAATGCCAGCACCAGAAACAGGGCCGAATGGACCGGATTGCGGGCCGTAATGACGCGTAATGCGGCGAGCACGAGGACCACCGAAAACGCATAGAACAAGAAAGTTTTGAATTCCATAATCAACCAAAAAGTTGGCTAAAGCAGCATCAGATCAACCGCCCCGCTGCGCATCTGCGCGGCCGGCCGGCATGACCCCGAATCAACGATATGCAGCGTCCGCAGTACGTGCGGCAGCAATTTCATTTTCATAACGGTCACCAACGGCCAGCAGCATTTCCTTGGTGTAGTACAGGTCGCCGCGCTTTTCGCCGTGGTATTCGAGAATATGGGTTTCCACAATCGAGTCAACCGGGCACGACTCTTCGCAAAAACCGCAGAAAATGCATTTGGTCAGATCGATGTCGTAACGCGTGGTGCGACGCGAACCGTCATCACGCTGTTCCGACTCAATCGTGATCGCCATCGCCGGGCACACTGCTTCACACAGTTTGCAAGCGATACAGCGTTCTTCACCGTTGGGATAGCGACGCAAGGCGTGCAATCCGCGAAAACGCGGTGACTGCGGCGTTTTCTCTTCCGGAAATTGAATCGTGATCTTGCGTGCGAACAGGTAGCGTCCGGTCAGTGCCAGCCCTTTGAAGAGCTCCCTGAGCATCAGGCTGCCGAAAAAATCCTTGATAGCTTCCATCTTATTTCACCTTATCTTTCAGCCGTTTCCATTACTTCCAAATGTTCCAGGGCGACTGGATCCAGATCGCGACCAGCACCAGACAGACCAGCGTCAGCGGAATGAACACTTTCCAGCCCAAGCGCATGATCTGGTCATAGCGATAGCGCGGGAACGAGGCACGCACCCAAATGAACAGGGAAACTACAAAGAAGGTCTTCAGACCGAGCCAGATCCAGCCGGGAATAAAGTCCAGCAATTGCAACGGTGATGCCCAGCCGCCCAGGAACAGCAGCGATGCCAGCATCGAAATCAGAATCATGTTGGCGTATTCGGCCAGGAAGAAGATCGCGAACGACATGCCCGAGTATTCGATCATGTGACCGGCCACGATTTCCGATTCGCCTTCGACCACGTCAAACGGGTGACGGTTGGTTTCGGCAATGCCCGAGATGACGTAGATCACGAAGATCGGCAACAGCGACAACCAGTTCCATGACAGGAAATTGAGGCCGTGATCGAAGAAGTAACCCTTGCTCTGGCCCATGACGATTTCGGTCAGGTTCAGGCTGCCCGATACCATCAGCACCACCACCAGGCAGAAGCCCATGGCGATTTCGTAGGACACCATCTGCGCCGAGGCACGCATCGCGCCGAGGAACGCATACTTCGAGTTGGAGGCCCAGCCGGCGATGATCACGCCATAGACTTCCATCGAGGTAATCGCCATCACGAACAGCAAACCTGCATTGATGTTGGCCAATACCGTTTCAGGGCCGAACGGAATCACCGCCCATGCCGCCAGTGCCGGCATGATGGTCATCACCGGCGCTATATAGAACAGCACCTTGTTGGCGCGCGCCGGTGTAGTGACTTCCTTGAAGATCAGCTTCAGGGCATCGGCAATCGGTTGCAGCAAGCCGGCCGGACCGACCCGGTTGGGGCCCATACGGACGTGCATCCAGCCGATCAGTTTACGTTCCCAGTAAGTCAGGTAAGCCACGCACAGCAACAGCGGCACCAGCACCACGATGACCTTGAGCAGGTTCCAGACCAGACTCCAGACATACGGCCAGGCTGTTCCCAGATAGTTGGGGCCGACCGCGTTGATATTTGCAATCAGTTGATCCATTACGCTTTCTCCACCACGATTGCGCCAAACATGCCGCCCAGCTTGGCGGTCGATGCATGCGCCGCTGCCACTCGCACGACATTTTCCGGCAGACGGCCGTCAATGGCGGCGGTCAGCGAGGCACTGCCCTGTCCCTGACGGACGGTGACGCGGTCACCGGCAACGATACCCAGTTTTTGCGACAACGCTGCCGACAACCATGCTTTCGGCGCCTGACCATCGAGCGTTTCCTGCAGCGGCGGCGAACGGCGCGCAATCGCATCGGTAAAGTGGATCGGTACATCGGTCACGCGTTCCAGCGCGCCGCTGGCGGTTTGCGCCACGGCTTGCGGTGCAGTCGCGGCATTGTTGTTCAAACGTGCGGCATGTGCAGCGTCAGTGCCGAGCACTTCACCGCGAATCGCTTCCGAAGTGTCGTATTCAAAGTTTTGCAAACCGAGCAGATTGCCCAGTACGCGCAATACCTTCCAGCCCGGACGTGCATCAGCCAGCGGCTTGACGGTACCGTTGAAACTTTGGGCGCGGCCTTCGCAATTGACGAAGGTGCCGGAAGTTTCGGTAAATGGTGCAATCGGCAGCAACACGTCAGCGTAATCGGCGCCGTGTTTGTATGCCGACATCACGACCACCATTTCAGCCTGGTCCAGTGCTGCACGTGCTGCCTGTGGATCATAGCTGTCCAGCTCCGGTTCAGCGTTGAGCAACAGGTAAGCCTTGCGTGGCTGAGCGAATGCCTGCAATGCGTTGGCACCGTTGGCGCCCGGAATGGCGTTGGCCAGATAACCACCGACCGTGTTGCCGGCTTCGGTCAGATAACCGAATGTCGATTCGGTCTGTTGCGCGATCCATTGCGCTAAAGCGTGCAGTTGCGATGCTTGCGGATGTTGCGCGGCGGCGTTGCCGAGGAACACGCCACGTGCCGTACCGGACAGCAGGCTGGCAGCAGTTTGCGCAGCGGCATCCGATGGCTTGACGTTGTCAAAACCGGCCGGTGCTGCAACGCCCCTGGCTTGCGCCACGGCGACAGCAACTTCGCCCAGTGCCGCCAGCCAGTTCGATGGTGCGGCAATGATCTTGTTGGCGATCGGCATCAGCATGTCGTCGTCAGTCGCATGCAGCAGGCTGATCTTGGCGCCGCTCTTGACTGACTGACGCAGACGCGCGGTCAGCAGCGGATGATCCTTGCGCAGGAACGAGCCGACGATGAAGGCACGATTCAACTGGCCGAATTCGACAATCGACATGCCCAGCCATGGCGTGACCTGATGGTCCAGCGCGAAATCGGACTGGCGCAGACGGAAATCGATATTTTCGGAACCGAGGCCGCGCACCACTTTTTGCAGCAGCGACAGTTCTTCCAGTGTCGAGTATGGTGTACCCAGTGCAGCAATCGCATCGGCGCCGTGTTCGTGGCGGATGTTGCGCAAACCGTGCGCGACATATTCCAGCGCAGTTTGCCAATCCACTTCCTGCCATTTGCCATCTTGCTTGAGCATCGGCTTGGTCAGACGCTCGGCGCTGTCCAGTGCTTCATAAGCAAAACGGTCTTTGTCGGAAATCCAGCATTCGTTGACCTGATCGTTTTCCAGCGGCAGGACGCGCATGACCTTGCCGTTCTTGACCTGCACCAGCAGATTGGAACCAATGCTGTCGTGCGGGCTTACCGACTTGCGACGCGACAGTTCCCAGGTGCGGGCGGCATAACGGAACGGCTTCGATGTCAGTGCGCCGACCGGGCACAGATCGATCATGTTGCCGGACAGTTCGGAGTTGACGGTATTGCCGACGAAGGTGGTGATTTCGGAATGTTCACCGCGACCCAGCATGCCCAGCTCCATGACGCCGGCCACTTCCTGGCCGAAACGGACGCAACGGGTGCAGTGGATGCAGCGGTTCATCTCTTTCATCGAGATCAGCGGACCGACATCCTTGGGCGTGACCACGCGCTTTTCTTCTTCGTAGCGCGAAGAAGAACCGCCGTAACCGACTGCCAGATCCTGCAACTGACATTCACCGCCCTGATCGCAGATCGGGCAATCCAGCGGGTGATTGATCAGCAAAAATTCCATCACGCCTTTTTGCGCCTTGACTGCCTTGTCACTGGCAGTACGCACGATCATGCCGGCACTGACCGGAGTGGCGCAGGCGGGCAAAGGCTTCGGCGCCTTTTCAACGTCGACCAGACACATGCGGCAGTTGGCCGCAATGGACAATTTCTTGTGATAGCAAAAATGCGGAATGTATGTGCCGAGCTTGTTGGCCGCATCCATGACCATGCTGCCCTCTTGCACTTCTACTTTTTTGCCGTCTATTTCAATTTCAACCATGGCTTTTTGCCCAAGCTAAGTATTCTTTTCTTAACAGCGCCCCGCTGACACCGAAGTGCATGGCGAAGCGCCCTGTCGCGCTGCTCAACTATAAGCTGGCACCAAGCAATGCTTGTGCTCGATGTGATACTCAAACTCTTCGCGATAATTCTTGATGAACGCACGCACCGGCATTGCCGCGGCATCGCCCAGCGCGCAAATGGTGCGGCCCTGGATGTTGTCGGCGACCGAATTCAGCACATCCAGATCTTCCGGCTTGCCGTGACCGTTTTCAATGCGCTCCACCATGCGGTACATCCAGCCGGTGCCTTCGCGGCATGGCGTGCACTGACCGCAGGATTCTTCGTAATAGAAATACGACAGACGCAGCAGCGACTTGACCATGCAACGCGTTTCATCCATCACGATGACCGCGCCTGAACCCAGCATCGAACCGGCCTTGGCAATCGAATCGTAATCCATGTCGGTGTCCATCATGACATCGCCGCGAATCACCGGTGCCGATGAACCGCCCGGGATCACGGCCTTGATCTTCTTGCCGCCGCGCATGCCGCCAGCCAGTTCCATCAGCTTGGCAAACGGTGTGCCGAGCGGAATCTCATAATTGCCGGGACGTTCAACGTCGCCGGAAATCGAGAAGATCTTGGTGCCGCCATTGTTCGGCTTGCCCAGACCTGCATAGGCTGCGGCACCGATCTTGAAGATGAACGGTACGGCGGCAAAGGTCTCGGTGTTGTTGATCGTGGTCGGCTTGCCGTACAGACCAAAGCTGGCCGGGAACGGCGGTTTGAAGCGCGGCTGCCCTTTCTTGCCTTCCAGCGATTCCAGCAATGCGGTTTCCTCGCCACAGATGTATGCGCCATAACCATGGTGGGCATGCAACTGGAAATTGAAACCGGTACCAAGGATGTTGTCACCGAGGAAGCCGGCGGCGCGCGCCTCTTCCAGCGCCTCTTCGAAACGCAGATACGAATCGAAAATTTCGCCGTGAATGTAGTTGTAGCCGACCGTGATGCCCATCGCGTAACCGCCGATGATCATGCCTTCGATCAATGCGTGCGGGTTGTAGCGGATGATGTCGCGGTCCTTGAATGTACCCGGCTCGCCTTCATCGCTGTTGCAGACCAGATATTTCTGACCCGGGAACTGACGTGGCATGAAGCTCCACTTCAGGCCGGTCGGGAAACCTGCGCCGCCGCGACCGCGCAAGGACGAAGCCTTGAGCTCGGCAATGACTTGCTCCGGCGTGATGTTTTCCGACAGAATGCGTTTCAGGGATTCATAGCCGCCGCGCTTGACGTAATCGGCCAGATGCCAGTTCTGACCATCGAGGCCGGCCAGAATCAGTGGATTGATGTGACGATCGTGCAGACAGGTCATTTCTTGAGTTCCTCCAGCAGCGCATCGATCTTGTCATTCGACATCCAGCTGCACATGCGCTTGTTGTTCACCAGCAGTACCGGTGCATCACCGCAAGCACCCATGCATTCGCCTTCAACGATCGTGAACTGACCGTCTGCCGTGGTTTCCTTGTAACCGACACCGAGCTTGTGCTGCAGATGTTCGGCTGCACGTCCGCCACCCGACAGCAGGCACGGCAGATTGGTACAGACCGTGATCTTGTGCTTGCCTTGCGGTTTGGTGTTGTACATGTTGTAAAAGGTGGCGACCTCTTGCACGGCAACTGCCGGCATGCCGATGTAATCAGCGAGTTCCTGCTGTACCTCGGCAGGCAACCAGCCTTTTTCATCCTGGGCAATGGCGAGCGCCGCCATCACCGCAGACTGGCGCTGGTCTGCCGGATACTTCGCGAGTTCGCGATCAATTTTCTTTAGAGCTTCTTGACTTAACAGCATATCGTTGGCCATCCGTGCGCATCGTTCTGCGCGGGGTTGTTGAACACTTCCGCCGGCTCTGAAGCCGGCGTGATATTCAGTTATCGGTCGATTTCACCAAACACAATATCTTGCGTGCCGATGATGGTAACCGCATCGGCAATCATGTGGCCTTTGGCCATTTCGTTGAGGCTCGCCAGATGCGCGAACCCCGGTGCACGAATCTTGAGACGGTATGGCTTGTTGGCGCCGTCCGACACCAGATAGATGCCGAACTCGCCCTTCGGATGCTCGACTGCCACATACGCTTCGCCCGGCGGCACATGGAAACCTTCCGTGAACAACTTGAAATGGTGAATCAAGTCTTCCATGTTGGTTTTCATGTCCACGCGCGGCGGCGGCGCAATCTTGTGGTTGTCGATGATCACCGGACCGGGATTGTTGCGCAGCCACTCGACGCATTGCTTGATGATGCGGTTGGACTGACGCATTTCTTCCACGCGCACCAGATAACGGTCGTAGCTGTCGCCGTTCTTGCCGACCGGGATATCGAAGTCCAGCAAATCGTACACTTCGTACGGCTGCTTCTTGCGCAAATCCCATTCGATGCCCGAACCGCGCAGCATGGCGCCGCTGAAGCCCATGGCCAATGCACGTTCCGGCGATACCACACCGACCCCGACCAGACGCTGTTTCCAGATCCGGTTATCCGTCAGCAGGGTTTCGTATTCGTCAACATAGCGCGGGAAACGATTGGTGAAGTCTTCGATGAAATCGAGCAGCGAGCCCTGACGATTTTCATTGAGTTCCTTGATCGCCTTGTCATTGCGGACAATCGATGCCTTGTATTGCGGCATGCGGTCTGGCAGATCACGATAGACGCCACCCGGACGGTAGTAGGCAGCGTGCATGCGCGCGCCCGATACCGCTTCGTAGCAATCCATCAGATCTTCACGTTCGCGGAAGGCATACAGCAGCACGCCCATGGCGCCAACGTCCAGACCATGCGCGCCGATCCACATCAGGTGGTTCAGCAAACGCGTGATTTCATCGAACATGACGCGGATGTACTGGGCACGCAGCGGCACTTCAATACCGAGCAGCTTTTCAATCGCGAGCACATAGGCATGCTCGTTGCACATCATCGACACGTAGTCGAGACGGTCCATGTAAGGAACCGATTGCAGGTAAGTCTTTTGCTCCGCGAGCTTTTCAGTGGCGCGATGCAACAGGCCGATGTGCGGATCGGCGCGCTGAATCACTTCGCCGTCGAGCTCAAGCACCAGACGCAACACACCGTGCGCGGCCGGATGCTGAGGACCGAAGTTGAGGGTGTAATTCTTGATTTCAGCCATTATTTGATCCCGTAATTTTCTTCACGAATAATCCGCGGCGTAATTTCGCGCGGCTCGATCGTTACGGGTTGATAAATCACGCGTTTCTGTTCGGCGTCGTAACGCATTTCGACGTAGCCGGAGACAGGAAAATCCTTGCGGAACGGATGACCGATAAAACCGTAATCGGTCAGAATGCGGCGCAAGTCGTCATGGCCGCCGAACAGGATGCCGAAGAAGTCGAACGCTTCGCGCTCATACCAGTTGGCAGCCGACCAGATGCCGGTCACCGAAGCCACCAGCGGCAAATCGTCATCTTCCGCGAACACGCGCACACGCACGCGCCAGTTGTGATGAATCGACAGCAGATGCGAGACGACAGCGAAACGCTTGCCATCCCAGACACCATCGCCGTAGGTTGAATAATCGACACCGCACAGATCCATGATCTGTTCGAAACGGGTATCTGCATGATCCCGCAGGACCCGCATGGCCGACAGGTAATCACCGGCCTTGACCACGATCGTGACCTCGCCGAGCGCCACCGTCAGGTTCTGAAGATACCCTCCAAGCGCATTACGCAAGGCAGCTTCGAGAGTTTCCAATTTTGTTGTCATGCTTCCCTCTTAGCGCGCAATGGTATTGGTGCGCTTGATCTTGTTCTGCAACTGGATCACACCGTACAACAGCGCTTCGGCAGTCGGCGGGCAACCCGGCACATAAACATCAACCGGCACGATGCGATCGCAACCGCGCACCACAGAATAGGAATAATGATAATAACCGCCGCCGTTGGCACAGGATCCCATCGAGATCACCCAACGGGGTTCGGCCATCTGATCGTAGACCTTGCGCAGCGCCGGCGCCATCTTGTTGCACAGCGTGCCGGCAACAATCATGACATCGGATTGACGCGGCGACGGCCGGAACATGATGCCGAAGCGGTCCAGATCGTAACGCGAAGCACCTACGTGCATCATTTCGACTGCACAGCAGGCCAGTCCAAAGGTCATCGGCCACATGGAACCGGTACGGGTCCAGTTGATTACCTTATCGAGCGAGGTGGTGACGAACCCCTCATTTAATACGCCTTCAATTGACATGGCTTACTCCCAATCCAGGGCACCCTTTTTCCAGATGTACCAAAATCCGACCACAAATTCAGCGATGAAAACCATCATCGTGATGAAGCCAGCCCATCCCAGGTCGCGCATTGCAACGCCCCATGGGAAGAAAAACGCAGTTTCCAGATCGAACAGGATAAACAGGATGGCGACGAGATAATAACGCACGTCGAACTTCATCCGGGCGTCTTCAAACGCTTCAAATCCACATTCGTAGGGAGAGGTCTTTTGCGCATCGGGCCTGTGCGGACCGAGCAAGCGACCTAATAACTGGGGAGCGGCACCGACGACGATGCCGATAAGAATAAACAACAGGACGGGAAAGTAATTTTCGAGGTTCACGATTATGCGCAGGTATGTTGAACAATTAGCGGAATGATTCTCAATATCAAACAGCAATTTCCTCGGCAAAAAGCCAGCTCAGGCTTGTCGCCCTTTGCTGGCTTTTCTCTGTATTTCATGGTGCCGACGACGAGACTCGAACTCGTACAGCTTTCGCCACTACCCCCTCAAGATAGCGTGTCTACCAATTTCACCACGTCGGCCTGAGACTGCAATTGTAACCTGATTTGATGCTCTTGTTCAATGCACAATCGCATTAAAACTTAACAAACTGCATTAACTTTTCGATTGTTACGGACTACGTAAAAAGCTGTTTCAGATTACTTTGGAATCTGACTGGATTTATCCGCCGGATTCGCTGGCGCAACAGGTGCAGTTGCTGCCGGTGTTGTGGTTGCCGGCGCTGTCGACGAAGGGATCGCAGCGGCCGGCGCCGGCAGACTGTCCATCACGCCGCCGCTTTGCGACACATGATGATTGCCGATGAAGGCCAGAGCCAGTGTTGCAGCAAAAAATACTGCTGCCGCCACACCGGTCGACTTCGACAAGAAGTTGGAAGAACCGGTCGCACCGAACAAACTACCCGAGGCGCCCGAACCGAAAGCAGCGCCCATGTCAGCGCCTTTGCCGTGCTGCAGCAGTACGAGACCAATAATTGTCAGCGCAGCCAGCACTTGAAGGACGACAATGGCAGTAAAAAATGTATTCATTTAACAATTTCCAATCTTGGATAATTCCAGTCAGTTACTTTGAGCGGCCTGAACAATTGCCAGGAAATCCGCTGCTTTTAATGCCGCACCACCTATGAGGCCACCATCAATATCCGCCATGGCCAGCAATTCTTTTGCATTATCGGGCTTCATGCTGCCACCGTACAGAATGCGCACCTTGGTCGCAGCTTCGACACTCTTGAGCGCCAGCCGGGCACGCAGCATGGCATGCACATCTTGCGCCATTTCCGGCGTTGCCGTCTTGCCGGTGCCAATTGCCCAGACCGGTTCGTAAGCGACCACGATTGCTTCCACCTGCCCCGCCTCCAGCGCTGCCAGCACCACATCCAGCTGACCGCCAACCACCGCATTGGTCTGAGCAGCTTCACGTTGCGCCAGCGTTTCGCCGACACAGACAATCGGCGTCAATCCGGACTTCAAGGCCGCTGCCGTCTTGGCCGCAACCTGCGCATCCGTTTCGCCGTGATAAGCGCGACGCTCGGAATGGCCGACGATGACATACTTGCAAGCAAATTCAGCCAGCATCGCTGCCGACACCTCACCGGTATAAGCACCAGCCGCATGCGCAGATACATCTTGCGCACCGAGTCCGATGGCAGAACCGCTGACTGCTGCCTGCACCTGCGCCAGATACGGCGCCGGCACACAAGTCGCGACATCGACATTGCCTTCAGCGGCCAGACCGGCCTTGACAGCGGAGATCAGCGCCGCGTTCGAGGCCAGATCGCCATTCATTTTCCAATTACCAGCAACAAATTTACGGCGCATATGAGTGTAGGTTTTTCAATAACCCCGCATTCTATCCCGCCGAAGCAAAGCCGGTCAAACCAATGACCCCCACTTATTTGCGCAATTACAGTTCCAGCATGATCTTTCCGACATGTGCGCTCGATTCCATCAATGCATGCGCCTGCGCCGCCTGTGCCAACGGAAAGGTCTGATAAATCACCGGCTTGATCTTGCCACCGGCCAGCAATGGCCAGACCCGTTGCTGCAATTGCCGTGCAATCGCCGCCTTGAATGCCACCGAACGCGGCCGCAAGGTCGATGCCGTCACTGTCAGACGACGCCGCAACAGTTGCCCCATATCCAGTTCAGCCTTGGCACCGCCGAGCAAGGCGATGATCACCAGCCGGCCGTCGTCGGCCAGGCTGCGGATCTCGCGCGGCAGGTAATCGCCGGCGACCATATCCAGAATCACATTGACGCCCTTGCCATCGGTGGCGGCCTTGACCTCTTTTTCAAAATCGGCGGTACGATAATTGATCGCCAGTTCGGCGCCCAACTCTTCGCACGCACGACACTTGTCGTCACTGCCGGCAGTGGCAAAGACCCGATGCCCCATGCTGGCGGCAATCTGAATCGCCGTGACGCCGATACCGGAAGTGCCGCCCTGCACCAGCAAGGTCTCACCCGCAGCCAGTTGCACGCGATCAAAAACGTTGCTCCACACCGTGAAATAGTTTTCCGGCAAGGACGCCGCCTGCAACGGCGTCAATCCGGCCGGCACCGGCAAGCATTGCGCCAGCGGCGCGGCGCAGTATTCGGCATAACCGCCTCCCTGCACCAGCGCACACACCAGATCGCCGCGCTTGAAGGCACTGCCGCTCAAATCGCCATCCACAATTTCGCCGGCAACTTCCAGACCCGGCAAATCTGAAGCGCCCGGCGGCGCGGCATAGTTTCCCATACGCTGAAACACGTCCGGCCGGTTGATGCCAGCGGCATGCACCTTGATCAACACTTCTCCGGCCTGCAACTGCGGCATTGGCCGCTCGCACAATTGCAACACTTCGGGGCCGCCAAACTGACTGATTTCTATCGCTCGCATATTGTTCAACCTTTATGTTCTTGCCAATTAACTGAATGCCGGACCAGCCAACGGGACTGGCTCCGCGCCATGATCACAACGAGGCCGCCGCACGCGCCGCCGTATCGTACAGCCCGGAGGCATTGCGCAACAATTGCGCCGCCTCGCCGATGGCCTGATTGGGAATGCCGCTGTCGACCTGCACCTGAATCAGACAGCGCTCGCGCACTTCCTTATAGCGCGCACACAGATCGCGACCTTCCGGCGTCACCGAAAAAAGCAATTCCTTACCTTGCTTTTCACTTTGCAGATAGCCGGCCTTGATCAATTTTTTCAGCGCATAAGTAGCGATGTGGGTATCCTCGATATTCAACACGAAGCAGATGTCCGCCAGTTTTTTCTTGCGATCACGGTGATTCACATGATGCAACAAAGAAACTTCCACAGCAGTCATATCCTTGGCACCGGCGGCCATCATGCAGCGCATCATCCAACGATTGAAGGCATTGCCGGCCATGATCAATGCGTATTCCAGTTCGGACAGTTCGGCACTGCGGTCCGACACCAGATGATTGGAAGACACTATTTTGGAGACTGGCGCCGCTTGCACAGGCAAGCTTTCCGACGTATCAGCAGACATATTGAATTTTCACAAAAAAGAAAGTTGAAGCGAATGGCGAAACTATAGCGCATACGCAAATAAATAATTTATCGACATATTGTTTATATTTTGTTTGAAATGTAATATCCGTGAAAACTTGAGGCGCAAGTCTTGAAACACAATACCGAGGCGACCATGCAATTACCCCATCTCCATGCTCTTGGCGATAGTGCTTTACTGTGCAATCTGCCGCCGCCGGCAACACTGAAACACCAGCAACATATCTGGGCCGTGGCACAGGCCAGCGCCGACTGGCCGGAAATCAGCGAAGTCGTGCCCGGCATGAACAACCTGATGCTGATCTTCAAGCGCCCGGTAGAAGACATGCAAACCGTATCGGAACGCATCATGCAAACCTGGCGCCACATCCATGGCGCACAGGATCCCGGTCGCCAGATCGACATCCCGGTCATCTATGGCGGCGCGGACGGCCCTGATCTGGATGCCGTGGCACGCCATACCGGCTTTTCTGCCGAAGAGGTGGTGGCCCGTCACAGCAGCGCCGAATACGTAGTGTATTTTCTCGGCTTCATGCCCGGCTTTGCCTACATGGGCGGTCTCGATCCACTACTGGCAACGCCGCGTCATGCTGAACCGCGCATGTCGATACCGGCCGGCTCGGTCGGTATCGGCGGCGAGCAAACCGGCATTTACCCGCTGGCCTCGCCGGGCGGCTGGCAATTACTCGGACGCACGCCGCTGGCCTTGTTTGATCCGACCAACAACCCACCCACCTTGCTGCGTCCGGGTGACCGCGTACGCTTTGTTCCGGAGCACGCATGATCAATATCAATCAACCCGGCCTGCTCACTTCGGTACAAGATCTCGGGCGTCCCGGTCATCGCCATGCGGGCATCAGCCCCGGCGGCGCGTTGAATTCGCTGGCACTGACGCTGGGTAACCTGCTGGTCGGCAATCCCGATAGCGCAGCCGGCCTGGAAATCACCATGGGCAACTGCGAACTGCACTTCAACCGCGCCACCCGCATTGCCATCACCGGCGATGACTTCGGCGCCACGCTCGACGGCCTCGCGGTAGCGCCCTATTGGAGCGTGCCGGTGCACGCCGGACAAACATTGAAATTCGCCGCTGCCGGCAATCTGAACGCCCAAGGCATCCGCTGCTATCTGGCGGTGGCTGGCGGCATTGACGTTCCGCTCATATTGGGCTCGCGCAGCACCGACCTCAAAGCCGGCTTCGGCGGTCATCAGGGACGCGCCCTGCGCAAAGGCGACCGTCTGCCGCTCGGCCAGGCCACCCACGACACTCCCGACGGCCCGGCCTTTGGCATTCGTTCGCCGCAATGGAGTGCGCTGGCAACACAAACCGGTGACAGCAGTAAACTGGTGATGCTGCGGGTATTACCCGGTCCGGAATATGAACAGTTCAGCGCCATTGCCAGAACCGCATTGTGGCGCGACAAATGGCGCATCACGCCGAACAGCAACCGCATGGGCTACCGGCTCGAAGGTCCGGAACTGAAACGCAAGCAAAGCAAGGATTTGCTGTCGCATGGCGTGGTACCCGGCGTGATTCAGGTACCGCCATCCGGACAGCCGATTGTCTTGATGGGTGACGCCCAAGCGACCGGCGGCTATCCCAAGATCGGGGTCGTGATTCAAGCCGACATGTGGAAGCTGGCACAAGCGCCGCTCAATACCATGCTGCAATTGAATATCTGCAATCTGCACGAAGCCGGTGCCGCCTGGCAACAGCAACAGCACTACGTGTCGCAAATCAGGAAAACACTGGTCAGCCGGCGCTGGACCCATTCGACAGCGAACAAGAAATGAGGAACACCATGCACATCGACTTGAACGCCGATCTCGGCGAAGGTTGCGATACCGATGAAATGCTGCTGACTCTGGTCAGTTCAGCCAACATCGCCTGCGGCTGGCACGCCGGCGACGCGCAGACCATGCGCAATTGCGTGCGCTGGGCGTTGCAGAATCATGTCGCCATCGGTGCCCATCCGAGCTTCCCCGACCGGGAAAATTTCGGTCGCAGCAACATGCAGTTGCCGCCCGAGGAAATCATCAGCGGCATGCTCTATCAGCTGGGCGCACTGGACGCTATCATCAAGGCCGAAGGCGGCCGCATGACCCACGTCAAACCACATGGCGCGTTGTATAACATGGCCGCCAAAGACGCGGTGCTGGCCAATGCCATTTGCGCCGCCGTACGCAGCTTCAATCCTGAACTTGCCGTATTCGGTCTGGCCGGCAGCGAGTTGATTGCCGCTGCCCGCCATGCCGATCTGAGCGCGGTGGAAGAAGTCTTTGCCGATCGCGCTTATCAAGCTGATGGCAGTCTGGTGAGCCGCACGCAGGCCGGCGCCATGATCGAAGACGAAGCACAAGCCATCGCCCAAACCATTTCTCTGGTGCGCGACAAACAAGTCACGGCACTTGATGGCAGTACCGTCAAGGTCAATGCCCAGACCGTCTGCCTGCATGGCGACGGCGCCCATGCACTGAGCTTTGCCCGCACCATCCGCGCGCGCCTGGAACAAGAAGGCATCAGCGTGCGTGCGCTGCACTGACACCGACGTATCATCACCCGCCAACAACCGCAACATCAGGAGAACAAATGGAAACCGCCGTCAACTTATGGCCGCTCATCGGAGTGGTCGTCATCATTGCAGGTTTTATCCTGCGCTTCAATCCCATGCTGGTGGTGGCGGTAACCGCGATTGCCACCGGCTTTGCCGCGCAGTTCCCGATGGAAAAAATCCTGGCCGAACTGGGCACCGGATTCATCAAGACCCGCAATCTGCCGTTGATCATTTTGCTGCCGCTGACGGTGGTCGGCTTGCTGGAACGGCATGGCTTGCGTCAGCATGCGCAGAACTGGATCAGCAAGATCAAATCGGCCACCGCCGGCCGTTTGCTGATCGTCTATTTGTTCGTGCGTGAAATTACTGCCGCTCTGGGCCTGACCAGTCTTGGCGGTCATCCGCAAATGGTGCGACCGCTGATTGCGCCGATGGCTGAAGGTGCGGCAGAAAGTCGCTACGGCAAACTGTCCGATAAAATCCGTTTCAAATTGCGCGCCTATAGCGCGGCCACCGATAACGTCGGCCTGTTTTTCGGCGAAGATATTTTTGTCGCCTTCGGTGCGATTGTGCTGATGTCGACCTTTCTGCACGAAGCCGGCATCGATGTCGAACCGTTGCATATCGCCTTGTGGGGTATCCCGACCGCGATCAGCGCCTTCATTATTCACGGCTGGCGTCTGCGTCGCCTGGATGCCTCGCTCGATAAGGAATTGAGTCAGGAACGCGCGGCAAAAACAGCACAAGACAAAGCCGCCGGGAGCGCTTCATGATCATTTCCATCAATTACCTCTACTATCTGGTCGGCGCTATTCTGGCCATCACGGCGTTGATGACGCTGGCCGACAAGAATCATCCCAAACGTTATTCCAGTGCTTTGTTCTGGGGCCTGTATGCGGTCGTGTTTTTGGTCGGCGAACGCATCCCGCCCGAAATCGTCGGCATCGGCGTGATCGTGATGGCACTGCTGGCCGGCTTCGGCGGCGTCGGCATTGGCAAACACAAAGCGCCTTCGGAACAAGAAAGCAAGGCCAGTGCGCAGCGTCTGGGACACAAGCTGTTCATCCCGGCGCTGTCGATTCCGCTGGTGACCGTGATCGGCACCGTCTTGATGAAAGATATCAAGATCGGCGATGCCTTCCTGCTCGATCCGAAAAACATCACGCTGGTAAGTCTCGGTCTCGGCTGTATCATCGCGCTCGGTCTCACCTGCTGGCTGACGCGCGACACCCCGGCACAAGGCATGCGTGAATCACGCCGCCTGACCGATGCCCTCGGCTGGGCGGTGGTATTGCCGCAGATGCTGGGCATGCTGGGTCTGGTGTTTTCGGACGCCGGCGTCGGCAAGGCCGTGGCACACATCACCACCTCCTACATCAACATGGACATGCGCTTCGTGGCGGTGGTCGTGTATGTCCTGGGCATGGCCATCTTCACCGTCATCATGGGCAACGGCTTCGCCGCGTTCCCGGTGATGACCGGCGGCGTCGGCGTCCCGATCCTGATCGGCATTCACCATGGCGATCCGGCAGTGATGGCGGCCATCGGCATGTTCTCCGGCTATTGCGGCACGCTCATGACACCAATGGCAGCCAACTTCAATATCGTCCCTGCCGCCCTGCTCGAATTACCGGACAAGAATGCCGTCATCAAGGCGCAGGTACCTACCGCGCTGGCACTGCTGGTGGTGAATATTTTCTTGCTGTACTTCCTGATGTTTCGTTAAGGATCGATGATGAATCCACTTACCATGGAGCAGGCGGCGGCGTTCGTTGCCATGCCGCTGGATGCCCTGCGACGCGAGTATCCGAATCACATCATGCACGTGCTCAACGGCCCCGAAGATGTGCAGTCGCCGCGCGCGCTGCATCCGGTGTTTTACGGCAGTTACGACTGGCATTCGGCGGTACACGGTTTCTGGCTGCTGGCACGCTGCGCCCGGCTGTATCCTGATCTGCCATCGCAAGATGCGATTGCGACCCTGTTTGACGCGCATTTCACGGCAGCCGGAATGGCGGTGGAAACAGCTTATTTCCAGACCCCCAACCGCGAATCCTTTGAGCGTCCTTACGGCTTTGGCTGGCTGCTGGCGCTGGCGCATGAACTGGATCGCTGGCAACATCCGCGCGCCAAGACGTGGCTGGCCGCGATGCAACCGCTGGTGACGGAAATCCGCGCGCGGCTGCTCAAATATTTGTCCATCCTGTCGTATCCGATCCGTTCGGGAGCGCATTACAACACCGCCTTTGCGCTGGCGCTGGCGTTCGACTATGCGCGTCATTACGGTGACAGCGAACTGGCCACCGCCATCATCGATACCGCCAATGTCTTCTATGGCGCCGACCGGAATTATCCGGCGAACTTTGAACCTGGCGGCGATGAATTTCTGTCACCGGCCCTGACGGCGGCGCTGCTGATGAGCAAGACACTGGATGCCGCAGCGTTCGAAAGCTGGTTCGACAAGTACCTGCCGGATCTGTCGGCGGTGCCGAATCTGATGCAGGCAGCCCGGCTCAGTGATCGCACCGATCCCAAGGTCGCGCATCTGGATGGTTTGAATCTGAGTCGTGTCTGGTGTTTGCGGCAGATTGCGCAAAAGCTGCCGGCGCAGCATGCCGTGCATGCGCAGTTGACCGCGGCCATTGCGCATCATCTCAACGCCAGCCTGCCGCACGTGGTGGGCAGTCACTATAGCGGCAGTCACTGGCTGGCCAGTTTCGCCATGCTGGCGCTGGAAAATTCAAACGATTGATATTGGATACGGACCGCGCACATGTGCGGTCCGGCGCTCCTGTTACCGCCCGCTAGCCGGGCTCGTTCTGTTTGACCGCGTCCTTCTTTTCTTCAGCACCGACGGTATCGGCAATCACCCGCGCACTGCGCTTGAACGTCAGATAGGCCCAGGCCCAATCCATCATTACCATCAAGCGATTGCGAAAGCCGATCAAAAAATAGACGTGCACGAACAACCAGAACAGCCACGCCGGATACCCCGAAAATTTCAGCTTGCCAACCATTGCAATCGCCGCCTTGCGACCGATGGTCGCGAGCGAGCCGAGATCCTGATAAGTAAATACTTCGGTCCCCTGCCCGGCAATCCGGTGACGAATATTGATTGCCGCCAGACGCCCCATTTGCTTGGCCGCAGGCGACACACCGGGCACTGGCTTGCCTTCTGAACTGGCCGCTGCCAGGTCACCGATGACAAACACCTCGGGATGTGCGGGAATCGACAGATCGCCTTCGACGATGACGCGTCCGGCCCGGTCCAGTGCCACGCCCAATTCCTTGCCGAGCGGCGAAGCAGCAACCCCGGCCGACCAGATGACCGTGCGCGAGGCCAGTTGCTGCGCGCCCTGCGTCGTGGTGTAAGTGACGCCGGCCTGATCGATTTCCGTCACCCGGCTGCCGGTACTCACTTCAACGCCGAGCTTGACCAGTTGTTGCCGCGCCTTTTCCGACAGATCCGGCGGATACGCCTGCAACACCCGCTCACCGCCTTCCAGCAACACCACGCGCGTCTGCAAGGGATCAATGCGGCGGAATTCACCGCGCAGGGTATGCCGCGCAATTTCAATCAGGGTACCAGCCATTTCAACGCCGGTGGCACCGGCGCCGATCACGGTGAACGTCAGCCATGCCGCACGTTTTTCCGGATCATTTTCACGTTCGGCATATTCAAACGCCATCAGGATGCGACGCCGGATATTGAAAGCGTCTTCCAGTGTCTTCAGGCCCGGTGCCACGGCGGCCCAGTCATCGCGGCCGAAGTAACTGTGAGTGGAGCCGGTGGCAACCACCAGATAGTCGTAATCAATTTCACTGTCATCTTCCAGCCGCACCCGCCGTTGCGCGACATCGATCGATTTGACTGCGGCCATGATGGTAGTCAGATTGCTCTGCGATGCCAGAATGTGCCGGATCGGCGCACTGATGGCCGGCGCCGACAAGCCGGCGGTGGCAACCTGATACAGCAGAGGCTGGAACAGATGGTGATTGCTGCGATCAATGAGCGTGATGCGCACATCGGCTTTTGCCAGTTCACGGGCGGCGGCCAGACCGCCGAAACCGCAACCGAGGATGATGACGTGATGCATGGTGTCCTTTCAACCAAAAACGAAGCCACAGTATATCCAAGCCTGAGCATCACTACCGGACACCCATGAAAAAGCCGCCCGGACTTGCGTCACGGGCGGCTTTCAGACATGGCAGGAATCCTCCTGCCAGTCACACCTTACTGCTTGCTGATCGTTGCTTGCCGATTACTGTGCAACTTCAGGTGCAGCAGGAGCAGCTTCGCTACCCTCTTCAGCCTGAGCAGCCTTCATCGACAATTTCAGACGGCCGCGGTCGTCGGTTTCCAGAACCTTGACGCGCACTTGCTGGCCTTCTTTCAGGTAATCGGCAACGGCGTTGACACGCTCATTGGCGATCTGGCTGATGTGCAACAGACCATCTTTGCCTGGCAACACTTGCACGATGGCGCCGAAGTCCAGCAATTTCAGAACGGTGCCTTCGTAGACCTTGCCGACTTCAACCGACGCCGTCAGTTCTTCGATCCGACGCTTGGCTTCCTGACCGGCAGCAGCGTCCACCGATGCGATAGTCACGACGCCTTCGTCGCTGATATCGATCTGAGTACCGGTTTCTTCTGTCAGCGCACGAATCACGGCGCCGCCCTTGCCGATCACGTCACGGATTTTTTCCGGATTGATCTTGATGGTGATCAGACGTGGTGCAAAGTCGGACAATTCGCCGGTACCGCTTGGAACCGCTTCCTGCATCTTGCCCAGAATGTGAACGCGGCCTTCTTTAGCCTGTTCCAGCGCCACTTGCATGATTTCCTTGGTGATGCCCTGGATCTTGATATCCATTTGCAGTGCCGTAATGCCATTGGCAGTACCGGCCACCTTGAAGTCCATGTCGCCGAGGTGATCTTCATCACCGAGGATGTCGGTCAGCACCGCAAACTTGTTGCCTTCCTTGATCAGGCCCATGGCGATACCAGCCACGTGACCTTGCATCGGCACGCCGGCATCCATCAATGCCAGGCAGCCGCCGCAGACCGAAGCCATCGACGACGAACCGTTGGATTCCGTGATTTCGGACACCAGACGCACCGAGTAGCTGAACTCGTCAGCTGCCGGCAAGGCTGCCAGCAACGCACGCTTGGCCAGACGACCGTGACCGATTTCGCGACGCTTCGGCGTACCGACGCGACCGGTTTCGCCGGTCGCGAACGGTGGCATGTTGTAATGCAGCATGAAGCGGTCTGTGTATTCGCCCATCAGTGCATCGATCTTTTGCTCGTCGCGTGCAGTACCCAGGGTAGCGATAACCAGCGCCTGCGTTTCACCGCGAGTGAACAATGCCGAACCGTGGGTACGCGGCAACACGCCGGTACGGATCGAAATCGGACGCACGGTGCGTGTGTCGCGACCATCGATACGCGGCTCGCCGTCCAGAATCTGGGTACGGACGATCTTGGCTTCCAGATCAAACAGGATGCCGCCGACTTCACCCGAATCAGGTGTCGCCGTACCGGCTGCTGCAGCATCAGCCGCCAGCGCTGCATTCACTTCCGAAGTCACAGCCTTGAGCTGTTCGGTACGTGCTTGCTTGTCCTTGGTTTGATAGGCAGTTGCCAGCTTGGCGTTGGCCAGGTCGGTCACGCGCGCGATCAGCGGTTCGTTCTTTGGCGCCGGGCTCCACTGGACTTCAGGCTTGCCGCCTTCACGGACCAGTTCATGGATGACGTTGATGACGGCACGCGATTGCTCGTGACCGAACACCACTGCGCCCAACATGATTTCTTCCGACAATTGCTTGGCTTCGGATTCGACCATCAACACGGCAGTTTCAGTACCAGCCACAACCAGATCCAGTTGCGACGACTTCAATTGCGTGGTGGTTGGATTCAATACGTACTGACCATCGATATAGCCAACGCGTGCTGCGCCGACCGGACCGTTGAACGGGATACCGGCGATCGACAGTGCGGCCGACGCACCGATCATTGCAGCGATGTCAGGATCGATTTCAGGATTGACGGACAGGACATGCACGATGACCTGAACTTCATTCAGATAGCCTTCCGGGAACAGCGGGCGGATAGGACGATCGATCAGGCGGGAAGTCAGCGTTTCCTTTTCGGATGGCTTGCCTTCGCGCTTGAAGAAACCACCGGGGATACGACCGGCAGCATATGTCTTTTCAATGTAATCCACAGTCAGGGGGAAGAAATCCTGACCTGGCTTGGCGTCCTTGCGCGCCACTACCGTTGCCAGCACAACGGTGTCCTCGATGGACACGAGTACTGCACCGGAAGCCTGGCGAGCGATTTCGCCGGTTTCCAGCGTAACTTGATGCTGTCCGTACTGGAAGGTTTTGGTAACTTTATTGAACACGGTAATTCCTTTCTTTTTTGAAGCACAGACAGAGAATGTTGCCTGTACCTCTTTTTGCCGACAGATTTTCAGGCGCTGTCGTTCACCTCACCACAAAGACCGTCACGAATGAGCGGTCAAGTCGCACAACACGGCCATGTGACCATGAATCATGTTGCACTTACTGTAAAACACCTTGCAAAACACGCTGCCATCAGTACCAGACATGCGCCTGAACCTGATCGCAAAAAACAAAATGCCCGCGTCAGAAACTGACGCAGGCATTTGGCTATGAACCCTGAACCGGAACGGTACGCGGGAACAAGATTACTTACGCAGGCCGAGTTTTTCGATCAGCGCGCGGTAACGATCAGCATCCTTGCCCTTGAGGTAGGACAACAGGCTCTTGCGACGATTGACCATCTTGATCAGACCGCGGCGGGAATGGTGATCCTTGCTGTGTTCTTTGAAGTGACCGTTGAGGTCGTTAATGCGTGCTGTCAGCAGCGCAACTTGAACTTCCGGGGAGCCGGTGTCGTTCTGACCACGTGCGTTATCAGTGATAATGGCAGCCTTGGCTGCTTTTTCGATGGACATGCTGTTTACCTTTCACAAGCGGTGTGCGGAGTGGTTTACCCTGCATACCGTGAACAAATTTATAAGACTGACCTCAAAGAGTCAGACGCGCATTATATAGCAAAAGCCAGACGAATCAACTACTTGGGGACGATTCCCCATATGATGCGCCCGCCGCGACCACAAATTGAAGGATGCTGAACATGAAACGCCTGATTCCCCCCCTGCTGAGCACCGTCTTCAGCGCACTGATACTGGGTGGCTGCGCCTTTGCCCCAGCCGTCGCACCGGGCGAACCGGAGTCGCAGGTACTGGCCCGGCTGGGCCGCCCCACCGCCGTCTATCCTGAGGGCAACGGCAAATTGCTGGAATATGCTTCGGGCCCATTTGGGCAATATACCTACATGGCGCGCATCGGCCCCGACGGCAATCTGATTTCCTACGAGCAAGTATTGACCTTGCAAAAATTTCAATCAATCAAGGTCAATCAGGATACCAAGGAAGATGTCTTGCGCATCATCGGCCATCCGACCGAGGTCATGCGCTATGCCCGCATCCCGTTCGATGCCTGGAATTACGGCTACAAGGAAAGCGGCGTCTGGAATTCGATGATGACGGTGTATTTCGACGATCAGGGCATCGTGCGCAAAGTGGAAAACGGCCCCGATCCGCGCTATGACGACTCGCGCTTCAAATTCTGAGACCATCACTGTGTTGACTGGCGGCAAACGCACGGCACATTGCCTTGCGCTTGTCGCCATGGATACCTCAGATCACGGTCGACAAGGCCAGCGTGAGCAGCAAGGCGATTACCGAAATCAGGGTTTCGCAGACGGTCCAGGTCTTGAAGGTCTGAGGCACCGTCATGTTGAAGTACTCCTTGACCAGCCAGAAACCGCCATCGTTGACGTGCGACAGAATCAGCGAACCGGCGCCGGTCGCCAGCACCATCAATTCCGGCCGCGCACCGCCGGCGATCGACACGATCGGCGCCACGATACCGCATGCAGTGGTCATGGCAACGGTCGCTGAGCCGGTGGCGACGCGAATCAGCGCGGCCACGAACCAACCCAGCAACAGTGGCGACAAATGCGCATCGGTAGCAATACCGACAATTGCCTTGGACACGCCGCCATCCATCAGGATGCGGCCAAAGCCGGCGCCCGCGCCCACCACCAGCGTGATACTGGCAATCGGTCCCAGACATTCGTTGGTGAACTTCAGGATCGCTTCACGATTGAAACCACGGCGCTTGCCAAAGGTGTAGAAACTCACCAGTGTGGCAATCAGCAGGGCAATCACGGAATTGCCGATCAGACGCAAAAAGTCATTGGCAAATGTCTTCGGCGTAAAGAACAGATCGGCCCAGCTGCCGATCAGCATCAATGCCACCGGCAACAAAATCGTGAACAGCGTGATACCGAAACCCGGCAAGTCACCTTTGCGATCTGCTTCCACGAATTGGCTGATCAGCGGGTTATCCGGATTGGGAATCACATATTTCGACATCAGCTTGCCGAAGATCGGACCAGCGATGATGGCCGTCGGAATACCAACCATCAATGCATACAAAATGGTGCGACCGATATCGGCGTTGTAAGCGGTCACCGCCAGCAATGCTGCCGGATGCGGCGGAATCAGACCGTGCACCACCGACAGGCCGGCCACCATCGGGATCCCGACCATCACCATCGACGTGCCGGTACGCTTGGCAACGTTGAAGGCAATCGGAATCAGCAACACGAAACCGACTTCAAAAAATACCGGCAAGCCGACAATGAATGCCACTGTCATCATGGCCCAGTGCACATTCTTTTCGCCGAAGGCGTCGATCATCGTGGTGGCGATGCGCTCGGCACCGCCCGACTCCGCCATCATCTTGCCCAGCATGGTGCCGAGACCGACCACCAGCGCAATATGGCCAAGCGTGTTGCCGACCCCGGTTTCAAACGACTTGACGATGGCACCCATCGGCATGCCCACCGCCAGGCCCAATATCAGCGACACCACGATCAGCACGATGAACGGGTTCATCTTGAACTTGGCAATCAATACCACCAGTGCGATCACCGCTACCAGCGCGTAGATCAACAACATGCTTCCTTGTACAGTCTCCATCACAATCTCCTCTGCCCGTCGGGCTTATCAGGACCTACCTGTCAGCGCTTGAATGCCACGCAATCAACTTCCACCTTGCAATCCACGACCATGCTCGACACCACACAAGCACGCGCCGGCGGATTGGCGCCGAAGTATTCCTTGAAGACTTTGTTGAAAGACTGGAAGTCGCGCGCATCGTCGAGCCACACGCCGCAACGCACCACATGCTCCGGACCGTAACCGGCTTCCTTCAGAATCGCGATCACGTTCTGAATGGCCTTGTGCGATTGCGCCACGATGCCGCCGTCGATCACTTCGCCGTTTTCCATGGCGACCTGACCCGACACATACAACCAGCCGTCGGCAGCCACTGCCCGTGCAAAAGGTAAATGCTGACCGCCGGTGCCGGTGCCGCCATCTACGCCAAATCGTTGAATACTCATTGTTGCTCCTTGAAAAATTGAATCACCGCCACACACTGCCTGCGTCCCGTTACTGCCCGAACTTATCCTTCACTACCGATGCTTATCCATGCCTTGCCAAAAACCGTCCGGCGCGTTGCCCGGTGGCCGCCTTGCCGGCCGCGCCGGCATACGACAGCACACCATTGACCCAGACACCGTCGATGCCGTGCGCCGGCTGCATGGGGTCGGTAAAGGTAGCGGCATCCCGGATCGTCAGTGCATCAAACAGCACCAGATCGGCCCAGAAACCTTCACGAATCAAGCCCCGCTCAGCCAGGCCAAAGCGCTGCGCCGACAAGCCCGTCATCTTGTGCACGGCTTCGGCCAGCGGGAACAGCTTCTGCTCGCGGCTGTAATAGCCAAGCACGCGCGGGAATGCGCCCCACAAACGCGGATGCGGCATCGGATCATTGGGCAAACCATCCGAACCGATCATGGTCGACGGATGCCGCAAGATGCGGTTGACGTCGGCATCTTCCATGCAGTGATATACGGCACCGGCCGGCATCAGACGGCGGGCGGTTTGCATCAGGTCGAGCTGCCATTCGGCAGCAATGGTGGCCAGCAGCTTGCCGCCCATTTCGGGATGCGGCTGTGACCATGTCACCTGAATATCGAAGGTGTCGGTAACCTGTTTCAGATCGAGTGTGGAAGAACTCGCGGTATAGGGATAGCAATCGCAACCGACATGCTGATGCTTGCTGGCCAGTTCCAGTGCCGCCAGTACTTCTTCGCTGCGGCCCCAGTTGTCGACGCCGGCACACTTGAGATGGGAAATCACCACCGGCACGCGGGAATGCTTGCCGATCCGGAATGCCTCATCCATGGCATCCAGAATGTCGGCGAACTCACTACGCAAATGGGTCGCGTACAAGGCGCCGCATTCGGCCAACGGCTCCGCCAGTGCCAGCACTTCTTCGGTCGGCGCACAGAAGGCATTACCATAGGCCAGCCCGGTACTCAGGCCCAGCGCGCCATGCGCCAGCGCTTCGCTGAGCTGGGCGCGCATGGCGGCGATTTCACCGGCATCGGCGGCGCGGTCGAAACGGTCCATGTGATTGCTGCGCAGAGCGGTATGACCGACCAGCGCGGCGACGTTGACTGCCGGTCGCGCGGCTGTGATCGCGGCGACATAACTGGCAAACGTCGGGTAAGAAAAGTCGCCGGCCTGCCCCAGCAGATTCATCGGATCAGGGGGCTCGCCACTGAGCGTCACCGGTGCCGCGCTGATACCGCAATTGCCGACGATCACGGTGGTCACGCCTTGCGACAGCTTGGGCAACATTTCCGGCATGCGAATGACGTTGGTATCGTCATGCGTGTGGACGTCGATAAAACCGGGGCTCAGCACTTTGCCGGTGGCATCGACCACCTGCGGCGCCTGCCAGTCATCCAGCATACCGATGGCGACGATGCGTCCGGCGCGGATCGCGACATCCGCGACCACGGCCTCGGCCCCCGAACCATCAATGACAAATGCGTTACGAATCAGCGTATCGCATTGCAAGGCGCCGGCTGCTGCGTGAGGATTCAATTCTTGAGAGGTCATGTCAGTCTCCGAGCGGCTGGCGATCATTGCCGCCGCGATGCGTGTCAAGTACGTACTTGAGCCGGCGCAGCAATTCCTGGCTGCGCTCCTTTTGCGACAACGCCAGTTCCAGCATCAGCATGTCCAGCGCCATCATCATGGCGTAACGGGATGACGACGGTTTGAAGATGAAATCGGTTTCCAGGGTCTTGATCGGCAACAGCACATCGGCCATGCCGGCCAACGGCGAACCGAGCGCCGTAATCGCTACCAGTTGTACCCCGTACTCCTTGGCAACTTCACAGTTGGCCAGTAATTCCGGCACGTTGCCGGTGGTCGAAAACACCAGCAACACATCATTTTTGTCGAGCGTGGCAGCCACCATGCGTTGCAGCAAGGCATCGTGATAGGTTGCTGCCGGCCGCCCCAGACGTGCCATACGATGGCGCGCCTCATCTGACATCATGGTAGAACCGCCGCCCATGCCAAAGCAATAAATCATGCGTGCATCGCGCAACAAAACGGCGGCGCGCTGAAAAATTTCGGGTTGGATCAAGGCGTGGTTGACTTCCAGCACTGCACGTATATCGTTATAGACTACGTCGACCAGTTCCGGCGGTTGTCCCGAAGGAATCGTCTTGACGCCATCGAAAAACCGCTGCCCCACCGCCACCGCTTGCGCCAGCATGAACTTGAATTCACGCACATCCCGGCATCCCATGGCTTTGGCGAAACGCGTCACGCTGGCAATGCTGACGCCGGCCTTTTGCGCCAGTTCACCAATGCTGGCACTGGCCGCCGTCGACAAATCTTCCAGAATCGCTTCCGCCACTTTTTGCTCGGCCAGTCGCAACTGGCCGCTGCGCTCCGTGATGCGAGAGACGATATCGAATGCTTGTGACATGAAGATGTTGCCCGGGAGTGATTTCATGCCATTTATACAATAAACCGGCATGAGAATAAATAGAACGTGTTAGTTTATAACACCCTTTCGCCATATTAAATTCAGGGATATGATTACGTCAAATCAAATATTTCAAAGGATTTCGAGATGAGTGATACAAACTACCAAGCAACCTGGCAAGCGGGCATGATCGATCCTTTGAACAAAGGTCTGGGCAATTTGCCGCACGCATTGCCGCCAACCGCTGGCAATACCGTGCATTGGAATCTGCTGCTGGAAGACATCAGCCTGCCGGCCGCCGTGTTGTACGAAGAGCGACTGGCGCACAACCTGGCATGGATGCAGGCCTTCGTCGGCGAATATCAGGTCAAGCTGGCGCCGCATGGCAAAACCACCATGGCGCCCAAGCTGTTTGCGCGGCAACTGGCTGCCGGCGCCTGGGGTATCACGCTGGCCACCGCCCATCAGACGCAGGTCGCCTATGCGCATGGCGTACGACGCGTGCTGATGGCCAACCAGCTGGTCGGCAAGCAAAACATGGCGACCATTTCACGCTTGCTGGAAGATCCCGATTTCGAATTCTTTTGTCTGGTGGATTCGGCCGACATCGTGGAACAACTCGGTGCCTGGTTCAGCGCCCGCAAGCAACAACTCAACGTACTGCTGGAACTGGGCCCGGTGGGCGGCCGCACCGGCGTGCGCAATGCCGAGCAACAAGCGGCAGTGCTGGCGGCGATCAAGCGCTGGCAAGGCAGTATTGCGCTGTCCGGCATCGAAGTCTATGAAGGCGTATTGAAAGAAGAAGCGGACATTCGCCAGTTCCTGCAACGCGCGGTGCAATGTGCCAAAGAGCTGGCGCAACAAGGTTATCTGCAACATCGCTCGGCACAAAAGCCGGCAGTGCTGACCGGCGCCGGTTCGGCCTGGTATGACGTGGTGGCCGAAGAATTTGCCGGTGTCGAGATCGGCGTGCCGCTCGATATCGTGCTGCGCCCCGGTTGCTATCTGACACATGACGTCGGCATCTATCGCGCAGCGCAGGAACAAATTCTGACGCGCAATCCGGTGGCAAAAAAAATGCGCAGTGAACTGCTGCCGGCACTGCAATTGTGGGCCTATGTGCAATCGATTCCCGAAACCGATAAAGCCATCATCGCGCTCGGCAAACGTGATGCCGCATTCGACGCCGGCCTGCCGTTGCCGGTACAGCGCTTCCGTCCCGGTCACGACAGTGCGCCGGCAGCAGTCCCGGCGCACTGGGAAATCAGCGGCATGATGGACCAGCATGCCTATCTGAAAATCGCCGCCGGCGATGACATCCGCGTCGGCGACATGATCGCCTTCGATATTTCCCATCCTTGCCTGACATTCGACAAATGGCGTCATTTGCCAGTCTTGAATGCGCAGTTCGACGTGATTGATATTGTCCAGACCTTCTTCTGATAAATAAATACGAAATGAGCACGAATATCCTCGCCTTCGGCGAAGCCATGGTGGAATTCAACCAGCGCATCGATGATCCGCGTTACTACCTTGAAGGTTGTGGCGGCGACACGTCCAACCTCTGTATTGCCGCTGCGCGTCAGGGTGCATCGACGGGCTACATCAGCGCCGTCGGCGATGATCATTTCGGTAAAAAACTGCTGGGACTGTGGCAGCAGGAACAGGTCAGCACCGCGCACATCGACATTACGCCGGGCGTGTCGTCAGGGGTGTATTTCGTCACTCACGACGCACAGGGACATCATTTCGATTACCTGCGCGCCGGCTCTGCTGCCAGTCGCTACACGCCGGCACAGTTACCACTGGACGCCATTGCCGCTGCCCGCGTGCTGCACCTGTCAGGGATCAGCCTGGCTATCAGCCCCGACGCCTGCGACAGCGGGCTGGCGGCCATGGCGCATGCGCGTCAGCATGGCGTGCTGACGTCGTTCGATACCAATCTGCGGTTGCGGCTGTGGCCGCTGGAACGGGCCCGCATCAAGATGGAAGAAGCCTTCCGCCTGTGCGACATCTGCCTGCCAAGCTGGGAAGACATCAACACCCTGACCGGACTGGAAGACCGCGACGCCATCGTTGATAAATTGCTGTCTTACGGCATCCGTCTGGTGGCATTCAAGCTGGGCCAGGAGGGTTGTTATGTGGCCACCGCCGATGAGCGCCGCATGGTAGCGCCACATACGGTCGAAGCGATTGACGCCACCGGCGCCGGCGATTGTTTCGGCGGCGCTTTCATTGCCCGCATCGTGGCCGGCGACGATCCGTTTACCGCGGCCCGTTATGCCAACGTCGCCGCCGCACTTTCCACCACCGGCTACGGCGCCGTCGCGCCGGTGCCAACCGCCACGCAAGTCACACAGGTGCTGGCGCACGCCGGGCAATAACCAGCATGCCGGCCACCGGCTGGCGGACTTCTTCACGCAAGGTTTCTGCACTCAGTTGCAACAGCGGGCAATCGACCTCCCGCAACAGGCGTTCGACATATTCCCGGCGATGCCGGTAACGCCCGCTGGCATGCAACTGATGACCACTCTCGGGCAAGTTGTCGTCATCGCTGCATTCCAGCGTGAAGATGAACCAGCCGCCCGGCCGCAGCGCTTGCGATACCGCTGCCAGCACCGGCAGCAAATCGCCGAAGTAAATCATGGTGTCGGCCGCGACAATCAAGTCGTAAACCGCTGACTTGCCAGACATGAAACTGCAGATTTCATCTTTGACCAAGGCATGGTAATGCGCCTGCTCACCCGCCTTGGCCAACATGCCGGCCGACAGGTCAACCCCGGTCAGGCGGCTGGCATAAGGCGCCAGTACCGCTCCGCACAAGCCGGTACCGCAACCGATATCCAAGACCTCGTACCGCCATGCCGGTGCCGGCAAGCTGCGCAGCGCCGCCGCAATCAGTTGCGGCCCGCGATAGGCCAGACCGTCCAGCAACTGCGCGTCGAAGGTAGCGGCATAGTCATCGAAATAGGCTTCGACATAGGCGTCGGAAGCGCGCCCGGGAACGCTGATCTGGGCGCTGGCAGCAAACAGATGGGCGGCAATCGGATTCCCCGGTTCCTGCTCCATCCATGCGCGATAAATTGCCGCCGCTTCCTGATAACGTCCGAGAAAGTAAAAGCACACCCCCAGCATTTTTTTCGGCTTGTCGTCGTGCGGCGGCAACACATAGGCGCGACACTGAAACTTCACCGCTTCCACGGTCTGGCCGGCGGCCTGCAAGATACTGCTCATGTGCAGCAAGGCCGGCGCGAAATCCGGGTCAATCGCGAGCGCCATTTCGAACGACACCATGGCTGCCAGCGGCTCTCCCTGCTGCAGTTGCGATGAGCCAAGATTATTCCAGACTTCATGAGCGCCGGCATCGAGTTGCAGCGCGGCCTGATAAGCCACACTGGCTTCGGCAAAGCGTTGCAATGCAAACATCACATTGCCCAGCGCATTGCACCAGTCGGCATTGTCGCTTTGCAGGCTGCATGACAAGCGGATCAGGTCGATCGCCTCTTCATGCAAGCCGCGCTGATGCAGGCAGATGCCCAGATAATGCAAGGCCACCGGCTGCATCGGATGCTGTGACAAGACATCGCGGTAAATCTGTTCGGCAGCCGCCATCTGACCTGAGGTATGCAGGTCGAGTGCGTGCCGCAAGATATCAATTGAATCTGCTGTACTTTGAGGAATGGATTGCATATGCGCTTTCTGATAACGACAACATCGAACGTGTCTTGGTCGAATCAAACGCTGTTTGCCTTACATTTTTTTCATCACCGGGCTCCGTTCCAGTAATTGCTCTGCAATCGTCCCCAGACGCCGCACCGCCTGATCCAGTTCGCGCGAAAAAGGTTTGCCGCAACACAGCCGCAAATAATGATCGAAACGTTCCGAGTTGGAAAAAATCGACCCCGGCGAAATACCGATGCCGGCGGCCAGCGCCTGCTCGAATACTTGCTTCGATGACACCGGCGACGGCAGTTCCACCCACAATCCGACGCCGCCATTGGGCACCGTCAGCCGGGTACCTTGCGGGAAATGGCCTGCAATCGATTCCGCCATTTGTTCCCGCTGCGATTTCAGGCTCACCCGCAAGCGCCGCAAGTGCCGGTCATAAGCGCTCGATGCCATGAAATTGGCGGCGGTGATTTGGGTCCATTCTTCATTGGCGCGGGTATAGGCAAACTTCAGCATCTTGACCCGCTCATGCCAGCGGCCGCTGGTCATCCAGCCCAGCCGCATGCCCGGCGCCAGCACCTTGTTGAGCGACGCGCAATAAATCACGTTGCCGCTGCGATCCCACGCCTTGGCCGCCGCCGGCGGCGTGTCGCCATCGGCCAGCTCGCTGTAGGCATCATCTTCGATCAAGGCAATCTGATAACGCTCGCACAGGGCTACCAGCCGGGCCTTGTGTTCATCGGGCGTAATGCAGCCGAGCGGATTTTGCAAGGCCGGCACCACCACCACCGCCTTGACGTTATCGTAGGTTTGCATTGCCAGTTCCAGCGCCTCGACCGAGATGCCAGTCTGCGAACTGGTCGGAATTTCCAGCGCCCGCATGCCCAGGCTTTCCAGCGCCTGCAACAAACCGAAATACGTCGGCGATTCGACGGCGATGGTATCACCCGGCTGCGCCACTGCGCGCAAGGCCAGATGCAAGGCTTCGATACAGCCATGGGTCACCACCACATCGTCGGCGTTGATGGTAATTCCCACATGCAAGGCACGCCGCGCCACCACCTGCCGAAAACTGGCATTGCCGTTATACGGCATGAGATCCGTCAACAGGGTTGGCCGCTCGCGCAATGCCTTGATTGCCGCATTCTTCAACGCCTCCACCGCATACAGTTCCGGCGCGCAACTCATGCCGCTCAAGTCGATCTGCGGCAGTTGCTGCTGACGCCGCGCAATCACATCGGATACCTGCTCATGAATACCGACGTATTGCGCCGGATCGAGCACCGCCATCACATTCGGTTCGGCCAGCGGCTCAATCGCGGCGCGCCGCGGCACCCGCACGAAATAACCGGAGCGCGGGCGCGCTTCTACCCAACCGGCCTCTTCCAGATAGCGCAGGCATTGCAAGGCGGTAGACAGACTGACCTGATGCTGGCGCACCAGATCACGCACCGAAGGCATGCGTGCGCCAAGCGCCAGCGTGCCCGCCTGAATCGCTGCCAGATAATGGCAGGCCAGACGGCGGTAAATCGGTTGTGAGGATCCCGGTACGGCCGTGGCTGCGACTGGCGTTGCCGGCAAGCCATCATTGCTGAGCAAAGTGTGAGGGGGTAGTTGCATGTCCATGCTGAATGATCATCTTTTCGTTATGGCAGCGATAGATACAGAGCCACTGAAAACAGACAATAACAGATAGAAAAAAGCCTGTCTGTTCCGATTCACATCAGTAATCCCTGTGTCTGTTTTGCCGGTCCCGCTCTCCCTACACTATCCCTACACCAACACCACAGGGAAATCACATGGTCACCGTCACTACGCCTCGCACAATCCAGCTAAGCCGGGATCAACGCTATCGTTTGCACGTCACTGCCGGTGCCACGCTGATCATCAACGGCGGCCGCGTCCGGTTGCACGAACCCCACAACTGGCTGGCCGAAACCATGCTCAGCGGCGGCCAGGCATTGCAAGAAGGACAATCCCATCAGGTCTTGCAAAGCGGATGGGCGACCCTGCACGCCATTACTGCGACAGAAGTGATCTGCTGCGAAGCTGCGCCGACGCAGCAGGCACTGCTAGTGCGTTTGCTGATCCGTGCCTTGCGTCTGGCATGTATCATAGGGCCGGCGCGCAGAAGGCCGGCACCAGGTTCGGCGGCGCACGACTGACTCCCCTGAATTCGAAGAAGATTGACGCATGCAAGAACACGTATTCAACTTTCACACCGGAGCCGAAACCATCGCCGGCGATATGCTTGGCGATGGCACGGCACTGCAGGCACTGTTTCTGCACGGCGCCGGACACAGCAACCGCCAGCGCCAGCGTCCCTTGCGTGAATACTTGAGCGCGGCTGGCATGCAAAGTGTCGCGATTGATTTTTCCGGCCATGGCGACAGCACTGCCCTCACCCCCAACTCCCTCAGCAAACGCCTGGACGAAGCACAACAGGCAACCGGTTTTCTGACGGCTGGCCCGCACACCGTGATCGGCTCCAGCATGAGCGGTGAAATTGCCATTCGGCTGGCCTGCACGCCCGGCAACCATATCGGCCATCTGGTGCTGCTGGTCGGTGCGATCTATGACCGCGCCGCATTCAGCCTGCCGTTCGGCCCGCGATTTTCAGCAGTAATACGCCAGCCGCAAAGCTGGCGCAATGCACTGACACTGGATTTGATTGCCACTTATGCGGGTGACTTCACCATCATCCGTGCACGCGATGATGCCGTCATTCCGCATGAGATTGCGGACTTGCTTGTGGCACGTGCCACAGCTGCCCGCAGCCGGCGCATTGTCGATCTGGAAGGCTGCGATCACAAAGTCAGCGAAAGGCTGCGTGACGATCCGCATTTGCTGCAACAGGTGGCTGCCGCAATCCGGACACCCGCCAGGCAATGACCAGTCCGCAAAGCGGGCAGACATGAAAAAACCGTCCGCAAGGGACGGTTTTTTTACTGCTGAACAGCGTCTGTATCAGGCCAGCGCAGGAATGCGCAACACCTGACCGGGATAGATCTTGTCCGGATGCGTCAGCATTGGCCGGTTGGCTTCGAAGATCGCGGTGTATTTGTTTGGATCGCCATACACACTCTTGGAAATCTTCGACAAATTGTCACCCGAAACCACGGTATACCATGTGGACTCGCTGGCCGGCACTTTCACCGTCAGCTCATCATTGACATGCGCCACACCCTGCACATTGCCGCAGCACAGGACAATCTTTTCACGCGTTATCTGATCCACCGTCTCACCACTGACCGTCACGGTAGCTGACGTCGATTCGAACAGAACCTGCAAGCCATCGGTTGAAAGATTCTGCGACTGTATATAACTGACGATACCTTCAGCAGATGCGGCCTGTGTTTCCGGCGTACTTTCGGCGGGTGCCGTTTTGCCCAGATGCAGCAGTTTTTCGCCAGCTTCTTTGAGAAAAGAAATCAGACTCATGTATCACTCCTGGTATGTTGAAGAAAATGAAATATCAATGATCAGACCCGCTTCACCGATACGCCCGACACGTTTCAAATCCCCACCCCCGACTGCTCTTGTATCACAATTCAACGGGCCATACCAGACTTGCTATTTGTCATCATGCTCCGGTTCGGTCTGCACGATGCTGACCGGTTTGCCCTTGATGCGACGCCACAGATAAACACCATAACCCGACAGTCCATACAGCACGAACAGACCAAACAATACCTTGGACGGGTCGCTGGAAATTGCCACCAGCGCCAGCACGATCAGCAGCGCCGCAATGAACGGCACCTGCTTGCGGAAATTGATGTCCTTGAAGCTGTAGAACGGCACATTGGTCACCATCGTGATGCCGGCATACAACGTGATCGCCCACGAGGCCCAGCTCAGATCGGTGCCGGCAAAACGCAGGTCATCCATGAGCCAGACGAAACCGGCCACCAGCGCTGCTGCAGCCGGGCTCGGCAGGCCCTGGAAGTAACGCTTGTCGACTACCGCGATATTGGTATTGAAGCGCGCCAGTCGCAAGGCGCCGCCGGCGCAATACACAAATGCCGCCAGCCAGCCCAGCTTGCCCATGCCGCGCAAGGACCATTCATACACCACCAGTGCCGGTGCCGCGCCGAATGACACCATGTCCGACAAACTGTCGTACTGGGCGCCGAATTCGCTCTGGGTATTGGTCATGCGCGCCACCCGGCCATCCAGGCTGTCGAGCACCATGGCCACGAAAATGGCGATGGAGGCGTAATCAAACTTCAGATTCATCGCCATCACGATGGCGTAAAAACCGCAAAACAAGGCGGCGGTGGTAAACGCGTTCGGCAGCAGGTAAATGCCGCGCGAACGACGCGCACGAACGATCGGTTCGCCGTCCACATCTTCCAGTTGCGCCGGGTACATCGGTGTCTTGTGGCCGCGCAGGGATTTAGGAAAAGCAGCATTGCTGCTTTTGGCTTTGCGTCGTCGGAAAGTTGCCATGTAAAAGAATCCGTTTCAATAAACGTACAGCATGATTCAGAAGGCGATCAGAACTCGGCCAGGATTGTTTCGGTTGCAGAAACCTTCTCACCTACACTGACTTTCGGGGTCGCCGTCAGCGGCAGGTAGACGTCCACGCGCGAGCCGAAACGAATGAAGCCGTAACGCTGACCACGCGCCAATACATCACCGGCTTTGACGTAGCACAGGATGCGGCGCGCAATCAGACCGGCGACCTGAACGCAAGTCACGCTCTGGCCATTGGCGGCAGTGATGGCCAATGCATTGCGTTCGTTTTCCAGCGACGCCTTGTCCAGATCGGCATTCACGAATTTGCCCGGGAAGTACTGGACGGTTTCGATCTTGCCATCGACCGGCGCGCGGTTGGAGTGCACATTGAACACATTCATGAAGACGCTGATCTTGAGCGCTTCGCGATTGGTGTAGGGATCATGTGCCTTGGCCACGACCACGATACGGCCATCGGCCGGCGACAACACGGCATTCGGATTTTGCGGGATGGTGCGCGGAGGATCGCGGAAGAACTGCAACACGAACAAGGCAATGATCCAGAACGGAATCGACCAGGCGCCTCCGATCAACGTCACAACGATGGCAAGCGCAACGGCGATGCCCAGGAAAGGCCAGCCTTCACGGGCAATAATAGGATGTGGATAATGATTGTTCAACGTTGCTCCGATTGTCGCTGATAATTTTTGGGAAGATAAAGCATGGCAAATGCCAAAGCGTGCTTATTCTAGACGAGCGCCACCGAAATGTAACGCGCAGTGCGCTGGATCCAGATGTTTACCGGTTTTTGGAGGCGAATCCATGATCTGGCACGCCGAAAACGGCGAAAGCGTATTTTATCGCGAACCGGAGGCTGAAACGGATTGATTGAGCGGGATTATGCAGCCTGAGCTGCAGATAGCAGCCCGAAAACTGTCGATTGCGCAGGAAACCGGGCCTCCGGCGGGAGACCCCGGGCGCAAACCGGACATGCAAGCACGTGCCCGGCACGCATAGACGATTACTTGAACTTGACCTTGCCCACCAGACGCATGCTCAAGGTGGACTCGCCGGCCTCAAAACTCGGCTCGGCGACTTCTTCCCGCACTGGCGCTGCAGCGCGCATCATCATGGCCTTCGGCATGGAATCATTGCTGCCGGCGTAATTGCCCGAACCTTCAAAGTCGACCGTTTCCAGCGAAGCATCGCCGGGATTGCGGCCCATGGCGCGTGCAATGGCCACGAGACGCTCATTCAGATTCTTGTAGGTGGCGTCAATCAGTGCCGCGTCCTGTTTCTTCACGCTTTCAGGCGTCAAACCGAACTGCAAACCGTTGAGCGCCAGAATACCCTGCGCTGCAGCGACGGTCTTTGGCAACGCGGCCAGATTGGACGTGACCACATCCAGATACTGACCGACGCGCCAGCCGACGATCTGACGTGCCTTGCCCGCATTGCGCGGTGTTTCATCGGAATAGATCGCATAGGTGAAATAGCCATGGCTCTTCAGCACGGCCTGCGGATCCTGACGCTTGACGATATCGATACCCTGCTTCATTTTCTGATTCACGCGCGATGCGGCTGCGACTTTATCCTTGTCCTGCTCTTCGATCATCAAGGTGGCGCGGACCTGATCGTTGGGGACGATGATTTCACCGGAAGCCGGCACGATGACCTGGGTACCAAGGGTCTGTACGGATTGCGCCTGCACGGCCAGACTGGCAGTCGCCAGCATCATCGACAACATCAGATTACGGGAACGGGACATAAACTCTCCAAAAAAATTGACCGGCATCAAAACCCTCTTTACGTGCCGGTTCAGAAATTAACATACATCACTCTTGAGTGATGCCCGTTTCGACGCCTGCCAGACCTGATAGTTCGGAAACAATTGTGACAATCTGTCATCATCGTGCTGTTGCGCCGCTGATCGCCGGGTCCGATTCGTAGGGATCGAGCTTCTCGCCGCAGTGCATGCAAAATACCGCAGCGGCCTCATGCCCTTCCGTCAGGCAGTGACTGCAGGTGCGCGTAGTCGGTGGCCGGCGCGACATGGTCATCGCCAGCTCGGCGCCGACAATACCGGTTGGCAAGGCGATCACGCCATAACCGAGCAGCATCGAGCATGAAGTAATGAATTGCCCCAGCGGCGTTTTGGGATGGATGTCGCCGTAGCCGGTAGTGGTCATCGTGACAATCGCCCAATACATGCTGACCGGAATGCTGGTGAAACCGTTTTGCGGCCCCTCCACGACATACATCAGGGTGCCGAGAATGATACTGAGAATGAACATGGTGCCGAGAAACACCAGAATCTTGTAGCGACTGTTGCGCAGCGCCTGCCACAACACTTGCGATTCATTGAAGTAGCGCGTGATCTTCATGATGCGGAAGATCCGCAACATGCGCAGCAGACGGACATCGATGAGCAAGTGGAATTCCGGCAGGAAAAATGCCAGATAACTCGGCAGGATCGACAGCAGGTCGATGATGCCAAAGAAGCTGGTGGCGTAGCGCCACGGATGTCTGACGCACATCAGGCGCACAATGTACTCGGCCGTAAACAACAGCGTGAATACCCACTCCAGCACATTGAACAACACGACATTATTGACACCGACCACGCTGTCGGCGATGACCGTCACCACACTCATGACAATCAGCATCAGCAGCGTCAGGTCGAAGCGCCGGCCGGTGACGGTATCCGCCTCAAAAATGATCGTATACGCCCGCGCCCGCCACCCACGCTCCGGCTTGCCAAAGTCGGTGGGGATTTGCTTGAATGATTTCATGAAGTAAGCGCCGCGTCGGGATGATCAGACAGGCAATGTATGCAATCCCCCGCAGCGCGTCAATCAAACACACCAAACATTTCCGCTTCACCAATAGAAAAAGGAC
>NZ_LFLS01000043.1 GCF_001189915.1 Herbaspirillum autotrophicum
CACGCTGGCCTTGGGAATCGACCCTACCGGCTTGCCGGTAAACGGATTGATCACATCGATCCGGCGCTCGCTGCCGACCAGCTTGCCGGCAATACGCATTTCCTGATACAGCGGTACCCCATCTCTGATTTTGCTTAATTCGTGCAGCATCGACATTTATGGCTCCTGGTGGCTGGCATGATACGTAAGACTTGCTGACTTATAGTGGCGATGCCGGTTTAAACGGCGGCCTGCATGGCGAAATAAAAAACATCGAAGTTGCGCAGGCGGTGATCGGATGGCGGCGCCTCGATGCGACGGTTGAACATCAATGGCACCCGCTGTTCCGAGATGCCGCCGTGCGAACGCAGCGGCAGTGTCAGTTCGGACAGGTCGTGACGTGCCGTCGAGGTACCGATCACGGTCAGGCGTTCGCTGACAATCACCAGGTCACCGATACGATCCGGCGGCAATTCAAAACGTGCGGCCGCTTCGGCGCGCGTCAATACCACTTCGATGCCTTGCAGCGCGGCTATCTGGCGGCTGACGCTGTCAAGGTTGGCACCGTCGTTGAGGTACACGGTGGCATACGAACCGAGCGCGCCGTGATGCACCACATACGGATCGGTAATCGGCAAGATCACGCGCGTTTTGCCGGCGCCGACGCGGGCGTCGAGCACGTCTTGCAGATAGATCACATTCGGTTTGCCGGCGCTGTCGGTCTTGGCGTTCATGCCATGATCGGCGGTCAGGCCAATCACCGCACCGAGCGCATCAAGCTGGGTCAGGTAGTGATCCATCATGGCGTAGAAGGCATTGGCACCGGGTGTGCCGGGGGCATATTTATGCTGAATGTAGTCGGTGGTGGACAAGTACATGATGTCCGGGCGCTGCGTTTCCAGCAGCTTGACGCCGGCGGCAAACACGAACTCCGACAGCTCGGCGCTGTACACCGATGGCAACGGCATGCCGGTCAGTTCCAGCAGATTGGTAATGCCATTCTGTTCCATCGTTGCCTGATCGGCTTTCTCGGCCGAGAAGCAGATACCGCGCATCTTGTGGCCGAGCAGACTGCGCAGCTTATCCTTGGCGGTGATCACTGCCACCTTGGCGCCGGCATCAGAAAATGCCGCAAACAGGGTGCCGGCGCGCAAATACTTGGCGTCGTTCATCATCACTTCCTGATTGGCCTCGCGGTCCAGGAAATAGTTGCCGCAGATGCCGTGTACTGCCGGCGGTACGCCGGTGACGATGGACAGATTGTTCGGATTGGTAAAGCTCGGCACCACACAATCGCCGCTCCAGGTAGTGCCCTGAGCCGCGATTTTCTTGAGGAACGGAGCGACGCCGGCTTGAATTGCCTGGTTGATATATTCCTGTTCGCAACCATCAACGCACACCACGACGACCGGGTGTTTCATCCACGGATAGTTGCGGCCATTGACCTGCAGAGTTTTGGAGCTGGACATGGGTTTGCCTTTCAGTTTGACTGCGGTTCGATTGAGGTTATGTTTGTGCTTGCTGCGGCTGCATCCAGCGCGCAGTGCATACGGTGACGGCCGGCCATGGCATGCTCGCGCATGAACTGGCCGGCTTGTTGCGGGTTGCCGGTAGCGATGGCATCGACAATCTTGTGATGTTCGGCGGTCGAGGTCGGCAAGCTGCCGGTCTGCGCCAGCGCCGAACGCCGGTAGAGATTCAATTCATTGACCAGCCGCCGGTAGGTGTTGATCAGCTTGTGGTTGTTGGTCATGTTGAGCAACAAATCGTGGAATTGCAGATTGGTCTGCAGATAACCGTCGACGTCGCCGGTGGCGGCCAGATTGTCCATTTGATCGAGCAGGGCGCGCAATGCGCTGACTTGCGTCGGCGTGATGGTGCTGGCCAGCTTGCGCCCGATCAACTCATCCAGCGCGCTGCGTACTTCATAAATATCGTCGGCTTCCGCCAGCGTGATCTGGCGCACGAAGACGCCGCAATTTTTTTCCTGTTGCACCAGACCGACTTGTTCCAGCGCCCGGAATGCTTCCCGCACCGGGCCGCGCGATACCCCCAGCATTTCTGCCAGAACGGCTTCATTGAGCTTGTCGCCGGCGGCCAGATCGCCGTCGAGGATCATGCGCTCAAGCTCTTTCTGCACCAATGATGGCAACGAGTGTTGTTGCAACAGGGCAATTGTGCTCATCGTGCGGTTGGTGGTCATGGTGATCTTTTTATTTATCGAACTTGGTCTGAACGTCCCGTCGCGGCAGTCACATCCTCTGAACACCGCGTACTGCCTGGCTGCCGCACCAGCTGAAACATTTTTTTGCGGTGCTTTATTCAATCAGTGATTGCACTTTAATTTAGTCGGGTGTAGATTGTCAACAATTTACAAAATATATAAATCGGTCACCGGGAAACAATGTTGCCCGGCAGACAGTGGCAGGAGGCAAGGCGTTAAGATGGATCAGGCAGGTGGGTTACGGCAGTAATACCGATTGAATGAGACAACATCTGAGGAGATGACATGAAAATTATAAAGAAGCCCCAATTTTTCCGGTTCTTGCGCAATACCGCGCTCATGAGCGCCATGGCGCTGGTGGCGGGAGCAGCAACGGCGCAGCCGAAAACGGCATTGCTGGTCTACACGGCGATTGAAAGCGACGCCATGAAAGCCTACAAAGATGGTTTTGAAAAGGCCAATCCGGACGTTGAAATCCGCTGGGTGCGCGACTCCACCGGCGTCGTGACCGCCAAGTTGCTGGCGGAAAAGAATAATCCGCAGGCCGATGTGGTGCTCGGCGTTGCCGCCAGCAGCCTGGCCTTGCTGAGTCAGGAAGGCATGCTGTTGCCATACGCACCGACCGGCTTCAAAGATCTGAATCCGGCCTATTCCGATACCGCACGGCCACCGGCCTGGGTCGGCATGGATGTGTGGGGCGCCACGGTCTGCTTCAATACCATCGAAGCCAAAAAACTGAACCTGCCGAAACCGGAAACCTGGAAAGATCTGGCCAAGCCGATTTACAAAGGCCAGATCGTGATGCCACATCCGGCTTCAAGCGGCACTGGTTATCTCGATGTCACCGCCTGGTTGCAGATGTTTGGTGAAGCCGAGGGCTGGAAGTACATGGATGCCCTGCATCAGAACATCGCGCAATACACGCACTCCGGTTCCAAGCCTTGTACCATGGCCGGCACCGGTGAATTCCCGATTGGCATTTCATTTGAATTCCGAGCGCATCAGGTCAAGCGCACCGGGGCACCGGTCGAACTGATCTTCCCGAAAGAAGGTCTGGGTTGGGATATCGAAGCCAGCGGCATCATGAAGGGCACCAAGAATCTGGCAGCCGCCAAGAAGCTGGCAGACTGGATGACCACCAAGGAAGCCAATCAAATCAGCGCCACCTGGTGGGCGATCGTTGCCTATCCGGGCATTGCCAAGAAGGTCGATGGCATTCCTGAAAATTACGAAAAAATGTTGGTGCCGAATAACGACTTCAACTGGTCAGCCAAGAACCGCGCGCGGATTCTGGCCGAGTGGAGCGGGCGTTACAACGCCAAGGCGGAAAAGAAGTAAATCTCGAGCGGCGGCCGGCAGCGCCTGACGGTGCGCGCCGGCGCCGGCAATCATGATCTGATCAAGAGAGGATTTTCCATGCCCAAGCAAAATCAATATCTGGTACTTGAAAACATTTCAAAATCGTTCGGCAGCTTTCATGCGCTGCGCGACATCAATCTGACCATCGCCGAAGGCGAGTTCGTCTGCTTCCTCGGCCCGTCCGGCTGTGGCAAGACCACCCTGCTGCGCATCATCGCCGGTCTGGAAAGCCAGGATCGCGGACAAATCAGTCAGGGCGGCAAAGACATTTCGTGGCTGCCGCCAATCAAGCGCGACTACGGCATCGTGTTTCAGTCGTATGCGCTGTTTCCGAATCTGAGCATTGCCGAAAACGTGGCCTACGGTCTGGTCAATCACGGCAAGTCACGCACTGACATTCGCGCCCGGGTGACCGAGTTGCTGGCGCTGGCCGGCTTGCAAAGCAGTGGCGACAAATATCCGGGACAACTGTCTGGCGGCCAGCAACAACGCATCGCACTGGCGCGGGCGCTGGCCACGTCGCCCGGTTTACTGTTGCTGGATGAACCGCTGTCGGCCCTCGATGCCATGGAACGGGTACGCCTGCGCGGCGAGATCCGGCAATTGCAGCAACGACTCGGCGTCACCACTATCATGGTCACGCACGATCAGGAAGAAGCGCTGACCATGGCCGATCGCATCGTGGTCATGAACAACGGCAAGATCGAACAGATTGGTACGCCGCAACAGGTTTATCTGCAACCGGGCTCACCATTCGTGGCGGCATTCGTCGGCAAGGTCAATATCCTGCAAGGCACTTCGCTCGGCGACGGTCGCTTCCGCATCGGTCAACTGGATTTCCTGAGCGAATCGCGGGTCGATCATATTCCCGCCGGCGATCCGGTCAAGGTGTATCTGCGGCCGGAAGATTTTGTCGTGCGTGACGCCGAAACGCGCACTGCCAACCGCGCCATGGGCGAAGTGCTGAAGATCGAATTCCTCGGTGCCTTCAGCTATCTGACGGTGGCGCTGGCCGGCATGGAACAGCAACCGGTGATTGCATCGATGTCGCTCAACCTGCTCAAAGAGTTGAAACTGACCGTGGGCAGCAAAGTGTTGTACGGCTTGTTGCCGGAACGGATCCGGGTGTACTGTCAGCACGAGCAGGCACCGGCAGCGTCACTTGCATTGGCGGAGGCCGCATGAACCGGGCCGACAATCTCAGCCCGCCGCTGGGCATGACGGCCGGGGCAACGCCGGCGCGCAATGTGCGGGGCCATCAACAGAGTCACTGGCATGACCGCATCGGTCACTTGTTGCTGTTGTTGATGTGCATCGGCCTTGCGGTCTTCTTGCTGATGCCGGTGCTGATGATTCTGATGCATAGTGTGCTGGACGCGCAGGGCCGTTACGTCGGCTTGCGTCAGTTCGCCGAGTACATGTCGACGCCGGCATTACGGCAATCGATTGGCAACACGCTGTTCATTGCCACCTCCGTGACCTTGCTGGTGATCCCGGCAGCGTTCACGTTTGCCTATGCGCTGACCCGCAGCATGATGCCGCTCAAGCGCGTATTCCGCACCATTTCACTGATTCCGATTCTGGCGCCGTCGCTGCTGGCCGCGATTTCCTTCATTCAATGGTTCGGTACTCAGGGTGTGCTCAAGGGTTTGCTTGGCGGGGCCTCGATCTATGGACCGATCGGCATCATCATCAGCGAATGCTATGGCGTCTTTCCGCACGCACTGATGATCATCATCACGGCGCTGACCCTGGCCGACGGTCGTCTGTATGAAGTCGCCGACTCGCTCGGCACCGGCACCATCCGCAAATTCTGGACCATTACCTTGCCCGGCGCCAAGTATGGCCTGATCAGCGCGGCGCTGGTGGTATTCACCTTTACCGTCAATGATTTCGGCGTACCGAAAGTCATCGGCGGTGAATTCAATGTGCTTGCCATCGATGTCTATCAGCAAGTGATCGGTCAGCAAAACTTCAACAAGGGCGCCGTAGTCAGTCTGCTGCTGTTGCTGCCGGCGCTGATGGCATTCGTGATCGACTTCACCATCCGTCGCAAACTGCAATCGCAACTGTCGGCGCGTGCGGTACCGTATGTGCCGAAGAAGAACCGGGTATTCGATGCACTGATGTTCGTCTACTGCGCCATCATCTGCGGCCTGATGCTGGCCGTGCTCGGCATGGCGGTGTATACCTCGCTGATCAAACTGTGGCCCTACAATCTGACGCTCAGTCTGGACCATTATTACTTCGGTCTGGTCGAAGGCGAGATGCTGGAATCGTATCTGAACAGTCTCAAGCTGGCGCTGTACGTAGTGGTGTTCGGTACCACACTGATCTTCAGTACGGCTTATCTGGTGGAAAAGACGCGCGGCATGAATGGCGTGCGTCCCGTGATCCGGATGCTGGCGCTGCTGCCGATGGGCGTGCCGGGCCTGGTGCTGGGTCTGGGCTACATCATGTTCTTCAACGACCCGGCCAACCCGCTGAGCTTTCTGTATCGCAGCATGTTGATTCTGGTGCTGTCGACCATCGTGCATTACTTCACCTCCAGCTATCTGACGGCGGTGACCGCACTCAAGGCCATCGATAACGAGTTCGAAGCAGTGTCGGCCTCGCTCAAGGTACCGTTCTACAAAACCTTTGTGCGGGTGACGGTGCCGGTGTGTCTGCCGGCGGTGCTCGATATCGGCCGTTACCTGTTCATCAATGCCATGACCACGATTTCCACTGTAGTGTTTCTGTATTCGCCCGATACCACGCTGGCTTCGGTCGCGATTCTGAATCTGGAAGCCGAAGGCAAGATCGGACCCGCCACGGCGATGGCGACCCTGATCGTGCTGACTTCGATTCTGGTGTGCGGCCTGTATGCCCTGGTGACCCGCGTGTTGCTGAAAAAAGCCCAGCGCTGGCGCAGCGCCACCTGATTGCAGATGTCGTCGTGATGACTTATCCGAACCAAATTTCGTCTCAATTCAACCACCAAAGGACATGCCATGAGCCTCGTTAGCCGCGATCCTATCCTTCTTACGCCCGGACCTCTGACCACTTCTCTTGCCACCAAGACCGCCATGCTGCGCGACTGGGGATCATGGGATGCCTCGTTCAATGCGATTACCGCCGACGTGCGCCGCATGCTGCTCGATATTGCCAACGCCAAGGAAACCCACGTCTGCGTGCCGATGCAGGGCAGCGGTACGTTCTCGATTGAAGCCGCCGTCAATACCTTGTTGCCGCGCGACGGCCACATGCTGGTACTGATCAACGGCGCTTACGGCAAACGCATGGCCAAGCTGGTCCAGATGATGGGTCGTCAAGTGTCGGTATTTGAAACGCCGGAAGATGTGCCGACCACCGCCGCCGACGTCGACCGCCTGCTGACTGCCGATACCAGCATCACGCACGTCGGCCTGATCCATTGCGAAACCAGCACCGGCATTCTCAATCCCTTGCACGACATTGCCGAAGTCGTGGCGCGTCACAAACGCAGTCTGATCATTGATGCCATGAGTTCGTTTGGCGCCTTGCCGGTGAATGCCAAAGAAGTGCCGTTCGATGCCTTGATCGCGGCCAGCGGCAAGTGTATTGAAGGACCGCCGGGTATGGGTTTCGTACTGGCGCGGCGCACCGTGCTGGAAAAAATGGAAGGCAATTGCACCTCCTTGTCGCTTGATCTGTTCGATCAGTGGACCTACATGGAGAAGACCACGCAATGGCGCTTTACGCCGCCGACCCATATCGTCGCCGCGTTCCATCAGGCGCTGTTGCAATTTGTTGCCGAAGGCGGACAGACGGCGCGGCTGGCGCGCTACCAGAAGAACTATGAAACCCTGATGGCCGGCATGGCGGAACTCGGTCTGAAGCAGTTTCTCGATCCGAAGATCCAGGCGCCGATCATTGTTACGGTGCATGCGCCGGCCAGTGATAACTATGAATTCAAGCGCTTCTACAATCAGGTGCGCGACAAGGGGTATGTGCTGTACCCGGGAAAACTGACGCAAGCGGAAACGTTCCGCGTCGGCTGTATCGGCGCCATCGGTGCCGACGAGATGCGCCAGGCAGTACATGCCATGGCGGATGCCTTGCGGGAAATGGGCATCAGCACCAAGGCGACCAAGGCACCGGCGACGAAAGCCGCAGCGCACGCGCTCTGAACCAGACCTGCATGCAAAACGGCGCCCAGTGATGTGCGCCGTTTTGCTTTGCTCGGCCTTACTGCCGGCATTGTTTAAGTCGGTTTGCTTTACTTGTTCGCCAACCACGGCAACGAATAGAATTTCTTGTTGCGCGCATAAGAAGCATCAATACGGTCACGCACCGCCGGCGATTCCTGATAAATCTTGATGAAACGCAGGATGCGTGGATCCGTGGCGTTGTTGTCGCGCGTAACGAAGTGGATCGCCCAGCGCCGGTCTTCGACCCCGCTGAAAATCAATCCGTGTTTGTCGGCGACATCGGCCTTGCCAGCCGCCACATAGTGCGACGTGACGCCTTGCGCCAGATCGACATCTTCAAGCGAACGCACTAGTTGCGGACCATCGATTTCAATCAATTTGAGCTTCTTCGGATTGGTCACGATATCGTTGATTGTCGCTTTCGCGCCGATCCCGGGTTTGAGCTTGATCACTCCGGCGTGTTCCAGCAACAGCAGGCCACGACCCTGATTGGCGGGATCGCTGGCCACCGCGACCTTCGCACCCTCCGGCAAATCGGCAAACTTGTTGTACTTCAATGAAAACAGACCGACGTTGGGCAGCAAGCCGACGGCAATCGGTTTGAAATGATAGTTGCCGACTTTCTCGGCATTTTCCAGAAACGGCAAATGCTGGAAGTAATTCACATCCAGATCGCCCGCTGCCAGCGCCGTATTGGGACCGGTCCATTCGGTGAATTCAATTACCTTGACGTCCAGCCCTTGTTTGCGGGCTTCTTGTGCGGCGACCTCGATGGAGTCGGCAATCGCGCCGGGCGTGACGCCGATGGTCAGCGGTGCGGCCAGCGCGGCGGTGCCGTTGGCGCAGATGGCGACGGTCAAGGTGGTGAGCGCCAGCAGACGCGGCAGAAATGCGGGGTAATGCATGAAGAAGTCCTTTGTGAAAATGATCAGGCGGCGATATGTGTTGGTTGGTCGGAGCTGGTGTCGCTGCCATCCCGCTGACGCCAGCGTGCCGCACCATGGCTGGCCGGCAATCGATTTCCAGCGCCGAAGAATTTGTTGCGCAACGCGCCTTCGGTATAGGAGGTGCGATAACGTCCGCGGTTTTGCAGCTCCGGGACCACGATGTCGATAAAGTCTTCGTAAGTTTCCGGCACCACGATGCGGGTCAGGTTGAAACCGTCGATATCGCCTTCATCAATCCACTGTTCCAGTTTGTCGGCAACTTGTGCGGCGTCTCCGACGATGGTGTTGTAGCGGCCGCCGAGCTTGTGTTGTTCCAGCAGCTTGCGACGCGTCATCTGGTTTTGTTGCGCCACCTGCGTTGCCGATTGAATCGAATTGGAGGTGCCGTATTCGATTGCTTCGTCCAGACCGTAACGGGAGAAGTCGATGCCGGTGCTGGCGGAAAAATGCGCCAATCCGCCTTCGGCGCTGGCATAGTGCAGATATTCGGCGTGCTTTTCCTGTGCTTCCTTTTCCGTATGACCGGGGATCACGGCGACCCCGACAAATATCTTGACGTCATGCGGATCGCGTCCGGCATCGGCGACTGCCTGACGAATCTTTTTGGCGCTGGCACGCGCCGTGGCCGGGTCGCTGGCATTGATGAAAATGCCTTCTGCATGTTGCCCGGCGAAGCGCTGACCGCGTCCCGACGAGCCAGCCTGAAACAGCAACGGCGTGCGTTGTGGCGAGGGTTCGCTCATGTGATAGCCGCGCGAGCGGTAATAGGGACCGTCATGCGTGATCGAATGGACCTTGGCCGGATCGGTATATATTCTGCGCGCACGGTCCGCAATCACGGCATCGTCTTCCCAACTGCCTTCCCATAATTTGTAGCTGAGTTCGAGAAAGTCATCGGCGCGGTCATAACGCTGATCATGGTCGGCCAGGCCATCCTGACCCAGACCACGGGCGCCGCTGTCGACATAGCCGGTGACGATGTTCCAGCCGATGCGGCCATTGGTCAACTGATCCAGGGTCGATATCTTGCGCGCGAAGGTGTACGGTGTTTCGGCGCTGATGGTGGCCGTCACGCCGAAGCCGAGATGTTTGGTGACGGCGGCCATCGCCGAAACCAGCAGCCACGGATCGTTGACCGGCGTCTGGATCGACTCGCGCAATGTCAGATCGATGTTGCCTTGATAGACGTCGTAATAGCCGATGATGTCGGCGATGAAAATGCCATCGAACAAGCCGCGTTCCAGTATTTTTGCCAGGTTGATCCAATAATCCAGCGTATTGTATTGATGCGACTGATCGCGCGGATGGGTCCACATGCCGTGATGAATGTGGCCGACGCTGTTCATGTTGAAAGCGTTGACGTGGATGATTTTCTTTTGACTCATGACGATGGCTTTTCGTGAAATGGAACGCGTCAGATGGCACCGTGGCGCGGCGGCTTTTTGCCATTCAGGGCATAGTTGCCGATGGCGTGATATTTCCAGCGCACCGGATCGTGCAAGGTATGGGTGCGGACATTGCGCCAGTAGCGATCAAAGCCGTGGCTGGCATCGGTCGCAGCGGTGCCTGCCAGTTCGAACAATTTGCTGGCAGCCAGCAAGCCGGCACTGGTGCTCAGGACTTTGGCTTCGGCCACGGCGACCGAGGCCTCGGCAACGCTGTTTGCATCAGGATTGCGCTGCGCGGCATCCACCAGTCGCGCCGCGCGCCTGATCAAAGCATCGGCCGCCCGCAGGCGCACATGCACGTCCCCGACTTGCTGCAACAGCAGCGGATCATCAGTCGCGCGTTCTACATTGGCATCGATCCACGGCCGCGCGTGCTGGCGCAGATACGGCAGCGTGGCTTGCAATGCGCCGTGTCCGATACCGACGTCAATCGCGCAGTGGATGATCTGGGCGAACGGACCAATGGTAGTCGGTGTATCAAACGAAGCCTTGAATGGCAGAATCCATTCCGGGTCGATGACGACATGATCGAATTGCACCGAGCCGCTGCCGGTAACCCGCTGGCCAAAGCCATCCCAGTCATCGGTGATGTCGACGCCGGCGGCAGTGCGTGGAATGAAAATCAGATAAGAAGTTTCGTCCGCACCTTCCTGCGCTACGGCGAGTACCGGTATCCAATGTGAAAACAGCGCACCGGTGCAATAGAATTTCTTCCCGGTGACGACATGCTGGCCATTTTCACGGGTCAGTGTCGTGCGGCGTTTGTAATCCTTGTGGCCAATCTCGGCCAGCGCATTGCCGAAGCGATCACCTTTGAGAACGCGGTCATAGAAGAAACGCTTCTGCGCTTCGGTACCACCGACGCGTAAAACTTCCAGCGCATAGAAATGGTTTTGTGGAATGTGGCCGAGCGAACCATCGGCAGCGGAAACAAGGGCGATGATTTGCGACAGCGTCCACGACGAAACGCCGGCGCCGCCATATTCGCGCGGCACGGTAATGCCCCATAGGCCGCTGGCGCTGTATTGTTCGACTTCGGCCCAGGGCAGCAGGCGATCACGGTCGCGCAGGCGGTCGTTCAGGGAAAAGTCCTGCGCCAGTTCACGCGCCCGCGCCAGCGCCTGCGCGTCGCTGGTGATCAGCGCCGGGATGCTGGCTGGTGCGGCAGGCGCAACCGGCGCCGCGATGCGCGCACCGGTTGCCGATGAAATGGCTTGCTGTTCCAGCGTGTTGGTTTGTGTCATATACGGTGTTCGCTTTGCTTCTGGAAATCAGGTTAAAACCGGGGTTGAATCAATTCCATTGATGCCGGCGCGGAAACACATCGTTGAGCAGGTAATTGCCGATCAAGTGATATTTCCAGCGCACCGGATCGTGCAGCGTATGTACGCGTGCATTGCGCCAGTGCCGGTCCAGATTGTGGGCGGCGCGCGTGGCAGAAGAACCGGCCAGTTCGAACAGCTTTTCAGAAACGCTGAGCGCCGCTTCGGTCGACAGGATCTTGGCTTCGGCAATGGCGACGGACGCTTGGGCGCTGATCGCTGCGGTGACCGGGTGTCGGCTCAAGTCATCCAGCAGACGCGCGGTCTCCGCCAGCACTTCGTGCGCGGCATGGACATCGATTTGCAGCTTGCCGACTTCCTGAATGATGTAAGGATCTTCGGTGGCGTGTTCGACGTGGGCATCGGTCCATGGTCGCGTCCGCTCTTGCACGAAACGGATGGCGTCGCGCAAGGCGCCTTCGGCGATGCCGACATCGATCGCGGCTTGAATCAGTTGCGATTTCGGACCGGACAGATTGGGAATGTCGGCGAAGCGGCTCAGATGGATGACAGCATCGTCGTCGACCGGCACCTCGTGCAGCAATACCGTGCCGCTGGCAGTGGTGCGTTGTCCGAAGCCGTTCCAGTCGTCAATCACTTGCAGGCCGGGCGCATCGCGCCGTACCCAGACCTGCACCGGCAGGTTGTCGTCATCGACCGAGCGAAACGGAATCCAGTGAGCGTACAGCGCACCGGTAGAGTAGAAGCGGGTACCCGAGACGCGCAAGCCGGCATCGGTCTTTGTCAATCGGGTAGTGGGCGTGCTGACTACCGCGGCCTTGGCTTTGCGCTCCGGACCGGCATTGCCGAGCCGGTAGCCATTCAGTACATCGGCAAACCAACGGGTCTTTTGCGATTCGGTGCCGAGGTCCAGCAGATTCTGAATCAATGCGAAATGATTTTGCGGAATCTGTCCCAGCGAGGGATCGGCGGCGCACAAGATCACAAACACCTCGGCGACCGTTTCATTCGATACTTCGGCGCCGCCGTAGCTGCGCGGAATGGTAATGCCGCCCAGTCCGCTGGCGGTATAGCGATCCAGCTCATCCCATGGCAGGCGGCGTTCGCGATCACGCAAGGCGGCGTCGACCGCAAAGTCGTCCGCCAGTGCGCGCGCGACCCGCAGCGCTTCGGCATCGCTGCCGATGCGGTGCGGTGTGACCGGTGGTGTTGGCAACCGGGCGGTTGCGGTTGGATGCGGTGTGGCAGTCATGAGGATACTTTCGATAGGGTTGCCGATGACGTCAGCGACTTTGCAAGCGACGCACATAAAAGTCGCCGAGCAGTTGCACCACGCTGACCAGTGCGACCAGCACCACGATCACGATCATCATCACTTCGGTATCGAAGCGCTGATAACCATAGCGGATGGCGAGGTCACCCAAACCACCGGCACCGACCGCACCGGCCATGGCCGACGAGCTGATCAACGCTACCAGCGTGATGGTGAAGCCACCGATGATGCCGGGCCATGCTTCCGGCAACAGCACATGCAGAATGATGTCGAGCTTCTTGCAACCCATGGCCTGCGCCGCTTCGATCAGTCCGGGATCGATTTCGCGCAAGCTGACTTCGGCGATGCGCGCAAAGAACGGCGTGGCGCTGATCGCCAGCGGCACGATGGCGGCCCAGACGCCGATGGTGGTGCCGGAGACAAACCGGGTGAACGGGATCAGCGCGACCAGCAATACGATGAATGGCGTGGCGCGAAAACTGTTGACCACCGCGCCGACCACTTTATTGATGCGCGGTGACGCCAGAAAGCCATTGGGCGCGGTGACGATCAGCAGGATCGCCAGCGGAATACCAGCCAGAAAGGCAATCGAACTGGATACCCCGACCATCATCAGGGTATCGAGAAACGCATGCCAGTAACGTTCAAATGACAGGGACATAGCCGATACTCTCGATATGGTGAGCCACTGCGCCGGCTCCGGTGGTTAATGTGGAAAAGTCCGGCAAGACGACGTTGCCCGGCACGGCCACCAGCAGGCGGCCATGGGCGTGGCCCTGGATACGGTCGATGCCGCCATGCAGCAGTTGCACGGAAGTCTGCAAGGCCTGGGTAATTTTGTTGAAATCGGGTTCCAGATAATTCTGACCGTTGAATACCAGTTGCAGCACTTGCTGATAGCGCTGGCCGGAGGCCGGTACTTCCTTGCCGAGACGTTGTTGCAAGTCATCCGGCAAGCCGTGCTGCAATGGTGCCAGCAGCGCCCGGGTGGCTTCGTGTTGTGGCGCGCCAAACACTTTCCATACTTCGCCGCTTTCGGCAATCCGGCCCTTTTCCAGCACCAGTACCTGATCAGCGATTTCCCGGATGACGCTCATTTCATGCGTGATCAGGATGATGGTGATGCCGAGCCGGCGATTGATATCGCGCAGCAATTGCAGAATCGAATGGGTGGTTTCCGGATCGAGAGCGGAGGTGGCCTCATCGCACAACAGGATTTCCGGATCGGTGGCCAATGCGCGTGCAATGCCCACGCGCTGTTTCTGACCGCCGGACAGACGCGACGGATAACTGTCATGCTTGTTTTCGAGGCCGACCAGCGCCAGCAATTCATTGACCCGCTTGGCGACATCTTTCTTGGCGACGCCGGCAACGCGCAGCGGCAGCGCAATATTTTCGTAGACGGTTTTGGCCGACAGCAGATTGAAATGCTGAAAGATCATGCCGATGCGACGACGCAGACCGACCAGATCATTTTCCGTCAGGGTGCTGATATCGACGTCATCGACCAGTACTTTGCCCGCGCTTGGCTTTTCGAGCAGGTTGATGGTGCGCAGCAAGCTTGATTTGCCGGCGCCGCTGCGACCGATGATGCCAAAGATGCTGCCGGCTTCGATTTGCAACGTGATATCGGACAGCGCATGGACCGCGCCAGCCGACGACTGGTAAGTTTTGGCAATGGCCTCAAAGTGCACGGTGCCGGCGCGCCGTGCTCCGACGCTGCGGGTCTGGTCGAGATCAACTGCAACATCGTATTCAGGTTCCCACGTGCGCAGCGCAGCGCGGGATGTCAGCGCCGAGGAGTATGTCATTGCAAAATGCCTTTCCGGATTGAATGCGGTAACAGGGGATGCGAACCGGAACGGCCTGGACGGCCATTCCGGGTCTCCATCATTTTTGCCATGCCAGCGTGTAGAGGCGACTGTCATTGGCGTAAGCCTTCTTGATCGCTTCTTTGACGGCCGGTGAATTCTGATAAATCTGAATGAACTTCTTGACCTCAGGATCGTTGGCTTTCTTCTCGTTCACGACAAAACGGATGGCGAACTTCTTGTCTTCAATGCCCGAGTAAAGCAAACCACTGGATGGGTCGAATGCTTTCGAGGCCACGATGAAGTGCGGATAACCGAGTGCCAGATCGACGTCGGCAGTAATGCGGGCCAGTTGCGGTCCTTCGACTTCAACAAAGGTCAGCTTCTTCGGATTGTCGATGATGTCGTTGAGCGTGCCGAGGAAGCCGACGCCCGGCTTGAGCTTGATGAGGCCGGACTTTTCCAGCAACAGCAAGCCGCGACCCTGATTGACCGGATCGTTGGCGATGGCGACTTTGCCATTGACCGGAATGTCCGAGAATTTTTTGTACTTGAGGGAATACAGACCGACATTGGCCAGAATACCGTTATCGACGCTCTTCAGTTTGAAGCCTTGCTTCTGAATCGCGTTGTCGAGAAAGGGCTGATGCTGGAAATAGTTGATATCGATATCGCCGGAATTCAATGCCACGTTCGGTGTGGTCCAATCCGTGAATTCGACAACTTCGACATTGATGCCTTGCGCCTTGGCTTCCTGGGTCGCGGCCAGAATCGAGTCGGCGTAGGCACCCGGCACGACACCAATTTTCAGGGTGCCGGCGTAAGCCGATGGTAATAGGGTCAGTGCCAGGGCTGCGGTGGCAATGAATTGATGGATATTTTTTTTCATGGTGACTCCCTGAGTGTGAAAGACGATGCGAAAGCGTGATGCAATGAGATGTTGTATGCCGGTCAGGCGGCAGCGCGATGTGGTGTATGCGAGACCCGACATCGTACGGTGCATGGCGATGCAGAAAACGCAGCAATAGCGCGGATCATTTTTTCCATGGCAGGCTGTAGAGTCTGGTGTCGTTCAGATAAAGCGCGGCGATCTTGTCGCTGACGGCTTTGGAATTCTGGTAAATCTTCACGAATTTCTGTACGCGCGGATCATTGACATTGTCTTGGCGGGCAACAAAAAGAATGGTGTAGTCGGTGTCGTTGAGCGTGGTATATACCAGACCCTTGCCGGCGATTTCAGGTTTGCCGGCGGTCACGAAGCGGGCCGGATAACCTTGCGCGATATCGACATCGTCAAGTGCGCGCACCAGTTGCGGCCCTTCGATTTCAATGAACTTGAGTTGCTTCGGATTGCTGACGATATCATGCACCGTGGCTTTGCTGCCGCTGCCGGCCTTCAGTGTGATCAATCCTGCGCTCTGGGCCAGCAGCAAGCCGCGCGCCTGATTGACGGGATCATTGGCGACGGCGACGGTAGCGCCGTTTTTCAATTCCTTGAGCGATTTGATCTTGCTTGAAAACAAACCGATGCTCGGCAAGAATCCTTGGCCGGCGATGGCAAATTTGTATTTGGCCGTTGCCGTCGCGTTATCCAGAAATGCCTTGTGCTGGAAAAAATTCAAATCCAGGTCGCCGGCCTGCAGCGCCACATTCGGTGTGGTCCAGTCGGTGATTTCCACCACTTCCACATCCAATCCCTGGCGCTTGGCTTCGGCTGCTGCAATGGCAACGGTGTCGCCGGTAGGGCCGGGGTTGGCACCGATTTTCAACGGCGCGGCAGAGGCAGTGCCGGCGAGCAGTGAAGCCAGCAGGGTCAGCAAGCCCAAGCCCGGGAACAGGATTTTCTGATGCAGCATGATGGAATTTTCTTTCAGCAGATTCGATGAAATAACGCTGCAATAGCAACGTTTACACACGTCATTAAATCCGTTGCGGCAGGAATTGCATAAGAATTTTTCTGTATTTCGATACGCAAAAAACCTGCTTGATGCCGGTGCTGGCGGCTTTTTCCGGCAGGAATAAGCTCATGCGCAAAACACATATCGCACGCAATGGCCGGGCCGATATGCAGAGCGGCGGTGAGGTGTCCGAGCGCCGGCAGCAATCAGGGATGTTGGCGCGTATACTCTGCGGGCAGAGGGGATGGTTGCGAGACACTGCAACAGTGTGGTGGCTTCGCGTCAATCAATGCAGTTCAAGCAAGGAGTACCACGATGAGCAAGCCAGGCAATGCGATTCATCATGCTGCAGCCGAAGGTTATGTCAGCGCTGCCGACAGTTATGTGCGCGGTCGTCCCGACTATCCGCCCGAAATTGAACACTGGTTGCGCAACGACATTGGCGCTGAGCGCGGCAAAACCATTGTCGATCTCGGCGCCGGCACGGGAAAATTCACGCCGCGTTTGCTGGCCACCGGCGCCAGTGTCATTGCGGTAGAACCGGTGCCACAGATGTTGCGCAAACTGGCTACCGGCTTGCCTCAGGTCAACGCGCTGGAAGGTATGGCGGAATCGATTCCGTTACCGGATGCAGCGGTCGATGCGGTGATCTGTGCGCAGGCTTTCCACTGGTTTGCCAGCAAGGCCGCACTGGCCGAAATTCACCGGGTCCTGAAACCCGGCGGCAAGCTGGGACTGGTCTGGAACATGCGCGATGGCAGCGTCGACTGGATCGCGCGTCTGGATCAGATGGTGAACCGGGTAGAAGGTGACACCCCGCGTTATTACACCGGCGCGTGGCGACAGGTATTTCCGTTTGACGGTTTCGGCCCTTTGCATGAACAGCACTTTTCCCATGGTCACACCGGCACGCCGGAAGACGTGATCGTCAATCGCGTGCGCTCGACCAGTTTCGTGGCCGCCTTGCCGGCAGCGGAGCGGGCGGCAATCGATGCGCAACTGCACGCGCTGATTGCCGGCGAGCCGGCACTCCATGGCAAGCAAACGGTGACCGTGCCCTACGCGACTGCGGCGTTCTATACGGTCAAAGAAGAGACCCAGGCATAGCCGCGTGGGTGTCGCGTTGTGTCAGCGCGGATGGCGAGCATCGATAGGCAATGCTGTTTTGTATTTGACTTGCTTGAGGGCGAAGCTGGAACGGATGTTCTTGATGCCGGGAATTTTGGTCAGGTGTTCAAGAATGAAATATTCCAGCGCCTGCAAATCCGGCACCACGATGCGCAGCAGATAGTCTTCATCGCCGGTCATCAGGTAGACCTCCATCACTTCATCGAAGGCGCTGACGGCACTTTCGAATTGCGCCAGTGCCTGCGATTCCTGCTTTTCCAGACTGACCTTGACGAACACATTGACCTTTAATCCCAGCAAGTGCGGGTTGGCCAGCGCCACATAGCGGGAAATGATACCGTTGGATTCCAGACGCTTGACGCGCGCCAGCGTCGGCGATGCCGACAGGCTGATTTTGTGGGCCAGGTCGAGGTTGCTGATGCTGCCGTTTTCCTGAAGTATGCTCAGGATGCGCAAATCAATGGTGTCGAGTTCCATATGGAGAATTAAAATCTGTATAAATTCAATATTCAGCATTCTATGCTGAATGCAGGGCATTGAGCGATTGATTTCAGTGACTCATGCTGCGCAATAAGGCGTAAATTGATTCCATTATTCAAACGGAGACGTAAAGTGGAAATGTCATCAGCCAGCGGATTCGCCAAAGACATCGATATCGACGCTGAAGAAACCCAGGAGTGGTTGCAGGCGTTGCACGGGGTAGTGGAAGAGGTAGGGCCGGACCGTGCCCGCTTTTTGCTGTCGCGCCTCAGCGCTGCGGCCCAGCAATGGGGCATCAACTGGCGCGATGCGCGCAACACGCCGTACACCAACACCATCCGGCATGAACAGGAACCGCCGTTTCCGGGTGGCTCCGATGCGCAAGTGATCGAAGAGCATCTGGCCAGCGTGATGCGCTGGAATGCGCTGGCGATGGTGGTGCGTGCCAATCGGGCCTATGGCGAACTTGGCGGCCACATCGCCAGCTACGCGTCGGCGGCCGATTTGTTTGAAGTCGGCTTCAACCATTTCTTCCGCGCCCGCGATGCGCAATTCGCCGGCGATCTGGTTTACTTTCAGCCGCATTCGGCGCCCGGTGTCTATGCCCGCGCGTTTCTCGAAGGGGCGCTGACAGAAGATGACCTGACCTATTACCGCCGTGAAATTGACGCCAAGAAACATGGCAAGCAAGGCTTGTCGTCGTATCCACATCCATGGCTGATGCCGGACTTCTGGCAATTCCCGACCGGCTCGATGGGCATCGGTCCGATCAATGCCATTTATCAGGCCCGCTTTTTACGCTATCTGGAGCATCGCGGTCTGTTGCAGGATCAGGGACGCAAGGTGTGGGGCGTGTTTGGCGATGGCGAGATGGATGAGCCGGAATCGCTGGCGGCACTGAGTCTGGCGTCGCGCGAAAAACTGGATAACCTGATCTTTGTGGTCAACTGCAATTTGCAGCGTCTGGACGGACCGGTGCGCGGCAACGGCAGCATCGTCGATGAGCTGGAAACGCTGTTTGCCGGTGCCGGCTGGAATGTCATCAAGTTGCTGTGGGGTTCGGACTGGGATGAACTGTTTGCGCGCGACAAGGACGGCACGCTGGTGGATGCGCTCAACCGCACCGTGGATGGCCAATTGCAAACCTTCGCTGCCAATGACGGCGCTTTCAACCGTGAGCATTTCTTTGGTCAGAACGAAGGCACGCGCAAGATTGCCGCGACGCTGACCGACGAAGAAATCAACCGCTTGCGGCGCGGTGGTCACGATATGAAGAAAATCCATGCGGCCTATCAGGCAGCGGCCAATCATCGCGGTCAGCCGACCGTGATTCTGGCGCAAACCAAAAAGGGTTATGGCATGGGGGCCGCCGGTGAAGGCAAGATGACCACCCACCAGCAAAAGAAACTCGACGAAGACAGCTTGCTGGCGTTCCGCAACCGGTTCAAGTTGCCGCTCAGCGACGAACAATGTACCAGCCTGGCGTTTTACAAGCCGGCTGCCGACAGCGCAGAAATGAAGCATCTGCTGGCGCGGCGTGCGGCACTCGGCGGTTACATGCCGCGCCGGATTGCCGGCAAGGTCACGCGTACAGTGCCGGCATTGCCGGTGCATGCCAAATTTGCACTGGAAGCCGAGGGCAAGGAAATGTCGAGCACCATGGCGCTGGTGCGCATGCTCGGCAATATGCTCAAGGATCCTGAGCTCGGCAAATATGTGGTGCCGATTGTGGCCGATGAAGCGCGCACCTTCGGCATGGCAAATCTGTTCCGTCAGGTCGGTATTTATTCGTCGCAGGGCCAGTTGTATGAACCAGAAGATATCGGCTCGATTCTGTCCTATCGTGAAGCCAGGGATGGCCAGATTCTGGAAGAGGGGATCACCGAAGCCGGTGCGATTTCTTCCTGGACTGCGGCTGCCACCAGTTATTCGGTGCATGGTTTGCCGATGCTGCCGTTCTACATTTATTACTCGATGTTCGGCTTCCAGCGTATTGGCGATCTGATCTGGGCCGCTGCCGATCAGCGCGCGCGCGGTTTCCTGATCGGTGCCACGTCCGGCCGTACCACCCTGGGCGGCGAAGGCTTGCAGCATCAGGATGGCACCAGCCATGTAGTGGCCGCCACGATTCCCAATTGCGTTGCTTACGATCCGGCTTATGCCTATGAAATGGCGGTGATTGTCGATGACGGTATGCGGCGCATGCTGGAGCGCAACGAAGACGTGTTCTATTACGTTACCGTCACGAATGAAAATGAAGCGCAACCGAGCATGCCGGCCGATGTGAAGGATGGCATCTTGCGCGGCATGTATCTGTTGCAAGGCGATGCCGATGCTCAGGTGCGTTTGCTGGCCGCCGGTCCGATGGTCAAGGAAGCGATTGGCGCAGCCACGTTGCTGCAAGAAAAATTTGGCATCAAGGCCGAGGTCTGGAGTGTCACCAGCTATACCGAACTGACACGCGACGGCATCGCTGCCGAACGCTTGCAGCGCATGGGTACCGGCAGCGCCGCGCCGTATGTCACACAGCAATTGCAAGGGAGCAGCGCGCCGGTGATTGCGGTCAGCGACTATGTGCGCAGTCTGCCGGAAGGCATCCGGGCATTCGTGCCGGGGCGCTATGTGACCTTGGGTACTGATGGTTTCGGTCGCAGCGATACGCGTGCCAATCTGCGTGACTTCTTTGAAGTTGATGCGCGCTGGATTGCCTACACGGCGTTGACCGGGTTGCACACCGGCGCCGCTGGCCGCAGTTTCCTGCAAGAGGCGGCAGGCATTCTCGGCGTGGTACTCGACAAGCCGCTGTCGACCACAGTGTAACGGGGTAGCTGCATCAATTGAAAATATCTCACCCCAGAGAAAAATATCTGCTGCTATAGTGAAACGCCATCCATATCGTTACGGTATGGATGGCGTGATTTTTTCAGCCGTGTGCAGCGGGATGCAATTGCCGCATGCGGCCATGGTGCAGACGGGATCCGGTGCGCGGATGGCGATCAGATAACCCGCTGCGAATTGATTACAGAGGAGCAGAGACATGACAGCAGCAAAGAAAATAGCACTCGTCACAGGTGCAGGTTCAGGAATCGGCAAGCAAATTTCGCTGGCGCTGTTGCGTGCCGGTTATGCCGTGGTGTTGGCCGGTCGCCGGCGTGAACCGCTGGAAGCGACGCTGAAAGAAGCCGGTGAATTCGGCGCGCATGCGCTGGTGGTGCCGGCCGATGTCAGTGACCCGGCGTCGGTCAAGAACCTGTTTGCGGAAACCCGTAACAAATTCGGCCGGCTTGATCTGCTGTTCAACAACGCCGGTATCTTTGCGCCGCCGATGTCGATTGAAGAACTGAGCTACGAACAATGGAAATCGGCCGTCGATATCAACCTGACCGGTGTCTTCCTGTGTACGCAGGAAGCGTTCAAGATCATGAAGGATCAATCGCCGCGCGGCGGACGCATCATCAACAACGGTTCGATTTCGGCGCATGCGCCGCGGCCATTCTCGGCTTCGTATACTGCCACCAAGCACGCCATCACCGGGCTGACCAAATCGACCTCACTCGATGGTCGCCGTTACGACATCGCCTGCGGTCAGATCGATATCGGCAATGCGTCGACTGACATGACTGAGCTGATGAAGAAGGGCACCTTGCAGGCGGATGGCTCAACCAAGGTCGAGCCGACCATGGATGCCGCGCATGTGGCGAGCGCATTGCTGTACATGGATAGTTTGCCGCTCGATGCCAACGTCCAGTTCATGACGGTAATGGCGACCAAGATGCCGTTCATTGGTCGCGGCTGAGCAAGCAGAAACGGTGCAGAAGCAAAGTCCGGCTGTGGCCGGACTGCATGACTGAAACTGGTCGTGAATGCCGCGAATCAGGCGGCAGTTTTTTTGAGACCGTTCCAGCGTGGCGTCAGGTCATGCTTGACCGGAAACAGGTCGAGCACGCGCCCCAGTGTGTGGTCGACCATCTCGTCGATGGAGGCCGGGCGGTGATAGAAGGCCGGCAGCGGCGGATAAACGATGCCGCCCATTTCGGTGACACTGGTCATGTTGCGCAGATGCGCCAGGTTGAGCGGCGTTTCACGCACCATCAGCACCAGCCGGCGACGTTCTTTCAGAATCACATCGGCAGCGCGCGTGATCAGATTGTCGGACAGGCCGTGGGCAACGGAGGCCAGGGTTTTCATCGAGCACGGCGTGATGATCATGCCGGCAGAAATGAAGGAGCCGCTGGCAATCGCCGCACCGACGTCGCGCACATTGTGCACAACGTTTGCCAGTGCTTCGACATGCTTGCGGCTCATGTCCAGTTCCTGATGCAGATTCAGTACGCCGGCGTCGGAGACGATCAGATGCGTTTCAATATCGCTGTCGCGCAAGACGCGCAGCAGGCGCACCGCATAGATAACGCCGGTGGCCCCGGTAATGGCGACGATCAGTCGTTGCGGATCAGACATGGCGTGGCTTACCGGGTTGGTGGGTATCAGGCAGAAAGCAGCGTCTTCAGTTCGCCGGATTCATACATTTCATTCATGATGTCCGAGCCGCCGATGAATTCACCCTTCACATACAGTTGCGGGATGGTTGGCCAGTTCGAATATTCCTTGATGCCCTGACGCACGTCCGGGCTTTCCAGCACATTGACGGTCACGATGTTTTCTGCGCCGCTGGCCTTGAGCAACTGAATTGCCTTGCCGGAAAAGCCGCATTGCGGGAATTGGGCAGTACCTTTCATGAAAAGCACGACCGGGTTTTGCGTGACAGTTTCCTTGATCCAGACTTGCACGTCGCTCATGACTACACCTTCAAAAAGTTCACAATGTCGTCATTATATGGAAAAGCGTGCGGCTGCGTTGGAAGAGTGGCGGATTGCCGGGGCATGGTTTCCTGCGGGAAACAAAAACAAGAAAGGGCGCCTCTGCGCCCTTCTTTCTCAGGCCGGCTTGACCGGCGGGGAAGTGGTGTTTACGTAGCTGCCAACGGTTCTTCGGGCAGTCGTTTTGCTATCGAGTGATGGTCCTGCACGCGGTCCTTGTGTTTGATGACCTGGCGATCCAGTTTGTCGATCAGGGAGTCGATGGCAGCATAAAGGTCATGCGCAATACTTTCGACGTGGAGATCTTTTCCTTTGACGTGAACGTTGACTTCAGCTTTCTGCCTTTTTTCCTTTTCTGTCAGTTTGTCTACACTGAGGATGACACTGATGTCGATGACATGGTCGAAATGGCGTTTGATACGAGTAAGCTTGCTTTGCACGTATTCGCGGATGGCTGGGGTTAAATCGAGGTGATGTCCGCTTATGGTCAGATTCATACAACACTCCTATCGTGAGGTCACTGGAGGTTCCTGCGCATTGTCCGGCATGGTCAGAACATGACGCCAGAACACAGCAACTGGTGCAGATTACAACGAAAAAACTTATAAAGATTTGCGTAGATTGACTGGCGGGATTTTCAGTACTTCACGGTATTTTGCAACAGTGCGTCGCGCCACCACCATGCCTTGCTCTGCCAGCATATCTGCAATCTTGCTATCTGAGAGTGGGGTCTTGGGGTCTTCTGCTCCTATCAGTTGTTTGATGAGAGCCCGTATCGCTGTGGAGGAAGCTTCACCTCCGGTTTCCGTTGCGACGTGGCTGCCGAAGAAATATTTCAACTCAAACATTCCATGCGGTGTGAGCATGTATTTCTGAGTGGTTACACGAGAAATGGTGCTCTCGTGTAGACCCAGTGTATCAGCTATTTCGCGCAACACAAGGGGTCTCATTGCGACCGCGCCGTGTGAGAAAAAATTCCGTTGTCGTTCGACAATTGCCTGTGCCACACGCAGGATGGTATCGAAGCGCTGACGCATGTTTTTGATCAGCCATTTGGCTTCTTGCAATTGTGACACCAGCGAGCCTTCGCCCTTGGTTTGCTTGAGCGCATTGGCATACATGGCATTGACGCGCAAGCGCGGCATGACGTCGTGATTGAGCAAAACCTGCCAGCCATCCTTTGCCTGTTTGACAATCACGTCGGGCACTACGTAATCCGAGCTTTGTGGGGCAAACGCTGCGCCCGGGTGCGGATGGCACTGACGGATGACGGTTTGTGCCTCACGCAAATCTTCATCGTCGCAATCGATGGCTTTCTTGATCTTGTTGAAATCGCGTTGTGCGAATAACGGCAGGTAATCTTCAACAATGGTCAGCGCCAGACGACGCGTGACGAATGGTATTTTTGGCAAGCGTTTGACTTGCAACGCCAGGCATTCGGAAGCGGAACGTGCACCGACACCGGCCGGGTCAAAACTTTGTAACAGTTTCAACGCGATGGTCAGTTCATCGGGGTCGATTTCCAATTCTTCCGGCAGCCGCGCATGGATATCTTCCAGCGGTTCTTCCAGGTAACCATGATCATCGAGGGCATCGATCAGCAGTTCCACCAGTGCCCGGTCGCGCAGTTCTCTGACGGTCAGCCGCATCTGCTCCAGCAGATGCTCGCGCAGGCTGGTTTCATGCGCTTCCAGTTGTGGCCGTGAATCTTCGTCGTCCGGTGTTTTGCCGGTACGGGCCACATCGTCGAAGCTCCAGTCGGTATCGCCGCTGACATTGTCGGCCGCCGCCGGGGCTTCCGATTGTTCGAATGCCGCCGCTTCGCCGTCGGCCTCGGCCGGGGTGTTGCTGACATGGGTGTCGGCAGCCTCTGCCAGTTGCGACGGCGACGAACTGATGGCGCCGTCGGCCAGCAGCCGTACCGAATTGTCGAGGGCATCGTCGAGACGTTCCAGCAACGGGTTGTCCGACAGAATCTGCTCCAGTTCCTGATGCAGTTCCAGCGTAGACAATTGCAACAATCGTATCGATTGCTGCAATTGCGGCGTCAGTGCCAGATGCTGGGAGGTGCGTAGCTGGAGGGATTGTTTCATCTATTCTTTTTGCCGCTACATGCGGAAATGTTCGCCGAGATACACGCGTCGTACCGACTCGTTGGCGATGATGTCATCCGGGCTGCCACTGGCCAGCACGGTACCCTGATTGATGATGTAGGCGCGATCGCAGATGCCTAGCGTTTCGCGCACGTTATGGTCGGTGATCAGAACGCCGATGCCGCGTTCCTTGAGGAAGCGCACGATGCGCTGAATCTCGATCACGGCAATCGGGTCGATCCCGGCGAATGGTTCATCGAGCAAGACGAAGCGCGGATCGGTTGCCAGTGCGCGGGCAATTTCAACGCGCCGGCGTTCACCGCCGGACAAAGACAAGGCCTGGCTCTCGCGCAGTTTTTCGATTTGCAGTTCATGCAACAGATTATTCAGCCGGCCTTCGATTTCATCTTTGCTCAGCGGCTTGCCATCTTCCATGCGCAGTTCCAGCACGGCACGGATATTGTCTTCCACGGTCAGCTTGCGAAACACCGAGGCTTCCTGCGGCAGGTACGACAAGCCGAGCGCAGCGCGCTGGTGAATCGGCATGCGCGAAATGGCCGCACCGTCGAGATCGATCTCGCCGCCATCCGATGGCACCAGGCCGACGATCATGTAAAACGAGGTAGTCTTGCCGGCACCGTTGGGGCCCAGCAAACCGACCACTTCGCCGCTTTCCACTTCGAGCGATACATCTCGCACTACCTGCCGTGCGCCATAGCTCTTTTTCAGTCCGCGTACTACCAGAGAACTAATTGCCATCTCAAGGGCCTTTCGGAGTGTCAACGCGCGGCTGGATGATTGCCGTGATGCGACCTGCGCCCGGCTTGCTTTCGCCGCTGCTGGTGTTGTTGACCGAATAGAACTCGGAACGGCTGTCATAGGAAATGAATTCACCGTTGACCTCGTCGGTCACCTTGGTGCCGCTCATGCGTTGCATGTGGGCTTTCGAGAACAGTTTGGTGATCTCGGTTTTCTCGTTGTATTCGATGCGCTCGGCCTGGCCTTCAATCCACAGGTCGGGGCCGCCATCGCGTTTCTGGCGGAAGCTGGTCAACTGGCCCGGCGCTGCATACAGGGTGGCGTATTCGTAACCGGCCGGATCAGTCGTCAGCACCACTTTGCCGGCCTTGATCAGCAAGGTGCCGCGCGTCAGCACCACATTGCCGATGAAGGTCTTGATCTGCTTGACGTCGTCGTACACCATCTGGTCCGCCTCGATACGGGTCGGCTTGGAGGTATCGGCACGTTCGGCATGCGCGATGCCGGTCAGCAACGCGAGAGCCAGCAGCGGCGATAAAAATAGTGGTTTCATAAATTCCTGCACAAAAGGTCTGGCGATGTAATGGTGGCTCGACATTCAGGGCTCGTGATACAAGCCCTAGCGTGTGCGCGGCTGATACAGTCCACGCACATTGTTCAACAACTGCAATTCTTTGGTCGCATTATTGGCGATCATGCCGGTGCCGGTCATGACCGAAGTCCCCATCGTGATTTCTACCGGCTTGTCGGTCTTGATGACATCATCATCCGGCAGCAGCAGCAGATATTCCGATTTCAGATGCAGGTTTTCCGACTTCGCCGTCGCTGCGCGGTTGGCGTTGACGTCGCCGTACATGTGAATCTTGCTGTTGTCATCTTCAATCACGGCCCGTTGCGACCGCAGCGTCATCGGCGGATTGGCCGGGTCCAGCGTGGTGATCACCGGCAGCTCGACTTCAAACGAGTCGGTAATCGGGAAATGAACCATCTTGGCACCCGAAATATCGTAGCGCGGCTGGCCGTTGAGCGCCATTTTGACGTAATTGAATTTCTCGACGAAATAATCCGGTTTGTTGCGCGGGCGATTCGACAGACTGTCGTCGATACTGCGGTGCATCACCTGCAAAAACCAGAAGCTGCCCAAGGCCAGTGCGGTCAGTACCACCACAATGATCAGCAAGCGTACCCGTTGCGCCGAGCGTTCCCCACGGCGGCCGCTCATGCCAGATACGGCGCCAGCGCCGCCTCGTAGTTGCCTTGCGCATGCAGCAGCAAATCGCATAATTCACGCGCGGCGCCGTGGCCGCCGCTGGCCTGGGTAACGTACGCCACACGGCTTTTGACCGCCGGATGGGCATTCGCCACGCAGGCCGGAAAGCCGGCGCGGCACAGAATCGGCAGGTCGATTACGTCATCGCCGAGATAACCGCAAGCGTCGGCGGCGATACCGGTTTGCTGCAACAACTGCTCGAATGCCTGGCGTTTGTCGTGTACTCCCTGAAATACGTGCGAAATGCCGAGATCCTTGGCGCGTCGCAATACGATCGGTGACTGGCGCGCCGTAATGATGGCGGTTGCCACGCCGAATTGCTGAATCAGTTTGATGCCGTGACCGTCGAGTGCGTTGAAACGCTTGACCGGTTCGCCATCGGCACCGTAATACAGCCCGCCGTCGGTCAATACGCCATCGACGTCGAAAATCATCAACCGGACCTGTGCGGCCCGGGCGATCACTGCCGCACTGGCGGCGCTGTAAAAGTCGCTCATCAGATAACCTTGGCGCGGGTCAGATCATGGATATGCAGGGCACCCACCAGCACGCCGCCGGAATCAGCCACCAGCACCTGATTGATGCGGAATTCTTCCATCAGTTGCACCGCATCCACCGCCAGCTGGTCGGGATGGACCGTGCGCGGATTGGCATGCATGACGTCGGCGATGGAAAAACCGCGGAAATCTTCGCCGCGCTCCAGCAAGCGTCGCAAGTCACCGTCGGTAAACACGCCGATGGGTTTGAAATCCTGATCCACGACGGCGGTCATCGCCATGCCCTTGCGCGTGATTTCCATCAACGCCGCAGACAACGACACATCCGGGGTGACCGCCGGAATTGCATCGCCGCTGCGCATGACGTCACGGACATGGGTCAACAGGCGGCGGCCGAGGGCACCACCGGGATGGGAGCGGGCAAAATCTTCTTCGCGGAAACCGCGCGCATCCAGCAGCGACACTGCCAGGGCGTCGCCCATGGCGAGAGTAGCGGTGGTGCTGGCAGTGGGGGCGAGGTTGAGCGTACAGGCTTCTTGCGCAACACCGACATTGAGGTGGACCGCGGCCAGTTGCGCCAGACTGGAGCTGTCGCTGCCGGTCATGGCGATCAGCGTCGCACCCATGCGTTTGATGATGGGCACGATGGCCATCAGCTCGGCGGTTTCGCCGGAATTCGAAATGGCAATGAAGGCGTCGTTCGGGGTTACCATGCCGAGGTCGCCGTGGGCTGCTTCGGCCGGGTGCATGAACAGCGCCGGGGTGCCGGTAGAGGCGAAAGTGGCGGCGATCTTGCGACCGATATGGCCGGACTTGCCGATGCCGGAGACCACCACGCGACCATTGCATTGCAGCAATAAAGCGACGGCCCGGGCCAGCGGCGCATCGGTGCTGTCGGACAGGCGATCTTTCATTGCCAGAATGGCGTCAGCCTCGATCTGCAGAGTTTGACGAGCAAGTTTCAGCGCACGCAACGCGCTTTCTTCAGAAAAAGATTTCGGCAAGATTTTATGTTCGGTTACACTCATAACCGAAGTATAAACGAATTACTAAAGCAAAAAACTTGCCAGATTATTTGGTGCATAGCGACAACGAGGTGAAGCGATTGCACAATTTCCAACACGCGAAGTCGTCATGCCCGGATTTTGGTCGGGGTTTACTGGCATGATTCTGGCTTCGAGTGGCTTGCAGCCTCCATTTCACCCTTATCCTTCGCCCCCGACACCATGTTTTCCGGCCTAGAGCTCACCTTATTTCTGCTTGGCGCTGCCGTGCTGGGCGTGGTCGCCTTCCGCATGATGCATTTGCCGCCGATGCTCGGCTATCTGGTGGTGGGTATCGTGATCGGTCCGCACGGACTGGGCTTCGCCGAAGATAATGCAACCACCCACGCGCTGGCCGAGTTCGGCGTGGTGTTCCTGATGTTTTCCATCGGTCTTGAGTTTTCCCTGCCAAAACTGTCGGCAATGCGCCACATCGTGTTCGGCCTCGGGGTGGCGCAAGTCCTCACCACGATTGCCGTGACCATGGTGTGCGGCTGGGGCCTGGTGTATGTCTTGCCGCAACTGACCAATATCAGCTGGCAAGCGGCATTTGCATTGGGCGGTGCGCTCACCATGTCGTCCACGGCGATTGTCTCGAAACTGCTGACCGAGCGGCTGGAACTGGAAACCGAACACGGCCGTCGCATTCTCGGTATTTTGCTGTTTCAGGATCTGGCGCTGGTGCCGCTGCTGATCATTGTGCCGGCGCTGGCCAAGAATTCCGGCAATTTGCTGGTGACCCTGGCCTGGGCCAGTACCAAGGCAATGGTGGTGCTGGCTTTGTTGTTGTTCTTCGGGCAAAAGCTGATGCGCAGCTGGTTCCAGATCGTCGTCAAACGGCGTTCGCAGGAATTGTTCATGCTGAACCTGCTGATGATTACGCTGGGCGCCGCCTGGATCACCGAAAAGGCCGGCTTGTCGCTGGCGCTGGGCGCGTTCGTGGCCGGCATGCTGATTTCCGAAACGGAATACAAGCATCAGGTGGAAGAAGACATCAAATCCTTCCGCGATGTTCTGCTGGGACTGTTCTTCATCACCATCGGCATGTTGCTCAATGTGCATCTGGTGCTGGAGCACTGGTGGCTGGTGTTGCTGTTGCTGACGGGGCCGGTACTGCTCAAGTTCGGCCTGATCGCGGCGCTCGCCAAACTGTTTGGCGCCTCGACCGGGGTCGCGCTGCGCACCGGTCTGGCGCTGGCGCAGGCCGGTGAATTCGGTTTCGTGCTGTTGAATCAGGCCGGCGGCCTGCAATTGATGGACCCGCTGCTGATTCAGGTGATTCTGGCCTCGATGGTGTTATCCATGCTGGCGGCGCCATTCATCCTGGCCAAATCCGACGCCATCGTCATGAAGCTGTCTTCCAATGAATGGATGCTGCAATCGCTGGCGCTGACGCAACTCGCCACGCGCACCATGTCGACCCAAAAACACGTGATCATCGCCGGCTTCGGTCGCAGCGGCCAAAGTCTGGCCAAGCTGCTGGAAGAAGAGGGCATTCCCTATCACGCGCTGGAACTTGATCCCGAACTGGTGCACGACACGCGAGAAGCCGGTGCCCATGTCTCGTATGGCGATGCAGCGCGGCGTGAAAGTCTGGTGGCGGCGGGTATTCACCGTGCGGCTGCGCTGGTGGTGACCTATGCCAGCACGCCATCGGCGCTCAAAGTGCTGCACCACGCCAATGAACTGGCGCCGGAATTGCCAGTGATCGTGCGCAGTCATGACGACAGTGATCTCGATAAACTGCTGGCCGCCGGTGCCACCGAAGTGGTGCCGGAAGCATTGGAGGGCAGCCTGATGCTGGCCTCACACGCGCTGGTGATGCTCGGTGTACCATTGCGGCGCGTTGTGCATCGGGTACAAACCGCGCGCGACGAACGCTATACCTCGTTGCGCGGTTATTTTCACGGCGTCTCCGACGTCGATGATCAGGGTGAAGCCCTCAATGTGCGGCTGCAATCGGTGCCGCTGATCAATGGCGCCAGAGCGGTCGGCAAGACCCTGGGCGATCTGGCGCTGGACCAGTTCGGCACCGAGGTCACCATGCTGCGCCGGAGCAAGGCGCGCTTGCCGGTACTGCCGGCCACCATTCTGCAGACCGGCGACATTGTCGTGCTGCGGGGGACTGCAGAAAATATTGCACGTGCCGAAAAACACCTGCTGACCTGACAAAATTATGGAAATTATTGAACACATCGGCAGTATCATTCTGCCGGTTTTTGCCATTATCGCGATTGGCTACGGCTATGCCCGCTGGCGCGGCGAGGTGGTACGGTCCGACATGGCATCGGTCAACCGGGTGTCGATGGAGGTGCTGGCGCCGCTGATGGTATTCAGTGCCCTGGCGGCCAAGGATTTCGACCTGCTCCATAACGGCTGGCTGATTCTGGCCAGCGTGCTGATTTCACTTGGCTCTGGCGTGCTGGCATGGCCGGTGGCGCGTCTGCTGGGCTATGACAAGCGCACGTTCTTGCCGCCGATGATGTATAACAACGGCGGCAATATGGGGGTGCCGCTGATGCTGCTGGCCTTCGGGCCGGAAAGCCTGTCGGCGGCGGTGGCGTTGTTTACGGCGGCCACCTTCATCTACTTTTCGGTCGGTGTGAAGATGCTGCAGGCCGGGCGCAATACGCGGCCCGGTTCGTTCCTCAAGTTGCTCAACAGCCCGATCATGATGGCGATGATCCTGGGCGTGCTGTTCGCGCTGTTGCATATTCCGGTGCCCAAACCATTGTTGTCGGCAATGAAACTGTTGGGCGAAGCGAGTATCCCGATCATGCTGTTTGCGCTTGGCGTACGCATGATGGATATCAGTTTCAAAAGCTGGCATATCGGTCTGGTCGGTGCTGCAACTTGCCCGCTGGTGGGGCTGGCGGTGGCATTGGTGCTGGATCAGTTCTTGCCGCTGACGAGTGCGCAGCGTGGACAGATGTTCTTGTTCGCAGCGCTGCCGCCGGCGGTGTTGTGTTTTATGGTGGCAGAGCAATATCGGCAAGAGCCGGATAAGGTGGCATCGATCGTGTTGCTGGGAAATCTGGCCGCGCTTGTGTTTGTACCTGTCGGACTCTGGCTGGGCTTGCCGGCCGGCGCAGGTTAATGCCCGGTTGGTACGGGATATGCTTGTGTCCGGAGGCGGGTCCGGGTAATTCGAATGTCGATAAAGGGAGACATCATGTTTAAAAATTTATCAATCAAGGCGCGTCTGATTTTTGTGATCGGGTTCCTGTCGGTGCTGCTGGCGGCGATGGGACTGGTCGGACTGAACAGTTTGCAAACCACCAACAACGATCTCAAGTCATTGTACGAAGACCGGCTGATCGCCCTGACGCAACTGGGGCAGGTGTCGGATGCCGTGAGCGAAGGGCGCAGCGGTATTGCGCACGCGATCGTGGCTGATCCGAACAAGCTCGACGCCAATCTGGATGCGTTGCAAGCCAAGCTCAAAGCCGGCGAAAAAGTCTGGGCAGAATACATGGCGACTTACCTGACTCCAGAAGAAAAACAGTACGCCGATCAGTTCATCATTCTCAATCGCAAATTTCTGGATGAAGGCGTGAAGCCGACCATCGAAGCCCTGCGCAGCCACGACCTGCCGCTGGCCGGCGATCTGTATAACGGCAAGGTGTTGCAACTGCATGCACAGGCCGACGCCGGCATTACCAAGCTGGAAGCCCTGCAACAAAATGTCGGCAAGGAACTGTATCTGAAGTCGCAGCAACGCTATCAATTGTTCTTGAGCATCACGTTGGCGGCCATCGCGGTAGGCTTGATCGTGGCAGTGACCATGGGTATCTGGCTGGTGAAAGCGATTTCAGGACCGATCAATGCCGCCGTCAAGGTCGCGCAAAGTGTCGCGGCCGGCGATCTGACGCATCCGATCGAAGTACGTTCCAGCGATGAAACCGGACAGTTGATGGCAGCACTCAAAACCATGAGCGACAATCTGCAAAAAATCGTGGGCGAAGTGCGTGCCAGTACCGACACCATCGCCACCGCGTCCAGCGAAATCGCCACCGGTAATCTGGACTTGTCGTCGCGCACCGAGCAGCAGGCCAGTTCGCTGGAAGAAACCGCATCGGCGATGGAAGAGCTGACCTCCACCGTCAAGCAAAATGCCGACAATGCGCGCCAGGCCAATCAACTGGCAGCATCGGCGTCATCGGTGGCAATCCAGGGTGGTCAGGTCGTGAGTCAGGTGGTCGACACCATGGAAGCCATCAACAACTCATCGCGCAAGATTGTCGACATCATCAGCGTGATCGACGGCATCGCGTTTCAAACCAATATTCTGGCCTTGAATGCGGCGGTCGAAGCGGCACGTGCCGGTGAACAAGGTCGCGGTTTTGCCGTGGTGGCTTCGGAGGTGCGCAGCCTGGCGCAGCGCAGCGCGGCAGCGGCCAAGGAAATCAAGAGTCTGATCGATGACTCGGTAGAAAAGGTCGGCACCGGCAGCAAGCTGGTGGGGCAAGCCGGCGTCACCATGGATGAAGTGGTGGCCAGCGTCAAACGCGTGACCGACGTCATGGGTGAAATCACGGCAGCCAGTCAGGAGCAAAGTACCGGCATCGAAGAAGTCAATCGCGCCATTACGCAGATGGATGAAGTCACGCAGCAAAATGCCGCGCTGGTGGAGCAGGCTGCAGCAGCGGCGCAATCCTTGCAAGATCAGGCCGGCCGGCTGGCGACCGTGGTCGGTGTGTTCAAGTTGCATGAAGGGCAGCGCGCCGTCAGCATGGCCGCACCAGTGGTCCGGCCCAGCGTCGATATCACGCCGCGTCCGGCTGCATTGAGCAGCGCCAAACCGCCAGTCAGGAAAATCGCCGCAGCCAAGCCGGCCGCACCGGCGGTCAAGGCCGGGGGCAGTGATGATGGTGACTGGGAACAGTTCTGATTCTGTTCCATAACATCAAATGAAAAAGGGTTTGCGATAGCGGACCCTTTTTTATTTTCGCAAGCAGGCAGATGAAGTCGTGTCGGCGTAATCGAGCGCACTATTTTCCAGTATTGCCGAACTGGTGGTGGGCAGTGTGATCGTTAACGACGACTTCGGCATGCAGAAATCAGATCCATGCATTTCCTTGTCAGTAAATTCCAATTTGATATCGTATTTTTACCGGAAAATTAATGGGTATTTTTTTAAATAAAAATGGATTTTCAGTGAAAAAAATGAATTATTGAATCTGTTTAGAAAAAACTCATGAATTCGGCGGGACTCTATTCTTAATTTGTTGAATAATGCATTTATTGTTTATTTGGCATCATTGTTTTGTCAATGGCGACACCGGTTTGTATCGTCGATACTTGAAAAAATCATTCAATTTCTGCAACGTACTCAACGCACTGTACAGGCACGCAACAGAATCCGGAACGCATTACCATGCCGCTGTTGGCGGCACGATCAATGAAGGAACGTATTTTTGTTTGCCCTTGCAATTGCTGCTCCTGTCCTGTTTCCCATTCTTGGGCGTCCATCTGCCTCCATCGTGACGGTCTTGTTATTGTGGGCTTCTTGTTCGCCGACACTGGCGCGGACTCCGGCCAGTATTGCAGGTGGTGCGCGAGAGTTTCTGCGGCAGCAAGAACGTGAACAGGCGACCCGTCAACAACAGGAAGCTGCAGCCCATGTGCGGCTCTTGCCCAATGCCGGGGCTACGCAATTGACGCCATTGCCCGGCGCGGAAACACCATGCTTTGCTATCAATACGATTGTCTTGCGCGGTGACGCAGCTGAACAATTTAACTTTGCCTTGCAGCGTGTCAGCGCTGGTGACGACCCCGCAATTGGCCGGTGCCTTGGCAAAAACGGTATCAATGCCGTCCTCGGTCGCGTGCAAAATGCAATCGCCAGGCGCGGCTTTGTCACCACGCGCGTTCTGGCCGGCGCACAGCAACTGCAAAGCGGCACGCTGGTGTTGACGTTGGTGCCGGGGCGGGTGCGCAACGTGCGGTTTGCTGCCGATGCCAGTGTGCGCGGCACCAAATGGAATGCACTGCCTGTCAACGATGGCGATCTGATCAATCTGCGCGACCTTGAGCAGGGCCTCGAAAATTGGCGACGCGTGCCGACCGCCCACGCCGACATTCAGATTGTGCCGAGCGACGCTGATAATCCGCAACCCGGCGACAGCGATCTGATCATTCGCTATCAACAGGCATTCCCGCTACGTCTCAATCTGTCGCTCGATAATGGCGGCAGTGATGCCACTGGCCGTTATCAGGGTAGCGTCACCCTGTCGTTCGATAACTGGTGGACCTTGAACGATATGTTTTACGCCAGCTTTACGCACGATATCGGCGGCGGCAGTGGGCAGCGCAGCAAGGCTTATACAGTGCACTACTCGCTGCCGTTCGGTTATTGGACTGCGGGACTGACCAGCAATTCCAGCGATTACTATCAGGTCGTCGCCGGTGTCAGACGGCCCTATATCTACAGTGGTCACAGTGATCTGACCGAGATCAAACTGACGCGCATTTTGCAACGCAACGCTACCGGAAAAACCAGCTTGTCGCTACGTGGCCTGTTGCGTGGCTCCCGCAATTTCATTAACGATGCCGAAATCCGAGTGCAACGGCGACGTACGGTCGCGTGGGAACTTGGCGTGCAGCATCGCGAATATGTCGCTAACACCACACTTGATCTGGGTTTGGCCTACCGACGTGGCACCGGCGCTCTTGGTGCATTGCCGGCGCCGGAAGAAAAATTCGGCGAGGGCAGCGCGCGCTTCAGGATCATTACTGGCAACCTCAATTTGATCCTGCCGTTTCAGCTCACCATGCCGTGGGGCCGGCAGGATTTTCGCTATGGCTTGCATGGCCGCATGCAATGGAATGAGACGCCATTGACGGCACAAGACCGCTTTGCCATCGGTGGCCGGCATACGGTGCGCGGCTTCGACGGTGAAATGAGTTTGCTGGCCGAGCGTGGCTGGTTGCTGCGCAATGATGTCGGAATCTCCCTCGGCATGCACGAAGCCTATCTCGGGTTGGATTACGGTGAAGTAGGCGGTCCGACGGCAATTCGCCTGCCCGGCACCCGTCTGGCAGGCGCCGTGGCCGGGGTGCGCGGCCAATTGCGGCAACTGAGTTACGACTTCTTTACCGGCACACCGTTATCCAAGCCCGATCACTTTGCCACTGCCAGTCTGACGGCGGGCTTTCAACTGCATTACGCGTTTTGAAATCTCTTGTGGAGTCATCATGGATCAGCAAAATTATCGTCGCCGGTTTCTCCGGGTTGGCACGGCACTGAGAGTCCATCAAAGTGTAGTACCGTTTGTCACGGGGGGCACCACAGTGCTGCTGTTGGCAGCCAGTCTCATGGCAGGCACGGCGGTGCTGGCCCAAGCTGTAGTTGATACCGCAGTTGACACCCATATCAGCGCCCATCCACAGGCACCTGTGACACAGCAGGCAGAGATTCTCAATACCGCTAACGGCCGGACCCAAGTCAATATTCAAACGCCCAGTACGGGCGGAGTATCGCACAATATCTTCGAGCGCTTTAATGTCGGTCCTGAAGGCGTCATTCTGAATAACTCCCGTACCGACACCACCACCCAGCAAGGCGGCTGGATTCAGCGCAATCCGCATCTGGTCAACGGCAGTGCCAACGTCATTCTCAATGAAATCTGGTCCAGCAATCCCAGCCGTTTGCGTGGATTCATTGAGGTCGGCGGCGATCCCGCTCAGGTGGTGGTGGCAAATCCTGCCGGCATTTCCTGTGATGGCTGCGGCTTTATCAATGCCTGGCGCAGCACGCTCACGACTGGTGTGCCGGTTCTCAACAACGGCAGTCTGGAATCGTATCTGGTACAGCGCGGCAAGGTCAGTATCGAAGGTGCCGGCCTGGACGGCCGTCAATCGGATTTCACGGAAATCATGGCGCGCGCCGTGCAAGCCAATGCCGGCATCTGGGCGAGGAAATTGAAAGTGACGGCGGGCACCAACCAGATCAATGCTGCCCATACCCAAGTCACGCCACTGGCTGCCACCGATACTGCACCGCAATTTGGCATTGATGTCGGCCAACTGGGCGGCATGTATGCCAACCAGATCATGTTGGTCGGCACCGAGGCTGGGGTCGGTGTGCGCAATGCCGGGCATATCGGTGCCAGTGCCGGCGAAGTTGATATCACGGCCGACGGCATGCTGCTCAACCGTGGTCAGATCAGTAGCACAGACATGATGAACCTGCAGGTCAACGCGATAGATAACCAGAGCGGTAATATCCTGGGCGGCAACGATCTGACGTTGAGCGCCGAGACCATTCGCAATAATGGCACGATCCACGCTGGAGGCACAAATCGGATCAATACGCACGCGCTCGATAACGCCGACAAAGCTAGCATAGAAGGAAAAGAGATCGACATCGACGCCAGCACAGTCAATAACGAGGGTGGCGAAATCATAGCAGGTGATGACGTGAACATGAGCGCCGACATCATCCGCAACAGTGGTGCGATTCGCAGCAGCAAGATGCGCATCGACACACAAACGCTGGACAATCTTGACGGCGGCCGGATCAAGGGCGACGAGGTCAACATTGATGCGGACACTATCAATAACGAAGATGGCGAGATCATTGCCCGCGATAACCTGAGCCTGAATGCAGCGACCATCAATAACCAAGGTCTGCTCAGCAGTGATGGGAAAACGCTGATTAACGCAGAAACGCTGAACAACGTCGGCGACGGACGCATTTATGGCGACCAGGTGGCAATTGCCGCGACCACGCTCAACAATGAAGTGGCCTTGCGTGCAGAGCGGATTGCCGCCGCCGTGATCGCCGCCAGAGAGCGTCTCGATCTTGGCGTGACTACACTCAACAATCGTGAACAGGAGGCGGTGCGTGCACTGCCAAGCGACAGGGACCGCCATGGAAAACCTGTGCCGCGCGCACAGGCATTGTTGTATTCGGGCGGTGATTTGATCATGGGGGGAGAGCTTGATGCGCAGCATCGTGCCAGCGGCAGCGCCGATCTGGTCAACAACCGCAGCGCCACCATCGACGCCGATGGGAAGCTCGATATCACGGCGCGCCAGATTGACAATATCAACTTGCACTACGCCACTAGCAAGCCGCTTGATCCCACCCAAGGCGGTGCGAGGGAAGAGTATATGGCGCGTAGCGGAGGCCCTCTGTATCGCCGCGACGAGATCAGCCTGCCGGATAACGGCAGCACCTACAGTATGTACGTTAAACAGACCGGTGCGCTCCATTCTGATTTTTACCGTTACAAGTACCAGCAGCAGGTTTATCGCACAGTGATTGATGAAACTGTACCGGCCCGCATGCTATCCGGCGGTGATATGATCTTGCGCGGCAAGATCAACAATGACAAGAGCCACATGCTGGCCGGTGGCCGCTTCGAGGGGGATTACGCCGGCGATGATGTGGCTGGCGAAAACACGGTCCACCGCACCGGGCAGACCATGTACCACACCACCGAATCATGTGGTCTCATGGGCAGAAAGACCTGCAACGTTGAGCAGCACAGCCCCTATTCGTGGTCCCCGCTGACCACCACCTTTCCGCTGAAACTGGAGCGCCAGCAAGAATATGTCGTAGCGCCGGGACGCATGCCGTCTGCTCTCCCGCCCGCCACGCATGAAGCCGTGTCTGACAATGCCACTGACCGCGCTATCCGCGATGTCGCTGGTCGCGTCATACGCAGCATTGGCAAGAACGATGTGACTGCCGGCCAGCAATGGAACAGCCTGTTCCGCACGCCAGCGGATCCAGCCGCCACTTACCTCATTGAAACCGATCCACGTTTTACCCATCGCCAGCGCTGGTTGTCATCTGACTACATGTTGCGGCAACTGAATGTGGATCCGGCCTTGACGCAAAAACGCCTGGGCGATGGTTTTCACGAACAGAAACGGATACGTGAACAAGTCGGAAAATTGACCGGGCGGCGCTTTCTGCAGGGCTATGCCAATGATGAAGCACAATATCGCGCGCTGTTGGATCAGGGCATTACCTATGCCAAGACATGGCAACTGACGCCAGGTATTACCCTCAGTCCGGCTCAGATCGCGCAACTGACCAGCGACATCGTGTGGCTGGAGGAGCGCGACGTCATGCTGCCGGATGGCACAAAAGTCCGGGCACTGGTGCCGCAACTCTATGTGCGGCTGCAGCCGGATGATATTGATGGTAGCGGTACCGTATTGTCAGCCGCAACGGTCGCGATCAGCAGTGATGACGACATCATTAACAGTGGCACCATCGCCGGCCGCGATCTGGTGGCAATCAATGCCAACTATATCCGCCACATTGGCGGTCGCATCAGTGCCGCAGAAGTGCACGTCGAGGCCCGCAACGACATCGAGATCCATGGCGCTGATATTGCCGTTACCGAGAAGCTGCGTCTGCAAGCAGAACGTGATATCAAGATTCAAGCCAGCCGTCGCGACACCGAAGTCGCCCATGCCCGGCGCAGCAATATCAACCGCGGTGCGGCATTGCTTGCCAGTGGTAAAGACGCTGTGCTGAACATTACCGCGCAGCGCGACTTGCAGATGGATGCTGCCGAGATCAATAATGCCGGCAGCAACGGCAACACTACACTGAGTGCAGGTCGCAACCTAGGGCTCGGTACCGTCAGCGAAAGTCATCAGCGCAGCACCATTTGGGACCACAATAACCAATTGACACAAAGCGATACCCAAGAAATCGGCAGTAGCATCAATAGTGCCGGAAACCTGGAACTGCGTGCCGGGAACAACGTGCAAATACGTGCCGCTGACATCGACAGTGATGGTAATCTGAGCGTTACCGCTGGCAACAAGCTGACGCTGGAAAACGGTGTCGCCAGCAGTCAGCTCGACAGCCGTCATCGGGTCGACAGCAATCATGTCGTTTCTTCCAGCTCGGTCAGCACGGTGGACCAGGTCGCTACCACCAGCGCCATCGCCAGCACGCTGACCGGCAATCGCATTGATCTGGCCGCGGCCGGCGATATGCGCGTGCAAGGCAGCAACGTCATCGCGGTCGATAGCGTCACCCTGGGGGCTGGCAAGCAAATGCAGATCGAAGCTGCCGTCAACACCCGGCAAGAACATCATGAACGTCACGAACGCCAATCCGGCATCATGAGCGGCGATGGCGGGCTATCCATTGGCAGTCGTTCGCAAAAAAGTCGTGCCGATGGCAACGAACGCACGCAAAGCGCCAGCCGCAGCGTGGTCGGTGCCACCCAAGGCGATGTCAAGATCCGTGCCGGCACTAACGCCGCTATTGTTGGCAGTGACATCATCGCCGGTGCAGCCGCCGATGGCAGCGGTGGCAATATCGCCATCGCCGCGCAAGAGATCCGTATCACCCCCGGTCAGGACCAGATGGCGCTGACGACAAGTAACAGTAGTCGTGAACGTGGCATCGGTATTGGACTGGTCGGGACCCCGCTCGATACCTTCCGCAATCTGCAAAGCACTTCGCGCAGCAACGGCAGCCGTACGCAAAAGCGCAAAGCCATGGCTGAAGAGATCGGCGCTGCTGCCGGCACCGTGCCGCAAGTGGCGGTTACCATCGGCAATCGCAGCAGCAATAGTGATACCGCGACCGCGAGCGTCAGTCACAGCGGCAGTGCTTTGAGCGCGGCCGGCAATATGGACCTGACAGCCAGCGGCGATGGCAGCAAAGAGGCTGATGGCAAGGCGCGCAATGGAGATATCGACATCATCGGCAGCACCCTGGTCGCCGGTGGCAACGCTACAGTGGAAGCTGCACGCCATGTCAATCTCAACACCGTCACCGACAGCTTTAGCCAACAGCATCGCAGCGACAGTAAAAGCAACAGCCTGACCAGTGCTGTCGCCAGTCCCGGTGATGCGGCGCGCAGTATCTCCGGCGGTCCCAACAATAGCGGTGTTGGCATCGTGCCGTTTCAAAAAGAAAACGCAGAGCACAATGCCAATCTGCACGCCACGACCCAGCAAGGCAGCAGCATTGCCGCAGCCAACATTGCCATCACCAGCAATGATGGCAATATCAAGCTGAGCGGTGCCGATGTCAGCGCCGAGCACAATGTCACGCTGCTGGCGCGTCAGGGCGCAATCGACATTGACGCCGGTCGCAGTACCTTGCGCCAGACCCGCACCAACAGCGGCAAGAGTATCGGCAATCTCGGCAGCAGCAATCACGGCACCGCTTCCAGCAGCGGCAGCCGCATCACCGACGACAGCCTCGACGCTGAGCAAGACTTGAACAGCGACAACCGCAGTCAGGTGACTGCACGCCAAGGTGATTTGCGCATGACGGCGCAACAAGGCCTCCAGGTCAGCGGCAGCGATTTACTGGCCGGCAACGACATGACCCTGACGGGCAGCAATATCGCGCTGTCTCCCGGCACCGACACCAGCCGCCGCCGCGCCACCAGCAACAGCAAGCAAGTCGGTGTCACGACCTCGATTGGTGGTATCGCCGGTCAAGCCATGCAAGCCGCCAATCAGGCGCTCGAAGCACAAGCCAATGGCGATCAGCGTCTGGCCGGATTGTACGGCACCAAGGCCGCGCTGAACGCGCTCAACGCCCTCAACGCCCTCAAGAAAATTCCCACCACCGGTACTGCGCCACAATTGGTCAAGGTGACTGTAGCCGCGGGCATGCAACGCAGCGACAGCAGCAGCACCGCCAGCGCCAGTCAAGAACATGGCAGCACACTGCAAGCCGGTGGCAAGCTCAGCGTGCATGCGGTGGGCAATAACGCTACTGACGATAAGAAAGAAAACAGCGAGGACAACGGCAACATCAAGTTGCGCGGTAGCCGACTTACGGGTAACGATATCGTGCTCAATGCACTGCGCGACCTTGATATCGACAGCAGCCAGGACACCACGTCCCACCGCAGCAACAGTCATAGCGGCGGTGGCTCGGTTGGCGTCGGCTTTGCCCTCGGCGGTGAACAAAACGGTTTCACGCTAGAGCTGGGCGCCAATATCGCCAAGGGCATTGCCAATGGCGACAGCACCACCCAGCGTAACAGCGAAGTGATTGCCACCAACACCCTCAATAGCGTCAGCGGCCGCGACACCAATCTGCGCGGCGGCACTATGCGCGGCAATACCATCAACAGCAAAGTCGGCCGCAACCTCACCATCGAAAGCCGGCAAGACAGCGAGGTCTACGACAGTGAGCAAAGCAGTTCCGGCTTCGGCGTCAGCCTGTGCGTGCCGCCATTCTGCGTTGGTAATACGGTGTCGGCGCAAGCCAGTGCCGAAGACGCTAATACCAACAGCGAATTCCACAGTGTACGAGAACAAAGCGGCATCGTCGCCGGCGACGGCGGCTTCAACATCCAGGTCAACAACCACACCGACCTCACTGGCGGTGTCATCGACAGCAGTGCACCGAAAGAAAAAAACCAGCTGCTCACCGGCACCCTCACCACAAGTGACATCGACAACAAGGCATCCTACAACAGCGACAGCAGCAGTATCTCGGCCAGCGTCGACAGCGGCCAAAGTCTGGCGCAAAACGCCCTCGTCAATGCCGCAAAAAATGCCGCTGGCAATT
>NZ_LFLS01000044.1 GCF_001189915.1 Herbaspirillum autotrophicum
TCCGGCAACAGTACCGCCGGTTCCTGTACCGCCATGGCGCCGTCATTGGCGGCGGCCAGATGCAACCGGCCGTGGCCTTCGATCACGCAACCGGAAGCGGACAACAGGGACTCAAGCAAATGCTCCAGAGGGATGCCGGCGCCCGAGATATCCCATTGTCCGGCCTGGAATTCGCCAGCCCGGAACGGCTCCGGAATCAGGATGGCGGGTGCCACATCCAGATAAATGCGCGCAAAGACGATGCTTAACTTGTCACCATCCTGGCGCGCAAGATAATAAAGTGATGCGCCATGGTAGGCCTGTCGCCATGGCGCGATCAATTTGAAAAAAGCGTCGATCCTCTGCTGGGACGATGGCTTCATTGAGAACTCTTTTTCTGATAAACCTGCACGCCCACGTCCTTGCCGCAATCACTGCGCGCACGGAACGACCTTGAAGCATCCCACGATCCTGCTGCTACTTGACCAGCACCTTGCGGATTGTCGCCGCCAGTTCTTCGGCCACAAACTTCGAGACATATGCATCGGCCCCGACATTTTTTACATGATCTTCATTCGCCGCGCCCGATAACGAGGAGTGGATCACTACCGGTATCGCCTTCATGAAATCATCGGCCTTGATATTGCGCGTCAGCGTAAACCCGTCCATCTCCGGCATTTCCAGATCGGTCAACACCATCGCCACCGAATCGGCAAGCTGCTTGCCCTGCTGTTTTGCCTCGGCCGACATCTGCAACAATTTTTCCCACGCTTCCTTGCCGGTCTTGTGCATCAGATAGGGAATGCCCATCGCCGTCAAACCTTGCTCGATCAGCGAGCGCGCCACCTTGGAATCGTCCGCTGCAATGACGACGGTTCCCGGTTTCAATTGCACTCCGCCGCCCAGCGTTTCCGCGCTCATCTCGCGGTTGGCCGGCATGATTTCATGCAATATCTGCTCCACATCCAGCACCTGCGCCAGGCGACCGCCTACCGTTTCGGCATCGCCTTCCCGGGTATCCAGCCGCGCAATGCTGGTGACAAAATTGCCGCCGGTCTTCGATTCCGCCGACAATACCTGACTCCACTCCAGCCGCACGATTTCATCCACCGACTCCACTGCAAATGCCTGTGTACTGCGGGCATACTCGGTGACCAGCAAAATATTCAGGCCACTCTTGGGCACACACCCCACCACTGCCGGCAAATCAATCACGGAAATGATCTGCCCGCGAATATTGACCATCCCCAGCATTGGCGACACCGTACCGGCTGCGGTAGTAATAGCCGGCATCGGCACAATTTCACGAATCTTGAATACATTGATGCCGAATAATTCTGAACGCTCGCCATAAGGATCGGTCCCGAGCCGAAACAACAATAATTCAAATTTGTTGGAACTGGTTAAATTGGTCCGTTCGTCGATTTCTTTTTGAAATGCATCCATGCCGTGTCCCCCTGTTAGTTATAACTTATTGACCGACTGTCTCAATGTAGATGGGAATGCGGCTTAAAACAATTGCCACAGATAAAAAACCACAGATATTTCGCGTCTGTATTGCCGAAGCGACAAGAATGTTCCGAGCGTTGCATGGAAACTTCCTGACAGCGCGTGTATCGCCTCATCGCTGGTGGCCGGCACATCACGACGCTCAGTGACGCGGCCAATTTCCGGCAGGAAGAATCCCGCGACCAGGAATGGATTTTCGCCACGGAAATTGCACGGCATATTGAACCGCGTATGGCATCCGGCACCGCAACAAGAAAAGCGCGCACGACAGATCAGCGCCATGAAGGGCAAAGGAACGAAGGGGAATATCGAATGATTTGGTACAGCAGAAAAGAAAAAAGGAAACTCACAAAGTGAGTTTCCTTTTTTGCATATGGAGCGGGAGAAGAGGCTCGAACTCTCGACCTATACCTTGGCAAGGTATCGCTCTACCAACTGAGCTACTCCCGCATGGAGCTTTTGGAGGCGGGGGTCGGGATCGAACCGGCGTAAACGGCTTTGCAGGCCGCTGCATAACCACTTTGCTACCCCGCCAGGGGATGCGTATTCTAACTGCGAAATTGTTTTCTTGCTTGTGTATTTTCAAAAAAAGAAAATACTGTCTGCGGCCAAACTCTCACAATAAAAAAAGGAAGCAACTAAGCTTCCCTTAGTAATTCTGGAGCGGGAGAAGAGGCTCGAACTCTCGACCTATACCTTGGCAAGGTATCGCTCTACCAACTGAGCTACTCCCGCATCAACAACAGAGCGCTATTATAGAGACTCCACATTCATTGTCAATAGCCTGTTTTGTTTTCCTGTACTTTTTTTATCAGCGGCCATGCTTTTCGCAAATAATAAAACATCGACCAGACAGTCAGCACCGCGGCAACCCACAACAACAACTTGCCCCAGAAAATCGTGTCGATCACATGCAGGAAATCACCGTAGTACAGCAGCATCGGAATGGCGATCATTTGCGCCGTGGTTTTGATTTTGCCGAGCGAGCTGACGGCCACCGATTTCGATGCGCCGATCTGCGCCATCCACTCACGCAAGGCCGAGATGGCGATTTCACGACCGATGATGATGAACGCGATGATCGGATGTACCCGCCCCAGATGCACCAGTACCAGCAAGGCGCCGGTCACCATCAGCTTGTCGGCCACCGGATCCAGAAAGGCACCGAAGGCCGAAGTCTGATTCCAGCGCCGCGCCAGAAAGCCGTCGAACCAGTCAGTCGCGGCGGCGACGATGAATATCACCGTCGAAGCGATGCTCTGTTCCATCACGGACAAGCCGAGTTCAGGCACATAAAAAACACCAACCACCAAAGGGATCAATGCGACGCGCAACCAGGTAAGAAGAATCGGAATATTGAATGGCATACGTTTGTTTTTTTATCTTGAAACCAGAGGCACGTTAATCAAATTAACGAGATAGTATCAGAGCCTGCCAGCGAAACCCTTGCGGCTTGCGATTAATCGCCGCTCAGGACTCAATGAAGCTGCTTATATATTTCTTCTGCCAACGGTCTAGAAATGCCGTCAACCGAGGCCAGATCATCGATACTGGCATCCGCCACGCCCCGCAAACCGCCAAAACGGGCCAGCAATTTCTGCCGGCGCTTGGCACCGATGCCTTCGATTTCCTCCAGTCGTGAAGTCTGCCGTGCTTTGGCGCGCTTGGCGCGCATGCCGGTAATGGCAAAACGGTGCGCTTCGTCGCGAATCTGCGCGATCAGCATCAGGGCGGCGGACTCCTTGCCCAATTCCTGTGCTGCACGGCCATCGGCGAAAATCAGTGTTTCCAACCCGACCTTGCGCCCTTCGCCCTTGGCCACGCCGACAATCAGACCGATATCCAACCCCAGCTCCGACAATACCTGCCGCGCCATTTCCACCTGGCCCTTGCCGCCATCGATCAGCACGATATCCGGCATGGTGCCCTCGCCATTGGCGACCTTTTCATAACGCCGCATCAAGACCTGCCGCATCGCCGCATAGTCATCGCCGGGCGTGATGTCATTGATGTTGTAACGCCGGTATTCACCGTTCTGCATCGCGTGATGATGGAACACCACGCAAGACGCCTGCGTCGCTTCGCCTTGCGTATGGCTGATGTCAAAGCACTCGACGCGCAAGCTGTCGATATCCTCGACGTCGATACCCAATGCATCCACCAGCGCCCGCGTACGCGCCTGTTGCGAACCCTGCTCGGACAGCAGGCGCGCCAATGCAATCTGCGCCCCCTTGAACGCCATTTCCAGCCACTGCCGGCGCTGTCCCTGCGGCTGGAACGTCAGCGTAATACGATGCCCGCACTGCTCCATCAATGCCACCATCAAGGCCGGATCATCGAATTCGGTATTGACGATCAGATTGCCCGGAATGAATTTGTCGATGTAGTGCTGCGCCAGAAATGCCTTCAATACTTCGACCTCGATCGCATCTTCTCCGGTGGCGATGGCGCCTTCAACATGCGTCGGGAAATACGCGCGATCGCCTAGATGACGACCACCGCGCACCATGGCCAGATTGACGCAGGCCCGTCCGCCCTGCACCACCACGGCGATGATATCGATATCGGCATCGCTGCCGGTTTCCATGCTTTGCTGATGCAATACGCTGGACAATGCCGCAATCTGATTGCGCACGCCGGCAGCTTGCTCAAACTTCAGCTCGCCGGCAAAGGCATGCATCTTTTGCTCCAGCGTCTGCAACACCTCGGTCTGGCGACCGCGCAGGAATTTGGACGCATTTTCGACATCGATGGCGTACTCTTCATCGCTGATCAGTTTGACGCAAGGGCCGCTGCAGCGATGAATCTGGTGCAGCAGACAAGGCCGGGTGCGATTGGCAAACACCGTATCTTCACAGGTGCGCAGCAAAAATACCTTTTGCAGAATCTGGATCGATTCCTTGACCGCCCAGGCATTCGGGAAAGGTCCGAAATACTGGCTTTTCTTGTCCACCGCGCCACGGTAATACGCCATGCGCGGATAGGTATGGCCGGTGATTTTAAGATAGGGATATGACTTGTCATCACGAAACAGAATATTGAATCGCGGCTGCAAGGTTTTGATCAGATTGTTTTCCAGCAGCAGCGCCTCGGCCTCGCTGCGCGTGACGGTGGTTTCCAGTCGCGCAATGCGCTCCACCATCATGGCGATGCGCGGACTGGTCAGCGTCTTCTGAAAATAACTCGATACGCGTTTCTTCAGATCGCGCGCCTTGCCGACATAGAGAAGTTTATCCTCGGCGTCAAAGTAGCGATACACGCCCGGCAACGGCGGCAGCTTGGCCACCGTCTCCAGAACGATTTGACGCGGATCGGGCTCGGCCGGGGGGGCGGTAACTGGTGCGTCCGACACGTTTCAATCCTGTCTGATCAAAGCAACGACTGCACCAGCTTGCGGGCTGCGCGATAGCGCTCATCTTGTTGCAACTGATCCCAATCGGCGCATGCCGCCGTCGGCACCAGTGCCGCCAGACGCGTGGCCGATACGGCCGCGGCAGCGGGGTCGGCCTGCAACTCCGCCAGCAACTGGTCGGCCTTGTCGGGCGCATTGCAGATCAGCACCATGTCGCAACCGGCATCAAGCGCCGCGTGCGCACCATCAGTCACGCTGCCGGCGACGCTGGCACCTTCCATGCTCAGGTCGTCGCTGAAAATGACGCCCTGGAAACCGAAATCCTTGCGCAGAATTCGCAGCCACTTCTTGGAAAAGCCCGCCGGTTTGGCATCGACCTTGGGATAAATCACGTGCGCCGGCATGACTGCCGTCAGACTCATGCCAAGCCAGTCGTAAGGCATGGCGTCATCACCAACGATGTCCTTGAGCGCGCGCTCATCGACCGGAATTTCCGTATGGGAATCAGCCTTGACATAACCATGACCGGGGAAGTGCTTGCCGCAATTGGCCATGCCGGCCAGCGCCAGACCGTGATTCAGGCTCTTGGCCAGCAAGGTCACCACGCGCGGATCACGATGGAAGGAGCGATCACCAATCACGCCGGACGCGCCAAAGTCGAGATCCAACACCGGCGTAAATGACAGGTCGATGCCGCATGCGCGCAATTCTGCCGCCAGCACGAAACCGGTGGCGGTCGCCAGTTTGGTCGCCTCAAGTACGTCGCGCTCCCACAACTCGCCGAGGCTGCGCATGGCGGGCAAACGGGTGAAGCCATCGGTCTTGAAGCGTTGCACGCGACCACCTTCGTGATCCACCGCGATCAACACGCCGGGACGCGCGGCGTGAATGGCGGCGGTCAAGGCAGTCAGTTGCTGACGGTTTTCATAATTCCGCGCAAACAGGATGACACCGCCGGTCAGCGGATGCCGAATGCGGCGAATATCTTCCGCATCCAGCGTGGTTCCCACGACATCGAGCATGACCGGACCGAGCGCAGCTTGGGTTGATGCTGTTGCAACTACATTCATGTTTTCTCCACAATGACAAAGGCGACCGCGTACTCAGCCTCATCGGTGATGCTTACCTGCGCGGTCAATCCGTTTTCTTCCATCCAGACTTTGAGGCTGCCGCTGGTCACTGCCACCGGCTTGCCACTGGGCGCATTCAATATCTGCACGGACCGCCAGGTCATCGGCATGCGCATGCCCATGCCGATTGCTTTGGAAAATGCTTCCTTGGCGGCAAACCGCGTCGCCAGAAAACTGATCCCGCGCGCTTCGACCTTGCCCTTGCGGCGCAAATATTTTTCCATCTCTTCCGGACCCAGCACCTTTTGCGCAAAACGATCACCACGTCGCGCCAGCGTGGCCTTCAAACGCGAAATCTGCAATATGTCGGTGCCGATGCCGTAAATCATTTCAGCCCTAGCCTTGCGCCAGACGAGCTTTTTGCATGATCGCCTTCATTTCGCTGACGGCATTGCGCCAGCCGACGAACACTGCATGCGCGACAATGGCGTGACCGATATTGAGTTCGGCAATCTGCGCAATGGCGGCAATCGCCTGCACGTTGGTGTAATGCAGACCATGTCCGGCATTCACCTGGAGACCGCGCCGGATACCTTCATCCACCGCCAGCTTGACGCGCTCCAGTTCGATTTGCTGTTCACGTTCGTCATGCGCTTCGGCATAACGACCGGTATGCAATTCAATCACCGGCGCACCGACTTCGGCAGCGGCCTGAATCTGTGCCGGATCAGGATCGATGAACAAGCTCACGCGAATGCCTTCGGCCTGCAATTGCCGCACTGCGGCTTGCACCTGGGCAAAATGGGTAACCACGTCGAGACCGCCTTCGGTCGTGATTTCATGCCGCTTTTCTGGCACCAGGCAAGAATCCTGCGGTTTGATGCGACAGGAAAAATCGATCATCTCACTGGTAACTGCCGCTTCCAGATTCATGCGCGTGCGCAACAACGGGCGAATCGCTTCGACATCGGCATCGCGAATGTGACGCCGGTCTTCGCGCAAATGCAGGGTAATCACATCAGCGCCCGCCTCTTCGGCTTCCAGCGCCGCCCGGATCGGATCCGGATAGGCGGTGCCGCGCGCATTGCGCAAGGTGGCGACGTGATCGATATTGATGCCCAGTTCAATGACCGGGCCGACTGGATGCAAGAAGCTCATGAGATTACTTGGACACGCCGTGAGTTGTTGAGTGAGAAGATGAATTGGACGCCACCGATGCTGTACGCTCCACCGGCGCCTGATTGCCGGCGACAACCGAAGCCGGAGCAACCGGACCGGGCCGCACGCGCCAGTTGAATACCAGCATGGTCAGACCGCCGGCCACCAGCCCCCAGAATGCGGTACCGATGCCGAACAGCGAAACGCCGGAAGCCGTTACCAGAAAAGTGATCAGTGCAGCTTCGCGTTGTTTATCGTCGGCCATGGCCACGGTCAGCCCGTTGGCGATAGTGCCAAACAAGGCGAGGCCGGCAATGGCCATGATCAGCGCTTTCGGAAACGCCGCAAACAAGGCCACCACGGTGGCGCCAAAAATACCGGCCACCACATAAAAGACGCCGGCGGCGACACTCGCCATATAGCGACGCGAAGGGTCTTCATGTGCTTCCTTGCCCATGCAAATGGCGGCAGTAATCGCCGCCAGGCAAATCGAGAAGCAACCGAATGGCGCCAATACCATTGTCGTCAGGCCGGTCCAGGTCATCAGGGGCGATACCGGCACCTGATAACCGGAGGCGCGCATGATCGCCACGCCCGGCGTATTTTGCGACGCCATGGTAACCACGAACAATGGAATGCCGACACCCAGCAGGCTGGTCAGCGCAAATTCCGGCATCACGAATTCCGGCTTGGCGAACGCCATATGCACTGCTTCGAATTGCAGCAAGCCCTGACTCCAGGCAAACAGCGTCCCCACCACCAGCACCAGAATAATCGCGTAGCGTGGTAACAGCCGCTTGCCGATCAGATACACCGCGAACATCAGCAAGACCAATGCAAATTCCAGTTTCATCGCCACGAACACGTCCATGCCGAAGCGCACCAGAATCCCGGCCAGCATGGCAGAAGCAATCGACAATGGAATGCGGTTCATGGCGCGTTCGAACAAACCGGTGATGCCGCACAGCGTCACCAGCAAGCCGGAAAACATGAAGATGCCGATGGCCTGCGCCATTGGCAGCCCCGCCAGGCTGGTTACCAGCAAGGCGGCGCCCGGAGTCGACCAGGCCGTCACCACCGGTTTGCGGTAACGCAGCGACAAACCGATACAGGTCAGCCCCATGCCCAGGCCGAGGGCGCCGATCCAGGAACTGATTTGCGCCGGGGTGGCGCCAGCCGCGGCTGCGGCTTGAAATATGATTGCTGCCGAACTGGTGAAACCGATCAGCACTGCGACGAAACCCGCCGCCACGCCGGACCAGGAAAAATCTTTGAGCACCTTGGTATCCTCGTTTTTATAGCTGCATCAGGTCGATCAAAATCTGGCGGGTATTGAGCGGCGCGCCGCCCAGATGATGCGACAGCAAGAAGCGCATCAGCAGTTTGCTCTGACTCTGGGTGGTGACATCGCGGTAATCTTCGTGCTCCATGTCGAGCAAGGTCTTGCCCGATACCTTGGGCCAGCCGTCAGTCGGCCGCGCCGGTCGCACGCCGCGCTCGGGATCGATCACATAGATTTGCGCCGGTTCAACCGTGCGACCGCTGACGGTGCACACGGTCCAGTTGGCGGCAACGCCGGTTTCGGTGAGCAATGCGCGTTCGAACTGACGCAACACGATCGGTGGCGATTCGCCATGCGCCAGCTGATTGAGGGTCGCCACATAGTGGTCGAACAAGGCCACATGCGAATCATCGCGCGCCAGCAGTTTGACCAGCAATTCGTTGAGATAGAAACCACACAGCAGCGCCGACTTCTCCAGCGGCAACATACCGCCGACCCACTCGGCGTCCGTCAGCGTGCGGACTTCGGACTTGCCGCTCCAGCTTACCGACAGCGGTTGAAATGTCTGCAACACGCCGCGCAATTTGGAATGCGGTCGCTTGGCGCCTTTGGCTACCAGCGCTACCCGGCCATGCTCGCGCGAAAAGACGTCGACGATCAGGCTGGTTTCTTTATAGGGATAACTGTGCAGAACAAAACCCGGCTGCGCTTGCACCCGATGCTCGGCGACGCGACTGCGACGGGCTGCTGGCTGGGCCGGAACTGCCGCCAGCCGCGCGGCTTGCGCCATGGTTGCCGTCGGCGAAGAAACCGGCTCGACAGAGACGGCGGTGACAACGGCTTTGGTATCTGCGAGTGTGGCTGCCATAGAGGGCTTATCCGGTGGCTAAATGAAAATGTTCAGCGATTATTCGTAACCGTAGGCACGCAATCCTGCTTCATTGTCGGCCCAACCGGATTTGACCTTGACCCAGATTTCGAGATACACCGGACCGCCGAACAAGCGTTCCATATCGAGTCGTGCCTGGGTTGAAATTTCCTTGAGGCGAGCCCCCTTCTGTCCGATCACCATCGATTTGTGGCCATCGCGCTCAACCAGAATCGCGGCAAACACGCGCCGCAAATCGCCTTCCTGCTCAAATTTTTCGATCAGGACCGTGCTGGTGTAAGGCAACTCATCGCCGACAAAACGGAATACTTTTTCGCGCACGATTTCGGATGCGAGGAATTTTTCGCTGCGGTCGGTGATGTCATCTTCATCGAACATCGGCGGATTGTGCGGCAACAAACGGCTGATCTCGTCCTGCAACTGATCGAGCTGGAACTGCTGCGTCGCCGACACCGGCACCACTGCGGCAAAATTGTGCTGGGACGCCACATGCTGGGCAAACGGCATCAGGATGCTCTTGTCCTTGCTGCGATCCGACTTGTTCAATACCAGAATGCTTGGCACGTTGGCCGGCAGCAAATCCATTACCTGCTTGTCGGCCGGGCTGAAATTGCCAGCCTCGATCACGAACAGAATCACGTCGGCCGCAGTCAGCGTACCAGTCACCGTACGGTTGAGCGTTTTGTTCAGGGCGTTGCTGTGACGGGTCTGAAAACCCGGCGTATCGATATAGACGAACTGCGTGTCACTGGTGGTTTGAATACCGGTGATGCGATGCCGCGTGGTCTGGGCCTTGCGCGACGTAATGCTGACCTTGGCGCCAACCAGCGCATTCATCAATGTCGATTTACCGACATTGGGGCGACCGACAATGGCGATATAACCGCATCGAAAATCAGTCGAAGCGTCGGCGGGGGCGGAATTTTCTGTCATGCGGTCTTTGTTTGTGTAACGTTGGGTGCTGCGGTTTCAGTGGTGTGTCCGGCCGGCTGTTCTGCGACCGGGGCAACAGGCACATTGCCCGCCGCCGTATCTTTATTGCTGTCGCCTTTGACTGCGTCCGTTTTGACTGCGTCATTTTTAACGGCATCGGCTTTGACAACAAGCCTGACGTCGTCTTTGCTCTCTTTCGCGTCCTTGCCGTGGCGGACTGCTTTAGGCTCGCTCCTGGCCGCCGGCGCCTCTGGTGCGACTTCGTCTGCCGGCGCGTCAGGCTGGATGGTGGCGATCCCCGCCAGCTTCAATTGCGTCGTGCGGGCACGCGGTTTGCGGGTCGCGGCCGGGGTTTTGGCCAGCGCGGTCTGCACTGCTTCCAGCGCCAGCTTGGCCGCCGCCTGCTCACCGGCACGACGACTGCCACCGGTACCGAACACCTGTATTTCCAGCTTCGGTACCAGACATTCGATTTCGAATTCCTGATTATGCGCCGCGCCGTGGGTGGCGACCACATTGTATTGCGGCAAGGCGATCTTTTTGCCTTGCAGATATTCCTGCAACAATGTCTTGGCGTCCTTGCCCAGAGTTTTCGGGTCGACGGTATCGAGAATCGGGATGTACAAAGCGCGAATCACATCGCGCGCGGCATTGAAGCCGTCATCGAGAAAGATGGCGCCGAACAAGGCTTCCAGCGTATCGGCCAGAATCGACGGCCGGCGGAAACCACCCGACTTCAGCTCACCTTCGCCGAGCCGCAGGAATTGGGACAACTCCAGGCGCTGTGCTATTTCGTACAATGATTGCTGTTTGACAAGATTGGCGCGCAAACGGGACAGATCACCTTCATCGATCTTGTTATAACGATCAAAGAGCAAGGACGCGACCACGCAATTGAGAATCGAGTCGCCCAAAAACTCCAGACGTTCATTATGCAAGCTGCTATGGCTACGATGCGTCAAGGCCTGCTGCAGCAACGAAGCGTCCTTGAAAACGTGGCCTAGCCGATTTTGCAATATTAAGGGATCCATGTATTCATCCGTCACATGGGCCGCAGGCATGACTGCCGGCATGCGACCCTGACCGCGACACTCCGGCCCGACACATCAGCCGGTCCGGTCGCGGGAGTTGCTGGAATAGAGTAGTGCCTCTGCCTCCACAAAGATGCTTAATGGAAACTGCCAATCCGTTTCAGATTGCCCAGATTCATCCAGACAAAAAATGCTTTTCCGACAATGTTCTGATCCGGCACAAAACCCCAGTAGCGGCTGTCCAGGCTGTTATCCCGGTTGTCGCCCATCATGAAGTAGTTGCCTGCCGGTACCGTACACGCAAAGCCTTCGGCATTGTAAGTACACAGTTCATGCTGCGGAAACGCGTCAGGATTCGGGACAAAGGCGGGCGCACGGTCATCGGTGAGGATCTTGTGCCCGGCCTTGGTCAGGTCTTCCTGCCACTGCTTATAATACGTCAGAGTCTCCTCATCGAGATAATCGGGTAGTGGCTGGTAAGAAACTTCTTTACCATTCACCGTTAGTCGCTTGTTTTTATAGATGATTTTATCACCTGGAACGCCAACCACGCGTTTGATGTAATCGACCGACACATCCTTCGGATATTTGAACACCATGACGTCGCCGCGTTCCGGATGATTGATCTCGATGATTTTCTTGTTCACGATCGGCAGGCGAATGCCGTAAGTGAATTTGTTCACCAGAATCAAATCACCCACCAGCAAGGTCGGCACCATCGAGCTCGATGGAATCTTGAACGGTTCGTAGAGGAATGAGCGCAGGAAAAACACCAGCGCGATCACCGGGAAGAAGCTGCCGGAATATTCGATCCAGGTCGGCTGCTTCATGAGCCGCGACTCCAGCGCGGCACGGCCGCCGGTGTCGGTCTTGATGCCGTCGCCGCTCAGCTTGGCAACGCGTGCATCAAACTCGGCCAACGCCGCATCGGCTTTGGCGCGGCGCTGCTTCGACAGGAAAAACACATCCAGAAACCAGACGACGCCGGTAATCACCATCAATACAAAAAGAATGAGCGCAAAGTTGCCCAGAAGAGACTGCAGGTTCATTTTTCTTCCACCTGTAAAATTGCCAGGAAAGCTTCCTGAGGAATTTCCACCGAGCCGACTTGCTTCATGCGCTTCTTGCCGGCCTTTTGTTTTTCCAGCAGCTTGCGCTTGCGGCTGATGTCACCGCCATAGCACTTGGCCAGCACGTTCTTGCGCAAGGCCTTGACGTTTTCACGCGAGATGATGGTGGCGCCGATGGCGGCCTGAATCGCCACATCGAACATCTGGCGCGGAATCAGTTCACGCATCTTGGCCGCCACTGCGCGACCGCGGAACTGGCTGTTGGCCCGGTGCACAATGATCGCCAGCGCATCCACCTTCTCGCTGTTGATCAGCATGTCAACCTTGACCACATCGGCCGAACGGTATTCCTTGAATTCATAATCCATCGAGGCATAACCACGCGAGGTCGACTTCAGACGATCAAAGAAATCGAGCACGATTTCCGCCATCGGCATTTCATAAGTCAGTTGCACCTGCTTGCCGTGATAGCTCATGTTGATCTGCACGCCACGCTTCTGGGTACACAGCGTAATGACTGCGCCCACATATTCTTGCGGCATGTACAGATTGACCGTCACGATTGGTTCGCGCACTTCTTCGATCTTGGACGGCTCCGGCATCTTGGACGGGTTGTCCACCATCAGGATGGTGCCGTCGCGCATGACCACTTCATAGATAACCGTTGGCGCAGTGGTGATCAGATCCATGTCGAACTCGCGCTCGAGCCGCTCCTGGACGATTTCCATATGCAGCAGGCCGAGGAAGCCGCAGCGGAAGCCGAAGCCCAGCGCCTGCGACACTTCCGGCTCGTACTGCAGCGCGGCGTCATTGAGCTTCAGTTTTTCCAGCGAATCGCGCAAGGCATCGTACTGATTGGCTTCGACCGGGAACAGACCGGCAAAGACTTGCGGCTGCACTTCCTTGAAGCCCGGCAATGGTTCGGCGGCTTTGTTGTTGACCAGCGTGACGGTATCGCCAACCTTGGCAGCCTTGAGCTCCTTGATGCCGGCAATGATGAAACCCACCTGCCCGGCCGACAGCGTTTCGCGTACTTGCGATTTCGGTGTGAACACACCGATGCTTTCGGTCAGATGCTGGGAGCCGTTGGCCATCAGGAAAATCTTGTCCTTGGGACGCAGCGTGCCGTTCATGACGCGCACCAGCATCACGACGCCGACATAGTTATCGAACCAGGAATCGACGATCAATGCCTGCAGCGGTGCAGCAGGATCACCTTTCGGCGCCGGCACCTTGGCGATCAGCGCTTCGATCACGTCTTCCACGCCGAGACCGGTCTTGGCCGAGCACGGTGTGGCGTCGGAAGCGTCAATGCCGATCACTTCTTCGATTTCGCTCTTGGCGTTATCGGGATCGGCCGATGGCAGATCGATCTTGTTGAGCACCGGCACCACTTCCACGCCAAGTTCAAGCGCGGTATAGCAATTGGCGACGGTCTGCGCCTCCACCCCTTGCGACGCATCCACTACCAGCAAAGCACCTTCGCACGCGGACAGGGAACGGCTGACTTCATAACTGAAGTCGACGTGACCCGGCGTGTCGATCAGGTTCAGATTGTAGATCTGACCGTCGCGTGCCTTGTAAAGCAAGGCTGCAGTTTGCGCCTTGATCGTGATGCCACGTTCACGCTCGATATCCATCGAGTCGAGAACCTGTGCTTCCATTTCACGATTGGAAAGGCCGCCGCAGAGCTGAATGATGCGATCTGCAAGCGTGGATTTGCCGTGGTCGATATGGGCGATGATCGAGAAATTGCGGATATTGTTCATTAATAATGACAAGGCTATTACAAAAAAAGGCGCTCCGAACGGGGTTCTTACTCCCCAGGCGAGCGCCTTCGCAGCAGGTTATTCGATTCCGCATTTTACCGGATTTCAGAGTAGAAAGCCCGTTAAAACAGGGACGTGACGCGCAACCAGAGGCACCAAAGGACGATCGTTTTCCGGAAATATCACCGGAGCAAGCTGTGACGCCCGGCTTCCGGGCGGCGTGATCAGGATATTGCCAAAAAGGAACGGACCCTGTCCTGATCAAGAAAGTAATGACAAAGCCGGACCGGCTCGCCATTTTGATGTCGTCCGAACAACACCGGCACCAACTCATCGTACAGCGCGACCAGCGCTTCATCAGCATCAACATCGATCATGTCGACGGTAAACTGATGCTCCCCTTCCAGCGACTTCAGCGCCTGCAACATGTCGTCGCAAAGATGGCAATAGGAACGGGAGTAGATCGTAAAGTGAGGAAGTACCATGAAGTTATCGTCGCCGGCGTTGTATCTGACATCCTGCATCAGACACGGATCATCGAACATGAATCGGTAAAAAGGCTGCATGCCTGAAAGACATGCAGCCTTTGCTGCTGGTGCCAACCCGGAGATTGTGGTGCAGCACGCTGCACCAGCCGGATCAGTTACCCGAATTTGGTCGCAACGGAATGAACTGCGAAGAGTCGCCTCTTCTGACCAGCACTGCCGCGCGCTTCTTCGAATCAAGTTTGGCCACCAGTGCATTGAGTTGCTTGGCGTCCTTGATATCGACATCATTGAGTCGCTGCACTACATCACCGGGACGCAAGCCCGCTGCTGCCGCCACACCCGATGCAGCCTCAACCAGTACGCCGTTCTCGACCTTCAGTTCCTTCTTCTGGGCATCGCTCAGATCGCTGACGATCAGTCCCAGCGCGTTCGGCGTTGCTTCCGGCCTGGCTTTCTTTTCCTCGGCCTTGACCGCCTTGTCCGATTCCAGCTCAACGATGGTCAGACTCACATCACGCGCACTGCCCTTGCGCCAGACACTGACCGTGGCCTTGGAACCCGGCTTGGTGGAACCCACCATGCGCGGCAAATCGCTTGGCTTGTCAATGGTCGCGCCATTGAACTTGAGAATGATATCGCCGGCTTCGAGGCCGCCCTTTTCCGCCGGGCCGCCCGGTTCGACACGTTGCACCAGCGCACCCTGTGCCTTGCTCAGGCCGAGTGACTCCGCTACTTCCTTGGTAACTTCACCGATCTGAACCCCGATACGGCCGCGCGTCACTTTGCCGCTGGCCTTGAGCTGATCCGACACGCGCAGCGCTTCATCGATAGGCACCGCAAATGAAATCCCCATGAAGCCGCCGGAACGGCTGTAAATCTGGGAATTGATACCGATCACTTCGCCCTTCATGTTGATCAGCGGTCCGCCCGAATTGCCGGGATTGACGGCAACGTCAGTCTGAATCAATGGCAGGTAATCACCTGTATCGCGCGCCTTGGCCGAGACGATACCGGCCGTGACCGTGCTTTCCAGACCGAATGGCGAACCGATTGCCAGCACCCATTCGCCGGCGCGGATCTTGTCCGAATCACCCATCACCAGACGCGGCAGATTGCTCGCTTCGATCTTGAGCAGGGCCACATCGGTACGCGTGTCGGAGCCGATGATCTTGGCCTTGAGTTCGCGCTTGTCGGTCAGCGTGACATAGACATCGCTGGCGCCATCGACGACGTGCGCATTGGTCAGCAGGTAACCGTCCGCTGAAATGATGAAACCGGAACCGACGCCGCGCGGCACTTCTTCTTGCTGTTGCGGCTTGCGGTTACTGCGCGGTGCATTGGGTTGCGGCTGCTGACGCGGCATCGGCACGCCAAAAAAGCGACGGAAGAATTCCTGCATTTCTTCATCATCGCCACCAGCCTGAGGCTGTCCGGCCTTGACGCGTTCGGTCGTGCGGATATTGACGACTGCCGGACCGGTACGATCCACGATGTCGGCAAAGTCAGGCAAGCCGGCGACCGCAGGAGCAGCCTGGGCGACGGTGATGCCAATCAATGGAGGAGCCAGAAATGCCGAAGTACTCAGAAGCGATGCCAACAAAATCTTTTTCACAGGAGCCATTGTCGTCATAAATTTTATTTGGATTTGAATTCGATCGAATTTGATACCTGCCGAATTGCTGCGCCAGGCACTTCCCCTACTACGGTCAGCCAGTAGTCACCCTGACGACGTCCGACAATATTCATTGCCCCTTGCTGCATTGATCCCTCAGTCCGGCTTTGCGAACCGGGCTCAATGAACACGGAGATGGCAGCAAGACCATCCGAAAAGACGATCTGCGACACTTCGCGCTGCGTGGTGTTGCCGCTTTGGGCGGTCCGCGCACCTGAATTCTGGGTATCTGAAATCAGCCGCCGGACTTCCTGAATCTTCTTGAAACCGGGCGGCGGCGTCACACTCCAGCCCGACAGGTTGACCTGGCTCATCACCGCATTTTCCACGTGCCAGCCATTGGTATTCGGGAAACTGGTCTTGACGCGGCTGTGGTCGATATTGCCGATTTCGATTTGTGTAAATGAAATCTGTTCGACGATTTCGTTCTTGGCATCAAAGGTCTGCGCCCGGAGCAACAAGCCGGTCGCCTTGTCGGCCCACAATTTGTAGCCGTAGCGCAACTTGTCCTTCGGTTCCAGTACGATAGCCTGACAGTCGAGACCCGCAACGCGACCGGTCTCGCCCATCCTGACGTTGTAATAATCGACCAGATCGGTAGGATTGGCGGCCAGAATTGCCGGGAACACGTCCCGTGTCACCCGCTTTTCAATCAGGACCGTTTTGGTTTCCGGGACATAACAGGCGACATCGTCATTGCTGCGGATGTATTCCCGCGGCTTGCCGTCGAGTACTTCCAGTTTCTCGACTTCATTCTTGCCGAACAGCAGATGCGTGATTCTCGACGTGCGCATCTGGTTGGCTTGCTGATACACGAATGTGCCGGAGTAATTGAGTCGCTGTGCAGCAGACTGAATCTTCTTCAGCAAGGTTTGCGCGTCCTGATTACTGCTTACCTTGTCAGATACCGCTGTTTCGGCATGCACTGAAAATGCAATGCAAGCCGAAAGCAAGAGTGCGAACCTGAGCAAACCTTGTGCTTGCCGCATATTATTTGTCAGAGTCAATGGCAAAAGCAGCCGAACGAGCATATTGGGCTGTACTGTACAGGGAAGGAGAGAAACGCTGGTGTGCCAGCAGATAGTCGTCGATACGCGGATCACGGGTGACTTCACCCTGCTGCGCGAGGCTGCTGAACTGAACGCTCTTGGTATCGGCAACCGGTCCGGATACGGTAGAAACCGTGCTGGCCATGACCACCGGCGCTGCGGCAGGCGCAGCATCTGCCACGATTGCCGATTGCTGCGGCACGACCACGAAAACCACTGCCGCCACTGCTGCTGCCATCGCCGCACCGGGCATGGCAAAGCGACGGATCATGCGGCTGCGCTGTATGCTGCCGTTCGATACCGCGCGCACGATAATCTGCTCGACAGTCCCCGTCTTGAGTTGCGGCGCAACAATTGCCGGTTCCGCATCCAGTCTGGCGCTCATTCGGGAGGCGAAGTCAGCGCTCAGGGAAAAGCCCATCTCATCGGATCGCAGCACGTCGCCGATCTGATGATACAGATCCCACGTGACCTGCTCTTCTGGTTTGCGCAGCACAGCCAGCGCAATATCGATCTGCTGGTCGACGAGTTCGCCGTCAGCCAGCGCCGAAATCTGTTCCCTGCTCATGTCTTTGGTGTTCATAATTAATCGCTCGGTTCCATCACCCAAAATTATCTTTATCAATCACCAGCGCTTGTCGAGTGCAGTGCCCAATAAAGGTCTCAGCTTGTCAGCAATAGCTTCCCGCGCTCTGAAAATACGACTGCGCACCGTGCCGATGGGGCATCCCATTGCTTCAGCAATTTCGTCATAACTCAATCCTTCGATCTCGCGCAATGTGATTGCAGTGCGCAATTCCTCAGGTAAAGCTTCCATCGCCACATTAACGGTTTGCGCTATTTGCTTGGTAGCAAGCATCGACTCCGGCGTGTTGATGTCCCTTAGGTGCTCGCCATCGTCAAAAGTTTCAGCTTCTTCTGCATCGGCTTCAGTTGAGGTCGGCGCCCGGCGTCCGAGCGTCACCAGATAGTTTTTCGCCGTGTTGATGCCAATCCGGTACAGCCAGGTATAAAACGCGGAATCGCCGCGAAATTGGGGCAAGGCGCGATAAGCCTTGATGAATGCTTCCTGCACGACGTCCTCGGCTTCCGCCTGGTCGCGCACCAGCCGCGAAACAAGTCGCATCAGCTTTCTTTGATACTTGGCAACCAATAGTTCGAACGCCTTCTTGTCGCCACGCTGTACGCGCTCGACAAGCAGCTGATCTATTTCGCGTTCCGTCGTCAAATTCAGTTTCCTTGTTTTTCTGCTACTTGCGCGTGAATCAATTCATTGACACATGGCAACATCATGATTGCAGGCAAGCGCGTCACCTTTCGTGAATTGTATGCTCAATAATCTGACTATTGTGGCTGGCCGCCCAACGGCACGCAACTTTCAATGCCTTGAAGGTTTCTTTCGAGACCGAATCCGGCAAAATCGGAACAATTCTGGTGCCGCCGCCTTCAAGCCGCAGGCGCAACAGCAGCAAACCGGACCAGATCGTCGAGCCTGGCAGCAACTGCGCCAGTCCACCCTTCATTACTTGCCGGGCGAGCTTGGCATTGCCTTGCTGACGATGCTCCACCAGCCGGATTTGTCCGGTGCCGGATATGTGGAGCCACACCGTGCGCCGGCTGCGCAATACACAATAAAATCCGAGCGCTGCCGCCAGCAGCGTTATCAGCACCAGCGCCAGCCGCCACCAGAGTGGCCAGCGTGCCGTCAATAGCAAACCGGCAGCCACGCCACCCAAGGCAAAACCCGCCGACAGCGTGGCCATGATGACAAGAAGCAGGCGAGAAGGCTTGATATCCGCAGATACTGCTATCGACATAAGATCCGGAACAAAAGGCAAACCTCGGCTTTCACCTGAAAGCCGAGAAAAACACTTTACATCTTGCCGAAGACCAATGTGCCGTTGGTACCACCGAATCCAAATGAATTCTTGACGGCAATATCAATTTTCATATCACGCGCCTGGTTAGCACAATAATCGAGATCACATTCCGGATCCTGATTGACGATGTTAATCGTGGGAGGGGATATTTGATGATGCAAGGCAAGTACGGTAAAGACCGACTCCAGCCCGCCTGCGCCACCGAGCAAATGACCTGTCATTGACTTGGTGGAGTTGACGACCATCTTGTAAGCATGATCGCCGAAAGCGGCCTTGATGGCATCGGTTTCATTCTTGTCGCCGAGCGGCGTGGAAGTGCCGTGCGCATTCAGGTACTGCACCTGATCACCGTTGATACCGGCATCGCGCAAAGCGGAAAGCACACAACGACGCGGACCGTCCAGATTCGGTGCGGTGATGTGATAAGCATCGCCACTCATGCCGAAACCAAGCAGCTCGGCATAAATCTTGGCACCACGTGCCTTGGCATGCTCATACTCTTCCAGCATCATCACGCCGGCGCCCTCGCCGAGCACGAAGCCATCTCGGTCCTTGTCCCACGGGCGCGAAGCAGTGGCCGGATCGTCATTGCGCGTCGACAATGCACGCGCCGAGGCGAAGCCACCAATACCGAGCGGCGATACGCTCGATTCGGCACCACCTGCAATCATCACATCGGCATCGCCGTACTGAATCATGCGGCCGGCAGCGCCAATGCAGTGCAAGCCTGTCGTGCACGCTGTCACGATTGCGAGATTGGGGCCCTTAAGACCGTATTTGATCGACAAGTTGCCCGAAATCATGTTGATGATAGAGGCAGGAATGAAGAATGGACTGATGCGGCGCGGGCCGCGATTGGTCAGTTCTTCATGCGTTTGTTCGATCAGGGGCAAACCACCGATGCCGGAGCCGATGATGACACCGATACGCTCGGCGTTTTCTTCGGTAACTACCAGGCCGCTGTCCTGCATGGCCTGCATCCCTGCCGCCATGCCGTAATGGATAAAGGTATCCATGTGACGGGCTTCCTTGGCAGGAATGTAGTCCTCGATATTGAAACCCTTCACTTCACCCGCAAAGTGGGTGGTGAAAGGCGTCGCATCGAACTTTGTGATGGTGGCAATGCCCGACTTACCCTCTTTGACTGCACCCCACGCGTCGGCAATGGTATTGCCAACAGGTGAAATGCACCCCAGACCGGTAATGACTACACGACGTTCACGTGAGCGGCTCAAGCAATTCTCCTAGAGTCGTTCAAAACCAGCTTAGGCCTTGACGTGTGCCTTGGCGTAATCGATCGCCTGTTGCACGGTTGTAATTTTTTCAGCTTGTTCGTCCGGAATTTCCATTTCGAACTCATCTTCCAGTGCCATCACCAACTCAACTGTATCGAGCGAGTCTGCACCCAGATCGTCAACAAAAGAAGATTCGGTCTTGATGTCTGCTTCAGCGACGCCCAGTTGTTCAGCGACGATCTTTTTAACGCGTTGTTCGATATCGGACATGTTGTGCCTCCAGTGGATAGGTTACAAAAGTGCGCGCATTTTATCAGGTTTGCGCGCCAAAAATTTACTTTTAAGTATTCTTAACAAGAATAAGTAAGTTGCTGCCAAAAGCGCCTGAGCACCCTTTAACTCATGTACATGCCGCCATTGACGTGCAAGGTTGTGCCAGTGATGTATGCAGCCTGCGATGATGCCAGAAAGGCCACCGCTGCCGCCACATCTTCCGGCGCTCCCAGACGTCCCAGCGGGATTTGCTGCAGCAAGGCGGCGGTCTGCTGCTCGCTCAGGGCCTTGGTCATATCGGTATCGATAAAACCGGGCGCGATGCAATTGACAGTGATGTTGCGGCTGCCGATTTCACGCGCCAGCGCACGGCTCATGCCTGCCACGCCAGCCTTGGCTGCAGCGTAATTCATTTGCCCCGGATTGCCGGCCGAGCCGACCACCGAAGTGATGTTGATGATACGACCATGCCTGGCCTTCATCATGCCGCGCAATACCGCGCGCGACAAGCGCCCCACCGCGGTCAGATTGGTCGAGATGACACTGTCCCACTCCTCATCCTTCATCCGCATTGCCAGCTGATCTTGCGTGATGCCGGCATTATTGACGAGGATAGCGAGACTGCCGAATTCTTTTTGCACATCCTCAATGACCGCGACACATGCCGCACCATCATTGACATTCAGAACGACGCCCTTGCCGCAGCCAGGCTGCAGCGCTTCCAGATAGTCGGTGATGGCGGCAGCACCGGCAGCCGAAGTTGCCGTGCCGACCACTTTTGCACCCTGACGCACCAATTCCTGGGCGATGGCACGACCAATGCCGCGCGACGCGCCGGTGACCAGAGCCACTTGATTCTGCAGATTTTGAGCGCTCATTTCAACAATTCCAATACTTTATCCAAAGAAGCCTGATCGACAATCGCATCGCCGATCAAATCACCATTGATCCGCTTGCTCAGTCCGGTCAGGACCTTGCCCGGACCACACTCGATGACATGCGTAACCTGCTCTGCCGACATCTTTTGCACCGTCTCGACCCAACGCACGGCACTGGCCGCCTGACGCACCAGCGCATCCTTGATGGCTGCAGGATCACTGACGATGGCAACATCAACGTTGTTGATCAGCGGAATCTGCGGCGCGGCAAAGGCAACATTGGCCAGATAGGTTTGCAGACGGTCCGAGGCCGGCTTGAGCAACGACGAATGGAACGGTGCCGAAACCGGCAGCGTCAAGGCACGCTTGGCGCCCTTGCCCTTGGCAACTTCACAAGCACGCTCAACGGCGGCCTTGTGACCGGCAATCACCACCTGCGCCGGCGCATTGAAGTTGACCGCTTCGACAACCTCACCTTGCGCCGCTTCGATACAGGCCGCGCGCACATCCTCATCGGACAAGCCGAGAATGGCCGCCATTCCGCCCTGACCGACCGGCACAGCTTCCTGCATTGCCTGCGCCCGAAAGCGCACCAGCGGCACCGCATCCTTAAATGCGATCACACCGGCAGCTACCAGCGCCGAATATTCACCAAGACTATGTCCCGCGACCAGCGCCGGCACCGATCCGCCTGCTGCCAGCCAGGCCCGATAAAACGCCACCGCTGCCGTCAACATGACCGGCTGAGTATTGGTGGTGAGATCGAGATCTTCCTTCGGACCTTCGGCAATCAATTTGCCCAGATCGAATTGCAGCGCATCGGAGGCCTCTGCCACGGTTGCCTTGACTACAGCATTATCAGCGAAGCCATTCAGCATGCCGATTGCCTGCGAACCCTGACCTGGAAATACAAAAGCGAATTTTGTCATGCGTATATCGTAATCAAAAAATTATTCGAGTTATTCTGTAGCACCCAGCCCCGGATTTTACATCCTGGCGAGCACCGCACCCCAGGTAAAGCCGCCGCCGACACCTTCCATCAACACGGTCTGCCCGGCTTTCACGCGACCATCACGCACCGCATGATCGAGCGCCAGCGGAATCGATGCTGCCGAAGTATTGCCATGCTCACCAAGCGTAATTACCATTTTTTCCAATGGCAAACCCAGCTTTTTCGCGGTGCCCTGCATGATGCGCAAATTGGCTTGATGCGGTATCAGCCAATCCACCTCAGATGCGTCGACACCGGCGCTTTGCAATGCCTCACGCGCAACTTTATCGAGCACTGATACGGCCAGCTTGAAGACCGCCGGACCATCCATATGCAAGAAAGCACTGCCAGCCAGCGCGCCATTGCTGACGCTGCCCGGCACACAAAGGATGTCGCCGTGACTGCCATCGGCATGCAGCTTTGCCGCCAAAATACCCGGCTCGCCGGAGGCCGTCATGACAACCGCACCGGCACCGTCACCGAACAGGACGCAGGTGGTACGGTCTTCGAAATTGAGAATACGGGAAAAGACTTCCGTGCCGATCACCAGCACTTTTTTGTGGGCGCCGGATTTGATGAAACTGTCCGCCACTGTCATGGCATAGACGAAACCGCTGCACACCGCCTGCACATCCATCGCCGGCGCGCCGTTGGTGATGCCGAGCTTGCGCTGCACCACACAGGCGGTACTGGGGAATCCACCCAAATGGTCGGGCGTGGACGTGGCCAGAATGATCAGGTCCAGATCACCCGGCTGCAAGCCGGCCATGTCAAGCGCGCGCTGTGCAGCAATGACTGCCAGATCGCTCGACAGCACATCATCTTCAGCATAGTGGCGCGCGGAAATACCGCTGCGCGAAACAATCCACTCATCCGAAGTTTCAATGCCCTTCTCGGCCAATTGCTTCGCCAAATCGTCGTTGGTCACACGCTTGGGTGGCAAATAGCTGCCGGTTCCGACAATTTTGCTATAGAGAGTCATACCGTTTTCTGTTCTGTTGATTCGGTTGGTTCAATCGATGATGCCGCGCGTCCCTGCGCATGCAACGCCTCCACCTGCGGGATCAATTCTGCCATCGTCGCGGTAATACGCGACAGCACATCATACTTCGCGGCATCATACGCGCGCCTGATGGCCCATTCAAAAGCATAAACATCGGCGCCACCGTGACTCTTGAATACCAATCCGCGCAGACCCAGCAAACTGGCACCATTGTAACGAGAAGGATTGAGACGACGCGACAATGCCTTGATGGCGCCATACGCAATCAAGGCACCCAGCTTGTTGAATATGCCCTTCTTGAACTCGGTCGTCAAAACACTCTTGACGAAGCGCCCCAACCCCTCGGATGCCTTCAGCGTGACATTGCCGACAAAGCCGTCGCAGACAACAATGTCTGTCGTGCCTTCGAAAATATCATTGCCTTCGACATTACCGTAGAAGTTGAGTATGCCCTTTTCGTGATCCGCGTGCAGCAACTCGGCAGTATGCTTGACAAGATCATTGCCTTTGATTTCTTCCTCGCCGACATTGAGCAGCCCCACCGTTGGCTTGGGCTTGCCCTCCATCGCGGAAACCAGCGCCGACCCCATCAGTGCAAACTGATGCAAGTGCTGCGGTTCGCAATCGACGTTCGCACCCAGATCCAGCATATAAGTGGGGCCGTCTTTCTGATTCGGAAGAATGGTGCAGATCGCCGGACGATCGACGCCGGGAATCGTTTTCAGCACATAGCGGGATACCGCCATCAACGCACCGGTATTGCCGGCCGATACTGCAGCCTGCGCCCGACCATCCTTGACCATGTTGATCGCAACACGCATGGATGAGTCTTTTTTACGGCGCAACGCCACCTCCACGGAATCATCCATGGTGACGACTTCGGATGCAGCTTGAATGGAAATGCGAGGATGATTTACCAGCTTGTGCTTTTTCAGCGCAGCGAGCAAGACCTCTTCCTGGCCAACCAATATCAGTTCGGCATCAGGTTCATGATGAAGGAAAGAGATTGCGGCAGGAACGGTGACAGACGGGCCATGATCGCCGCCCATACAGTCGATAGAAATTTTGATGGTCATTGTTTTGATTCAGAGCCTTGCCAACCCACATTATGGGGCAGATTTGGCGCGATTCAAAATGACGCGCTAAGCCGATTTTGCATATGAAAAGCGGCGCCAAGTGAGAAACTCATTGCGCCGCATTCCGCCATAAACAGCAAGGCTGATTACTCGTCGTTCTTAGTCTTCAGAACTTTACGCCCACGGTAGAAACCGTTAGGGCTGATGTGGTGACGCAGATGCGTTTCGCCAGTTGTTGGTTCAACGGCCAGCGGAGGCGCAACCAGAAAATCGTGTGCACGATGCATACCGCGCTTGGATGGGGTCTTTTTGTTTTGCTGAACAGCCATGATAACTCCTAAACCTTAAGTTCTAAAATTTTAACATATCCGGCCAGCAAACTGACTGCCCAACCGAGAAACTTTATATTTCGCAAGCCTGAGACTTGCGCGCACTTTACTACTTTAAATTTTTCAGCACCGAAAACGGCGACTCCTTCTTGGCCTGCAGCAACTCACTCACCCCGGCATCAGGACAAACATCGTGCTTGGGCGCCACTGGCAATGCCAGCAAAGCCTCATCCTCGACCAGAGAACCAACATCCAGAGCCGAAGTGCCAACAATAACGTCAATCGCATCGTTATCAAGCATTTGCTCGATAGCATCAGCATCAGCATCATCCCTGGCGAGCAGCAGAACCGATTCCGAAGCAATCTCGAACGGCAAGGCATTCAGACAACGCTGACACACCAGATTGACCGTGCCGGAAACCGACAATGCCAACTGCAAGTGCCCATACTTGTCAGAACCACCCACGACAGACCAGGAAATGGTACCGGACTGATCAACAGACTCAGCCGACAACCTGCTCAGATCGCTTACCGCAAACGCGCCTTGGGCGCGCTCTTTCAGCCGACTGAACTCAAATGCGTCAATCACAAAAGCACTCATGGCGAAAGCAGAATTCGGAAAACCTGCGATAATAACAGCGTTTCCCCTTATCAGTCAAAGCCTTAGCGCATTTTGACGTTCATCCCCGTTACCTTTTACGCACGATGCCCGCTTCGCCCTCATTTCCACGCCTGATTCTGGCCTCCGGCTCCGCCTATCGCAAAGAATTGCTGTCGCGTTTGCGCTTGCCATTCGATGTCATCGTCCCCGCCATTGATGAAACGCCGCTGACAGGAGAGGCGCCGGAAGCGACCGCATTGCGACTGGCGCGCGAAAAAGCCCGGGCTGTTGCAAAGACGACACCAGATGCATTGATCATCGGCTCGGATCAGGTAGCAACACTGGACGGCGAACAGATCGGCAAGCCCGGCAACCATCAAAACGCATTGAAGCAATTGCAAAAGATGCGCGGCCGCCGCGTCGTTTTCCATACTGCCCTATGCCTCTGGGATAGCCGCAACAACCATGCGAGCGCAGCACAACTGATCAATATCCAGACTTTTGTCACGTTTCGCGACTTGGCCGATGCCGAACTGGATGCCTATCTGCGCATCGAGCAGCCATACGATTGCGCCGGCAGCGCCAAGAATGAGGGATTGGGCATCGCCATCCTCGAAAGAATCGACAGCAGCGATCCGACCGCACTCACCGGACTGCCACTGATCGCGCTGAGCGACATGCTGCGCCGGGCCGGCGTATTGTTTTTCACCAATTAACGCAGTTGCCGGCATTGCCGCCGCGCTACCGATTGCCTACCCCTGGCGGCGCGGATATCCCTCTGCCAGAATCCGCTCCCACACCACGTCTTTTTCTTCCTGCGTCATGAACACCCACTGAGAAACCTCCACGACGGTACGGCCACAACCGCGACAGACATCGTCGAACGTGGTTGAGCAAACGGCAACACATGGCGTATCAGGGCGAACGGGAGGTGTTTGAGACATGGGGCAGGCATCTTTACAAAAACTGCGGCAATATTGCCCGCACATCTTACCAAGAAGCACGAAGTCGCATACGACGGACAAAAAAAAGCCCGCGAACCTGAGGCTGCGGGCTAAATCCAATTCTTTAGGAGGAAATTGGAGGAGACAGGTGCAACTATATCGATCGCCGAACGCGATGTCCGCTTTATTCTGGCGATATGTGATATTCACAAATCGCATAACGAGCGCATCAACAACCCGACCAACTCTTTACCTCACTACCGCTGCCCGTCGCGCCTAGCGCCGCCCCGCGGCATCCGGCACCACGTGCGAATCCCCCGCCACCGTAGGTTTCGGCATCTGATCCTTGCGTTCGCACGCCGACAACAAACCCGCCAACACCAGCAACATCAACATAATGCGCATGATTATTCTCCTTGTGTCTCCTCCACCTATCGACCGCACGCCGTGACCGGCATGCCGCTCTTCTTGCTCTCTTGATTTTAGATACGGCACCGGCAAATGGTTCAGCCGGCCGGGATTGCGCTTTCCGGATTGCGCGCCTGCCCCAGATTGTTTTCATACAACGCCGCAATCATGTCTGAACGGCTGACCATGCCCACCAGCCGCCGGTCGTCGTCGATCACCGGCACCTGATGCACGCCACCGTCAGTCATCAAGCCAACCAATTGCACAATCGGCAAGTCTCTGGCAACGGTCTTGACGTCGACGCTCATGATTTGCCCGACCACCTCCGGCTTGGCGGAATGACTGTGGTGCGCGCGTCGCAGCAATGCCTGCAAGGCTGCCCGCAATCCACTATAGGCCGGTGGCGCAGCATGATGCAAAAAGTCGGTGCGGGTGATGATGCCGATCACTCGCCGCGCCCGGTCCAGCACCGGCATGGCCTTGAGTTTGTGTCGCAGCATCAGTTGCCAGGCGTCTTCCAGTTCGGTGGCAAATTCGACCGCCACGATATCGCCCGACATGATGTCGCCGCACACGGTTTCGCCAAACCGGCGGCGATACGCCAGCATTTCTGTCTGCAGGAAAATTTCTTCCAGATCATCGCGGCTGATATCGAGCACCTGGTTATAGCGCTGCAAGACGATATCCAGATCTTCGTGGGTAAATCCCAGACGCTCAATCGGCAAACTGTCTTGCGTGTGATGCGGATTGCGATGCTCGGTCTGCTGCGCATGCGGATAACGGCGGCCGGTGGCATTGTTGAAAAACAAGGCGGCGCACAATAACAAAAAAGAATTGACTGCCACCGGCGCCAGCACGAAAGAAAATCCCATCGCATGAATGGCCGGCCCGCCCAATACCGCGGTCAGCGCCACCGCGCCACTGGGCGGATGGATGCAGCGCAACGCGAACATGGCACCAATTGCCAGCGCAATCGCCAAGGCCGCCGCCAGCATTGGCGCGTCCACCATTTGCGCGCAGGCAACACCAATCGTGGCCGCCACCAGATTGCCGCCGATGACGGACCACGGCTGCGCCAGCGGACTGGCCGGCACCGCGAACAGCAAGACCGCCGACGCCCCCATCGGCGCAATCAGCCAGGCACTGTGGTAACTCGCCGGCAACACCAGATAACTCAGCAAACCCGCCGTCAAGATACCGAACAAGGCACCGGCGCAGGCGCGCATGCGCTCGAAGCGATCGACGGCAGTTCGTTGCGGAAGAAAACTTCTGGACCAGAGCAGGATAGAATCGCGCATGCTTTATCTACTTGGAGATAATGGGAAAACCGCCATTACATCACAAGATGATATATTTTGCCGTCAATCGTTCCGGCGCATCGTTGCGCCCCGCAAAACCACAATGACCACTCCTGCCCGTCTGCACAAAGAAGATTTCGAAGCACTGTCCGAATTCCGCTACCAATTGCGCCGCTTTATCCGCTTCAGCGAAGAAGCTGCGCAAGGCGAAGGACTGACGCCGCTGCAATATTTGCTCATGCTGCATATCAAGGGGTTTCCCGGCCGCGAATGGGCCAGCATCGGAGAATTGGCGGAACGCCTGCAATCACAGCACCACGGCGTGGTAGCGCTGGTCACCCGGTGCGAAAAGGCTGGACTGGTGAGTCGCACCCAGGACGACAAGGACAAGCGACTGGTTCAGGTGCATCTGACCACCAGTGGCGAGCAGTACCTGCAACGACTGGCAGCACTGCATCGCGATGAACTGCATTCACTGTCGAATGTATTTCAGGTGTCGCATATTTCGGCATTCAATGACCGTGACTGAAGCCGTAAACCGCAAGCTCAGTCAGACACCGGGGCAAATGTCGACGCTCCCATGCGGGTTGCGCGCACGACGCAATTGCGACCGCGGTGCTTGGCGTCGTACAGTGCCTCGTCGGCCAGACTGATCAAATGATCGAGACTTTCGTCACCGGCCAGTGCGGCGACACCGAAACTGGCGGTCACCTGTATCAGTTGTCCGTCGCCCAGATCCACTGTCTGCGCGGCCAGCGCCAGCCGCAATTTTTCCGCGACGGCAATGCCCTGCTCAAGATCGGCTTCGGGCAATAACAGGATGAATTCCTCGCCGCCGTAACGCGCAAAAATATCCACCTTGCGCAACAAGCGTCCCACCAATTTCACCACGCCACGCAAGACTTCGTCACCGGCAATATGGCCGTGCGCATCGTTGATCTGCTTGAAGTAATCGATATCCAGCAAGATCAGCGTCAGATTGCGCTGATAGCGTTGCGCTACCGCCAGTTGCTGTTCGCTGTAGGAAAAAAAGGCGCGCCGGTTCAGCGCCCCGGTAAGGAAATCGGTATTCGATGAGGTCTGCAACTGGGCAATCAATTCTTCCCGCTCACGCGCCAGACTGATGCGCTCGATACTGCGATGCTTCAGCACCTTGAGCGCCTGCAACATGGCGCCAATTTCATCAGGGTGACGCGGCGGCGGAATTTTCACGTCGAGATTGCCATCTCCGAGTTGCTTGACCAGCTTGGTAGCGAACAATACCGGTCCGACCACCCGCTTGCGCACCACATACATCAGCACGAACAAAAACAGAAAGCTCAGTGCCACCATCGTCAGCACGCCGAGCAGCAACTTGCCGGCCTGACGATGACGCGCTTCTGCCAACGCCGTCACTTCAATCATGAGGATATCGCGCAAGCGCAGCAGCGGCGTCATGCGCGGTACGTAATACTCAGCCAGTGCACCGGTAGTCATGCCATAGTTTCCCGAATTCAACCCCACTTGCCGCAGGCGGTCCAGAAATGGGATGGCGTCACCGAAATACATACGATCAACTACCAGCAACGCTTCTTTGAATTGGACGTTGTTTTGTGCGCCGCGCAGGCGCGTATCCATCAAGGTCCGCAACTGCTCAATCCGACCGTAAAGCTTGCCGATTTCAATCACTTCGTTCTGGGTCAGTGGTCGCTGCGCGACCAGCGGCGCCGTAAATCTGGACCCGACCTGACCGGCATATTCACGCAAACTGGCAGCCACCCGCACGCCGGTCAACCCATCCAGCAATTCGGGATCGGCCTGCGTCACGATGACCGACAAATCGCCCAGCGTCGCCACCATCAACGGCACCACCGCCAACATGCCATCAACTGCTACCGTCACTTCCTGCGAAGTACGTCGCGCCAATGGCATGGCACACAAACGATCCACTGCTTGCCGCGCCGACAGCAACACCCGGCGCGCTTGCTCGGTACGCTCAACGATGCGCTGCGTTTGTGATGACAGATCCGGCGTCTGACGCAAATCCGCCAGCAATCCCGTCAGTGCCACATCGCTCTCGGACCGCGCACGTTGCAGACGCACCAGAGAAGCGGTCGGATCGGACACGCCGCTGCCGAGGCAAGCATTGCTCGGACCGCGTTCGAATGACACCTTTTCCAACGCCACCAATCCCAGTTGCACCGTGCGCATCGCATCCATGCTGTATGCGCCGCGCTTGTAGGTGCCCCATTCGACGACCACGATTCTGACCGCGAGCGCCGAAAACAGCAGCATCAACGCTATCGAGATAAGCCAGAACAGGCGGTTCAATGACATCAAGAAATCCCGGAATACCCGTTACCACGGGCGAAAGAAAACATGTTCCCACCTGCCGTCTGGCTTGAGGCGACCTGATGCCGCCAGCCTGCAACCGCTCGATGCAATCCGGCGGATCGCTGAGGCCCCGGCAAAACAGGGATGTTTTTGCAAAGTCCGCAATTATAGTTCAGCTTGTCTTTTTTGCTCAATTTTTAGGCAAGCAAACAAAAGATTTATTCCGCAACCGATGGCAAAGAACAACGTTGCCTCATGGAAATGAAAACCGCCACTCTCAGGTATCAGCAGTCCCGGTCCGGCATGCATCACGACGATCTGCCGCCTCTTCTTGGCGGGACCGGCTCACGATACGGGCAGCAGCGGGCAAATTGCCTGCCGTGCGTCGGGAAGTTTGCTCTTTTCGACAATGACACGCGTCACTAAGCTGTACTGATCGGCTGCCAGCCATCCTCCAACAAAGGTCCCGTAATGTCGTTATCCGCAACGCGTCTGCTGCCCATGTATTTATTGCTCGCCTTCGGAGTGAGCTTGCAGCTCCCCTCTGCCGCCGAAAACAGTTTCTGCGGCGCTGCCGCCAGCACAGGAGAAGTCAGCGACCTGTCACTCGAACATGCCATCCGGCAACCGGCCAGCATGGTGACCTGCAGCCAGGGATATTTCCTGGAAAAGTGCGGCGATCACGAAAACGCCAATAAGGTCTTCGACAAGTGCATCGCCGCCGGTTACGCCGGCGCCATGATCTGGAAAGCCCTGCTGCTGGATGATGGCGCCGGTGTCGAACAAGACTTGCCCAAGGCCGCCGAGCTGCTGCACCGTGCCGCCATCAGCGGCGATCCCGCCTATGGTCCGGTCGGCAAGATGCACTATGCCACCGTGCTGTATCTCGGCAGAGGCGTGACGCAAGACCGGGCGGAAGCCATGAAGTGGTTTCAAGCCGCCGCTGCCGAAGGCAATCCGGAAGCCAAAGATTTTCTCGCGACCAATTACCACACCGGCTATCGCGATCAGCAAGGCATGGGTGCCGGCACACCGACCAGCGCCGCACTGGCCCCCCTCGCCAACGCGGTATCAGAAGAGCGTCACGCGGTGCCGGCATTGCGCCGTAATGCCGTTGCCATGCGCGCAGATCAAGGAACATCCGCGCCGATCCTGCCGCCGGCATCTCCATTACCACCGGCAACAGCAATAACGCCGACGACACCGCCGCAAGCAATTCAGGGTCAGCAACTGGCGTTGCGCACATCGCCGACACCATCCTCCGCCACCGGTGCATCGGTGCTGCTGATTGCCTTGCTGCTGATCAGTTTTGCGTTCGGCGCGCTGCGCAAGAAGCGCCGGCGCCGGGTACGCTGATATTCGCAGTCCGCCACAAAACAGCCGCCTCACTCACCTCGTCAACCATCGCCATCTCCATGCCATCATTCATTCAAGATCCCGGCCGCGCCCTCGAACATTTGATGTTCGGACTCGGCCAGCTATTCCTGTTGCCGACGCTGCTCACCATCACCGCATTGTTTCTGTATGCCTTCTATGCGCTCGGCGCATTCAGCTGGCAAGCATGGCAACGCCGCCAGGGGGATCCGGCCGGCTTTGAATTGCAGCAGCTCAGGCAGATCGCCCCGCACACCAGCCATGCCGATCTGGAAGCAGCAGCCGTCAGCCGGCTGGAACCGGTGCGCATCATCACGCGCGTAATGCCGATGCTGGGACTGGTGGCCACCATGATTCCGATGGGACCGGCCCTCAAGGCGCTCGGAGATGGGCAACTCAGCGAAGTCGCCAGCAACCTGATGCTGGCCTTCTCGGCCGTGATTCTGGCACTGATCGCTACCGCCATTACTTACCCTATTGCCCATGTGCGGCGCCGCTGGTACGCCAGCGATCTGCGCCGGCTGGAACAGGAAACACAAGCATGAAACTGACGCTTGCCATCGATGATGACAGCGATGATCCGATGCTGTCGCTGGTCAATCTGATTGATGTGTTGCTGGTCGTGATAGCGGCCCTGTTGCTGTGCATCGCCAACAATCCCTTGCAACCATTGAGCCGGGACAAGGTCACCGTGATCCGCAATGCCGGCCAGCCGGATATGGAAATCATCACTATGGAGGGCAAGCAGATTCAACGCTTTCGTGCCGACGGCAAGACGGGCAGCGGCCAGGGCAGCAAGGCCGGCACCGCATATCGGATGGCGGACGGCTCACTGGTTTACGTCCCCGACTGACATCACCGGGCCGGGCCCGATGCGAAGCCGCTGCATGTCGGGCAAATTTCCCGCCGATATTGCGGCATACTTTGCGACATTGCCGCTCCCGATGCCAACCATGCTTACCGTTACTGCCCAGCGCCCGCTCGATCTCAAACGCCAATTGCTGGTCCGCGTCAGCCTGTTCGCGCTGATCGTGCTGCTGCTCGGCAGCAGCGTAACGCTACTGGAAACGCGGTATCGGGTAAGGGCCGACATCCAGCGTACCGGCGACGTCATCCGGCAGTTGATCAGCGCTGAAATCAATCGCAACAGCCAGCCCTATGACCGCAGCCTGCGCGACATCAACGTCGATCTGGGGTTGCTGGAACCGATTGGCAATCTGCTTGGATTCTGCATCAGCATGACCGATATTTACGCCCACGTGGTCGAGCAACGTTGCTTCAACAATCGCACCAATCCGCCGCAATCGCTGACCGCCCTGATGCGCGTAGTGATTGGCAGCGACGCCGCGTACCACGCCGGCATCGGTCAATATCCGGGCATCGCGGTCGGGCAATTGGCGGTCACGCCCGATTACGCCAGCGAAGCCCTGCAACTGACCACCAAACTGGGCCAGTTGCTGGCGCTCAGCATTCTGATTCTGTTGCTGAGCTTCTTTGTCTATCGCCCGGTACGCAATGCGCTGGCGCCCTCGCAAGCCATTCTGGAAACGCTGGATCGCATGGATCGCGGTGATTTGCGCGCACGCATGCCGGCCTTTGCACTGATCGAACTGAGTCGCATCAGCAGCGGTTTCAACCGGCTGGCAGACCGCTTGCAAAACACCATCCGCAATCAGCAACGACTCGCGCATCGCCTGCTCTCGGTCCGGGAAGAAGAACGCCAGCATCTGGCGCGGGAATTGCACGATGAATTCGGTCAGTATCTGGCTTCGCTCAATGCCGAAGCGGCATTCGCCCGTGAGCTCGCCGACGAGCAATTGCCGGACCTGCGCCCGTGCGCCGATGCCATCGCAAGGACTTCCAGCCACATGATGGAAACGCTGCAACAAATCCTGCATCGCTTGCGTCCCGTCGGACTGGAAGAGTTCGGCCTGCATTCCAGCCTGCAGCAACTGCTCGCCGGCTGGAACCAGCGTTGTCGCGAACAGACGGTATTTACACTCGACGTCAGCGGTGATGCGGACGGCATGCCCGACGATATCAACGTCAGCATCTATCGGATCGTGCAGGAAAGTCTTACCAATGCTATCCGGCACGGCATGGCGAGTGCCGTGGAAGTCCGCTTGCAACGTCACGACAACCACCTGTTGCTGACGATCAATGACAATGGCCGGCAAGCGGCGTCACGCGCACCAACGCCTGCCATGAAAAAATCAGGCGGCTTCGGTCTGCTCGGCATGGAGGAACGCGTACTGGCACTCGGCGGCGAATTGTCATTCCACCAGAATGCCGGCAGCGGCAGCAGCGTCAAGGTACGGCTGCCGCTGCCGGCCGGCGAGGAAGATCAGGCATGATCAGCATTCTCCTGGTTGACGATCACGCAGTAGTGCGCGAAGGGTATCGCCGCTTGCTGGAACGCCGTGCCGACTTGCAGATCGAGGCCGAAGCCGGCAGCGCCGACGAAGCCCTCGACTATCTCCGCAAAGCCACACCCGATGTGATCGTGCTCGATCTTTCACTGCCCGGCATGGGTGGTATCGAACTGACCCGCCGCATCATGCAGCGCACACCGAATGCCCGCATCCTGGTGTTCAGCATGCATCGCAACCAGCTGTTCGCGGCGCAAGCGATCCGTTCCGGTGCGCTTGGCTACATCACCAAAAGCAGCAGCCCCGAGCTATTGATCCAGGCAGTCTACAAAGTGGCCGCAGGCGGCAAGATGCTGAGCCCGGATATCGCGCCGGAAATCGCGCTGTCCTTATTGGAAGGCGAAACCAACCCGGCTGCCGAACTGAGTCCGCGCGAATTCGAAATTCTGCGCCTGCTGCTCGACAGCCGCAGCGTCGAGCAGATTGGCGACATCCTCAACATCAGCCCCAAGACCGTGCAAAATGCGCACTATCAGATCAAATCCAAACTCGGCGTCAAAACCGATATTGAACTCACCAAACTGGCCATGAAACTGAAACTGATCGATTAGTGTCGGCCATTGCCATCCGGCTGCGCCCGATACAGGCCGATGAATTCCTGCATGCCGAGCGCAACCAGCAGATTGCCATCATCATCCAGCACTTCATACAAAACACCGTCGCTGCCACGAATGCTGAACAGGACTACCACATCCTGATCGCCGCCCCCTTCCCGATGCGGCTCTGCGCTCGGCGGGCTGACGGTATAGCTGCCGGTCGCACGCACTTCCTTCAGCTCGCCGTTGCGCTCATAAAGCCGGTGCTCGCCTTGAACCACGAACGTATTGTTGTGCGCCACATGGCGATGCAGCACGATTTGCTGGCGCGCGGCAAATCTGAACAACACATCGACGATCTTGTTTGGCTCGTCGATGTCGAGAATGGAATAATGCAAATGGTCAAAGCCGGCCAGGGTATTCCACTGAATATGGCGGTCGTCAAAAGTACCGGGGTTCATGATGTCATTTTCCGTTGGTGAACTGCATGCGAAAGCATCCGTCTTCGCAATCCGGCGCCCGCACGCTTGATGGCAGGCACCGCACCACTATAGTCAACAGTCATCAGCGAAACATCAGCAAATTACCCGCCGGCACATGTGCAATATGCCCGCCGGAAACACCGGCGTCGTTTCTGTGCGGTGCGGACATTACAGTTTTACAACACTGGATTCCGGCTTTCCAAAAAGCAATACCGGCATCACACCGGCTGCAGCTGCCGCCGCGCGGCAATACCCGATGACGCAGTGACGGCCGCGATCACGGTCACAAAAGTAATACACTGACAACGAATCCAGTCATGTTAAATTGCGTAGCACATGCTTATCCCAACCGGAGGCCATATGAACAAGGCAGATGCTTTGCATGAAGCAAAAAATGCGCTTTTCGAGATCATCAAGGAGCAGCCGAATCTGCTGTCCTATGCCGGTCTGGCCACCAATGAAAAGCATGGCGAGAATGCCGCGAAATTCTGCATCTCGTTTATCGAAACTTACGGCGCATGGCTGGAAACCCAGGCCAAGTAGCCGTCGTTTCTTGCTGGCAGCAGTCCCGCAGCCGCGAACCGGCACGTTGCCATCTCTGGCCTTGCCGGCCGGAGTTGCATTCTGTTTGCTGACTCCCTGCCGGCAAGCGCTCATTCATCCAGACACTGCCGCAGATCGGCAGCAAAGCTGACGGCCTGACCGTCTTGCATGGTCGATACCGTAATGCGCAATGCCTGCACCCGCCCTTGCACATCAAACGAATCGCCGCTGCGCACCAGCCAGCCCCGCCGCGCCAGCCGATGCGCGACCTCGCGTGCATCCTGCTGCAACGGAATCCAGAGATTGAAGCCATCGGCGCCGGCGGTGGCCGTGATGCCCTGCGCCTGCAAGGCTTGGCGCAACTCGCGGCGACGCGCCGTATAGGCCGCCTTGGCCGCACCAATGCCGGCCGCCACCGCCGGCGCGGTCAGACAGACGCCGACCAGATCCTGCAATAAATGACTGACCCAGGTCATGCCCGGCGCCAGCCGCAGACGCAAACGTTGTGCCGTCATGGCGTCACTGGCAACGAATGCCAGCCGCAAATCCGGGCCGAGCGCTTTGGAGACCGAACGGATCAGGGCCCAGCGGTGGGTCGACGGCGGAATGATGGAGTGATAGGCGGAGTCGCACAACAAGGCGAAATGATCATCAACGATCACCAGCACATGCGGAAATTTTTTCAGCACGCGGCGCAAGGCCGTGGCCCGCGCTGCCGTCAGGCTGCAGCCGGTCGGATTGTGTGCGCGCGGCGTGATCAAGACCGCCTGCGCGCCGCGTTGCAAGATATTTTCCAACGCCTGCGGCAGCATGCCCTGCTCATCAATCTCAACCCCGGTCGCCTGCAGGCCGGCGATGCGCAAGGCATTGATGGTGCCAAGAAAACACGGTTCTTCCACCGCGATGCGATCCCCGGCCGCCAGATGCGCAGCAGCCAGCCGTTCAATGCCATCCACCGCGCCATGACTCAGTTCCACCTGATAACCGGGCGGACAATCGCCATCGAACCAGCCAGCGGCCAGTTGCTGCAATTCCGCATTGATCGTTGCCGCCCCGTATAACCGCGGCGGCCGCTCCAGTTGCGACAACAATTCTGCCGCGCGCGGCAGCCATGCCGGATTCGGATTGCCGCTGGCCAGATCGATGAGCGGCGAATCGGCGCCAGTCCCCTCCTGCTCTCCGGGTGTCGCCTGCCAGCAAATCGTGGTTCCCAATCGCCCTTGCGTCATGGCGATACCGGACGCCGTCAAACGCTTGTAAGCAGCCGCAACGGTATTGCGATTGACATCCAGTGCAATCGCCAGATCGCGTACCGGCGGCAATGTCTGCCCGGAAACGATACGCCCCGATTGCACCAGCTCGCGCACATTCTCAAAAATTTCTGACGCTGAATTACCCTTGATTTCCATTTTGTCCTATGACAATATAAGATAACATCCATGACAATCTATTCTAAGCGCTCGCCGTGACTTCTGCCACTCCACATTCATCTGCCGCCGGTGCGCATTATCCGCCGGCGCGCACCGTCGAAGATTTCCAGCGCAATCTGGCGGCGGTACGCTTGCGCATGGCCCAAGCATGTCTGCGTGTCGGCCGCGATCCGGCCAGTGTGCGCCTGCTGCCGGTCAGCAAGACTATCGATGAAGCACGCATCCGTCTGTCGTATGTCGCCGGCTGCCGCGAACTCGGTGAAAACAAGGTACAGGAAACCTTTCACAAATGGGAAGCGATGGCAGATCTGACCGACCTGCGCTGGTCGGTGATCGGCCATTTGCAAACCAACAAGGCCAAACTGGTCGCGCGTTGCGCCAGCGAATTCCAGGCACTCGACAGTCTGCGGGTCGCCGAGGCGCTGGAACGCCGGTTGCAGATCGAAGGCCGCGGACTGGACGTTTTCGTGCAAATCAATACGTCCGGAGAAGCCAGCAAGTACGGCCTGCAACCCGCTGAAGCCGCCAACTTCATTCAGGCGCTCGCGCCATTTTCGGCATTGCGCGTGCGTGGCTTGATGACGCTGGCGCTGCTGTCGGCCGAGACTGAAAAAGTACGTACCTGTTTTACGCTACTGCGCACATTACGCGAACAATTGCGCCAATCCTGCCCCGCCAGCGTCAGCCTCGACGAACTCTCAATGGGCATGTCAGGCGATTTCGAAACTGCCATCGAAGAAGGTGCGACCGTGGTGCGGGTTGGTCAAGCCATTTATGGCGCCCGCAACACACCTGACCATTATTACTGGCCGGACGCGATTGACGCCGCGCCATCAATAACCTGAACCGCCGGCGGGCGCAACACGCCTTCGTTTCAAACAGCACGAACACTGACACATTTCAAAGGACGCTCTCGTGTACATTCCTCCGCACTTCGCCGAACACCGCACCGAAGAAATCCATCGCATCATCACCACCCATCCGCTCGGCGTACTGGTGGTGAATGGCCCGGCCGGGCTCGACGCCAGCCACATCCCGTTCGACTTCGATGCCGCCAGCGGTGAACATGGCAGCTTGCTGGCGCACATCGCGCGCAGGAATCCCCTATGGCAAGACAGCAAGGATGGGGATGACGTCATGGTGATTTTCCGCGGTACGGATGCTTACGTTTCACCCAACTGGTATCCGAGCAAACACGAATTCCACCGGCAGGTACCGACCTGGAATTATCAAGTGGTGCATGTGCACGGCAAGCTGCGCATTCGCGACGATGAAAAATTCCTGCGCCGGGTGGTGGCCCGTCTGACGCGTACCCATGAAGCCCGCTCCGGCCAGGAAAAGCCGTGGAAGATGGGGGATTCCGAGCCGGAATATATCGACCGCATGCTGGCCGCCATCGTCGGCATTGAAATCGATATCGAACGCTTCACTGCCGTCTCCAAACTCAATCAGCACAAAGACGAACGCGACCGCCTCGGCGTTGTGCAGGGCTTGCAGGGGCTGGGCCAGAATGACGCCGCCGAAGCCATGCTGCAGGCCGTGATTCCGCCCAAATCCTAAGCACTGATGCCGGGCGGCATCTTCAGGACGCAAACGCATGCCTTGACGACTTTGCGCGAAAAATGGATGCGTATCGCTGTAATATTGTCCGCGTATGCCAACAGGCTCAGCACACTCAAAGCCTTATGACGATAGCGCATATTGCGACACCATTGTCCCTGTCGGATACAGCGAAAACAACTTGCTCCTTATTTCGAGAAACACGCCATGACCAGCACACAAGCAACCGGCCCTTTTGAAGTCAAGCTGAATCCCGAACCGCTGAGCGACATTGCCGGCAAAACAGGCTTGGGCCGCCTGTCCCTCGACAAGAAATTTCAAGGCGACCTCGAGGCCGTCAGCCAAGGCGAAATGCTCTCTTTCCGCAGCAGCGTGCAGGGTTCGGCGGGCTACGTGGCGATGGAGACCGTCACCGGCACGCTGCATGGCCGCCACGGCAGTTTTGTGTTGCAGCACAGCGCGACGATGACGCAAGGCGTGCCGGAGCAGTCAATTACCGTGGTACCCGATTCAGGCACCGGTGAACTGGCAGGACTGAGCGGCCGCCTGCTGATTACTATCGAGGAAGGTCAGCATGCTTACCGGTTTGATTACACACTGCCCTGAACGCACTTGG
>NZ_LFLS01000045.1 GCF_001189915.1 Herbaspirillum autotrophicum
GCAGCGCTACCGCATGCACCAGCGGCTTGAGCCGGACTGCCCGTTCTGCTGGCATTGAATCAAATGAGTTTGGCTTGGTTCTGACAGTCTTGCTCCGTTGCATGGCGACATTCCCTTTTTATATGCTGACCGATGTCACGAATCACCTTCCGGGGGCACGCACTGGAGCACCAGCACGCACGAGGCATTCGCGGCTTACGGGTGCTATGACGAAAAAGAATGGGAACGACTGCAGATGGTCATCAAAATGTCATAAATGTGTCAGAAAGGTCGTGCCTGCCAACCCGGCACGACAGGTTCACGCCAGCCCCAGCAAGACGATGCCGCCCGGCAGCCGCGTCACGCGGGCGCCATAGACATCGCGAATCAGCGCCACCACGTCGTCCAGCCGGTCCAGCGCAAAACTGGCTTGCACCTTGTTGCGGCCGAGCGCCTCGCTGTTGAGAATCAACTTGCCAGGACGGTAACGATTGACTTCCGCCACCACTTGCACCAGCGGCACCTGGCGGAACACCAGCATGCCCCGACGCCAACTGCTGACAGCGCCGGCATCGACCGTCTGCCGGTTGCTGAAACCTTGCGGGCCATACGTCAGTTGTTCGCCGGCCTGCAAGGTGATGCGACGGCTGCCGCGTTCGACTGCCACCTGTCCGCGCAGACAGGACACGCAGACATCCTGATCGGTATGACGAATATTGAAACTGCCGGCACCGCTGATCTCACCACCGGCGGCGCGTACCGATACCGCACCGGCGCCCTTGCCGCCGGTGCGGATCTCGGCTTCGCCTGCCAGCAATTCGAGTGCCTCGCTGCCGGGCGCTGCGCTGCGCAGATTGATCCGAGTCTGCGTATTCATTTGCAATTGCGTGCCATCGGCCAGCACGATCTGACGCTGCTCGCCGGTGGCGGTGCGATAGTCGGCGGAAAAATCGGCCGCCAGCTCAGCCGCCGATGGCCACAGATCAAGCGGCGGCCGCCACGCCAGATACGCCACCGAGGCCGCCACGGCACCGCCGACGAAGGCGCGCCGCCCCGACATCACTGGCACCGGCTTGCGTGATGACTGCGGTGCGAATGTGGGCGACCACCAGCCTTGCAGGACGCTGCGCCGTGGCATGGCCGCTGCCGGCACGTTCTGCGGCAAACGTTGTGCCGCAGTCTGCATGTCTTTCCAGACCGCGCGCGCCTGCACAAAGGCACGCGCGTGACCGGCGCTGCGCGCACACCAGCGCTTGAACGCCTGCGCATCCTGGCTGGTGGCCTGGCCCGACGCCAACCGCACCACCCAGGCTTGTGCCTCCTGTTCAACTATTTGCATCGCCTGCACCTCAGTCTCGCGGTTCATCGTCGCCTCCCTGTTGCCCGCCTTTACCGCCATCGGCATCGGCTTTGCCGGCGACCTTGCTGCCGGCAGCGGGACCGAAACGCTGCACGAATTCGCGTCCGAGACGGGCGCAGCAATGTTCGAGGCCGGCCCGTAATTCCTTTTCCACGGTCCGTGGCGAAACGCCAAAATGCCGCGCGATATCGCGATGCGGCATCTCATCCACGCGCGCGGCCATCACAATGTCACGCCGACGGCGCGGCAACTCGGCCAAGGCCCGCTCCAATACATCGAGCTGATTGCGGCCCTCAATGGTGCGCGCCGGATCGGCCATGTCATCGGCCATTTCATACAACTCATCGAGTTCTGCCGTACCCAGCGAACGCAAATTGCTCTTGCGCTGATCTTCGGCAATATTCAGGGCAATCCGGAACAGATACGCCGACGGATATTTGACGGCGCCGGCCAGCGTCATTTTTTCTACCCGCAGCCAGGTTTCATGCAAGGCGTCGTTGGCCAGATCTTCTGACCCCAGCCGCAGGCGCAGATGGCGCTTGAACTGCGAATAGCGGTTCAGAAACAGGGTGCGCATGGCAGCTTTGATGGTGTCCGGCATGACCTCAGTCCTGCCGCGCCACGCGGCGGCAATCGGCTGCCGGGTCGGGCCGCGGTGTCAGCAAGATGGTCAATGGCTGCGCCATGTCAGGCGGTGGCGGCGCATCCATCACCAGCCGTGCGAGCTGTTGCAAGACGGTCTGGTCCTGCGCCGCCATGCCGCTTGATTCCAGCAGATGGACGTCGCGTACCGCGCCGCTGCGTTCCAGCCACAACTGCACACCCATCCGGTAACGGCCAAAGCTGTCCGGCTGGGCGCGGCACAATGCGCGGGTAATCGAGGCTTGCAATACCTGGGCATACGCGTTGCGGCGCCAGCCCGGATCCACCGGCACGGCAGCCGGCAGCGGCGCGGCTGCACCGCGCGCCGCCGTCGCATCAGAGGGCACCGGCTCCAGCGTAAAGGCATGCGCCTCGGTGCCGATATAGCGTTCCCGCAAACCGGTGCCGGCCAGCAGCAATTGCAAGGCTTGTTGCGGCAAGAATTCCCCCCGCACTTCAGCCGCACGCCGGCCAGCGGTCAGTTGCGCCGCCACCAGCACCGAATAGCCGCTGACGCCGCCAAAGGCTTGCAACGCCGTTTCCAGCGCCTGCGCCGGCAAATCAAAACGCATCACGCCAGCCGGTGCGCGTTCGGCATCGGCGGCACAGGCCACGCCCAGCGCCAGCAGACTGACGGCGAAACACATGGACAGTAGCAAGGCATTGCTCACGACCGGAGCGCGCAAAGTGGTGTTCATCGGGGAAATGGAAACTGAAATCGCCAGGCACGGGTGGCGCGTGCTGAATGCTGACGGTTTGATGACGAGATAGTAGCGCCGCAAGATTACCGTTTCGTGACAAGCGTCAATTCACGCAAAGAACTGGCCGCCGTCCGCCAGGAACCGTTGCGGGATATACCGGCCGGCCAGCGGTCAATCGCAACCGCGCCGGACGCAGGAAAAATGCCGCCGAAGCAACCGGCGACTACTGCATTTGCAGTAGATACAAATGCGTTTCTGTTCGCTATAGTTTTCGCTTTCTCGCATCGATACAACAAAAACCGCCAGGGAGCACCACGCATGAACCGCACTTACCGCCATGTATTCAATCGCCGCCGCCAGATATGGCAAGTCGCCTCCGAGCTGTCGCGCGGCAGCGGTAAAACCGGACGCGCCCTGGCTTCGCTGGCAATGGTACCGTTGCTGATGCTGTTGCCGGGTCTATCAGTGGCGCAAACGACTATTATTGATGGCAACTCGACTGTGCCGGGAAGCATTCCGGATGGATATAATTTTGGCGCACTTTTTGTGGGTCTGACAGCCGATGGCACGCTCAGTATCAGTGGTGGCGCCAACGTGTCGAGTACCTCCGCCTCAATCGGTAATAACGTTGGAAATGGGTCCGTAACCGTCTCCGGCAGCGGTACTGTATGGAGCAACGGCAGTACCCTGCGGATTGGCAGTAATGCTACCACCGGCATTCTGACAATAGAAGATGGTGGCACAGTGCGCACCGGTACCATATCTCTGATTTCAGGCTCATCGGTACTAAATCTGCTTGGCGGTGTGCTGGAAATCACCAGTCTTGACCCAGGCATCGGCACCCTTAACTGGAATGGAGGCATTCTCCGGGCAACCGCAGATAACGCCAATTTCCTTACAACCAGCAACATCAACCTCAATTTTGGCATTGCACTTCTGGACACGAACGGGCACAACGTTGGGCTCGGCAATCTGCAAAGTCCCTCGAGTTGGTTCACCAAACAGGGAACCGGCACGCTCACCGTAAATCAGTCGTTATGGATGGCGACAACGACCGTATCAGCCGGAACACTGCAAATAGGCAATGGTCTCGGCAATGCCACTCTTACAGGTAATGTTGCTGTCAATTCAGGTGCGACTCTGGCTTTCAATAACAACAGCGCCAACTTTTACGGCAACGTCATTTCCGGTACAGGGAACCTGGTCAAGCTCGGCATCGGAACGCTCACCTTGACCGGATCCAACAACTACAGCGGCGGCACTACCATTTCAGCCGGCACACTCCAGATCGGCAATGGCGGCGCTGCCGGCGCCATCACCGGCAATGCAACCATCGCCAGTGGCGCCTCGCTGGCCTTCAACCGTAACAACAACCTCACCTACGGCGGCGTTATTGACGGCCTGGGAAATGTCAGCCAGGCCGGCACCGGAACAACCATCCTGACCGGCAACAATACCTATAGCGGCGGCACTACCATTTCGGCCGGCACACTTCAGATCGGCAACGGCGGCGCTGCCGGCGCCATCACCGGCAATGCAACCATCGCCAGTGGCGCCTCGCTGGCTTTCAATCGCAGCGACGACACCAGCTTTAGTGGTGTCATCAGCGGTGCCGGGTCCCTGCTCAAGCAAGGTGCCGGCGCATTGACCCTGACCGGCACCAGCAATTACACCGGCGGCACCAGCATCAACGCCGGCACGCTGCGCATTGCCGGTGGCGGCAGCCTCGTCAGCGCCGCCACGGTAAACAGCGGCGCTACCCTGGCCGGCAGCGGCAGCGTCGGCAGCGCCACCGTCATGGCTGGCGGCACGGTGCATGCGGAGACCGGCACCCTGAGCGTCAACGGCAACTACACGCAAGCGGCGAATGGCACGCTGCGTGTCGATGCCACCGACGCCGCCAATTACAGCCGGCTGGCCGTGACCGGCAACGCCAGTTTTGCTGCCGGCACCGGCCTTGATGTCAATGTCAGCAACGTCAACACACTAGGCATCGGCAATACCTTGAGCAGTGTCATTTCTGCCGGCACTCTGCAAGCGTCGACGTTCAACGTGACCGACAACTCGGCGCTGTTCAACTTCCGCGCGTTCGTCAATGGCAACAACGTCGATCTGAAGGTGGTCGCCAACAGCAACACCGGTATGCAGAATGCCGTCAGCGGACAACAGATCTGGTCCGCACTCGGTGCTGCCAGCGTGCTCGACGGACAAATCATGCAAGGTGCAGGCGGCGACATGGGCACCGTGGTCAATGCGCTGGGCCAACTGGCGAGCAACCGCGATGTGGCCCGCGCTGCCGCACAAACCCTGCCGGTCATCTCCGGCAATCAGGCCATTCAGGGCACGCTGTCAGGCTTCCAGTCTTTGATTCAACAGCGCAATGGCGACCCGGCAAGGGCAACCGGCGTGGCATCCGGCGAGCGGCTGGCGGACGGGCAAGTCTGGGGCAAGATATTCGGTTCCCGCGCCACCCAGGATGACCGCAGCGGTGCGGCCGGTTTCAAGGCCGACAGCTGGGGCATGGCGTTCGGCAGTGACATGCAGGTGACACCCGATGCACGCCTGGGCGTGGCCTACGGGTATGCCAAGACCAGCGTCAACGGCAATACCGACCTCGCGGGTACCGCGCAGCGTGCCGATATCAATTCGCATGTGATTGCGGTCTATGGCAGCAAGGACCTGGACGGCAACCGCACCTTCAGCTTCCAGGGTGATGCCGGCCTGAACAACAGCAAGAGCACGCGCCAGTTGGCGTTCGGCGGACTCGCACGCACCGCCAGTGCCGATTACCGCACGTACAGCGCGCACCTCGGCGCAGCGCTGGCGCAAGCCTTCGCCCTGAGCGAGAACACCACCCTGACACCGGCAATACGCGCAGACTATACGTGGCTGAAATCACCCGGTCATGACGAAACCGGTGCCGGGGCATTGAACCTGAATGTGGCAACCCAGCGCACAGATGCACTGGTGCTGGGTGCCGACGCCCTGCTGCAATACCGTTTCGCCAACAAGTCGCGGCTGGATGTGCAAGTCGGTGCCGGTTACGACACCATCAATGATCGCGGCAATATTGTTGCCGCCTATGCCGGTGCACCGGGGCAATCGTTCGTGACCACCGGCATCGATCATTCGCCCTGGCTCCTGCGCGGCAGCATCGGCTACAACATGACCACCCCCTATGGCACCGACATCACGCTGCGCTATGATGCCGAAGGCCGCTCGGGTTACCTGAATCACACCGCCTCGGTGCGGGCCAACTGGGCCTTCTGAATCTGCCGGCAAGTAGTGATGCAATGCCGGCATGCGCGTCACTTGCGCTCGTCGGGCGGTACTGTCTGAGCCGGTGCCGTTACTACGTAATGATTGCGTTCAAGCTCAGGCTCATAGCGCACCAGCGTGAAGCCCGATTTTTGCAACACGCGGATCGACGCCGTATTTTCCGGCATGGCGAACGCATTCACTTCAGGGACCGCCAGCGATACCAATGCGTGCTGCACCGCATATTGCACCAGCTCGGTGGCATAGCCGTTGCCCCAACTGGCAGGCGCAAATGCATAGCTCACTTCCAGCCCCCAGCCGGGGACTTCCGGATCGACACTAAGGCCGCCCCACCCGATCACTTGCATGCCGGTTCGCTCCAGCACCACCCACGGCGCGCAGCCCAGCGTCAGGCGCAATGCCTCACAGGTCCGCAAGCGTGAGGCCAACTGCGCCGGCGAAGGAGCGATATAGGTGTAGCGCATGGCGTCGGCGCTGTGCATGAAATCGTACAGAACAGAAACGTCATCGTCCCGGAACGGACGAAACGCCAGACGTGGAGTAAAAATCATGCGCCGTTTTCCCAATCCAGAGACAGGATGCGATTCAGCAGAACGTGGCCTGACACGGCAGGCGCTGAACGCGCTTGCGGCCGGTAACAGACCACGAGAAGACTGCCACTTTATCAGAACCGGCTTCTCCGGCGGCGGCGATGGTTGCACAACGTGCAGGCCACGCTTGTATCGCCTGCAGTTTGTAGGGATACTGCAGATACGCCATTGGCTGCGACGGCGCGGGTACATCTGACAACAGGATAGCGGAGGACACGGCATGCCGATGTCGACCAGATTGAAAAGCGGGCTGATCGTGTCGGCCGGCATCGTAATGTTGCTGGGGCTCGGCGCCTGCTCACCGCTTTCAAACAGACCCGCGCAAGTACGCCATCGCCGACGACGTACCGGTTGCCTCCGCGCAGTAATGCAACTGTCAGCCGAAATAGTGTTGGAAAAGGCGGCCGAACAACCGCGCCAGATCCTTCGCCAACATCGCGCCGCCCCGGGCAGCGTGTGCTTCGCAAGCCAGTGTCATCATTCCGATAAAAAATGCTGCTCGCATGATGTGCTCCTTATCAATTCAGTGGGTATGGACGTATCTTGCGCCGGCCACCCTTCTGCATGATTACAATCTGCGGCTGCCAGATTACAACTGAAACATTCGGCGAAAATGACCTGGGACGCGAGACTGATTTTCATCATCCCCAATCAGCGACCGCCCCTGCCCCCTGCAACAATCACTCACGCTCGTCGCCCGCCAGAATCGCCCGCAGTTGTTCTTCAAACACTTCCGGCGGCTGGCCGCCCGAGATCAGGTAGCGGTCATTCACGACCACAGCCGGCACGCTGCTGATACCGCGCTGAACCCACAGTGCTTCTTCCGCCCGCACTTCCTGCGCGAAACGATCCGATGCCAGCACTTCGCTTGCCTCGGCGCGGTCCAGACCGGCTTGTGCGGCAAGGTCAGCCAGCACCTCGCGGTCCGCAATGTTCTTGCCATCCGTGAAATACGCGTTGAGCAAGACCTGTTTGAGCGTCATCTGTGCATTCTTCTGCTGCGCCCACGCCAGCAGGCGATGGCCATCGAAGGTGTTGTAGACGCGGCTGGCATCACCGCGATTCATGGTGAAGCCGACACGCGCCGCCCGGGCCCGGATCTGCTCCCGGTTGGCGCGCGCCTGATCGGCGCTGATGTTGTATTTTTCGGTGATGTGTTCAAGCTGATCCTGGCCGGCCGCCGGCAAGTCCGGATTAAGCTCGAACGGATGAATGGTGAGGTCGACCGGCGTCGCCGGGCCGATGCGTTCAAGCGCCGTATTGAGCCCCGCCAGCCCGATGGCGCACCAGGGACATACGATGTCGGAAACAAAATCGATCTTCAAAGTCTTGCTCATGGTCGCTGCCTCGTGGGGTGGCACCTGTTGTCAGGTGGTGTGGATGGAGAGGGATATTGTAAATCCGATGCGGGAATGGCATCGGATGGTGGCCGGCAGCGGACGACGGTTCAATTATCCACGGACCGTTCCAAACGGCTCAAGCGACTCTGCAACCGGAGGCGTCATCGGGGTTGCAATGCCATCAATTGACCAAACCTCAAGGCCGGCTGAAAGCGCATCTTGTTCAAAAACAGAAATTCCGAACAAATGCCCTTCCGGGTCGCGCCACCGATAATCGGACAGTAGGCGCATCGCTGATTTTCCGGGCCGCTGTTCCGCAACCGAAAAATTGATACTTGCACAGCCACATTGACAATGGACGACGACTTTCAACTGCGGGACCTGAGGAAGGAACATCCCGGCATCTGAAATCCCATGGCGCAACAGCCAATCTGTCAATTCAAGTTCTCTTTGGCTGAGCGCTCGCGGATTCATCAAATAACCAGGTGTTTGAGAAACAATCGACTTCCCATTTATCGTCGTGATGATGCTTAGTGGCACGTCCGCTCATGGCCGCCGATTGCAGCTGTTCGTTGGGACCGGCCGCTCAAGGTTTGCGGCCCGCTATCCAGCAATTCACAATATGGGGAACGACCATTGTGGCACTCCCTCTTAAAAACCTGTGGCCATACGGTGGGTGCATTTCATCAACAGAGACCAGGTATTTCTCTGATGAGAATTTTGCTTTCTTCAGTAAGCCGGCGGCCGGATGGACGGTAAGAGAGGTTCCAACAGTGATTATCCTTTCCGCATTTGCGACGTATTTTTCCGCCGCCCTCATCAATCTTACCTCCTCTCCGAACCACACAACATCAGGTCTCAACTGGCTTCCCTTTTCACATGTATCGCCAATTTCCAGGTCGGCCCCATCGAGCTGACAGGTCAGGTTTGGATCGACGGAGCTGCGCGCCCTCACTATTTCGCCGTGAAGATGAATTACCTTGGAGGAGCCCGCCCGTTCGTGTAAATCATCAATGTTTTGAGTAATTACGACAACATCGAAAAACTCCTCCAAACGGGCAATTGCCCTGTGCGCCTCGTTGGGTTGGGCCGATATCACGGCTCGTCGACGCTCATTGTAAAAGCGCAGAACCAGCTCAGGATTTTTGGCCCATCCCTCAGGTGAAGCAACCTCTTCGACCGCATATTCGTTCCACAATCCCCCCATGTCGCGAAAGGTTCTAAGGCCGCTTTCGGCACTGACACCTGCGCCACTGAAGATGAGGACCTTTTCTTTCATATTGTTCTATACCAATGAATCACTTAATAAGTATGACCGGCGGCTTCGGGCCAGCAGCGGAGGTACCGGTTTCCACATGTCAATCAATGCCACCACGGACCAAATATCCAAGCGCATAGAATAAATGAAAATGCTGAAACAAGGACTGTCCTGTAAATGGCCTTTTGTCTTTCAGACAGTTTCTGATAGTCGTTCAAACCAAAATCAGGTCCTGCCATGTTCATTCTTTTTGACTGCCAGCCACGCTATTGAAATCAAGAACAGTCGACGGAGCATCACTATCTCCATCATGAAAAATCGCAAAATTACAGCGATATTTATTGCGCTGCTGGCCGACGCCGGTCACTCACATGTCCGGCAAACATACCCGGTCGCAACGCAATTGCACTTCGCGTTCGCCTGACAACTTTAGCCGCCCGGTTCTTCCTTCAGGCGCTTCACGCGCGCTGCCCCCGTCTCCTGATCCAAACGCAGTGTTCCTGAATTGTTTCCGCCCCACGTTGCGAGCCAGCCGCCTGTATCGCCCATGTGAAACGTCCGGGCATGTTGCATTCGCCAGGATTCCCGCTTTGTTTCAATTGAAATATAAGCCTGCGGAACTGAAATCGATCCGTAACCGGCGCGGCGCAAGATACACCCATACCGAAACGAAAAACACAGCGGATCGGTCAACCCGATACTGAATCACTCAAGGAGAACATCATGCGCATCATCACCGCTACTACCGCAGCAGTCGTCCTGGCTTTCATGACCACCGCAGCCCGCGCCGACAGCATCTTCACCGGCGCTACCGACTACGAGTCGCCCATCGCCATGATCCTGCATGTGGGTGCCCGCCTCATCGGAAAACTGTTCTGATATCCGGCCGATACCACACCACGCATCACGCAATCACCATCGTCTACGTCAAGGAGAAACATCATGCGCATCATCACCGCTGCTACCGCCGCCATCGTCCTGGCGTTCATGACCACCGCCGCCCGCGCCGACAGCATCTTCACCGGCGCCACAGACTACGAGTCGCCCATCGCCATGATCCTGCATGTGGGCGCCCGCTTCATTGGAAAGTTGTTCTGATGGCAAGTTGTGCAGCCGGTACCGGCCCGCGAAACCCGGATTGGCGCCGCTGACGAACTATCTTGTCGGCGGTGCCGGTCGCATGTCAGCCGCGTGCGACGGCGCTCAGGATGGCCGTCGGGGGACAGGATAAGGTCGTGCGCTGCGCAACAAAGACTGGCCGGTCCAACTGACTGGTCCAGGCCCGATAGGTTTGATCCGCGATCGTGTGCAATGCTGCGATCCGGTCATGCAACGCTTGCAGAATTTGCGTTTCGCTTTGCACCGCCGGCCCTTGCGCGCAACGAAGTTCGGCCCGCCCGGCTGCGCACCAATCGCGGATGCTGTCTGCGGTCACTTCCAGATGTCCCTGGAATGCCCAATGACGGCCACGGCTGAAGCCCTTGTTCAGGCAATGGCTGCCATACATGGTACGGATCGCGCCCACCGGAATTTCAAACGTATCGTAATGCCAGTTGAAGATCGTCGCTTGTCGCGGCAGTCCCATCACCTGTTGTGCTGGCGGGGTGATCCATATCTGGCTCCAGCCGATATTCGGACAACTATTGCGGCTGACTTTGGCGCCCATGGCACGCGCCAGCATTTGTGCGCCAAAACAATGGCCGAGCACCGGAATATCACGCCGGATGGCATCTTGCAGCAATCGCCGCTCATCTTCAATCCACGGCAACATTTCATTCACGCAGTGATCGCTGCCCAACACGACAATGCCGCCAAACTTGCTGGCATCGATGGGCGCTTTTCCGTCCGAGGCAGGTGAAATGAGCCGGTACGGGATGCCGTTTTCGTCCAAATGGTCGCGCAGTACACCCGGCCCTTGCGTTGCTTCGTGTTGAAGAATGGCGATGGGTCTCATAAAGTCACGGCTTGCATCAACAAGCCTGTAGTGATGGAGACCTCAATGTAGAAGCTTCGGTATAAAAACTGGATTCTATTTGATGGGTTTCACGTAAAAAATACGTAAAGAAATCTGACGCGATCTCACACGTTAGCTGAGCGAGTTCGCCGCGATCACCGCGCAAGCATTACCGGATTAAAAAATGCCATGGAAAAATGCCGAGGGAATGCCTCTTTCTGCCGGCATTGCGAGCGTTGTCAACAAACCGGCGCCACATGCGCGGCATGAGCCAGTCGCTGGCCGCCATGCTCAGTCATCTTTGGCGGCGACCAGCGCACCTTCAATCCGGTGCCGGGCCAATGCCGCAGCGACAAAGCCGGAAGCTTTCATTTCTTCGACAAATGCCGCCAGATACGTGGCGGCCTCATCGCCTTTGGCCTTGGGCACGCCCATCGCCTGCCGGATCACCATGAAGCGCTGCGCCAGAATCCGCACGCCGCCGGCCTGTGCCGCATCCTGTTCCAGTTGCTGTTTTACCCCTGCCGCCACCGCCAGATTCTGCGTCAAAAAATCCCGTATTACCGCCGGCGAAGTTGCCGAGCGCACGATCGTGGCGTGCTGCAATTCACGCGTCAAAAACAAGTCATAGGCACTGCCCTTGCCCACCGCGACGGTAATACCCTGGCGGTCGACCTGCTCGTTGCTGGTAATCGGCGAGTCGGTACGCACGGCGTAAAAACCTTCGATCAAGACATACGGCTGGGTGAAGCTGATCTTTTGCCCGCGCTTGGGATCGACTGCAAAAAAGCCGATATCGGCCTTGTCTTGCTCAACGTTGTCGACCGATTCACCGGCCGACCTGACCGTCACCAGTTGCAAGGGCAAGCCCAACCGTTGGGCCAGTTCCTGCGCCAGATCGACCGAGACACCGGCCGCCTGGCCGGTGGCCGGATCGAGATTGGCCAAGACCGGATTGCCGAGATTGATCGATGCCCGCAAGGTTCCGCCCGGCGCGAATACCGCTGCCAGGCGGGTGATCGCCGCTTGTGAATAGATGATGCGCGTCATGCCTGCTCCCGATGTTTGTGCCTGTGCGGCAGCGTTGAACAATAACAATGCCACCAGTGCCGGATAGCACCGCCAGTGACTTGATCTGATCGAAGCGTGCTTCATGCTGGCTGGCCCTTGTTGTTGGTTGACGCTGGCGTAGCCGGCAGTGTCTTGGCCATTTCGGTGGTGGCATTCCAGCCCAGCCCCTCATACAAAGGCCGGCCCATTTGCGTGGCATGCAGAATCGCAAATTGCAGGCCGCGCCGGGCAAACTCTTCTTCTGCCAATTGCATCAGTTGCTGTGCGATGCCTTGCCGCCGGTATGCCGTTTCGACATACACATTGAGCACATAGCCGCGCTGATCCTGCATCGGATGCGACGGATGTGGCGGCCAGTCGATTGCCATCAGGCCGATACCGGCAATCACCTGCTCCTGCCTGGTCAACAGAAAACCGAAGTAGCGTTGATCCAGCAAACGCGGCTTGAGCCAGAGCCGAAAGGAATCAGTCATGAGCGCGAGCGTGGCGTCATCACGCCCGGCTTCGCGAAACATTTGTTCGCGTTGCCGACAAATCACGTCGAGGTCATCGACGTCTAATGAACGTGATTGCATTGCCCGCCTTTCCTGGAGATGCTCAAATCCTAACATCATTGATGGCGGTGCGGGCCCCGCCTTCATCACCGGTATTGAGCACCCCGCGCGGCTCGATCAGCAGCAACCTGACTTCCCCTTCGGCAAACGGTTTGTGTTCGACCCCCTTGGGTACCACGAACATTTCGCCCGCACCCAATTGCACATGACCATCGCGAAAGTCGATCCGCAACCGCCCGTCCAGAACAATAAAGGTTTCGTCCGTATCGACGTGATCATGCCAGATAAAGTCGCCCTGAATTTTGACCAGCTTGAACTGGTAGTCATTCATTTCAGCGATGACCTTGGGTGCCCATTGTTCGCTGAACAAGGAAAATTTTTCCGCGAAATTGATGCGTTGATATGTATTTCCGCGAATTGCTGCCGGTGTCGTTGGCGACCGTGGATGCGTGCTCATGGCGTGTACCTCTGGTGGGATCAGAAACACCCAGCATAGTCAAACCAATGCCTTGATTCTTGTACGATTGTGCACGTCTCAGCCAGATCGCGGGCGGCCTTGCAGTTTCAGCCAGCGCAACGGCGGCAGGCCCCAGGTATTGGTGAAATGCCCGGTCATGTGGCTTTGATCGACAAAGCCGGCGATCAGCGCCGCACTTGCCAGCGACTGCCCCTGCATCAGCAAGGTACGGACCAGATCCAGCCGGCGCATGATCAGATAGCGATACGGACTGGTGCCGAACAGCTGCCGGAAGTCGCGCGACAGGCTCCAGCGATCACGTCCGCTGTGCTGCGCCATGTCATCCAGCGTGACGGGCCGGTCGAGCGTGTCATGGATGAACTGCCGCGCCGTTTCTGCCGCGCGGTAATCGAGGCTTTTTCTGCCGGTGGGGACGCCGGCGACGGCGTTCAATGCCTGCGCCAGATCAAACAGCGCATCGTCTTCTTCCAAGGCATCGAGCGGACGCTCCATGCCTTGCAGCAAAGCGCGGGTGGCGGCCGCCAGCCGCGGGTCCAATGACATGCCGTTGCGGATGAATGGCAATGGTTTGCCGCCGAGAATCTGCTGGATCAGCGCCGGCTCGACATAGATCTTCCGATACTGAAAGCCATCGGCAGTACCGGCCTGGCCGTCATGCGCTTCGTCGGGATGCAACACCATGGTGGTGCCCGGCAGACTGTGGCGTTCCTGGCCGCGATACTGGAAACTTTGCACGCCCGAAAGCGTGGTCCCTATCGCATAGGTATCGTGGCGATGCAGCGCATAGCCGTAACCGGCAATGAAAGCCTCGATACGCTCCAGCTTGCCGGCGTACGGCGCGCGGCAGATCCAGTCAGTTGCATTTTTATCATGCGCCATGGCAACACGCTCGCGGTTGAGGACAACGCGATACCCGTGAACAAGTCAGATGAAGTTGCCGAGCAGCATGAAACATTTCCCGCAACGGGGAGCGCACAGCGAAAAACCGGGGAGTATTTGGGGCTGGTGCAGGCACGTCGTGAACTGTACGACAACTGTCCACAACGTGTAATACGGGTATAACGGGGCTTACTTGCAACGCATCAGGCTTGCTTGTCGTCACCACGTTCGGCGACTTCGGCAGCCAGTTCGTCGAGCATGCTGTTGAGCAGCTTGTTGAAGTAAATACGATAAGTCGATTCCATGTTCTTGATGCGGCGCAGTTTACGCATGATATTCCTTGGTTTGGTGTGGAGATTGTTCAGCATCATCTCTGATGATCGCGCCGAAGTATACATCAGTCGCCCGGCGCGATTGCGGAATGCACCGGAAATCGCCGATGTCCCCCTGTCCGGGCACTCAATGCCTGTCCATCATGAAAAACCGGCACACTGTCCGCTGCCCAGTCGCCGTCACATAGTCAACTCACGTCCTGGCATTCCACACCAGATGCAACCCCAATGCCCCGATCACACCGGCAGCAAACCGATCCACGCCGGCCTTGCTGCGCAAATAGATACGCCGCGGACGTTGACTCGAAAAACACAACGCGACCACCGTGTACCAACCGGCCTCAATCACGAACACCAGCGGCGGCAACACCAGATAACACCACAACGGCGGATGTTGCGGCAGCAACGAAGCAAAGATACTGCCATACACAATGGCGGTCTTGGGATTGCTCAGCTGGGTAGCAACAGCAGTCCAGAAAGCATGGGCACGGCCTTTGGTGCGCTTGTCGTTCAGGTCGTCAAACGCGAGCGGCATACTGGCAGAACGCCAGATTTTTGATGCCAGATAAATCAGATAGACACCGCCGGCGATCTTCAACGTCATGTAGAGCCAGGACACTGCCGCCAGCAAGGAATACAAACCTGCCAGTGCCACCGCACTGAAAATGATCCCGCCCAGCCCCATGCCCAATGCACTGGCCATCGCGTCCTTGCGCGACAAGCCGATGGCGTTGCGCACCACCAGTACGAAACTGGGACCGGGACTCATGGCGCCGATCAGCAGCGTGAACAGGATGGAAGCGATGGCGAGAGAATTAGACATGTTTTTTTCAAAATTGACTGGTGAATGTTATTGCCCCGACATCATCACTACAAATACGAGCGGACGCGAGGTACTGCTGCGGTTGCTACAAATTGTGCAAGCGTTCGTCTGCAATGAATGGCGACGATCATGTCACCGTCTTCATCATGAACACGCTGTGCGGATCATCCGCGTAATCGCCGAACGGACCACAGCGCTGATAACCATGGCGCGCATACAACGCCAGCGCCTGTGGTTGCAGATTGCCGGTTTCCAGCATGAACTGCAGGCACCCGCGTGCCGTCGCTGCGGCTTCAAGATACGCCAGCAAGGCACTGGCAACGCCGCGCCCGCGCTGCGCGGGCCGGGTAAACATGCGCTTGAGTTCGCCATACTCCGCTTGCAATACCATGGCGCCGCACGCCACCACTTCTCCGCCGTCGGCACGCGCCACGGCAAACAATACATTGGCGGCAGCGAGCGCAGCGATGTCGATGCCGTGATGACTCCCGGCCGGATACAGTGGCTTCTGGTAAGCATCCAGTTCTGCGATCAGCGCGATAACTTCGGCTTGGTTCGGGGTTTCAAGAGCGAGATGGGGATACGCGGTCATGGCGCGGTGCAGAAAGGGGATGAGACTCGTGTCCGGACCGGGGAAACAAAGCCGTCCCGGTGAAAATTGCATGGAGGCGCCCTCAACTGTTTACCCCCTTCTGCACCAGCCATGACAACGGCAGTGTCAGCAACAGGACCACCGCCAGACTGATCAGGGCCACCGGCACGCCGGCGACGTCGCCGAGGCGGCCGAACACGATCGGCGCGATGGCGCCGCCGGCGATGGTGCCGGTATAAAACAAGGCAAAGGCATGTTCGCGTTTGCCGGCGCCGGCCAGTTCCGGCACCACGCCATACAGCACCGATGAGGTGCCGTTGAGCGCCAGACCCAGTAACGGCAGCATGACCATCAATCCGGTCAGCGGCAGCCAGACTGCGCACAGTATCAACAATGAGGTGGCCGACTCCGTGACCCATACTGTTTTCATCATGCCGATGCGCGCGCCGAGATAACCGCACAGCAATTTGCCGAAGGCGCCGCCCACAAACAGCAGCGACAACGCCAGCCCGATACCGGCGGTACCGGCGCCTTTGCTTTGCAACAGGAATGGCAGGAAAGTCAGGAACCCCATGCGCACTGCGCTGTCGAGCGTGCCGGTCAGCAACAAGGCCCGCAGGCCGCTGACGGAACCGTTGCCGGTCATGGTGTTGGTGGATTTTTGCTTGACCGCCAACTGTTCGCTTTGGGCCGGAATCAGCCACCACAGCAAGCCGGCGGCGGCCAGCCCGAGCAAACCCATCAGCGTCACGCTGGTTTGCCAGCTGGCGACCACCAGCAACAGACCGACCAGTCCCGGAATCAGGGTCTTGCCGATATCGCCGGCAAAGTTGTACTGCGCCAGGGCTTCTTTGACGCCGCCGCCGGCTTCGTGGGTATCGGTGATCAGCGAGGATGCCAGCGGATGCTGCGTGCTGGCGCCGAGACCGCCGAGCAACAAGGCCATCAGCAATACCGTCAAACCGCCGGCCTGGCCGGCAATCAGGTAAGCCACACCGGCCAGCGCGGTACCGCCCACCAGCAGCCGCTCACGGCCCCAGCGTCGCGCCAGCCGGCTGGCCAGCAACTGGAACGCCGCCATCATGCCGGAATAGGAACCGCGCAACAAACCCACCATGGCATAGCTGATGCCAAACTGGGATTGCCATATCGGCAACAAGACATAGATCAGATCGGTCAACCCGTCATGCACCGCATGGGCGCTGCAGGCCGCGATCAGCGAACGGCGCCGGACAGCAGTATCGGACGTATCCGCTTCGGCGGAGATGGCGGCGGCTTTCAGATCGCGCATGATGTGGATGGCATGAAATCGGGATGCGTCAGTTTACTACCAGAATCGATTTCCTGACTGCATCCGCCCCGCCGGCATGCCATCCGCCATGCGATTAACTCATGCTGTCATGACTGGCTGATTGGCCAGGTTGAAGGACAGTTGCGCATGCAGTTTTTCGCTTAGCTGCTGCCCTGCTGCATGCACCGCCTGCGCCACCGCTTCGGGGCCGAACACCAGACCTTGCAGCGGGAAGAAATGTACATCGCTGATGCCGATCGAGGCCAGTGCGTAACGCAAGTACGGCGTCAGGAAGTCGGCCTGTCTGGCGCGTTCACCGGCAAAAAAGCCACCCGAACTGACCAGCACGAAAGTCGGCCGGTCATGGATACTGCCGACCTTGCCCTGTGGCGTCGCCTCGAAGCTGCGGTTGATGCGGATCACATGATCAAGCCACAACTTGAGCGTGGCCGGAACCGTGAAGTTGTGCATCGGCGTGACGATGAACAACATAGCGTGCTGTTCCAGTTCGACAATCAATTGTTCGGAGCAAGCGAATTCCGGCACTTCGTGCGCCGCGCCGCTCGTGAGCGCAATTGCATAATCGCGACCGATGGACGGCAACGGCGACTGCACCAGATCACGTTCGGTGATGCTGACCGGTCCGATGCCGGTTGCGGCAAGCACTTCGCGCGCCAGCCGATAGCCGTGACTGGCATCGCTGTGCGGGCCACAGTTCAACAACAAGATACGTTTCATGCCGCCACCTGCGGCAGTGGTTCGACGAAGTGCATGCCGGTGGCCAGCAATCCCTGACGGAAATAAAAGCGCTGCGCCAGCGCCATGTGCAGACCGGTATCGAGGATGAAGTGCGAACAGCCCAAGGCCACCGCTTGCTGCCGTGCCGCCTGCAACAGGCTGGCGCCGGTACCGGAGCGGTGCAAGACTGCCGTCACCACCAGATCATCGACATAGACGAAATGGCCATAGAGCAGATTGTCTTGCACCCGGTAGCCGGCCAGGCCGACGATGACGCCATCGCGCCATGCCGCCAGCAAGCGATAGCCTTGCGCACGTTGGCGGGCGATCTTGGCGGCGTAGCTGGCGCGGTCGCGCAGATGCGGCCGCAATTCCTGCATCACCGAAAACGAAGCGGCCACCTCGGCGTCGCTTTCCACATGGTTGATTTCTGTCTGAGATTGCATGCATTGCTCCAAAAAAATTGCGGCCCGGCTGACGCTGCGCAGGCAACGCCGCCAGATTCATTTGCGGCGATTACTCCGGCATCTTGCGGAAGGCGATGGCAAAGCGGTTCCAGCTGTTGATCGAGGTGATCAGCAAGGTCAGCTCGACCAGTTCGGCTTCGGTGAAATGCGGGCGCACGGCTTCCCACACGGCATCCGGCACATGCTGTTGCGATACCAGCGTCAGTGCTTCGGTCCATTCCAGCGCTGCGCGTTCACGCTCGCTGAAGAACGGGGTTTCACGCCAGGCCGAGACCGTCGCCAGACGCCGTTCCGATTCGCCGGCTTTGCGGGCATCAGTTACATGCATGTCGAGGCAAAAGGCGCAGCCATTGATTTGCGATGCACGCAGGCGCACCAATTCTTTGAGCAAGATATCGAGTGCACTTTTGTTGATCTGGTTTTCAACGCCGATCATGGCTTTGATGACATCCGGACCGGCAGTGTAAAAGTTGAGACGTGGTTGCATGTGAAGCTCCTTCTGGTATCGAGGGTTTTACGGGGTAAGTGATCGGGTGTTTGCTTGCATTGAAGTATGCGAAAATCTTGGCCATGCCAAAAGGGCCAAGAAATGAAAAAAGGACTAGTCCATGAAATCCGCCGCGCCTGCTCTTGATCTGCAGCTTGACCGCACGTTGGCATTGCCGATGTACTTGCAAATCTGCCAACGCTTCAAGACCGCAATTGAACAGGGCAACCTGCGCGCCGGTGATCGGGTGCCGGCCGTGCGGGCGCTGGCGACCGAGCTGAATCTGGCGCGCGGCACGGTAGAAATGGCGTATCGCATCCTGACCGACGAAGGCTATCTGCAAGTCCGGGGCGCGGCCGGCACCGTGGTGTCGCCGGAGTTGCCGCCGCCGGCCTCGCTGCAGCCGGCCACCGTCTTGCCGGGGCCGGCGCGGGCCGTCAATGTCGACCACGATGGCAAACCACCGAAGCCGCTGCAAATGGGCTTGCCGGCACTCGATGCGTTCCCGCGCAAGGTGTGGAACCGGCTGGTGGCGCATCGCCTGCGCGGCAGCGAACCGGCGCGCCTGGCCTACCCCGACCCGGCCGGCTATGCCCGTTTGCGGGAGCGGATTGCGACGTATCTGGGGGTCTCGCGCGGCGTCAATTGCCGGCCGGAACAGGTATTCATCACGACTGGTCTGCGCAACACGCTGGAAATGACCCTGAGCAGTCTGGCCACGGCCGGCGACGGCTTCTGGTTTGAAGATCCGGGCTATATCTTTGCCCGCATGTTTCTGCAACATGCCGCGCTCGACATGGTGCCGGTGCCGGTCGATGAACATGGCCTGATGGTGGATGCCGGCAAGCAACTGCGCCCGCATGCCAGGTTCGCCATGGTCACGCCCTCGCACCAGAGTCCGCTTGGCGTGACGCTGTCGCTGGAACGCCGCATGGCATTGCTGGAGTGGGCCGGGCAGAACGGCAGCTGGATTATCGAAGACGACTACGACAGCGAATTCCGCTATCAGGGCCGGCCGCTGCCAGCCCTCAAAAGTCTGGACCGCAATGACCGCGTGATTTACAGCGGCACCTTCAGCAAATCGATGTTTCCCGGTTTGCGGCTGGCCTACGTGGTGGCGCCGGTGAGTGCAGTGGCCAGCTTTCAGGCGGCATCCAGCAACCTCAACGCCGGCTGCCCTTACCTGTTCCAGGCCGCGATTGCCGACTTTATCGCCGACGGTCATTTTTCCCGGCATCTGAAAAAAATGCGGCTGCTCTATGCCGAGCGCCGCGCTCTGACCTCACGCGTATTTCAGGAAGTGCTGGGCGACCGGATACGCTTCGATCTGCAACCGGGCGGTCTGCACATCCTGGCAAAACTGGCCGCGCACGAAGACGACGTCAGGCTGGCCGAACAGATACGCAGCGCCGGTCTGGCCATGCACCCGTTGTCGCGCTGGTATCTCAATGCCGCGCCGCAGCCCGGCTTGTTGCTCGGCTTTGCCAACGTGCCGGATGAAAAGGAAGCGACGCGGCTGGCGCTGAAAGTCAGGCAAGCCTTGGCATGACTTGCGTTTGCGCGTGGCAGTCTTGCTGCATCACGATGTCGGACAGAAATTTTTCCATCAGTGCCACCAGCGCCAGCGGCGTTTCATTCATCGGGTAGTGACCGGCATTGTGCATGACTTCCAGCGCGGCGTGCGGATAGCGGCGCAGATAGGTTGCGGTCATCAGTTCCGCCGTGAACGCCGGATCATGCTCCCCCACTACCACCAGCAACGGATGCGGGCCGCCGAGGTAGTCCTCGCAGTGGCTGTCGGCCCACGCCCGAAAATAGGCGGCAAACGCCGGGACCGCAGAACACGTGACGGAATACGCTGCTTTCCATGCAACCCATGACGACGGCAAGCGGTGGCCGGTGCTGCGGTCAATGATGGCTTTTCTGTGCTCGATTGACTCCGCGGCAGCTTCGAACAAGCTCCGCATGGCTGGCGCGAATGCGATACCGCCGCCCGGCACCGGCGCCAACGCCACCAACGCACGGACCCGCTCCGGCACCAGCGCGGCAATTTTTTCGATGGCGGTGCCGCCCATCGAATGTCCCACCAGACTGAAGCTGGCGAAGCCAAGGGCATCCGCGAGCGCAATCGTGTCGGCGGCAATCTCATCGATGGTGTAATTGCCGGCAGCATCCTGCATGCCGCCATAGCCGCGATAATCCATGAACACATAACTGAAATTGTCGGTCGTCAGCCAGGGTTCGATGGCGTCGAACGCATGGGCGTCACCGAACCAACCGTGCAAAACAATAACCGGATGCGGGCCGTGACCGACCCGGTGAAAAGAATTGTGCATAGCGTTTCCAAAACAGAATGAAGTGTTTACCGGTGGCATGGCCAGGCAGCAATCTTAATCCCGCCGCCCGCGCCCCGCCTTCGCTCCCGGGTCAAACACTGTAGAATTCGGGCCATGCGCAATACTCTGCTTGATCCCTATGAACACATCCCGCGCGATGTGGTGGTGACTGCCAACGACTATCCGGCTGGCTCGGTGTTCCCCAGCCATGCCCATCAACGCGGCCAATTCGCTTTTGCCGCGCGCGGTGCGATCAGCGTATGCACGCCGCACGTGCGCTGGCTGGTGCCACCGCAGCGCGCCTGTTGGATACCGGCCGGCATCGCGCATGAAATGACGATGATCGGCCCGGTCAGCATGCTCAACTCCTTTGTCGCGGTGGACGCCGCGCAAGCCGCCGGACTGCCGGCGGATTGCTGTGTCTGCGCGGTATCGCCGCTGTTGCAGCAGTTGTTCGAGGCCGCCATCGATGTCCCTGCCATGTACGAGGCCGACGGTCATGCCGGCAAGCTGATGAGCTTGTTGCTCGCCGAACTGGCGGCCATGCCGCAACTCTCCTTGCACGCCCCGTTGCCAACCGAACCGCGTCTTGCCGGTGTCTGCAATCGCTTGTTTGCCGCGCCGTCGGTCAAGACCGATCTGGATGCCGTGGCGGCCGGGGCCGGCATGAGCCGGCGCAGCTTTACCCGCCTGTTTCGAGAACAAACCGGAGTCAGCTTTGCCGCCTGGCGCTTGCAGGTATGCATGCTGGCGGCCATTGCCCGCCTGAGTGCGGGCGCCTCCGTGACACGGGTCGCGCTCGACCTTGGCTACGCCAGCCCGAGTGCCTTCACCGCCGCATTTCATCGGGTCTTGGGCGCAGCACCGGGCGCCTATCTGGAACGTCCTCACTGATATTGTTCACGCTGACCGCGTCAGGCACGGCCCGCCTCTGGCATCAGCGACTGAACAGCAAGCGCCCGCCAAGGCCGATCAACAGCAGCCCCATGCCGGCTTCAATGCTGGTCTTGGCGCGGGCATAGACCGCGCGGGCGGCGCGGTGCGAAAACAGCAGCGCCAGTCCGCAATACCAACTGGCCGAGATCAATGTCGCAAGCACGACGATGGCGGCGTAAAACCACAACGGCGCCGACAGCGGCACCATGACGGTGAAGATGCTGCCGTAGAAACCGACTGCTTTGGGATTGGTCATGCTGACCAGAAAGGCCTTGCGGGCGGCCCCGATTCCGCTGGCGCGGCGACCATCCGCCACCGGTAACGGCTGGCGTGCACCGATCAGCATCTTGCCTCCGATCCAGATCAGATATACGGCACCCGCCATCTGTACCGCAGCATGAATCCAGGGCAAGCGGGCCACGATCAAACCCAGCCCCGCCACCGCCAGCAACGCCCAACTGAACGAGGCCGCCGCCAGCCCGAGCGCGGCCAGCATGCCGGCACGGCGCGACACCGTCATGGCGGTGGACGTCACGATGGCGAAGTTGGGGCCGGGGCTGAGCACGCTCAGGAAAAGCACGCCGGCGATGATCAGGAGTTGGGCGGCGTGGTTCATGGTTTACGCGGTATTCAGGTCCATTTGATGGCGAATGAAAGACGATACCAGACACGCGCAATGACTGCCGGACACCGATAATCGGGTGCCAGGCTGATGACGCTTCAGGAATTCCACAGCAGCCACGGCAGCCACGGCAAACAGAAAATTGCCGTTCATTTGCATGCCAAGTCTGCCTCGGGACTGCCAGGAATGCGCTGCGGCCGGCGATTCGGCAGGTAGTCGCACATCTTTTGCTGTTGTTCCACCGTGCCCGCCGCCAGTGCCAATTGACCGCCGTTCGTCTCATCCCAGACCAGCGTCGATGCCACCATGCGGCCCAGCTCCCGATAGGCCCAGAACAGATAGCTGCTCGAATTGTAGGTTGAGCCGGCGGTACTCAAATGCGGGAATATCATGTAGCCGTCTTTTTTATTGATGGTTTGCGTGTTGTGGCCGTAATAAACCGTCAGCAGGCAATTGACCGGATGCTCCTTTGACTGGCAATCCTGGGCATTGAACGCGCGCCGGAATGCCTGCTGATTCCAGCCCAGCTTGATCAGCCAGATCCGCGTCGGCGGCACCTTTTTGCCATCAACCTCGGGCCAGGTCACGGTGCCGGTCACCACCGGATTCAGCCAGGCCGACGTGTTGTACGCTTTTTTGCCCAGTTTGCTGTCCGGCTCCCAGCTTTCGCACAGTTGCTCGAAATTGCCGAGCTTGTCAAAGGACAAGCGGAGACCATCTTGTGACAGCGCTTGTTTGGCCCAGCACAAGTCATCCATCATGCCCTCCATATCTTGTGCCTCATCGACCACAATGATGTCAGGAATGCCGCGCTTGATCAGGCTGTAGAGGCCCAGATTTTCCGATCCGCCGCCATCACTCAAATGCAATTCGGCTGGCACGGGGCCGAAGCGGTTTTCAATATCGATTCCCCAGGTCAGCGCTTTATGCAAATTGAAGAACCAGCTGGCCGGGCCATTCCAGCCCTGGCGATCAGCAAACGCGGCGGATGCCAGCGTGCCGGTACCGAGGTCCGGTATCCCGGCCGCCTGCGGCGATTCATTTCGATAACCCAAGGCGCGGGAGCCGTGACTCAATGGCGTCATTTCATAAATGTGATCCGGATTGGGTACCCGTTTTTTTTGTCCCTGGGTTGCGTTCAGTACCCACAGCGGCAAGGTCGGGTCTGCCTTATAAGTGTCGGCAAGCGTTTTCCAGCCGGCTGCATCCGGATTGACATGCATGTCGCCCTGACCAAGTTCGCCCTTGCCATTGGTATAGGTCCACCTGGTGAGTTTATCCTGGCGGATCGTCAGCGGCGCAGTATCGAATTGTCGCGGTGCCGGGCTAAGTCCCCAGACCCGTTCAATTCCGTAGTGATATTCCCGGGGCAACAGCGATTTGACCGGAATGATTTTAAGGAAAGCTTCAATCGTCAGTGCCGGTAATTCACTGACGGTCCAGGCGATTGGCGCATGTTGCCGGTTACCGTCGACATATCCCGGATAATGTCTGAACACATCCGGCCAGCGCGCCAGATGCGCCTGCCAGCGATAAGGATCACCCGGTTCCCAGTGCAGCGAGTTGGTGCACGGCGCCATGATCTGAGGCTGTGCCTGCGCCGCCTTGTTCATCAAGATGCGCAACGTCTGGTCGGTAACGTCATTGGTCGGCTTGCTGCCCTCCACCCACCAGGTCGGAAGGCAATCCTTGAAGATTTCTGCAGGGCCAAATCCCAGGCGCCGCGCCTCCAGTTGTTTGGAGAAATACCAATACGCAGCATAGCTTCCGCCCGATACGCTGGAAATGGCATCGACATGTTCCAGCACGCGGCTATCGTTCAGACCCTGCAACACACCATGTGCAAACAGCGCCGCCCGGGTACCGCCACCGGCCAATGCAATGCCGAGTTTCGGCTGTGGCCGGTTGGCACGCTCGATTGCATAATCCGACTTAATGCTGTCCGGGTTCGTCTGCTGCAAGTAATGTCGTTTTACAAAAACCGGAGGCGCCGGATCCGTCGTGTCAATCGTGGTCTGCGCCCAAACGTTGAAGGAACTGCATAGCGTCAGGAGCAGTATCGGCGATGTGAAATAACCCAAGGAATGCATGGTGTCTCCCGTTTTTTATTGTTGATGCACTACGTTCCCTGCAGGCCGGCACACAGGCTGCTCGTCTGCAAGATGCAAATATTTCAAATTATCGTTACGACAAGAAATGCCAGATTTACATGACCGGGCTGCGTCTGATGCGGCAAGGTCTTGGTGATGAATGCAATGCGTTCTGTTTATTTTTGTGCTGCCATCAACATTGCGCTGACTTGCGCAACCGAATTGATTCTATGCGGGATGTCGGAAACAAGGCAAGTGATCAATCATCCACAACCACCTCAAATTTTTTATGTTGCAGGATTGATTTTCGTATCACTTTCCTTCATCCTGCCGGCTCCGTCATCCTCAGAAAAAATACATGTCTCGTCCGCCACTGCTTCAGTGCATTGCGCCATCCTTGCTGCTGGCACTCGTGACCGGCTGCGCAGGGCCGGTCAACTATAAGGAACCGCCGGTGGCGACAGTGACGGTCGACAACGCGCAAGCGCGCATCGTCATGCGCTCGGCCGGCATGCCGATGTCGGTCGGCTACGCCATCAGCACCGCACCCGAGGCCTGCGACAATTTCACGCCGGCCGGACGAGTTTTCCACAGCGGCCGGGAAGTCCTGTTGCCATGGATCGCCACGATGACGGAGAAAAGCCGCAAAGCGCTCTTGAACGATAAACCGCAAGTCGAGCAAGTGGTAGCCGCCGGCCAGACGGTGCAGATCAAGGGCTATTCGGCATGGTCCGGCAGCGCGCAACAAATGACGACCTCTGGCGCATGCGGTCCGCTGACCTCGCAATTCACGCCTGCGGGCGGCAAGACCTATCTGGTCGAGTTCCGCTTTGCCGGCACCAGCGAGTGCGCCCAGAACGTCTATGAAATCGGCACCGCAGAACAACGCCTGCCGGTGCCGGTGACGCCATTGTTGTGTCGCAAGTGATTTGTGTATGCCGCTGAAAACGACATGCCCAACAATCTCTCGCTTATCACATCAGCGCATGACGCGAGCCAGACAGGGTATCCAGAATTTCCACGGCAACCGCCTCCGCAGGCCGCCCGTCACTGAGAAATCGTCGTGATTGCAGTTGCATGAAGAACGGAAAACGTTTTCTTATTTTCTGTTCTTCCCGCGCCCGATCCGGCATCAGATACGCCCGCTGCAACTGCCGTTCCACGATTCGCGCCACACATTGCTCCAATGCGAACGACGGCAATAAAAGCGCGGTCAACGCATCGGTTTCAATGGTTTTTCGCAAGGCCAGATAACGGTCGCCGAGTTCATCCGGGTAAAGCATGAAGCCGGAAGACAAGGCGCACACTGCAAATGCCGGCACGCTGGTCATGCGTTGTTCGTACAGCGCCACGTTGGCTCTGGCGTATGCGATATAGCCGTGGTCACGGATGAATTGACCGATGCTGCCGAAGGCAGACAAGAAATGACTGTCGAGATCAATCAAATCCCAGCCGCGCAATTGCGCGATGCAATTGCCGACCGTGGATTTTCCGGCACCGCCGGGGCCGATCAGATGCAGAATGCGGTTCAGGATGACGGCTCCGGTTTAACTGGCGGCGGCCCCATTGCCAATGGCCATGTCTTCTTCAATCCACTGCACCACCGAAGTGTGACGCGGCTGCCAGTGCAGCTCCTTTCTGGCGCGGATGGCACGGGCGCGGCTGTTGGAACCGAGTGAATAGCGCGCACGATTGACACCCCAGATCGCGATTGCCTGTTCTTCGGTCAGGTGTTCGATGCCGGCAATGCCAAGCCGTTTGCTGATAGCCGCAGCGATCCCGGCGAATGCGGCTTCGCCATTCTCGGCGAAATAGAAGGCACCGGCCGGGGCCTGTTCCAGCGCCAGTTGATACAGCGTGCAGACATCATCGATATGCACCGTCGACCAGCGATTGAGTCCGGCGCCGACAATCTGCACCACACCACTGGCCCGTGCCTGATCGGCGAGCGCCGGAATTTGTACGCTGTCGGCATGCAATCCTTTGCCGGTGCCGTAAATCAGCGTGTTGCAAATGACAATGCCGCGTACGCCTTGCGCCGCCAATATGCGGCGATCCAGTTCATAGCGGGCGCGCTTGCCCTCGTCAACTACCAGCGGTGTTTCTTCATCATAGATCTGTTCATTCAAGCTGTTGCCGGCCGCCGCATCACCGATCTGGCTGGAGCCGCTGGTATGCAGCAAGGGCTTGCCGCTGCCCCGCAATCCCGTCAGCAAGGATTCAATCGCTTCACGATGATCGCTGCTGGCGCAATTGATGACGGCATCTGCCGCCTGCGCTTCTTGCATCAGCAAGGCGCTGTCATCGAGATTGCCATGCACCGGTTCGATGCCAAGTTCGCGCAGACGCTGCGCTTTGCTCATGTCGCGCACCAGACCACGGATGCGGTGGCCGGCCTGCAGCAGATGGAGGGCGACAGCGCCGCCAACATAACCGGTGGCGCCGGTGATAAATATGTTCATGCATTTCCTCGCGAAGCGGTCAGCCTGCAGGCATCTGCAAGCCACGGAAACCCCACTCTATCAGGAAATCATCACGGCCAAATTGGCGATGTCATCGTCCCGACATCAAATACAGGCAAACTGTGTTTTTACGATGAGAGTGCTACAGTCGCGCCATGAAAAAAAACCTTCCCTTGCGTCCGCTGACTCCCGTGCTGACGTTGTTCGCCGCATTGCTGGCGCTGAGCATGCTGCCCGGCACGCAAGCCGACGCCCAGAATCTGGCGACGGCAGAAAACCTGACCGCGCCGGCCGAGACGGCCGACTCCTGCGTGGAAGTCGAAGTCAATGGCGTGCGCACACCATCCTATGCCTGCCTGACGCAAAAACTGCGCGCGGCAAAACCGGGCCAAAATCCGAATACGCCGCCGGGCCTGGCCTCGGAACAAATCCTCAACCGCCCCGGCAACCAACTGGGCCTGTTCAACCGCGCCGCCACCAGCAACCGCATGGGCAATACCTTCGGCACCTCGGTCTATCCGCAACGCCCGGCGCCGGCGCCGCCATCTTCACCATACATCACGCCGCAACGCTGACGATTCCCGGCGACCAATAAAAAACCGCTGCAGCTTTTGGCTGCAGCGGTTTTTTTACACCGGGACAGAATTGCTGTCCCGGCAACATCATCACAAACCCAGCAAGCGCTTCTCGCCATCGGTCAACTGACTGTTCTGACGCGCACCCGCGCCGCCCTGCCCCAGCACTTGCACCGGACTGTTCCAGTTGTAGGCGCCGGGTGCCAGTGGTGCGGCACCGGCCCCCTCACTGCCAAAACCCAATACCTTCACCGTGACAACCGACGGCAACGCCTGACGTGCTTCATTGCGGGCCCGCTGCACCGATTCCTGCGCTGCTGCCGACGCCGAACTGGCGGCAGCACTGGCATTGCTCAACGCGCCAACGTTGACCGCGACCATCGCCGGCATACCGCGGCTCTCACCCTTGACCTGGATGTTGGCCGCATTCACCACTTGCAGTGCCGCCAGATTGACGTTACCCGAGACCCGGATCCCGGCTTCACCGGCATCGATGGTACCGAGCGGTGCGATCAGGTCGATATCCCCGGCCGGCACTTCCGGAATCGGTGCCAATGTCGCAATACCGGCACCGGTGCTTGGCACATCCGACGACAGCGTGACATTGCCCCACTGGTCATACACCCGCTTCGGCGGCGTATACACCACCGTACTCTTGGAACCGCGCCCGGCATTGATGTCACCGGCGGCCGACCAGCCCAGTATCGAACCGCCGAAGGTGGTCATGACGCGACTTTGCCCAAGCAAAATGCTGTCCCTGGCATACAGTTGAATATTGCCCGCACCTTGCGTGATGACGCCGGGAATCACACCGTTGACGCTGACCGGCGTTGCTCCTTCCGTGCCGAACACCTGCTGACCGCCCGGCGTCAACAACTGGATATCGCCGCCGAACAGCGTATTGATACCCGCCGAGCCATACATGGTGAAATCGCCGCGATAACCGGTCGTGGCAGCAGCACCGAACAGGGTCGCAATCACATTGCGGCCACGCAGATAGCTACCGAAGCGGGTGCTGTTGGCATCATTGAACTCACGGCCCCCGGCTTGCAATTCGGCAAAATAGATCTGACGCCCAAAGACGCGCTGCTGCTCGGCCGGCAATGCCGAAAAATAGGCTTGCGCCTGTTCCACGCTGCCGGTAAAGCCGTAACGCTCACTGAGCCACGCCGCCATTTCCTTTTCATACGTTTTGGCCACTTTGCCCGCCTGCTCCGCCAGCGGTATTCCTGCCTGTGCCAGATTGGCCGGATTCAGATAGCGCGTGATCAGCCCGGCATAATCCGGGCCGCTGCTGCCGGCGCCTGCCAGTATGGCAATACTGGCGCCGGCCCGGCCATCGCCGCTCAGCACCGGGCCGAGACTGGTGACCGAGGCCTTGTCATCCATGCGGATGTTGCGGCCGGCACTGATTTCCAGCGTGCCGGGACCGGCTACGTTGAATGAACTCTGGAGAATGTCGCGCCCAGCCAAGACCAGCGATACATCACCCGGGTTATGGTGGACAAACAGATTGCCGCGGCTGCTGGCTGCTGCGCCGAACGGCGATGTCAGCGTCGCCACCAATTCCCTCGGCGCGGTCGTCGCTTGTCCGAGCGCCGTGCCTGAATTGACAATATCGCGTCCGGCCATCATCCATACCGGACCGGCCGCTTCATACCAGGTCTGGCCGGCCCGCTGGCCGGAGCTGAAACTGAGTATCTCTCCGCTACGCACACCCACGATATCGCCATTGATGGCATAAATGCGGGCAGGATCGCTGCTGACTCCCGAGCGTGAGGCAATCGTATCGGCACCGAATGCAAACAGGGAAAAACTATTGGTTGAGGCACCAATCGCATCGATGCCCAGATTGCTGACCCGTACCTCCGAGCGCGCATCTGATTTCATTCCCATGAATGCCGGTGTCAATGGTGTTGGTGTGACGTCGCGCCCGGCACCCGATTGGTTGACCGCATAACCACCGGCATAAATCGAATTTCCGGCCAACATTTCCAGGCTGCCATTGCTTCCTGGCGCCAGCAATATCGAGTAAGCAATGTCGCTCGCGCCGCGCTCTCCCAAGGCCGAATTACCGAGATAAATACTGCCATTGGCGGCTACCGTATGCAATTGCGACGGCAGCAGGAAGCGGCCATCCGTCTTCGAGAAATTACGCACCGTGTTCATGTCGGTCATTTGTACGCTTGGCGTCAGATTGCCACCGGCGGCGAACAGATTGATGGCGGTATTGTCGGTCCACAGCGAAAACCAGCCGTAACCGCCGCTGTCGTAGCGGGTGCCCTGATATTGATAAGCTGAAGTGTTGAGCTGATAGACGCGACCCGGATCGCCGCTTCCCGCCAGTACCAGATCGCCGCGCACCGACAGGTTGGCGGCAGCATCACCAAGCATCAGCACCATACCGCCAGTGGCGGTGCCAAGCGTGGCATTGAACGGATCAAAGGCGCGGCTTTCGCGGCTGTCGTTGTTACCGCTGCGGCTGCCGTAGTTCAGCGCAATGCCGCCCAGGCTGCCGGTCTGCAAATTCACGGTGCCACGCAAATTGCTCACTACTCCATTCAGACTCAGATCCTGAACGTCGTACCTGGCCGTTTCCGCCGATGCCACGTAGGGCACCGCCCGCGCACTGAGGCTCGGATTGAGACTACCGCCGACGCGGACATCCAGATCGCCGCCACCGGTCAGCAACAATTCGCCGCCAGCGACGACACGACCGGTACTGCCTACCGTCAGTAACAGCCCCTGGCTGCGCGGCGAAGTCGACGTGCTTGAGCCGCGCCGGCTCAGCATGCCGGCATCGGTGCCGGCATCCAGCGTCAGGTTGCCGCCGCCGAGGGTACCGAACCCCGTAAAACCGATCAGCATCGGCAGTTTGTCGATGATGTCCTTATCGGCATACCCCGAGTTGGTACTGCCGGCTTCTTTCACGTAGGTGCCAAAATTGATCCACCAGCTGGTCGGGATGTTATCCACACCCGCGGTAGTGCCGGTGCCTTGACGCCACAACCAGTTACCCACCTCACTGTTGGGCTTTTGCATGCGCGCATTTTGATCGGCCGGATCTCTCAACTGGCCGAAAATGTCGCCGGTCACGCTGCCGCCGGTGCGCAACAGCAGGTTGCCGCCGTGGTCGGGATACCAGGCTGCATACGCGCCACCGGCATTGACGATATTTTCGTACGCGGTGCCGCCACTGCCCAGTACCGTGACACCATCGCTGGAGCGGCTGCGGGCCTGGTTGAAGCCGCCAGCCTGCGCCCCCGCCAGCGAACTGGTGGATGTACCCGCGGTATATACCCCATATGGCGACTGCAATTGCAGATTGCCGGCCGCCACCAGATCGAGGTCGCCGGTGCCGGTGCGCAACACGCTGAAATGTGTCGTGATCGGCGACACTTTGTTGAGCTTGCCGATAATCACCTGATCCGGTGTACCCGGTATCGCCTTGCCGACGGGCGTGCACATGTCAGGATCACAATCCTTTTCATCCGCTGCCGCCACCGGCGTCCCTTCGATCCGGTTTTCACCATAGAGAAACGCAAACTCGCCCCAGACATAGTTGACCCGGATGCAGACGCCTTCGTCGCCGCAATTCACTTCATCGCCGGGTGCGACCAGCGTGCCCGGCACGAAGCCAAACAAGGCCGCCACCTCACCCCAGTACAACAGGCCGCCCGGGCGCGCCGGCGTGCCGGGGATAATCGTCTTGTCGTGCGTTTCATACAATGCGTAATGGGTGTCGGCCAGCGTCAGGTCACCCAGCAATACCGGCTTGATAGCGCGCGTGTCGGCGGCTTGCGTGTCGGCACCGGACACCAGCCGCAACGACCATGACAGCGAACCTTCGGCCAGCATCGGCGCCACTGCCCAGTTGCGGCCCTGAATACCGCCGGTGACGGTACGCAGCGGCACCGACAGCGCACCGTCCGGTAACTTGACGTTGGTTTCCGATGGAATCAGCGCACCAATCTTCAAGGCCAGCGGACCGGCCAGCCGGACACCATTCGGATCGTAGTAGTTATCAAAACTGGCGCGGCCCGGCAACGGCACGCCCGCCGGCCAGGTCAGCGCCGCCAGCGACGCGGCCTGCGGCAACAGCGTGCCGGCATCCAACCGCATGCCGGTGTTGAGTGTGACAGCCGCCCCCAGTATGGTGCCGGCGGCATACACCAGATTGCCGGCCTGATCGCGCACTGCCGCGCGCAATACCGTATTGGCCGGCAAGGTCAGCGCGGCCGTGAGTTCGGCCTGCACCGGCAATACGGTGCCGCCGGCCAGCGTAGTGGCTTGTATCGGCAACGCATAGTTGAGCGTTTTCCCATCCGGAAACAAGGTGCCATCGGCCAGCACGACACCCGGCCCCGGTACCACCACATCGCCGCCGTACGCCTGGCGACCGGGCGTCAGCACCCAGCCGTTATCGTCCGGGGTTGGCGGCGGCGGAGCAAAGCCGTCATTGATGCTGCCGTAAATATCCAGATTGCGACCGGCACGAATCACCAGATTGCCCGGTTCACCCGAACCGTACACACCGGTTTTTTGCGCGTGCGGATTGACCCCGGCATAGCGATAAGCGGAAAGATCAAGGTCGCCGCTGATCACCAGATCGCCCGCCGTCACGATTTCCACGCCGGGACGCAAATGAAAGGCATCCGCGTAGCGGGCATTGTTCAGGCCCGCGAGCTTGCCATTCATCAGTCCGGCATTGCCCAGCGCAGCAGTGATGAAGTCGGTGCTCTGCCCATGCTTTTGATTCAGATAGTTCTGGTCAATCACCTGATACGACCGACCGCCGGCCCCCAGATCAAGTACCGGCTTGCCATCCGGGCCCAGCACCACATTGCCGCTGGCATCCTTGACGACCGCGACCGGCGCGTCGTCATAGCGTTGCGTGGCATTGACCACAATCGATCTGGCGCCCTCGATGTTGATCTGGCCACCGGCATCAATCGCAATATCGCCCCGGATCGCAGCATCGCTGCCGGTACCCCGGACAGTATCGGTCGGCAAGCCATCGCTGCCGATGCGTGGCGCGTTGAGTTCCAGCGTGCCGCGCTGCTGGCCGTCGTGTTGCCCCGGACGATTGCCGGCGGCAACTTCGGTGCCGTGGCGCAAATCGATGCGCGCACCGCTGGCCAGTGTCAGCAAACCGTCGCCGGAATTGAGCTCGACCATGGCGCGATTGGGGCTATCGATGATCTTGCCGTAACTGTCGACCCGCAGTTTGGTGCCGTGCGTGTCGAGCACGGCAGTGCCGGCAATCGTCAAGCCATGTTTGCCGGCCAGCCGGATACTGCCGACCCGTTCGCCGCTGGCATCGATGGTGCCATTCACGGTCAGCGTGCCGTTGTCGATCGAAATATCCACTACCCCGGCCTTGATCTCATTGCCGATGATAAGATCGCCCTGCTTCAACTGAAAACTGCGCCCGCCAACCACCTGACCAGCGTTGAGACGCTGATTGAGTGCCGCGAAATCGCCTGTTGTTTGAGCGCGGATATCGACCGTGCCGGCGGTATAAGGCACCAGGCTGCCACCGGCATTGTAGTAACCACTGCTACTGCCAAGAATCTTTCCTTGCAAATCAATCAGGCCGGCGGCGGCATCAACTGCCACGGCCTTCAGATGGCCGGCCTGATTATGTTGCGCCGACAAATCGATCACCGAACCGCTCGCTTGCCGGATGTTTCCGGTATGGCTTTCCAGCGTCACGTCGCCGCCCCAGCTGTATTTGCTGACGTCGTTGAACATCAGCTTGCGGCCGGCCATGTCGATGCGCGCGGCATCGGTCAGCGTCAGATCCTGGCGTGCGCTGAGCGTCAATTTTCCGCTCGGCAGTACCACACGCGTATCCAGCACGATGCTGTTGCCGGCCAGGCTCAGTTCTGCGCCCAGAGCGTCGATGCCTGGCATTGGCGTGGTGGCCGACGCACCGCTGACATTGATGGCACCACCGGCAGTAATGCGATTGACCGAACCGGCGGCGCCGGTCAGCAATGGCGTCACGATGTTGAGGTTGCCGCCGCTGTAGGCAAAGCCCGTGACCGGATCGTAAGCGCCCTGGCTCTGGTAGACCGACAGGCTGCCTTTGTGGTTGGCGGTAATGCGTTCGCTGGCACGCAGGTTGACGTTGGCAAAACCGAGCGCCAGACGGTCTGCCGATTTGATCGTATCCGGCTGGGTATCAGGACCGTAGCCGAACTCGATGCGCTGCGCCTGAATTTCCAGCGTGCCGGTGCCGGTACCGGCACCGTTGGCCACTACCGCCCCCGGTGCGGTGGCGGCGCCGTTCCAGATCAGGTTGCCGGTCTGAATGCGGGCGACATCGCCGGCCGCGCCGTGACCGTAGATTGCCGGCGTGCTCAGCACCAGATTGGCAAGCAGCGACTTGCCGTTGGCATCGAGCGTGCTGAGCGTGGTATCGCCATAAAAATTGAATGACTCGGCCGCCGTCAGGGACAAGGTTTCCAATGCCGGTATGCCATTGCCGACATCACCGCGCAACAAGCGATTGAGCACATCCTGATTCAGCGTCAGACCGGAGGGCAGTATATTGTTTGCGGCCGCTGCGGCCAGCGTGGCATCGCTGCCGACATTGATGCCGCCTACCGCCAGCCCCAGGTGACGCGTGCCGTAACGCACCGAGTCACTGAGTGCAAAGGTATTCGTGGTGGCGAACACGATGCTGCCTTCCGAATACAAGGTGGTATTGCCGGCACAAACGCCGGTGCTGCACTGACCAACCAGGATCTGGCCGGGACCGGCTGGCGGCGTTGCGCCTGGCGTGGGCGCCAGCATTTGCAGCCGACCGTTGGAAACCGCCACCACACTGTGGTTTTCCGGCCGGTAAATGAAACCGTCGTCGGCATTGTAGACTGCCTTGCCGCGCCCCAGCGTGTTGATGGAGGCACCCGCTTCGATCTCGATACTACCGTTTGTCTTGCTGCTGACCAGCAATACTTCCGCTGCGGCCAGTGTCGCTCCCTGGCGCAGGAACACCGAATCGGCACCGTCCCAGTAATCAAACACCACATGATTGCCGCCCTGTCCATAGCGCACCCAGGGCAAGCTGCCGACTGTCAGACGCGAGGCACCCACGGCATTGAGATCATTGGCATACACCGAAATCATGTCACTCTTGCTGCCTGCGGCCACCCCCGGCGCCAGTATTTCGATATCGCCGCCCGCATATTTGACCAGTGCCAGCGTGCCGTTGAAGCCTCCGGCCGCAGCCTGAAACCGGGTCTGGCCATTGAAATTGAAATCGATGCCGTTGGCACCGCCCGAGCTCAACCGCAATACCAGTGTCTTGGCATCGGCTTCCAGCGCTGCGCGCGGCACGCCGACGCGCAGCGCATCGGCGCGCACGAAATCGGCATAGCTGGTTTCGTTATATTGCGAATAAGTGCGCAAGGTATTGGCGGACGTGACAATGAACTGGCGCGCCAGCACATCCTGAATTCCGGTGCCGGCTATCGATAGTTGACCGCTCATCGACCAGGAGCCGTTGCGCATCGCCTGCGCCGCAGTAAAACCGCCCGCCCCGGCGGCACCATTGAGTTCCACCCGGAACGCGCCGGGCAACAACGCATAGGTCGACGGCAACAAGGTATAGGTACCGGCGGCCAGGCCCGGCACGCCGGCGCCAATCGTAATCTGCTGGCCAAGTACCGGATCGCTGGCGCCGCCGGCAGGGGCTGCCACGCTTTGCGCGCCTGGCACGATGGCATACACCGGGTTGCTGCCGAGGCCGGGCATGATGAATCCGCCATTGCTGCCGATCTGCAGCAACGGGTTGTAACGCGCATCAACCGAACCGCCGCGACCGGAAACGAACGCGGCGCCCAGCAACTCGCCACCGCCGGACAAATCCAGCAAGGCACCGGCTTGCACATCCACCAACTTTCCCGCCAGTGTCACGCCGACCTTGAGGTTGCCATTCGAACTCATGCCGCCGACACCAAGCAACTCGACTGCCGTGCCGTCGTACAGCCAGCTCACGCCATCGACCGTGCCGCCATACGGCAAGCGCAAGCCTGCCGCGCTGACCGTGGTCACACTCCCCGGCAACAGATGTACCGCCGAGGTCGACTGCGTGCCACTGGTGCCCAGTGTGATACTGCCCATGGGCGCGCGCACCAGCCCGCCCTGTTCAATCACTGCCGCCGCCAGCGTCAGACTGCCAAATACTGAATAGGGTTGGGCCTGGTCGCTCTGCGTGGTACGTTCGATCACCAGTTTGCGCGACGCATCGTAATTGACGTTGCCGCCGATATAACCTGCCCGTACGATGGCGATGGCACCCGTCGTCGGGTAGATTTGCGCCGCTGCCAGAGACACATCCGCCGCACTGCTGAATACCGTAGATTGGCCATTGACCGTGCTTCCCAACAAGCGCAGGTCGCCCTGACTGCGCAGTGCAACCCGATCAAAAGCGCGGCGGTCAACGAGACTTGCCAGCCCGGGGGCGGTGGCGCTATCGCTGTGCACGCCAATGCTCAGGTTGTCGCGCAAGTCCAGCACAGCGCCGGCCTCGACCTGTAATTGCCCGGTCGCCATCTGGGTGGAAACACTGCTCAATGGCGTCGGCCGGATTTTACCGTCGGCACCGCCGATGGCGCCGACACCTGACAGCCGTACATAAGGCGCTGCCAACAGCACGCGGGTATCCGCCGCTGCGGCATTGCTCAAGGCCAGCGCGTTGGCATACAAATTGAGGCTCTGTCCCATGCGCAGCGACAGGTTGCCATCGACACTGATGACGCCATTGCTGAGCAACGACAGATTGTCGAAACCACCGGCAACGATCTGATCGGCACCAAGTTCGCCATGGCCATACAGCAAACTGCCGGCCACGTTCGCGGCATCGCTGCCGGCACTCAGCGCGCTGGCCGGCTTGCCCTGACTCAGTACCAGTTCGCGTCCGGCGCGCACTCTGGTCGCTGCGCCAGCCGGATAAAGAGGCGTTTCCAACGCAACGTTGAGCGTACCGCCCGCAGCACCGGCACCACCGGCATTGGCCTTGAACAGGCCATCCAGATACAAGCCATTATTCGATGCCAGCGAAATGCTGCCGCCACTGCTGGCGAGCCTGGTTGCACCCAGACCGGCGATGTCGAGCGTGGCCTGCGCGCCAGAGGCATCCAGCAACGCCCCCTCGCGCACCACCACAAACAGATTCGGCGCAGTCGCGATACCGGTGGCATGATTGATCTCGCCGCCGACCACAATGCTACCGCCATTGCGCACCTGTCCATAACGCGTGCCATTGAGCGCCACTGCCGTCACGGCGCGTGCCGCCACATCCAGCACCGCCTGTTCACCAATCCAGATCGAACGGCCATGCCCCGCCGCGTCCACTGCTTCTGCAACCGTCGGACTGACGCCGACAGCGCCCAGCGTGATCTTGCCGCCCCAGGCATTGAGCCGGCCATCGACCGTCAACTGGCCGATGCTGCTGATGCTGATGTTCTGCCCCGGATCGACATTGATCACTGCGCCCTTGCCCACCACGGCTTGCACCGTCGCCATATCGGCCGCGCTCGAGGTGAGAGTGCCGGCCTGCAAACTGAGGCTGGCACCCTTGCGCTGGGTCAGTACGCCCTTGACGGCATCTTCCAGATACACCGGGGGCGTCCACAGTTCCAGCCCGTCTTTGGCGTTGCTGCCGGTGATGGTGCTGGCGGCATCACCCCCGAAACGATATACCGGCATGCTGACACCGACTTGCGTGCCATCGCTGACAGTCACGCCCTTGCTGCCGGTGATTTGGTATTGGCTGAAACCCTTGTTGAAAAACGCACCGTCGAGCACCAACGTATCTGGCGTCGGATTAGCCGCACTGCCGATCACCACCTGATTGGCCAGTACATTCAAGGTTCCGCCGCCGTTGACGCCATAACCCTTGAGGTCGCCGGCCAGCACCAGTTTTCCGGCGGTATTGTTGATACTGGCTTCAAGCGATACGTTACCGCCCTTGCCACCGCTTTGCTTGCCATTGCTCAGTATCGCTGCGCCCGATGACACATCAACCGTGCTGCCGGTATTGAGCGTGATATTGCTACTGCTGCGCAATGACACCGCGCCGCCATTGAGGTACGGCATGTTGCTGGTATTGTCGGGATTGATGCGCAGGTTGCTCCACAAACCACTGGCATCGAGCGTGGCACCAGACGCAACATTGACACCCGTGCTCTTGCCGACAGCAGCAACTTGCGTCGTGTCTTCATAGCGCAGGTTACTACTGATTTGCTTCAGCACA
>NZ_LFLS01000046.1 GCF_001189915.1 Herbaspirillum autotrophicum
CAACCCGCCCTTGGCCACGAACGGCTGGAAGATGTTGTAGTAAGCAGAAGCATTGGATGGTGCCGCAATGGAACCGGCAGCGTTGGATTGATTGAAAATCCGTACGCCGCTGTTGTACAGCCGGTTATAGATATCACTATTGAATTGCACGCTGTCGCCACCGGAGCCGGCGGCAATGCCATAGATATGGACATCCGGTGCGATCCCGGTATTGGTGCCGCCCAAGGCTTCCGCCACTTCCGTACCATGCTGATTGCCGTTGCCGCTGGCGCCGTTGAAGCCGCCGGTCAGTGAGTACACATCTTTGGTAATCCGCCCTGCCAGTTCCGGATCATTGACGTTGAAATCGGTATCGACCACACCCACCGTCACGCCGGCACCGGTGATGCCGCGTGCATGCGCAGCGCCGGCATTGCTGGGGTCGCCGACTGCGTATGCCGCCGTACCGCTGCCCGGATTTTGCGCACCGCCACCACCACCGCCGCCACAACCGGAAAGCGCTGCCGACACCGACATCGTGACCAGCGAAAGTTGAAAAGGAATCCGGGAAGTGCGGGAAGAACGACGGGAGACAAGCTGTTTGCTCATAATGACCACTGCGAGAGAAAGAATGAGATGAAACTGCCGACCGGCGCGACGCAAAATGCGTTGCGTGCAGATCGGAGGATGGCGCGTTGATGACGCTGCGGCCCGGCAGCGGCGCATTTCCCGCCGGTACGTCGGTGAAAATGGGCGGCTATATTGTCATATTGCTATGCACATGAACTGAATTTGCTGCGAAGCAAAATAAAGAAATACGAAAACCGCAACTGCTTCGAGACGAGTTTTCATGGCCGCTGATTGAGAACAAGAATTTCTGCGTCGCCGCTATCGCATTATTTCCAAGGCGCTGAAAACAAGCAGGCAACCGACATCCGGCGGCATGGTCTGTTCTGCATCGCAAACGCCGGCCACGGCCTGAACAAGTGCGCCGATCATAAAGTGGCGAGGCTGTGTTTTTCCGACAAAACCTTGTCAATTCCCGCCAACATGCGGTGGCGCATCATGCTGGTGCATGGCGGCCGATGACATGGTTGAAACACTGCCGGCGGGCAATTGTCAGGGCATCAACATGACCTGCCCGATTTCATCACCGGCACCGGTCAGCGCCTGATTGCGCTGGCAAGGAGGATTGACTGCGGCAGGCGCAAGCAGATCGGAAGCGGGATTGGAATGATGACGGCGGAAGGTCTATGATTAAATCAGAACGCATTTCATCGACCGCCATGCCGCGACCACGGAATGGGTTCTGCACACATGGAGGATCACATGCTTGATTACTCGATAATGGAGCCGCAGGGCATCCTGATGCTGGAACCCCGCACACCGATCAGCAAGGAAGATTTCGAAGGACTGTCCGCTACCGTCGACGGCTATCTCGCACAGCATGCCAAACTGCACGGCGTGCTGGTGCATACCAGGGAATTTCCGGGATATGAAAATTTTGACGGCTTTATCGCCCACATGCACTTTGTGCGCAAACACCATACCCAGGTAGAACGTGTCGCCGTCGTCACCGACAGTGTGTTTGCCAGCATCGCCGAAACCCTCGGCAAGCATTTCATTGCCGCCGACGTCAGGCACTTCCCGTTTGCCGACAGCCCGCGGGCGCTGCTCTGGTTACAACGCGAATGACCGGCAACGGTTGTCGCCGAAAGAAACCACATTACCCCGCCATGAGGTCAAGGAGACCGCATCATGAATCCTGTCGTTCACTTTGAAATGCCATACGAAAATGCGAGCCGGATGGCGACCTTCTATGCCACCGTGTTCGGCTGGCAGACGCAGATACTCGGCGAGGAAATGGGTAATTATGTGCTGGCGACAACGGCGGTCGCCGATGCCAGAGCCGGGGCGCCGGCCGGCGCCATCAATGGTGGCTTCTATCCGAAAAACCCGGACTGGCCGGCGCAGTTTCCCTCGATCGTGATCGCCGTTCCCGATATTGACGCGGCCATGGCGGCGGTCACCGCCGCTGGCGGCGAGGTCCTCGGCGCGCCGATGCAGATTCCCGGTGTCGGTCGCTATGTCGCCTTTTTCGATACCGAAGGCAACCGCAGCAGCATGCTGCAACCGGATGCGGACAGCAGCATGTAAACGCCTTGTCCCGACGCTGGCACCGCGCCGCATAGGCGAGTGATCTGCGGTCCGCCCAACAGCCCCGCAAAGCTGACAAATAGCTGACAGTCCGATTTGCTGAAAGCCATTACCAGAGCGGCTTTTCGACCATAAATTATGCTTATGCCAATGCACAAATCTGACTTCAATTCAGATAGACTGAACGAGGCAATGCGCCGACCATCGCGCTGATAACAATTCGTACCTCTCCTACCGCACAGGCATAGATAATCATGACCCCCAGTACTTCCGCTCCCGCTTCAAAATTCGCTACGGTCCTGCGGGTGACCAGCGGCAATTTCATGGAAATGTTCGACTTTTTCCTGTTCGGCTTTTACGCCAGTTATATCTCCAAGGCATTTTTCCCGAGCGGCAATGAATTTGCTTCGCTGATGCTGACCTTCATGACCTTCGGTGCCGGCTTCCTGATGCGACCACTCGGCGCCATCATTCTGGGGGCCTACGTCGACCGCGTCGGTCGCCGTCGCGGGTTGATCATGACGCTGGCGCTGATGGCGATCGGCACCATGCTGATTGCCTTCGTTCCCAGCTATGCCAGCATTGGTGTCATCGCGCCGTTGCTGGTGCTTACCGGACGACTGCTGCAAGGATTTTCAGCCGGCGTGGAACTGGGCGGCGTGTCGGTCTATCTGGCCGAGATGGCGACACCCGGCAACAAGGGTTTTTATGTCAGCTGGCAATCGGCCAGCCAGCAGGTTGCCATCATCGTGGCGGCGGCGCTCGGTTATGGTTTGAACGTCATGCTGACGCCGGCCGAAGTTGCCGACTGGGGCTGGCGCGTGCCGTTCTTCATCGGTTGCATGATCGTGCCGGTGTTGTTCGTGATTCGTCGTTCATTGCAGGAAACCGAAGAATTTCTGCAACGCAAGCACAAGCCGAACATCAGCCAGATCTATCACTCGATGCTGGAAAACTGGAAGCTGGTGATCGCCGGCATGATGCTGGTATCGATGACCACCGTATCGTTTTACCTGATCACCGTGTACACCCCGACCTTCGGCAAGAATGTGCTCAAGCTGAGCACCGAAAGCAGCCTGATCGTGACCTTCTGTATCGGCATTTCCAATTTCATCTGGCTGCCGCTCATGGGTGCATTATCGGACCGCGTCGGCCGCCGGCCATTGCTGCTGTGCTTCACCATCCTGACCATCCTGACCGCCTATCCGGCCATGACCTGGCTGGTCAACGACGCCACCTTCACCAAAATGCTGGTGGTCGAACTGTGGCTGTCGTTCCTGTACGCCAGTTATAACGGTGCCATGGTAGTGGCGCTGACGGAAGTGATGCCGGTCGATGTACGTACGGCCGGCTTCTCGCTGGCGTATAGCCTGGCGACTGCGATTTTCGGCGGTTTCACCCCGGCGATTGCCACCGGCCTGATCGAAATTACCGGCGACAAGGGCGCACCGGGATTGTGGATGAGCTTTGCCGCCATCTGCGGCTTGATTGCCACCCTGGTGCTGTATCGCAAACAAGCAACGGTCGGTACCGTCAGCGCCTGACAACGCACGCCATCAATACGCTCTGGTGCGGCAGCCGCAAGCCGCCGCACCAAAGCACCGCCCTCCTCAATCCCATACGATACGCAGACCGAGCGACGCCATGTGCTGATGCAGGCTGCCGGAAAACTGTTTGCCGTAACGGGCAAACCAATGCCAGCGGCGATTGATCGCGGCGGAAATGCCGGCACTGGTCCAGCCGCTGTTGCGCGGCAGCGCAATACCGCGCACATTGAATTGCAGCGACGGCGCTGCGGCAAAGGCGGCCTGCACATCCAGCCGGCCGTCACTATGTGCGTGCTGCCAGCCAGCATCCACTTGCATGCGCAGGCGGCCCGGCCACGCGGGATCGAATGCGGCGCGCACACCGAGCAGCGTGCTCAGGCGGCGATACGTCTGGCTGTCGCTGAACAACCCGAAGCTGCCGCCCTGTTCCTGAAAAGCGCCGCGCCTGAGATGCGCATACGCCAGCGCCGCAAACGGGCTGATGCGAATTGCCGCCCCGGACAGCCGCCCCGATTCAACATACGCCGTCAGCAAACGATCCTTGCGGGTACTGTGCAGATAGGACTGATCGGCGCCGGCAATGGCGATCCGGTTGATCGTACTCAACACCCTGCCGGCACCGATGCGCGCGGCGATATAAGCACCATGCGCAACATCCTCCGCCCCCGGCCACCGGCTCCGCGCATACAGCGAAAAGCCGAGATGGCGGACGCTGGCATTGCCGCCCAAACGATCAAAGCTGGCATGCCCCTGTGCATGCGACACCGCCACGCCGATCAGCGCACCGGCAGCGAAGCGTCTGTCGAAACCGAATTGCCGGCCCGCCGTTGACGTAGTGGCACTGGCATAACCGCTGTGCGCCAGCTTGCCGCGACTGCCGTCAGTGCTGGCCCACCAGCCGGCAGTGGGTGGCGAGCGTTCGTTGTCTGCCCGCGCCATGCGCGCGGACAGCGCCCGATTGATGGTCTGCGATTGCTGAAAACCCAAGGCCTGGACCGACGCGTGAATCTGTCCCGACAAACTGTCGAGTGCCATGCCCAGCGCGGCCGGGCTATCCAGTCGTTGCAGGCTGAGGGCACTGTCCAGCAAGGCGTTGTTGACGCCTGAGCTGGTGCCGGGGTTGGTGCCCGGATTCACGCTGGCGGCGGCATCGGCGGCCAGCATGAGCCGTTCCAGATTGGCGGCACTGCTGATTCTGCTGGCATCAGCACCCAATGCGCGCGCTGCAGTGGTGACGGCAACCCGCTGCAAATGGAGATCGACGCCATCGGCGGCATAGGTCAGCCGCGCTGCCAGCAATGGCGGCAGCGCGACACCGGCACGCCCGAATCCGATGCTGCTGAAACCGCCATGCAGGCGACCGGCCTGCAATACCCTGCGCGGCAACTGCCAGCCGGGGGCGGTGACATAACTAGTGACATCAGCGGCGACCGCAGGCCGCAGCAACACCAGGTGCGATCGCCCCAGCGCCGCACTGCCGCCGATTTTCAGCGGCATCTGCAAATCGCTGCTGAGGACGGCATTGCCGATCGCCATGTAATTGCCGGCAATCGTCAAGCCCTGGCCATCGTTACGCAAGTGCCCCTCATTGACGACGCTGCCGCCGATATGACCGCCGGCACCGGCCAGCTCGCCGCCGCGCTCGATCCGGACACCGGCCGCCACCGATCCCGTGACATGCAGGCTGCCGTTGACGATGCGACTGCGGCCGCTATAGGTATTGGCTGCCGGCAAGATCAGCGTGCCGCTGCCCTCCTTGACCAGACCGGCATCGCCACCGATGGCATTGGCAAAGGTCGAGACCATGCCATCGAAACGGACATGCACATCCGGTCCCAGCGCCAGTTCTTGGGCAAACAGCGTCGGCCCCCTGAGCGCCCGTGCCGGATGCAGTATTCCCCAGCCATAGGTGTCGACATCGCGCCTGCGCCTGGCGCTCGACAAGATGGTCTGGCGCAGCAAATCCGCGTTCATCCACGGATAGACCTGCTGCAGCAGCGCCGCCGTGCCGCTGACCAGCGGTACCGCATACGAGGTACCGAATTCGCGCTCGCCGGAACTGGGCGACACAAAGTCCCCCGCTGCCGCCAGACACCAGTTGCCGGCGACGCCGCAGCGGTTGGCGTAACTGGAAATGGCGCCCGCGATGGTATCGTCGGCACTAAATCCGTTAACACCGCCCACCGCATTGATCGCCGTCACCGCCAGCCAGCCGCGCTGCAATTCAGGATAACGTACGGGCAGACCAGCGGTCATGCTGGGCTGCTCTTTACCGCTGTTGCCGGTGGTCCAGATAAACAAACTGTCTTTGGCGACAAACGGCGCATATCTTTCGTAATAAGTATGCGCAGCGCCGGCGGTTGCGGTATCGATGAAGCCGACGCTGTTGGATTGATTGAAAATCCTGATGCCCAGGTCATACAGGCGGTCATTGATTGCCGCATTCAAGTACACATGAGGCCCCCAGCCCGAGGCAACCGCACGCATCCGCACCCCCGGTGCAATACCGCTGTTGTGCCCTCCGAGCACTTCTGCAACCTGTGTGCCATGCGTATCACCGGAGCCCTGCGCACCAAAAAAACCGGCACCTGTGGCGGCGGTCGGCGGCGAATACACTTCCTTGGTCAGGCGCCCGGCAAACTCCGGATTGGCGGGGTCAAAATCGGTATCGACAATGCCGACCGTGACCCCGGCGCCGGTGACTTCATGCAGTGGCAATGCCGTCATCGCATGTGCCGCAAATGCATGCGCCAAACACAACGCCAGCGACCCTTGCACAGTCTGGTGCAACCGCAGACTCACCATTCAGGTCTGCACCAGCAAAGGACAGGACAAGCTTTGCGCGGCGTGCAGCAGCACGGTCTGCCTGATCAACAGTGCTTGCACGCCACTGCTGCGGGCGTCGGCACAAATCGCGACCAGATAATCGTCGAACGCCTGCAACTGCCAGAAACGCCAGTCATCGGCGGCATGGCGAAAGCGCTCCAGCCGCAGTATCTCTTCGGTCGCCGGCAGCAACCGGTAACGCTGCAGCGGCGTAGCATCCCGGATCTGCGGGTAACGGCAGCACCAGAGATCGATTTGCTGCGGCGGCAACTCCAGCATGCGCAATGTCTGCACCGCTTCAAGCCGCCAATGTGGCACCGCCATCGACCCGCAGATCATGCATGGTGATGTGGCTGGCACGCTCGGATGCCAGAAAACAAACTGCCTGTGCGATATCCTGCGGCGTGGCGATGCGTCCCAGCGGAATGCCCACCCGGTATTGCTGTGGCGTGCCGCGCAATACGGCTTCCGGTGCGCTGCCGAGCTGACGCTGCATGTCGGTATCGGTAGCACCGGGCGAGACGTTGTTGCAACGGATGCCGCTGGCAGCAAGCTCCAGTCCCAGACAACGCGTGAAATGCATGGCCGCCGCTTTCGAAGCGGCATAGGCGGCCATGCCGATACGCGGCACTGCGGCGGCATTCGAACCGACCGTGATGATGACGCCGCGTTTGCGCGCCACCATGCGCGCCGCCACTGCACGCGAAGTACGAAACACGCCGCCGGCATTGACGGCGAAGACGTGGTCCCAATCAACATCACTGGTGGCCTGCACCGCGCCGACATGCAAGATACCGGCGACGTTGACCAAAATATCGATCGGCCCCACTTCCCGTTCCAGCCGCCCCGCCGCAGCGTCGACCGCCGCCGTTTGCGTGATGTCGGCCGGCAGCGGCAAGACGCGTCCGGCCGGGACTTGTATGGCCAGCGCCTTGGCCTGTGCCTGCAAGGCCTCGGCCTGATGATCCAGCAGGCCGACCGCCGCGCCCTGTTGCAGCAAAACGCTGGCAACCGTGGCACCGATACCTTGGGCAGCGCCGGTCACCAGCGCAATTTTCCCCGCAAATTCCATCTCTGATCCTGTTCCGTGTTGTGTCTTCATGCGCGACTTCCAAGCTCATCCAGTCTGGCGATGTATTCCGCCAGCACCCGTCCGATATGCGTCAGCGGCAAGCGCTGGCTCATGCCGGCATGCGTGCTGTCGATATCGACACAGTCAATCCCGCCATTGGTGTATTTTTCCCAGTCACGCCAGTCCGGGGTTTGCGCGACACGCCGTGCGGCGCGAAAAAACAGCAGATCGCCATCAAAGCGCGCATGGCGCAGGTCGCGATACAGGGCCATCGAATGCAGGGTCATCGCCACCAACTGTTCCAGGTGCTGCGCACCAAATGCCGCCAGCGTGCTGCCGGGACGTTGCAGACGCGCTCTGATTTCGGCCTCCGACAACAACTGGCCGTCGGGAGCGACATCGCTGTCGCCGATTACGTCGAGCAAGGCTTTCAGCGCATCGCGCTCCTGCGCCGGCGGCTTCCCGGCCCACATGTCGGCCGGGTAAGAATCCATCATCGCCAACAGCGCCACCTGCTCGCCTTCGCCTTGCAAGGCAGTCGCCAGGGCCTGGGCAATGCCGCCACCGGAGGACCAGCCCAGCAGCAGATATGGTCCCTGCGGTTGGGTGGCGCGGATCAGCGCCAGATACCCGGTCAGCAACGCGTCAATCGAGACTGGCGGCGCTGCCGTCAATCCTTTGGCTTGCACGCCATAGATCGGCATTTGCGGCAATTGCGCTGCCAGTCCCCAGTAGCACCACGCCAGCCCTTCGGCCGGATGAATGCAAAACAGCCCCGGTCCGGTGCCTGATTGCAGGGTGAGCAAGGCGGCGAACGGATCTTTCGCCGCTGCCGGCGGCTGATGTCCCAGCGGCGTATCCAGCGATTGCGCCAGACTGGCGACGCTGGCATGCCGGAACAATGCCGATACCGGTACTTCGCGTTGCAACGCATGACTGAGGCGATTGGCGACCTGAATCGCTTGCAGCGATTTGCCGCCGAGCGTGAAGAAATCACTGTCCGGCGTCAGCTCCGATACCCCCAGTACTTCGCGCCATACGGCCATCACCGCCAATTCCAATGGTGTTGCCAGTTGCTCGCCACACCACTGTTCGGCGACCGGACGATTGCGCAAGGCACCCCGATGGATCTTGCCATTGGCATTGCGCGGCAAGCGGGCAATCAGCGAAAATGCCGCCGGCACTGCCGGTGCCGGCAAACGTTCGGTGAGCCAATGCCGCAACACCGCCAGTTGCGGCATTTTGACAGCCACCAGAAACGCTGCCAGCCGCTTGCCGCCATCCGGCAAGCGCTGGCCGACCACGGCGACTTCCCGGATCCCGGGATAGCCCAGCAAGGTGCTTTCCACTTCGGCAGGGTCGATGCGATAACCGCTCAATTTGAATTCGTCATCGAAGCGGCCCAGATAGCGCAGCAAACCATCCGTGCCCAATTGCACGCGATCACCGGTGCGGTAAGCGCAGGCCTGCGGGAAATCCGGCAAGCGGATGAAACGCAGCGCCGTTACTGCATCCCGTGCCAGATAGCCATGCGCCAGCGTCGGTCCGATCAGACACAGCTCCCCGGCTTCGCCCACCGCTACCGTGCGCAATTGGCTATCGACCACGGCAATGCTGAGGCCGGCCAGCGGCGTGCCAATCGAGACCGGGAGATTCTCATCGGCGTGGCCGGCGCTAACCGGCATGCCTGGACCGGCCAGTTGTGCTGCCGTAAAAATCACTGTTGCTTCGGTCGGCCCGTAAGTGTTGAACAATTGCATGTGCGGCAGCGTTGTTGCGCGCCAGCGTGTGACGCGTTCGGCCAGCGCGGCTTCGCCGCCGATGATGGTCAGACGCACCGCCGGCGGCAAACTGGTACTGCCGTTGCCTACCGCATACGCCAGTTCGTGCCAGAAAGTGGTGGGCAAATCCAGTACGGTAATGCCGCGCGTGGCGCAGGCATCGCAAAAGCGACTCATCGACTCCAGCATGGCTGCAGTCCGCAGCACCAGCGCGGCACCATTGCACAAGGCGAGGAAGATTTCTTCGATACTGGCATCGAAATGCAACGGCGCAAACTGCAGGATGCGGTCGGTGTGCGTGATGCCATATCGCTGGCTGGCAGCAGCCACAAAATGCGCCAGCGCGGCGCGACCGATCTGCACCCCGTTCGGCAATCCGGTGGAACCGGAGGTATACATCACATACGCCAGCGCCGTGGCATCGACTGCCACCGGCGCGGATAACGGCGGCGGCGCCACCATGCAAGTGCTGGCGACAGCCGGCGCCGGCTGATCCAGGAACCAGCACCTGATTGATCCGGGCAGTTGTTTTTTGCAGGTTTCCACACTTAGTACCAGCACCGGCCTGGCATCATTGAGCACCATGTTGAGCCGGGCTTGCGGGCCCTCCGGATCAATCGGTACATAGGCGGCGCCGGCCCACAGCACCGCCAGCAAGGCAATCACGGCCTCCGGCGAACGTGGCAACAGCAACGCCACCAGATCGCCGGGACCGACCTGCTGCGCCGCCAGTTGTCCGGCCAGAGTCTGCACCCGCCCCAGCAACTGGGCGTAGCTCAGCGTGGCATGCCCGTCCTGTTCCAGTGCCGGCCGGTCAGGACGATGGCTGGCATGCCTGAGTAACGCCGCCAACACCGGTTGCGCAGGCTGGTGCAGCGGTTCGCCATGCAACACCGCCAAGCTGCGGGCGGCAGTCGACGCCACGCCGGGAAAACTGCGGACCATGGCACTGCCGGAACGCGCCGCCGCTGTCAGCAATACCGTCAGCGACAGGTGATGGGCCGCCAGTGCCGGCTCATCGTAGGTATCCGGATTGGCTTCCAGGTCAAACCGGACAGGGCTGGCCGGATCCAGCCCGGGCGCGAAGGTAAGCGCCAGATCTTCCACCGGCCCGGCCGCTACCCGATGTGCGCTGGCGATCACATCGCCGAACCGCAACCGGCGGTCGAACGGCAGGATGTTGAGTACCGGACCGAACAGGCGCCGGCCGCTGCCGCTCAACGCCAGGTCCTGCTTCAACTGTTCGTAGCGATAGCGCTGATGCGGCCGCAGCATGCTCAATTCCTGCGCCGCAGCACGCGCCACCTGAGCAAATGTATGGTCCGGCAACACCTGCAACCGCAGCGGCACGATATTCATCGTCATGCAGGGTACGTTCAGCGTTACCGAACCGAGGCGGCACATGACCGGCACACCAAGCGTGATATCGGTGGCGCCGGTGGCCCGGTGCAACCAGACAGCCGTACCCGCCATCAGGAATACGCTCCAGTCGATGCCCAGTTCTTCTGCCGCATTGCGCCATGCCATGAAATCGGCCGCAGCAACGTTACCGCGCCAGCGCACGATGCCGTGCGCCACCGGCGCCGGTGCTGCCAGCATAGCCGGCGGCGGCGCGGCGGCGAGCTTGTCGAGCCAGAATTGACGGTCATGCCGCCAGGCCCGGGAGGCACGATAGGCCTGATCTTCCGCAATCACCAGCGGCAACGCTGCCGGCTCGTGAAACGGGCCACACAGCGGCGGCTGGCCGCCGCACCGCGCCGCATACAAAGTCGCCACCCGCTCACTCAGCAAGGCATAACCGAAACCATCAAGAGCAATGTGATGCACCCGCAAATGCCACATATACCGATGCGGTCCCAGACGAATCAGCGCACAACCGAACAAGGGACCGACCGCGAGATCGACGGTGCGGACCAGATCGGTGCGGGTCCAGACTTGCCATGCCTGCAGCGGACAGGGCGAATGACTGAAGTCGAGAGTTTGCCATGTCCATTTTTCATAACGGCAGCGTTGCCGCACCTCATCGCCATCGCCTTCGTAACGCATGTGCAGTGCCTGGCATGCGGTGATCACCTGCGTCACGACCTCCTCGAACACGGCGACATCGAGCTCGCCCTGCAATTCGATTGCTTCTGCGGTCCAATATGCCGGACTGGCCGGGTCCAGTTGCTGCCCCAGCCAGATACCGTACTGAGCCGCCGTCAGTGGCAGCGGCATGTTGTCGGCCGGCGTCATGCCCGGCTCTCCCGGCGCGCCGCCATCAATGCCCACCAATGATTCAGATCCGGATGCGCGGCCAGTTCGGCAAAGCCGAGGCGGCAACCGGCCTGATGCCAGCGCTCGATCAAGCGCATCAGCCGGATCGAATCCATGCCGCTGTCCAGCAAGTTGTCGTCGGGCTTCAGATCGTCTGCCGGTATCTGCAGCAGCGTCGCCACTACCGTGCGCAACTCTTCCAGACTGCGTGGCAGCAGCATTGCACCGCGCAAGGTCTCAATCACCTGTTCGCTGGTAATGGCAATCCCGCAGCGGCCGGCCACATACGACAATGCCAGGGCATGCTGATCCGCCGAAAAATCGGCCACTGCATCGCCCACCATGAACGCCTGAATATCGTTCATGAAGGCCTCGGCCACCGTCATCATGCAACCGATGTGGGCATACACGCCGCAGACGATCAACTGATCCCGCCCCTGATCCCGCATCCGCTGCAACAGATCACTTTTGGCGAAGGCGCTGTAACGCCACTTGTCCAGCACCACGTCGCGCGGACGCGGTGCCAGCGTGCCGATCACGCTGACGCGCTCCGGCACGGCGGTAATGCCCGGCCCCCACCAGTCTTGCAGCAAGCCACGCTGACCGGCAGTCTGCCGCGCCGGTTGTGCGGTGTAGACCACCGGCACGCCGACCACATCGCACGCGGCACGCAGGCGGCGCACATTGGCAAGCAAGGCTGGCACCGGCGCCGCTTCGGTGTCAAAAAAATCCATGAAATATTGCTGCATATCGTGAATCAGCAACACCGCACGCTTGGCCTCCGGTTTCCACCCGACCCGGTTCGTTGGCATGGCGGCCTGATCGGGCATGGGATAGGAAGCGATCTTGGGAATGCTCATCGAAGTTCCAGTTGATTAAAGTTGATGGGGTGCACTGACCAGCCGTGCAATCTGTTCCCGCAGGGCGCGTTTGTCGACTTTGCCAACACCGGTTTTTGGGAAACTGTCAGTGAACTCGATGCGGTCGGGCAATTTGAAACGGGCGATATTGCGCTCCCGCAAAAACTGCAACAATTCAGCGGCCAGCGCCCCGGCGTCGACCACGCCGGGGCGCTGGCGGACGATGACGAAGGCACAACTGCGTTCGCCGAAATCGGCATCCGGCATGGCGACCAGCGCCACGTCATGAATCGCCGGATGGGCAATCAGATGATTTTCGATTTCTTCTGCTGCCACCTTTTCGCCGCCACGATTGATCTGATCCTTGCTGCGCCCTTCGACAATCAGATGCCCGCTCGGCAGCATGCGCACGATATCGCCGGTACGGTAAAAGCCGTCGCTGGTGAATGCCACCGCGTTATGCGCTTCGGCCCGGTAATAGCCCCGTATCGTATAAGGCCCGCGCGTCAGCAGATGGCCGGGCTGTCCGGGCGGCACGTTACGGTCCTCGTCATCCACGATACGGATTTCATCATCGGGAGAAATCGGCCTGCCTTGGGTGCCGCAAATCAACTGCGCCGGATCGTCAAAGCGGGTGTAATTCACCAGTCCCTCGGCCATGCCGAATACCTGCTGCAAGGTGCAACCGAGCAACCGGCCCACTCGCCGCGCCGCCTCCTCGGCAAAGCGTGCACCGCCGACCTGCAATACCTGCAAGCTGGACAAATCCTGCTCGCAGCAACGCGCCGCATCGAGCCAGATCAGTGCCAGCGGCGGCACCAGCGACGTGATCGTCACGCGCTCGGTGGCGATCAGCGGGAAGGTGGTATCAGGCGATGGCAGCCGCGTCATGACGACGCGGCCGCCGGCATACAGGGTCCCGATGGAGCCAGGCGAACTCAGCGCAAAATTGTGCGCTGCAGGCAAGACACACAGGTAAATGCTGTCCGGCCCCAGACCGCAAATCTGGACGCTGGCGCGCACGCTGTACAGGTAATCGTCATGCGTGCGCGGGATCAGTTTGGGGATGCCGGTACTGCCGCCGGACAGTTGCAGAAAGGCGATATCCGAGGAAGCCGGACCCTCGATACGGCATGGTTCCGCATACAGGGAATCGAACGCCACAAACTCTTGCGCATCGCCCGCCACAATGACGTGTTGCAGAGTGTCGACATCCGCGCATACTTGCCGCGCCAGTTGCCGGAAATCGAAACCGCCATCGTGATCCGCAATCAGATAGGCCGTGGCGCCGGTGAAACGACAGAAGTAGGTAATCTCGGTGCGCCGGTGCGGTACCAGTGCAAACACCGGCACGGCAGCGATGCGGAACAAGGCGAAGCAAGCCACCAGAAATTCAGCGATATTCGGCAGTTGCAGCACCACCCGGTCACGCGCGCGGATGCCCAGTTTCAGCAAACCGGCGGCGAACCGGTCGGCGCGCTGATCAAGCTCGCCATAGGTCCAGCGCCGGCTGCCGCAGATCACGGCCAGTTTGGTCGGTGAATGCTGGGCCCGCTGATGCAACATTTCGCCGAAGGTTTCGCCGCTCCAGTAGCCGATGGCGCGATAGCGTTCCTCGAATTCTGCAGGCCATGCCACGCAGCCCGCTAACAAGGTCCTGCTCATTCCACCTCCAGCACCGATTCCAGATTCATCGCGCGCAACATGGTGCGCATCTTGGCGCTGGTTTCGGCGAGTTCCATTTCCGGCTCGGAACCGGCGACGATGCCGGCGCCGGCATAGATGATGGACGCCGCCGCACCGATTTCGGCGCAACGTATCGTGACCGCCCATTCGCCGTCGCCGCTGGCATTGCTCCAGCCCACCAGCCCAGAAAACAGGCCACGGTCAAAGCCTTCGACGCGACGGATGAAATCATAGGCGGCCGGACTCGGATAACCGCACACGGCCGGGGTCGGATGCAAGGCCAGTGCCAGTTCCAGTGAGGTCGGCGCGCCTGGTCCGAGCTCGCCCTTGACCTCGGTCGACAGGTGCCACATGGTCTGGGTCGACAACAAGGAGGGCTCGGCCGGCACTTCCATGCTGATGCAGAACGGCTTCAATGCCGCTGCCACTGCATTGACCACCAATGCATGTTCATGACGATCTTTGGCCGACCGCCGCAAACGCTGAGCGCGACGTGCATCTTCGAGCGGATCGTCACTGCGCGCAATCGACCCCGCCAGCGGATTCGAGATGACCTGACGGCCGCGCTTGGCCAGCAGCAATTCCGGACTGGCGCCCACCAGACTGCGATGGTCGCCTGCGGCCCCGGCCAGTTCCAGGGCAAAGGTGTAGCCGCCCGGATTGCTGCGGGTGAGCCGATGCAACAAGGCCGGCAAATCAATGCCGGCCTCTACCGTGAGCGAGCGCGCCAACACCACCTTTTCAAATGCCCGGCCACGGATCTGCGCCAGCGCCTGCTCCACATTGCGGCAATACGCGGCGGCGCTCGGCACGGCCGTGATGACCGGCCGCCGCAATGACTGCGCCGCCTGCGGACAGCGGCGGGTACGTTCTTTGGACAAACCGGCGTCATGCGGGCCGGAGATGATATTGACCTCACGCGGCAAAACCACATGCGCACCGCCGTGATGGCTGAACGGGATTGCCGCCATGATCGGCAAGCCATTCTTGCCTTGGCGCATGACCCTGATCAGTTCGGGAACGTCCATCACATTCGATTTCCCGAGCGCCAGCATGGCACCGCGGCGCGAGGCGAAGAAGCTGTAGTCCTTTCGATATTTGTCGAGTAAATCTGCCAGCCGGGGTAGCGCAAGACCATGCACTTGTTGGTGGTCAGTCATCGTTGAATTCCTTTAGTGGGTACTGAGTGGGTGGGGTTGACCGTGCTTTTGCGCACGAATTTAAAATCATATTTGACAACAGGTTGCACAAAAGCAACAATAAAACAATAGCAATAATGATAATTATTCGCAATTATTTTTTTGTAAGGAGAATCACAAACACACGACATTTACAGGCTTCGTCACTTAACTATCGCGTAACTTCACATTAATTCTGTAAAGCATTATTGACACCCAGAGCATCATTGCCAGGCAAGCAACCCATCCGCAAAGGAACATGCATGCAACCGTTTTCCCAAAACACCGTGTCCAGGCCGGCAGCAATCCCCAATCCGCCGCGCTTCCCCGCCCCTGCCGGCAATCATGCGCAACGCCGACCGCCACATTGGCGCTCCGGGGCGACGATCGCCGGCGCACCGCATGCATTGAGAAACGGCGACAGGTACCGGGTTGAAGGGGGCATGGCGAAGATGAACAGCAATGGCGCCGGCCGACTGCAAGCCGACTCTGGCGGCGCTCTCGGCAAGCCCGGTAACGACAATGGTGTCAGCACCGGCGGCAGCGTTGATGTCAGGGATGCCAGCCCCAACCGAGCGCGCAAGCGAACCGCGAAAATTGCCGGCAAATGGCGGACACTGAATAGCAAAATAGACAATGAGTGCCGTTCCAGCCCGTCACGTGAAGGTGATCGCGATGACGACCGGCGCGCTCCACCAATCAATTTGATGTCGGTGTGCAATCTGTTCCATCCGTGCGCATTGGCCACCGGCCAGACAGTGCACCACAAGTGAACCGGGCCATCTCGCTCATGCACCCGGCAACCGCAATGACAATGCGATGCGGGCGACCGACACCGCGTCCGCGCAATCGCTGCGCGACCTGCATCCGGCCATGCACCGGTCCAGATGAACCCGCACTTCAGCACTGCGACCGGCCTCCGTTGTCCTGCGGGATAGCACCGAATCTCCCTCTTTTTGGCACAAACATGCACACCAATCTTCGCCCTGCCCGGCTTCCATCGCAGCGCGGCCTCATCGCGCTGATCGCCGCCATCCAGTTTGTCTATCTTCTCGATTTCATGTTGTTGCTGCCGCTCGGTCCCGACGTCGCACACGCCTTGCAATTTCCGGCGGACCGTCTGAGCTGGCTGTCGGCCGCCTATACGCTGGCTTCGGTCGTGGCCGGGCTGGCATCGTTGCGGCTGCTTGACCGCTATCGGCGCAAACCAGCGCTGTTGCTGTGTTTCGGCGCGCTCACGCTCTGCACCGTGCTGGCCGGACTTGCCACCGATTTGTGGATGTTGCTGTGGGCGCGCGCGCTCACCGGCCTGTTTGGCGGTCCGGCTACGGCACTGGCGATGGCGCTCGTTATTGATGCCACACCGCCGCAGCGGCGTGGTGCGGCAATCGGCAAAGTGATGCTGGGATTTTCACTGGCGGTGGTGACCGGCATACCGGCGGCACTGGAGTTGGCACGACTGGGCCACTGGTCGTTACCCTTCTTCTGCCTGAGCGGCTTGGCGGCACTGGTCTGGCTGCTGGCGGTCCGCTGGTTGCCACTGGCGGCACCACCTGAGCGGACCCCGGGCGACATTGCATGGTTCGCCTTGTTGAAGAATCCGGCGCTGCGCACCGCCTGCCTGATTCAGGCCGGCAACCAGTTTTCCTGTTTTCTCATCATTCCGGTGTTTTCCGCGTTCTTCATCTTCAATCTGGAGTATCCGCGGGACCGGCTCGGCTCGCTGTATCTGCTGGGGGGATTGAGTGCCATGCTGGCGATGCAGGTATGCGGACGCGTGACTGACCGCTACGGTCCGCTGCTGCCGGTGGCGCTGGCCAGTTGCGGCTTTGCTGCCGGACTGACCCCCTTGCTGGGATGGCACGGTTTGCCGCTGGCGCTGGTATTCATTTTGTTCATGTCGGCCAATGCCGGCCGCAATGTCAGTCTCGCGGCCGGCATCAGCCAGCTGCCGGCGCCACAGGAACGGGCGCGGTTTCTGGCGTTGCAAAGCATGGCGCAAGACCTCGCCATCACGCTGGCGGCACTGAGCACGACGCTGTTGCTGGGCGTCGATGACGCCGGCAAGATCAGCGGCATGCCGTGGCTGGCGCTGCTGGCGATACTCAGCGCACTACTGCCGCTGGCCGGCTTGTGGCGGCTCAGACAGCAATCAGCGGCAGCATCTGCCGCGTGAGCCTCAGCTGCCCTTGCGGCCCTTGACCGGTACGAACATGTCGGACCAGACTGCCGGTTTGGTGCGAATGGTGCCGGCCTTGTCCATGAAATTGACGTATTGCATCAGGCCGTCGGGGGTAGTCGAAAACTGGGTATCGGGATCGGCCAGCATCTTTTCGACTTCGTCTTGCGACAGCTTGATCTTGGATACGCGCAAGAAGGTTTCGGCCGCGCCCTTGCGATTCTTGGCGATATAGGCGTTGGCTTCTTCCTGCGCCGCCATGAAAGCCTTGACCAGACCCGGGTTCTTGTCGGCGAACTGCTTCAGCGCAAACACTACATCCAGCGTGATATTGCCCAGCACTTCAGACGAACTCAGCACGCGGCTGATCTTGGCATCCTTGAGTTCCTGATAGGAAAACGGGGGCGAAGTGAAATGCGCGGTGATTTCGGTCTTGCCGGACAACAGTGAACCGACCGCTTCCGGATGGCTCAGGCTGACCGTCATCGGATCCAGTCTGGCGTAATTTTCAACGCCGAATGCCTTGGCCGCCACCATTTGCAACACCACTGCCGACAATGACGTCTTGATACCCGGAATCGCGATCTTGTCTCTGCTGGTGAAATCCTTGAGTGATTTGATTTTCGGATTATTGGTATTGAGCCACAACGATGAGGTGCTCAATGCGCCCAGACCGATCACTTCGGAACGCGGAATGCCGTGCGCCTTGGACCACAGGGTAATGAAACCGGGCGCGCCGGTGCCGGCGATATCGAGGTTGCCGGCCAGCATGGCGTCATTGATGACATTGCCGCCATCGAGCGTGATCCAGTTGACTTTGACGTCGCCCAGACCTTGCGCCTTGGCTTGCTTTTCCACCAGTTGCTGGTCGCGCATGACCATCAGCGGCAAGTACAGAATGCCGTAACCATGTGAAATCCGCACTACCGGTGCTTCGGCGCGCACGGCACCGGCCAGCGTCGTCAAACCGAGTGCGGCCACCATCAGGAGGTAGGAAAAATGTCTGCGTTGCATGCGTGTCTCCGATCAGAATAATGATGAATTTTATGAATCTTTGTATACGACTTGCTACCGTGATGCGATGAAATATCGTGCTTGCTGCCGTTGACTCAGTGTTGCATGCCCCAGCGATGGATCGTGCGCTTTTCGATATTGGCGAAGATCACGTTTTCGACAAACAAGCCAATCAGAATCACGAAGAACAGACCGGAAAACACATTTGCGGTTTCCAGCTGATTGCGATTTTCGAAAATGTACCAACCCAGACCGCCGCGCCCCGACGACACGCCGAATACCAGTTCAGCCGCGATCAGCGTGCGCCAGGCAAAAGCCCAGCCGACCTTGAGTCCGGTCAGGATGCTCGGAAACGCGGCCGGAATCAGAATCGACCACACCAGCGAAAAGCGTTTCAGGCCGTAGTTCTGGCCCACCATGCGCAGGGTTTGCGATACCGAGCGAAAGCCGCCATGGGTATTGAGCGCCACCGCCCACAACACCGAGTGCACCAGCACAAAGATGATGCTGCCGGTGCCCAGGCCAAACCAGATCAGCGCCAGCGGCAACAGCGCAATCGCCGGCAGCGGGTTGAACATGGAGGTCAGGGTTTCCAGCAAGTCGTTGCCGATGCGCGAACTGATCGCCACTGTGGTCAGCAGGCCGGCCAGCACGATACCGATGCCGTAGCCGATCAGCAAGGTTTCCAGCGACACTGCCGCCCGTTCCAGCAAGATGCCGCTGCTGATGCCGCTCAGGAAGGCATGCAGGGTTTCGGTAAAGCTGGGGAACAGCAAGGCGTTGTCGAGCCAGCGCCCATAGACTTCCCAGATCAGCGCCAGCACCAGCAGGATGGCAGTCTTGCGCAGCCAGCTGATCCGATATACCGACTCAAAGGCCGATAACGGGCGTTGTACTTCGGTCATGGCGTGACGGGTCGGTTCGAGAACGATTTCCGGACGGACGAATGGCGTAGTGTTATTCATGGCAATGGCTTCCGATGAAAGATCAGAGTCTGTCGCGTCAGTGCGCAAACAGCATGTCGTTGATGCGGGTTTCGAGTTCGGCCTGGCTGGCGGTGCCCATCAGTTCCGGCGGGATACTGTTGAGCTCGGCGCGGACCTGCCCCGGATGCGGCGACAGCAACAGAATGCGGGTGCCGATCTTGATCGCTTCTTCAATCGAGTGCGTCACGAACAGCACGGTAAAGCGGGTGTCGTCCCACAGCCGCAACAACTCGTCCTGCATCTTGCGCCGGGTCAGTGCATCGAGAGCGGCGAACGGTTCGTCCATCAGCAATACATCCGGTTCCATCGCCATGCCGCGCGCAATCGATACCCGTTGCTTCATGCCACCCGACAAGGTATGCGGATAACTATCGATGAATTTCGACAAACCGACCTTATCGATGTAGTAAGCCGCGCGTTCACGCGCCTGAGCGCCGTGCAGGCGGCCGCTGGCATGCAATGCGAATTCGACATTCTGGCGCACCGTTTTCCACGGCAACAATTGATCGAATTCCTGAAATACCATCATCCGATCCGGCCCCGGCTGCGTCACTTCCACGCCCTTGAGGCGGATTTTGCCGTGGCTCGGTTGCAGATAACCGCCAATCGCCTTGAGCAAGGTCGATTTGCCGCAACCCGACGGCCCCAGCAGGATATAGCGGTCGGAAGGATAAACCTTGAAACTGACTTGCTGGGTGGCGGTGACCAGAAAATCGGTAGTCTTGTATTGCAAGGTGACCTGTTCGATTTCCAGTAACGGTTTGTCGGCGGCAACAGTTGCCGCAGCGGTGTTATTGCCAGGATCATTTTTCATGACAGTCTCCAAAGGTGCTTTTATAAATTCTGTGAAGGATGCTAACCTCGCAAGCTGTAACGAAACTGACAGACGGCAACGGCGCGCGACACGGGAGAACGGGCATGCGGATTTTATTGGTCGAAGATACGGAAGACGTCGCCGAAGCGATCATCGCGCAATTATCCCGCAGCGGTCACACGGTGGAATGGCAAACCTGCGGTGCCGAGGCGGCCAAACATATGGAAGCGCCCTATGACTTGCTGATTCTGGATGTCATGTTGCCGCGCGTGGATGGTTTTACCCTGCTGCGCCAGGTACGCGACAAAGGTCTGCATACGCCGGTGCTGATGCTGACCGCCTGCGCCGAAATCGAAGAACGGGTACGCGCCCTCGATCTCGGCGCCGACGATTATCTGATCAAGCCGTTCGACTTTCGCGAACTGGAAGCGCGCATCCGGGTGCTGCTGCGACGCAGCGGCGGCGAAGCCACCAATTTGCTGGTGTGCGCCAATCTGGTCATCGACCGCAAAAGCCGTACCGTCAGTCTGCATCAGCAGCCATTGGAATTGACACGGCGCGAAGTGACGCTGCTGGAAATCATCGCGGCGCGACCGGGCCGCATTTTCGGCAAGGAAGAATTGATCGAGCGGCTGTTTTCGCTCGACGACAATCCCAGCGCCAATTCGGTCGAGCAGTATGTGGCACGCCTGCGCAAGAAACTCGGCGGCGCCGGATTTGAAATCCGCACCCTGCGCGGCCTTGGCTATCAATTGGTATTGACGCCGCCATGATCAGGATCGGACCGTCACTCTACACGCGACTGGTAGTAAGGGTCGGCCTGGTGCTGGCCATCAGCGCCTCGGCCTTGCTGATTGCGATCTGGATTTCCAGTCAGCTGGCCGCCGACGAAGCCTATGACCGCATCCTCACCGGCAGCGCCTTGCAGATTGCCGAAAATACCTGGTATCAGAATGATGCCGTCAATGTGGATGTGCCGCTGGCGGCGTTTTCCATGCTGACCGCCGGCGATCAGGTGTTTTATACTGTACTCGATCCCAATGGCCGCTCGGTCGCCGGCGACGCCGACTTCAAACCGGATATTCCATGGGACCGGCTGGCTGAAGGACCGTTGCTGCGCGATGGTCACTATCAGGAAATTCCGGTGCGCATGGCCATCATCGGCCGCCGCATGCCGGTGGCTTCGCCGCATCCGTGGGCGGTGATCGTGCTGGCGCAAACCGGCAACGGCCGGCTGTCCTTCGCCAAGAGTCTGGGCACCAAGGCGTTGCTGGTGATCCTGGTGATGGGTATCCTGACCGTGATCGCCGCCATGTTCACCCTGTATCAAGCCTTGTCGCCGCTCAAGCGCATCGAAGATGCGATCCGCCAGCGCGACCTCAATGATCTGTCGCCGCTGACTTTGACGGTGCCTTCGGAAATTCACGCGCTGGTGAGTGCCATCAACGCCTTCATGCAACGGCTGGCAACCCATCGCAGCCTGATGCGGCGGGTCATCGGCGATGCCGCCCATCAGCTGCGCACACCAGTTGCAGCCTTGATGGCGCAAATGGAATTGCTGTCGGCGCCCGGCGATGAACATGCCAAAGCCCGCCATCTGGAACGTCTGCAAGACCGCACGCGGCAGCTCGGGGCACTGGTCAATCAATTGATCAATCACGCCATGGTCCAGCACCGGGCCGAATCGGTCTCGCTGGAGCCGGTTGATCTGACGGCATTGGTACGCCAGGAAATGATGGCCATGCTGTCACATCAGGAGCGCCGGATTGCGTTTGACATGGATGCGCCCGAGCAAGCCTGCATGGTGCTGGCCGATGCCGTCAGCGTGCGCGAAGCGATCCGCAATATCCTCGGCAACGCCTTGCACTATGGCGCGCATTCTTTGCTGCATGTACGACTGCGTCTGAGCGAGCAGGCGGTTGCCCTGGACTTCATCGACGATGGTCCCGGCATTGCCGAAGCCGACTGGGAGCGTCTGCGCAAACCGTTCGCCGCGCGCAGCCGGGGCCGGGCCGGCGCCAGTCTGGGCTTGTCGATTGTGGATCAGGTCATGCGCGCGCATGACGGCGAACTGCTGTTTGCGCGCCTGAGTGATGGCAGTTTTTGTGTTGGCTTGCGATTTCGGCGGTAGCACTGAAAGCATATCCACCGCCATGAAAAACGGGCTGACGCTGACAGCACGTCAGCCCGAACACCACCCTGCGCTGCTTGCTACCCGGCCTCAGGTTTTGTAAAACCGCTTGGCCCGTTCCGCCGCGCGATCAATCGATTGTTGCACCGACTTCGATCCGCTGGCCGCTTCCGCCACCATATCGACAATCACGTAATCGGCCAGACAAGCGGCCGAGGCCTGACCCAGCGGCCCGGCGTGGCCGTGATCGATCATCAGTGAAGCGGCATCGCGATACATCGTGACCTTGGCGTCTTCGGTCCAGACCGGATTTTTTTCGTAGGCGCGCAACGGCTGACTGACATAACCGATAGCGGCTTTCATCCATGGGTTGTATTGGTCCGGTTCCATCATGAATTGCAAAAATGCCTTGGCGGCGTTCGGGTATTTGGTGTGTTTGAAGGCCATCATCTGGGTCAGCTGCATCAGTTCGGTCGGCTTGCCGGCAGCGCCGATCGGGTAATGCGTGTGCTGGATATCCTTGGCCATCTCTACCATCTTGGGATCGGTCGAATTCTTGGCCGCGTAGTACACCGAAATGCCGTTGTTGGTCAGGCTCACCTGGCCGTCCAGAAACGCCTTGTTATTCGACGGGTCTTGCCATGACAAGGTGCCCGGCACCATGGTCGCGTACAACTGTTTGGCATATTCCAGCGCGGCGCGCGTCTCGGGCGAATTGATGGTGACATTGCCTTTGGCATCTACCAGTTTGCCGCCATGAGTCCACAACAGCCAGTGGGCAAAATTGTTGGCGTCGCCGACCGCTTTGCCCAAGGCAAATCCGACCGGTGTGTTTTTGGCTTTCAAGGCCTGACACATTTTCAGGAAGCCGGCGGTATCTTTGGGCACAGTCTCGAAACCGGCAGCCTTGATCTGGCTGTCGCGATACACCAGACAAATGCCAATCACGCCCAGCGGTACCGCAATCCACTTGCCATTGCTCATGCCGTATTTGCGGAAGACGTCATACCAACCGCCGTAACGGTCGCCGAGCGACACCGCCAGATCGCTGACATCGAGCAGCTTGGTCGGATACTGATGCGGGTCATCGAACCAGCCCAGCACGATATCGGGACCGCTGCCGACATTGGCCGCTACCGCCGCCTTCGGCCGCACGTCTTCGAAACCTTCGCTGTCGGTGCGTACCGGCACCCCGGTCAGTTCAGTGAATTTCCTGGTATTGGCATTCCACATATCCTCGTCGCCCTGCACAAACCGCTTCCAGCGCAATACCCGCAGCGTGGCCCCTTTTTCTATCGGGTACACAATGCTGGCACCGGCAGCCGGTGCGGCAAAAGCGTTGGCGCCGATGGTAGTGGCTGCGGCGGCCGAAGCACTGGCCCGCAAAAAGTCGCGTCTGTTCAATGTCGTCATGTCTCCTGCTCCTTCTTTTTAAAAGCGGATGAGCCCGCTGTATCGCGGTGCTTTATATGGTTTGACGTCTTGCTGCGAGGATAGTGAAAAGTGAGTGAGGTATCTCCGGTCAGGTTATCGATCGACACTGCAAGGCAATGCCGCTGGCACAACAGCCCCAGCCGGTGCAAACCGGCTGGGGCCACATCACGTCAGGAACACGCGACGCGCAATCAATCGAACATGTCAGGGCTGGTTTGCAGCAACTGCGCGAAAATCGGCTGGAAGTGCAACCAGCCGATGAACTCGTTGCCGACATTGTCGCGGCTGTAGCGGGCCCGTTCCGGCGAGACCATGGTCGGCTTGATGCCGGTGGCTTCCACCAGCAACTGCACCTGGCAGCAGCGTTCCAGTCCGATAAACCAGAACGCCGCACTTTCAATGCTGTGCCGGCTGGCGGTGAACAAACCGTGATTCTGGTGAATCGCCGCCTTGTTCTTGCCAAATGCCGCCGCCACCGACTTGCCGGCCTCCGTCTTGACTGCCACCGCGCCGGCTTCTGCCGTGATCACCACATGGTCTTCAAAGAACACCGCTGCATCCTGAGTGATGGGATCCAGCGGCCGCCCGAGTGCCGCCCACGCGGTGCCGTATACAGTATGGGCATGGCACATGGCGACGATATCGGGATGCATTTCATGCACTGCCGCATGCAGCACGAAGCCGGCCCGGTTGAGCGCGTATTTGCCTTGCACTACCTCGCCGTGATGATTGGCCAGAATCAGATTGGACAACTTGACCTGGGAAAAATGGACCGCCATCGGGTTGGTCCAGTACAGATCCGGGAATTCCGGGTCGCGTACCGTCAGATGGCCGGCAAAGCCGTAATCCAGGCCATGCAGGGCGAATGCGCGGCAGGCTGCCACCAGCCGTTCCTGCCGGTGGCGCCGTTCTTCGACATGGGTGGCGAACACCGGCACCTGCGGGAAAATCAGGCCTTGCTGCTCCGGCTGGTAGACCGACACCCGCGCTGGCGTGGTGACGGCTGATGAAGGTGCGGCTGTGGCGTGCGGACGTTCAGCAATTTCTGGCATGACGGTCTCCGTGATGATGTTATTGGTAATGGACGCTGAGGCCATCATCGAAGATCGTCGTGGCTTTGACAAATGACGAGTATTCACACTATGATGAATTTGATTCACGTCAAATGAATGGCATCTTCCCGAATGAGAAAACTCCCGAGTTTCTTTTCCTTGCGCGCTTTTGAAGCTGCCGCGCGCTTGCAGAGCTTTGCGCTGGCCGGAGAAGAGCTGCATTTGTCGCCGTCGGCCATCAGCCATCAGATTCGCAGCCTCGAAACCTATTTCGGCAAATCCCTGTTTACCCGCTCGTTCCGGCGCGTCGAACCGACCGCCGATGGCCTGCGCTTGCTGAGCCGCTTGTCGGCCGCGTTCGATCTGATGGAACAGGCCTGCCATGAACTGAGTCCGCCGCAACAAAGCCGGGCGCTGGCAGTGCACTGTTCACCGAGTTTCGCCACCAAATGGCTGGGACCACGGCTGCCCTTGTTCATGCAGCAATATCCGGATCTCAATATCAGCATGTCGTCGAGTGCCGATGCCATGGATTTGCTGCGCCATGAAGAACTCGACATCACGATTGCCTATGGCGCGGTGCAAACCCGGTCCGGCATCATCACCGAAGCAATCGGCACCGAAACCATCGCGCCTTTATGTGCACCCGCCTTGATGCAAGGACGGGCGCGACTGACACTGGAACAGATTGCAGCATTGACGCTGATTCATTCCAGCCTCAATCCGGTGCGCTGGAGCGACTGGTTTGCCTTGCAGGGAATGTCATTGCAGCCGGGCCGGCCGATGCCGTCGTTTGACCGCGCCTCGCTGGCGTTGTCGGCGGCGGTCAATGGGGTCGGCGTGGCCTTGGAAAGCACGCGGCTGGCACAGCGGGAAATCGCCGCCGGCGAGTTATGCGTATTGCAAGATGCGGAATTGGTGCCGGTGCAACGCGAAACCCACTTCCTCAGTTACCGCGCCACAGAACGCAACAATGCCAAGATCGCCTGTTTCCGGGACTGGATTTTTAGTCAGGCAGAAGAAGAGGATATACCAACATAAACAAAGAGATACAAGATATACCTAACAAATCACTTCCATTCCAGAATCGCGCTGCGGCGATCCAGCCAGTGCACCTTGAGTTGCCCCGGATTGACCTTGCGACCGGCACAAGCGCTGGCGGCCAGCGCAAACGGCGCTTCATAGTAACGGCCGTCATTGGAGGAGCGCATTGCGGTTTGCGGTGCATTTTTGACAATCCAGTCGGCAGCATTGGTGCGCAAATAAATCACGCAGGCATTGCCGCTGTTACTCGCCACTTCACAACGACAAGAGTTGCCGCTGGTCGTCACCAATGGTTGTTCCGGTTCGGGTCGCCCAAACGGATATGCACGTTCAGTAATCTGTGCCAGGGCCGGCAAGGCCAGGCTCAGCAGTGTGATGAGGGTCAGCGAAAGTCGTACCAGCATGTGAGGTCCTTGCCAGAACAGTAATGAGAAATGGCTTGAGATTAACGCCTCAAGCCATTGATTAACAACAACTTACTTTGCTGCCAGTCGCCATAATGAAGTCACTTCGGCAGCGCGTGCCGCGTGCAACGGATCTTCGGTATCGCTGACACGGCCATGACGCGGCTTGATGTCGTGCTTGCCGACCACCTTCAAACCCGCGTTCTCGAACGCCAGCACCAAAGCATCTTTGGCACGCAAGCCGATATGCTCGGCCAGATCGGACATGATCAGCCAGCCTTCGCCGCCGGGTGTCAGATGTGCCGTCAGGCCATTCAGGAAACCCAGCAACATGCGGCTGTCGGGATCGTAAATCGCATGCTCCAGCGGCGAACTGGGCCGCGCCGGCAACCACGGCGGATTACAGACGATCAGCGGTGCCTTGCCGGGCGGGAACAGATCCGCTTCCAGCAATTCGACGCGTTCGGTCAATTGCAGGCGTTCCAGGTTTTCGCGCGCACAACGCAAGGCCCGGGGATCCTGATCGGTGGCGACAATGCGCGCCACGCCGCGTTGTGCCAGTACCGCCGCCAGCACGCCGGTGCCGGTACCGATATCGAACGCCAGCGCCCGTGATGGCAACGGCGCTTGCGCGACCAGATCAAGATACTCGCCGCGCACCGGGGAAAACACGCCGTAATGCGGATGGATATGCTGACCATCGAGCGCCGCAATTTCGACGCCCTTCTTGCGCCATTCATGGGCGCCGATCAAACCCTGCAGTTCGCGCAGCGTGGCCACCGACGCTTCACCGCCGGAGGAACCATATGCTTCATTGCAGGCTTGCCGCGCATCGGGAGCGCGGCGCAGCGGAATCGTGTAATCGGCTTCGAACGGCAACAGCACCATGCTCAGGATGCGCACGCGCTGGGCTTGCGCCTGGCGCTGGGCGTGAAATGCATCGAGCGGCGTCGGTGCCGGTTTGCGGGCTTTCTGTTTGCGGTCGATACGCCGCGCCAATGCTTGCAGCAACTGCCGGGCGTTCTGGAAGTCGCCGCGCCATAACAGGCCGGTACCTTCGCAGGCCAGTTTGTAGGCAGCGTCGGCGGCCAGCGTGTCGTCAGCGATCACCACCCGTTTTGGCGGCGGCATCGCGGCCTCGGAACGCCAGCGGGCGGAGCGGCTTTCCCCTGCTTCGGTCCAGCTAATGACAGGGTGTTCGCTCATGCGGCTGCTTTCATGGAATGATGTTCGGAATTGATAAGCCCGCAGTGTAGCAAAATGCCGGGCATTTCAGGATGAATGCGTGATCTGTATCAAGGGCAGGTTTTTAGCTCAGCGCGATAATCAAACTTCTTTTATGATGTAAGCACCGGTCGCGGCAGCGCTGCGACCGGTACCAATTTGCCACTGCTGGAGGTTCAATGACTGAGATTACCCCGCGTCCTCAAGACGCCAACCACGCACGGCTGATGCAAATCGTTTCCGACCTCGAACAGGAATTGCAGAAAGTCCCCGCCCACCCTGAACTGGCACAAAAGCTCAGCGATGATTTCGCCCGTCTCAAAAGCCATTTGACCGAGACGCCGCCAGCCAGCGCCCCGGTGGAAGAACACCAGAACAAGATTCGCAGCTCGACCCGCGAACTGATCGACTCGCTGGAAGGTGCCGTATTGAAAGACAGCCCGTATGTCGCCGAACTGGGCCGCATCCTCGGCATGATCTGACCCACAACGACACACGCCGCAGCCGATACCGATATCGTCCTGCGGCGCGCTGATCCCGGCCGGCAATCTGGCGGTCGCATTTCCGCCGTTACTTTTTCTCTATTTTTCCCTTATTTTTCCGGCAACGGAATCCACTCGGTTTCACCTGGTATCTCCGGAAACTGTGATTTGTCACGCCCGGTCCAGGCGGTCTTGGCGGCTTCGATCAGTTCTTTCGTACTGGCGACAAAATTCCACCAGACAAAGCGCGGCCCATCAATCGGCTCGCCACCAAGCAACATGAACACGGTATCGACGCCGGCGTGCAATGCAATCTCCCCCGTCTCAGCCAGAATCGCCAGCGTGCCGGCCTCGACGGTGTCGCCATCAAGCGTGACCGCGCCCGCGACCACATACAACGCCCGTTCACTGTAATCGGCCGGCAACGACAAGCTGCCGCCCGCCTTGATAGTGCCGGCGACATACAGCGTTGGGCTGGACGTCAGCACTGGTGAAGACTGCCCGAACGCGTTGCCGGTCAACACATGCAACTCGGCCTGGCCCAGCGTCACACGCGGCATGTCGCTTTCCGGATAATGACGAAATACCGCCGGTCCCTGCTCTTCGGCTTGCGGCAATGCCACCCACATCTGCAAACCATGCACCGGCACGCCTTGCTCGCGGATATCATCCGGCACCCGCTCGGAATGCACGATGCCGCGTCCGGCCGCCATCCAGTTGACTGCGCCCGGCGTAATCCGCTGCACCATGCCCAGACTGTCGCGGTGCATCATGGCGCCGGAAAACAGATAGGTCACGGTGGCCAGTCCGATATGCGGATGCGGGCGGACGTCGCCTGCGGTGGTGCCGGCCTCGAATTGCACCGGCCCCATATGATCGAAGAATACAAACGGACCGACGGTGCGCGCGGCCGCTGCCGGCAACAGGCGCCGTACCGGGAAACCGATATCGCGGCTCAGACCGTGGATCAGATGACGAATGCTGCTCATGAAACCTCCTGCCAGTGTTGGGTGGGATGAAATTGGTTATATCGCCAGCTCAAGCCGGAGCAAAACGCCCGGCCCGGAAATCGTCAATGGCCTGTTCAACTTCTTCGCGGGTATTCATGACAAATGGTCCCCACTGCGCAATCGGCTCATTGAGCGGTTGTCCTGCAATCAGTAAGAATCGGCTTTCGGCAGTTGCCGTCACCAATACACCGGCAGCGTCTGCGGCATTGCTCAATATCGCCATGCGCCCGGCTGGCGCGACACGTTGGTCCGGTCCGACCTGCAACTCGCCTTCATATATGTACAAAAAGGCATTATGCGTCGCTGGTATCGGCAGCGCCAGCGTGGTGTCCGCTTGCAGGTGCACGTCCAGATACAGCGGCGCCGTCACGGGCCGCTCAATCGCACCGGCAGTACCGAATGCCTGCCCGGCCAGTACCCGCACATGGGCACCGGCCTGCGGCGACACTTCCGGAATCCCCGCAGCAGGAATGTCGCTGTAGGATGGCGTCGTCATCTTGTCACGCCCGGCCAGATTGACCCAGAGCTGAAAGCCGCTCATCAGGCCGTCTTCCTGCTCCGGCAATTCGGAGTGAACCAGACCGCGTCCGGCCGTCATCCATTGCATGCCGCCCGGTTCCAGCAAGCCCTCGTTGCCGGCATTGTCACGGTGACGCATGCGCCCTGCCAGCATGTAAGTCACGGTTTCAAAGCCGCGATGCGGATGATCGGGGAAGCCGGCCAGATACTCATCGGGTTGGTCGGAGTGAAAGGCATCCAGCATCAGGAACGGATCGAGGCGGCGCTGCAAATCGTTGGTCAGCACACGGGTAAGGCTGACGCCGGCGCCATCCTGGGTCGGGATGCCGTTCACCAGACGCTCCAGCTGGCGACTGTAGTCGGCGGCGTGGCTGGCGGCTGGCATGGTGGTAGCGGTCATGATGAACTCCTTGGCTATCGGGTTGCAGATGAATCTGGATAAAGAATGCTGCTTATTCCTTCGGTTCCACCGCCCACACCATCAGCAAGCTGCCGATGAGCGCGATATTCTTCAGGAACTGGGTCAACTGGCCTTGCATGGCGGCCGGATCAGCCGACCAGAAGCGATGCGCGGTCAAGGTGGCGATCACGGTGAAAAACGCGATCAGCAACGCTGCCGGACGGGCCAGACGATTGCTGAGCAAGGCCAGACCGGCACCGACTTCGACAAAAATGGTGGCGATTACTGCCAGCGTGGCGAACGGTACACCGATACTGCTCATGTAACCGACCGTACCGGTAAAACCGATGATTTTGAAAATACCGGAAATCACAAACAGTGACGCCAGCAACAAACGGCCGAATCTATAAGCAAATGGGGAAATGATCATGGCGCTCTTTCAGGGTAATTGAATCAATAGGTCGATAAGGCGTTGGCAACATGCCGCAGCAACTTGTCGTGGAAATCGGGTAAAGCAGAAAACATGATCAGAATAGTCCTGCTTCAGCAACAAAGAAACATGTCATCTTTCACTAATTAATATCTAATTTTCAGATATAGTTTTGATTCCACGGCTTCACGCCGATCACGCCACCACCCGACGCCATGAATATTGAACGCCTTTCCCTCGACCAATTGCGGGTATTTGTCCAGGTTGCCGACAGCGGCAGCTTTCTGGCGGCGGCGCGGGCGCTGTCTCGTGCGCAGTCGGCAGTCAGCTATGCCATCAGTACCCTGGAAACCCAGCTCGATGTGCCCTTGTTTGATCGCAGCGCCTATCGGCCGCAACTGACTGACGCCGGCACTGCATTGCTGCGTGATGCGCGTCAGGTGCTGGATCAGGTGGATTCGCTGCAATCGCGCGCAGCCGCTTATGCGCAAGGGACCGAGCTGGAAGTGACGCTGGCTGTAGACGTATTTTTTCCGACCGCCTGTCTGGTTGATTTGCTGCGCCGCTTCCGCGATCAGTTTCCGGCGGTCACGGTGCGGCTGGAGATTGAAGCATTGGGCGCGGTGGCAGAACGGGTACTGGATGGCCGCGCCATGCTCGGCATTCTCGGCACGCTGCCGACCACGCCGCCCAACTTGCTGCGGGTGGCATTGCCGGGCATCACCCTGCTGGCGGTCGCGGCCCCGGGCCACCAATTGGCCAAGGTCGAAGGCCGCATTCCGGATAAATTGTTGTCGCAACAGACGCAACTGGTGCTCAGTGATCGCAGCGAATTGACGGCGCGCCAGGATTTCGCCGTGCATTCGCGGCTGGCCTGGCGCATGAGCGACCTCGGCACCAAGCATGCGCTGTTGCGTGCCGGCATGGGCTGGGGTTACATGCCGCTGCATGTGGTGCGCGAAGATCTGGCCGCCGGCCTGCTGGTGCCGCTGCTCACCTCGCAACATCCGCCGGGCGGCAAGATCCTGCCGGTGCAATGTGTCTACCGTCCCGATGCCGGCGCCGGTCCGGCACTGTCGTGGTGGCTCGATTCGCTGGCGGCGTTGACGGTGTTGGATTAAGCCGGTTCAGTGCACCATCTGATGGGCAGAAAACCGGCTCCGGTACTGCGCCGGACTGACGCCGAGCTGGCGCTGAAACACGCGGCGCAAGTTCTGCTCTTCACCGTGGCCGGTGTCGGTGGCGATGCGTTTGAGCGGCAAATCGGTTTCTTCCAGTGCGCGACATGCCGCTTCGATGCGCATCGCTTCCACGGTGCGCGCCGGCGTGCGGCCGATCTGCGCTACATATATCCGGGCAAAGGTGCGTGGTGTCATGTTGACGCGCCGGGCCAGCGCTTCGACCCGCAAATCCCCGCTCAGATTGGCAGCGATCCAGGCATGCAGCTCGGCAAACCCGGAACGGTCTTTCGATTGCGCCGCCAGCGGAACGCTGAATTGCGACTGGCTGCCGGGGCGTTTGAGAAACATTACCATCTGCCGTGCGGTGGCAATCGCAATCCGGTGGCCGACATCGGCTTCGATCAGCGCCAGCGTCAAATCGATGCCGGCGGTAACCCCGGCCGAGGTCCAGACCTTGCCGGATTGAATGAAGATCGGCTCCGGATTGACCGCGACTGCCGGAAATGCCTGTTGCAGACGGCCGGCCCATTCCCAATGCGTGGTCACTTGCTTGCCGTCGAGCACGCCGGCGGCGGCCAGCAAAAACGCACCGGTGCACACGGAACAGACACGGCGCGCGCCAGCGGCATTGGCTTTGATCCATGCCACCAGTTCCGGTTGCCGGGGATAGGCATCGGTCATGCTGCCACCCGGTGCGATCAGTGTATCGACCGGAACCGCCGGCAAGGCCGCCAGCGCCACCGTCATCACTGCCAGTCCGGGTCCGGTCGTCACCAGACCGCCGTGTGCCGAAGCGACGGTCACCTGATAGAGCGGAACAGTGCGCGCTGTGCCGGCACCGCCTTCGCGCTCGGCGGCCACGCGGCTGGCCGTGGTGAAGGCTTGTAGCGGACCGCTGAGGTCAATCATGTTCATGCCTTCGTGGGCCAGCAAGACAATATGTCGCGTGATATTCATGGGCGCATTCACTATTCGGATCGCAGATCGGATTCAGGTTATTGCGCGGCACCGGCTTGTGTGCGCGAGTTCTGGCGTTCGGCAAACATCCAGTAGCAGTTGGCCACCACGCACAGCAACAATATCGGCACGATGGCGGCATTCAACGTGGCCCAACCGTAAGCCTGTAACAAGGGGCCGGCCGCCAGCGTCGCCACCGCTGTGGCAGCATAACGCAAAAACTCCGACAGCCCTTGCGTCTTGGCGCGCTCCGAGGGCGCATACGATTGTGCCAGCAAGGTGGTGCCGCCGACAAACATGAAATTCCAGCCGATGCCCAGACACAGCAAGGCGACATAAAACGCCGGCAGCGAGGTTGAACTGACGGCAATCAAGGCGCAGGCGGCGTTGAGGGCGATGCCGGCCAGCAGCACCGGTCCCAGACCGCAACGCTTGATCAGATGGCCAGTAAAAAATGAGGGTGCAAACATGCCGACCAGATGCCATTGAATGATATTGGCGCCGTCGTCGATGCCGTGATGGCATGCCACTGCCGCCAGCGGCGCGGCGGTCATGATGAACATCATCACCACCGAACCGGCGACGTTATTGGCCAGCGCCGCAATAAACACTGGCTGGCGGGCGATCTTGCCGAGTCCGCGGGCGGCGACCGGGGCCGCAGAAACCGTCGCCGTTGCGGCAATGACCAGGCTGTCGCGGTAAAAGAACAGCAATACCACGACCGAGATCAGGCTCAGCAAGGCCACCATCAGATAAGCGCCGGCAAACATCGCCAGCGGAAACAGGTCGCGGCTCCAGGCCGCCAGCGCCGGACCGGCAATTGCCGCGATCACGCCACCGGTCAACACGGTGGCAATCGCGCGACTCTTGAACATCGGCGCCACCGCATCGGCCGCCGCCAGGCGGTAATACTGGGCGAATGCCTGAAACACGCCGACTGCGGCAGTGCCGATGCAAAAGGCCCAGAAGTGCGCCTGAAACACCGCCCATACCGAGATAAAACCGCCCCCGGCGCCGATCAGCGCCCCCAGCGCGAAGCTGCGACGACGCCCGATACGCTGGATCAGAAATGCCGCGAACCAGGTCACCAGTGCCCCGGCCACCGTGATCAAAGCAAACGGCAGTGTCGCCAGCGCCTTGTCCGGCGCCAGTTGATAACCAGTCAATGCAGTCAGGGTCAGATCGATGGAAATGGCGCACGTGAACAAACCCTGACACACTGCCAGCACGCGCGCATTGCGCAAATTACCGGCAGCGTTTTCGGGACCCGCAGTCTGGTTGTCATGCAAGCTTGTCGTCGTTGCTGCCGTGGTTGCTGTCGTACTTGTTTCTACCTTCACGTCTGTTCTCCAATAATTGACATGCCCCTGCACGCCCACCGATTGTCGATTTGACGCACAATGGCGTCAACGACACAAAACCTTCAAATCCTGCCAGGAGAATGCTGCGATGTCTTTATTCATGGATGCGGATCAATCGGTGCTGGTGATCATCGACGAACAACAGAAATTGCTGCCGGTGATTGCCGGCGGCGATCACATGCTGGCGCAAACCATCCGGCTCGCCAGCATCGCCGGTTTGCTGGGGATTCCGGTGATCGGCACCGAACAGACGCCGGACAAGCTCGGTCCCAATCATCCCGATATCAAGCGGCTGTGCGACCTGACCTTGGCCAAGACCCATTTCGACGCCTGTGCCGACGACCTGCAGGCGGCGCTGCCGCCGGACCGCAAGCAGATCGTGATTGCCGGTTGCGAAGCCCATGTCTGCCTGTTGCAGACGGCGCTGTCATTGCTGGGACTGGGGTATCAGGTGTGGGTGGTGCTGGATGCCACCGGTTCGCGCCGCAACAGCGACCGCGAGGCGGCATGGGCCCGTTTGCAGCAAGCCGGGGCACATGGCGTCACGGTCGAAATGGTCGCCTTCGAATGGTTGCATGACAGCCGTCATCCGCTGTTCCGGGAGGCGCTCAAGTTCATCAAGTGAGGGGTTGCCAGACGCTTGCGATGGCACCCTGCCCCGTTTTTCATTCATATCTATTTTGCCTGCGCGCCCTGTTGTGCTTGTCATCCCCGGCCCCGACAGGCAGAATCGCGTTACTTCAAGGAGCAGTTGCCATCATGTCGAGCCCACTCAAATCCATCGCCCTGCCCGATCCGCCACCGCTCAATGTGCAGGCGCTGCGCGCCGGCTGCGCCGCGTGCAGCATGCATCAGCTGTGCCTGCCGATGGGTCTGGATCAGGCCGATATGCAGCGGCTTGATCAAATTATCGGCAAGAGCAAACGCATCCGCCGCGACCAGCCGTTGTATCGCATGCAGGACAAATTCGACACACTGTATGCGATCCGTCTCGGCCATTTCAAGACGTTTCAGGTCAATGCCGGCGGCGATCAGCAAATCACCGGTTTTCAGATGGCGGGCGAATTGCTCGGCATGGACGCCATCGGCACCGGCCTCCATCAATGCGAAGCGGTGGCGCTGGAAGACAGCGAAGTATGCGAAATTCCCTTCCATCAGCTGGAAGATCTGTTTCAGGATATGCCGACCCTGTTGCGGCAATTCCATCGCATGATGAGTCAGGAAATTTCACGCGAGCAAAGTGTCATGCTGTCGCTCAGCAGCATGACGGCGCAACAGAAGCTGGCCGCTTTCCTGCTCAATCTGTCGTCGCGCTATGCCACCCGTGGCTATGCCGCCAACAGTTTTCAGTTGCGCATGACGCGCGAAGAAATCAGCAATTATCTGGGTCTGGCAGTCGAAAGCATCAGCCGCCTGCTGTCCAGTTTCAAGAAAAACGGCGTCATCGAAGTCA
>NZ_LFLS01000047.1 GCF_001189915.1 Herbaspirillum autotrophicum
GGTGATCAATGTTGATCCCGGCCAGAACATCAGCATCAGCAGCATCGGTCAGTTGACGGTGGATGGCCGGCTCAATGCCTGGGGCGGCAAGATCAATCTGACCGGCGTGAGTGTCAGCGGTCCTGTCAGCGAGGCAGTGGAAGCAGCGGGTCATACCCGCTCGATCTGGATCGGTGAACAGGCAGTGCTTGATGTGGCGGCACGTGCGGTTACCGGCATCGATATCCGCGGCAATCGCTACGGCCAGGTCAGCAATGGCGGCAGCATCGTCATTGGGGGTGAGATCAATCCGGCGACCGGCATAGCTAAGGCGAGCAACCTCTTTGTGGTAGTACGTGACGGTGCGGTGCTGGATGCATCCGGTGCACAGGCAACGCTGGATATACCTGGCATGGGCGCGACTAATGTTGCCAGTAATGGCGGGAGCATCAGCTTTGCATCGAACAACGGTTTGTATCTGGATGGCGGCTTCGTAGCAAAAGCCGGTGGTGTCGGCGCAGCGGGCGGGACATTGTCGCTGGCTCTGGAAAGTCCGTACTACGTCAAGAGTGCAGTCAACGATCAAGTGCTGAACCTGCGCGAATTGGTGCTGAGCCAGAATCATCAGGGTAGCGCGATGCCACCGAACACAGATCCGGCCATCGCCAGCCTGACCTACGGTCATGGCAGCCTCGGCGTGGATCAGGTCAGTGCCGGTGGTTTTGATAACCTGGCTTTGCTGAGCAACGGTTCCTTGAGTTTTAACGGTGATGTATCTATCAATATGGGACAGAGCCTGCGCTTATATAGCGGCGCTTTGAATCTGAGTGAAAACGCCGCTGACAATGCGCGTATTCATTTGTCGGCGCCTTACTTGCTGTTGGCTGGCATACTCACGCCGCCGGAAGAGGGCAGGGATCAGTACCTGCGTCCGGTGCTGGATTTGCCGACGATGTCGGAACGGGATACGCAGGCCGTATTCAGCGCCAATAGTCATTTGATCGATGTGCGTGGCAGGGTGTTGTTTGGCACCAAAGGTAATCTGACGCTATCGGACATGAGTCAAGTGAACGTCGAGCGTCGCGGTTTCGATAATGTGCAACTGACGAGTCAGGGCGACTTGCGTTTCCTCGGCGGAGCCAGTGCGAACGGGATCGCCACCGGCATCAGCACGCAGATGATGACCAAGGGTGATATGAGCTTGCAAGCGGCGCAGTTGTATCCTGCGACCGAAGTCGGGGCGCGGGTTGTGGCAGGTTTCCTGAACGCCTGGGATGACGAATCCACCGGCTTTAACTTCGATCCGACGCGTACGCTGACCATAGGTCGCACCGGTAATAGCACCATGCCTTACTCTATTTTTGGTCGCCTGCAATTGGCAGGCCCGAACATTCAACAGGGCGGGATAGTGCGTGCACCGCTGGGCTTGATTGAGATCGGCAGCCTGGGTGTCAGCAACGTTCAGTTGACGCCAGGCAGCCTGACTTCGGTGAGTGGCAAGGGCCTGGTGCTTCCTTATGGCGGCACCGTGGATGGGCAGGTTTATACGTATAACGGCAAGACCGTGAGCTTCATCGGTCAGGGTGGTGCCAGCAATAGTGATCTGCTGGTTGGCGTCGTTTTGGGTGGCAAGTCGGTAGCGGTGCAGCCTGATGCTACGGTAGATCTGTCTGGTGGTGGCGAATTGCTTGGGGCAGGGTTCATTTCCGGACGTGGTGGTTCTACCGATGCGCGCTACAATCCATTGACTCAGATAGGCGTGAACGGTGGCTTTGTCATGCCCGGTCTGGATACCAATCCGATCTACGCCATTGTTCCAGGGGTGCAGGCTGGTTACGCGCCGGTGGCAGCAGAGGGCGGCGCAACGTCTCCAGTGATAGGGCAACAAATGACGATAGGCGCCGGCGTGCCTGGTTTGCCAGCTGGCACTTACACGCTGATGCCGTCCACCTATGCGTTGATGCCAGGTGCTTTCCGGGTGGAGATCAACGGTCTGGCCGGAGCGGGGAGCGCAGGTGGCGCACAGGCCATGCGTAATGGCTCGTGGTCTACTTCTGGTCACCTGTCTATCGCCAATACAGGGATCAGTAATAGCCTTGCCAGTCAGCTGATACTGACTTCGGCTGATACTTTGCGCAGCTATTCGCAATATAACGAAACTGGGTATGCGCAGTTTGCCTTGGCTGATGCGGCCAGACTGGGCGTGCCGCGCGCATTGTTGCCGGTGGATGCCAAGACCCTGAAACTGGCGTTGCGGCAAGGTGCGGGCGCGGATGCGTTTTCTTTCGCGGGCATCGGTCGCTTCGAGGCGGCTGCCGGTGGTTATGGCGGTACTGTGTCGGTGATAAATCGTGACTATGACGGTATCGAAGTGGTAGGCGCAGGCAAGGGCGCGACTAGTGGCTTTGGTGGTGTCACCGTAGAGGCCGACAGTCTCAATGCCCTGGGCGCTGCACGTCTGCTCATAGGCGGCATGACGGTGGTGGAGTATGGGCAGACCGGCAATTACATCACAATTGGTCAGGGCACCAATTCCAGCAATGGCTCGATGTTCTTGCGTAGTGGTGCCACTTTATCGGCGCCGGAAGTGTTCATGATGAGCCAAGGATCATCTGGCGCGATCATTGTGGAGCAAGGCGCTTCGATCAATACCATCGGTACCGGCAAGGTGAGCTATGACGCACGTGACGGCTTTATCTATCAGGTAGGGAACATACTGGCAGTTTCCAATGGCTTGCTTAATGTGATCGCTCCGACGTTCGTACAGGCCAGTGGCGGCATTCAGTTGGGCGTGTGCAGCAGTCCACCGTGCAGCGGGCAGACTGCGCTGTATTCGGAGGGTAGCATCGTCGCCTTGACCGACAAGACCTTGCTAATGGGTGATGAAGTGCGTTATGGCACACGTCATCTCAATGTGGGACTGTCCAGTATCAACGTTGGCAGCGCGGAAGCGTTGGCAGCTGCTGAGGCAAGCAAGCTTTTACCGTCCGGCATGACCCTTACGCAATCTGTGCTGGATCGTTTGTTGCGCGGTGATACGCAGTTCGGTGCACCAGCGCTGGAAACCTTGCAACTCACGGCGCGTGATGGTCTCAATTTCTTCGGAACGGCTACTCTCGACACCTATGATGCGGTGACGGGCAAGTCCTTGCTGAATAATCTGGTACTGACGACGCCTGCGATCTATGGTTCAGGTGATACCAATGATGTGGCTACCATACGTACAGCCAACCTGATCTGGCAGGGTGCTGTGTCGGCTGCACCTACAGTGATTGCGGGTGGTGCCGGTACTGGGAGCGGGCGTCTCGACATTAAAGCCGAGCGCATCGAATTTGGCTACGGAGAATTTGCCCGGCCGAGTACCACGAGTACTTTTAATCGCCTGGCTCTTGGATTCCAGAACGTCAATCTCGAGGCCAGCCAAAGTATCACTGCCAACCACAAAGGCAGTCTTTCGGTATATCAAAGTCAGGGTGCTTATGACCCGGTAAAAGGTTATGCCTATAGCGGCGGTGACCTGAATATCCTTACTCCACTCATGACCGGTGCAGCTGGTTCGGTGAATAGCATCACCGCTGGCGGTGCGATCAATGTCAGCGCTTCAGCTGGCCCGGTAGCCAAGGTTGATGCGCTGGGTGCGGAGCTGTCACTGCAAGGTGACAGTATCCGTCTCGCTACTGCGGTGCTGCTGCCTGGTGGCAAAGTCAAACTGAGCGCACGCGGTGATGTGGCGTTGACCGACGAAGCATTGATAGATGTGTCTGGTCGCAGCATCGTCTTTAACGACCTGACCAAATATAGTGCTGGCGGCGAGGTGGTACTGGAAAGTCGTGCGGGCAATGTGTTGCAGTCGGCTGGCTCTTCCATCGACCTGTCCGCACAGCATAATCAGGCAGGCAAGGTGAAAGCAGTGGCACTGGATGCCAGCGCCGGCATCGTCGATCTGGCAGGCACTATCCTTGCCGGCAGCAGTGGATATTACGACGCGGGTGGTACCTTGGTGCCTTACCTGGCAGGGTCGATAGAGATCCTGGCGCAGCATTTGGGCAGCAGCGGTACTCTGGATGCACAGTTTGCTGCACTCAACCAGCGTTTAAATCAGGGACAGGTTTACGGCGCGCGTAGCTTCCAGATCAAACAAGGCGACCTGATCATCGGTGATGGCGTCAAGGCCAACACCATCAATGTCTCGGTGGATAGCGGCAGCCTGCGCGTGAGTGGCCTGGTGGATGCCAGCGGTGAACGAGTCGGTAGTATTACGCTGGCTGGCAAGAACGGTTTGACGATAGACGGTAATGCGGTGCTCGACGCCCATGGCAGCCAATTGCGGGTGGATAGTTACGGTGAAATCATCGATGCCCCTAACCGCGCCATCGTGGTGTTGGGTACCGGCACTGGTGAATTGAAGCTGACTCAAGGCGCACGCATTGACCTGCGTCACGGTACGAATGTCGTCGTGGGGAATGATGGACGCAATCGCGGCACGCTGGAATTGAATGCACCACGAATCATCAATCAAGACGGCAGCAGCAATGACATTAGGATTGATGCGAACGGTCAGTTGAATATTCAGGGTGCGCGTGCGATCACCCTCAATGGCATGATCACCTACGACGATGCCGAACTGAAAAATGATCCGACGGTCAGTGGCAGACCCTATCAGGTCATCACTCAGGGCTACCTTGATGACAAGCATGATGCCAGTATGTTGTTCATCGATGCGGCGCTGCTGAATAACAATTTGTTGCACACCAAACTGGCTGGGCTGAACAACGCGACCTATGCCGATGCTTTCCATTTGCGTCCGGGTGTCGAGATCGTCAGCAACGCGGTGAGCAATCCGGGTGGTGATATGGTCGTGCAAGGTGATCTGGACTTATCCGGTCATCGCTATGCCAGCCTGAACCCACGTAGCCATAAGGATGATTTGGTCTACGGCTCGGGCGAGTCGGGCAAGCTGACTTTACGCGCGGCTGGTGACCTGAATATTTATGGCAGCATCAATGACGGTTTTGCGCCGCCACCGTTGACCGACGACGACAAAGGTTGGGTGCTACGTTCTGGCATTGACTACACCGGCGGCAACGTAGTGGTGCCGGGCAACGGTGTGACCCTGGCGGACGGCACGACCTTCCTGGCTGGCTCTATCCTTAACTTCGACGTGCCGCTCAAGGCGCAAAACCTGATTGCCGGCACCCGTTTGCCGATCGCGGTGACCCTCACCGCGGCTTTGCCTTTGCCTGCTGGTACCGTGCTGGCGGGTTCCGTGCGCAATGCCTTGGGCACCGTGCTGTATCCGGCGGGTACGATGTTGACCACAGCAGTGAGCTTGCCGACCGGTACTGTCCTCGACGCTGGCAATGTGCTGATTAGCCTCACGCGTGTGGCTGCCATGGTCTGGCCCAAGGGCGTGGCCTTGCCTGGCAACCCTGGAACTGTCGCCGTGAGCACGCTCAATGGCAGCAAGGTACTGCCAGCTGGCGCAATCTTGCCGGCACGTACCAACGTTAAATTGCCAGGGGGTGTTACTTCTGTGAAGCTACGTGCGGAGACTGCTGGCCGTCAGGGGCAGCTCTGGGCGGTAGCGCCAATGCTGACCGAAGATGCGCAGTCGTGGGCGATTCGTTTGGTGGCCGGTGCAGATACTGCCGCTGCTGATAGTCGCATGCTGCAGTCGCGTCCATCAGCGGGTGACCTGCGCCTGGCCGACAGCCATTACGGGGTCAGTGGTCTGATAGTGGGCGGCAGTACCAGCTTCAGCGTGATCCGCACTGGTGCCGCCGACCTCGACTTGCTGGCCGCGGGCAATCTGAGTATGGAATCACTGTACGGTGTCTACACTGCAGGCAGTTCTTCTGTTGCTACCTCCGCTAATGATCCGTACAACATTCCGCAGCTCTCGGCCAGTGCATCTCGTGCCTGGTATCCGGATGTGGGTGGCAACCTGCTGTTGAAGGCGGGTGGCGATCTGATCGGCAACATCATCAGACCGGCGACGTCGGGGTCTGCACGTCCGGTAAGCGCCGATCTTGGCTACGATTCCGCCAATACAGGCAACTGGTTGTGGCGTCAGGGTAATGACTTCAGCGGTAGTCAGGCGCAAGCCACTGCCTGGTGGATCAACTTCGGTTCGTACGCAACACAACAGCCAGGTCGACTTGCACAGATGGTTGGTTTCACCGGCTTCGGTACTCTGGGTGGCGGTAATCTTGATGTCGACGTCGGTGGCGATATGGGGATCATCCGACCTCTGGCAGAGAGCTATGCTGCGGTCAACATCAATCTTCGCAGCCAAGGCGTGGTGCTGGCCGTGGGCAGCAGCGGGCGTGTCGCGGCCGATGGTAGCCTGCAATTGACGGGCGGTGGCGATCTGAACGTTCGGGTTGGCGGAGCAGTGAATCCGGGTAGTCAAATCAGCCGCGATCATCTCAACGGTGCATTGATGAATACGCGCGGTAATGTGCAATTGACTGGCGGCGCGATGGGCAGTCTGACTTTGCGTTATGGCATTCGGGACGGTGAAAAAAATCCTAACGAAGTACGTGCTTTTGATCCATTGGGTTTTGGGACGGCGCTGGCGGCTGGCGGTTTGAGTTTGTTGGCGGGCGATGCCACTTTTAACTTGAACACACGCAGGGATCTGGTGTTGCAAGATGTGGCTGACGCTGGACGGGCGCCACAGATGAGTGGTTCAGCGTACGAGAATGGCGGTATCACAGGGGGCGGACAGAGCTGGTTCAGCCTGTGGACTGAGCGTACGGCGGTGGACCTGTTCTCTGCTGGCGGTAACCTTACGCCGCTGACCTCGACCGCCGAAACGGATATGGCTGCGGTCTATCCTGCGACACTACGTGCGGTCGCTGCTAGCGGTAGTTTGTTTTATGGTCGTGCCTCGTCCATGGATACAACCCTGGTGCCGCTGCACAACACCCTCGTATTGGCACCATCGGCTAGCGGGCAATTGCAATTGTTGGCAGCAGACTCGATCTATGGCGGCGAGCTGTCGATCAGTCGATCCAGTGCAGCACCGAGCACACTGGCGACTATCAGGCATCCGGCTTTCCAGGCTAACAATGCGTCTGGTCTGATAGAGGGTAGCAGCAATCTTTCCAGCGATGGCAATATTGCCGACATACGGTCCGCCTTACCCTTGTTTGTCTTTGGTCCGAATACTGCGAGTCTGGACTGGGGCAATGCGCTGGAGCCGGCGCGTTTCTATGCCCTGCGCGGCGATCTGCTTGGCGTCAACAGCGGGCGCACGATCACCATGACCGGGCCATATGATCCGCGTTTTGGACAAACTTATTACGAAGGTGCAGCTCCGGTCTGGATGCTGGCTGGACGAGACATCGTGAGTAGCGGCACGCGCCTGGGTGGTGGCAGTGGTGGTGACTATGGCAGTGAGTACACCTACGCAGGTAATTTGTTCGTCCATCACAACGCTAGCGATATTTCCATCGCCAGAGCCGGGCGCGACATCATCTACAGCAGCTTCAATGTTGCAGGTCCAGGTACGCTGGAAGTGACGGCAGGACGTGATATCCGCATGAATGAACTGGTCGGCGTCACAAGTATAGGTGCGGTCGTGCCGGGCGATAGTCGTGCCGGTGCCAATATCGTCATGCAGGCAGGTGCAGGTCCTGACGGACCGGACTATCGTCGCTTCGTCGCGGCTTACCTCGACCCGGCCAATTTGCTCGCAGCAGGCGAGGCACTATCTATCCAGGGCGGAAAAGTAGTCAAGACCTATGAAAATGAACTGGTCACCTGGCTGGGCGAACGTTTTGGTTTTGTGGGCAACAGCACGCAGGCGGGGGCCTATTACGCGGCGCTGCCGGCAGAGCAACAGCGCATATTTGCGCGTGATGTGTACTTTGCCGAACTCAAGGCGGCCGGCCGTGAATACAACCAAAGCGGTGGTGTGCGCCAAGGAAGTTATGTGCGTGGTCGGGCTGCGATTGCGGCGCTATTTTCGGGTAGGGATGCTGCCGGTAATGTGGTCGCATACCAAGGAGATATCACCATGTTTGGCGGTGCCGGCGTGCATACCGACTTTGGCGGCAATATCCAGATGCTGACCCCGGGCGGCAACCAGACCTTCGGCATCGAAGGTGGGGCGCCACCCGCGACGGCAGGCATCATTACGCAAGGCGCAGGGGACATCCAGATGTACGCCATGGGCAGCATCTTGCTTGGTCAGAGCCGGGTCATGACTACCTTTGGCGGCTCGATACTGGGCTGGTCAGCGACCGGCGATATCAATGCCGGCCGCGGTTCCAAAACCAGCGTGGTGTTCACGCCGCCGAAGCGGGTCTATGACCAGTGGGGCAATGTCACGCTGTCCCCGGCTGTACCAAGTACCGGCGCCGGTATTGCGACCTTGGCACCGATTCCGGAAGTACCGGCCGGCGACATCGATCTGATTGCACCGCTCGGCACCATCGATGCCGGTGAAGCCGGGATCCGGGTCTCGGGCAATGTCAATCTGGCAGCGCTGCAAGTGGTGAATGCGGCCAACATTCAGGTCAAGGGCGAGAGCAGCGGCATTCCGGCGCTGGCAGCGGTCAACGTCGGTGCCCTGAGTAATGCCAGTGCCGCCGCCAGTTCAGCGGCGGTGTCAGCGCAGGAATCGGTGCAGCGGGCGCGCAATGAAGCACGGCAGGCCTTACCCTCGGTGGTGACGGTGAAGGTATTGGGATTTGGCCATGAATCGCAAGCGGGCGGCGCAGCAACATCGTCACCTGACTTGCAGTCGAATGCCAAATCCTATGACGCCGCCAGCTTGTTGCAGATCGTGGGTCACGGACAGGATTTCAAACCGGAATTGCTGTCACGCCTGAGCGCCGAAGAACGGCGTCGTTTGCAGCAGGACAAGTAAGCTGCCGGGTGACCTGCGCCGTTGCCGCAAGGGCAGCGGCGCAGGTCACCGCGCGTTGGCGATGCAGGTGAACTTCGGAGGGAAATTCATCATGGATATGACTATTTGTCATTTTCCGGGCGCGGCAGATGGTGTCATCGAGTATGCGCATGTGGTGCAAGAAGCGCCGGCGGCATACGATGGTGCTTCCTTGCGCGCATTTCTGGTGGCCAATTACGGCCGCTTGTATCGGCGTCTGTTGTGCTATCTGGGATGCCCGGAACGTGCCAGCGACAGCTTGCATGATGCATGGCTGCGATTGGGTGAAACCACACTGACGGCGCACATCAACAGTCCTGAAGCCTATGTTTACCGGGTCGCCTGCAATCTGGCGACGGATCAGTTGCGGCATCACCGGCCATGGCAATACAGCAGTGCCGCAGAGGCCGAACTGGAAACACAGGCTGATCCGGCCGCCGGTCCCGAGCAGATGGCCGAGGCGCGTTCCGAACTGGGTGCACTGGAGCGTGCCTTGCAAAGTTTGCCGCGCCGCCACCGTGATGTGTTGCTGAGTCTGCGGCTGGACGAGACCAGCCGGCACGAGGTGGCACGCCAGTTTGATATTTCCCTGCGCAGCGTGGATACGATCTTGCGCCAGGCGCTCGATCATTGCGCAACGCAGACCGGACAGGAAAGCAGCGGCGGCGTCAGCGGCCGGCGTCGTCTGTTGGCGGACAAAGCCGGCATGCGTCGTCACTGACAAGGCAGATGGGTTCTACCCGAGGATATCAATCTGTTCGCTGAAGCTGTAACCCTCGCCGCGTTCGGTGCGCAGCGGCAGTTTGCGGCCGCTCAGTTTTTGCCAGCGCCGGCGCAGGCGGCTGACCATCTGGTCGAGGTGGCGCTCATCATACTCGGCCCAGTCATAACCCATGGCGGTGGCAATCGCGCGTCGCGTAACGGTAGCCGCCGTTCCTTGCGGCTGCGTCGCCAGCAACTGCATCAGGAGCATTTCATGCTGGTTGAGTGCATCCTGTTGCCCGTCGGGGCCGTACAACCGGCGTTTGCTGCTGTCCAGCCGCCAGTTTTCACGGCCGAAGCGGCGCACCATCGGCACCATGTACGCCGACAGCTCGTCGTCGCGGATCGGCTTGATCAGATACTGATCGGCATATTCCTTGAGGCCGCGGATTTTGTGATCAAGGTCGCCGCAGGCGGTCAGGATCACCAGTCCGGCCTGCGGCCGCTGATCTTGCATGCACTGCGCAGCCTGATAACCGGCGCCGTCGGGCAGGTCGAGATCGATCATGGCAATGTCGGCCTGCGCCGCATGGGAAATGAATTCATCGACATTGTGCGCTTCCACCACGCGATGTCCCTGGCGCGTCAGTACCGTGCTGAACTCCAGGCGCCGGGTGACCGGCTTTTCCAACACCAGAATATTTGCCATGTGATTCCCTTACCGTTATCTTTTGCCGGCAGCGCACTGCCATGATTTTTCTGCGGGCGGATGATTGCCGGGCTGGTCGCTTGACCGCCGTGTCAATCAGCCTGAGATGCCACCGCTGCTTTGGTGCATGAGCGTTCCGGCAATGGCGAAATTATGGCGGGTGGATTCTGTCAGGTAAGATGCTGCAAGGAATTGTTAACATAAGTTAACAAAAAATAAGGGGCTCTCGAATCAATGCGAGGGCTTATGCTGCGGGTGCTGTGGCAGAGGCGGGCAAGATTCTCCGACGGACGTTGCTCTGCACGGCGAAGATCCAACAAGGCAAAGCAGACATTTCATGAAAATCGCAATACTGGAAGACGATCCGGACGAAGCGGCACTGGTACACCATATCCTGCAAGGCGCCGGCCATGGCTGTGCGTTGTATGGCACCGGCAGTGCGCTGTTGGCGGCGCTGCGGCAACAGCATTTTGACTTGCTGGTGCTGGACTGGACATTGCCGGACATGACCGGCTATGAAGTCATCAATTGGGTGCGCGCCAATCTGAGCGAACAGGTACTGGTGCTGTTCCTGAGCAACCGGGCGCTGGAAGAAAATATTGTGCTGGGCCTGATGGCCGGGGGCGACGACTATATGGTCAAGCCGCCGCGGCGCGCCGAATTGCTGGCGCGGGTGCATGCGCTGTCGCGGCGCTTGCCGCCGGAGCCGCGCACGGAAGCGGGCAAAGCGCAGAGTGCCGCCAAAGATATCCTCGAAGTCGGTGCTTACCGTTTCAATAAAATCCTGCGTCAGGTGCAATTGCGCGGCCAGGTAGTGGAACTCAAACCCAAAGAGTTCGACATCGCATTCATTCTGTTTCGCGAAATCGGCGGCATTGTGGCGCGCGACAAATTGTCGGAAGAAGTCTGGGGACGCGATCTGGTGATGACATCGCGCACGCTCGATATCCACATGTCGAATGTGCGCAGCAAACTGGCGTTGCGCCCGGAAAACCAGGTCAAGCTGACCACGATTTATACGCTCGGCTACCGGCTCGATTATCTCGATACCGACGATATGCCGTCCTGATGGTCCGGCAGCGCCATCGGCAATTCGATGGTGAAGCAGGCGCCGCCGGCTTCTGCATTGGACACGCTGATACTGCCGCCGTGATGGCGGATCACGGTCTGCACCAGCGTCAGGCCGAGTCCGATGCCGATCTGGCGGGTGATGCCCGAGCGGTAGAAGGGTTTGAACAGCGATTGCAGATCAATGGCCGACAAGCCGGGGCCGTAGTCGCGGATGCTGCAACATATCCACGGCGGCATGCCATCCGGTACCTGGGATGAAACGGTCTCGATCCGGCATTCAACGCGCGCACCGGCCGGGCCATATTTGATGGCATTGGAAATCAGATTGCCCAGCGCGCGCACCAGCATGGCGCGGTCGCCGTGGACCCAGGCCGGTTCATCGGTGCGGATATCGATGTGCACGCGCTTGTCGTTGGCCAACCCCCACATGTCGTCGGCGGCATCCGCCAGCAACGAGGCAAAATCCAGTTCTTCCATTTGCCAGGCACGGGATTCGGCGCGCGCCAGCAAGATGAAGTCTTCAGCCAGTGACAGCGTGCTGTGCACTGACTTTTCTATGCGCTGGAACAGCGCCTCCTGATCGAGTGCAATCTGGCCGCTGCGTTGCAAGGCCAGTGTTGCCAGAATCGACGATTGGGGCGCCCGCATGTCGTGCGAGATGAAATTCAGGCTGTCATCGCGCAGCCGTTCGGTGGCACGCAAGGCGGTGACGTCGGCGAACGATACGATCCAGCCCAGCATGACACCATCCGGTTGTTGCGACGGCGTGGCGCGAATCAGGAAAATCCGTTGCAGGCGATCCCGCACTTCGATATCGGCCGTTGCGGACTGGTCATCAGTGGTCGCCGGCGGCAGCAATCGTTGCCAGCCGATGGCGCCCGACACATCGCCGCCGACATGAAAATGCGGCAGCAGTGATTGCAGATGCAATCCACGTTCCAGATGAGCGCCGAGGCTGTTGAACAGTTGCTGCGCCTTGCGATTGAACAGCATCAGATCGCCGCCTTGATTGATGACCAGATTGGCATCCGGCATGCTGTTGAGGTTGTCGCTGACAAACTGATGCAAGTCCAGCATGCGGCGCGTGGCGCTGCGCGCAGCTTCGATGCGGCGCTCCAGAAAATCCCATGAACGGCGATTGCTGCCGGCGCTGGCGGCGAACGGTGCGGTTGCGGCCAGGCGGTCGGTTTCTTCCTTCAGATAGCGCAAGGCAACTTCGAGACGACGCCAGCTCCACAGCGGGTATACCAGCCACAGCAACAACAATGCCCCGGATGGCGGCAGCCAGATATCATGGTGAAACAAAAAATAAGTGAGGGCGCAGATCAATAGCGTGAAGCCTGCGGTCAGCAACAATGCCAGTCGCGGCGACAGATAGAGAAAGCCGATCAGCATCAGCAGCGCCGGCAGTGCGGTGAAGAGGGTGATGGCGGCTGGTGTGGCCAAGCGGATCGAGCGACCTTCGAGCAGCGACGCCAGAATGTTGGCATGCAGTTCGATGCCGGACATCATGCCTTGCGCATCGGGGTGCGGCACCGGAAACAGATCGCCGAGACCGGACGCCGCAGCGCCGACCAACACATATTTGTCGCGAAAGAAGTGCGCCGGCACGGTGCCGCGCAAGACATCGATGTAAGACACGCGGGTGAAATGTCCCGGCGCACCAAGAAACGGAATGCGCATCAGCTTGTCGCCGGCGTCAGCCGGCATGGTCTGCAGCGGTGGGGACTGGTGGCCAACATCTTCCAGCATCGCCAGCGCCAGCGATTTCCAGGTGCGATTGCCGAGCGTTTCCTGCAGATAAGCGCTGCGTACCACGCCATCGTCGCTGAAGTTGAGCTGGATATGCGCCAGCCCGGCGGCGGCTGCGGCAAATTCGCCATGCGGCAGCAATGGCGCGGCGCCGGCTTCGGTGGCGACGATCAGGATTGGCAACACGGTGCGCCGGTTGCGTGCCAGTGCCAAGGCCAACGCATGATCGCCGCTGGCGGTAACGCTGTCGCCTTCGGTCAGGATGATATCGAGACCGATGGCCTTGGGCGCGCCGTTGCTCAGCACGTTCAGCAACTGGGCATGGGTACCGCGTTTCCACGGCCAGCGGCCGAGTTCGGCCACGCTCTTGTCGTCGATGGTGACGATGACAATGTTGTCCGGTGCCGGCCGTTGCAGACTGCCGATCAAATGATCGTAGACCAGCCGGTCCGACACAGACAGGCTGTCACTGTTGCCGAGCAGCGCTGCGGCCACCACGGTCAGCCCGAACAGCATCAGCCATTCGTTGCGCAAGGAGCGGCGGCGCGGCGTGCGCGACCGGAATTTGTTCACGACGCCGGTCCGCCAGTCATGCCAGCGGGTACGCAGCGCGCTGCGATGTTTCCGGGTGGATGACACGCGGTTCAGTTGCCGCGTACCGGCGCAGCACCGGCAGTCAGCTCATCGCCATAACCGGTTTGCCAGCGGCGTTCGACGACAAACTTTTGTGGCAGCGAAAACGCACCACGGTAGCCGTCGCTGTCGATGCTTTGCAGACGTGCATAGTAGACGCCGGCCGGCGGCAGCGGAAATTCCGCATGCGTCAGCGCCGTTTCCGCGCGTTGCAATACTTGCCCGAAGTTGCTGCTGGCAGCAGTTTCAAAAATGAAATGCTGTCCGGCTTCGCCGCGCCAGGAAAATTGCAGGCGATCCCGTTCCTGACTGGCAGCCGGCATTTCCTGCGGCGGCAACAATTGAAATTGTGCGGCATCGCTCCATGGTCCCTGATCAGGATTGCCATCCTTGAAGGCAATGGTCGCGACCCGCCAGAAGTAAGTGCCGGTGGTGGCGAAATCATGCGTAAAGCCGGTCGCGCCAAGGCCGCTCTGGTCCGCCAGCACTTGCGTGAAGTCGCGGTCGGCGGCGAGTTGCACATGATATTGATAACCGCTGCCGGCATCGGTCCACTGGAACCGGATGCTGGCCGGATTGCCATCGGCAGCCCCGCGTACCTTGGCGCCAGGTGCTTGCTGGAACGGTGGAAACGGCCGAGCCTTGAGGCGCAGTTTCTGTACCGCGGCAGTGCCTTCCAGTCCCTGTTGGTCGATGGCCGAGGCATGGACGTAGTAGTCGCCGTCTTCCAGTGTCGCTATGCGCAGTTGTGTTGCCGCATCCTGCAGGTCGCGCGCACCGCGTGTTTCGGCTACCTGATGCAAGCCTTGTGCATCAGTGAAAATGCCAACCCGAAAGGCGGCGGCGTCAGGCTGCGTCAGCACGAAACGCAACGGCAGACGTTGTTCCGGCTCGGCGCTGGCGGCCAATCGGGGCGGCGCAGGCAATGGCGTCGGCGTGGTGACTTGGTTGCCGGCGCTGCTGATGGCGCCGAAATTGGCATGCACGTTGCGCGACGGGGTGGCTTTGGCGCGCCCCTCGGGAGCGACGTTGACGGTGCCTTGCAATACTTCGCTGAAACTGCGATCGCCATCGAAATTGATGCGAAAGCGCGTACCACGTACGCCGGCAATCGCCAGCGGCGTTTGGACTTCATATTGGCTTTTCGGTACGCTGAACGGCGTCACGAGCGAGGTGATCCGGCCCTTTTGCAGCGTCAGCGCGGTGCGCGGCCGGTCGGTGTAGTCTTGAATTTGCAGTTTACTCAGTTGCAGATTGCTGGCCGGCGGCAGGGCGAAGCTGGTGCCGTCTTTCAATTGCAGGGCGACGAATCCTTCGTCGGCAGTGGCGATCAGCGTACCTTCGGCCAGACTGGCGCCGACTTTGGCGGCCACCGTTTCGCCGGCTTTGGTGACAATGCTGACGTCGCCCTGTACCGAAACGATCACCGCAAAGGCATTTTTATCGGGCAGCAGGTAAGCCGGAATCACGATGGCGCTGCCGACCGGAATCGTGCGGTCATTGCTGATGCCATTGTGCTTGCCGATGGCCGCCCAATGTCTGGGGGTGCCGGTAAAGCGCTGAGAAATGGACGACAGGGTTTCGGCTTGCGCAATGCCATAGACGATACCATCGCGGGCTTTGGCGTATTGGCCCGGGACCGCCGTTTTAGCGGACTGCGCTGAGGCGGTGGCGCTCGCCAGACCGATCAGCAACGATGCCAGCGGCATGCCGAATCTGCTTATCTTGTTGTTCATGTGTCCTGCATCAGATCGATGCCGAAGGGAGTGCTTGCGAATTACTGCTGGCTGCGGTGTGCGGGAAGTCGTGGCGACCTCCGGCAGATGATGTTTGCAGCCCTGCTGCAGCGCGTTTTCGTGCGAATGACAAAGCGCACAATTCTACGGTGCCGCAGCGGGTTTTTTTCTGACAAATTCTGACTGTTGTCCGATTCAGCAATAAAAAAGGGCTGAATTCCGCATTATGCAGAACTCAGCCCGGGCAATCAGCTGAATTTATTGTCAGAACTGATATTTCATGTTCAGCGTCACATTGCGCGGCGTGCCGTACATGGCCGAGTACCACCAGTCGGAGACCGAGGCGATGTACTTCTTGTCGAACAGGTTGTTGACGTTGAGCGTGGCCGACAGTTTGTCGTTGAAGTCGTAGCGTGCCATCAGGTTGGCCACGGCGTAGGCTTTCTGCTCCCAGTACATGTCACGTCCGACTTGCCAGGCGCTGACGGTGGAGTAGACCTTGCTTTGCCAGTTGACGCCGCCGCCCACGGTCAGGCGGGAGAATTCACCCGGCAGACGGTAAGTGCTCCACAGTTTGATCAGATGACGCGGGAAGGTAGTCTGGATCAGATTGCCCTGATTGTTCTGGGTCTGGCTGTACGCCCACGACGCAGCTATATTCCAGTTCGGGGTCAGGGCACCGTTGACTTCAACATCAATGCCTTGCGTATCGGCACCCTTGACGGTGCGGGACGCCGCCATGGTGGTGCCGGGTACGGTATACCCGGGATCGGATTCGGACAGGTTTTTCTGGTGAATCTGATACAGCGCGACGGCAGTATTGAGGCGGCCGTCGAGCCAGCCGCTCTTGATGCCGATTTCGTAGTTGGTCCCTTCACGCGGCGGCAGCAGAGCGCCGTTGCGATCTTGTGCTGCCTGCGGCTGATAGATGGTGGAATAACTGGCGTAGACGGTGTGAACATCATTGATGTCGTAGACCAGACCGCCATACGGCGTGACGACGCGACTCTCGGAGGCCGGTGCGGCGCTGTAATAATTAACGGTCGGCGCATTGCTGACGTAATTTTCGTTATAGCGCATGACCTTGGCGCCGGCGATCAGCTTGAGCCGGTCGGTAATGGCGAAGCGCCCGGCGCCATACACGCTGGCCTGGCTGCGGGTGCTGTCGTAGGTGACATAGCTGCCGCTGAATACCGGTGTGATGGAACGGTTCCAGTTGTACAGATTGACCGGTGTGCCCATGATGCCCCAGTCGAAGCTGCCATCGGTCTTGCTATCGAAATCGTTGTAGTCCATGCCGAATACCAATTCATGCTGGCGCCCGAACAAGCTGAACGGACCGCGCACGTTGATATCGATGGTATTGATATTCAAATCATAGGACCGCTGATTGGCGTTGAGCTTGAGGCCATTGCCGGTGGCCTTGTCGGCAAAGCCGTCGCTGACACCGAGATATACCGAGCGCTCATCTTGCGATGACCGCAACTGGCTGGCCGATACTTTCAGCTTCCAGTCGTTGGCCAGTCGTTGTTCCAGCGTCGCGAACAGATTGGTCGAAATGCTGCTGAAGCGGTTGGCGTCGGCTCCCGGGTTGAACGAGCGCGGCAAGTCGGTCATGTCGCCATTGCTGAAGAACAGCGGCACGCCCAGATAAGACATCGAGCCCTTGGACTTGTTGCGCTGGTATTCGACGCCGGCCGTGAGTTTGGTGCCGGCCACGATGTCGGCTTCGACCACGCCGTACAGCACTTGTTTGTTGCGACTGTAACTGTCGATGTAGCTGTCGCCATCCTGCGCCACGGCGACCACCCGGCCGCGCACATTGCCGGCCTGATTCAGCGGCGAAGACACATCGACTACGCCGCGTCGCTGATTCCATGCGCCGAGCTGAAGTTCGGCCGACGCCTGGAATTCAGCAGCCGGCTTTTTGCGCACCATGTTGATTGCGCCGGAAGCATCGCCGGCACCGGTCATGAGGCCCGAGGCGCCGCGCAGTATCTCCACTCGCTCATACAGCGCCATATCGGCCAGACTCTGTGCCGGCAGCGCATCCAGCCCGAGATTTTCCGAATGGCTGTTGACGCCGTCGATCTGGTAATTGGTGATGGCGTAACCGCGTGAAGTGAAGCCGCTGCGTTCGCTGCCGAGCGAGAACATGGTGATGCCGGGTGTTTGCGCCATCACTTGCTGGATCGTGGTCAGGCCCTGATCTTCCATGCGTTGTCTGGTCATCACGCTGACCGATTGCGGGGTTTCTTTCAACGACAGGCCGAGCGGTGTCGCCGTGCTCAGCGGCGCTGCGGAAACATAAGCACGTCCTTCGGCGGCGTCCGTTTGCGCCGTCACGGTGACTGCCGGCAATGCGGACGAAGCGCCGCTGCCGCTTTCCGTGCTGACCGTGCGCACCACATAACTGCCGTTGCTGCTGCGTTCGGCGCTCAGGCCGGTGCCGCGCAGTACGCCGCTCAAGGCTTCTTGCACACTGTAGCGACCATTGAGGCCGACGCTGGTCTTGCCCTGGGTTTGTCCGGGTGTGAAGCTCAGCAATACGCCGGCCTGGCTGGCAATCTGACGCAAGGCAGCGGCCAGGTCACCGGCGGCGACATGAAACTCCTGTACATTCTGTTGCGCGGTGGTGTTGGCGTCTTGCGCCAGCGCCGGTGCGGAATGGCCCAGCGCCAGTGCCGAGCCGATGAACAGCAAATGAATGGCATACGCCATGGGCCTGCGCTTGCCGCGCCAGCCGGAAGAAGTGAATGGAGACATGCTTGCCTTGTGTTGAATTGGTCGAAAAGGACTTTCCATACACAAGTCACGCGAGAACCGAAAACGGGTAATGTTTTTTTCAAACGAGATTCAACTTGGTCGGGTCGCCTCTATCTGAACCCAGTAGCGGGTGCGAAACCGCAGTTGCACCGGCAGCGAATCGGACAGCGACAACAGGATGGCGTCAGTATCGGCCAGCGGGAATACGCCGGAAATGCGCAGCCCGGCGACGCTGTCATCGCACCCGAGCAAGCCCTTGCGATAGCGGCTCAGTTCCAGCAGAAAGTCACGCAAAGGCATGCCGTCCGCCAGTATCTGCCCCTTGCGCCAACCCCAGTCGTCGGCCGTTGCCGTTTGCACCGGCAGGACATTGTCGGCGCTCATGGCGGCACGCTGGCCGGCCTGGATGATCAGGCTGTCGCTGCCGTGGCGAGGCGTCAGTTTCACCGCACCTTGTTCGACCACGACCATGGTGCGGTCATCTTGTTGTCGTACCGAATAGCGCGTGCCCAATGCCAGCGCCTGGCCTTGCAGGGTTTCTACGAAAAACGGCCGCTGCACCGGGGTTTGTTCGGCGGCAGTGGCAATGAACAATTCACCCTTGATCAGTTCCACCCGGCGTTGCGTGGCGCTGTAGCGAATGTTGGCGGCGCTGTCGGTATTGAGGTCGAGCTGACTGCCGTCCGCCAGCGTGAATGAGCGCTGTTCGCCGGTCGCCGTCGAAAAGTCGGCCAGCATGCTTTGGCCGGCAGTGCTGCGCAGGCCGGACCAACCGACGACGCCAATGCCGGACAGCCACAACAGCAGGTTGACGGCCTTGCGTCGCGATACCGGACGCTGCGTCAGCGCCTGTCGTGCAGCATGGCCATCCAGATGTCGCAACTGGCCGCTGACACGTTCGATATGTTGCCATGCGCGTGCGTGATCGGGATTGGCGTCGTGCCAGTGTCGCCATGCTTCTTTGTCGGTCGCCGTGGCTTCATCGCTCATCAGCGTGGTCAGCCACTCCGCCGCCTGCATCGCGATGCCGATATCAATTGGCTGACCGTTGGCGTGGACCTGACCCATGCCGGGGCGCACGGAGGGAGAACGGGAGGAACTGACGGATGACATGGCCGGCAGCGAAGTCGGCGGCTTCACAGCGTGGAAAAATCGGGCATGGCAAAGAAGCACAGCAGATTGGCCTGGCTCAGATATTTCTTGACCGAGTGTGTGCTGACGTTCAGTTCGGCGGCGATCTCGGCGTAACGCATGCCGTCCAGATGCGCCATCAGGAATGCGCTCCTGGCCTTGGCCGAGAGCTGGTCCAGCAGACGGTCCACCATGTGCAGCGATTCGACCAGAATCGACACCGTTTCCGGCGACGGATGACTGGCCTCGGGCAAATGCATCAGCGCATCGAGATAGGCTTTTTCCAGTGCTTCGCGACGGCAGTGATTGGCCACCAGCCGGCTGGCGATGGTGGCGAGGAAGGGACGCGGTTCGCGGATTTCGCTTTCGCAACGCGCCACCAGAATCTTGACGAAGGTATCCTGCGCCAGATCACTGGCCAGCCCGGCATCATACAAACGGCGCTGCAACCAGCGCAGCAGCCAGGGATGGTGGTCAACGTAGAGTGATTGAATGTCATGCGGCAGCGAGTTGGCGGAAACCATGGAATACCGAAATCTAAATAAGAATTATTCTCATGATAGCGGTGTGCAGCCTCGAAAACAATCGCGTTGTTTTGGGCGTTGTGGAAATGCGACTTGGCATTGTGTGCTGTGGAGGTGTTGTCTGGCACCGGCCTCGCACCGAATTCCGGGGGATATCAAGTATGGACAGCTGCAGGCTTGTGGGGATGCGTGACTGCAATCGAGAGTAGCGAGCAGAGACAGAGGACGTGTCAAATAAACAATTTTTCCGGGGCGTGCCATTGGAACCCGGGCAGAGTGGGGTTATACCCCGCGAATGGTCAATCTGATCCACCCCATGCCGGAAAAATACCTGCTGCCACGCGATACAGACGCGATTGGCCCGCAGAACGATGCCGAACGGCGTCTGTATGCACTGGTCAAGGAAGGTCTCGACAGCGGTACTGCGGCAGAGACCAGCATCGCTGAGCTGATTGCTGAGTCGCGCACCCGCATTCATTAAAAGCCTTAAGCATGCGTTTCAGGCTGGCCCCTGTCGCCAGGTCCGACCTCCTCGATATCACTGATTATTACGCGGATATTTCTGAAGCCTTGGCTGATCGTTTCGTGGATGAGCTTGATGCCACGTTACACGGCCTGTGCTATCAACCTGATATCGGTTCTCGCCGCTACGCCCACTTTATGCAAGACCAATCGCTGCGATGTGGCAGTTGGATCACTTCCCTTTCCTGTTGTTCTATCGTATTGATGGCCAATTGCTCGACGTATTGCGTGTATTGCACGAACGACGCGATCTGTCGGCTGATCTGATCACGCACTGAGAATGGCGGCAAGTAATTGGCAGTAAGCTTGTTGCAAGGTGATGCTGCCAAACTGAAGGGCGGCATCTCTCTCATTTGATATCTACATCAAAATGATGTCGTACTGCTCCTGCGAATAATCGGTCTGCACCTGCAGCGAAATCGGCTTCTTGATGAAGTCGCCGAGCATCGCCAGATGTTGCGACTCTTCTTCGAGGAACATGTCGACCACCACCTGCGCGGCGAGGATGCGGAATTCGCGCGGGTTGAATTGCTTGGCTTCGCGCAGTACTTCGCGCAGGATTTCGTAGCATACGGTGCGCGAGGTTTTGACCTGGCCTTTGCCCTGACAGGCGGGGCAGGTTTCGCACAGGATATGCGCCAGCGATTCGCGCGTGCGTTTGCGGGTCATCTCGACCAGCCCGAGGGTGGAGAAGGTCGATACCGAAATCTTGGTGCGGTCGCGTTGCAAGGCCTTGTTCAATTCCGACAGCACGGCGCTGCGATGCTCCAGGTTTTCCATGTCGATGAAATCGAGGATGATGATGCCGCCCAGATTGCGCAGGCGCAACTGGCGCGCTATCGCATGCGCCGCTTCCAGATTGGTCTTGAAGATGGTGTCGTCAAAATTGCGGCCGTTGACGAAACTGCCGGTATTGACGTCGATGGTGGTCATCGCTTCGGTCTGGTCGACAATCAGGTAACCGCCCGACTTGAGATCGACACGGCGACCGAGCGCCCGTTCGATTTCTTCTTCCACGGCGTACAGATCGAACAGTGGCCGTTCGCCGCGATAGTGCATCATCTTCGGCAACACCGACGGCGTGTACAAGGTGCCGAACTGTTGCAGCATGGTGAAGTTTTCGCGCGAGTCGATCTGGATGCTGGTGGTGCTGTCGCTGACGAAGTCGCGCAGTACGCGCTGGGCCAGGCTCAGATCCTGATAGAGCAGGGTCGGCGCCGGCTTGGTCTTGCTCTGTGAGGTGATGGTGGCCCAGGTCTTGCGCAGGTATTCGACGTCCATTTGCAGATCGGCGTCGGAAGCATCTTCGGCCATGGTGCGGATGATGAAGCCGCCTTTTTCTTCGGACGGCAGCAGCGCCTGTACTTTGCTGCGCAACAGTTCGCGTTCGGCTTCGTTTTCGATGCGTTGCGAAATGCCGATATGCTTGTCTTGCGGCAGATACACCAACATGCGGCCGGCAATCGAAATCTGTGTCGACAACCGCGCGCCCTTGGTGCCGATCGGATCCTTGATGACTTGCACGGTGACGGTCTGGCCGTCGTACAGCAGTTTTTCTATCGGCGTCGGCGGCGTGCTCTGGCCGTCATGCGGTTTGGCTTCCCAGATATCGGCTACGTGCAGAAAGGCGGCGCGTTCGAGGCCGATATCGATGAAGGCCGATTGCATGCCCGGCAACACCCGTACTACCTTGCCCAGATAAATATTGCCGGCCAGGCCGCGCGACAGCGTGCGCTCGATGTGCAGCTCTTGCACTGCGCCTTGCAGGATCAGGGCGACGCGGGTTTCCTGCGGCGTAATGTTGATCAGGATGTCTTCGTTCATAAAATGCGCAAGCCTGCCTTTTCCAAAAGTTGCGCCGTTTCAAACAACGGCAGCCCCATGATGCCAGAATGGCTGCCTGCTATGTCTTGAATAAATGCAGCGGCCAGTCCCTGGATGCCATAAGCACCCGCTTTATCGTAGGGTTCCTGTGTGTTGCAGTAAGCGCGAATCTCGCATTCCGACAGCGCCCGGAAGGCAACATCGGATGATTGCGTGACCTGAAAGGTCTTTTCCTTGCTGATGACGGCAATGCTGGTCAGTACCTGATGGGTGCGCCCGGACAGGCGGGTGATCATGGAGACGGCTTCGGCCATGTCGGCCGGTTTGCCCAGAATCTCGCCATCGATCACCACGGTGGTGTCGGCCGCCAGCACCGGCCGCGGGCGCAGTTGCCGGGTCAGCATGGTGTGATAGGCGCTGTTGAGCTTGTCGCGCGTGACGCGCGTCACATAGTCATTGGCTTTTTCGCCCGGCAGCACCTGTTCGTCGACTTCCTTGTCATTGAGCAGCAATTCGAAGTCGATGCCGATCTGGCGCAGCAATTCGCGACGGCGCGGGCTTTTGGAGGCGAGGTAAATTTTTCGGTCAAGAGGTTTCATGGCCTGATCAATATCAATACCCGGCTACAGGGCACAGCAAGTCCCCGGGCTGTACTTTGACGCTGCATGCAGCGCCGGCGAATTGCTACGCGCGGTGATAAGGATGATTTTGCGTAATCGACCATGCACGATACAACTGTTCGGCAAGCAATACGCGCACCATGCCATGCGGCAAGGTCAGGCTGGAAATGCGCACCAGCATATCGGCACCGGCCTTGAAGCCGGCGTCGAGCCCGTCTGCACCGCCAATGACGAAGGCGACGTCGCGCCCGTCCTGCTGCCATTGCGTCAGAAGTTGCGATAACTGCATCGTGGTGAGATCTTTGCCGCGCTCATCCAGTGCGATGATGCGCGCCCCCTTCGGTAATGCCGCTTCTATCTTGCTGCGCTCCTGGGCCTTCACGGTGTCGGCGTTCTTGCTGCCGGAGCGTTCTATGGGTTTTATTTCTTTCAGCAGAACGCGGCATTCGGCCGGCATTCTCTTGGTGTATTCGTTGACGCCTGTTTCGATCCAGTCGGGCATCTTGTGCCCGACTGCTGCGATGAATAACTGCATCGCCTGCTACCTCGTCAAGCGGTCTTGGCGCGTGGTGCGCGTTTGGCTGCTGCGGCCTTCTTCGATGCGGTAGCGGTCTTGGTGGCGGCCACTTTGACAGTCTTGCCGACAGCCTTTTTGGGCGGCGCCTTTTTCTTGGCTGCAGGTGCGGCCGTTGCCTTGTCGCTGATGATCTTGCTGGCGGTCGGCTTCTTCTTGCTGGCCGGTGGCGCAGCAGGCGTAGCCGGCTTGGCGCGTGGCTTGCGCACTGCCTTCTTCGGTTCGTCGTCGTCCACTGCCTGGCTGGCATTGACTGTCAGGTGGCGCGAGCGCTTCGGTGCCGGGGCATCTGCTTCAGCCTGCTTGGCAGCGGTGCTGGAAGCGGTACGCTTGGCGGCGCCCAGCTTGACTTCCTTTTCGCCCCAGATTTCTTCCAGGCGGTAGTAAGCACGGATTGCCGGTTGCATGATGTGGACGATCATGTCGCCCAGATCGACCAGTACCCATTCGCCGGTTTGTTCACCTTCGATGCTCAGGACGTTGCCGCCCTTGGACTTGACCTTGTCGCGTACGGATGCCGCCAGCGCTTTGGTCTGACGGTTGGAGGTGCCGGAGGCAATCGCCACGCGGTCGAACAGACTGGTCAGATGCGTCGTGTCATAGATGCGGATTTCTTGCGCCTTGACGTCTTCCAGTGCGTCCACGACGAGGGTTTGTAGTTTTTTGATGTCCATTAGTTTCGATAAAGATGATGTTGTTCGATATAGTCTAGCACCCTCGCCGGGATCAGCGTGTCCGGTCTTTCGCCGCGTTGCAGCATGCTGCGGATTTCGGTCGACGAAATATCTACGGCGAGACTGGATGCCAGATAGGCGCGACCGTGAGATGTCGAGCGAATCTGCTGTGCGGTGCCGGCGCGGCGGGAAAACTCTTCCATGACGACGGCCGGGACCTGCGACGGTTCAACGCCAAAGCCCGGACGTGATGCCGCGCACAGGTGCGCATGGTCAAACAGTTGTTGCCAGCCTTGCCAGGTGTCCAGATGCTGCAACTGGTCCGAGCCCATCAGAAAGACGATGGAAACTGCCGGTCCCAGCTCGGCACGCAAGGCCTGCAAGGTATCGATGGTATAAGTTGCTGTAGCGCGCTGAATTTCCTGTTGGTCTATGACCACAGGGACGGTTTGCTGATCAAATGCCCGTTTGACCATTTCCACGCGATCTGAGGGAGCTGCCTGCAGACCGTGCTTTTGCCATGGGTTACCGGTGGGGATTATACGCAGTTCGTCGGGATGCAGCAGTTCCACGAAGTGTTCGGCCAGCGCCACGTGGCCTTTATGCACCGGATCGAAGCTGCCGCCGAGGATCGTGATGCAGCGTTGCGCAGGAACGGCCGCCACTACAGCCATTCCTTGTGAATCAGAAAATCGGTGTACAGCGCGGCTTCCGGAGTGCCGGCTTCGGGCTGCCAGTTATAGCGCCATTTCACTACCGGCGGCATCGACATCAGGATCGATTCGGTGCGCCCGCCCGATTGCAGGCCGAACAGCGTGCCACGGTCAAATACCAGATTGAACTCCACATAGCGACCCCGGCGATACGCCTGAAAGTCGCGCTGGTGCTCGCCGTAAGGCTGATCTTTGCGTTGCCGGAGCAAGGGCAGGTAGGCGTCGAGGAAGCTGTCGCCGACATGGCGCACCATAGCAAAACTGTCGTCGAAGCCGAGGGCATTGAAGTCATCGAAGAAAATGCCGCCGACGCCGCGCGGCTCCTGCCGGTGCTTCAGATAGAAGTAGTCATCGCACCATTGCTTGAAGCGCGGATACAGATCGGCACCCGAGGGTGCCAGTGCATCACGGCAAGTACGATGAAAGTGTTGCGCATCTTCGACAAAACCGTAATACGGCGTCAGGTCCATGCCGCCGCCGAACCACCAGACCGGTTCCTGACCTTCGGCGGTGGTGGTAAAGAAGCGCACATTCATGTGCACCGTCGGCGCGTAGGGATTGCGCGGATGCAGTACCAGCGACACGCCCATGGCCTGCCATTCGCGGCCGGCGATTTCCGGCCGGTTGGCTGCCGCCGAGGGTGGCAGGTTCTTGCCCATGACGTGCGAGAAACCGACCCCGCCACGTTCCAGCACGTTGCCTTCCTCGATGATGCGCGAGATACCGCCGCCGCCTTCGGGACGGTTCCATGAATCGGTCAGAAAGGGTTTGCCATCGACACTCTCCAAGGCCGCTACGATGCGGTTTTGCAGATCTTGCAGGTAGGCTTTGACAGTAGCAGTTGCGTTTGCGGATGAGGTCACGGCGCGTAGGTGGCTGAAAATACCCGGCGATTGTACCTTGCCGGGCGTTTCACGGATAGCCTGACGCGCCGTTGGCACACCGGCGTCAGGGTTTTATGATCGCGCTGGCACGGCAGGCGGAACTGCGGCGGGGGCGACGCTGACCTGATAGGTGGCCGGTGCCGGCCAGCCGGCGGCGGCGCAGGTTTCGGCAATGGCGTTATTGGTGTCGTTGTAAACCTGACCGAAATTGGCGGTCAGGGCATTGACGCGGATCGCCAGCATGGTGCCGCTGGCATTGAATTCCAGGATCGCCACACCGGGCGCCGGGTTGTCCAGCACATTGGGAATGGCGCGCACGCGCGCCAGCAGCAGCGCGATGGCCTGGGCCGGATCGACGCCATAGGCAATCTGGCAGCGCAGGTCGGCGCGCCGTACCGGATTGGCGCTGTAATTGGTAATGGTGTCGGAAAACAGTTTGTTGTTGCCGATGATGACGCGCACATTGTTGTCGGTCAGCATGGTAGTGACGAACAGGCCGATCTGGGTCACCGTGCCGGTCTGGCCGGCGGCATTGATATAGTCGCCGACCTTGAACGGACGCAGCATGACGAGGAAGATGCCGGCCGCGAAATTCGACAGCAGACCGGACCAGGCGACACCGATGGCGACACCGACGGCACCGATCAGGGCGGCGAAGGAGGTGGTCGGGATGCCGCAGATTTCCAGAATCGCCATGATCAGCAAGACGCGCAATGCCACGTGCGCCGCCGAGGTGGCGTAATTGACGAGGGTCGGTTCCAGCGCCCGCGCGGTCAGCACGCGGCGCATGATCTTGACGATGGTGTTGATGGCGATGCCGCCGACCACCCAGATAACGATGGCGATACCGACCTTGAGGCCGAATGGCACCAGATAGCTGTTGACCAGTTGGCCGAGATTCAATAAGTCCATGCAAGAGTCCTTTCGGTAGATCAGGGTATTTTTATTGCGGTAAAGAAATGATGTTGCGACAGCCCCGTGCAGAACACGGGCTTGATGCCGCAGAGACGGCTTCAGGCTGAGTGGTGTTAGTACTGTCTGTCGCGCATTTGTTGCATTGCAGAGAAAATTTTATGGCCAACGTCGCCGATGACGCAAAAACGCCGCATAACGTCGGTTATTCCCAACATTATGCGGCGCCGGATGTTGCAGGCGATCTGCTGATCAGCGCTTGAGTGCGCGCCAGCCGATGTCGCGACGCAGTTGTGCGCCTTCGAAGTGGATCAGGTCGGTGACGGCATAGGCTTGCTTTTGTGCCATCTTGACGCTGTCGCCGAGGCCGACCACGCACAATACGCGGCCACCGCTGGTGGTCAGCTTGCCTTCGTTGAGCGTGGTGCCGGCATGGAACGTCACACAGTCGACGGTTTCTGCCGGAATGTCGGTGATCAGGTCACCCTTGCGCGGTGCGTCCGGATAGCCGGCGGCGGCCATCACCACGCCCAGCGCGGTACGGCGATCCCATTCCAGTTCAATGGTGTCGAGCGTGCCGCTGACGGCATGTTCCATCACGGTCAGCAAATCGGTTTTGAGGCGCGCCATGATCGGCTGGGTTTCCGGATCGCCCATGCGGCAATTGAATTCCAGCGTCTTCGGATTGCCCTTGTCGTCGATCATCAGGCCGGCATACAGGAAGCCGGAGAACGGAATGCCATCCTTGGCCATGCCTTGCACGGTAGGGATGATGATTTCGCGCATGACGCGCGCGTGCAGCGCCGGGGTCACGATGGGTGCCGGCGAATAGGCACCCATGCCGCCGGTGTTCGGACCCTGATCGTTGTCTTGCAGGCGCTTGTGATCCTGGCTGGTGGCCAGCGGCAGAATGTTCTTGCCATCCACCATGACGATGAAGCTGGCTTCTTCGCCGGCCAGGAATTCTTCGATCACCACGCGTGCCCCGGCATCGCCGAGCTTGTTGTCGGACAGCATCATGTCGACTGCCGCGTGCGCTTCTGCCAGCGACATCGCGACCACCACACCCTTGCCGGCGGCCAGACCGTCGGCCTTGATCACGATTGGCGCGCCTTTTTGATCGATGTAATCGTGGGCTGGCTGGCTTTGCGAAAAGGTTTGATATTCCGCTGTCGGAATGCTGTGACGCTGCATGAAGGACTTGGCGAAATCCTTGGAGCTTTCCAGTTGCGCTGCTTCTTTGGTAGGGCCGAAAATCTTCAGGCCGCGCGACCGGAAAATGTTGACGATACCTGCCGCCAGCGGCACTTCCGGTCCGACCACCGTCAACGCCACATGCTCTTGCTGGACAAAGTCAGCCAGTGCGGTGGGGTCGGTGATGTCGATGTTTTGCAGGCGTTCATCCAGCGCCGTGCCGCCGTTGCCGGGCGCAACAAAGACGGTTTGAATGCGCGACGATTGAGCAATTTTCCAGGCCAGTGCGTGTTCACGACCGCCGGAGCCAACAACGAGGATTTTCATGGGATGAGCTTAATAATGAGTAATAGGGCTGTGGGGGACGTAACTGTCAGGCCGGATCAATGACGGCGTTGCTATAAATTTCCTGGACGTCATCCAGGTTTTCCAGTGCATCGAGCAGTTTCTGCATCTTGATGGCGTCGTCACCGGTAAATTCGGTTTCGGTGGCCGGCTTCATGATGATTTCCGCCATGTCGGCCTTGAAGCCGGCTTTTTCCAGTGCGGCCTTGACGGTGGCAAAGTCAGCCGGCGCCGTCAGCACTTCAAAACCGCCTTCATCGTCGCTGATGATGTCTTCGGCGCCGGCTTCCAGCGCCGCTTCCATCAAGGCATCTTCATTGGTGCCGGGCGCGAACAGCAATTGACCGCAATGCTTGAACATGAACGCCACCGAACCTTCGGTGCCCATATTGCCGCCGTATTTGGAGAACGCATGGCGCACTTCGGCCACGGTGCGGATACGGTTGTCAGTCATGCAATCAACGATAATGGCGGCACCGTTGATGCCGTAGCCTTCGTAACGCACTTCTTCATAGTTGACGCCGTCCAGACTGCCGGTGCCGCGCTGGATCGCGCGGGTGACGTTGTCTTTCGGCATATTGGCTTCGGAAGCCTTGTCCACCGCCAGCCGCAGACGCGGATTGGTATCGGCATCGCCGCCGCCCATGCGGGCTGCGACAGTGATTTCCTTGATCAAACGGGTCCAGATTTTGCCGCGTTTTTCATCTTGCCGGCCCTTGCGGTGTTGAATATTGGCCCATTTGCTGTGTCCAGCCATGATAGATTTTTCCTGCGAGAGTCAGAATGCATTTCACTGATAGGATGCTTGTCAGGCCGCGCAAGCTGGCGCTAGTCCTGACGGATAATCGTGAAATCACTGGTTATAATCAAGCGCGGATTTTACCATACCGCTTTGCCCGTAATCCGGGCCTACACAGAGCCTAATTTACTATCTCATCATGATAAATCCACTCGCCATTGCCAAAAATCCAGACCGTGAACTGAGCCTGTTACCGAACCTGGTCAATCGCCACGGTTGCATCACCGGCGCCACCGGCACCGGCAAGACGGTGACCCTGCAAGTCATGGCGCAGGCCTTGTCGGATATCGGCGTGCCGGTGTTCATGGCCGACGTCAAGGGTGACCTGTCGGGACTGGCCAAGGCCGGCGTCAGCAGCGCCAAGGCCAAGGAGCGGTTGCAGGAGCGGGGCTTGAGCGAGCCGGTGTGGGAAGGTTCGCCGGTCACGTTCTGGGATGTGTTCGGCGAAAAGGGCCATCCGGTACGCGCCACCGTGTCCGACATGGGGCCGCTGATGATCGCCCGCATGCTCAATCTGAACGACACGCAAGCAGGCGTGTTGCAGCTGGTGTTCAAGATTGCCGACGATAATGGCTTGTTGTTGCTCGACAGCAAGGATTTGCGCGCCATGCTGCAGCACGTCGGCGACAATGCTGCCACCTTCAAGACCGAATACGGCAACATTTCCGCCGCCAGCATCGGCGCCATCCAGCGCGGCCTGATCGGCATCGAAGAGCAGGGCGGCGACAAATTCTTCGGCGAGCCGATGCTCAACATCGAAGACTGGATTCAGACCGACGCCAAAGGCAAGGGCGTGATCAATATCCTGTCGGCCGACAAGTTGCTCAACGCACCGCGCCTGTACTCGACCTTCCTGCTGTGGATGCTGTCCGATCTGTACGAGCATTTGCCGGAAGTCGGCGATCTCGACAAGCCCAAGTTGGTGTTCTTTTTTGACGAAGCCCATTTGCTGTTCGACGAAGCCCCGCGCGCGCTGCTGCAAAAGATCGAGCAAGTGGTGCGCCTGATCCGCTCCAAAGGCGTCGGCATTTTCTTCGTGACGCAAAATCCGCTGGATATTCCCGATACCGTTCTCGGCCAGCTCGGCAACCGCGTGCAGCATGCCTTGCGAGCCTATACGCCGCGCGATCAGAAGGCGGTGCAGGCCGCAGCCGAAACCTTCCGCGTCAATCCGCAACTCAATACCGCGCAGGTGATTACCGAACTCGGCGTCGGCGAAGCGCTGGTCTCATTCCTCGATGAAAAAGGCCGTCCCAATGTGGTGGAGCGCGCATTCGTATTGATGCCGGGGTCGCAGATCGGACCGTTGACCGATGACGAACGCAAGGCTGTCATCGCCAGCTCGGTAGTGGCCGGCGTCTATGAAGCGGCGATTGATCGCGAGTCGGCATATGAAAAGCTGAAGGGGCGGACGGCCCCGGCGGCTGGTAGCAAGGACGCCGGTACCACCGCAACCCAGACCCCGGCACCGGCAGAAAGCGGTGGCGGTCTTGGCGATCTGTGGAAAGATGCCACCGGCGGCCTGTTCGGCAATTCGGCCGGCAGCAGCCGCAAGGATTCGCCGTTGCAGGCAATGGTGAAATCAGCGGCGCGCAGTATCGGTTCGCAAGTGGGACGCGAATTGATTCGGGGTGTGCTGGGGTCGTTGTTGAAGAAGAAGTGATGTGGTGAGGGTGGAGATTGTTTTCTTTCTTCGGTGAGGCAAGCGGGGGGTGGCCCCGCGGCTACTCACTTTTCTTGCTTCGCCAAGAAAAGTAAGCAAAGAAGGGGTGGAGCACTGCTCCAACAAGGCAAAAGCCGCCGCCCTTCGGGTTCCCGTTGGGGCCGTGCGCCAATCGGGAAGCGAAACAAACTCGCTGCGCTCAGACAAGTTTCGCTTCTTTATCCGATTGTCACCCGTCCCCAACGGCAGCGTCTCCATGCGGAAGCGTAGAAACGGCTCGCCTTCGGCATTGCTCATTCAATCCTTTGTCGGAAATCACCTGCAGCGCGATGCTGCAGGCGAACAATCCATCATTGGGGTTGTCTTTCTTTGATGAGGAAAAGAAAGTGAGTGGCGGCGGGGCCACCCCCCGCTTGGGTCACCGAAGAAAGAAAATCCGCGCCAAGCTAAAGAAGGAGTAGAAATGCTCAGCGCGCCCTCAAGCGCTGACCAGTTCCTGCACCGGTTTCGGAATCCATTCCTGCAAGGTAATCTCGATCGTGATGAACGACAGATTGCCGCCGCGCACGAATCGTCCTGCATAAATCTTGCCGTCCACATCTGCCACCACGCCCTGCAAATGATTGGCGCTGGAAAACCCCACTTCGCCAAAGACGTTCAGAATTTCCACGCCGGGACCGTTGATTTCCATCTCGCGCCAGCCATCCGGCGTCGCATACTCCAGACGGGCATCGATCAGGCTGCCAATCGCGCCGCGCACGATGGCAGCCTGCATGCCGTGCTGCTCGCACAGCGCCTCCACACTCTCGGTCAAATCCTGATTCGGCTTGAGCCGCGCCATGACCAGTTTTCCCAGAGTTCCTTCTTGTACTTCGATATCGCTGACTAAAGTCGTCATCATGATTCCATGGGTGTCGGATGCAATAGACTGAATAGCGTTTCTTCATCGCTGTTGACGACGAAGGCGCCTTGTGAAAACAAGCACAAACGTATGATGAGCGGATCAACGCCCACTTCTACGGTATCGAGCAGCAAATGACCGCCGTGTATCTGGCCGTCGCTGTCGATAAAACCGGCATGGCAATGCAACAAGATCTTGCCGTCCTGATTCTGGCCAATGGTGATGGCGCCAGTGACAAAACTGATGCAACCTTCCAGCACGAATGGCGGACCATAATCATACGGCCGGTTATCGTCGCTGGTGCGTTCGATACGATGATAATGCAATTTGCTGGCAGTGCCGCCGCACATGCGGCCGACGCCGCCGCGCGGGCCGTAACGGCTCAGCACTTCGCGCAGGGCGGGACCGACGATGGTGCCGGGTTGCAAGGTAATGCGCAGTTCTTCAGCCGGTTCGGCTTCCAGATCCAGCGTGCGCGGATAGCTTTGCTGGCCTGCATGAAGAAACTTGCGTACCTCGACAAATCCCGGGTGACCCTCAGCGGACTTGTTGGTTATTTTCATAAGCGATAGTCACCTTTCTCCTCGAGCAATGTTTTGATTTGCTTCTTGACGATCTTGCCATAGCCGGATTTCGGCATGGTTTCCCAGAACACGAAACGACGCGGCCATTTGTACTTGGCGATGCGTGCTTCCAGATGCGCCAGCAGCGCATCGCTGTCGGCGCTCTGACCGCTCTTGGCGACAATCACGGCGATGCCGCTTTCACCCCACTTGGGATCGGGTACGCCGAGCACGGCCACTTCCGATACCGCCGGATGGGTCAGCAGCGCTTCTTCGATTTCGCGCGGATACACATTCGAACCGCCCGAGATATACATGTCGGAAGAACGGCCGGTGATGTACAGGAAGCCGTCATGGTCGACGTGGCCGAGGTCGCCGGTATGGAACCAGTCACCCTTGAAGGCCTTGGTGTTGGCGTCCGGATTATTGTGATAACCCATGAACACGGCCGGGCCGCGCACACAGATTTCACCGGTTTCAAATGGCTTCAGTTTCTTGCCGCTGTCATCCAGAATCGCGATTTCCATGCCGGTGCGCGGCATGCCGCAGGAACCGACGCGGGCTTTCGGATGGTGGTCATCGACTTCATGCATGTACGGCGGCAGGAAGGTGATATTGCCGGTTACTTCGCCGAGGCCGTAATACTGCACCAGCACCTTGCCGAGTTTTTTCAGCGCGAATACCTGATCGGCGCGATACATCGGCGCGCCGGCATAGATCACGTGCTTGAGCGAGCTGTGATCGTAACGATCCACGGCCGCATCTTCGGTCAGGATCTTGACGATGGTCGGTACCGTGAACATGTTGTCGACGCGATAGCGTTGCACCAGTTGCCAGGCTTCTTCCGGCACCAGTCGTTCGGTCGACAGCAAGATGCTGGCCGCGCCGCGTGCAGTGTTGACGACGGCATGAATGCCGGCGCCGTGCGACAACGGCGCCACCACCAGCGAGCGCGACTGGTGCGTCAGGCCGGGCAGCAAGTCAGCCAGGTGATTGGTGACGACGAAGGCCATCTGACCGTGCGACAACATGCCGGCCTTGGGGTGACCGGTGGTGCCGGAAGTGTAGAAGAACCACAGCGGATCTTCGTAATCGACTTCGACTTCATCAAACGGCTGATGTGCGCCGACCGGTGTTGCCAGTGTTTCGAAATCGAGTTCGCCGGCGCGCGGATTCTTCAGGGCGATCACATGCTTGAGCGCCGGTGAGACTTCCTTGACGGCGTCGACATAGTTGGCAAAGCCGTGGTCATACAGCATCACGCTGGCGCCGCTGGACTGACCGAGGTAGGCCGCTTCCGGCGGCGTGATGCGGACATTGGTCGGGACCCACACCATGCCCAGTTTGAACGCCGCCCAGGCGCTTTCAAAAATCTGCAGGTTGTTGCGGGAATGGACCAGCATCTTGTCGCCTTTTTGCACGCCAAGTTGTTGCAAGGCATGGGCGACGGTATCGACGCGGTCATTGATTTGTTTCCAGGTGGCGATCTGATCGCCGTTGCCGTCCAGGGTGCCATCGCCGATGATCAGGCCGGGTTCGTCAGGAAAGCGGCGCGCCACGTCGGATAGCAGCCGCCCAAGATTCATTACTTTGGTTAACATCGTCTCGCTCTTGATTGTTTTATGAATGCCGGGCAGCCATGGCGGCTGCCCGTTGCTACGGTATGGCGATGGCTTAAGCGACGCGTTCCAGAATGCTGACGTAGTTGGCTACCGCTGCGCCACCCATGTTGAACACGCCGGCAAAACGGGCATTCGGGATTTGCATGTCGCCGGCATCGTGGCAGGCCTGCATCGCCGCCATGACGTGCATCGAGACACCGGTCGCGCCGACCGGATGGCCTTTCGATTTCAGACCGCCGGACGGGTTGATCGGCAAGCGGCCATCCTTGGCAGTGACGCCGTCGAGAATGGCGCGCGCACCCTGGCCCGGTTCGGCCAGACCCATGGCTTCGTATTCCAGCAATTCGGCAATGGTGAAGCAGTCATGCGTTTCCACCAGCGATAAGTCATTCAGGGTCAGGCCGGCCTGGCTCAGTGCTTGCTGCCAGGCCAGGGTGCCGGCTTCAAAGCGGGTCGGGTCGCGCTTGCTCAGCGGCAGGAAATCGTTGACATGCACGGCGGCGCGGAACTGCACTGCGCGTGGCATGCTGCGCGCGACATCGGCGGCGCTGATCACCATCGCTGCGGCGCCATCGGAAATCAGCGAGCAGTCGGTGCGCTTGAGCGGACCGGCGACGAACGGATTCTTTTCCGACACATTGCGGCAGAAATCAAAACCGAAATCCTTGCGCATGTGGGCATACGGGTTGTTCATGCCGTTCTTGTGATTCTTGGCGGCAATCGCGGCCAGTGCATCCGACTGATCGCCGTAGCGGTCGAAATAGGCTTGGGCGATCTTGCCGAAAACCCCGGCAAAGCCACCGGCGATGCCGGCTTCTTCTTTGGCATAACAGCACTTGAGCAAGACTTCGCCGACCGCCGGCGTCGCCAGTTCGGTCATTTTTTCAAAGCCGATCACCAGCGCGTGTCTGGATTGGCCGGCCAGAATCGATTGCATGCCGGAATGAATCGCGGCTGAACCGGTGGCGCAGGCGTTTTCGACGCGCACTGCCGGTTTGAAACGCAAGCCGGGCAGCGTGTTGAATACCAGCGACGAAGGGAAGTCCTGATACAGGAAGCCGCCGTTGAAGGTGCCGATGTGGACCGAGCTGATGTCTTCCGGTGTCAGTCCGGCATGTTCGATCGCGGCCTTGGCCACTTCGCCGATCAGCGCTTCGGGGTCGATGCCGTCAAGTTTGCCGAAGCGGGAGTGATTCCAGCCGGTGATGCAAGGCGCGGATGCTGATGCTGTCATGTGGATT
>NZ_LFLS01000048.1 GCF_001189915.1 Herbaspirillum autotrophicum
CGCCTGGCACCAAAATAATTTACGCCGGCGCCCTGAGCCGACATTCCCCTGATCACCCGCAACCCATATCCATCAAGGCTTGCGGGTGTTTTACCGCAGCTTCAGCACACATGAAATCTTTTTCAAAAAAAGTACGCGCAGCGCTAGCGCGCTGCCTTGAACGTCAATCCCATCTCCTGCGGCGTAGCGGATTCGGTACGCGGCTCGGCCGAAATCGCCTGCAAAAAAGCGAATAACGCTTTCTTTTCTTCTTGCGACAAACCCAGCGGACGAATCTCAGGTGCGGTGCGCGGGTAATCCGGGTTGTATTTATTGAGACCGAGCGGCGGTGTCTGCACCATGCCGGCGTCATACATGGCAATCACACCGAGATCCGGGGTCAGCGGGAACAAACCGTTATGCATGTAATTGCCTGTATATATAACGTCGCGCAAACCGGGTGTGCGGAATTTACCGATATCAGCCGCCTTGCCAGTCACCTCGTAGCGCCCCTTGTCTTCCAGCTCCCGTCCCAGATAGTGCAATCCATTGTTATGGAAGCGATTATCGGAGAACAGGCCGCTGTTATGACAATTGATGCAGCGCGCCTTGGTGCGGAACAGATGCAAACCCCAGACCGCGTCATCCGACAATGCCTGCTTGTCGCCTTTAAGAAAACGGTCAAAGTCACTGTCGCGACTGGTCAGCGTCCGTTCGAAGGTAGCCAGCGCCTTGGCAATGCGCTCAGCGTTGACCTTGGCATCGCCGAACGCCTCGGCGAACATCGCACCGTATTCCAGCGGCTGTGCGTTGATCCGTTCCACTGCCAGCGCCAGCGGCTGATGCATTTCCAGCGGATTTTGAATCGGCCCGGTGGCCTGCTCTTCCAGAGAGGCCGCACGGCCATCCCAAAACAGCTCTTTGACGTAAGCCACATTCAGGATACTCATGGAATTGCGCTGCCCGCGCTGGCCAATATGACCCAGTGAGACATCGCGACGGTCAGTCCAGCCGGTCGCCGGATTATGGCAACTGGCGCATGACACTTGTTGATTGCGTGACAGCCGGACATCAAAGAACAACTTGCGGCCGAGGTCGGCCTTGGCCGGTGAGTAGGGATTATCGGCAGGGAATGGCACCGGCGGCAGCAAACCGAGGTCGGCAAACCCGGCCTGCTTTACCGAGTCATCAATATCCGGTGCCGGCCAGTCTGGCTGCAATGCTTGTCCGGCACGATAGCGCGAATAGGCGGCACGCCATGCCGCCAGTTGCTCTGCGCCCGGCCGGATATTCGCGGCAGCCAGCGGACGCGCCACTTGCGGTCGCGCTGTAGTGGAAATGAAAATGCGGCCCGGCTGCTCGCCGGCACCGGCAATCCGGCTGCGTCCGCTGGCCGGATGCCATACGCGCAAGCCGCCATCGCTGGTGCGGACCCAATATTCATTCGCTCCGGATATCGCAGTGTCGTCTTGCGCAGCCCGCTGCGCCTGCCAGAATGCACGCAATTCAGCTTCATCAGGCAAGCGCCACTGCTGCGCCCCGCAAAATTGCGAACGATTGAGCCTGCCTGCTTCGGCATTCAGACTGTCGGCCCTGGCCGCCGTAACCGGCTGCGATCCCAGCGCCCAGATGGTCAGTTGTCGCAGACTGTCAGGACGCTGCGCTTCATCCAGGCAACTCCATGGCAGCCCCGCCGTTACCGGCTGGCCGGCACGATCAAGACGGATCAGCCGCGGCGATGGCGTCCGCCCGGCGGCATCGGCAATCCGCGCGCCGCGCACCAGCCGCACCGCGCCGGCCCGGGAAGGCTCCAGTGCGGTCGAGGGCAACGCCTGATGGGTATCATCAAACCAGACCGCCAAGACGCCGCCGGCCCGATACGCCGTCGCCGTCCAGTAAAAGCTGCGCTGCATATCGGGAAACGCCGTCATATCAGCCGCAGCCTGCCACCGGCCGGCATCCGGACCGGAGAAATCCAGCAAGGTTTGCAATTCGGCTTCAGTCGGCAAGCGCCAGTCAGCCGCACCGCATAATTGCGCAGCGTTGACCTGATCGGTGTAATAGCGCGCGGTGCAAACCTGCGCGTCGCTGGCATCGCAATGGGCGGCGCTGGTATTCGCGCGTCGTGCCAGCGCTATATAAGTATGGGTGGCAGCACGCGGGCCGGCGGCCGTCTTGCGCTCCCACACCAGATTGGTCTTGTGATCCAGCACGCAGGCGGCATCGGCCAGGCTGACACCGCCGTCCGCCGCCACGAACCTGTTTGCGGCCGTATCCGCCGCCCATGCCGGCAATGCCAAGCTCAGCAGCAAGGCAAAACCTGACCAATGCCGGAAGATATTGCTTCTCATATATAGAGCGCCTCAGAAACTATGCTTGACCTGCAACCAGATTTCACGCCCGGTGGAGTACTGATTCATGTCTTTGGTGCTGATCGGCGTGGTGGAAATCAGCTTCGGCGTGCGGTTCAGTACATTCAGAATATCCACCGTCAACTCCAGATCGCGGTCGAATGTCGGCCGGTAGCTGAAACTGGCATCCCAGGTCCAGTACGACGGCACCGTACCTTCTTTATACATATCCAGTTGATCAGCCTTGTTGATCCCGACGTAAAACACGTCTTCGCGGCTGCTTCGCCAGTTGAACTGGTTGTTCCAGCGCAAGCCGATCTGATCCCATGCGGCATTGAGTTGCAGCGTGGCACGGATCGGCTGGTTGAAGTTGGCGATGGGCCGGTCGACCATATCAATCAGCACCCCGTTGTAATAAATCTTGCCGTCGGCGACCGTGTCTTCATAACCGTTGACCAGATTGTTGTTACTGTTGAAGCGCTCGTAACTCACGGATGCGCGGGCCTGCCAGCTGGCAGCGGCAAATTTCCATGGCACTTCATTGGTCAGGCTCAGCCCCACTGCTTCGGTATCTGACTGGCCGTCGTTGACGAATTCATAGCCGGTCACTACCCGTGCTGCATTGCGCACCGGCTGCTTATTGATTTGATCACGTCCGGCACGCCGCACATAGGACAACACACCCCGCACGCCGGCCAGTTCTTGCGACAGCGCCAGCGACACTTCATCGTTATAGGGCGTCTTCAATCTGTCGTAACGCGATATCTGACCGGCATTGACCACCGTCGACGGATTGCCTTGGGCGTCGAGAATCGATTGTTTGAGCTTGCTCACGCCTTCGCGCAAGGCCAGATCAAGAATACTGCCGCCGTAATAACGTGAGGCGCCGGCCGTCAGCACCGTACTGCGATTGCCGAACACATCCCAATCGATCCGCGTACGCGGCGCCACATTGGTATTGTTGAGATAGCTGTCGCGATCCACGCGCAAGCCGGGCGTCACGCTGACGCGATCCAGACGAATCTGATCGGCCAGAAAAATCCCTTCATTGTGATACGACAAATCCACCTTGCCCGGCAAGTAGCGGGTTTTGCTGCGTTGTTGAGTAGTGCCGTTGGCCAGGTAACGCAATTGATAGGCAAACGCTTCGTTCATGCGTTCGTAGTTGACATCAATCCACTGCGAGTCGAAACCAACGTAAGCCGAGTGCTCGAACGGCCCCGTCATGAACGGATCGACATTGAGCTTGCCGTTCAACGTCATGCTGTCGCGTTTCTTTTCTTCGTGACCGAAACCGCCCGTGGTGACATTCGATGGCGGTGCCACGGTGATATGCGTCACCAGTTCAGTCGCATTGGAAATACGACTATCTTCAAACCGGTCCCAACCGGCCTGCAATGTCAGATTGGCCTTGTCGAGCCGGTGTTCCAGATTCCATGCCACGCCGATAGCGCCATGGTTATTGCTCCAGCGCGTGTCCTTGAACTGGGCGTCGGAGCGTTCTTCATTGCGCTGGCTATATTTGAAGGTGAGATCGCTGATGGTCGAGGCATTTTTCCACCACGTCAGTTTGGCCAGCACATTGTCGACGGCATCGACCTGAGTCTCCACGCCCTGTGTCAGCGTCCGCAAAATACCGACATAGCCGGTGCGGCGCACGGTCGACTCGCGCCGCGAAACACCGAGCACCAGACCAAGGTCATCCGCCAGCATGCGATCAATATTGATGCTGTAAAACTTCTTGCGCCAATCCGGCGTATAGCCCGACAAACCCGCCGAATAATTGTATTGATCGTTGAGCGCGATCTTTTGCTCGCTCAGATTGGAACCACTCATGCGATAAGAGAAGTCGATACCATTCTTGCCGCTGGCGCGTTTCAACCGCGCATCCACCACCCCGCCGTTGAAGCGGCCATACTCCACCGGGACGTTGCTGTCGTAGATGCGGACTTCGCCGAGCAGGCTGGTATCGACAAAGTAAGCCTGGCTGTTGCTCGGCACATTGGTGACCTGCAGATTGGTATTGTGATTGGCCGGGTCGATATTGTTGGTGCTATCCATGCCGTCGATCTGAAACAGGTTTTGATACGGGCTGGCGCCGTAAAAGGAAATATCCTCGACATCCATCGAGCCGCGCGTGAGCGAGCCGCCGGCCTTGGATGGCAGTCGCACCGCCGGATTGATCGCCACCAGTTCGCTGAGACTTTGATTGGCCGTGGGGGTTTCGGCAATTTCGCGTGCCGAAATGATTTGCCGGCCCGGCTCCAGTGAGCGTTCGGCGCTGGCGTGCACATCCGGCAATGTCCGCGAACTGACGCGGTGCGGCCCGGCCCCTGCGGCAGCAGACTTGAGCGGCGCTGGCGGCCCGCTTGCCAGTTGCAGTACAAACCCGCCGGCATTATCGCTGACCGCTTCCAGCCCGGTATTTTGCAACAGGCGCTGCAAGGCTTCGGCCGGCGTGTAATTGCCTTCCAGCTCACTGCTCTGCCGCCCGGCTGCCAGCTCGGTGCCAAACGAAATCAATACTCCTGCTTCACGTCCAAGCCGGGTAACCGCCCGCGCCAGCGAACCGGCGGCAATATGGTAATGACGACGCACTTCGGTCCTGGCCGGTTCCACCGCCAGTGCCTCCAGTGGCAACAATGGCCAGCCCAGGGCGATGACCAGCAATGAACGACGCCAGCGCGGATGATGATGCAGCATGAAATGGATCCTCTCTGTTTCTCGGTATGTCGAAGGTGTTTTGTCTTCTGTCACGCGAGATGAGAAAAAGAACCATTCTTATTTGAAATAATATTGCAGTGCCCCGAGGCTCTGCGTTACTACCCGGTTGGCGCGGCGTTCCGATCAGCCTTTGAGCGACACCATCACCAGCCAGCGCGTGAGATAACGAATCTCCAGCGGCAATGCATTGGTCAGGGTCTTGAGAATTTGCTCGGTATCGGCGAGCGGATAGGTACCCGATACCCGTAACCCGGCAACCGCCGGGTCCCAGCGTATCCAGCCGCGCCGGTAGCGCGAGATTTCTCCGAGAAAATGGCTCAGTTGCCAGCCATGCGCAATCAGCATGCCTTCCGACCAGGCATCACTGTCGGGGTCGAGCGCTTCCGGCGGTGCCACGCTGCTGGCCGAAAAGCGCAGCCGTTGCGCCTGCGCCAGCGTGGTCAGCAGTTCCGGCCGGTCTTGCGGACGGATTTGCAGATGGCCCTGCAAGGCACTGGCCAGCGTGCTGTCGTCTTCGCGCCGCACACTGAAGCGCGGGCCGAATGCCTGCACCTGACCGTGTACGGTTTGCACCAGCAGGGGCGGCGTGCCGGCCGCGCTGCTGACCAGAATCTCGCCTTCCAGCAACCGCAGTCGCCGGTGCGTGGCACTGAACTCGACATTGATGGCGCTGCAGGTATTGAGCACCACCTGCGTGCCGTAATCGAGTTCCAGCGTGCGCTGCTCGCCGACGGCGGTGCGGAAGTCGGCGTGCCAGGCACCGTTGTCGAGCGCCTCTTTCGCCACCAGCGCCGCCGTCCCGCCGCCGGCCAGCAGGCACAACATTTGCAATGCCCGCCGGCGCCCCTTCGGCGCAGCAGCCGCCAGCGTTGATTTTGCAAGTCCCGGCGGCAGAGTTTGCCATTGTGCGTCCATCGATTTCAGATGTTGCCAGGCACGCTCGTGCAAGGGATCAGCGCGCAACCAGCATTGCCAGCCCGACAGCGTCGCTGCGGATGGGCGGTCGACACCGAGTTCAACAAACCAATGCACGGCCTGCTCGGCGACTGCTGCCGGCAAGGCCTCAAGTGCGGCGACCGGGCCGGAGATTGCGTTGGAGATCGGGCTGGCGGCCGCTGGCGACAAAGAAGATGTCATGGGAAATAACAATGCAGCGCAGCGCGCGCCATATGGCGTTTGACCGTGGTCAGCGACAGCGCCGTCAGTTCGGCGATTTCGGCATAGCCCATGCCATCGAGTCGCGACAGCAGGAATACCTTGCGCACCGCAGCCGGCAATTCGTCGAGTTTGCGATCCAGCTCGGTCAGGATGTCGAGCACCATGGCCCGCACTTCCGGCGAAGGTACTTCAGGTTCCGGCAACAGACGGACCTGGTCCAGATAGGCTTGTTCGATTTGTTGCCGGCGGTAGTGATTGGCCAGTACGCGCTTGGCAATCGTGGTCAGAAAGGCGCGCGGTTCGCGGATCGATTCGGTGCCGCGTGCCAGCAGCACCTGGATAAACGTATCTTGCGCCAGATCGGCGGCTTGTTCCATGGACGGCAAACGGCGTCGCAACCACCCTGCCAGCCAGCTGTGCTGGGTGCGATACAGATCGGCGGTAACGGCGTCCGACTGGCGGGTGGAGGAAGAAGACACGGAGGACACGATCGACGGTCAGTGGAATAAACCGCAATCTTAATGAGAATTATTCCATTTGTGAAGCAATATAAATAATGCAAACCGGCAACTGATGATTCACATCATCAGTTGCCGGTTTGATTTTCTCCGCCGTGAGCGCCTTTTTTCAGCAGCGCTTATTGCAATGCCGTCTGTGCATAGGGCCTGAAATTCTGAAAATCCCAGTCACGACCCGGTGCCGCGTCGATCAGTTGCCGGGTATAGGCACTGGCCGGATTGGACAGAATCTGATGCGCCGTACCCATTTCCACCACCCGCCCTTTTTGCATCACGGCGATGGTGTCGCAAATCTGCGCCGCGACCCGCAAATCGTGGGTAATGAACAAAATGGCAATGCCGGTGCGATCACGAATTTCCCGCAGCAACGTCAGCACTTGCGCCTGCACCGAGACATCGAGTGCCGACACGGCTTCATCGGCCACCAGCAAGTCAGGTTCCATCGCCAGCGCCCGCGCAATACAGATGCGTTGCCGCTGGCCGCCCGAAAACTGATGCGGATAGCGCGTCATGACTTCTTCGTTGAGGCCGACGGTGCGCATCAGATCGGCCGCGCGCCGCCAGGCGGTTTCACGCGCCATGCCGAAGTTGAGCAAGCCTTCGATGATCGACTCCCCTACCCGTTGACGCGGATTGAGCGAGCGGTACGGATCTTGAAACACGATCTGGATTTTTTGCCGGATCTGCCGCAACGGTTCGCCGCGATATTGCGCCATGTCGTCATCATGCAAGCGGATCTGGCCGGCGCTGGGATCAATCAGACGCATGATGCACCGGGCCACCGTCGACTTGCCCGATCCCGACTCGCCGACAATCCCCATCACTTCACGCCGGCGGATCGACAGATTCACATCCTGCGCGGCCACCATTGGTGCTTTGCGTGAAAACAGACTGCGTTGCCCATATTCTTTCGCCAGCCCGGATACACGTAAAATGATATCGCCGTCCACCGCTTCTTCCGGTTTCGGAATCAGGCTTGGCACCGACGAAATCAGCAAGCGCGTATAGCTTTGTGCCGGCGCTGCCAGAATTTGCGCGCGCTCACCGGTTTCCACCACCTGCCCCTGATTCATCACCACCACGCGGTCAGCGATTTCCGAGACGATGCCGAAATCATGCGTGATGAACAGCACCGCCGTATTGTGTTCCGCGCGCAGCTCGTCAATCAGCCGGATGATTTGCTGCTGGGTGGTGACATCGAGCGCCGTGGTCGGCTCATCGGCGATCAGCAGCTTCGGCTCCAGAATCAGCGCCATGGCGATCACCACGCGTTGCCGCTGTCCGCCCGAAAGCTGATGCGGAAAGGAGTCGACCATGCGCTGCCGGTCCGGCAAATGTACCGAATCGAGAATCGCCAGAATCTTGGCGCGCCGTTGCGCCGCCGGCATGCGGGTATGGGTGCGCAAGACTTCATCGAGCTGAGCACCGATTGTCATCACCGGGTTCAATGCCGTCATCGGTTCCTGAAACACCATCGCCATGCGATGCGCGCGCAACTGACGCAGCCGCTGCTGACTGGCCTGGGTAATATTCTCCCCCTCCAGCCAGATTTCACCGCCGCTCAGCGCCAGCGCCGTTTTCGGCAACAGGCCCATGACCGCCAGCGAGGTGACCGATTTGCCGGAGCCGGACTCGCCCACCACACAGACGGTTTCACCGGGTTGAATATCGAAGCTGATGCGCTCGATCACTTTGCGTTCGGTGGCACGGGCAGTTACCGTTACATCGCGGATCGACAATACCGGCGCCGCGGCCTGACTGGCTTGTTGCATGCTCATAATTTTTCCGCCATTTTAGGGTCCAGATAATCACGCATCGCATCACCGAGCAAATTCACGCTCAGCACCACCAGCGACAGAAAGATGCCAGGGCACAGAATCAGGCTGGGGAACAACTGGAAGTACATCCGCCCTTCGGCCATGATATTGCCCCAGCTCGGTACTTCCGGCGAAATGCCGACACCCAGGAAACTCAATACCGCTTCGGTCAGCATGGCCGAGGCGCAGACATAGGTGCCTTGCACGATCAGCGGTGCAATCGTGTTCGGAATCACGTGCCGCATCAGCAAGGTCGGCAACCGCGTGCCCAGCGTCACCGCCGCTTCCACATACGGCTCACTGCGGATCGACAGGATGATGCTGCGTACCAGCCGCACCACACGCGGGATTTCCGGAATCGTGATCGCCACCAGCACCGTCATCAGACTGGCGCCCGACAGCGACACCAGTGCAATCGCCAGCAAGATGCCGGGAATTGCCATCAAGCCATCCATGATGCGCATGATGATGGCATCGGCGGCACGGAAATAGCCGGCCACCACGCCAATCAGCAAACCTGCCGCCATGCTGGTCAGCGCCACGCCGGCACCGATGATCAACGAAATGCGGGCGCCATAGACCACCCGTGAATAGACGTCGCGGCCGAGCGCATCGGTACCGAACCAATTCTCGGCAGAGAACCCGGACAGGCGTTCGGATGGATTGATCTGCGACGGATCGATTGTATTGAGCCACGGCGCCAGCAAGGCCGCGGCGATGATACAGAACAGGATGGCCAGCGCCACCAGTACCGGACCGTTATTCACAAAGCGGCGCACGCTGCGCCAGCGCTGCCGCCACTGGCCGCCGGCCACCAGCCCGGCCGGCTTCATTTTATGCAAAACCATTTCTTCAGCCATCTCTTTCTCCGGTCAGTAGCGAATACGCGGATCGAACACCATGTACAACAAATCCACCACCAGATTCACCAGCACATAGAGGAAGGAAAACACCAGGATCAACCCTTGAATCACCGGGTAGTCGCGCGCCAATACCGACTCCACTACCAGCCGGCCGACGCCGGGAATATTGAAGACCGATTCGGTGATCACCACGCCACCGATCAGCAAGGCGATACCGACGCCGATGATGGTGATGATGGGAATCGCCGCATTGCCGAGCGCATGCCGCAACAGCACCGTGCGCTCACGCAAACCCTTGGCGCGCGCGGTGCGGATATAGTCGTCGCCCATCACTTCGACAATGCTGGTGCGGGTGATGCGGCCGATCAGCGCCACATAAGCCGTACTGAGCGCCAGACTGGGCAAGACCAGATGCTGCAGGAATTTGCCGAAGCCATCGGCCAGCGGCGTATACCCTTGCACCGGCAGCCAGTCCAGCTTGACCGCAAACAGCCAGATCAGGACGTAGCCGACCACGAAGGTCGGTACCGAAAAACCCAGTACCGAGCCCGCCATCACCAGCCGGTCCGTCAGTTGCCCCTGCTTCCATGCGGCAAACACGCCGAGTGGAATCGCAATCAGTACTGCCAGCACAATCGTGATGCTGCCCAGGGCCAGCGACGGCCACATGCGTTGACCGATCAGATCGGTGACGGCCATGCCGGAAATCAGCGAGACCCCGAGATTGCCCTGCAACAGATGGCCGACCCAGGTCACGAATTGCGCATACACCGGCTGGTCCAGCCCCATCTGCATCCGGATCTCCGCCAGTTGCTGGGCACTGGCGTTATCCCCGGCGATGATGGCAGCCGGATCACCCGGCGTCAGCCGCAAGATCAGGAATACCACCACCGCCACCATCAACATCACCGGAATGATCGCCAGCAAGCGGCGCGCCACATAAGTCAGCATCAGCGATTCCTTATTTATCGGACTTCTTCATGTTCCAGAAGAACGGCAACGGTGCATCGAGAATACCGCTCAGGCTGGTGCGATAGGCGGTCGGACGCAGGGCCTGGCCGAGCGGCACCACAATGCCTTCGTCGATCACGATGTGCTGTGCTTCATCGGCCAGTTTCTTCAGCTTTTCCGCATCGGCAGTTTCGGCGAATTCCTTGCGGATTTCTTCAATCCGCTTGAAATCCGGCCAGCCCGGCCATGCCTTGCGACCATTGGCGCCAACCTGATAGTTGGTGATCGGATTCTGACTGTCGCTGACCAGATTGAAGGTTGCCAAAATATTCCAGCCGCCTTTGCCTGGTGGCTCCTGCGAGGCCCGGCGGGTCAGCAGGGTCTGCCAATCCATCGCTTGCAGGTCGACCTTGAAACCGACTTTGCGCAAAGCTTGTGCAATCACCACCGGCGGCACCGTCAGATCAGGGAAATCGGTAGGATTCATGATCACCACCGGGGTGCCATCGTAATTGCCTTCCTTCAGCAAGCGACGGGCTTTCTCCAGATCCGGCTTGCCGAGAATATCCATGCCGTAGTTGCTTTCGTAGGGCATGCCGCAACCGAATACGGCAGCGCAATTCTTGAACAGACCGGTCTTGCCGACAATCGCCTTGAGTACATCATCCTGACCCACCGCATGCATGGCGGCCTGACGCAGCAAGCGGTTGTTGAATGGCGGATACAGGAAATTGAAGCGATACACATATTGGAAGCCGACCTTGCTGATGGTATCGACCTTGATGTCGCTCTTGTTCTTGAGCATCGGCACCAGATCGTATGGCACTGCTTCATAGAAATCGATTTCCTTCTTGACCAGCGCATTGATGGCAATCATCGGATCCGGCATGGTGACCCACTCCACCCGGTCCAGATGCACCACCTTGCCGCCGGCGCTGCCGCTGGCGGCTTCCTTGCGCGGCAGGTAATCAGGATTCTTGACGTACACCGATTTCACGCCCGGCTTGAATTCCGCTGCCACGAATTTGAACGGACCGGAACCGACATACTCTTTGATGGCTTGACTCGACGGCGTTTCCGCAATCGCTTTCGGCATCATGAAGGCCGGCGCCGAACCGGTACGCGACAAGGCTCGCAAGGCGATATCGGTCGGTACCTTGAAGGTCATCGTGAAGTTGCTGTCGTCAATCACCTTGATGTCGGTCAGCAAACCCATCATCACCTGGCCGGTCTGGTCTTTCTCGGCCCAGCGCTTGATTGAGGCGACGCAATCGTCGGCCTTGACCGCAGCGCCGGTATGCCACTTCAAGCCCGGCCGCAAGGTGAAGGCATAGGTCTTGCCGTCCGCCGAAACTTGCCATTTATCCAGCATCTGCGGCTGAATCTTGTTTTGCGCATCGATGCCGAGCAAGGTGTCATAAATCATGTATCCGTGATCGGCGGTGATGTGCGCCGTGGTGATCATCGGATCGAGTACGCGCAATGGCGACTGCATCACCGCCACCACGGTCTGCGCCACCGCCGCGCCTTGCAACAGCAGCGCACCGAATGCGGCAGCAGCAAGATATTTGCTACAGCGCGTGATGCGACTGACTGCGGACAACCCCGTCGCGGCGGGTACTGTTAGTTTCACCTTCTCGTTCTGGTTTTTGTGTTGCATGCTGGTCTCCTTTATTGAACGGAATGTTGCGATAGTGCGATAGCTGCTAGGTCAAATGGCTGGCATCCTTCTGCAACGACGGCAACTCAGCGAGCGCTGCCGACAAATTGAAAACACTGGAATGGTCCAGCGTGCCGTTGCCATTGGACTGGTGCAGCTGATACAGCTCCTTGACGATTTTTCCGAGCGGCACCTGTACTTCACTGTCATCGGCCAGCGCTGCCGCCAGCCGCAAATCCTTGAGCATCAGATTGGTGGCGAAGCCACCCTGATAACCGCGCGCCGACGGTACATTGTCCATCACGCCGGGACAGGGATTATAGGTCTGCAAGACACAGTTCTGTCCCGAGCTCTGACACATGATCTCGGTCAAGACCTTGGGATCAAGTCCATTCTTGATCCCGAGCCGCAACGCTTCGCTGGTGCCGATGGTCAGAATCCCGAGCAACAGGTTATTGCACAGCTTGACCAGTTGCCCGGCACCGACCTCGCCGGCATGGAATATCTTCTTGCCCATTGCTTCGAATACCGGCCGCGCCCGTTCCAGTACTTCAGGAACGCCGCCGACAATGAATGTCAGGGTGCCGGCAGTTGCGCCCGAGGTGCCGCCCGACACCGGCGCATCGAGCACCGCCAGTGCGCGGCCTTGTGCGTTGGCAGCCGCCGCAAGCTGGCGCGGCACGTCCGGCGCCACCGTGCTGCTGTCGATCAGAATGGTGCCGGACGGCACTGCCGCCAGAATCCCCTGCTCGCCCAGATAAGCCTGCAATACATGCTCGCCGGTCGGCAGCATGCTGATGACGACGTCGGCATCACGCACGGCCTGCGCGACCGAAGTGGCTGGCGTGCCGCCGGCCTGCTGCAATTTTTCCAATGCCTCCGGCATGATATCGAAACCGCTGACCTGATATCCCTGCCGCAACAGATTGGCGGCCATCGGACCGCCCATATTGCCAAGTCCGACAAATGCAATTCTGCTTGCCATGCGGTCCCCCTTATTTAAGATTGATGGTGCCGTTGAGCGCCGCCGGTGCCGCGCTCACGGTACGCCAGCGCGTGGTCATGGTTTTGACCTGGGTCCAGAACTGAATGCCTTGTTTGCCGGCAGTACCGAGATCGCCGAGTTTGGAACCACGCGAACCGGTAAAGCTGAACCACGACACCGGCACCGGAATCGGCACATTGATGCCGACCTGGCCGATATCGATCTCATTCTGGAATTGCCGCCCCACGCCGCCATCCTGGGTATAAATGGAAACACCGTTACCGTTCGGATTGGCATTGACGATCTCGATGGCCTGCTCCAGGGTATCGACCGCCATCACGCACAGCACCGGACCGAACACTTCTTCGCGATACACGCGCATGTCGGCGCTGACTTTATTGAGAATGGTAGGACCGACGAAATTGCCATGCGGCGCTGCCGGCACCTTGACGCCGCGACCATCGAGCAGCAATTCCGCACCTTCATCGACCCCGCTCTGGATCAGACTTTCGACACGCGCCAATGCCTGCTTCGAATTCAATGGCCCGAGGTCGGCGGTGCGGTCATCGCTGGCACCAATCTTCATGTTGCGGGCGCCGGCCACCAGTTGCGGCAACCACTCGGCAGCCGTACCGACCAGCACCGCTACCGTGGTCGCCATGCAGCGCTGACCGGCAGCGCCGAACGAAGCGCCGAGCATGTGTTCGATAGCTTGATCGCGTTGCGCATCGGGCATGATCACGCAATGGTTCTTGGCGCCCAGCATCGACTGGCAGCGCTTGCCGGCTTCCGATGCGCGGCGATAGATCAGCGTGCCGACGCGGGTCGAACCAATGAAGGAAATCGCTTTGACATCAGGGTGATCGCACAAGATATTGGCCGCATCGGCGGTACCGAACACCACATTCAGGACGCCAGCCGGCAAGCCGGCTTCGAGCGCCAGCCGCGCCATCAGCAATGGCGCACTCGGTGCCTGTTCGGATGGCTTCAGAACGAAGCTGTTACCGCAGGCGACTGCCGTCGGAAACATGTTACAGGCCAGCATGATGGGGAAATTGAATGCGGTGATGCCGGCACAGACGCCGAGCGGTTGCACTACGGTGTAGACGTCGATGCCGCTGGCGGCGTTTTCGGCATATTCACCGAGCTGGATCGAGTTGACGGAACAGGCATGCTCAAGCAATTCGATACAGCGCCCCACTTCACCTTCGGCATCCGGCACGGTCTTGCCATGTTCGCGGCTGATCAGTTGCGCCAGTTCCGCCGTATGCTCGCGCACCAGTTGCTGCAGCCTGAGCATGACCCGGGTACGAGTACCCTGTGCTGCATTGCGCCAGGAAGCGAATGCTTTCTTGGCCGACGCAATCGCCAGCTCCACTTCTTCGGTGGTGGCAATCGGTACCCGTGCCACCACTTCCTGGCTCGATGGATTGATGACGTCGTGCCATTGGGTTGTCTTTGAAGCGATCAGCTGGCCGTCGATCAGTAACGGGATTTCGGGAATACTATTCACAATCGTTTCCTTTGCGTTATGGGTCAACCCACGTGCACCGGGACTCTCGGGGATTTCCCGGAAATCACGAAGGGCTTGGAGCGTGTTCGATACCGACAGAAACGAGTGTGACGAACTTGTCACAATCAGACAAACGAATTAAATTTATACAATTCATCAATTATTCTGATAAGTCACCATGTCCCATTTTGACCTGAATGTCTTGCGTACACTGATCGCCGTGGCAGATCACGGCAGCTTTACGCAAGCAGCACAAATGGTGCATCGCACCCAATCGGCGGTCAGCATGCAGATCAAGGAATTGGAGGCGTCGCTCGGCAAACCGCTGTTCATTCGCGATACACGCAAGCTGGCGCTAACCTCGGAAGGACGTAAATTACTGGCCTATGCGCGACGCATGATGTCGCTCAACGATGAAGCCTGGGCTTCGATTGTGCGGCCCGATGTCACCGGCCGCGTCACCATCGGCGTGCCGGAAGATTTTGTTTCGTCCTTGCTGCCGCCGGTGTTGCGCAAATTTTCAGCGACCTATCCGAAGGTGCAGATTCAGGTGGTGTGTGTGCCCAGCATGTCGATGATGCCGCTGCTCAAGGACAACAAGATTGATCTTGCCTGCGTCACCCGCGACAAGGAATTGAACGGCGACTTCATCCGCGTCGAACCGATGATCTGGGTCTGCTCGCAAGCCAATCCGACCTTGTGGAAACAGCGGCCGCTGCCGATTGCGATGTTCGAACGCAGTGTCGCCCGCAACAATGCCATCAATGCGCTGAAGACTGCCGGCATCAAGTTTCGCACCCATTACAGCAGCCAAAGCCTGCTCGGCCTGATCACCATGGTCGATGCCTCGCTGGCGATTGCCGGACTGGCCAAGTGCAGCGTGCCGGAGCGCCTGCTCAAGCTGGGCCGCGAAGAAGGTTTGCCGGATCTGGAACCGCTGGAAATTGTCTTGGCGCGCAGCGCCGATTCCATGCGTCCACCTTGCGATTATCTGGCGGAGCAGATTTTCCAGGAATTGAGCCGGCCCAAGGACTACGTCTGATCGCCCGCTCCGGCGCCGCACGCGTTCAATGGGCGTGGCGGAACAACTCCACCAGCCAGTCGACGAATACCCGCACCTTGGGCGAGAGTTGCCGGTGATGCGGATACAGTACAGAAACCGGAATCGCATCGGGCCGGAACGCACTCAGTACTTCTTGCACTTCGCCGCTGGCCAGTGCCGGCGCCAGGCCGTAACGCGGTGCCTGAATCAAACCGAAGCCGGAACGACAGCATGCCGCATAAGCATCCGCGCTGTTGACCGACACCGTGCCGGCGATGGTGATCTGGCGTGATATGCCATCGACATTGAATTCGAACGGATAGATTTTGCCGGTGGGCGCCGAAAAGAAATTCACCGCGCGATGCCGGGCCAGGTCGTCGGGATGCTGCGGTATGCCACGGCGCTGCAAATAGGCCGGACTGGCCACCGTCACCTGCTCCAGGTGCGCCAGCTTCCTGGCGACCATGGACGAATCCAGCAACTCACCGGCACGCAACACACAATCGATGCTCTCCCCCACCAGATCCACCAGCCGGTCGCCCATGCCGATCTGCAATTCGATATCGGGATAGCGCGCGCAGAACAAGTCCAGTTGCGGCAACACGAAATGACGCGCGAGCGTGCCTTGCATATCCACGCGCAACTTGCCGCCGGGACTGGCTGCGGATTCCGAAAATACATTTTCCGTTTCTTCCAGATCGCTCAACAGTTTGGCGCAGCGTTCGTAGTAAGCGGCGCCGTCCAGCGTGGTGGTCACCTGACGCGTAGTCCGGTGCAGCAAACGCACGCGCAGGCGCGATTCCAACTGCTTGATGGCATGCGTCACGGTCGACTTCGGATAGCCGAGATCTTCGGCGGCGCGAGTGAAACTCTTCAATTCAACAATGCGCGTGAAGATGCGCATAGACTCAAATTTATCCATAACACCCATCAATTGTTATCCCAATTTGCACAGTCTATGCAATCACAGCCAGTTTATCCAGATTAAATTAACGAGCAAGATGTCGTCACTGCCTTGCGATACACATTCGGGAAACCTCAGGGCGGCTTTCAACCCACCTTCACTATCGGAGTTTCACATGAACAACAGTCATCAAAAAGTCGCCATCGTCACCGGTTCCTCACGCGGAATCGGCGCGGCCATCGCACTGCGTCTGGCCAGCGACGGTTTTGCCGTCATCGTCAACTATGCCGGCAGCGCCGCTGCCGCCCAGGCCGTCGTGGCCCGGATAGAACAGGCTGGCGGCAAAGCACTGGCAGTACAAGGCGATGTCAGCAATGCCGAGGCGGTGCGCGTCCTGTTCGACGCCGCAGAAGCGGAATACGGTGGCATTGACATACTGGTCAACAATGCCGGCATCATGGCAACCACCACCGTTGCCGATACCGACGACGACACTTTCGACAAGCAAATCGCGATCAATCTCAAGGGATCGTTCAACACCATGCGCGAAGCCGCCAAACGCTTGCGCAGCGGTGGCCGCATCATCAACTTTTCTTCCAGCGTGGTTGGCATGCTGCAACCCGGGTATGGCACCTATGCCGCCACCAAGGCTGGCGTGGAAGCACTGACCAGCGTGCTGGCCAAGGAATTGCGGGGCCGCGACATCACCGTCAACGCCGTGGCGCCGGGACCGACCGCGACCGACTTGTTTTTGAACGGCAAACCGCAAGAGCTGGTGGAACGACTGTCCAGGATGGCGCCGCTGGAACGTCTCGGACAACCGCAAGATATCGCCGCCAGCGTGGCCTTCCTGGCTGGTGCCGACGGCAGCTGGATCAATGGTCAAACCTTGCGCGCCAACGGCGGTGTGATTTGATTGTCGTTGACCAGCCACGAGAAAAAGGAAACATCATGCAACAGGTTATCGTCATTACCGGGGCATCCAGCGGCTTCGGCGCCCTCACCGCACGCGCCTTGGCCGATGCCGGTCACATCGTCTATGCCGGCATGCGCGAAAGCAGCGGGCGCAATGCGCCGCAAGTGGCCGCCGCGGCACACTATGCGGCACAACATCAGGTGGAGTTGCGCACGGTCGAACTGGATGTCGCCGCCGACGCTTCGGTCGACGCCGGTATTGCCCGCATCATTGCCGATTGCGGCCGGCTCGATGTGGTGATTCACAATGCCGGCCATATGTCGTTCGGTCCGGCCGAAGCCTTCACGCCGGAACAATTCGCGCAGCTCTACGACATCAACGTGTTGAGCACGCAGCGCGTCAATCGTGCCGCCTTGCCGCAGTTGCGCAAACAGGGAAAGGGATTGCTGGTGTGGGTATCATCGAGCAGCGCGCGTGGCGGCACGCCACCGTTTTTATCACCGTATTTCGCCGCCAAGGCAGCAATGGATTCGCTGGCGGTATCCTACGCGAGTGAACTGACGCGCTGGGGCATCGAAACCGCCATCATCGTCCCGGGAGCTTTCACCAAAGGCACCAACCACTTTGCGCATTCCGGCGCACCGGCTGATCTGGCCCGGGTCGCCGCATACAACGACGGCCCGTATGCCGGTGTGGCCGCTCAGGCGTTGCAGGGCCTGGCGGCGCTGGAGCCAGCCGACGCCGATGCCGGCGCCGTGGCTGACGCCATTGTCGATGTGGTCGATCTGCCATTCGGCCAGCGCCCGTTCCGGGTCCATATCGATCCGTCGCAAGATGGCGCGGAAATCGTCAATGGCGTGGCTGACCGGGTCCGCAGTGAAATGTTTCGGCGCATCGGTCTGGAAGATTTGCTGCGGGCACGCCAGGCCGCGTGATGACGACATGTTGCCGCCGCCGGTAATGGCTGCGGCAACAGTACCGGCAGTCAGACCTCAGACAATCGCTCTGGCAATTACCATTCGCTGAATATCGCTGGTGCCTTCGTAAATCTGCGTCACGCGCACATCACGATAAATGCGTTCAATGGCAAAGTCTTGGGTATAGCCGTAACCGCCAAGTGTCTGCAAAGCGGCGCTGCAAACTTTTTCGGCACCTTCCGAGGCAAACAGTTTGGCCATCGAGGCTTCTTTCAGACACGGCAAGCCGGCATCCTTGAGTGCCGCGGCATGATGCAACAACTGCCGCGCCGCTTCAATCGTGGTGGCCATATCCGCCAGCCGGAATGCCACGGCCTGATGCGCCGTCAGCGGCTGACCAAAGGATTCGCGCTCACGTGCATAATCGAGTGCCACTTCATATGCGGCGCGCGCCATGCCCACCGATTGCGCGGCGATACCGATACGCCCGGCCTCCAGATTCGAGAGTGCAATCTTGTAGCCTTCGCCCTCGGCGCCGACCAACGCATCGCCATCCACCCGGCATTGATCAAAGGTGATCTGCGCGGTATCGGAGGCATGCTGACCGAGCTTCTTTTCAATCCCGGTGACGCAATAACCGGGACTATCGGTCGGCACCAGAAAGCAAGACATGCCCTTCTTGCCTTTATCTTTGTCGGTGACCGCGATCACGACTGCCACATCAGCCTCGCTGCCGGTGGTGATGAATTGCTTGACGCCGTTGAGCACCCAACCGCCGCCGTCACGGCGCGCCGTGGTGCGCAAGGCCGAGGCATCGGAACCGGTATGCGGTTCGGTCAGACAAAAACAACCCAGCAATTCCCCTGTCGCGAATCCGGTCAGATAACGCTTCTTCTGCGCGTGCGATCCGAATTTTTCAGTAATGCCGCACACCAGTGAATTCTGGACCGACACAATAGTCGAGGTAGCGCCATGGCCGGCAGCGATTTCTTCCAGCACGAAGGCCAGCGTTGCATAGTCCAGCCCGGTGCCGCCATACTCTTCGCTGACGGTGACGCCCAGTGCGCCGAGCCGCCCCAGCTCTTGCAGCGCTTCACGCGGGAAGATACCGCCGGCTTCCCAGGCGGCGGCATTCGGCAACAATTGCTCACGCGCGAAGCTGCGAATGGTGTCGCGGATCATTTCCTGTTCGGTATTCGGAATCATTTGGTCTCCAGTGTCATGTTCAGGGTCAGCGCGGCCCCATGCGCAAAGCGCCATCGAGCCGGATCACTTCGCCATTCAGGTAGCTGTTGCCAATGATATGCCGGACCAGCCCGGAAAAGTCAGCCGGTTTGCCAAATTGTGACGGAAACGGAATTGTCCGCGTCAGCGAATCCTGTACTTCTTGCGGCATGCCCAACATCAGCGGGGTTTCCATCAGGCCCGGCGCAATGGTCATGACGCGGATCGCATGGCGCGCCAGTTCTCGCGCGACGGGCAAGGTCATCGATACCAGTCCGCCTTTCGATGCCGCATAGGCGGCTTGTCCGATCTGCCCGTCATAGGCGGCGATCGATGCCGTATTGATGATCACGCCGCGCTCGGCGCTGTCCGCATCGCCATGTTCCAGCATGGCCTGTGTTGCCAGCCGCAGCATATTGAAGCTGCCGATCAGGTTGATCTGCAACACGCGTGAAAATGAGGCCAGTCCATGCGCGCCCTGCTTGCCGGCAATCTTTTCGGCGGGTGCAATGCCGGCACAATTGACCAGACCATGCAGGCTGCCGAAACTGCGCACCGCTTCAGCCACCGTGGCTTGCGCACTGGTTTCGTCGGTGACATCGGTCAAGACAAACTTTGTTTGCGCGCCCAGTTCCGCTGCAAGTTGTTGTCCCTGTTCTTGATTCACATCCGCCAGCACCACATTGCCGCCTTCCGCCGCCAGCATTTTCGCAGTCGCCGCGCCCAGACCCGAAGCGGCGCCGGTGACGATGAAGGTTTTATTCTTTATTTCCACATGATTCTCCTGATAAGCCGTTCACGCTGCCTTGATGCTGATCTGACGAAACACCGGCTTGGCGAACCGGGTCAGCAACAAGGCCTTTTGTTGTTCGTAATCCTTGATCGCTGCCAGCTTGACCGGACCGTAGCCGCGCACCATCGCCGGCAATGCGGCCAGCTCGGTGGCGACGGCCAGATTGTCGCGATTGAGACCGGCGCACAGCGTGTCGATCATGGCAAAGTAATCCGTCACCAGTTGCCGTTCGAGACGCCGTTCTTCGGTACGACCGAACGGATCAAAACGACTGCCGCGCAATCCGCGCAGCTTTGCCAATACCTTGAATGCCGACAATACCCATGGGCCGAACTTGCGCTTGCGCGGGCGGCCGGTGGCAGCATCGATGCGTGACAGCAATGGCGGTGCCAGCCAGATGCCGATGTTGCTGGCAACCGAAAATTGTTGCATCAGCGCCGCCTTGAATTCCGGCGCGGCATACAGCCGCGCGACTTCGTATTCATCCTTGTACGCCATCAACTTGTAGGCTTGCCGTGCTACTGCCAGCGCAAAAGCACCGTCGTCGACACTACCGGCCACGGCCTGCTCGGCCTGACGCGCGCGCATCGCCAATTGCCGGTAACGCTGAGCATAAGCAGTATCCTGATACGCCACCAGCTCTTGCTGAAAATGCATCAGGGCATCGCCGAAATTCTTCGGCGCCGGTGCGTTCACCGAAGCGGCCTCGCCATCAAGCAAGGCCAGCGTCGCCGGGCTGGCAGCCGCAATCCGCCCCCAGCTCAAGGCCCGCTTGTTCATCTCGATGGCGGCGCCATTCAATTCAATCGCCCGCTCCAGCGCCGCCAATGACAATGGCACCAGGCCGCGCTGCCAGGCATACCCCAACATCAGCGTATGGGCCGCCACGGTGTCGCCAAACAATTGCTGCGCCAGGGTGCTGGCGTTGAAGGTATGCATCACGCTGCTGTTGCGCTGCACGCTGTCCAGCATGGCATCCACCGGCAATGTGGCATCGCGTTGCGTGACCACATCGGCGGTCGGGGTCTGATCCAGATTCACGATCGCGGTGGTGCGCGTAGCAGCCAGCCGCAGCAAGTTGTCGGCCCCGGCGGCCACCACCAGATCGGTGCCGATCAGCAAGTCCACGGCACCGATACCAATGCGCACGGCGTCGATCTCATCCGGGCTGGCAGCGATCCGCACCTGACTGACCACGGCGCCGTTCTTTTGCGCCAGGCCGGTAAAGTCGAGCACGCTGGCGCCCTTGTTTTCCAGATGCGCCGCAGCGCCGAGCAAGGCACCCAGCGTCAGCACGCCGGTGCCGCCAATGCCGGTGATATAGATGTTGTAGGCGTGGGCCGGCAAGGCCATCGAGGCTGGCGGCAATTGTGCCAGCGCGTCCGCTTCAATCGTCTTCATGCGTGCCGCGTCAGGCTTGCGCAATTGGACGCCGTCGATTTCGACGAAGCTGGGACAGAATCCCTTGACGCAGGAAAAGTCTTTGTTGCACGCACTCTGGTTGATGACGCGCTTGCGGCCGAACGCGGTTTCCAGCGGTTGCACCGCGATGCAGTTGGACTGCACCGAACAGTCGCCGCAGCCTTCACACACACGCGGATTGATGAACAACCGTTTGTCGGGATCGGGATATTCCTTGCGTTTGCGCCGGCGGCGTTTTTCCGAAGCGCACGTCTGTTCATAAATGATGGCAGTGACGCCCGGCACTTCGCGCATCTCGCGCTGCACCTGATCCATCTGATCGCGATGATGCACTACGACATTCGCCGCCAGTTCGGCGTTGCCCTGCCAGCGTTGTGGCTGATCCGACACCAGCGCAATGGTGCTCACGCCTTCGGCATGCAACTGACGCGTGATGCGCGCCGGATCGATCTGGCCTTCGGCCGGCTGGCCGCCGGTCATGGCGACGGCATCGTTGTACAGAATCTTGTAAGTGACATTGGTCTTGGCCGCCAGTGCGGCGCGAATCGCCAGCAAGCCGGAATGCTGATACGTGCCGTCGCCGAGATTCTGGAATACGTGGCGGGTCGCCGAAAATGGCGCGGCACCGATCCATTGCGCGCCCTCGCCGCCCATCTGGCTGAAGGTGCTGGTTTTCAGTTCGGGTTCGGTCAGCGCCATCACATGACAACCGATACCGCCGCCCGATACCGAACCATCCGGCGATTTGGTCGAGGTATTGTGCGGACAGCCGGCGCAGAAATAGGGACGCCGCACCGGGGTTGCCACGTCACTACGGAACCCGCCGCTGGCGGCCGCTTGCAGCGCTTGCAACCGGGCCTTAAGTGCCGGTGCGCGCTCACCGATGCGCGCCAGCAGCACTTGCGCCAGCAATAAGGGATTGAATTCGGATATTTCCGGCAACAACGGCGCGCCATGCTGGTCGGTTTTGCCCACCACCCGCGTGCGCACCGTGGCATCGCTGTGATACAGCGCATCCTTGATCTGGGATTCGACAATCGCGCGTTTTTCTTCGACTACCAGCAGTTCTTCCTTGCCGGCCGCAAAGCGGCGCATGCCGACGGTTTCCAGCGGCCAGCTCATGCCGACTTTGTAAATCGCGATGCCCAAGGCTTGCAGATCGGCGTGGCTCAAGCCAAGGTCGCGTATCGCCTGCATCACATCCTGATGGGCCTTGCCGACGGTGACGATGCCGAGGCGGGCATTGGCGCCGGGCACCACTTCGCGGTCGATGCCATTGGCGCGCGCCCATGCCAGCGCTGCCGGCAAACGCTCGGCCAGCAAACGACGCTCCAGTTCAGCGCGCTGGCCCGGCCAGGCAATGCGCGGGTCCCAGTTCAGGCCGTGCGCGGGCACGATGAAATCGCTTGGCGTCACGTACACCGGGGTCTCCGGCAATTGCAGGGAACCGGCAGTTTCAATCACTTCAGCAATGGTTTTCAGACATACCCACAAACCGGAAAAGCGCGACATGGCAATCCCGGCCAGGCCGAACGCCAGAATTTCTTCCAGATTGGCCGGTTGCAAAATCGGGATCGACGCCGATTGAAAGATGCCATCGGTCTGATGCGGATACATCGAGGACTGCGCCGCGTGGTCATCGCCGGACACTGCCAGCACACCGCCGAGCGCGGATGTGCCAAGCATGTTGGCGGCGCGCAAAACGTCGCCGGAACGGTCGACGCCGGGACCTTTGCCATACCAGATGCCGAACACGCCATCGGCCGTCACCTCGCCGAACGCCTTGTGCATTTGCGCGCCCCACAAGGCGGTGGCCGCCAAATCTTCATTGAGGCCCGGCTGAAACACGATATCGTGCGCCGCCAGATGGGCCGAGGCTTTCCATAATTGCTGATCGTAGGTACCGAGCGGCGAACCGCGATAACCGGAAATCAGGCCTGCCGTATGCAAGCCGTGCAAGCGATCCAGTCGCCGCTGCATCAGCGGCAGCCGTACCAGCGCCTGGGTGCCGGTCAGGTAAATACGGCCGGATTCGCGGCCATACATCTCGGCCGAGGTATAGGTCAAATCGCACTGGCTGCCGGGCTGGTTCACTATCGTCTCCATCATTGATTCGTTTTTATTCGCGGAATCAGTATAGAATTTGCCCTTTAGCATTTGTAACCATATTGGTTTATCGTTTGTATAAATATTAGTTATTTTTAACTAACAAAATGAATATTAGTAGTGCTCAATAAAATGAAACTCGACAAAATCGACATCAAGATACTCAACCATCTGGCTTCTGACGGCCGCATCGGCTGGCGCGAACTGGCCGACAAGGTGGGATTGACGCTGACGCCGACGTTGCGCCGGGTGCGTTTGCTGGAAGAGCGCGGCTATATTCAGGGTTACTTTGCGCGGCTTGATGAAGCGCGGCTGGCCGGTGAACTGGTGGTGTTCGTATCGGTGTCGATGGACAAGCAGGAACAGGAAGTGCTGGTCAACTTCGAGCAGCGCATTGCCCAGGTGCCGGAAGTGATGAGTTGTTTTTTGATGACCGGCGATGCCGACTATCTGTTACGCGTGGTCGTGAAAGATCTGCACACTTACCAGAGTTTTTTGGCGAATACGCTGACGCGCATTCCGGGCATTGCCCATATCAAATCCAGCTTTGCGCTGAAATCGGTATTGAGTCGCACCGCCCCGCCGCTGTAATTTGCAGACAGCGACGACGCGGCGCAAAGGCTGCTTCAGATCGGATTCTGATCGATCCAGTCACCGGAAAAATCGAGGATGTAGGCAATTGCATCATCTTCGCTGGCGAATTCATTGGTCGGCATTTCGCGCGCATAACGCACGACTGCGCCATCGTTCGACTCAATCGTGAAGCAGGCCACAATCATGCCGCTGTCCAGTGTCTGCAAGCGCGGTATCACGCGATTGCCTTTGTAGGGAAAACCTGTTGCCACATCAACTCCATGTCTGATTTGTTACTGCCGGCAGCGACAATCATGTCGCGCCGGCAATCGTGATGTTACCTGATTACGCCGCCTTCTCGCGGCGCCGCTGCAATACGAAGATCGGTTGCGCCCATGGGCTTTCACGTTTCTTCTTGCTGGTAATCAGGGTCAGTTCCGACGGATCGTAGACGTCGGTATTGTGCGTCAGCGGAGTCGTCATCAGATACTGGGCATCGGTATTCTTGAGGAACTCGCCGACCAGCTGGATGTTGCGGATATCCAAGTGGGCAAACGGTTCATCGATGAAGACGAAGCCGCCGGCACCGTCATCCGATTTCAGCAAGCCGATCAGCAAGATCAGCGACTTCATTACCTGCTGACCGCCGGACGCTTCGCCATCGTTCATGCCGATCGCGCCCTTGCCGTCGAATTTGAAGCGCACATGCAAACCGGCCTGCGCCAGTTGCACGTCATCGTTTTCCAGGCGCACCGGATCGACATGTACCTCAATCCCGGCCAGCTCCCCGAGTTCCTTCACATTGCGACCATAACTCTTGATCGTGTAACGCAAGCGCTCGATGTAGGCGCCACGGGCATTGCCGGTGGCTTCAATCGCGCGATTGTTTTGGTAACGACGTTCGTCAGTCTCGGCTTGACGCCCTTGCAGCAAGCTGCCCAGACGCACATGCTGATCGACCACGGTGTAGTCGGTTTCCCAGTCGTCGCGTTCCAGATCGGCTTCCAGCGTTTTCAGCCGCAATTCCACCTGATAGGTATTCTGATACTGCAGCGCCAGTTGATGGCGGCGCTCCGAACGCCGCCACGCAAACGGCAAACGACGCCATTCACGATGCACCGCCAACAGATTGGCAGCATGCGCCGCGCGTTCGTCACGATGACGGGCGAACGATTGACGACTGCCGGATTCGGCTTCCGCCAGTGAACGCTTGGCGGCATGCCACGCACCATCGGCACGGGTCCGGGTTTCGGTGGCAGTCTTGATCAGGCTATACAATTCGCCGAGACGAGCGCCGACTTCGGTCCGATTCGCCTTCAACGGTGCCACATTGCGTTCGGCTTCTTCAAACTCGGCCTGCCGCGCCGACAATTCCTTGGCTGCATCAACACCGGCAATGCGACTCTTGAGCGCACTGACTTCACCGGCGATCTTGCTGATGCGCAGCGTGATCTGATCCTCTTCTTCTTCCAGCTTGGGCAAGGCTTTTTGCAATGCCGCCAGACGCTGGCTGCGGCCGGCCTGACCGAAACGATAACGGGCGGCATCCACAAACACCGAGCGGCCACCGCGACGTTCGCGATGATAGGCTTCCGGCGTAATCCATTCATCCGAACCCGCGCGGCTGCCGGCTTCCACCGAGTCGACCCGGGTGATGCGCGCCAGTTGCTCGATCAGCCAGCCCGGCACCGGGCCGCTGAATTGCACCACCGACAGCAGGCTCTTGTCATTGACGCTCGGCGCATTGATGCGCTCGGGCACGATGAAGTGACCGTAACGTTCTTTTTCGCCGAGGCGGAACGCGGCGGCTGCCTGATTCTTGTCTTCCAGCAGCACCACCGAAGCATAGCTGCGCAATACCCCTTCCACCGCACCTTGCCAGCGCGGATCGGTGACCTCGACAATATCCGGCAACATGACGTGGCCGATGCCGGCTTCCCGCAAGGCGCGCCGCATGCCACGCACGTTTTCCGGCTCTGGCATGGCCGACTTGCCTTCGAGTGCCGAAATCGCGGCACGGTCTGCGGCCAGACGCGTTTCCAACGTATCGCGCGCCTGACGCTGACGCATCAGTTCCTTGTCTTTCTGTTCCAGTTGCACCGCGACATCGGCAATATCGGCATCCAGATCAGCCGCCAGTTTTTGCAGACGATCTTTTTGCAGCAACAGATTTTCTTGCGGCTTGAGTTGGTCGTTGAGCACTTGCAGACGCTTTTCCAGCGTCGACTTTTCCTCTTCCAAGCTCGCTTCCAACTGGTTCGCGGCACTCAGCGCGGCCACCTGCTCCGCCAGTTCCTGGCGTTTGCCCGACAACTGGCCATCCTGCGCCGCCAGCGATTTTTTGGTTTCGCGCAAGGCCTTGCTGACGTTGGCGGCCTTTTCGCGGATCTCGTGATACTGCAGGCTCGGCAATACCTCTTCCTGCAAATCGCGCCGTTCCTTGTTCAAGCCATCCCAGCGATGGTAGTTGGCGACCCGCAACCGCAAGCGTTCCAGATTGGTCTGTGACGATTCCAGTTCGGTTTCGAAACGTTTCAGCTCGGCTTCGGTATCGCGCTGATGGCGCTTGGCTTCATCGTAAGCGTCCAGCACTTCCTTGTCGCCGAACACCTGGAACACCAGATCCAGCAACTGACGCGGCGCGTATTCGCACAGTTTGTCGGTCTCGCCCTGCTCCAGCGCCAGCACTTTGGCCATCGCCGGCGACAGGCCGGCATTGGCCAGCCGCTTGCGATAGGTGTCCAATCCCAGCCAGTCGGCGGTATCGGGTACCGCTTCGATTTCAACTGCGCCGGCCAGCATCAGATACTGACGCTTCCAGTCGCCGCCATTTTTCTGGATCTGGCAAAACAGCGTGACTTCATCTTCGCTGAAGAACCCGGAACCGCGAAACGGCCGGTTCGACAATTGACGACCGGTGGCTTTGTTATCCACCACCGCGCGCAGCCATACCATCGGCTGCCCGGAGTGGCGGGCGTAATGTTTGTAGCTGCGCCCCATCGAACAATCGAGTCCGAACAGTGTGCGCAAAGCATCCAGCAAGGTAGTCTTGCCGGAACCGTTTTGTCCGGCGATGGTGATGATCTTGGCGTCCAGCGGAATATTCTTGACCCGTTGCCAGTAATCCCAATGCACCATTTCCAGCGATTTAATATGAAACATGAATTACCTATGTCAATTCTGATGGTGAAGCGATGTCTTCTGCTGCCGTTTCTGCGGTGTCGGCCACAGCCTCAGTCGCGCTGTCGGCGGCGACCTCAGGCACGGCCGCAGGACGCGGCGCCCACTGAAAAATATCCTGCAATGCGCCATTGACCACGCGTTCTTTCAGGGTGTCGGTATCCATCAGCAAGTCCAGCAGCGGACCTTCGAGGATGATGTCGTTGCGACGTTCGATGAAACCGAAGCGGCTGAGCTGGCCGAGATTCATGTCCATACGGGTTTTCTTGCCGAGCTTGTCGCCGAAGTCAGCCAGCAAGGCGCGGTAGGAAATGCCGATCGAAGCGTCTTCCGCACTCGGCAATGGCTTCTCTTTATCGAACATGTCGTTCTGGTCCTGCTCGGCATGCTGATGCGCTTCCTGCCGTTCGCGCTTGGGCAAAATGATCAGTGCCCACAACACCACCAGCAAAGCCACGCCATCGCGGCCCAGCCCCATGTTGTTGTTTTGCCAGACTTCACGTTCGCCGAACACTTTCGGTTCGACATCGCGCGTCAGCGCCAGTGTCACGTGGTCGGCATAGACGTTGTCGAGCAGCTTCATGCCGCAGGCGGCCAGGCGCTGATCGATTTCCATGCGGAATAATTCATCCGACAAGGCGCGCTTGACCAGCTTGTCTTTGCGCGTGAGGGCCTGATGCGTCAATAGTCGCGCAATCAGGATTTGTGCGTCGTCATTCATGCTTCGTATCCGTTGGCGTAGATGGTGCCGGCGGCGCAGACGGCGCCAGCGGGTTAAGGGTCAGGGCGCCGACTGAAATCGCGGCGACATAGGGATCTTTGAGTTTCTGCAAAATGTCCTGCGGCGTGAACACCAGCGGCAAACGGGCCATGGTGGCAGTGCCGCCCTGCAATACCGCTTCGCTCTCGTCGCCCAGCAGCGGCAACAGAGATGCACGGTACGAGGCGATGGCAAACGAGGCCGGCAACAGCGCCTGTTCGACCTTCATCGCTTTCGGCGGGGCATCGGCAATTTCGGTCAGACGGTCCAGCCAGGCGCCCAGTTCGGCCGGCATGCCGACACTCTGGCTTTGCGATACCGGCGCATCTTCACCGGTTGGCAAACTGGCGTCGATGGCAGCCACGCGGTCGGCCAGCAATTCATTTTCGGCGACGTCAATCATTTCTGCCGGCGTCACGAACAGCGGCTTGACCGGCTGCGCAATGGCATCAATCGCCAGCGCCGCCAAATCTTCCTGCTGCAACAGCCAGGTCTTGATATCGGTAGTCGACAAACCGGATTGCCCCAGATGCACGCGCTGGCGTTCGATTTGATTGAGCGCCCGCGAAAACATGCCCTGCATATTGAGCAAGGCACTCTGGGCCCGGCCAATCGCTTGCGCCGCGCGATGGGTGGCGGCATCCGCCTGGGAGTCGGAAGTGATGGCGTGAATGATCGCCGATCCCTTTTCCACCCAGTCGCAGGCATTGTTCCATTTCTCTTGCGCGGCGCGCAGACGGAATTCCGAACCGGACGCAATCGCATCGCGAAACTCTTCGGTCAATTCCACCAGCCGGCCCAGCAGGTGATGCAACTGCTCCACGGTCACGCCGCCGACCGCCTGCGCGCCAACCACTTGCGACAACAGGAAACCCATGTCGGCTTCATCGTCGCCCTTGCCGGTCAGCAGCAAACTGTCGATGGCGGCCAGTACATTGCGCGCCATCGGCGTCACCCGGTACACCCCTTGCGCCGCATCCCAGGCCAGCAACTGGTAGCTGCGCAGACGCGACAACACGGTTTCCAGACTGTCCGGATCAAGATAACCGAGCTTCATATTGATATCGGCGCGCGTCACGGTGGAACTGCCGACATCGGCGACCAGTTCGCGCAACACCAGCAGACGCACCATGACGCCGTTGAAACCGCCGTGAAACAAGGCAGTAAACGTCTGCAACAGGGGCTGCGCCTGCTTTAGCAGGAACACCTGTTCGATATCGTCTGGGGAGATTTCCGGCTTGAAGTAGGTCTGAAGAGAGATTTGCTGCTCATCGTCCTGCGATAGTGCGGTATTCGTCGAAATATTTTGCATCGACGCATTTTAAGGCACATGCGCCCGGTTGAACATTGTCCGGTGCCACGGATTGCCCAAGGATCAATAAAGAATTCATAAAATTGACTAATTGACAATGAAAACATTGCCTTTCAGCACCATCCCGGGCCGAAATGCCTGCACATTCGCGGCCCGGGAATGAATCCCTCGCGCTTACTGCCCTTATTTGTCCATTTTGAAGCCGCCGACGATTTCTGCCAGCTTGACCGCCTGATCCTGCAAGGATTGCGCCGCTGCTGCCGCCTGCTCCACCAGCGCTGCATTTTGCTGGGTGGTTTCATCCATATGGGTCACGGCGCGGTTGATTTCATCGATGCCGGTACTTTGTTCGCTGCTGGCGCTGGCAATTTCACTGACGATAGCGCTGACATTGCGCACGCTGTCGACAATATCGTTCATGGTGCTGCCGGCCTGTCCCACCAGTCGACTGCCGTCGGCCACCTTCTCTACCGAATTGTCGATCAGGACCTTGATTTCCTTGGCCGCTGCCGCACTGCGTTGCGCCAGGCTGCGCACTTCACTCGCCACCACCGCAAAGCCGCGTCCCTGCTCACCGGCGCGTGCTGCTTCCACCGCCGCGTTGAGCGCCAGAATATTGGTCTGGAAGGCAATGCCGTCAATCACGCTGATGATCTCGACGATCTGGTTGGCCGAGGCATTGATCGAATCCATCGTGGTCACCACATTGCCCACCACCTGACCGCCGCGAATCGCGATATCCGAAGCGGCCGCCGCCAGTTGATTGGCCTGGCGCGCATTGTCGGCGTTCTGGCGCACAGTGGAGGTCAATTGCTCCATCGCCGACGCGGTTTGTTCCAGCGCCCCGGCCTGCTGTTCGGTACGGCCCGACAAGTCCAGATTGCCGTCAGCGATTTCGCGTGAGGACACCTTGACCGAGTCACTGGTGGTGCGGATTTCGCGCAGAATCAATGTAATTTTCTTGACGAACAAATTGAACGATCTGGCAATCTGCGTCACTTCATCGTTGCCGTCTTCGGGCAAACGCAATGTCATGTCTCCGCTGCCGGAGCTGATGTCATCCATGGCTTTGCGCACCTGTGACAACCGCCGGAAGATCGCAGTGGTAATGGCACCGATCAACAGCCCGGCCACCAGCGCGACGATGATGGTCGCCAACAATGACGACTGCACCGCCTTGCGCATCCCGGCCGTGACTTCGGCCTTGTCGATGGCGACTACCAGCGTCCATTCCGTGCCTTTGATCGGCGTCGTCTGCAACAGCTTGGTGGCGCCATCGAATTGCATTTGCACGCCGTCCGCCGACTGGCCGAGTTCCTTGATGGCCTGCGGCGTCAGCGCCGCCGCCCATTCGGTCGCCGGTTTGTTGATCCATTTGGCATCCGGATGGGCCAGCATCAAGCCATCCTGATCCACCAGGAATGCAAAACTGGCCGGGGTCGGATGCACCGCCGTCACCACTTCGCGCACGCCATCGAGAAACACTGCTGCCGCCACCACGCCGATCAATTGACCATCTTTTTTCACCGGCGCGGTAAATGACACCATCGGCTTCTTGGTGACGACATCGGTATACGGCTTGGTCACCACCGGTTTGCCGGCCGCCACCAATTGCTTGTACCAGGCACGTCCGGTCGGATCGTAACCGGGCGGCAAGCCGTCGGCACTCGAGGTGAAGGCGGTCTTGTCGGCCAGCCCCAGCGTGGTGACATAAAAGCTGCCCGATTTCTGCAACTGCTTGATGACAAACAAGGGATCGGCCAGTTGTACGCCATCGGCAGCCGCCTGCGTCATCGCTGCTTTGGAGGCCACCCACTCATCAATCGCCAGCCCGTAACCGGTGGTAATCGAGCGGGAATTCTGCGTGATCGAACGATCATTGTCGGCCTTGATAATCAAGTAAGAAACGCCGCCAACGATTGCCAGACTGACAAGGAGAATGGAAATGCAAAAAAACAGAATACGCGTTTTGATCGAGTTCAACATTGGCAGCTCCCTTTGTTTTTTTGATAAAAGCAATGAAATAGTACGACCACGCGAGGCTATTCTTGCACTATTTCATGGTGATGACGACAGGGGCTCAGGTGAACTCGCCAATTTGTGTGGCAACCGCGTCACGCACCGACCCGCTGGTCACAAACGAATGCGCCATCTGGATGTCGTTGTGGAACCAGCGGTCGCCGTCCAGGCACGCCGGAATCTGTTTGCGGATTTCATCGTAAGCGGCTTGCGTACCCTGCCCCAGCACAAAGCCCGGCAACAAATCTTCCGTCATGGTCAGC
>NZ_LFLS01000049.1 GCF_001189915.1 Herbaspirillum autotrophicum
ACCGGGGATTCTTGCGCGCCGCCGGCATCAATTGCAAATACGCCAACTACCTGTGCCAGCATGGATGCCTGTGTTTGCAGCGATTGCGCGGCAGCAGCGGCCTCTTGCACCAGCACCGCATTTTTTTGCGTCACTTCATCCATCTGCCCGATTGCCACATTCACCTGCTCGATGCCATCGCTCTGTTCACGGCTGGCTTCGGCAATCGCACCGACAATTGCCGTTACCCGCCGCACACTGTCGACCACTTCATTCATGGTGACGCCGGCATGTTCCACCAGCCGGCTGCCAGAGCCAACCTTTTCCACCGAATCGTTGATCAGCCCCTTGATTTCCTTGGCAGCGGCGGCACTGCGCTGCGCCAGACTGCGCACTTCGGTCGCTACCACCGCAAAGCCTCGCCCCTGCTCGCCGGCCCGCGCCGCCTCGACTGCCGCGTTCAACGCCAGGATGTTGGTCTGAAAGGCAATGCTGTCAATCACGCTGATGATATCGACGATGCGCCGCGATGAATCGTTGATCGCGCTCATCGTGTCCACCACCTGCGCCACTACGGCGCCCCCCTTGACCGCTGTTTCCGATGCCGACAAAGCCAGTTGATTGGCCTGCAATGCGTTGTCGGCGTTTTGCTTGACGGTGCCGGTCAACTGTTCCATGGAGGCGGCGGTCTCTTCCAGCGAACTGGCCTGCATGTCGGTGCGCGCAGACAGATCGGCGTTACCGGTCGCGATATGCTGCGCGCTGGCGTTGATGATGTCGGAACTGCTGCGCACGCGGCTGACGGTATTGAGCAAACCCTGCTGCATGCTTTGGATCGCCGCAAACAAGCGGCCGATTTCATTACTGCTGTGGACCTTGACCAGCGTCGTGAGATTGCCGTCAGCCACCTGATCCAGCAACGCTACCGCGCGATTGAGCGGCGCAATGACAATCCGCCGCAACAGAAAATGCACGCCCACCACCAAAGCCAGCGCCAGCGTCATGCCCACCGCCACCAGCCACACCACCATGTGATACTCGCGCTCCAACTGCGCCACAATGCCGTTCGACAGGCCCAGCGTCAGCTTCTGGAATTTCTCCAGTTGCGCTGAAAAGGCAGCGCCACTGGCGGTCACTTGTTCGTCATTGATGCGGGCGTAGCCGCTGGCGTCATCGTTACGCAAGGCTTCGGCGGCGCGCTGCAACGCCGCCGACAAGGCCTGCCCGGCGCTGATCAGATCGGCTTTCAATGCATCGTCCTGACCACGAAATGCCGGCGCCTGCGCAAATGTTTCCAATAATTTCGCGGTGCGCTCTGCGCTGCCTTGTGCACTGGCGAGCGCGGCATCCTTGACGCCGGCCGCATTCTTTTCCACCAGTGCGCCATAGGCACGTGCCAGAGCGGCGCGGGTACGGGTCGACTCTTTGTAGGCGTCGTTGATGATCAGTGCGCGCGCAGAAATATCATGCGACAGCAATGTGGAGTCATTGGCCCGCCCCAATGCCAGCACGCCGACCACCGCGCCGAATACGATCATGAAAGAAAACAGACACAGCGCACTCATCAGACTAAAACGGACCGTCACATTCTGCATTTTCACTTCCCCCACTCCTCGTTGATTTCTGACCCGGATGTCAATCGCGCCGCAGACTACAGCCGCTCGCGAGCGCATCATCTTAGGGGAGGCCTGATTTTCCCGCATGGCAAAACTGGCGAAAAATTATCCTAGATCAAGGTCTGCACCAATTTTCAGGAGAAAGCCGAATCGCGCATCGCCGGTAAACGCAAAAGAGCCATCTCCGAAGAGATGACTCTTGATTTGTACGCCACAACGCAACCCGGCTTACCGGCTCAGGTCACCTTGACCGCTCGCCCGATGTACAACACCGGTCCGCTTGGTTTGCCGGTCAGGGAACCGGTTTCCGGCTCCAGCGTGATTTCGAACAACTGGTCCGGCTGCAACGCAGGCAACTGCTCCAGCAGCACCCGCTGCGCCTGCCCCGGCTTGACCAGTCCCAATGACACCGGCCCCTTCCAGTCGGTGCCCTTGGTCCAGAATTGCAAGGCCTTTTGCTGCGGCACCACGGTCGTCGCCAGCGGAATCAGGCTCAGCTGGCGCCGATTGCTGGTCTGCACCACCCAACCCGGCGCATTGCTTTGCGGCGCCACCAGCACCACCATGAAGGTCGGCGTGGCTGCCGGCTCCGCCATCCGGGTCACCACCAGCACGGCCAGCATCGCGGTGGCAGCCACACCGCCGGCCGCCAGCCAGCGCCAGAACGCCAGGCTATTCCACCAGACATGCCAGCCACCGGCTTGCCGCACGCGCGGCGGCATCGGCAAGCTGCGTTCGATACGCTGCCATAAACCCGGTGAGGGTTGTTGCGGCTCGGCCAGCGCCGTCAATGGCAGCAGGCGCTGCTCCCAGCCATCAACTGCGGCCCGCAACGCCGGCTCCTGCGGCAAGCGACGTTCAACCTCTTGCCGGCGCGCCATGCTCAGCGTACCAAGCACATACTCCCCGGCCAGTTGCGACAGTTCCTCAAAGGATTCATTCATGCCATGCACTCCCGCAAGGCGCTGAGGCCGCGCTTGATCCAGGCCTTGACCGATCCCAGCGGCGCCTTCAGACGCGCGGCAATCTCGCTGTGGGAACAACCATCGACATAGGCATACAGAATACTGGTGCGCTTGGCGCCATCCAGATGGGCCAGGCAATCGTTGAGTTGGCCCAGGCTGGCGTTGATCTCAAATGCGTCGCCGGCATCGTGTGCCTGATTTGTGTGCAGCAAGGCTTCCACGGTTTCCTCATCGGCAGCAACCTCGCGTTCGCGCACGCGCATCGCATTGAGCGCCTGATGCCGCACCACGCTGTAGATCCAGCCGCGCCCGGTGCCACGTGCCGCATCAAAACCGGCTGCCCGGGTCCAGATATTGACGAAGGCATCATGCAAGATATCTTCGGCGACTTGCCGCTGGCGCACGATACGCAGCGCGACGCCCAGCAGATACCGGCTCTCCTGTTGATACAGGCGTTGCAATGCATGCCGGTCGCCGGCAGCAACCGCCTGCAGCGCAGCATCGTAATCAAAAACAGACGAATCGATAGACAAGATAGGCGGCAGTCTGAAATCGGATTGGCCGGTCGGTGCGACATGACCCGTGGCAATAGTGCGACCGATTATAGCGGACATGCACCCGCAGTCCAGCGCGTTTCAACAACATGAGCGGCAAGAGGCAAAGCACGCCTCTCGCCGTATTCCGATCAGGACCGCAAGGCTCAGGCAGCTTTCCAGAAAATATAGTCAGCCTGATAACGTACCGTCTGCTTGCCACCCAGATTGGCGGTACCGCAGCTGCTGGCCGGTGCCACGCCGCCGACGGTTGCTACCCGTTGGATGTAAGTCACGCCGGTCATGGCGCCATTGCCCATGGCAGGATTCGCCTTGACCAGCTGATACGGAATATTGCCGGTGCCGGCCGGTGCCACTGCGACCTGGGTGGCGGTCACTTTGGAACCATCCATGTTTTCCCAGGTAGCCGGCGGACCATAGTACTTGCCGATCTTCATGCCGCTGCGATCATTGAGCGCCGCATCGGGGCCGACGAAGGTCCACTCGAATTGTCCGGCCATGTCCTTTTTGGCGCGGCATTCATAAGTGATATCGCCAACGCCTACGGTTTGCATTGCCACCCGGTGACCGGCCGGTACCTTGACCGCATCCGGCAACGTGTCTTGCGAATAGGAGGACATCGACGACATCGGTGCACAGGCGCTCAAAACGGCAGCGGCCAGGACTGCCGACAAGGCGGTGACGCGGGGTGCGGAAGCAAAAGTAATGGTTTTCATGCAAGGCTCCTGAAAGTGGTATGAGGTATCAGCCGCAACGACCGATACCTGTACTACCCGCCAGATGCGCATTTGGACGCAGTCCGCAAAAAATATTTTTGCAACCGTGAATTGCACCGTGATCGACACAGAAGGAAATTTTGGCATTAGTATCACTGGCAACCATTCCGCACTCATTCCTCATGTCCATTGCCACTACCCTGGTGTACCGCGTGCCCCTACTGCTGACCGTATTGCGCGCCGCGCTGGCGCCGGTCATGATCATGCTGGCGCTGAACCCGCCGTCATCGGCCGGTTTCGCGATTTGCCTGATCACGGCCTTGCTCTCGGATATCTTCGACGGCAAGATTGCCCGCCGTCTCGGCATTGCCACTCCCAACCTGCGCCGGCTCGACAGCATCGCCGATTCGATTTTTTATGCCGCAGCAACATACTGCCTGTGGCTGCTGCACCCCGAAATCATCATCGGCAATCTGCCGCCGCTACTCCTGCTGCTGGCACTGGAACTCGCGCGCTACGTTGTTGATTTCATCAAATTCAAAAAGGAAGCCAGTTATCACATGTGGAGCGCCAAGCTGTGGGGATTGTTTCTGTTCGCCGGCTTCTTTTCGGCACTGGTATTCGACGCCACCGGCTGGCCGGTATACCTTGCCATCTACGGCGGCCTGCTGGCCGACTGCGAAGGCTTGCTGATTACCTTCATCCTCCCCCACTGGAAGAATGATGTGCCGACCTTTGTGCATGCATTGCGGATTCGCCGCGCGCAACAATAACCGGAACACGGCGCCGCCACGCCTGAAAAGTGAACGTGATAAATTGCGGCGAGCAAGGATTTTTGAAACAGCGTGCGGCGGCATCACAACACATCATCAATCAAATGGGGAAGCAATCTATGTCAGAAGCTCAGGTATCTGCGAATTACCGCTTCGTCGGCGCGTATCAGGAAGTCAACACCCGCATCGCCCAGCGGCAGCAGGCCCTGACCATCTACGTTTCATTGATACTCAGTCTGCTGGCGGCGTTGGTCGCACTGAAACCGGCCACCGCCGGTTCTGATTTGCCGGTGCAGTGGCTGGTCTTGGGCTTCCCGGTGGCCTCCACTTTCCTGGCGATGATGAGCTATAAAGCAGAAATGGCCATCACCAACCTGCGCCGTTTTTTATGCGCGCTGGAACGCCTCGGCAACGAGAAGGAGCTCATTCCGAGCTACAACGCGAATCCCACATGGTCAATCAACGCCAACCGGGCAAGGCGTCTGCAAGACTACGCGGCGGCACTGCTGGCGCTGGCTGGCAACGCCATCGGCTTGCTGGCGGCGGTAAAAATCTATCCCGTGCAATTGGGCGAACACCCTGCCGCCATCTGGATTGCCGGCGTCGTCGCGCTGGCTTCGGTGGTCTTCCTGCTGTGGATTCCAAGACTGAGCTTCACACCGGCGGACAACGACGGATCAATTTAAAAGGAACAACATCGTGAAGATACTATTATTTGGCGCCACCGGCATGGTCGGTCAAGGCGTGCTGCGCGAATGTCTGGCGGCAGCGGACGTCACGCAAGTCACCACCGTCGGCCGTACCCGCGTGACGCAGGAACATCCCAAATTGCGCCAGATCGTGCATGCCAATCTGACAGACTTGCAGTCAGTCGAGGATCAGTTGCAAGGATGCGATGCCTGCTTCTTTTGCCTGGGCGTGTCTTCTGCGGGCATGAACGAGGACACCTATCGTCGCCTGACTTACGATCTGACGCTATCGATTGCCGGCGTACTCGCACGTCTGAACCCGCAGATGAAATTCACCTATGTATCCGGTGCCGGTACCGACAGCACCGAACAAGGCCGCAGCATGTGGGCCAGAGTCAAAGGAAAGACGGAAAACGATTTGCAAAAGCTGCCGCTTGCCAGCGTACAACTGTTCCGGCCCGGCGTGATTCAGCCGCTGCACGGCATCCGCTCGAAGACCCGTGTTTATCAGTTCATCTACAACGTGATCGGCCCCCTGCTGACTTTGCTGCGCCAATTTTTCCCGAACGCCATCGTGACCACCGAAGACCTTGGCAATGCCATGCTCAATGGCGCGCGCTCGCTGACCGGGCCGGTGATAGTGGAAGCTGCGGATATTGTGCGGCTGGCGCGGCAGCCGGTAAAAGCTTGAACGCTTGCGCGGCATGAGGTGCTTGTCGATGCACCGACCCAGACAGGCAGATCGGACACCGCATACACAGAAAAAGGGCCACATTTGCATGTGGCCCTTTGCTATCACCATTGCCCCGAATCAGGCATGCAACCTTGTTATTGAGCGCCAGCGCGTTTTTCCTTGAGCCACAGCCCGAACTCCTTCATCACATTGACGACCGGCACCAGTCTTTGACCTTCTGCCGTGAGCTCGTACTCAACCTTCACCGGCACACTGGGATAAACGGTGCGCTTGACAAGCTGTGCCTCCTCCAACGCTCTCAGGTCAAGCGTCAGCATGCGCTGTGAAATATTCGGGACATCCCGGCGCAACTCGTTGAAACGTTTCGGTCCGTCCAGCAAGTAAGACACGAGCAAGAGCCGCCATCGCCCACCGAGTAGTTGCATGGCTTCTTCCACCGAGCATCCCGTTACGGTTTCTTTCATCAAAACACCTCGCCAACCAAGTATCAATTATGTGCCTACACCACATTATGGTGCCTTCTTCCATTTTTATACCTGGTTCCTATAATAGGAAACCCCGCGAGCTTGCCTTGAGTTCGCACTGAATGGAGTTTTCATGAAGCTTTACCATATTCCCGCGAGTTGCTCGCTCTCACCGCACATCATCGCCCACGAAGCAGGGTTGGATATCACGTTGATCAAGGTGGACTACAACAATCATGTCACCGACGAAGGCGCGAATTATTACGACGTCAATGCGCTTGGCTACGTCCCCGCGCTTGAAATAGAAGAAGGCAGGATTTTGCGGGAAGGGCCGGCAATTGTTCAGTATCTGGCTGACTTGAAGCCTGAGTTGAATTTGGCACCACCCAACGGAACATTCGAGCGCTATCAGTTGCAGGAATGCTTGAATTTTTTATCCTCGGAGATCCACAAGGGCTACATTCCCCTGCTATACGCCAGGTTGTCCGGGAAATGGGTGGAAACCGCCAAACCAAAACTGGAAAAACGCTACGCATGGATAAACGAGCAACTTGGCAAACATCCCTACCTGCTTGGTGATTCATTCAGCGTCGCCGATGCTTACCTGTTCGCCTTGACCGGCTGGGGACAAGCGCCTTGGCTGACATCCTATTACAAGGCAGACATTCATTTCGACACACTCAACAACTTGCGTGCCTGGTATGAACGCGTACGTGAACGGCCCGCGGTTCAGAAGGCGCTGCAGGAAGAGGGACTGGTGTAAAGCAGAACCGGATTTGACTATCGCTGACTTGCAGCCGGTCTCTTACTCATCAATCGAACGAATGACTTCGGCCGGATTGCCTCCGACCAGCGTATTCGGGGAAACGTCTTTGGTCACTACCGAACCCGCGGTGACGACCGCGTTCTCATCCGACATAAGCACCTGGCACATCAAGCGGAGAGCTATTGCACCAACTCCCAGCGCTCCTTCGTCCATCTAAGCACTTCCAATGAAAGCGGGCTGGGAGATTTGCGCGCGATATTTTTCGTCATGGCCTTGAGTGCATCAATGGCGGAAGGACTGGACTCGGAGATGTATAACACGGTATCGGTAGCGGGAAGAGTCACCAGCAATGTGCCATTTTGGGACGCTGCCAATTCCGCCCAATCAGCGTGAAGCGTGAGGCGACCAACTTCGTAAAAACTGGTGGGCAACGTTCCTATTTGCCCGGCAGCCACTGGTTTTGCCGTCTCGGAAAGCGGTTTTAGTGTGGCGCGTATATTCGTCGCGCCAAGGTCGAATAACTGCTCCTGCGACAATCCCAGCTTTTTCCGATCGCCGTCGGTCACAGGACGTATGGTGCGGGGAGCATCGAGCACCACTACTGCCATCAAGCCGGTGACGAGAGGACGAAGCTGAAGTCCCGCCGCGTCGGCACCCAACGATGCCTGCGCATGCTTGATGTAGTCGCTGGAGCGGATCACGATGCGAACCGCGTCCTTATCGATGGGAGCATTGCGCTCCTTCAGGACGCCAGACACCGTCTTGGCATAGTTATTTATCTCGACCTCACATGCCGCACCACTGCGCTGACAAAAACTATAGAGACGATCCAGGTTCGCTTGCAAAGAACCGACCGACAATGTCAGTGGCCCCTTGACGCTAACCGCAGCGCCACCAACCTCGGAACGTATTTTGGTCGCCATATAGTCGGTAAAAGCGTCAGCCTCCAACGGAATGGATTCTGCATGCGCTGTCACTGCTGCAAAGACGAGCACGCACATGCAAGTGAAGTGAATCTTCTTAAGGCTCAAAAAAATCAAGTTACCCCCAATTATTTTATTGAATTACGCAAAGCGCGATGCGCTCTGTCATGTCAACTATCTGAGTTCTACCGCCATTAGTTCTACTTTGGGGAGCCGTGCAGCAGTTTTCTTAGCTTTCAGCATCGCATCCGCTTCCACAGAATTTGGCAGCAGGCGATCCTTCAGGACCGTATGCCACGCGCCACAGTCAGGATCTGGACATCCACCTTTTAATTCTCAGTTTCGTTTTTAATGGCAAACCCTGAACTGGACTCGAACCAAGAAAATAGACGAAATACCGTATTAACTCAAAGACTGAAACGCATCCCTGAATTTTGGACAAAAAAAATGAGCCGCGCCTTTCGGCGCAACTCATTGATTTTTCGTACTTTGTATTCAGTGGCTCCCCGACCTGGACTCGAACCAGGGACCTGCGGATTAACAGTCCGTCGCTCTACCAACTGAGCTATCAGGGAACAAAAACGGTGCTTGCTTTACAGCGACAAAGAGCGGGCTCTCTGCTTACATAAAAAAGCCTTTAATCCTTTTTGATTAAAGGCCTTTGCAATTCTGTGGCTCCCCGACCTGGACTCGAACCAGGGACCTGCGGATTAACAGTCCGTCGCTCTACCAACTGAGCTATCAGGGAACAGAGGCAAGATTATGACCGAAGGAATTGCTTCTGTCAAAAGCTTTTTGCATCCCAAAAGCAAATTCTTGCTATGGGATGCGCCTGTTTCTTAGAGCACTTTGGCGATGGCGTCGACCACGGCGTCGATGTTCTTGGTGTTCAGTGCAGCGACGCAGATACGGCCGGTGTCGACCGCGTAAATCGAGAACTCGGTACGCAGACGTTCGACTTGCGCCTTGGTCAGGCCGGAGTAGGAAAACATGCCGCGTTGCTTGATCACGAAATCGAAATCATGCGCCGGTGCTTTTTCCTTGAGCTTCTTGACCAGCAACTGACGCATTTCACGAATGCGCACGCGCATTTCGGCCAGTTCGTCTTCCCACAGCTTGCGCAGTTCAGGCGCTGCCAGTGCAGTCGCGACCACCTGGCCACCGTGAATCGGCGGGTTGGAGTAGTTGGTACGCACCACGCGCTTCAGTTGCGACAGCACGCGGGCGGCTTCTTCGCTGCTGGCCGCGACGATGCTCAGGGCGCCGACGCGTTCGCCGTACAGCGAGAACGACTTGGAGAACGAGTTCGACACGAACAGCGGGCCGCCGGCTTCGGCGAAACGACGCACGACCTTGCCGTCTTCTTCGATGCCGTCGCCGAAACCTTGATAGGCCATGTCGAGGAATGGCACCAGACCGCGCGACGTCACGACCTCGATCACTTCAGTCCATTGATCGGCAGTCAGATCGGCGCCGGTCGGATTGTGGCAGCAGGCGTGCAGCAAGACGACCGAACCGGCAGCCATCGACTTCAGCGCTGCCAGCATGCCGGCAAAGTTGACGCCGCGTGTGGCCGGATCGTAGTACGGGTAATTGTTGACGGTGAAGCCGGCCATCTCGAACAGCGCGCGATGGTTTTCCCAGCTTGGGTCGCTGATCCACACTTGCGTGTCGGCCGGCGAGAAATGTTTCAGGAAGTCTGCGCCCAGTTTCAATGCGCCGGTGCCGCCCAGTGCTTGCACGGTAATTGCACGCTTCTCTTGAACAACGGCACTACCGGCACCAAATACCAATTCCTGAACTGCTTTATCGTAAGTCGCCAGACCGTCGATCGGCAGATAGGTGCGCGGTGCCAGTTTGGCCGCCAGCTCAGCTTCAGCCTTGCGCACGCATTGCAGCAATGGCACCTTGCCGTTGTCGTCATAGTAGACGCCGACGCCGAGATTGGTTTTGTGCGGATTCTGATCGGCATTAAACGCATCGGTAATGCCAAGGATAGGATCGCGCGGCGCCATTTCGATGGCGGTGAAAAGGGAGGCTGAGAGAGGTGCGTTCATCGTGATAACATAAAAAGTTAGCTGCAAACGTTCATTGCAGTCGGGATGGATGCAGGGCGAAGCTGCGAGCCGAGCACCGTTTTGCAACACGTAATTTTACCAAAGGTCGAATGACAATGGCTGATTTATCCCCTGTTCCCGCCGCGCTCGATGAAAGCAAATTCATCAGCTTTCCGGATTCCCCGTTCAAGCTGTACCAGCCCTTCCCTCCTGCCGGCGACCAGCCGGCGGCCATCGAGAAGCTGGTAGAGGGCGTACGCGACGGCCTGTTTTTCCAGACGTTGCTGGGCGTCACCGGTTCCGGCAAGACTTATACGATGGCCAACACCATCGCCCGCCTGGGCCGGCCGGCAATCATTTTTGCACCCAACAAGACGCTCGCAGCCCAGTTGTACAGCGAATTCCGCGAGTTCTTTCCGAACAACGCGGTGGAATACTTCGTGAGTTACTACGATTATTACCAGCCGGAAGCCTACGTGCCGCAGCGCGACTTGTTCATCGAGAAAGATTCCTCGATCAATGAACATATCGAACAGATGCGCCTGTCGTGCACCAAATCGCTGATGGAGCGGCGCGACGTTGTCATTGTCGCAACCGTCTCGGCCATCTACGGTATCGGTAACCCCAACGAATACCATCAGATGATCCTGACCTTGCGCGCCAAGGACAAGGTTAGTCAGCGCGACGTCATCGCGCGCCTGATCCAGATGCAGTACACCCGCAATGAAGTTGATTTCGGACGCGGCACGTTCCGCGTGCGCGGCGACACCATCGATGTGTTTCCGGCAGAACATGCGGAGCTGGCAGTACGCATCGAAATGTTCGACGATGAAATTGACAACCTGCAACTATTCGACCCGCTGACCGGCCGGGTGCGGCAGAAAATTCCGCGTTTTACCGTGTATCCGGGTTCGCACTATGTGACGCCGCGCGCGACCGTATTGCGCGCGATTGACACCATCAAGGACGAATTGCGCGACCGGCTGGAATGGTTCCGCAAGGAAAACAAGCTGATCGAAGAGCAGCGCCTGGAACAGCGCACCCGCTTCGATCTCGAAATGATGACCGAAATCGGCTTCACCAAAGGCATTGAAAATTACTCGCGCCATCTGAGCGGTGCCCAGGCCGGCGAACCGCCGCCGACACTGGTCGACTATCTGCCGCAAGACGCCCTGATGTTCCTCGATGAGTCGCACGTGCTGATCGGCCAGCTCAACGGCATGTATAACGGTGACCGCGCGCGCAAGACCAATCTGGTGGATTACGGCTTCCGCCTGCCATCGGCGCTCGATAACCGGCCGCTCAAGTTTGACGAATTCCAGAGCAAGCTGCGGCAAACCATTTTTGTCTCGGCGACCCCGGCCGATTTTGAAAACAGTCACGCCGATCAGGTGGTCGAGCAAGTGGTGCGTCCTACCGGGCTGGTCGATCCGCTGATTCTGGTACGTCCGGCCTCAAGCCAGGTGGATGACCTGATGTCGGAAATCACCATGCGCGTCAAAAAGAATGAGCGCGTGCTGGTGACCACGCTGACCAAGCGCATGTCGGAACAACTGACCGAGTTTCTCAGCGACAACGGTGTCAAGGTGCGCTATCTGCACAGCGATATCGACACCGTCGAACGGGTTGAAATCATCCGCGACCTGCGTCTCGGCACCTTCGATGTGCTGGTCGGCATCAACTTGCTGCGGGAAGGTCTGGATATTCCGGAAGTCTCGCTGGTGGCGATTCTCGATGCCGACAAGGAAGGCTTCCTGCGTTCCGAGCGCAGCCTGATTCAAACCATTGGCCGTGCCGCGCGGAATCTGAACGGGATGGCGATTCTGTATGGTGACAAGGTAACCGACTCGATGCACAAGGCAATCGGCGAAACCGAACGCCGGCGCGCCAAGCAAGTGGCCTTCAACGAAGCCAACGGCATTACGCCGAAGGGCATCAAGAAGGAAATCCGCGAACTGATCGATGGCGTCTACAACCCGCAAGAAGCGCGCACCGAATTGCTGGCAGCCCAGGAGACCACCAATTACGAAGCGATGAGTGAAAAGCAGATCAGCAAGGAAATCAAGCGCCTGGAAAAACTGATGCAGGATCACGCCAAGAATCTGGAGTTCGAAAAGGCCGCCAAGGTGCGCGACCAGCTGCATCAGCTGAAACGGCAATTGTTCGGTGCGCCGGGCGAAGATACCGCTGTCGCCTGATCCGGCGACACATTCACATCAACAATCATTATCTGACTTATGCCAGCCATCATCCCGCCAGCGTTGCTGGCATTAATCCACAATGCCGATCCGTCATGGCAAGCCACCCTTCAAACCGGCCTGCAAGCCGTGGCCGATGCCGATCCGGCCTATCTGCCGGCGCTGGCACAGGATGATTATCTGCCGACCGAAGGACGACTGTTCGCAGCCTTCCGTCAGCCGCTCAACGCGGTACGGTATGTCCTGGTCGGTGAAGGCCCCTACCCGCGCGCGGCCAGCGCCACCGGCGTCTGTTTCATGGACGGTGCGGTTGGTTCGCTGTGGTCGGATAAAGGGTTGTCGAAGCAAGTCAATCGCGCCACGTCGTTGCGCAATTTCATGAAAATGCTGCTGGTGGCCGATGGTCGCATCAGCGCCGACAACACCTCGGGCGATGCACTGAGCGGTATAGCTGCGGTGGCGCAGACAGCAGATTCAGGTCACATACAAACCCTTGCGGATCTGGAACATAATCTGCATGCGCAAGGTTTTTTGTTGCTCAATGCCAGCCTGGTATTTCGCGCGCATGTGGCGCCCGTGAAGGATGCCAAAGCCTGGAAGCCGTTCCTGCACGTGGTGCTGCAGGCACTGGCAGAACGTGATGGCAAGCACGCGGCCCCGGTGCTGGTGCTGTGGGGAAAAATTGCCGAACAATTGCAGGCGTTGCCATTGTGCGAGCGCTTCCCGCAAGCAGTGGCAGAACATCCCTACAACCTGAGCTTTATCGGCCACAGCGGAATGCAGCAACTGTTTGGCCCGATGCATCTGTTGCAGCAACCGGCAACTGCCAGTGACAGCGGCAGAAAAAAATCCGTAGCATCCGTTGCAGCAACGACACCGCCACAACAATCGGCATTCACGTTTTCAAAAGCCTGAACGCTGCATCACCATAACATCCTGCACTGACCATCATCAGGTGCAGGAGTACCTCTTCCCACTCGGGCATTGCGCCGCCACCGGCTGACAACGCATCAGGGCGACAACTGCGTATTACGCAGTTCAGGCCAGTGTTTTCAAGTGCACCAGCGCCGCCAGATGGCTGCGATCCAACCAGCGCAAACGACGCTCCATGTCGGCATGGCTGCTGGCGCCATTCAGAAATGCGGCATCGCTGACATCAAACAGAATCACGGTTTCCGGCGTCGGCTGCGACAGCATCAGATGGCGTTGCACAAACGACTGGCAAGCCTGCAGCAAACCCTGTAAATTATTAGAAAAACCGGCAGATTTAGAACTGGACATTTTTGCTCTCTTCACTCGCATCAAAGTAGTGATAGTGAGAATAGGCCGAAGGCTCACTTTGAAAAAGCAATATTTTCCGACACCAGTGTAAGATAAACTTACATCATGAATAATCCCCTGCCCCCGCTCAAAGCCTTGAAAGTGTTCGAAGCAGCAGTGCGTACCAAGAGTCTCACTGTGGCCGCACAGGAGTTGCATATCACGCACAGTGCGGTGAGCCAGCAAATAAAATTGCTGGAAGAACATTTTGGCATGGCGCTCTTCATCCGCCGCCCGCGTGGTGTTGAAGCAACAGAAGCGGCGCATTTGTTTTATCTGGAAGTCAAAGCCAGTCTGGACCGTATTGCGTTGGCAGCAGAGCAACTGACATTTACCGGCAAAAACCGTATCGTGCGCGTCATCACGGCGCCGTCAGTGGCCATGCGCTGGCTGATCCCGCGGCTGTCGCAATTTCAGATCGACAATCCGCGCATCGAGGTGCGGGTGACGACTTCGGTATCGGAACATTTTGAAGAGATGAAAGAACCGTTCGATGTGATTCTGTGGCGCAGTCCGATACAGCGCAGCGGCTTCACCTGCACCCGTTTTCTGGATGATGTCTCGGCGCCGCTGGCCTCGCCGCATTATCTGGAACTGCACCCGATCAACAAACCCGCCGATCTGTTGCAGGCGTCACTGATTCATTTGAGTGTACGGGCCGAGGCGTGGGCGCAGTGGCTGGCCAAGGCTGGCGTCACGGTCCGGAAACGGCTGCCGGGTACCAGTTATGAACATTTTTTTCTGAGTCTGCAAGCAGCGTCCACCGACCTGGGAGTAGCGATGGGAACGCTGGCGCTGGTGGACGATGATCTGGCGCATGATCGCTTGCGCCAGTTATTTCCGGAAGTGGTATTGCACGGCCAGGGATTTCACATGCTGCACCGGACCGACGGCGCCAACAGCAATGCTCTGAACACCTTTACGGCGTGGCTGATGCAGATGGGACGCGCCTCAGCCTACGATCCGGAACGCACTCACCCGGCCGATGACAATATGTGAACCGCCCGGTTGGCGATCAGGTCTTTGGATTTTTCGCGATAGTCGAGCATGTGCGGTTGGGTGAAATGCAGCTTGAGCGCATCGGCGCTTTCCCACTTTTCCACGAACACGAATGTGTCGTCACCAATCGGCGCCTGCGAACCACCAAACCCATCCACGTCGATCACTGGCCCATAATCGATACACCCCTGCTCGGCACGTACCGCAGCCAGATTGGCGCGGACCAGTTGCAGCAATTCTTCGCGTTTGCCGGGCTTGGCGGTAATGAAAGCTAAAACGTGAACCATGATTGTCATCTCCTGTAGTGAATGCATTTGCCATCAAATACAAGCCGACAAGCATACGCGAAGTTTGCATTTCATGATGGCGACGCCCCACCCGGCCTCAGCGCCTTACTGCTTCTTCAGTTGCGCCAGCAATTGTCCGATGTTGTAGCGCATCAGCAGCAAGTACGTCGGGGCCGGACCATCCGCCTTAGACAGTGCATCTGCATACAGTTTGCCACCCAGCGTGGCGCCGGCTTCCTTGCTGATCTGTTGCATCAGTTTCGGGTTGCTCATGTTTTCAATGAACACGGCGCGAATCTTTTCCTGCTTGATCTGCCGGATCAGTTGCGCCACATCGCGGGCGCTTGGCTCGCTGTCAGTCGACACACCTTGCGGCGCCAGAAAACGTACTTTGTAATGGGCGCCGAAGTATTCGAAGGCGTCGTGCGAAGTAATGACCTTGCGACGGGCATCGGGAATACTGGCGAATTGCGCAGCGGCCCAACGGTCCAGTTCGTTCAGTTGTGCAATATAGGCATCACCGTTCTTCTTGTAAATGGCGGCGCCGGAGGGATCCGTCTTGCTCAGTGCTGCCGTGATATTGCGCACGTAGACCACCACATTGAGCGGGTTTTGCCAGGCATGCGGATCGTTCTTGCCGTGTTGATGAGCGTGATCATCATGGGCATGGTCGTCGTGACCGGCGTGTTCATCATCACGCTCGCGCACGGCAATGCCATTTGACGCCACCACGATGTCGCCGCGATAACCGGCCGACTGCACCAGCCGGTCCATCCAGCCTTCAAACCCCAAACCATTGACCACCACCAGCCTGGCGCGCGCCACGGTCTTGAGATTATCCGGCGCCGGTTGAAATACGTGGGCATCCTGATCCGGACCGACCAGCGTCGACACGCTGACCCGGTCACCACCGACCTGCGCGACGATGTCGCCCAATATGCTGAAACTGGCAACCACCGGCAATTTATCTGCCGCCAGCGCCACTTGCGTCAGCATCACCGACACCAGCAAAACGATCTGACAAAAACGCTTCACGAATAACTCCTTTGAATAAACAATCAGGCACGCAAGTGCGGACGGCGCAGCAATCGCGGCAGCCAGCCGCGCGGCGCAAAAATCAGCGACAGCACATAGAAACCGCCGGCGCAAACAATGATCACCGGGCCCGACGGCATGGAGGCGTAATAGGAAAACATCAAACCGGCATAACCGGCGGCGGCGGCCTGCACCACGCTGTTGAGCAATTGCGCCGGCAGGGTGTCATGCCAGAGTCGTGCCGATACCGCCGGCAGCATCATCAGACCGACCGCCATCAATGTCCCGAGGGTCTGGAACGACGCCACCAGATTCAATACCACCAGCATCAAAAACAATTGCTGATACAGCACGCCGCGACCGCCACTGCCCGCCAGATAGGAAGGGTCGAAACTCTCCAGCAGCAAACCGCGATACAGGGCCGCCATCAACAGTACGCTGGCAGTCGAGACGCCAGCGACCAGCAGCAAGCCTTCGGTATCCACGCCCAGCACGTTGCCGAACAGGATGTGCAGCAAGTCGAGCTGGGTGCCATGCCCGGAAATCAGAATCACGCCCAGTGCCAGCGCCACTACATAGATGGCCGCCAGACTGGCGTCTTCCTTGATTTCGGTATAACGGCTGATCAATCCCGCCAGCGCCACCACGATCACGCCGGCAAGAAAGCCGCCGATACTCAAGGCCGGCAATGACAATCCGAAAAAGATGAAGCCAATCGCCACGCCCGGCAATACGGCGTGGCTCAATGCCTCGCCGAACAGACTCATGCGACGCAAGGTCAGCATGACGCCAAGCGGCGCACTGCTCAGCGCCAATGCAAAGGTGGCAATCAGCGCCCGGCGCATGAAGGCGAATTCCTGAAACGGTCCCACCGCCAGCTGATACACATCGTGCAGTGACATCATTGCGGACCATCCTCTTTGCACAACGGTGCGTGATCATCAACCGCTTCCGCCATGGCGCGCGCGCGGTGCAGATTGTCATGACACAACACTTGTTCAGTGTCACCCCAGGCCACCACATTGCGCGCCAGCAGCAAGGTCTGCGGAAACGCACGACGCACCTGTTCGTAATCATGCAGCACAGCAATCACGGTGCGCTGCTCGCCATGCCAGGTGGCGATGATGCGCAACAGGTCATTGGTAGTCCGGGTATCAATGGCGCTGAATGGTTCATCCAGCATGATCAGCTCGGCATCCTGCAACAGGATGCGGGCAAACAGCACGCGTTGAAATTGCCCCACCGACAGACTGGCAATCGGCCGCCGGGCAAAGCCATCCAGCCCCACGGCGGCAAGTGCCTGCCGTGCGCGCTCGACCATGTCGGCATTGATCCCGCCGAGCAAGCCACTGCGTTGCCAGTAACCAAGCAAGACACAATCCAGCACCGCAATCGGGAAGCTGCGATCAATCTCGGCTTGCTGCGGCAAATAGGCAATGCGTTTGGTGTCGGTGTGATTGATCACGCGGCCGCTGTTACACCGGACCAAACCCAGCATGCTTTTGAGCAAGGTGCTTTTGCCGGCACCATTGGGGCCGACCACGGCGGTCAGCGAGCCGCGCGCAAAACTGCCGTTGATGTGATGCAAGGCCGGATGACGCCGGTAACTGACGGTCAGATTTTCCAATGCAATGGCGACTGACATGTTCAATCTCCTCCCAAAGCCCAACACACCCCGAGCCACAACAACAGGCACACGGGCACCACCAGCAGCACGCGATACCACCATGGGTAAGCGAGCACACTGGTCCTAAGCAAGACGCGAGAGAAAATAGACACGATGCAAGGAAAATAAGACTGCAATATTCAGGGAACAACCCGATTGCAACCGGGTTGCAGAAACCGCATTATAATGCAACGCTGTTGCAGGATGTAACAAACACCGCAGAAATCTGTCATTCGCTGCAAAATGCCGTTCTGCCACATAGCTCCCCACCCTAAAGGCTGCCTTCATGACTCTTCGAACCCGCGCCGGTCTTATCGGCTGCACCCTGCTATTGCTCAGCGCCAGCGTCCCGGCGCATGAGGCTCACGTCCATGGCGTCGGCCAGCTTGATGTCGCGCTCGATGGCAATACCTTGTCCCTGCATCTGGACAGTCCGCTGGCCAATCTGGTCGGCTTTGAACACGCCGCCAACAGCGCCAAGGATAAGCAAGCGGTGCGGGCCATGAGCGCCGATCTGCGCGCCGCCGGCAAATTGTTCGTCACCTCGCCGGCCGCCACCTGCAATCTGACGGCGGTGAGTTTGTATGCCGGCAGCATCGATCCGCTGCTGCTTGGTGAAAAAGCTGCCGCCGATGCCACGCCATCCGGCCATGCCACGGCTGACGGCCATGCCGATCTCGATGCCGACTTCACGTTTCGTTGCCAGCACCCGGAGCAACTGCGCGAGATTGACGTCAACCTGTTCAAGCGCTTCAGCGGATTTCAACGCATTGCGGTACAAGTCGTGACGCCCAAACGTCAATCCGCCGCTACACTGACACCCGACAACCGCACACTCAATTTGCCATAAGCACCACCCTATGACCGACGCCGCCATCGCCCTGCGCGACATTTCTTTCGCCTGGCCCGGCCACACTGCGGCGACGCTGACCATCGATGAATTCTCGGTGGCGGCGCGCGAACATGTCTTTGTCAGCGGCCCCAGCGGCAGCGGCAAAAGCACTTTGCTGGCATTGATCGGCGGCATCATCGTGCCCGGCCAGGGCAGCGTCAGCATTCTCGGGAGCAGCTTGCAACAATTGCCGGCCGCGCGGCGCGATCGCTTCCGCGTCGATCATATCGGTTTCATTTTTCAGCAATTCAATCTGATTCCCTACCTGTCGATTCTGGACAACGTGATGCTGCCCTGCCAGTTTTCGGCTTACCGCCAGCAGCGCGTACTGGCGCAAGGACTGGATTTGCGCAGCGCCGCCGAATCCTTGCTGCGCAGTCTCGATCTGGCGCCGGCGCTGTGGTCGCGTCCGGTGACGCAACTCTCCATCGGTCAGCAGCAACGCGTGGCAGCAGCGCGCGCCCTGATCGGCAGACCTGAAATCGTGGTGGCCGATGAACCGACCTCGGCGCTCGATAGCAATCGCCAGCAAGCCTTTCTCGATCTGGTGCAACATGAATGCGAACAAGCCGGTGCCAGTCTGATTTTCGTCAGCCACGACTTGCGTCTGGCGGAACGCTTTACGCGCCGCATTGCACTGGATCAGATCAACCGCGCCGCGGTGGAGGATGCAGCATGAAGTTATTGCTGCGACTGGCGGCACGCAGTGCCTGGAACCGGCGTTTCACGCTGGGGTTGATGCTGCTGGCAATCGCCCTCTCCACCACCATGTTGCTCGGTATTGAACGGGTGCGGCATGAAGTGCGCGATGGTTTTTCGCAATCGGTATCCGGCACCGATCTGGTCGTCGGCGCCCGCACCAGCCCGGTACAGCTGATGCTGTATGCGATCTTTCGCATTGGCGGCGCGACCAACAATATCGGGTGGGACAGTGCCCGCAAGCTGGCCGCCAATCCGGCCGTGGCGTGGACCATTCCGCTGTCGCTGGGTGATTCGCATCGCGGCTTTCCGGTACTGGCCACCAACAATGATTACTTCAGGCATTTTCATTACGGTGCCGGGCAACCACTGCAATTGAACGAAGGCCAGCCGTTTGCTTCGGTATTTGATACCGTGCTCGGCGCCGAAGTCGCGCAACGTCTGCATTACAAAGTGGGCGACCACATCGTGCTGAGTCACGGCATGGGCGGCATGCATCTCAACGATCATGCCGACAAACCATTTGTGGTGACCGGCATTCTGGCGCGCACCGGCACCCCGGTGGATCGCACCGTCCATATCGGGCTGGATGGCATGCAAGCCATTCATCTGGATTGGGAAGGTGGCGCCCGCTTGCCCGGTCTGTCGATTTCTGCGGCGCTGGTCAGGAAATTCGACTTGACCCCGAAAACCGTCACGGCCGTTCTGGTCGGATTGAAAAACCGGGCGCAAGTATTCCGCCTGCAACGCGACATTGCCGACGACACCACGGAACCGTTGATGGCGGTATTGCCCGGTGTCGCGCTCGATGAGTTGTGGCAAGTGGTCGGGGTTGGCGAGAATGCCTTGCTGGTGGTGTCGGCGATGGTGGTGGTGGTCGGCCTCGCCGGGTTGGTGTCCTCGATTCTGGCCAGTCTCGGCGAGCGGCGACGTGAACTGGCCATCCTGCGCTCGGTCGGCGCCCGTCCGCGTGACGTCTTCCTGCTGCTGGCGCTGGAAGGCATGAGCGTCATGCTGGCCGGCGTCCTGCTCGGTCTGCTGCTGCTGACGCTGGCGCTGTTTGCGCTGGGCCCCATGCTCAGTGCGCAATTTGGCGTAACATTACACCCGACCTTGCCAGCGCCTGCAGAGATACAGTTGCTGCTGTGGATCATTTTCGCCGGATTCATCGCCAGCCTGTTGCCGGGCATGCGCGCATACCGGCTCAGCTTAGCGGATGGCTTGACGCCACGCCTTTGACATCATGAAAAGTATTGTTTGGATAGGCGGCATCGTTGCCGCCGGATTACTGGTCGGCTACTCGCTGCGGCTGATCGCCTCCCCGGCCGCACCACCCAGGCCGGCTGCAGCGCCGGTCAGCACCAGCGCCAACCCCGATCATGCGCAATATCAGGTAGGCGACAAGTTGCAGCAGAAAGCCGATGCCAACGCACCTTACCAACCGTCGGCAAAAAAGGCCGGCGAGTTTCAGGAAGTGGCGTGGGAATCGCTGATTCCCAAAGATTGGGATCCGATGAAGCCGTTCAAGGGTCTGCAACTGGACAAGATGGATGACGGCGATCCGCGCGCCATGGAAGCACTGGAGAAAGCCAAGAAATATTGGCAGAGCGCGCCCATCGATCCCAAGATGGATGGCGTCGCCATCCGCATTCCGGGCTTTGTCGTGTCGCTCGAACGCGAAGGCGATGCACTCCGGGAATTCTTGCTGGTGCCCTACTTCGGCGCCTGCATCCATGTCCCGCCACCGCCGTCCAATCAAGTCATTCACGTGCGCAGCGCCAAGGCTGCCAAAGATATCCGCACCATGGACCCGGTATGGATCAGCGGCGTATTGAAAGTGGATCGCTCCGATACCATGATGGGCAGCGCCGGCTACAGCATGGCAGCAGTCAAGCTGGAACCCTATACCACCGGCGAAGATCGCTGAGTTATCCCCACATTTTGTTAACAAGCTTGTGGACAAGCTTGTGAGAACCCCGCCAAGTCATTGATTCGTTTGCCATTTTCACTTCCGGTCACAAATGCACCGGAAGTGCCTCACTTCGTCTGTATGCCGCCGACAAATCTTCCCGGCCACCGTCGCCGGGCTCTTGCAAGCTGTGCATAAGTTATCCCCGGATTTTGTGGTCAAGCCTGTGGATAAGCGTGTGAGAACTCGCCCAAGCCCTTGATTCATCTGCCATTTCTGATTCGTACGGATAATTGTGCAGGCGCCGAAAATGCCAATTTTCGCATCGCGTAGTTATCCCTATATTTTGTTAACAAGCTTGTGGATAAGTACCTGAGAACTCATTCAAGTCATTGATTCGGTTCGTATTTATGATTCCGACCAAAAATGATCAGCCACTTCCGGACAACATCTGCATCGCCGCATCAAAACCGAAAGCCGGGGCGCGTACTGCTGCAAACGTGCCTGCTGTGTATAAGTTGTCTGCGCATGATGGGCACAAGCATGTGGAAAAGCGCAAGAAAAACAATTCAAGTGTTTGATTCGTCAGCGATTTCAGATGGGAGCAAAAAACCGGGCGGCGCTGCACGGGAAATATCCACGGCAACAAGTTATCCACGGATTTTGTTAACAAGCTTGTGGATAAGCGCGTAAGAAGTGATTCAAGTCGTTGATTTTGATCAGATTTGCGATCCGAACACATTGTTGGGCAATGTGCACGAACCATCAGCAAGAGCGCAATGCAGGGGGAAGAAAGACATGCGCACCCCGCGCCGCGAGACTGGACAAGCCAGGAGGGAGGAAGGCGGCTTCCATGACGTGTGCGTTTGCCGGGTTACAACGCCACTGGCCGGCATAGGCGATATCCCCGAAAAAAAACCTGCAACGTCATGACGTTGCAGGTAAGTCGAAATAATTTCGAGGAGACCAGCGTATTGTATTGAGGTCTTGTGACGCCTTCATGACAGCCACTCAGCATACCGACGCACCAGAACAAGGCGCGCCCCGTTGCCGGAATAAACGGCGACGTGTCATATCATCGTCACAATGGTCGGCTATCGTGTCTCTGTTTTCGCGATACATGCAACCGATATGCATGATTGCACGGTACGCCGGATTCAACGTCCGGCGTACCGCTCTCCCCCGCGCCATCCGGCCGCAGCCATCCTGCAAGACAATCCTGAAATCGCCACAGCCTGATTACCAGGCACCATTCAATTGCAATGTGCTGAGGCGGATCTTGCCTTCTTCACCGGCTTCGCCATGCAGGCTCAAATCGGTGCCGAGCGGCTTCGGTGGTTTCTGATACCAGTCCACACATACCTGCGATAAATTATTGAGGGCCGGCTTGCCCATGAATTGTTGCAACAGGTCGCGGGTCAAGGCCAGGTTCGGTTCCAGCCGGAAATCACCGGGCACATGCAAGGCGCTCGGTGATGCTGCCATGCTCGTCAGCGGTTTCTGAAACATCAGACGCGGCACGTTCAAGGTATGCCCGGCTGCCGCCAGCAATTCCTGATAAACCGGTGCCATGAAGTCCAGCACATAGCCATCGGCCTGTACCCAGCAATGAAATGCCTCGCTGTTGCTATCGACCTGGTCGCCATCGAGCGTGCCGAATGACAAAGCAGCGCTGTGATCGGGGCTGATCAGATAGAACGCCGCACCGGCTACCGGGTAGGCATTGAGTTTGTAAAATTTCTTGAGAATTTGCGCCGCCGTGACGCTGAAGAAAAAAGCGGCTGCCGGAATATTGGCATCGACGCTGTCGAGCACCGAGTGAATGACGCGAAAGATGCGCTGGTAATCAGCAAGCGGGATCAGCGGACGGACGGATTGACGTGGTTGAGTTGATTTCATCGGCGTATTTTCTCACAACCGCCGATATCCGCCTGCCCTGATCGATGCCTGCCGGGCCACCCATCAGGTACAGACGACCGCCTCAGCGGCTCTGGGCGTCGATGTCGGCCAGTGACTCACGACCACGTTGGGTGACATCAAAACCTTCTGCGCCGTCACGCGGAGCGATATGGCCCTTGCGGCCGAGAAAGATCGCAACATCGGCATCCGGCTGCGCCTGCACATCTGCCGCCAGCGCCCGCAAGGCTTCGATACAGCGGTGAATGAACAGGATTTGCTTGCCCTTGTCGGTCAGCGACAAATGCCCGGCCTTGGAAAACTCCATGAACTTGAGACCAGTCAGACGCTTGGTATTTCTGGCCACGCAGGCGCTGGCGCGACCACGATGTTCATTGCGACTGACCTGACCAAGCGCGTCAAATTCATCTTTCGTCAAATCATTATTCATTACTGTGTTCCGTATAAAGGGGGATAACTGGCGCCAACGGCCATCCTGCCGAGGTGCAAAAAGTCAGAATGGCGTCATGGTACGCGCCCGGACACACTCAAGGCAATTCAAATCGCCACCCGGCTTACCCACAATTTCTGTGAACAGATCTGTGGACAACTTGTCTGCGGCGTCCGCAATACCTTGTCCAGACTGGATTTTCAACAGATTGCCCAATGTATAAGCAGGATCTCGCCAAAACCGGCTCAATCGCGTCGGAAAAGATGCCGCAAGTCATCAATTACCGGTATCAGTGCCAACAAGACCAGCGTCCCGGCCAGCGGCACGCCAAAAACGAAGCCGATGTGCTTGAAACCCAGGGCACCGACAAATCCGCCCAGGAAAAACAGGCATACCAGCTTCGACAGATTTTTCAGCTTGGCCATATCGGCGTGCACCCGGCCTTCCGGATAATCATGCCGGTTCCAGTAAATCATTTTCCCCAGCTCGATACCGATGTCGGTCACCATGCCGGTGACATGGGTAGTTCGGATTTCTGCCCGCGACAGCTTGGTGATCATGGCATTTTGCAGCCCCATGACGAAGCACAGCAAGATCACCGTGACCGGGATGAATAACCATTCATGGGTCACCATATTGCCGCCGAGTACGGCAAACACCAACAACAGCAAGGCCTCCAGCATCAGCGGCATGGCGTATTCCGCATGCAGGTGGCGACGCCGGGACCAGTTGATCATGACTGCCGAAGTGGCGGCACCGGCACCGAAAAAGAACAGGCAGGCCGCCCCTGCCAGCATCAGGGTGACCGAACCCAGCGCCAGATGATCGGCCATCGCCGAAATGATGCCCGACATGTGCGAGGTATATTGACCGACGGCCAGAAAGCCGCCGGCATTGACGGCACCGGCGATGGCCGAGAGAATGAACGCCAGATGACGGTTGCCCTGATGGGTCCGGTTCTTCCCCGCCAGCTCGCGCAGATAAGCAACAGACATGCTCTGATTTCCTGAAATGAAGGCGTGCTCCGTACCGCCCGACGCAATCAGTATAAGGGATCGCTCCGGCACTGTCGCTGCAGCCGCCAGCAATCCGGCCGACCACAAAAAAAACCCGCCGGGCTCGCGCCATGCGGGTTTAATCTCACCAACTTTCTTTCAGGAGGTCAATGAGGAGACAGCGCAACTATAAAGCCGCAACAGTCCTCATGGAAGGATCAAGAAATCATTCGCTTATTCCCGTCAGGCATAAGAAAACCAGCCGGCAACACGATGTCAATTACATCGGTGGTTTGACACCATCTTTTTCCACCACGATACGGGCTGCGTTCATGCCATCGGCAACACGGCTGGCAACGATGAATACGGCCAGCCCGGGTTTTACATCCTGCTGCGTCGCCAGCGCAAACGTGACTACCGGCACGCCTTGCGGTACATGTACCTTGATGCTCTTGCCCTGATACACCAGATCCAGATCACGGCCATTGTTACCTGACACCGCGGCCGCTACCGTGGCATTGGTCATGCTGCTGCCGGGCAGCAAATCCCAGTCATAATGCCCTTCGCCAGAGCCGCGTGCTTCCTCGGGAAACACCAGCACTTCAATCGCTTCAACACTGCCGTTGGGACCGGGCTTGCCGGCGGTACCGATAAAACTGCCGCTGGTAATGGCCGACAGATCCAGCGCCTTGACCGCCGAATAACGCGTGCCGCTGCCGATGGCCAGCGTGACCTGATTGCCTTCCCGGGTCTGCACCCGGACGCTGGCAGCATCTGCCGCCTCGACGGTACCCCGGATACGTACCGGCGGCGAATTCTGTGCCGCCGCCAGCATCGGCAAGGCGATGGCAAGGACCGCTGTCGACATCAGCAATGTTGTGCGCAAAGACATGGTGTGCTTTCTTCAGGAAGGGAGCAGCCAGTCTAGCACCGTGGCGATTTATGCGCGGAACATGCACGCGCGCCGGGTATCAGAAATAGCGCAGGCCCAGCACGTCTTTCACTTCGGCCATGGTTTGCGCTGCTACTTCGCGTGCCTTTTCGGTACCCTCTTTCAGCATTTGCATGACTTGCGCCCGGTCTTGCGCGAACTCCTGCCGACGCGTACGAATCGGTTCCAGCAAATCCTGCAGGCAGGTTTCCAGACGCGCCTTTACCAGGCTGTCGGCCAGACCGCCGGCAACATAGTGCTCCTTGAGTCTGGCCAGACCTTCCTGATCCGGATCGAAGGCATCGAGATAGATGAAGGCAACGTTGCCTTCCAGATGTCCGGGGTCAGCAACGCGCAGGTGCAACGGATCGGTGTAGACCTTTTTCACCGCAGCGCGCACTTCATCTGCGGTGGCACCGAGATTGATCACGTTGCCGAGCGACTTGCTCATCTTGGCCTTGCCGTCAATCCCCGGCAGCCGGCCGATAGCCGGCACCAGCGCCTGCGCCTCGACCAGTACGTCACGTCCGGCCATGCGGTTGAAACGGCGCACGATTTCATTGGTCTGCTCGATCATGGGCAACTGATCTTCGCCGACCGGGACCAGCGACGCCTTGAAGGCCGAGATATCGGCCGCCTGGCTGGCCGGGTAAGTCAGGAAACCGGCTGGTATGTCGCGCTCAAAACCGCGCAACCGGATTTCTTCCTTGACCGTGGGATTGCGCTCAAGCCGCGCCACTGTCACCAGATTCAGGTAATAGAAAGACAGCTCGGCCAGTTCCGGCACCTGCGACTGAATCAGAATCGTCGATTGGGCCGGGTCGATACCGACTGCCAGATAATCCAGCGCCACCTCAACCACATTGCGATGCACCTTGCTGGTGTCGTTCATGTTGTCGGTCAGTGCCTGAGCATCGGCCAACATGATGAACTGGCGATACGTGCTTTGGTACGTCACGCGATTGCGCAGGCTGCCGACGAAGTGCCCCAGATGGAGCGGTCCGGTCGGACGGTCGCCGGTAAGAATGATTGGTTTGAGGTCGCTGCTGCGGGAGGCGTTCATGTAATTTTCCGGTCTTGATCGACGGTGTGCGCCGTAGCCGGAACGCGCTGCGTTCTGAGGGTGCGTGACGACGCTGCCGATCATTATCAAATGGCAAGACGCGATAATGTCGGCCCGGCAAGGATCTGTCAATCCCGAACCGCATTGCCTGCCGGGACAATGCCGCTGGCCGCTGCGGTATCAGGACTGCGGCGTGGTGTCCGACAAGCGGCGTACGCCGTTGAAATGATTCTTCCAATAGGGCGTGGTCAGACTCGATTCGCGCACCACGCCATGTTTGCGGGACGCGTGGACGAACTTCATGTCACCAATATAAATGCCGACATGGGCAATCGCCCGTCTGGCATTGCGAAAAAAGACCAGGTCACCGGGCTGCATGCGATCCGGACTCACCTTGTCGCCCATTTCGCTCATCTGACTCGCCGTGCGCGGCAGGCGGCCACCGATTGCTTCCTTGAACAGATAAGCGATGAAGGCACTGCAATCGAGCCCGACTGCGGGATTATTGCCGCCATATTTGTAACGTATGCCACTGGACAAACTGTCGGTTGCTTCTGCTGCCAGCAAGCGGTTGGTTTCTGATGGCGTTTCAGCGGCAGCGGCCATACCGGCAAACTGAAATACAACGAACACAACTAGTCCGGTGAAAATGGCTATACGCATAAGAACCCATGAAAAATGCCCGACCCCGCTTGCAACAGAGACCGGTTGTCATAAAAATACCGTGTGGAAATTCGTACCGGCACCGCAAAGCGCTGATCAACTGCAACGTGCCGCGCCCTGTTTGACCGATGTGCAGGCAGAGAAGAAATGACAGTGGAATTTACTCAAGGTTTCACGGACGAGATGTTTTTTTAACAATTATTTATATCAATTCTGCCGGCGGTCGCCAACAGCGCTTAAAGTCGCTGAATGCCAAGCGTCAAGCGCGCTGACGCTGTCTTCAACATAAAATATTTTTGCGTTCTGCCGCAATCCCGGCATCGCCCAATCATGCTGAACATCTGGCATCAGCGTTGCATTGCGCTCTTGCTCCCCCGCTTTCGTCGTGTTGCCGGCATGGATGTAATGCCTCGGAACAACAAACGCCATTGCCGATAACAGCTATCGTTGTTGTCTTCCATCAAAAACAATCCGGCGGGAAATATTCCACGCAAAAAAATCAGGAAAGCAAAAAATAGCCGCGTGCCGTGATGAAAAAAACATCTCTGTTACAGATGTCTGATATAGAGTTAGAAACTCACACGAACACCCAAGACGAAAACACTATCGGTAACAGCCCATTTCTTTCCACCCTGCAATCATTTTGCGGCTGCGCTCATCCAATATGAAAAGAATAAGCACGTTCTTCAGCAAACGATTCGCGGGGCCGGGACAAGTCAATCTGTTGCTGGTGATGCGGGAAACATTCATTGCCATATTGCCGGTCTACATGATCATGTCGTTACTGGAACTGGGTTCGACCTTGTTCAACTACAGCAACAATCCCGGCAGCATTTACGACATCATGCAGAACATCCTGACACCAGTCAGGATCGCTCTGCCTTACACCGTTGCGGCCCTGCTCGGCTATAACCTGGCGCGCTACAAAAAAGTCGATCCGCTGGTTGGCGCACTGATCAGCGGCATCAGTTTTTGTGTCGTTGTGGCACCGGTGAGCCTCGAACAGCCGTTGGTGATCGTGCAAGCGATGTCCAGCATCTACAGCATCGTCATTCCTTTGTTTGCCATTTACCTGCTGCGTACCGTGCAACGCCAGGGCTTCGCATTGGTAAAAGACACTGTCGTCAGTTCACTGCTGACATCCAGCGTCAACGCCATTATTCCGGCCATCATCACGGTGCTGGCCAGCAGCTTCGTGTTTCACTTCGTCTCCGTACTGGTGATCCGCGAACTCGGCATTCCCGGCGATTACATTGCACAATTGCCGCAAATCATCCAGGGCTGCATTCGCATGTTCGTGGTCCATGTTTTGTGGACGCTCGGCATTCATGGCACATATGTTTATTCGACCCTGATGTCGGTACACGATCTGAATCAGACCGTCAGCGGCAACTTCACCATGGGCAGTCTGCTCAACACGTTTGTCCTGTTCGGTGGTGCCGGCGGCACGCTGTCGATGATGCTCGCCATGCTGTTGCGGCGCCATGCCGAGCGCGACAATCTGATTCCAAAAATATCGATGCCGCTACAGTTATTCAACATCAATGAATTATTGATTTTCGGCTATCCAATCGTTTTCAATCCCTATCTCGCCATTCCCTTCATCATTTATCCGGTAGTCGGTTTTTTGCTGGCATACGGCATCGCCTCGCTGCATCTGATCCCGTTGGCAGCCAACGTGCACTGGGTGCTGCCGGTCGGCATCAACGCTTATGAAGCCGGTGGCGGCAGCTTGCTCACCATACTGTTTCAGCTGCTGATGCTGGGAGTAGGCACGGCGATTTACTATCCGTTTCTGGGTATCGAAAGCGGCGCCTCGATCAGAAACAAACTGAAGAAAATCTTTTCCGATGAGGCACTGCAGGCAGCCACTTTCGACGCCACCGAAGAGCGCTATATTCATCTGCAGAAACGTTCGCTGGAGGTACATAAACAAGCGACCGAGGCCATCAACCTGATCAGTTCCGGCACGCTGGAATTATGGTATCAGCCGCAAATCTGCATGAAAACCATGAAGGTCCATGGCTTTGAAGCCTTGCTGCGCTTGCGCATGCCGAATGGAAAAATCATCGGTCCCGCATTCATCGACAAACTGCAAAATGCCGGCTACTCGGATGCGGTTGATAACTGGGTCATCAAACAAGCGCTCGATGACTTGCGGACGTGGAAACAACAAGGATTCGAACCGCGTGTCAGCCTCAACCTGACAGCCGATTTCCTCTCCTCCGACGACAAGGTGCGTGCCCTCATCAGCAAAGTGGAAACCGCTTCAGTTGGTCTCAATCTGGAAATGCTGGAAAGCTCCTTTACCGACCAGTTCCTGCATCTCGCAGACAACGTCAACAATCTGCGCACGCGCGGTTTTGAACTGGCCATCGATGATTTCGGCACCGGCTATTCCAATCTGTCCCTGCTGCACCAGCTCGGCATCGATACCGTCAAGCTCGATAAAAGCCTGGTCACCGGTGACGTCAATTCACGCGGCGCACGTCTGTATGTGGAATTGTGCCGGCTACTCAAAGCGTTCGACTACAAAGTCGTGGCAGAAGGAGTGGAAACCGACGAGCAACTCGCACTGGTCAGGAATTGCGGCGTAGACGTCGTGCAGGGGTGGTACTTTGCGGCGGCGATGCCGCCCAAAGAGGCAATGAATTATGCCTGGTCCAGAGATGATGATTTGAGTCCGGTGGCAGCTCACATGAGATGCGAAGGCTGAGCGCACTCAACGCTCCTGCCAGACACTTCACATGAATACATAAAAAAACACCGGCCTGGAGCCGGCGTTTTTATATCTGCATGCCGTTCACTATGGAATGGCATGCAGATCTGGCAGAAATCGCTACCGAAGGAAGTCATACCGCAATATCAGCACGCTGCGAATACTGAGTCACGGCCGAAATTGGAATCAAGAGGAAGTGACCTGTCGGGGAAATACATGAAACTGACACGAAAGAAACGTAAAAGTGAGTCTCAAGAGGTATAAAAAGCGCTTTGGATTACTGCATCAAGATAGCAGGGTGAATTTCGAAGGCAACCAGGCTGGCCTGATCAGAAATGATAAAAATAGAGCAATGCTAAAAATCAAGCGGTGCTATCGCGCCGGAATCAGTATGAAACACTGCGTTGGATGAAGATGTGGTGAGTTAAAGCGGCTGTAAAACGGGTTTTGAAGAGAAACGCCTGCAACAAATCTGCAGTTGAAGAGGCTGAGCTGATGATGACCTTACCCCGCTGAGTGTGAGAATAGCAG
>NZ_LFLS01000005.1 GCF_001189915.1 Herbaspirillum autotrophicum
AATTTCGTGCCTGGCAGCGATAAGTTTCTTCACGGTTTCCGGGGTTGCTGCTACGCGTGTCTCTCCCTCCCGACTTTCCATTGGGATGCCTAACCTCATTCAGAGCTCCTATAGTTGTAAATTCTTACCGGAATCTTACACGTAAAATTTAAATATAAACAACTTTGCACATTTTCAGTGCATGCCAACAATCCACAAAATCTGGCTTACGCCTGAAGCAATTCAGCGTCCACGGTAAAATGCGAACTGTCTGGCGCCAGTATCAGCCAGGAACGCGCAAAAAGGAATAGCCTGTTCGGACGTATCAGCGGCCACCGGGCCGGCCCGCAACGGTTTTCACCCGCATGATGTAAAGACCCGGCGACAATTCGGGCAGGCGATCCGGCTGCCGCAAAAGCGATGCGGAATCACCTGCCACGGCAAGATCGCCCGGACAAATCGCTCCGCGATGACTGGCTCAGCCCCGACCACACCCGGCTTACTCTGGAAATACAGGATTTAGATGACCACTGATGTTTGGAAACCCTCTGTCACGGTGGCGGCAATCATAGAACGTGACGGCCGCTTCCTGATGATTGAAGAGCACGCCGGCGATGGCTTGCGCCTCAATCAGCCCGCCGGCCATCTGGAACAGGGCGAATCGCTGATACAGGCCGTGATTCGCGAAACAATGGAGGAATCGGCGCATGATTTCACGCCGACCGCGCTGGTCGGGATGTATATGTCACGCAACGTGTCCTCTTCCCGCGCCACGCCCGAGGCGACCTATTTGCGCTTTGCGTTTGCCGGCGTGCTTGGCCAGCGCCATGAGCGTGCCCTGGACGAAGGTATCGTGCGTACGCTCTGGATGTCACGTGACGAACTGGCCGCCTGCCCCCATTTGCATCGCAGCCCGCTGGTCCTGCAATGCGTGGATGACTATATCAACGGTCAGCGTGCGCCGCTGACCCTGCTCTATACAGCTTCAAATGTAAACGGATCCATTCATGACTAAAAAACGCGTCGTCATCGGCATGTCAGGAGGCGTCGACTCCTCGGTATCAGCCTGGTTGCTGAAAGAACAAGGCTACGAAGTCATCGGTCTCTTCATGAAAAACTGGGAAGACGATGACGATTCCGATTATTGCTCTACCCGCCAGGACTGGATTGATGCCGTCAGCGTGGCAGATGTGGTCGGTGTCGACATCGAAGCCGTCAACTTCGCTGCCGAGTACAAAGACCGGGTATTCGCCGAATTTCTGCGCGAGTACCAGGCTGGCCGTACACCCAATCCGGATGTACTGTGCAATGCCGAAATCAAATTCAAGGCATTCCTCGATCACGCCATCAAGCTGGGCGCAGATCTGATTGCAACCGGCCACTATGCACGCGTACGCGAAAATCCGGCAGGGAACTTCGAATTATTGAAAGCCGTGGATGCCAGCAAGGACCAGAGCTACTTTTTGCACCGCTTGAACCAGGCCCAATTATCGAAGACGTTATTTCCCCTTGGGAATATTCAAAAAACCGAGGTCCGGAAAATTGCCGAGCAGTTGCAATTACCCAATGCAGCAAAGAAAGATTCCACCGGCATCTGCTTTATCGGAGAGCGTCCCTTCCGTGAATTCCTGAATCGTTATCTGTCTTACAAGCCGGGGCCAATGAAAACTGCAGACGGCGAAGTTGTCGGCGAGCATGTCGGCCTCAGCTTTTACACGCTGGGCCAGCGCAAAGGCATTGGTCTGGGCGGCATCAAATCGCATCAGAACGCTGACGGCAACAGCGCCCCCTGGTATGTGGCGCGCAAGGATGTGGAAAACAATACGCTCTATATCGTGCAGGGACATCAGCATCCATGGTTGCTGTCGCCAACGCTCAACGCCAGTCAGGTCAGCTGGATTTCCGGGCAAGCACCGCAAATTGCTGAACTGTCGGCCAAAACCCGTTACCGGCAAGCAGACGTCGACTGCACGTTCAGTGCCACTGACAACGAACATTTCAGTCTGCATTTCGACACCCCGCAATGGGCAGTCACACCCGGCCAGTCAGCCGTACTGTATCAAGGCGATGTGTGTCTCGGTGGCGGGATTATCGGGTCCGTCTGATGCCTCATGGCAAAGCAAAACGCCCCGCTGGCCGGGGCGTTTTGCTGTCTTCGCAACAGCAACGGGGAATTGTCGCAACCGGATACAAAAGAGATCGCAACAAATCATAAAAGGACTTGCAATCTGCTGGCAAATGATGAATAATCTAAATAAGAATTGTTCGCATTTACTAGGAGGTGTCATGAGCCAACTGATCGAGCACGGAATGGATCGTCGCAATAAACCGGCAACTGCTGCCAACGGCGCTCCGATTACTCGCATTAAAAGTCAGGACTTGTTCCGACAGATGCGTGAACTGGAAATTGACCACGGCGGTCGCATTTACAAACTACGCCTGACGCAATTGAACAAACTCATCTTGACAGCGTGATTCAAAAAACGCACAAGAGCGATGAACAACCAGCCAGCCCACGGTAATGCCACCGCGTTACGTGTTAGCCAGCCGAGCTAGCCGATTTAGGAGAGTTTGATGGTTACCGACAAGATGGATTCTGCTTTCGTAGAACCAAATAACGCGCCGGCACAGCCTGAGCTGCTGGTATCAGCAGTACTGCATTTGATGTCTCACTATACCGCCAGCAATCAGGAAACCAAAAGCTGCGTCAAATTGGCGTCAGTCATTGAGCGCCACCTGAAAGCATTGGCCGATCTGCCCAACCTTGCTCCCGTTTTGCGGGCAACGTGTCAGCAGCTCTCGGAACAATGGGCGACCGTAGTGGAACGAACGATGCCGCAACCTGAAAAATTCAACCTGATTGCTCGCATAGTTTCTGGTGCGAGATCCATTTAAGGCCCAGGGCACCGGGCGGCAAGGCGTACAATGATCGTATGTGTTTGTAATAATATCTCGGAAGGCAAAATTCATCGGGCTGTCGATGCAGGAATGACAACGATGACTGAATTACGCAAAGAGCTGGGTATTGGGACATCCTGCGGGAAGTGCCATACTTGTGCCAAACACGTTCTGCGTGAGTGCCTCCACAACAATACAACACGAAACGCAGCGCAACCGATGGTGTTTCACGCCATGGTTGCGTAAGTTGACCATACATTCATGAACGCCATATCGTCGTCTTATATGAGTAGCCCGACTGCCGCCATCTGGCAACAAGCCAGAAAAATTGGTCCCCTCGGATTCATCATTTTGCTGCACATAGCTTTTTTCTATGCACTGCAAAGTGGTTTGATTCATCAATTCACTAGCGCCCTCCCGAAGGAGGTTTTCGCTACGTTCATCACACCTGAAAAAGCTCCGGAGCCAGCACCGCCCAAAGCGGAACCTGCGCCACCCAAAGTTGTTCCAGTCGTCAAGAAATCGGTAACGCCACCGCCGCCAATCCCTGTAACGGCAGCACCAGCGCCAACCGCAATCTCCGCACCGCCGTCGCCGCCGCAACCGGCTGATCCGTCACCGCCGGCCGCAGCGCCCGCCGCCGCACCGGCTGCGCCACCGGGACCAGTATTGCCGAAGCAGATTACTTCGGGCATCGAATACATCGAAGCACCACGTGTAACCTACCCTGCCGTTTCCAAGCGGATGGGAGAAGAAGGTGTCGTGCAGTTCAAAGTACTGGTCAATACCAAAGGCCGCGCCGAACAGGTTGACATCATCAAGACTTCCGGATCCTCGCGACTCGACGACGAAGCACGTCGTGCGGTCATGCGGGCCATCTTCAAACCCTACATCGAAGACGGCAAAGCCATTGTCGTGTCGACTACCGGCTCCATCGTTTTCAAGCTAGATCATTCTTAACAGTTACTGAGGAAATTATCATGGAAGTAAGTCCATACGGATTAGAGAGCCTGTGGGCTCAGGGCGACTTTGTCACCAAGGGCGTAGCAGTATTGCTGGTAGCGATGTCAATCGCATCCTGGTATGTGATCGTGACGAAAGCACTGCAATTGCTGCGCTTTCAACGCGCTTCGCATGCTGCCGGTCACGCATTCTGGGATACCACCAGCCTGCCTGAAGGCATTGCCACACTGGGCACCGACAATCCTTTTGCCGAAGTGGCAAAGGCCGGCGCCACCTCGATGAGTCACCACACTGCACACAAGGGTCATCTGCATGACCAGTTGTCGGTGAGCGACTGGGTTACGCTGTCGCTGCGTCAAGCCATCGATGAAGCATCGGGCAAACTGCAGGCAGGCATGGCAGTGCTGGCTTCGGTCGGCTCCACTGCACCGTTCGTCGGTTTGTTTGGCACCGTCTGGGGCATCTATCATGCACTGGTATCGATCGGCACATCCGGTCAGGCCAGCATCGACAAGGTTGCCGGTCCGGTGGGTGAAGCGCTGATCATGACTGCGCTCGGTCTGGCCGTCGCGATTCCTGCGACCTTTGGCTACAACGCGCTGGTACGCGGCAACAAGACGACCATCGCCAAACTGAACAAATTCGGTTTCGACCTGCATGCATTGTTCGTCACCGGCTCCCGCGCCGATTCCGACAACTCTGACAAAGGCACCAAGAATACCAAGCTGACAGCGGTCGGAGGCGTGTAATGGCAATGGGTTCACTGTCCGATTCGGACGACGACTTCAATCCCGAGATCAACACCACGCCACTGGTTGACGTGATGCTGGTGTTGCTGATCATTTTCATCATCACGATTCCCGTCATGAATCATGCCGTGAAAATCGATTTGCCGCGGGCCACCAACCAGCCAGATGAAACCAAGCCGCAGAACATCAATTTGTCGATTGATGCTGATGGCAAGATTTTCTGGAACGAAGAACAGATCGACAATAATCAGCTCACCATGCGCATCACGGAAGCGGCAAAAAAAGAGCCGCAACCTGAATTGCATTTGCGCGCGGAACGCACCACGCAATACGAAAAAGTAGCGCAAGTCATGGCTGCGGCACAATCCGGCGGTCTTTCCAAGATCGGTTTCGTTACCGACCCGCAGGCGAAGTAAGCAACTCACCGTGCAGTTCCACACTGCATCGCACGACACAAAGCCTTCACTCAATACCGGTGAAGGCTTTGTTCTTTCCACAGCAACGCTTGATACTTTCCCGGCGAGATACCGATGCTATTACATGTTCCCCAAGTTCTGACGGCCGAAGCACTCGAACGTTGCCGGACGCTGCTCACAACCGCCGAATGGGCCGATGGACGGGTCACGGCCGGTTCGCAATCAGGTCAGGTGAAAAACAACCGCCAGTTGCCGGAAAATTCTGCGGCGGCACGCGAAGCGGGCGCACTGGTACTGGACGGGCTCAATAAAAGTCCGATGTTCCTGACAGGCGCACTTCCTAAAAAAATCTATCCGCCGCTGTTCAATCGTTATGACGGTGATGCCAACGCGTTCGGCAATCATATCGATAACGCCATGCGCCATTCGGCCCAGAGCGGTCAATGGATACGCACCGACCTGTCGGCAACCCTGTTCCTGGCCAATCCCGATGAGTACGACGGCGGCGAGCTGATCGTCGAAGACACATTCGGTACGCAATCGATCAAATTGCCGGCCGGCGATCTGATTCTTTACCCTTCATCAAGTGTCCATCGCGTGGAAGCCGTCACGCGCGGTGCGCGGCTTGCCTCGTTCTTCTGGATTGAGAGCATGATTCGCGACGACGCCCAACGCCGCCTGCTGTTCAATCTGGACATGTCCATTCTGGCGATCCGCGAAAAGGATGGCGATACTGCACCGGCCGTGCAACTGACCGGCTGTTATCACAACTTGCTGCGGATGTGGGCAGATGCCTGATTGATAGGAGCCGTTGCCTCAAAATAAAGGTAAGAATGATTCGCGCTAATTAATAGTGATGGATGGAATTGCTTGCGTTATGATGCGTTCGCTAAACAATGTCGGCGAACGCAACGTGATTTCTGCATGCCCCCGGGCCGACAATCTTCTACTCACCAAATTCAGAGGCCCCTATGAAAGGCGATCCAGCAGTCATCAAGTTGCTCAATGCACAATTGACCAACGAACTCACTGCCATCAACCAATATTTTTTGCACGCCCGCATGTACAAGCACTGGGGCTTCGAAAAGATTGCGAAAAAAGAGTACGCAGAATCGATCGGTGAAATGAAACACGCCGACAAGCTCATCGACCGCATCCTGATGCTTGATGGCTTGCCAAATCTGCAAGCGCTGCACAAACTGATGATCGGCGAAAATACGGCAGAAATGCTGGAATGCGATCTGAAGCTGGAAAAGGCTGCGCACAAGACCGTCAAGGAAGGTATTGCCACTTGCGAACAGCATGGCGATTACGTTTCGCGCGAACTGTTCCAGTACATCCTGGACGATACCGAAGAACATATCGACTGGCTGGAAACCCAGCTTGATCTGATCGGCAAGATCGGTATCCAGAATTATCTGCAGACCCAAATCATCGAAGAATAATTCTCTGCTCTTGAACGGCGCGGATGCGCCGTGCGAAGCAAGCGGCAACACCAATAAAAAAGCGCGGCCTGCGAAGGTCGCGCTTTTTTATTGGTGCCCCGCGAAAGCGGGTAACTCTGCCAGAACCGGTATACACCGGTGCCGGCGTGATTACTGCGGGAAGGTATCCTTGAACGACGGCCGCTCCGACAATTTATCGAACAGCTTCGCCAGAGTCGGGTAATCCTCGCGCCAGGCGAGATCCGGGAAACGGAAATTGAGCCAGCCGAGAGCACAGCCGACGGCCACATCTGCCAGCGTGTAGTGATTACCGACGCAAAAAGGTTTCTCGCCGAGACCGACCGACATGGCTTTCAGCGAGGCTTCCACTTTGCTCCACTGACGCTTGATCCACTCCGGACTTTGTTGCTTGGAGGGACGCTGCGTCTTTTCCAGACGCACCAGCACCGCCGCATCAAGCAAGCCATCTGCCAGCGCTTCCCAGCATTTCACTTCGGCCCGCTCGCGTCCGTTGGCGGGAATCAGCTTGCCGACCGGCGTCAGAATATCCAGATACTCGACGATCACGCGCGAATCGAACATGGCACCGCCATCATCCATCATCAGGCATGGCACCTTGCCCAGCGGATTCGACTGTTGAATCGTTGTACCCTCGCTCCAGACATCTTCCAGAACAAGCTCATAATCAATCTTTTTTTCCGCCATGACGACGCGGACTTTGCGGACGTAAGGACTTCCCAGTGAGGCAATTAGTTTCATAGCATTTATAGTAATAATCCGAGCCGATTATAGCATCCGCCTTTTCCGCAAAACCTTTGCATGGATGCTAAAAACCCAGTCTTCACGCGATCCCGGGCAGACCGTTGCGCCAATGGTAAAATCGCCTCCTGAACGCGATTCTGCACGCTTAGCAATAAGTTAAGCACAATCTTCACTCAACGACTTTTCTTCTCCTTCATCATCATGGCCCTTTCCGCCCTCTCCGCCCTGTCCCCTCTTGATGGTCGCTATGCCGCCAAAACCGACAAATTGCGTCCCATTTTGTCAGAAGCAGGCTTCATGCACCATCGCGTAAAGGTCGAAATTGCCTGGCTGCAAGCATTGGCAACCGCCGGCTTCGCTGAAATCAAGCCATTTTCTGCCGCCGCCGGTGCTTTGCTCGACCAGTTGGCAAGCGATTTCACGGAAGCCGATGCTGCCCGCATCAAGGAAATCGAAGCAGTCACCAACCATGATGTCAAAGCGGTTGAGTACTGGCTCAAGGAAAAAGTCAAAGATGTGCCGGAACTGGTGGCAGCATCGGAATTCATCCACTTTGCCTGCACCTCCGAAGATATCAACAACACCTCGCATGGCATGATGCTCAAGTCAGCGCGCGACAGCGTCTTGCTGCCGGCACTGCAAAGCGTCATTGCCCGCCTGACCGATCTGGCGCATGAACATGCCGCCGTGCCGATGCTGTCGCGCACGCACGGCCAACCGGCCAGCCCGACCACGCTCGGCAAGGAAATCGCCAACGTCGTCGCCCGCCTGCAACGTGCCATCAAGCGCATCGCCGATGTCGAAATTCTGGGCAAGATGAATGGCGCCGTCGGTAATTACAACGCACACTTGTCGGCCTACCCTGAAACCGACTGGGCAGCGTTTTCCAAGGCCGTGATCGAACAGCGCCTGGGTCTGACCTTCAATCCCTACACCATTCAGATTGAACCGCATGACTACATGGCAGAACTGTTTGACGCCATTGCCCGCACCAATACCATCCTGTTGGACTTGAACCGCGACATCTGGGGCTATATCTCGCTGGGTTATTTCAAGCAACGCACCAAAGCCGGCGAAATCGGTTCGTCGACCATGCCGCACAAGGTCAATCCAATCGACTTCGAAAACTCCGAAGGCAATCTGGGCATGGCCAACGCGGTACTCAAGCATTTGTCGGAAAAATTGCCGGTATCGCGCTGGCAGCGGGATCTGACTGATTCCACCGTCCTGCGCAACATCGGCGTCGCCTTCGGTTACGCGATCCTGTCTTACGACAGTTGCCTGCGCGGCCTCAACAAGCTGGAAATCAACCCGGCGCGTCTGGCCGAAGACCTCGATGCAACCTGGGAAGTGCTGGCCGAACCGGTACAAACCGTCATGCGCCGTTATGGCATCGAAAACCCGTATGAACAGCTGAAAGAGTTGACGCGCGGCAAAGGCATTTCGAAAGAGGCACTGCGCGACTTCATCAACGGTCTGGCCATTCCGGACACCGCCAAGGCACAGTTGCTGGCGATGACACCAGCCAACTACATCGGACAAGCCATTACGCTGGCCAAAGAAATCTGAATGTAAATTGAGTCCGGGCGGAAACCAATTCCGCCCGGACAGCTCCAACGCCCAACAACAATTCTTCAGGCCATGGAACGCTATACAAAAACTGCCATTTCGCTGCACTGGCTGACCGCGCTGCTGATCATTGCCGCTTTTGCACTCGGCGTCACAATGGTCGATATTCCCGGACTGACACCCACCAAGCTGAAGTACTTTTCCTGGCACAAATGGCTGGGTATCACCGTACTCGGAATCGCCTGCCTGCGCCTTCTGTGGCGTTTGAGTCATCCGGCTCCCGCCTATCCGTTTCAGATGCCGCGCTGGCAGCAAGCCGCCGCACATGCCTTGCATCTGCTGTTGTACTTTCTGATTTTCGCCATCCCGGTTTCCGGCTATCTGTACAGCCTGGCTGCCGGCGTACCGGTGGTCTATCTGGGTGTGGTGCCGTTGCCGGTAATACTGGCACCCAATCCAGAACTGAAGCCCTTGCTCAAGCTCACGCATTACACGCTGAACATGATTTTGCTGGGAGCGGTGATACTGCATGTGCTGGCCGCACTGAAACACCATTTCATCGATCGCGATGGCGTATTCAAACGCATTTTGCCCTGACCCCTATCCACTCGAGGAACTCATGAAAATCCGCTCTGCGTTGTATCGTTCCATTTTTACCGGCGCTGCCGCCGCCTGCCTCAGTCTGTCTGCACTGGCCGCACCGCTCAAGACTGACATCGCCAAAAGCACCGTCACCGTCGTGTTCAAGCAGTTGAATGTGCCGGTGGAAGCCAAATTCAAGAAATTCACGGCCACCATCGACTTCAACAGTGCCCAGCCGGAAAGCTCCAAAGCCAGCGTCGAAATCGACGTGCCGAGTTTCGACCTTGGTGAAGCCGAATACAACAAGGAAGTGCTGAAAAAGGAATGGTTCAATGCGGCCCAGTTTCCCAAGGCCACCTTTGTCGCCAGCAGCATCAAGGCGACTGCGGGCGCGCCTGCCGGCAGCAAGTATGATGTGACGGGCAAACTGACCATCAAAGGCAAGACTGCCGAGGTACGTTTCCCGCTGAGCGTCAAAAAAGAAGGCACTACTCAGGTCTTTGACGGGGCATTGCCAATCAAACGCCTGACCTTCAACATCGGTGAAGGCGAGTGGAAAGATACCAGCATGGTGGCCGACGAAGTCACCATCAAGTTCCATGTCGTGACCACACCCTGAATTTTCCGATAAACGCTTACAACCAAGGATGCACTCAATGAAACTGACTACCGCACTCGCTACTCTCATCATCGCCGGCGCCGTCTCCGCTCCTGCATTTGCAGCAGATACTTATACTATCGATCCAAGCCATACTTATCCAAGTTTCCAGGCCGATCACATGGGTATTTCCTACCTGCGCGGAAAATTCACCAAAACCAGCGGCACCATCGTGCTGGACCGTGCCGCCAAGACCGGCACCATCGACATCGCGATTGATCCGGCATCGATCGATTTTGGCCATGCCAAGCTGAACGACCACGCCAAGTCGCCAGACATGTTTGATGTGGAAAAATTTCCGACCATCACCTACAAGGGCCGCGCCATCAAATTTGATGGTGACAAGCCAGTCTCGGTAGAAGGTGACCTGACCATGCACGGCGTCACCAAGCCGGTCAATCTGGTGATCGAGAAGTTCACCTGCATCCAGCATCCGATGCTCAAACGTGAAGTGTGCGGCGCCGATGCGTCGGCGACCTTCAACCGTGCCGATTTCGGTATCAACTACGGTTTGCCGCGCTTTGCTCCTGAGGTCAAGCTGGCAATTGAAGTTGAAGCACTGAAAACCAACTGATCAGCCATACCCAAAAAAGCCGATGCATATGATGTGCATCGGCTTTTCTTGTTTTAGATCATCTGTCTGATTTCAAAACCCGGCATAATTTTCGTACGTTTTTTGGGGTTTCCTGCAATTTTTCCCAAAACACGCTACTCTAACGCTGGACTTGATTAAGGATCACCGCAGTATGTCGATAGCCGAACTTCGCAAAGATTACAGTCGCGCCAGTCTGTCAGAAGCTGATGTCGCGAGTGATCCGATTGAGCAGTTTTCACGCTGGTTTGACGAAGCCATCAAATCCGAACTCCCCGAACCCAATGCCATGAGCGTGGCTACCGTCGGCAACGATGGCCGGCCCTCATCGCGCATCGTCCTGATCAAGCAGGTGGATGCCAACGGTTTTACCTGGTTTACCAATTACGAGAGCCGCAAGGGACTTGACATCAAAAAACACCCATATGTGGCACTACTGTTCCACTGGGTCGAACTGGAACGTCAGGTACGTATTGAAGGACAGATTGAACGCGTTTCCGCTGCCGAAAGCGACGCCTATTTTGCCAGTCGTCCGCTGCGCAGCCAGCTCGGCGCCATCGCTTCACAACAAAGTCAGCCCATCGCCGACCGCAATCTGCTGGAAACACACTATGCGGCAGCGGAGCAGGAATATGGTTCGCACCCGGTACGGCCGCAACACTGGGGCGGCTACCGGGTGAAACCGGAACGCATCGAATTTTGGCAAGGCCGTCCCTCGCGTCTGCATGACCGTATTTTGTACACACGGACAGCCAACGGCACGTGGGACAGGCAGCGCCTGCAGCCCTGAATTGATACGGGGCACACTACAGCATCACATCACTTGCACGGAGGAAAATCGTGTTTTGGGAAAAGAAGCTAGCAGCCTGGGTAGATGAAATTCGTCACGCATCGGCGTTGCCGTTGCGGCTCGAATTATGGAATGGTCGCCAGTTCGACTTCAGCGACGGTGCGCCACAAGTCACGCTGCGGATACCGGCAGTATCTGCGTTGACCTATTTGTTCAAGCCTTCGCTCTCCAATCTCGGAGAGGCTTATGTGGAAGGCAAGATCGAGGTCGACGGCCCGGTCAAAAGCATCATCAGTGTCGCTAATTCACTGGCGGCAAACACCCTCAAGGCCGAAGGCCGGCTATCCAGAATCTCCCGCTCGATCAAGCACAACAAGGAAAAGGATGCGGAGGCCATTCGTTATCATTACGATGTCTCGAATGACTTCTACAAGTTGTGGCTGGACGAAAACATGGTGTATTCCTGTGCCTATTTCGAAGACGGCACCGAAGACCTGGCAACGGCGCAACTCAAGAAAATCGATCATATCCTGACCAAGATTCAGGTACGCCCGGGCGATACTTTGCTCGATATCGGTTGCGGCTGGGGTGCACTGGTCATTCGTGCGGCACAAAAGTTCGGCGCCAAATGCGTCGGCGTCACGTTATCCGAAAACCAGTTTGCACTGGCGGCGGAGCGCGTCGCCAAAGCAGGCCTGAGCGACCGGGTCGAGATCCGTCTGCAAGACTATCGCGACGTCAACGGCACCTTTGATCGGATCACCAGCGTTGGCATGTTTGAGCACGTCGGGCTGAAGAACCTGCCGATGTATTTTTCCCGTATCAATACCCTGCTGGCCGACGGCGGACTGGTCATGAACCATGGCATTACCACCACCGACATCGAAAACGGCGAGACGCCCTACGGCGGTGGTGAATTCATCGATAAATACGTATTTCCGGCAGGCGAATTGCCGCATATCGGCACGGTGTTGAAAACCATGCAGCAAGGTGGCCTGGAGGCATTTGATGTGGAAAATCTGCGCCGCCATTACGCCAAAACCTGCGGCATCTGGGCCGACAATTTTGAAGCGAAGGCAGATCAGATCAGAAGCATTACCGACGAGAAACGCTATCGTATCTGGCGCGTTTATCTGGCGGGCAGTGCCTATGGCTTTGATCGCGACTGGATTTCGCTGTATCAGGTAATCTGCGGCAAAGCGAATCGCAGCGCCACCGCCCTGCCTTGGTCACGCCGCTATATCTATGATGCCAACGAGTAAGCCGGCGACTCAGTCCGGCTTGCTTTTCTCGGCAAAGACTTCTTTGAACTTGGCCAGTTTCGGCGCGACGACAAAAGCGCAGTAACCCTGGAAAGGATGTTGTGCAAAGTAGTTCTGATGGTAATCCTCAGCCTTGTAGTAGGTTTCTGCTGGGCTGAGTTCCGTCACCACCGGCGCATCCCAGACCAGCGCCATTTCGGCAATGATATGTTTGGCAGTATCGTGCTGAGCCGGAGACTGGGAATAAATCACTGACCGGTATTGCGTGCCGACATCGTTGCCCTGCCGGTTGAGAGTGGTCGGATCGTGAATGGTAAAGAATATTTCCAGAATTTCCCGATAACTGACCTGAGCCGGATCGAATGTCAGTTTGACCACTTCGGCATGACCGGTAGCGCCACCACACACCTGCTCATAGGTCGGTGCCGGAACATGGCCTCCGGTGTATCCCGATTCGACCTGCTGCACGCCCTTCAATTGCTGATAGACCGCCTCAAGGCACCAAAAACACCCGCCACCCAGAACTGCTGTTTCGCTTGTCATGATTTTCCCCTGATTGCTTGTCATACGTGAAACTCTAACGCAAATCTCTTTTTCATGGGCGTAATGTTGGTGCAGTGACACTCGACGCCAGATTGCGGCCGGCTCACCTCACCTTAACATCGTGCTTATGCCGGTCAGCCTGCGGACCGGCAAATTAAATCCGTCCGACAGCCTGACCGATTACGCTTGCATTCACCGGGAAATGGCGCCATCTGTAGTCATGCGCCGTACGATCGGTCATTTTTTCGGCATAATGCATCATTGGTCTGATTCCCCTTCTACTATGTACATACGCACTCCGCGCACCCCGTCAAACGACTTTGATGCGGCGCACTTCAAAAAAGCCTTATCGCAATTTGCCACCGGCGTTACCGTCATCACCACCCGTCTGGCCGATGGCACATTACTGGGGCTGACAGCCAGCTCATTCAACTCGGTGTCGCTGGCACCGCCGCTGGTATTGTGGAGTCTGTCCGACCGCGCCAGCAGCATGCCGGTCTTTTCCGAAAATTCACACTATGTGATCAATATTCTGGGCGCCGGGCAGGCGGCATTGGCGGAACAGTTTGCGCGCAAGACCGGCGACCGTTTCGCCGGTGTCGACTTTACCTTGTCGCGCACCGGCCAGCCGGTTCTCACCGGCGCCTCAGCCTGGTTCGAATGTCATAACCGCAGCCGTTATCCGGAAGGCGATCATGTGATTTTCGTGGGCGAAGTCGAGCATTGCGAAGTGTCGCCGCAAGCAGCGTTGATATTTCATGATGGTGGTTTTGTGCAGACGGCGAAGCTGGAGAAATAGTCGAAATAGTCCTGCCCGCTGCGCAAAACGGACAGACAAAAAAACAAAGCGCCCCGAGGGGCGCTTTGTTTTGCCTGACGCTGAAGTACTGCAATCAGAACTTGTAACCAACGGATAGGAAACTCACGATCGGATCGAGTGTGATACTGGTTTTGTAATTCACAGCCGGAAAGAAATTGCTTGTAGGCGCGGTAGGACGTCCGGTGATTTCAGCATCTGTCTTCAACGGGATATACGAGACCGACAGGCTTACCGACCATTTGTCATCAATGTTATATGTTGCACCGGCATTGATTACCGGTGCCCAAGAAGAGCTCAGCGATGCAGTTGCGGTACCGCCCGTCTTCAGCGACGCTACATTCTGGAATGTCGGCGACAATTCAACATCGGAATACCAAACGTAAGTGACACCGGCGCCTACAAACGGGCGGAACTTGCTATTGGCATCACCGAAGAAATACTTGGCGACGATGGCCGGGCTCCATTGCTTGGCCTTGCCCAGTTCGCCATACTGCGCCAAGTCACCTTGACCGGTCAGCTTGAATTTCGGCGGTATGCCCAGATCCGCTGTTACCGCAATATTGTCGGTAAAGAAGTGGGTCAACGCGATACCCAAGGTATCTGCAGTACCAACCGAGGAATGGCTGTTGGCGTTATAGCCCTTGAGAGGACCGTTCAGGGTCGTCAGACCTTCGCTCGAATCCTGCGGTGCCAGATGAAACCAGCCGACATTGATTACATTGCTGCCAGCGCTTTGCGCCATCACAGGCGCAGCAAAAGCGGCCATGACGGAGAGTGCTGCGATTTTAGGCAAAAGGGAAAATTGTTTGGTCATGTATCGTCTCCAAATGTTGAGGGCATTTGCCCCGGTTTTATAGATTTCAGCCTCAAAATCAAGATCTGTCGCGACTGTATCGTCGCTTGTGCGTCCTCAAGGTAAAGCCTTGCGGTTCCCTTTACACTCTTCAAACAAAAAGAACGTGCGTGCTATTCTTTCGCAGTACTATGCCAGCTTTAAATTGATTTGTATAGACGTGTATTTTTTTCACAACCGCCGTTGTCTGACCGTTGTTTTTTACGAACGAATGGACTTAATCAGGCGGGCAGCAGGCGTTGCAATATGCCACTGGAATCATGCGCGGCGCGGCGCAGGCGATCATTGATGCCCTGCCACTGCGCATCTTGTGGCAATGCCTCCACCACGATCAGATCGGCTCCGGCCTGATCCATGCTGCGCAAGGCGGCATACAGTTGGTAGGCATAGGATGCGGCGTCGGCCGGCATCCGGATCATGGCGGCGGCCGGAATAGCGGTGTTGCAGCGTTGAATCAAGGCTACCTTGTGACCCAGCGCAGCCAGGCGTCGGACGATTTCCGGCAATTCTGCCGGCGCCACCATGGCGACCGGCGTATGCGGTGCATAGTGGGCATCCAGCGTACCTGAAGCGCGCGGAGCGGCGTGATCCGGCGCATTTGGTGCTACCCCCAGCACCGCAGTGATTTGATCGATGCTGATCTGCCCCGGCCGCAGCAAAACAGCGCCATGACTCGCCACGCGCGACAAGTCGACAATCGTTGATTCGATACCCACTTCGCTTTGTCCGCCATCCAGCACATACGCTACCGGGCTGCTGCCTTGCGCGCCGAATTCGTCATAGACGTGTTGTGCATTGGTCGGACTGACATGGCCGAACTTGTTGGCGGAAGGGCCAGCAACGCCGCCCTTGCCGCCCTTGAATTCGCGCAGCAGCGCTTGCGCCACCGGATGCGAAGGACAACGCACGCCAATCGAATCCTGACCGCCGGATACGGCATCGGGAATGTGTGGTGCGCGCTTGAGAATCAGTGTCAGCGGTCCGGGCCAGAACGCGGCAATCAGTGCTTCTGCTTCGGGCGGCACTTCTGCGGCCCAATACCCGATATCGGCTTCGGGCGACACATGCACGATCACCGGATGATTGGCGGGACGTCCCTTGGCAGCATAAATGGCGGCGATGGCGGCGGGATTTTCGGCGTCACCGCCCAAACCGTAAACAGTCTCGGTTGGAAACGCCACCAGCTTGCCTTGCTCCAGTTCGCGGGCCGCCTTGCAGACGGCTGCCTGATCGATATCGCTCATGCCGCTCTCTTATTGCGCAATGCCGAGAATGGTGCAGGCCGCAGCGAACTGCTGTTGCGCTTGTTGCATGCTCTCGGCGACAAAAGTGATATGGCCCATCTTGCGTGCCCGACGCGCTTCGGCTTTGCCATACAGATGCAGATGCGCACCGGGCAAGGCCAGTATTTTTTCCCACGCTGGTTCACGCGCAGCGACACTGTCATCATCAAACCAGACATCGCCAAGAATATTCAGCATCACCGCAAACGAGTGCTGACGCACGTCGCCCAGCGGCAAGCGCGCCATCGCGCGGACCTGCTGTTCAAACTGACTGGTAATGCAGGCATCAATCGAATAGTGGCCGCTGTTATGCGGACGCGGCGCCATTTCATTGACCACCAGCGCGCCGTCTTGCAGCACAAAGAACTCAATGCACAGCACGCCGACATAGTCGAGCCGGGCAATGATGGCGAGTGCAGCATCCTGCGCCTGCTTCGCCGAGGCGGCCGAAACATTCGGACCTGGCACCATGGTCGTGAACAGGATGCCATCGCGATGCACATTCTCGGCAATCGGATACACCACTGCCTGTCCGTCGGCACCGCGTGCCACCAGCACCGACACTTCATAGGCCAGCGGCAGCATTTTTTCCAGAATGCAGGTCACGCCTTGCATGTCGGCGAAAGCACCGCGCACATCCTCAATACTGCGCACGCGGACCTGACCTTTGCCGTCATAACCCATGCGTACCGTTTTCAGAATGCCGGGCAACAACTCAGCCGGTATGGCATCGATATCCGCTGCGGTGGCGATAATTCTGTGCGGCGCCGGTTGCACGCCCGATAGCAGACTGCAATCAGTGAAAAACTGCTTCTCCGCAATCCGGTCTTGCGCAATCGATACGCCGCTCGCGGCCGGCGCCACAAAGGTCTGCTCCGCCAGCGTCGCCAGACTGACGGCCGACACGTTTTCGAATTCGGTCGTCACCGCTGCACACAATCCGCCCAACTGCGCCAGACCATCTTCATCGGTATAGCCGGCATGAATATGCAGATCGGCCACCTGCCCGGCCGGACAATCCTGCTCCGCCTCCAGAACCGCGACTTTAAAACCCAGACTCTGGGCGGCATGTGCAAACATGCGGCCCAACTGGCCGCCTCCCATCACGCCCAGCCAGGTGGCCGGAGTGGTTGACGGGATCGCTGCTGTTTTCAACGGGTGCTGCGTGTTACTCATGACGGCAATTTCATTTCCAGGGCAATTTGTGTTTGTTTTTCGCGGAAGGCCAGCAGTTTTGCGGCCAGCGCGTCATCGGTGACCGCCATCATGGCAATCGCCGACAGCGCCGCATTGGCGGCTCCGGCTTCACCGATGGCATAGGTTGCCACCGGAATGCCCTTGGGCATTTGCACGATGGACAGCAGCGAATCTTCACCGCGCAGGTACTTCGACGGCACCGGCACGCCAAGCACCGGCACAATGGTTTTGGCGGCGATCATGCCCGGCAGATGGGCGGCACCGCCGGCACCGGCAATAATGGCGCGCAAGCCACGCGCACGGGCCTGCTCGGCATAGGCGAACATCTGATCCGGCATCCGGTGGGCAGATACGACCTGCGCTTCATGCGGGATGCCGAACTCTTTCAGAATCGCTACCGCATGCTGCATCACGTCCCAATCAGAGGACGATCCCATCACGACGCCGACCAGCGGCTTGCTCACTGCGTTGTCCTTGCTCATGTCAGTCCTTCAGCGTATTGCCGGTCAAGCGCTCCAGCGCTTCGCGATACTTGGCGCCGGTCTTGGCGATCACGTCTTCCGGCAACGGTGGCGCCGGCGGCGTCTTGTTCCAGCCCGGCACGGTTTCCAGATAGTCGCGTACGAATTGCTTGTCGAACGATGGCGGCGACATGCCGACCTGATAGCTGTCAGCCGGCCAGAAGCGGGACGAGTCGGCAGTCAGCACTTCATCCATCAGATGCAGCACGCCATTGTCATCGAGACCGAATTCAAACTTGGTGTCGGCAATGATGATGCCGCGTGTTGCTGCGTAGTCGGCAGCGGTCTGGTACAGCTTGATGCTGATCTCGCGCATCTTGCCGGCCAGTTCGGCGCCGATGCGTTGCTCCATTTCGGCAAAGCTGATGTTTTCATCATGCTCGCCCAGTTCCGCCTTGGCGGCCGGCGTGAAGATCGGTTCTGCCAGCTTGGCTGCCTGTTGCAGACCAGCCGGCAAGGTGATGCCGCAAATGGCACCGCTGTTCTGATAATCTTTCCAGCCCGAACCGATGATGTAACCGCGCACCACGGCTTCGACCAGAATCGGCTTGAGGCGCTTGGCCACTACCGCACGTCCGCGCACCTGCTCGACTTCATTGGCCGCGACGACGGTTTCCGGTGCAATGCCGGTCAAATGATTGGGAACGATATCGCCCAGTTTGTCGAACCAGAAGTCTGACATCTGATTCAGCACTTTTCCCTTGCCCGGAATCGGTTCATTCATGATGACGTCGAACGCCGACAAACGGTCAGTCGTCACGATCAGCAATTTGTCGTCGCCGACAGCATAGTTGTCGCGCACTTTACCGTTGCCCAACAGCGGCAGCGAGGTAATGGAAGTTTTATACAGACTGGTCATTTTGGTTCCGCTTCATTCGATAGGCGGCGATGCCGGTAATCCTTACAGTCACCGGTGACACCGGTAAAGCACTGTCGTTGCCGCCAGTGCCGCCGGATCGTTTTATCAATCGCCTTTAAGTCAAAAACCGGGACTGCGCATGCGAAGTCCCGGTCGCTTGGTGCGCTCGCTGCTGATTACTGCACGATTTGCGAGAGTTCACCCTTTTTGTATTTCTCTGCCATTTTTTCCAGCGGGATGGACTTGATCTTGCCAGCCTGGCCTTCGCAACCGAACGACAGATAACGCGCCTTGCACACCAGCTTGGCCGCTTCGCGGGCCGGCTTGAGGTAATCACGCGGGTCAAACTTGGATGGATTTTCAAACAGGTAACGACGAATCGCGCCGGTCATGGCCAGACGGATATCGGTATCGATATTGATCTTGCGCACGCCGTGCTTGATGCCTTCCTGGATTTCTTCAACCGGCACGCCGTAGGTTTCCTTCATGTCGCCGCCGAACTGGCGAATTTCTGCCAGCAGTTCTTGTGGCACCGACGACGAACCGTGCATCACCAGATGTGTGTTCGGGATACGGGCGTGAATTTCCTTGATGCGGTCGATGGCCAGAATGTCGCCGGTCGGCTTGCGCGAGAATTTGTACGCGCCGTGCGAAGTACCGATGGCAATCGCCAGTGCATCGCATTGGGTCAGCTTGACGAAATCGGCAGCCTGCGCGACATCGGTCAGCAATTGTTCACGGGTCATCTTGCCGTCGGCGCCGTGACCGTCTTCCTTGTCGCCCATCATGGTTTCGAGCGAACCGAGCACACCCAGTTCGGCTTCGACGGTAACGCCGATGGAATGCGAAAACTCCACCACCTTGCGCGACACTTCGACGTTGTATTCATAGCTGGCAACCGATTTGCCGTCTTCCATCAGCGAACCGTCCATCATCACCGAAGTGAAACCGGACTTGATCGCTGCCATGCAGACTGCCGGCGACTGACCGTGATCCTGATGCATGACGACCGGAATGTGCGGATACGCTTCGACCGCCGCTTCGATCAGGTGACGCAGAAACGCTTCACCGGCAAACTTGCGGGCACCGGCGGAGGCTTGCATGATGACTGGCGCGCCGACTTCATCGGCTGCCTGCATGATGGCAGTGACCTGCTCCAGATTGTTGACGTTGAACGCAGGCAGACCGTAACCGTTTTCAGCAGCATGGTCCAGCAGTTGACGCATCGATACGAGAGGCATGATAAAACTCCAGAAACAATAAAAAAATCAGTATTCGCCGACCCTGAGGATCTTCAGCGCATTGGTGCCGCCGACCTGTCCGATCGGCTCACCCCAGGTGACCACGATCAGGTCGCCCTTTTGTACGACGCCCTGCGCCAGCAATAAATCCTGCACTGCCTTCAGCACCACTTCGGTGTCAGTCGATTGCGCCAGTTCAAACGTACGGACGTTACGGAACAGCGCCGCTTTCTGGCGGGTCGCGATATTCGGCGTAATGGCAAAAATCGGAATGTCGATATTGTGCCGGCTCATCCACAATGCGGTGGAACCGGATTCGGTCAGGGCGGCAATCGCTTTCACGCGCAAATGATGGGCGGTAAACAAGGCGCCATAGGCAATCGACTGATCGACCCGGGTAAATTGCAGATTCAGAAAATCGGCATCCAGCTTGCAATCCTCGGAACGCTCGGCAGCCAGGCAAATCGCCGACATCGCTTCCACGGTTTCCACCGGATATTTGCCGGAAGCCGTTTCAGCCGACGTCATCACCGCATCGGTGCCATCCAGCACGGCATTGGCGACGTCCGATACTTCGGCCCGCGTTGGCACGGCATTGACGATCATCGACTCCATCATCTGGGTCGCGGTGATGGTCAGTTTATTGGAGGCACGCGCCATCTTGATCATGCGTTTTTGCAAACCCGGCACGGCGGCATTGCCGACTTCGACCGCCAGATCGCCGCGCGCCACCATGATGCCATCGGACGCATCGAGAATTTCCTGCAACAGCGGAATCGCTTCAGCGCGCTCGATCTTGGCGATCATCAGCGGCTTGTGACCATACGGCTCGCCGGCAACGTTACCGAGCTGACGCGCCATTTCCATGTCGGTCGCATTCTTGGGAAACGACACCGCCACGTAATCAGCCTGAAAGCTCATCGCGGTCTTGATGTCATCCATATCCTTGGCTGTCAGCGCCGGTGCCGACAAACCGCCGCCCTGACGATTGATACCCTTGTTATTCGACAACTCGCCGCCGATGCGCACGGTGGTATGAATTTCATTACCGATCACGCGATCCACCACCAGCACGATCAGTCCGTCGTTGAGCAACAACACGTCCTCATTGCGCAGATCTCGCGGCAAGGCCTTGTAATCGAGGCCGACACGCTCCTGATTGCCCAGCGTACAGTCGGAATCAAGAATGAATTTGTCGCCGGTGGCGAGCATGATCTTGCCCTGCTCGAACTTGCCGACGCGAATCTTCGGCCCCTGCAAGTCCGCCATGATCGCCACGGTACGACCGCAGGCATCCGCCACTTCACGCACCAGCGTGGCGCGATCGATATGATCCTGCGCCTTGCCATGCGAAAAATTCAGCCGCACGACATCGACGCCGGCCACGATCATGCGCGTCAGGGTTTCCCGGTCGCTGGACGCGGGGCCGATGGTGGCAACAATCTTGGTGGCTCTTTGCATGAAAAACTTTCTCTGAACTGGGCTGCCGTGAATCAAAAACCGATGCGTAATACAGACCTTACCGCTTTTACAGACCTTACTGCTGATACAGACCTTACTGCTTATTGCGCCCGCTGAAGCAGAATTTCCACTGCCGGCAAGGTCTTGCCTTCCAGGAATTCAAGGAACGCACCGCCACCGGTCGAAATATAGCCCACCTTGTCGGCAATGTTGTATTTCGCGATAGCTGCCAGCGTATCGCCGCCGCCGGCAATCGAAAAGCCCGGAGAATCGGCAATCGCCTGCGCCAGCGCCTTGGTACCGGCACCAAACTGATCGAACTCAAATACGCCGACCGGGCCGTTCCACACGATGGTACCGGACTTGGCGATCTGGGCTGCCAGAATTGCCGCGGTCTTGGGGCCGATATCGAAAATCATGTCGTCATCTTCCACCGCGGTGGCATCCTTGATGGTCGCCACTGCGGTCGGTGAAAATTCCTTGCCGCAGACCACGTCCACCGGAATCGGCACCGAGGCGCCGCGCTTGGCCATCATGTCGATGATGGCACGCGCTTCTTCCAGCAAATCCGGTTCTGCCAGCGACTTGCCGATCTTCAGGCCGGATGCCAGCATGAAGGTATTGGCAATGCCGCCGCCCACGATAAGATTGTCGACCTTGTCGGCCAATGCTTTCAGGATAGTCAATTTGCTCGACACTTTCGAGCCGGCGACGATGGCCACCAGCGGCCGTGCCGGCTGGTTCAGGGCCTTGCCCAGCGCATCCAGCTCGGCAGCCAGCAGCGGTCCGGCGCAAGCGACCGGGGCAAAGCGAGCCACGCCATAGGTGGTCGCCTCTGCACGGTGCGCAGTACCAAAGGCATCATTGACGTAGATATCGCACAGGGCGGCAATCTTGCGCGCCAGTTCGTCGCTGTTCTTTTTCTCGCCCTTGTTCAGGCGGCAATTTTCCAGCAGTACTACCTGACCGGGAGCAACCTCAACGCCATCAGTCCAGTTGGCAATCAGTTTGACACCGGTCTTGAGCAATTCGGACAGACGCTGCGCCACGGGCGCCAGCGAGTCTTCCGGCTTGAATTCACCTTCCACCGGGCGTCCCAGATGCGACGTCACCATCACTGCAGCCCCGGCGTCCAGGGCCTGGCGAATTGCCGGGATAGAAGCGCGGATACGGGTATCTTCGGTGATATTGCCCGCATCATCCTGCGGCACGTTCAGATCCGCACGAATAAATACGCGCTTGCCTTGCAGCTGATTGGCAGCGATCAAATCGCTCAGTCGGTTGAATTTCATTTTATGCAAAATTGAAGGTGGGGCAAAAAGGCGTTATTTTACTCTACCCGGCCCCGGCCCCAAACCGTTTTCGGGACGATTGCCGGATGCCGGGTGCTAATTTCCTCAGGCCAACGCCTGTCAGAACGCCAGACGCAAGACCGTAAACAAGGCCATGCCGGCAATGATCGTCCCCAACAGGTGGCGGGTTGCCAGAAAAACCATGGCGCCACCGATGCCGGCCAGCAACTTCGGATTATTCCAGCTGATATCGACGACACTGCCGGTCAATACCAGATCGGGCATGACGATGGCGGCCATCGCTGCCGCCGGGGCATATCCCAGTGCATGCTGCAATTTGGGTGGCAATTTGACGGCATGTCCGAACAAAAAGAATCCGGAACGGGTAATCAACGTCGATATTGTCAACAACACAACCGACGCCCAGACGTCAAACTCACTCATGCCTTTTCCTTCTCAAGGAATTTGTCGGCGATCATCGCCGCCATCATGCCGATCACGACTGCCAGCAACAAGCCGAGCCGGTAAGGCAATCCCGCTGCCGCCACCGCTACCGTGCCCGCCACGATCACGCCTGCCAGGGCCGCCAGATTGATGGTCATCGGAATCATGATGGCAATCAGCGCCAGGGTGCCGGCGAAACCGATATTCCAGCTTTCGGGAATCTGGCTGGCCAGCAAAATGCCGACCACCGCGCCGATTTGCCAGGCAAACCAGCCCGGATAGCAAATCGCCGAAAAGAAACCGATCTTGCCTGCCGGATAGGGAATCGTATGTGCCGGAAACCGGTGCGGGAAAAATCCCATTGAAATATCGCCATTGAAATAGCCGTACCAGACCCGCCGATACCACGGCAAGTGGGCAAAATGCGGTGCGACTGCGGCGGAAAAAATGACAAATCGCAAATTGACGATCATGGCCGTCAGAAAAATCACGATCAGTGGTGTGTGGGCAGCCAATAACGGCAGGATGGCAAACTGCGCCGAACCGGCATAGACCAGCAAGGTCATGCCCAGGGATTGCCAGATGGTCATGCCGGACTTGACCATGGCCATGCCCGAGACAATGCCCCACGCCAGCACGGCGGGAATGGTCGAAGCGCTCGCGCGCCAGCCTTCCTGAAACGCCTCTTTCTCGATTTGACGCGCCTGCACTGCAGCCGGATCGCTCAAAGCCGATCCGTCGCTTGTCTCCCTCTTCATTGCCCTATCCGCTTTTTTTGTTACCGCATGGCATTCTGGCTTAATAACGCAATTCTACAGATGAAACTTTTTGCGTGCAGAACCGGCGCTGAAGCATCCTTCGCTGCACGCCCGGACAAACTATCCGCGACGACCATTGCGGCATGAGTTCAGACTTGCCTGAATCCGTTAAAATGGAGACTTTGCACATACTTCATCGGAGAATTTGATCATGTCCATGGCTGACCGCGACGGAAAAATCTGGAAAGACGGCGCACTGATTGACTGGCGCGACGCCAACATTCACGTACTGACCCATTCGCTGCACTACGGCATGGCGGTATTTGAAGGTGTACGCGCCTACAAGACGGACCAGGGCACGGCCATTTTCCGTTTGCAGGAACACACTCAGCGCCTGTTCAATTCAGCCAAAATTTTCCAGATGAAGGTGCCGTTTGATGCGGCCACACTGAGCGCCGCACAATGTGAAGTCGTGCGCGAAAACAAACTTGAGTCCTGCTATATCCGTCCGCTGATCTGGATCGGTTCCGAAAAACTCGGCGTTTCCGCCAAAGGCAACACCATTCACGTTGCCATCGCGGCATGGCCATGGGGCGCCTACCTCGGCGAAGACGGCATCACCAAGGGCATCCGCGTCAAGACGTCGTCCTTCAGCCGCCATCACGTCAATGTTTCACTGGTGCGCGCCAAGGCATCGGGCAATTACATCAATTCGATCCTGGCCAATCAGGAAGCACTGACTGACGGCTACGACGAAGCGCTGCTGCTCGACACCGACGGCTACGTTTCCGAGGGTTCCGGCGAAAACGTCTTCATCGTCAAGAACGGCAAGCTGTACACCCCCGATCTGGCCTCCTGCCTTGATGGCATCACGCGCGATTCCGTGCTGACCATGGCGCGCGATCTCGGCATCAGCGTGATCGAGAAGCGCATCACGCGCGACGAAATGTACTGCTGCGACGAGGCATTCTTTACCGGTACCGCCGCCGAAATCACCCCCATCCGCGAACTCGACAACCGCCAGATTGGCGATGGCAAACGCGGACCGATCACCGAAAAACTGCAAACCCTGTTCTTCGACGTGGTTGCAGGCAAGGCACCTCAGTATCAGCACTGGCTGACACTGGTTTAACAATCATCATCACAGAGAAAACAATATGAGCCAGGTTCAAACCACCCAAACGGCAGTCGAACTCGATGGCAAGGACTTGCCAGCCCATTGCCCCAATCCGAACATGCCGAACTGGTCGTCCCATCCGCGTGTTTTTCTGGAACTTGATGCGCACGGCAGTGCCAAATGTCCATATTGCGGCACCCGCTATCAGCTGAAACCCGGCGCCGTCGTCAAGGCGCACTGATCGCAGTCCGCCCGTCATGCAGGAGAGCGCTCCTGCATGCGTCCTTATCGGAGAGTTCATGCCTCGCGCCAAACTGATACATGGTTCGCCTGACGAAATCGAAGCTGCCTATTACGATGCCCTCGGGCGCGCCGATCTCGAAGCGCTGATGGCATTATGGGCCGACGATGAAGAAATCATCTGCATCCATCCGGGTGCACGAAGGCTGGTCGGGCATGCTGCCATCCGCACCGCATGGGAAGACATCCTGTCGCGCGGCGGCCTGCACATCACGCCGCGCCAGCTCCATGCGACGCACAACATGACCACCGCCATTCACAACGTGATCGAAGAAATCCGGCACACCGGCAATGAACAGCCGGAAATGCACGTTGTTGCGACCAACATCTATCTGAAAACTGCACGCGGCTGGCGCATCGTCTTGCACCATGCTTCGGTCGCTCCCGGGCAGGCGCCGCTGGAACCGGCAACCGGTGCCATGCTGCATTGAAAACCTGAAATCAACGATTGCCCACCATCCCCGATCACACTCAGAGTCATATGCAATACACCGCACCACGCTGGCTGCCTGGCGGGAATCTGCAAACAATTTATCCTCCCACCTGCATCACCAAGCCGGCAGTTGCTTATCGCCGTGAACGCTGGGATACCCCGGATGGCGACTTCATCGATATCGATTTCGTCGACGGCCAACCGGGCCAGCCGCTCGTGGTCTTGTTCCATGGGCTCGAAGGCTCGTCCGACAGTCACTACTGCCGCTCCCTGATGGCCGAAGTCACGGCCCGTGGCTGGTCGGGTGCGGTTCCGCATTTTCGTGGCTGCTCCGGCGAAATCAATCTGGCACCGCGTTTTTATCATTCCGGCGATGCGCTTGAACTGGACTGGATCTTGCGGCGTTTGCAGGAGCATCGGCAGCGCATCGGGGCCGGTAAATTCTATGCCACCGGCGTATCGCTCGGCGCCAATGCCTTGCTGCGCTGGCTCGGCGAATCCCAGCATCAGGCCGAGTTCATTGATGCCGCTTGCGCCGTATCGGCGCCGCTCGATCTGGCCGGCGGCGGCAAAGCGCTGGCACACGGTTTCAATCGCATCTACTCACATGTATTTCTGCGCACCATGCGCGCCAAGTCGCTGCTGAAGCTGAATCAGTTTCCGGGCCTGTTCAGTCGCGAAGCACTGATACGCGCCAACGATCTGTACACCTTCGACAATATCGTCACGGCACCGCTGCATGGCTATCGCAACACTGAGGACTACTGGGATCGCGCCAGCGCCAAACATATCTTGAACGACATTACCGTACCGACGCTGATTCTGAATGCGCGCAACGATCCGTTCCTGCCGCCGCAATATCTGCCCCACAGCGCAGCGCCTTCGGTAACGCTGGAATATCCGGCAGAAGGCGGCCACGTCGGTTTCCCCAGTGGCAACCCGCCGGGACGGCTGGACTGGTTGCCGCGACGATTGATGCACTTTCTGGAAGGCAGCCACCACCATGGATGAAGTCGTTCGCCAGGCCATGCAAAAATGGCCCAATGTGCCGCACTGTTATGGCTGGCTGGCACTGGACGCCCGCGGCAACTGGCGCATGCGCGACGAGCGCGCCCAGACGCTCGGCATGCCCGGCGACAAGATCGCGCATACGGCACTGCTCAGCTTCATCAATCGCAACTATGCCTGCGATGAACTGCAACGATGGTATTTTCAAAATGGTCCGCAGCGGGTGTATGTCGATATCGAACTGACGCCCTGCATCGCCCGCACCGATCCGACACACGGTTTTCTGCTGCATACCGGCGTGCCGTTACCAGCACTCAGCGCGGTTTATCTGACCGATAACGGACGTTTGCTGCTGGTTGCCGACACACTGGTGGCCGCGGTCGATGACCGCGACATGGCCGGCTGCCTTGCCGCTTTGCATATCAATGGCAGCAATGCCGGCGATGAACAGTTGCTGGCGTGGATGGCCGATCCGGTCGCGGCCGGCACGGCACTGACATGGCGCCATGCGGGACAGGAAATCCCGGTGCAACATCTGCGCGACGACGAGATTACCCGTCAATTCCAGTTTGTGACCCAGCCGCGCGCGGCATGACATCCGCACTCGATTCAGGCGCCGGCGCCGGCAAACGTAAACGCGATGTCTAACCGCGCTCCTTGGTTTCCTTGAGCGCATCTTTCCAGCGCTCTTTCAATTCGCGCTCGCGCGCATCGATCATGGCCTGATCATAAAATGTCGCATCCGGTGCCTGACGCGCAAGCCCCAATTGTTCAATCGCGGCCGGCAAACTGCCGGTCAGTACGTAGGATTCCGCCAGCGCCATATGCTGCAACGCCTGCTTGCCCAAGCCGGAGTATGTCTTTGCCAGCAAGTCCTGAATTTCAGATTCCTGCTTATACATTTGCGCCTGATCGCGCAGGTAAGCGCTGGCCTCAACGTAGCGCCCGCCCTCAATCAAGGCTTCCGCATATTGCCGCGCAATTACCCGTGACAACGGATATTGCTTGCGCATGGCATCTGCTTCCTTGAGTGCCGCTGCGCCCTGTTTGCGGCCAATCTTGATATCGATGTCGAGATTGGCAAACAACACGCTCGGCACCATCGGCTGCGCCGCTGCCCGCGCTTCCTGCAACAACGCTTCGGCGCGCTCGAAGGCCCCTTGACGGTAAGCTACATAGGCCAAACCATACTTGGCGGCCATGATCTGCAACTTGGTATCCTGCCGCAACTGCGTATCGAAGAACGTTTTGGCTTCGCGCAATCCTTGCGCCGAGTCGTCTTGCAATACCCGCATGCGCGCGCGGATCAATTGAAAATCAGGATTGTCGGCACGCTGCCGGTAACGCTGGTCGCGAATCCGCGCTTCAATGTCAGCGATACGCTCGGTGGTGAGCGGGTGCGTCAGCAAATACGGCGGCAATGACATACCGTAATTGCGCGACGCCGCCTGCAAACGGCCGAAAAACGCCACCATGCCGGAGGTATCAAATCCGCCGTCACGCAGAATCTGCAAACCGACGCGATCCGCTTCGCGTTCAGCATCGCGGCTGAAGTTGAGCTGGCGCTGGATTGCCACGCCGGTGCCGCCCATGATCGCCGCCATCGCACCATCGCCGCCGATCTTGGATACGCCGGCCAGTGCGCCCAGTACAATCGACGCCAACTGAATCATCGAATTCTGCTTTTGCTGTCCCAGCATGCGGGCGATGTGGCGTTGCGCGACGTGACCGATTTCATGCGCCAGCACCGACGCAAATTCAGACTCGCTCTGTGCCGCCAGTACCAGACCGGAATGCACGCCGATGAATCCGCCCGGCAGCGCAAACGCATTCAATACCGGATCACGCACGGCGAAGAAGAAAAAATCGTAGCCGGCCTCGCCCCGCACATCGGGACGCACGGAAACCAGACCATTGCCGAAATTGTTCAGATACTCAATCACCGGGCCGTCGCTGATGTAATCGCGATCGCGGCGAATATCACGCATGATCTCTTCACCCAGCTTGCGCTCCATCAACGGCGACAGACTTTCGCGCTCGGTATCACCGAGCGTCGGCAAGCCCTGCGCCTGCACCGGCGCCAGTGCCGGCGGCAGTAGCGACAAACTGATCGCCAACGCCAGCAGCGACCGCCGCATCAGGCGCGCCAGCGGTCCGGTACCGGCTTTTCGGTGGAATGAAGCGGGTTGCTGCATGGGATGGAATTCTCGGAGAGCTTGCAATGCCTGCTATGATACCCGCAGTACATGATCGTTCCCACATCCAGCCATGACCAGCCCCAAACCAAGCACACCCGTTTCCGACAATACGCTGACGCATTTTGACCAGAGCGGTCAGGCCCACATGGTGAATGTCGGCAGCAAAGACGACACGCATCGCGTTGCCCTTGCCAGCGGCACCATCCGCATGCAACCGCAGACGCTGGAAATCATCCGCAACGGCAATGCCAAAAAAGGCGACGTCCTCGGCATCGCGCGCATCGCCGCCATCATGGCCACCAAGCGCACCAGTGATCTGATCCCACTGTGCCATCCGCTGGCACTGACCCACGTCGCAGTGGACTTCGACATTGATGCTGCCAATGCCAGCATCACCTGTACCGCACGCGTTGAAACCCAAGGCAAGACCGGCGTCGAAATGGAAGCGCTGACCGCTGTCCAGATCGGTTTGCTGACGATCTATGACATGTCCAAGGCAGTCGATCACGGCATGGTCATGAGCAATATCCGTGTGCTCGAAAAATCCGGCGGCAAATCGGGTAGCTGGAACGCCGATATCCAAAACCAGTGATCACTGCGAAGCCCCAGAAGCGGTTGTTTGCCGTAGCGGCTGGCGCCCTTAAGCGTTGCCGCTGACACCGCTTGCCCTGTGCAGATAAACCGTCAAATCAGCCTCGGCCTCCATGAAATTGCCTCGGGTCAGCGTCCGGTTCTTGCTTCCGACAGCTACCGTATCAGCTGTGGCAGATGGACGGCGCATATCGCGCCGGAATACTTGCTCGCAAACAATCCCAGGAAATCGCCCCGTTTTGAATGTTTGGCACCAAGAGCAGAGTTGCGCCATCTGCCCCATAGATGCCCACCGTCCCTGCAACATAAACAATGCGTATAAATGGAATGCCAACCACGCCCTGCTCAAAAGAAATATTCCGGATTGCACCACTTTCGGCATCGCCAAAGGCGTAATTGATTTGCCCGGCCCGAAGACTCCTTCCATGCACTGAAAAAGCCTCGGCAAATGCCAGCTTTGCCGGACCCGCCAGACTCAGTCCTTCCATCAGTCTGGTACGTATGGTGTAATCCCGATACTGCGGAATCGCAAATGCCGCCAGCAAGCCGATGATGGCCAGCACCACCATCAACTCAATCAAAGTAAAACCTGCCTGCACGGCTTTCTTCACCATTGTCATTGCTATCATTTTGTCCCCCTCCATCCGAAACACGAAAACACTGAAAAATGCGCGGCCTTTCCCCCAGAAAATGCACCGCGCAGCAGTGCATTTTCATTGCGAAGCAACACGGGCTCCGATCTGTCAGCGGCAGTTCGGCGGCAGATATTTGGTTAAAAGCGTAGTGGAACTGCAAGTCCATACAATCGCGCCGCCCGTGACATCTGGCGTCATTTTGATGGTTGGAGGTGTCTGGGCACTTCCCAGATTGAGCTGGTAGGTGATAAGAATATGCGCTGCCGCTCCACTCGCTGCGGCATCAACTACCTGGATGTTTTTGACAGAACCAATCGCCGTGGCGCCAAATGAGTAGCCCGTTTGCGCCGAGGTAAAGGCCATGCCATGCGATGCAATGGCTTCGGACACGGCCAGCTTGGCGGGCGCGGCCAGATTCAAGCCCTCAGCTATTTTTGCCCGCACCGTGTAATCCTGATACTGCGGAATCGCAAATGCAGCGAGCAAACCGATGATCGCCAGCACCACCATCAGTTCGATCAAAGTAAAACCTGCCTGCAGCGTTCTCTTCATCATTTTCACTTCCGTCATATCGCACCTCCAGGTAGAGTCAATAGGCTTGGCACTCGTCATCAAGTTTCTTCACGACAAGCCCAACAATTGCACATTTGATAATAATGCAATTGGTAAAAATATTGCCTTAAAAACATTATTTCGGGTGAGATTTGAAACGAGATATTTTTGTTGTCGTACAGGAGAATTAACTTTGCGTGCGGTTCTTGCGCCGACGTTGCTTTTTCGTTATCAACGATATCGGCAAGCAAACATCGGTCAGCGCAGAGGCATTCACTGTGCCGGGATTGACGGCAACGTCACGTCAAGTGGTGTGAAAGAAGGACGCTGCGCCGGGCATGCGCGGCGCTGAAACAGATCAGTTGCACCCATAAAAAAAGCACTGCGACGCAGTGCTTTTCACATCAAAAAAAACAGACCTCAGAACGACATGATCAATGGCAACCGTCAGGCGCGTACTTCACCGGCAGGTTGACGAGAGTACAAGTCCAGTTGATGGTGCCGTTATCGTTCGCGGGAACCAGCTTGATCTCCGGATTGGCAACACCGCCGGTACCGGCAGCATAGGCAATCCGGATATAGGACGACTCGGTTGCGGTTTTTTCGACAATGCTGATGCCGGTAACTGCACCCACCGGAGTCGTGCCGAATGCATAGCCCGTTTGGGCAACGGTGAAGCCAGCGCCGTTCGCCGCCAGTGCCGTGGCAACCGCCTGCTTTGCCGGCGTGGCCAGCGCCAGGCCATCTTCTACCTTGCTGCGCACGGCATGATCCCGATATTGTGAAATCGCAAAGCCTGCCAGCAATCCGACAATCGCCAGGACGACCATCAGTTCGATCAAGGTAAAACCTTTCAATACCGTCTTCTTTGTCATTTTCGTTCCTGTCATGTTGCACCCCTGTGTTGTTGTCCGGCAGCTTGCCTAACTTTGTGCTTCATTCTTGTTTTTCAATTGTTTTCTCGCCATCAGCGTACCGATGACCACCACACCGACCGCGCCGATCAGACCCGGTATGCTCAGATGCAACTGCATGCCCGGCACCGCAAAGTCATGTTGCGGCACATGTTGCTGAATCCATGGCAGAACGGCGCTGTCGGAAAAAATCATTCCGCCTGCCAGATACCCCAGCAAAGCCGCACCCAGCGTAATGATCAGCGGGAAGCTTTGCATCAGCCTGAGCACCAGCGTACTGCCCCAGACGATGATCGGAATGCTGACGAAAATACCGAATACCACCAGCAACAACTGATGTTCGCCAGCCTGCTCGGCAGCACTGGCGATGGCAATCACATTGTCTATGCTCATCACCAGATCAGCGATGATGATGGTCTTTATTGCCGTGAATAATTTGTCACTGCCGCTGACTTCGCCGTGATCATCATTATCGGTCAGCAACTTGGTGCCGATCCAGAACAGCAAGACACCACCAATCAGTTTGATATAGGGCATCTCCAGCAACGTCACCGCAAATGCAATGAGGACGATACGGATGCCGATGGCCCCGAACGTGCCCCACAGAATGCCCTTCATGCGCATTTTTGCCGGCAGATTGCGGCAAGCCAGCGCGATCACGATGGCATTGTCGCCGCCCAGCAAAATGTCGATGAGGATAATCTGGCCTACTGCAAGCCAGTTCAACTCCGACAAAAACGTCACCATACCCGCTCCAGATCTTCAGTTCCGTACATTACTTACAAAATGATATGGGGAGCCTGAGCTCCCCATAGCAAGTTGATACAGCCGGTGTCACCAAGTTCCGGGACACCAGGCCATATGCATACCGATTACAGTACCGATTTCAGCAGACGGCCCATTTCGGATGGATTGCGTGTGACCTTGATGCCGCACGCTTCCATGATTGCCAGCTTGGCTTCAGCAGTATCGGCACCACCGGAGATCAGCGCGCCGGCATGGCCCATGCGCTTGCCCGGAGGCGCAGTCACACCGGCGATAAAGCCGACTACCGGCTTCTTCATGTTGTCCTTGATCCAGTACGAAGCGTTGGCTTCGTCAGGACCACCGATTTCACCAATCATGATGACAGCGTCGGTATCAGGATCATCATTGAAAGCCTTCATGATGTCGATGTGCTTCAGACCGTTGATCGGATCACCACCGATACCGACCGCCGACGATTGACCCAGACCCAGTGCAGTCAATTGACCAACGGCTTCGTAAGTCAATGTACCCGAACGGGAAACCACGCCGATGCGGCCCTTTTTGTGGATGTGACCTGGCATGATGCCGATCTTGATTTCGTCCGGTGTGATCAGACCTGGGCAGTTTGGTCCGAGCAACAATGTCTTGCTGCCGGATTTTGCCATGCGGTCCTTCAAGGCCAGCATGTCACGTACAGGAATGCCTTCGGTGATGCAGATGGCCAGATCGAGTTCGGCTTCGACAGCTTCCCAGATCGCAGCGGCAGCACCGGCTGGCGGCACGTAAATCACCGACACATTGGCGCCGGTCTTGGCCTTGGCTTCAGCAACGTTGGCAAAAATCGGAATGCCTTCGAAATCTTCGCCGGCTTTTTTCGGGTTTACACCAGCGACAAAAGCATTTTTTCCGTTTGCATATTCACGGCACATGCGTGTGTGAAATTGACCGGTCTTGCCAGTGATGCCTTGGGTAACAACTTTTGTATCTTTATTGATCAGGATCGACATATCTGTTCCTTGTCCTATTATTTACCGTTAGCTGCAGCAACAACCTTCTGCGCAGCTTCTTCCATGCTGTCAGCCGAAATGATCGGCAAACCTGAGTCGGCCAGCAATTTCTTGCCGATCTCTTCGTTGGTACCCTTCATGCGCACGACCAGCGGCACTTTGAGGGAAACGGCTTTGGACGCAGCGATCACGCCTTCGGCAATCACGTCACAGCGCATGATGCCGCCGAAGATGTTGACCAGAATGGCTTTCAGCTCAGGATTCTTGAGCATGATCTTGAATGCTTCAGTCACTTTTTCCGTAGTCGCGCCACCGCCGACGTCGAGGAAGTTGGCGGGTTCGCCGCCGAACAGCTTGATGGTGTCCATCGTGGCCATGGCCAGACCGGCACCATTGACCAGACAGCCGATATTGCCGTCGAGCGAAATGTAAGCCAGATCGAACTTGGAGGCTTCAACTTCGGCCGGATCTTCTTCGTCCAGATCGCGGTAAGCAACGATTTCCGGATGACGGAACAAGGCGTTGGAGTCAAAATTGAACTTGGCGTCCAGAGCGATGACCTTGCCTTCGCCGGTCAGGATCAGCGGGTTGATTTCTGCCAGGGAGGCATCGGTTTCCCAGTAGGCCTTGTACAGACCTTGCAATTGCTTACGGGCATCAACCACGGAAGCGGCAGGAACGCCGATCTTGGTTGCAATGTTGTCAGCATCAGCGTCGGTCAGGCCGGTTTCCGGATCGATAGCGATCTGGTGGATCAGTTCCGGATGCGATTCGGCAACTTCTTCAATGTCCATGCCGCCTTCGCTCGATGCCATCAGCACCACGCGCTGGCTGACGCGATCGGTCACCATGCTGACGTACAGTTCTTTCTTGATGTCAGCGCCTTCTTCGATCAGCAGGCGACGCACTTTCTGGCCTTCAGGACCAGTCTGATGCGTGATCAGTTGCATGCCGAGGATCTGGCTGGCGTATTCCTTGACTTGCTCCAGCGACTTGGCAACCTTGACGCCACCGCCCTTGCCGCGGCCACCCGCGTGAATTTGCGCCTTCACGACCCAAACCTTGCCGCCCAGTGTTTCGGCTGCTTTCACAGCTTCGTCGACGGACAGACATGGAATGCCGCGTGGAACGGTCACACCGAATTGGCGGAGGATTTCTTTGCCCTGATACTCATGGATTTTCATGGGAGCTTCCCTTTAGACACTTATTGAATGAAACTTGCTGGTTTGAAATTCGGCTGGCGCTGGAACATGCCGCGCGCGAATGGAGACAAGATCCCGCACGCCCTCGCGCCACCGGAATGTGGATAGGCATGGAGCAGGATTGCTTGTTGTAGGCTGTGATGTGGGCATAAACAATGCCATTTGATCAACATTAGTCGTTGTCGCATTGCGTGTCGTTATCGCAGAGATTGCAATAACAGCCGCTAATGCGGCGCAGCAAAAACCACGAAAGTGTAGCACAGCTGGGCTTGCCTAAACAGTCCGGCATGCGCCGTCTGTCCTTTTCCGCATTATTCTCACGCAGCGAGACTAGACGCCCTCTTCGTCATCCCATGCCGATTTCATCGCAACTTCGATGGAGCGAGGAGAAAATCCGCGCTGTTGCAGAAAGCGCATGCATTTGGCGCGCAGTACAGGGTCCGCCGGTTTTTCAGAAAATTTTCGGCGCAATACTTCTCTGGCGCGTTCCAGCTCGCCGTCTAGCAAGCCCTGCCGGACATCGCTGTCTGCTGCAATGCCATGACTTTTGAGTTCGTACAGAATGCGATTATTGCCAAAACGCCCGGCACGACGATTCACCAGCGATTCGGAAAAACGTTCTTCGGAGAGAAATTTGGACGCTTGCAGCCAGTCGAGTAAAGCCTCGATGTCATCGCCTTCTTGCGCGTAAGCGACCAGCTTACGCGCAAGTTCGAGGCGACTATGCTCACGTGAAGAGAGATATCTGAGCGCCCGCGTCTTCAAGCTGATTTGCGGTCTAGCCATGATGGACGCAAGCTGAGTCGGTCAGTGAAATCAGGAGGCCTTGGCAGCGGGTTCTGCTAAAGGTGTTGTACCGCCCAATTCCGGCACGCCCAGTGAAGCGCGTACCTTGTTTTCAATTTCGCGCGCCAGTTCCGGACGTTCCTTCAGATAATTACGTGCATTATCCTTGCCCTGACCAATACGCTCGCCGTTGTAGCTATACCAGGCGCCGGACTTCTCGACGATCTTGGCATCCGAACCGAGGTCCAGAATTTCGCCTTCGCGTGATGTGCCTTCGCCATAAAGAATATCGAAATGCGCTTCGCGGAATGGCGGCGCCACTTTATTCTTCACGACCTTGACCTTGGTTTCGCTGCCGATGACTTCATCGCCGGACTTGATCGAGCCGGTGCGGCGGATATCGAGACGAACCGAAGCGTAGAACTTGAGTGCATTACCGCCGGTCGTGGTTTCGGGATTGCCGAACATGACGCCGATCTTCATCCGGATCTGGTTGATGAAGATCACGGTCGTATTGGTGCGGTTGATGCTGCCGGTCAGTTTGCGCAAGGCTTGCGACATCAGACGTGCCTGCAGGCCCGGCAACGAATCGCCCATGTCGCCTTCGATTTCAGCCCGCGGCGTCAGTGCCGCCACCGAGTCGATCACGATCAGGTCAACGCCGCCCGAACGTACCAGCGCATCCGTGATTTCAAGTGCCTGTTCGCCGGTATCCGGTTGGGAGATCAGCAAATCCGGCAGATTGACGCCCAGCTTCTGCGCATATGTCACGTCCAGAGCATGTTCGGCATCGATGAACGCGCAGGTGCCGCCGAGTTTTTGCATTTCAGCAATGGCCTGCAGCGTCAGCGTGGTTTTACCCGATGATTCCGGACCGTAAATTTCAATCACGCGACCGCGTGGCAAACCGCCGACGCCCAGCGCAATGTCGAGTCCCAGCGAGCCAGTGGAAACCACCTGAATCTCTTCCACGACGGCGCCATCTTCCATGCGCATCACGGAACCCTTGCCGAACTGCTTCTCGATCTGCGCTAGCGCAGCGGCAAGCGCTTTACCCTTTTCAGAGTTGTTGGCGGATTTTTTATCGTCCATAGAAATTTTCTTTCAGCAAAGGAAATAGGAAATAAGCATGCACCGACTTTATTGACAAACAGGCAATAGCGACGGCATTCACGCTGATCCGGCAAATGCAAATTCAATAAACAGCACTGTATAAAAGAACAGTTGTTTTGGCAAGCTCTTTTCGCGAGCGATGCAAAAAAACCGCACGCCTCCCGGCAAAGGCTTCAAAGCGGGATTTTACCGCCCGGGTTGCAAATTGCCGCGGATAGTCTGTTAGTATCCCGCCGATTATAGCCAGCCATTGCAATGCGCTCCGGCGTGGATCTTGCATGCGTTTTGGCTGCAATAGCAGCAACTGACCGATGGCATTGTCTTTTTCGTCCAAAGCAGGCTATCGTTTCGCTCTTTCAGTAACATCGTATTTTTACGAGTAGCAGACTATCTGGTATAAGTTTGTCATTTCGTTTCCGCCCGGCAAACATTCGGTTTTCGCGTTCCTTATTTTTTTATGACTCTAGTTCCATTCAGTCGCATCAGCAACCTGCGTTCCCTGATCATTGATGACATGCCTTCCATGCGGCAAAACATTCGCATGCACCTTGGGCAGCTCGGCATCACCAAAGTTGATCAGGCCGCCACGCCCGACGAAGCGATTCGCTTCGTGCAGGCCGCCAGCCATGATCTCATCATCTGCGACTACAATCTGAACAAGGAAACCAACGGCCAGCAGCTGCTGGAATTTTTCCGTGCGCAACGGATGCTGTCGCCGACCACCATGTTCATCATGGTCACCGCCGAAAGCGGTTACAACCTGGTTGCCAGCGCTGCCGAATTTCAGCCCGATGCATATATGCTCAAGCCGCTGACGGCGAGCAAGATTGCCGAACGCATCGAGCGCCTGCTGGAAAAGCAGAACGCCCTGCTGCCCATCAATGAGAAGCTCAAACGCAAGGATGTCGCCGGCGCCATCAGCGAATGCGACAACGTCCTCAAAAACTCGCCCAAGTGGATCGTCGATGTCCTCAAGACCAAGGGCAATCTGCTGCTGGAGCTGCGCCGGGTTGACGAAGCCCGCGCCGTGTATGCGCAGGCATTGGAGTTGCGGGACGATCTGGTGTGGGCCAAGGTTGGACTGGCACGTTGCAACATCATCGCCGGCCAGCTTGATGAGGCCAAGGAAATCATTCAGGGCGTGCTGCTCAAAAATACGCAATATATTGAAGCCTATGATTTGCTGGCGCAGATTGAAGAAGCACAAGGCAACGAAAGCGAAGCATTGGATGCGCTGTCGCGTTCATCCGAAATCATTCCGTCGGCACGACGCAGCCGTTTGGTGGGCGATGCCGCCTATCGGATCGGCAATCTGGAACAAGCCAAGGAAGCGTTCGACAAAGTCATCAGCCACACCAAGGGCTCACTGACCGCGCAACCGACCGATCTGCTGTCACTGGCCCAGGTGCACGTCGATACCGGCGACGCCGAAGAGGCATTGAAATTGTTGTCGAACGCACCCAAGCGTTACGCTGATTCCAAACTGTTCCTGTCCACCCAATCGGCGGTAGCGGCGCAAGCCCACGTCAAACTTGGCAATCTGGACGCTGCTGCTGCCGCGTTTGCCGTCGCCGCCCAGCACAATGCGGGCGAAGCCGGTTCCGAGCTGACCTCGCTGGCGCTGGCCAAAGCCGCGTTTGCCGTCGGCAAGGACGAAGAAGGTGCGCGACTGATTGCACAGGCGGTCAAGTCCGATCATGAAAACAAGACGCTGATTACACTGGCACGCAAGGTATTGACCGAGAGCGGCAAGGAAGCCATGGCCGATGAGCTGATCGATGGCGCCGTCAAACAGTGCATGTCCATCATCACCGAAGCCAATGCCTTGATGCGCAGCGCCAAACCGGATGAGTCGCTGGCCAAACTCGAAGAAGCGCTGCACAGCATGCCGGAAAACACCGGCGTATTGCTGGCCGCGGCGCAGTTGCATTTGCTGTGGATGAGCCAGCGCGGTATCAATCTCGATTACGTCAAGCGCGTCAATCGTTATCTCACCACCCTGGACCGGCTGATTCCGGGCAACGACCGTGTCGGCAAGATGCATCGCTTTCTGCGCGAAACACTGGCGAAAGCTGCTGCAAAAAAGGCCTGACCATGGATACCAAGCTCGCCGCCATCATCGTGCATGACATCAAGAATTCACTCGGTGTTCTGGAGGGTGAGCTGCGCGCATTGACCATGGAATCCGACAGCAAGCGGGCGGCGCTGGCCCATCTGACTTGTCTCGGCCTGCAAGAGAAACTGATCGGCTTTCTGACGTTGTACAAAGCGTCTTCGCAGGGGTTGATCGCACAAATTGAAGCGATCTCGCCGGAAGATTTTTTCAATTCACTGTTGCGCCACCTGACCGTCGGCAAGGCATCGCTGGAAGTCAGCATCAATCGTACCGACCTGCCGGTGATTGCTTTTTTCGATGAAAATCTGGTCGGACTGGCACTCGAAGCGGCGTTGCAAAATGCCACCCGCTTCGCACGCCGTCGCATCGAACTGGGGTGCAAGGCCCATGCCGGCGGCATCATCATGACCATCCGCGACGATGGTCCCGGCATCGGCACCCAAGAAGAAAAGCCGTCGACCGGTCTCGGCATGGAACTGTGCCAGGCCATCGCAGCAGCGCATACCAAGGGTGAGCAGCGCGGCAGCGCAACGCTGGAGAATCACCCCGACGGCGGCGCCCAGTTCACGCTCTGGCTGCCCTGACCACACTGGCCGCACTTCCTCGCGGCATACGCCAAACGCATAAGCATGCGCGAAAATAGTCGTTTTTGAAATCCGCCTTCCTCCGTACAGTCCTTCTTTTGAATCATTCATTCAATCTGACAGGACATCATGGAACGTCGCCATTTTCTTCGTCTGACCGCCGCCGGCGCCGCCGCGCTCTCACTGCCGCTGAGCGCGCGTGCCGCCGAGCCTGCCAAAGTCATCCGCATCGACTACGCCTCCTATTCGCCGCCAAGTCTGGTACTGAAGAAATTCGGCTGGCTCGAAGAGGATGTCAAAGCCAACGGCACCAGCGTCAAATGGGTGTTGAGTCAGGGCAGCAACCGCGCGCTGGAATATCTGAACAGCGACAGCGTCGACTTCGGCAGTACGGCCGGACTGGCGGCATTGCTGGCACGCGCCAATGGCAATCCGGCCAAGGCGGTCTACATTTATTCGCGTCCCGAGTGGACTGCGCTGGCGGTGCCAAAAGATTCGCCCATCAAATCCGTCAAGGAACTCAAGGGCAAGAAAATCGCCGCCACCAAAGGCACCGATCCTTACCTGTTCCTGTTGCGCGCATTGCACGAAAACGGCTTGAGCAAAAGTGATGTCGAGATCCTGCATCTGCAACATCCGGACGGCCGCGCCGCGCTGGAACAAAAACGTGTCGATGCCTGGGTCGGCCTTGATCCGCATTTGGCCGCCAGTGAATTGGAAGCAGGCTCCAGGCTGATTTATCGCAACGTCAATTTCAATACCTACGGCTTCCTCAATACCAGCGACAATTTTGCCGCCAAACATCCGGATGACGTCAAACGCGTGATCCGTGCTTATGAAAAAGCCCGGGCCTGGATCATCGCCAATCCTGACCAGACTGCCAAACTGATCGCCGAAGAAGCGCGGTTGTCGCTGCCCGTGGCGCAACTGCAACTCAAGCGCAACGACTTCTCCAACCCGCTGATCGGCAAGGAACACAGCGATGCCCTGCGTGCTGCGGCACCGATTCTGATCGAAGAGGAATTGGTCAAACCCGGCACCGATCTGTCGCGCACCATCGCCGCGCTGATTGATCCCGGTTTTGCGCAAAGCGTCATTGGCCGGGCCTGATCGTCATGCTGCAACAGGCTCCTTCATTGCTGCCGCTGAGTGCCGATACGGAACTGGCGGCGGCCAGCGGTCCGCAACCGGCAGCGCGACGCTGGCAATGGCGCTGGCCCATCGGCGCACTGCTGCCGGTGCTGGTGCTGCTGGCACTGGAGGCGGCCGCCAGACTAGAACTGATTCCGTCACGTCTGTTTCCGCCGCCCAGTGAAGTCGCCAACACTATTCTGGCGCTGGCCTCACGTGACCTGTTCAGTCATATCGCCATCAGCACCTTGCGGGTTGCGACCGGCTTCGCCATCGGCACCTTGCTGGCCATCGGCCTTGGCACGCTGACCGGCATGAATCGTCGCGCCGAAGCCTTGCTCGATCCATCATTTCAAGCACTGCGCGCGATTCCGAGTCTGGCGTGGATCCCCTTGTTGTTGCTCTGGCTCGGCATCGACGAGACACCGAAGATCGTCTTGATCGCCATCGGTGCGTTCTTTCCGGTTTATATCAATCTGGTGGCCGGCATTCACAATGTCGACCGCAAACTGATCGAAGTCGGCACCATCCATGGCTTGCCGACACGCCAACTGGTGCGCCGCATTCTGCTGCCGGCGGCGTTGCCGCATTTGTTCACCGGTTTGCGTACTGGCCTCAGTCTGGCCTGGATGTTTCTGGTCGCAGCCGAATTGATTGCGGCTACCAAAGGCGTCGGTTATCTGTTGTCGGATGGTCGTGAAAGCAGTCGCCCCGATATCGTGCTGGCGGCGATCCTGATTCTGGCAACGCTGGGGAAATTATCCGACAGCGTGCTCAAGCGCCTGGAATCCCGCAAGCTGGCATGGCGCGACGTGCTGGCTTCGGAACCACGTTAGCCGCGACCCTTTTCCACCGCGCGATTCCCTTCCCTCCACCTCATTTGACTGGCAATTCAGGCACGCTCATGAAAAAAAATCTTATCGGCAATCTGCAACGGCGACGCCTGCTCGCGGCACTCTCAACGCTGGCCGTCACCGGCTTGCCGGGCTATGCCGCCGCCAGCCCCAACCTGCCGGCCGGCAATCGTACGGTGCGCATCGGTTATCAGAAATCATCGACTTTGCTGACCATCATCAAGAGCAATGGCAGCCTCGAAAAGCTGCTGGCGCCGGCCGGCGTAAAAATCAGTTGGCATGAGTTTTCCAGCGGCCTGCCGCTGTTGGAAGCATTGAATGTGGGTGGCGTCGATCTCAGTGCCGATGTCGCCGATACGGTGCCGGTATTCGCGCAAGCGGCCGGAGCCCGGCTCACCTATGTCGCGCAGGAAGCGCCATCGCCATCAGCACAAGCCATCGTGGTGCGCGCCGATTCTCCGATTCAATCGGTGGCCGATCTCAAGCGCAAGAAAATCGCCGTCACCAAAGCTGCCGGGGTTCACTATTTGTTGATCGCGGCACTGGAAAAGGCCGGCCTCAAATTTTCCGATATCGACCCGGCGTATTTGTCGCCGGCAGATGGCCGCGCCGCCTTCGAACGTGGCAGCGTTGATGCCTGGGTAACCTGGGATCCGTTTCTGGCCGGCGTGCAACGACAATCATCGGTACGGATTCTGGCCGATGGCAAGCAAGTCGCCGATTATCAGCGTTACTACCTGGCATCGACACCGTTCGCCGAAGCCAACCCGGATGTGCTTGCTACCTTGTTTGAAGAATTGAAAAAGACCGGAAGCTGGGTCCGGCAATCGCCCAAAGAGGCGGCGGCCTTCCTGGCACCGTTGTGGGGATTGGATGCCGCCACGATTGAGCTGGCCAACAGCCGGCGCAGCTACGAGGTGCGTGCGGTAGTCGTCAATGCATTGGGCGAACAGCAACGTATTGCCGACGCTTTCTTTGCTGCCGGCCTGTTGCCGAAGAAGGTCAACGCCACCGATGTCGCGATCTGGAAACCGGCGAAAGCCTGATTCCCGCTCGCGATTGCAATAGAAGTTGCGATGGACTGGTTCGACCTGCTCACCGCCGTGCTGGCGGCTGCCGTGGCCGTAATCGCCTTATATCAGGCGCTGCGCCCGTCACCACCGTTACATCGCAAAGCCGATGACAACGATGATGACGCGCACGTCTGATGGTTATACCAGCGTCGCGTTGACGCTGATGTCGGCGTTCAATACTTTGGAGACCGGGCAGCCAGACTTGGCTTTGGCGACGGCTTCATCGAATTTGGCCTGATCGGGGTTGCCAACCTTCACTTTGACCTCAAGTGCCACCGCAGTAATGGTGAATCCGTCGTCGGTCTTTTCCAGCGTCAGCACGGCGCTGGTATCGATCTGCTCAGGTGCCAGTCCGGCATGGCCGAGACGGCTCGACAAGTCCATCGAGAAACAGCCGGCATGGGCGGCGGCGATCAACTCTTCCGGGTTGGTGCCGGTGCCGCTCTCGAAGCGCGTGGCAAATGAATAAGGCGTGGTCGACAAGACGCGGCTGTCCGTGGTCAATGACCCCCTGCCGTCTTTCAGACTGCCATTCCAGATTGCTGATGCATGTCGTTTCATCGCGTCCTCCTGTAAGCAAAGACCCATGATGCGGCGTCAGGATCAGGGCGGCGATAGGACAAGCCCGGTTCATCGCGTAGGAATGCGCGAACACAGTCAACAGCACGCAGGAATTATCGTCCGACAATAGAAAAACGCCGGCAAGCCGGCGTTTTTTTCATACCATGCAATGCACTGGTTTATGACAATTGCTGAATACCTGCCAACACCCAGCCGCCCTGACCGGAAACCGGCTTGGACAGATTCCAGATTTCGTTGAACTGCACTGGCGACGAAGTCTGGTCTTCCTTGATGAAGCCAAAGAATTTGACGCTGGCCAAATGGTCATTGCCAACCGTTTCCACGCCCAGCACTTCACCGTCGAGCGACACCACGTCAGTGTGGTTGGCGGCCGCGCCGCGTTCCTGAATTTGCAACTTCAGTTCGGCAAACATTTCCGGCGAAGTGAATTCGCGGATATCGTTGACGTCGCCCTTGTCCCATGCTGCCTGCAAACGGATGAAGTAGGTTTTTGCATTGCGCAGGAAACCGGCTGCATCAAAGTCGGCAGGAATGCCATAGGCAGGTTCGGCGAAAGCCGCACCGCCACCGAAGCCGGAGCCTTGCAGCGCTGCCGGTGTCTGTGGTTGCTGTTCCAGGAAAGAACCGATCTGTGGTGTCTGCGTGGCATCTTGCGCGCCGGCATAAGCAGGACGTGCAGCGTTATCCGCCGATTTGCGACGGAACATGCGGTAGATGAACATCGCCGCGAAGCCCAGCAAGGCAACCATCAGAATCGTGCTGATCATGCTGGCCATTGCGCCACCCAGACCGAAGTGCGACAACATCGCGCCCAGGCCGAGGCCCAGCAACGCGCCGCCCAACATGCCCTTCCAGGCGCTGGCCGGCTTCGCCGCAGCGGCGCCCGGAGCAGCAGCTGGCGCTGCCGGTTTGGCGGCAGCCGCCTGATTCTGTTGCATCGGGCTTTGCGCCTGACGACTTGCACCCGACGACTGTTTGCCGAACGAGCCGCCACCACCGAGGCGCTTCGCTTCGACGCTCGTTATACCAGCCGATAGGGTCATTACTGCCACTATCAGCGCGACAAATACTTTTTTCATGCTATCTCCTGAGGAATGTGATGTGAGTGCGGTCACATCGGCCGTAAGACAATTATTGGGTACGGAACACTGGCACCGGACGGGTCTTCGGCCTGCGCTGGCAGGATTACCGTTGACCCGGATACGGCGAGTGATTAGCTGCGGATGGCACGCGCCATGGGCGGGCGTGCTGCGGGAGGCAGGAACGGAGGCTGACGCGCATCGTCATTGCATTGCACGGGAGCAAGAGTGGCAGAATCGGCAACAAAAACCAGAGCGCCATTGAGCGCCGGTTCATCACCGATTCCTGCATGTGTGGAAAAATCTTCGCTGGCGTCGTTGTAGGCAGTATCGGCGGCGTCGCCGCTGTCCTCATCGGCCACCACGCTGACAGCTTCATCCTGAGCGATCTCTTCCGCCATCAGTTGCGCCAGTTGCGTGGTCAGCACCGGTTGCGGCACCTGCAACGATGATTCCTGTACCGATTCCTGCTGCGTGTCGAACAACTCATTGACCTGAGACGTCAGCATGCCTGCAAAGACTTGCATGGGCAGCAAACAGATCAACAAGAGGGCAAACAAGCGTTTCATCAGAGGTTTCAAGCGCCAGGGCGGGAAAATTATACCAACATGTGGGCCACTAGTGACTTTATCAAGATGCCGGCATCAGGATTTTTCCTGCATGACGCAGTATAGCCCGGCAAATAAATACCACGCAGAAAAAGGCAACTTTAGTAGAATAGCCAGAAAACAATCATAAAACACCGACTACAACCGAGACACCAACAGCGCCGCGCGGCGCCGACCATATCATGCGTATTCTCCTTGCTGAAGATGACAGTGTGTTGGCGGACGGCTTGACACGCTCGCTGCGCCACTCCGGTTATGCCGCCGATTGCGTCAAGAATGGCGTGGAAGCCGATTCTGCGCTGTCGACCCAGGATTTCGATTTGCTGATTCTCGATCTCGGCCTGCCCAAGATGTCCGGGCTGGAAGTGCTGCGACGCTTGCGTGCACGCAACTCGCGACTGCCGGTACTGATTCTGACCGCCGCCGATTCGATTGAGCAACGCGTGCAAGGCCTCGACCTTGGCGCCGATGACTATATGGCCAAGCCATTCGCCTTGTCCGAGCTGGAAGCCCGGGTACGGGCGCTGACCCGGCGCGGCGCCGGCGGCGGACCAACAGTGATCCGGCACGGCCCGCTGAGCTACGATCAGGTCGGCCGCATTGCCTATATCGGCGAACAGATGCTGGACTTGTCGGCACGTGAACTGGGCTTGCTCGAAGTATTGTTGCAACGTACCGGCCGCCTGGTGTCGAAAGAACAATTGGTGGATCATTTGTGCGAATGGGGCGAGGAAGTCAGCAATAATGCGATTGAAGTCTATGTCCATCGTCTGCGCAAGAAAATCGAAGTCGGCGGCGTGCGCATCGCGACCGTACGCGGCCTTGGCTATTGCCTCGAAAAACTGCCGGAATCTGCCTCCAGTGCCAGCATTGCCGGCGCTGCCTGATATCAAGCCAGCCCACGGCCCGGGTGCGCATCATGCGTGAAACCCTGCCGCCCGAAGGTATCGCCACGCCACCGCCCAAGGGCAAGCGGCGCGCCATCATTGCCACGCAACCGGAAGAGCGCATCCAGCGTTCGCTGTTCGGCGAAATTCTGGACTGGATGCTGGCGCCGCTGCTGCTGCTGTGGCCGATGAGTATCGCGATTACCTATCTGATCGCGCAATCGATTGCCAACCAGCCGTTCGACCGTGCGCTTGAAGACAGCGTCACGGTCCTGGCGCAACAGGTTTCCGAAGTGAACGGCAAAGTCGTGGCGCGCTTGCCGGTGTCGGCGCGCGATCTGTTGCGGGCCGACGATATCGACAATATCTATTTTCAGATTACCGGACCGCGCGGCGAATTCATCGAAGGCGACCGCGATATGCCGCCGCCGCAAACCGAGGATGACAAAGTGCCGCTCGGCACGGTGCAATTCCGCAATGACATTTTGCATGGCAACGACGTCCGCATTGCCTATACCCAGGTGGATCTGCGGCGCACCTCTGAGCAACGTGCCGCGCCTTCCAAAGAACCGCGACTGGCGATGGTGCAGGTCGGCGAAACCCTGGAAAAGCGCGCCCAGCTCGCCAATGAAATCATCAAGGGTGTGATCTTGCCGCAATTCGTGATCTTGCCGGTGGCGCTGGCGCTGGTATGGTTTGCGCTGTCGCGGGGGCTGTCGCCATTGTCCGAATTGCAGCAACGCATCCGCGCGCGCCGGCCGGATGATCTCAGCCCTATCGATTCCGGTCAGGTGCCGGAAGAAATTTCGCCGCTGGTGCGTTCACTCAACGACATGCTGGCGCGACTGTCGCAAACCATTGCCCTGCAAAAGCGCTTCATTGCCGATGCCGCGCATCAAATGAAAACCCCGCTGGCCGGCATGCGCATGCAATCCGAACTGGCGCTGCGGCAAACCGATCAGGCCGACATTCATCGATCACTCGAACAACTGGCCAAGAGTTCGGAATCGGCGACACGGCTGGTCAATCAATTGCTGTCGCTGGCGCGCGCAGAAAATCAGGTGTCGCAAACCGCCGCATTCGAAGCCATCGAACTCTCCGAACTGGCGCGCAACGTGGTGCAAGACTGGGTACCGATGTCGTTCACGCAGCGCATCGACCTCGGTTTTGAACAACCCGGCCATCCGATCATGACGCGCGGCAATCCGCTCATGTTGCGGGAACTGCTCAGCAATCTGCTCGACAATGCCCTGCACTACACACCGCCGCAAGGCAGCGTGACTGTCCGGGCCCGCATCGATGAAGAAGCCGGCCATGCGATTCTTGAAGTGGAAGATACCGGCCCCGGCATTGCGCCGACCGAACGGCAACATGTCTTCGAGCGCTTCTATCGCATCCTCGGCACCCACACTGCCGGCAGCGGGCTCGGACTGGCAATCGTGCGCGAGATTGCGCAACAACACGATGCCGCTGTCGATATCTTCAACAATCCGCACAGCAATGATCCGAAACTTCCCGGCAGTCTGTTCCGGGTAACCTTGCGCCTGACCCCGCGCCACACTTTCATCGATGACATAGGTTGACATGAAGCGAGCACCTTCCGCCTTGACCCTGAACGGCTATTGGAAAAAGACCCGGCGCACTACGCTGATCCTGCTTGCGGTCTGGTTTGTCACGACGTTTACGGTGGTCTTTTTCGCGCGCGAGCTCAACCATCTGCATCTGTTCGGCTGGCCGATTTCGTTTTACATGGCAGCGCAGGGCATGATGCTGATCTATCTCGCCATCGTGATTGTCTACACAATACGCATGCGCAATCTGGAACGGCGCCTGCAACTTTCAGGTGAGCAGCAACATGGAGAGTAACAAGGATTTTTTCTGGCGCCTGACTCGTTACTACTCGTGGTACACAGTCGGCTTCATCGTGTTCTTGCTGGTATTGGCGGTACTCGAACATGAGGGCATGCCGCGCGCGTGGATCGGTTATCTGTTCATGTTCGTCACGATTGCCTTGTATGCCGGCATCGGCGTCGTCAGCCGTACCTCCGACGTGCCCGAGTATTATGTGGCCGGACGCCGGGTACCGGCGCTGTTCAATGGCATGGCCACCGCCGCCGACTGGATTTCCGCCGCCACCTTCATCAGCCTTGCCGGTGGCTTGTATCTGCAAGGTTTCGACGGACTGGCTTACATCATGGGCTGGACCGGCGGTTATTGTCTGGTGGCGCTGCTGATCGCACCGTATCTGCGCAAATTCGGCCAATACACTATCCCCGATTTTCTGGCCGAACGCTATGCCGGACGTTACAGCGGCAATCTGGTACGGATTCTGGCGGTGATCGCCACCATCATCATTTCATTTACCTATGTCGTGGCGCAAATCTACGGCGTCGGCCTGATCACGTCGCGCTTTACCGGCATCGATTTTTCAATCGGCATCTTTCTGGGTCTGGCCAGCATTCTGGTGTGTTCGTTTCTCGGCGGCATGCGCGCCATCACCTGGACTCAAGTCGCGCAGTACATCATCATCCTTTTTGCTTACCTGATTCCGGTAATCTGGCTGTCGGCCAAGCACACCAGCGTGCCGGTTCCGCAGATCGCCTACGGCAGCGTGATCCCCAAATTGAATGCAATCGAAAAGAAGCTGGCGGAAGATCCCAAGGAAAAGGAAATCAGCGCCATCTTCCAGGCCCGCGCCGACGACTATGAACTCAAGCTGAAAAATCTGCCGCAATCGTGGGAGGATGGTCGCATCGATGCCCAGCACCACATCGAAGAAACCCGTCGCGACAGTCATGCCTCGCTGGCCGATATCAAGAGCGCCAGCCGCGCATTGTCGGCCTATCCGAAAAATGTCAGCGATGCCGAACGCAAGTGGACTGAAGCCAAGGCGGCCAATCTGGCGCGCGCGCAACCGCCGGTGTCACAGACTGAACCGTTTCCGGGCAAGGACCAGGAAGCCTCGGACATCAAGCGCAATAATTTCCTGGCGCTGATATTTTGTCTGATGCTGGGGACGGCCGCCCTGCCGCACATTCTGATGCGCTACTACACCACGCCGACGGTGCATGAAGCGCGCAAATCCGTATTCTGGACCTTGTTCTTCATCATGCTGATCTACATCACCGTGCCGGCGCTGGCGCTTCTGGTGAAGTACGATATTTATACCTCGCTGGTCGGCAGCAGTTTTTCCCACCTGCCGGATTGGGTCTATTACTGGGCCAATATCGACAAGAGCAATCCGCTGGTGGGCATCAGCGACCTCAACCATGACGGCATCGTGCAATTGGGCGAAATTGCGCTGGACGGCGACATCATCGTGCTGGCGACACCGGAAATTGCCGGTTTGCCGTATTTCATTTCGGGTCTGGTGGCGGCCGGTGGACTGGCGGCGGCACTCTCGACCGCAGATGGTTTGTTGCTGACCATTTCCAATGCGCTCTCGCACGATGTCTATTACAAAGTGATCGATCCGACGGCCTCGACCCAAAAACGCGTCACCATCTCCAAGTTGTTGTTACTGGTGGTGGCCTTGCTGGCGGCCTATGCCGCGTCACTGAAGCCGGGCGACATTCTGTCGATGGTGGGCGCGGCCTTTTCGCTGGCCGCCTCCACCCTGTTCCCGGCACTGGTACTCGGCATCTTCTGGAAACGCGCCAATCAGGCCGGCGCCGTGGCCGGCATCATCACCGGCTTCTTCATGTGCGTCTATTACATGGTGCATACCCATCCGGCATTCGGCGGTACCGTGGCCAATCAATGGTTCCACATCGCGCCGATTTCCGGCGGCGTGTTCGGCGTCCCCACCGGCATCGCCACCATGGTCATCGTCAGCTTGCTGACACCGCCGCCGGACGAACGCACGCTGGCACTGATTGAACATATCCGCACGCCTTGAGCGCGCGGCATCATTCGTAAAGTATGTTGATACGGAGCGAGCCTTTGACCGAGCCTGCGGTGACCGCCCCGAATTTGATCAGTGCAGCCTTCAGCGGAAAATTGACGTTGCCGCCTGAACCAGCGTAGGCGGTCAGTGGATAGAATCTGTCGAAAGTAATGGCTGTGCCGCTGGCCTCCATCACCTTGACCCCGACACCACCAGCCGAGCTGTCCTCGTCTGGTTCAAACACGCCACTGGTGTTGGAGAACCCGGAACCAGTGGTACGCGACAGACTCAGCGAGATTTTCCTGACACTTTCAGGGCAGTTGGTAAACCTCACGTTGAAATCCGTCGGTCTGGTTGATGAAAATGTCGTGGTGAACTGCGTGTGCGGATATGAACCAAGATTGACCGTCACATTCGGCACGCTACAGGTTCCGCTTCCGATATTGACTGCGTTATAGGTTACGCTGGCCGGCGATCGCAATGTATAGTCATCCTGGCCCGGACGATCGGTCGCTGTGTTGGCCTCACCCGCTCCGGTGTTCCCGAAGATTCCTGCATTGACGGTACCGCCGGCGATGTTGCCGGTTTTCACCAGCGCCAGAGAGACCCCCATGGTGAAAGTTGGATAGGCGGTACCGCCCCGGCCTGAAACAATCAGCTTTTTCTGTGGCGATGCCGGTGCCGGATAAAAAATGCCGCTGGTGGTCATATATCTGGCGATCATGCTGACGCCCTGCAGACCGGTACTGAAAGTGGGATAGGTGAGTCCTTCCACGACCACCGAAGCACTGCGATCGTTTGCCATCGTGGACCATGCTCCCAAACCCGTCCACCTGGCCGGGTCTGCATTCTGGCAGTTATAAACCACGAATGCATTGCGGGTCCATGGGGTCAGCAAAGTACCTGCCACGGCATCGCGTGGAACTGTCACGCTGGCCGGAAATTGCATTGCCAGGACAGCCGATGTGGTCGTGCAAGTGACGGCCTGTGCCATACCTGTCAACAACATCAGTACGATAGCAGCAGCGGTTTTTATAACAGTTCCCGTGCGCGCGATCCCTGCCCGAAGAAATACGTTACCGGACATTTTCCCCACCCTTTATTTATGATATTTGTCATCCCTGACAAGCGCATCAGTATAGAAAGCATGCCGGATTTTCAATATAAGAAAACTCTCAAAAAACAAACGAGTTTTATCGCGGAAAAATGTCATCAATGCTTGCTCAGCGCATGAGTCACGCAGGCAACCTCCATCAGATTTGAATCGTATTTCTTCAATCACGCTCATCAGCAGTCACTCCGATATTCGCAACATGATTTGTGCCGCTGCTTTTTTCGCATTCGTCATTCAAGGACATGAAGAAAAATCCAGAATTACGCTGAAACCGCAGCACTTTCCCTTGTCGCCAAGAACTGCCATCGGGCACCCGCAGTCTGATTCCTGAACCGACCTCTGAACAGCGACGCGCAAGCATTTCCGCATGAATATTCTGGTAATAGAAGATGATCTGAAAACCGGCAACTACCTGCGCAAAGGCTTGCGTGAATCCGGCTACAGTGTCGATCTGGCGCGACGCGGCACCGATGGCCTGAACATGATGTCGGCCCGTCAGTACAACCTGCTGATTCTCGACGTCATGTTGCCCGGTATCGATGGCTGGGAAATCATGCACATGCTGCAGGGCAAACGCAATTTCCCGGTCATTTTTCTGAGCGGGCGCGATCATGTCAATGACCGTATCCGGGGGCTGGAACTGGGCGCCGAAGACTATCTGATCAAACCGTTTTCATTCACCGAGTTGCTGTTGCGTATCCGCTCGCTGTTGCGGCGAGGGGCAACGCATGAACTCAACGTGATTCAGGTCGCCGACATGCATCTTGATTTACTGGCGCGTACGGTACGGCGCCAGCATGCCGACATCATACTGACCAACAAGGAATTTTCGCTGTTGCATCTGCTGGTCAGGCATCAGGGGGAAGCACTCTCGCGCACGCAGATTGCGTCCGAAGTATGGGACATGAATTTCGATACCGACACCAATATTGTCGATGTCGCGATCAAACGATTGCGCGCCAAAATCGATCAGCCGTTTGAGCGCAAATTCATTCATACCGTGCGCGGCATCGGTTACATGTTTTCGGTACAGCAGTAAGCCGCACTCAGCGTGCAAACGGCAGGCCCGGGTTTTCATCGGACGGTGTGACCGTCACCGCCACTTTCATGGTTTGTTCGCCGCCACCGATCAACACACCGCGCAAGGGCGAGACGTCGAGGAAGTCGCGCCCCCAGCCGAGGGTGATGTGACTGATTTCAGGAAAAATGCCATTGGTCGGATCGGCATCAATCCAATACCCGCCCAAACCGTCGGTGCCGGGACAATACACCGAGACCCAGGCATGCGAGGCATCCGCGCCGATCAGGCGTGCCTGTCCCGGCGGCGGCTGGGTCAGCAGATAACCGCTGACATAGCGTGCTGCCAGTCCCAGCGAGCGCAGGCAAGACAGCATGAAATGCGCATAGTCCTGACATACGCCGCGCTTGTTGATGAAGACTTCGGTCACCGGCGTCGATACTGTGGTTGCCAGCGGATCAAACGTGAACTCATTGAAGATACGACGCATCAGCGCGCTGACGCCATCCAGCAGCGGCAAACCGGGGGTGAAGCAATCGGCGGCATAGCGCGCGAAGTCGCGTTTGATCCTGACATGCGAAGACTCGAACAGAAAACGCGACGCTTCCAGCACATCATCCGGCAACTGACGACCGGCGCGGTAGGTCAGAATATCGGTCACCTGTTCCCACGGCAAGGTCTGCATCGGCAGTGGCCGCAGCGACAACTCGACCCATGATTCGGCGTACACCTCGAGGCTGGTGTGATCCTGATCCAGCGAAAACGCCTGCAAGGGATTGCCGAAGCTGTCATAGAGCATGCGCAGATTCTGCGGTGCAGGATCGATATTGATGGCGTGCGAAGTGCAGGTCTGCCACGGCAGCGAACGCGGCGTCAGACGCAGCATCTGATGCGACAGACGCACCGGCAGCGCGTATTGATAACTGGTTTCGTGAACAATGTGATAAACGGCATCATGCATGCTCATACCCCCTGACTGACCGGTGCCGTGAGTGGCGTGAAGAAGTGACGCGCCAGATCATCGGTCAGGGTAAAGGCCGAAGCAACTGCCTCGCGCATCAACTGTATCAGGCGCGCATTGGCCTCTTCCGGGTTGGCCGCATTGCGGGCAAAGTCTTGCAGGACAAAGCTGTTCAATTGTTCACTCAGATGTTCCGGCACGCTCATGCTCAAGGTCCCGAGTTGCAAAGCAATATCGCTGAGGTAATGGCGCAGCATGCGGAACTGGTAGGCAATGCTGTGCGGATTGCTGACATCGAACACCAGCAGGTGCAGCACCGGCAGCCATTCCGGTGTACGCCGGTAGCGCACGCGATAGGTCACGATACTGCTGGCGGCTTCCAGCAACCAGGACAAGGCCGCATTCTGGCGCTCTGCATCGAGCTGCAAGAACTGATCAAACAGATTGGCCAGATGCGCCATGCGTTCGATATGGCGCCCCACCATCAGGAATTGCCAGCCTTCATCACGCGTCATGTCATCCATGGCATGACCGGCCAGCGCCGAACATGCCTGCATCACATTGTTCAACACGTGCAAGGCAGCATTCGGATTAGGGATTTTTTCATTGAGCAGCGCCGGCATGCGATTGATCACATGCCAGTTATCGAGCGACAAATGCTCGCGCACCTGATAACCGGAATGATGCAAGTGACGCAAATGGGTGGCGATGCTGATGGTCGCTTCCGGATCGGTGACGGCAAGCTGCAGCGCCTGTTGCAGCGTGTTGATGCTGGGCTTGACCAGTTCCGCCGGCAGGATGCCGAGATTGCGGCACAACGTCGTCACGCTTTGCAGGGTGCCGCGGTTCTGACTGTCGCTGGTCGCTTGCAAGGTGGTCCGTAATATATGCGCGAGGTTGTCGGCACGTTCACCATAGCGTCCCATCCAGAACAGGTTTTCGCCGGCATGCGAGGAGATATCGACCGTGGCCTGAATCACTGCGCTGCTGTCGTCAGCCCCGGCATCCACCGGCACTACGCTGCTGCTTTCGGCATCGGCCGCCGTTTCACTGAGAATCCAGACATCCTTGCTGGTGCCGCCCTGCTGCATCGATACCACATCGCGTCGCTGACGCGGTGCAACCCGTGTCAGACCGCCCGGCATCACATGATAATTGCCATCGCCGGTAGCCACCGCAAACACCCGCAAGCTGACGGTACGATTCATCAGCCGGAATTCACCGCTGCGCGACAATACCGGCGCTTGCGACAAGCGTACCCACTCTTGCGCGACATAAGCATGCGGCTGGGTCTGCAAACTATCGATCAGACGCCGGCGTCCCTGGGCACTGAGCGTATGGCCGAATACCGGCGGCATCCGCATCGATGGAAATGCCGGCATGATCACCAGCTCTTCCAGATGGGCCAGCGTATATTCCAGCGCCGGCTTCTCGCCGCACCACCAGGAAGCAACCGCCGGCAAGGCCAGTTCTTCGCCCAGCAAACGCTGGCTGATGGCCGGTAAAAATCCATGCAATGCGGTCGACTCCATCACGCCGCTGCCCAGAGCATTGGCAATCAACACATTGCCGAGACGCGCTGCCTGGGTCAGCCCGGGAATGCCGAGTGCGGAATCGGAACGCAATTCGAGCGGATCGCAATAGTCATCATCCATGCGCCGCATGATTGCGTGCACGCGTCGCAAACCGGTCAGGGTTTTCAGGAATACCTGATCGCCGCGCACCGTCAGGTCAACGCCCTCGACCAGCGGGAAGCCCAGCGTATGGGCCAGAAAGGCGTGTTCGGAATAGGTTTCGTTGTATGGGCCGGGCGTCAGCAGCACCACCAGCGGCGGCGTACCGTCGGATGGCGCCAGCCGGGTCATGCAGGCATGCAGGCTGTGAAAATAGTTGAGCAAGGATTGCACGTGCATATCGCGCAAGGCTTCCGGCATGGCACGCGCCATCATTTGCCGGTTTTGCAAGGCATAGCCGGCGCCTGACGGCCCTTGGGTACGATCCGCAACGACCCACCAGTGACCGTCGGCCGAGCGCGCCAGATCGATTGCATACAGATGCAGATGCACGCCGCCCGGCGGCATGATATCGCGACACGGCCACAAATAACCGTGCTGGCCGAATACCAGCGCCGGCGGCAACAAGCCTTCTGCCAGCAATTGTTGCGGGCCGTACAGATCACCCAGCACCGCATTGAGCAGACGTGCGCGCTGGCTGACACCGGCCGCCAGCGACTGCCACTCATCGGCGGCCACGATCTGCGGCAGCAGATCCAGTTCCCACGGCCGATTGACGCCTTGCGGATCGGCATACACGTTGTACGTCATGCCGTCCGACGCGATGGCGTCGCGCACTTCATCGGCGCGTCGCCGCAGCATTTCCGGCGACAGACTTTCCAACTGATCGATCAGCGTGCGCCAATGCGGACGCAAGCTGCCGTCGGGAGCCAGCATCTCGTCATAACGCCCGGCTTCGGCAGGATAGCTATCCAGTAAACGCTGATACATAAGTCAGATAAGGCACGCTTGCCTGCCACTTGTCGCGCGGCAAGCAAATCCCCAAGTTAAAAGTGTCTCAAGTCTAACGTAAAAGGGAACTCAATTGAGGGCCGCATTGCAGTAACCTGCATTCGTCCGGGCGTGTGATTGAGGCGGAAATAGCGCGCCAGTCTGCGGCTTTCCGCTTCAAAGGCATTGACCGGGAAGGTTTCATAACTGCGTCCGCCCGGATGCACCACGTGATACTGGCAACCGCCCAGACTGCGGCCATTCCAGGTATCCACCAGATCGAAGGTCAGCGGCGAATCGATGCCGATGGTCGGATGCAGCGCCGATGGCGGTTGCCAGGCGCGGTAGCGAACTCCGGTGACAAATTCGCCGACGGTGCCGGTCGGTTGCAATGGCACGGCAACGCCATTGCAGGTCAGCACATAACGATCCTTGGCCATACCGCTGACTTTGACCTGCAAGCGTTCCAGCGACGAATCGACATAACGCGCAGTGCCGCCGGAAGAGCCCTCTTCGCCCAGCACGTGCCACGGCTCCAGCGCGGTGCGCAATTCCAGCGCAATGCCATTGACCGCGTAATCGCCGATCTTGGGAAAGCGGAATTCGAAATGCGGCGCAAACCATTCAGCCTGCATGGCGTAACCGGCTTGCTGCATGTCTTCAATGACATCGGTGAAATCCTGCCAGATGAAATGCGGCAGCAAAAACCGGTCATGCAATTCCGTGCCCCAGCGCACCAGTCGCGACGGCTTATACGGCGTTTTCCAGAAACGCGCGACCAATGCCCGCAACAGCAATTGCTGGGTCAGGCTCATGCGCGCATGCGGCGGCATTTCAAAGGCCCGCAATTCCAGCAGTCCGAGACGGCCGGTAGCGCTGTCGGGCGAATACAATTTGTCGATGCAGAATTCTGCGCGGTGCGTATTGCCGGTGACGTCAATCAGCAAATTGCGCAACAGCCGGTCCACCAGCCACGGCGCACAACCGCCGGCCGCCATCTGCTTTTCCATTTCAACGAATGCCAGTTCGACTTCCGCCACCGAATCATTGCGTGCTTCATCAATGCGCGGCGCTTGCGACGTCGGTCCGATAAACATGCCGGAAAACAGATAAGACAGCGCCGGATGATTATTCCAATAACTGATCAGGCTGCGCAACAGATCGGGCCGGCGCAGGAATGGCGAATCGGCAGTAGTCGCGCCGCCCATCACCATATGATTGCCGCCGCCGGTGCCGGAATGATGACCATCGAGCATGAACTTTTCGGTGGTCAGACGTGACGCCCGCGCAGCTTCGTACAGATGCGTGGTTTGCTCGACCAGATCGGCCCAGTTGGCGGCCGGCTGAATATTGACTTCGATCACGCCGGGATCGGGCGTGACGCTGAACTTGCGCACACGCGGATCATGTGGCGGCTCATAGCCTTCCAGCAGTACCGGCCGTTGCATCGCCTCGGCGGTGGCTTCAATCGCCGCCACCAGTTCGAGATAGTTTTCCAGCTTTTCCAGCGGCGGCATGAACAGGTACAACACGCCATTGCGAATTTCGGCGCACAAGGCAGTACGGGTCACGTCAGCCGCCGACTTGAATGACGCCGGCGCCGCTGCCGGCGCGATATCCGACTTCAGCGCAGCAGCAGTCACCGAAGCGCTGCCAGCGACAGGTTTGCTGACTGTGCTGTGCGCGGTGGATGGCGGTACCCGTAACAACGCCGCCGGCGTGCCAATCGTCGAACGGCCGGCAAACTGCTGGCGGATTTCGGTAGCCGCCGGCAAAGCCGGAAACTGTTGTGACGGGTCGGCCGCATACACAAACGGATAATCCGACTTGCTGACCCACGGCTGCGAATCGAGCGGCAAACGATAACCGAGCGGCGAATCGCCGGGGTAGAGGTAGCAACGTTCATCGCGCAAAAACCAGTCACCGCTTTGCCAGCCCCGGTCGTCTGCGCGACGTGCCAGCGGCAATACATGGCCGGCGGTTTTTTCCAGCCCCTGACTGAATACCCGCAACAGACGCGCGCGCTCCTGCTTGTCGTCGAGACGCGAATCGAAAGGATCGACATTGCCCGGCAGACGCCGCTCGCGCCACAGGTAATAGAACACGTCTTCATAAGCGGCGAACACATGCTTGCCATTGAGACGCAAACGTTCGGCCACGCCTTCCAGAAAACGACTGGTGATGTCTGTGCCGGCCGCGCCGGGCACCAGTTCATCGGCAATCAATTCCGGATTGAGCCAGATCGGTTCACCATCCACACGCCAGTAGCAGTTGAGCGACCAGCGCGGCAATTGCTCGCCGGGATACCATTTTCCCTGACCGAAATGTGGCAAGCCCTTGACCGCATATTTTTGCCGCATGCGGTGATACAGTTCAGCCGCCAGCGGCTTTTTGGTGTCGCCGAGCGCCGCGGTATTCCACTCTGGCTCATCCGGATGATCGAGCGCGACAAAGGTCGGTTCGCCCCCCATCGTCAGGCGCACATCTTGTGCTTTCAATGCGGCATCGATGTCGTGTCCCAGCGTTTCAATCGCGCGCCATTGTTCTTCGCTGTACGGCTTGGTCACGCGTGGCGCTTCCCAGATGCGCTGCACGCTCATCAGATGCTCGAACTCGACTTCGCACGGATCGACCATGCCGCTGACCGGCGCCGCCGATGCCGGTTCCGGCGTGCACGACAAGGGAATATGGCCTTCGCCGGCAAACAAGCCCGAGGTCGGATCCAGTCCGACCCAGCCGGCGCCGGGCAAATACACTTCGCACCAGGCATGCAGATCGGTGAAATCAGCTTCCGGTCCGGAAGGACCATCGAGTGATTTTTGGTCAGCCGTCAGTTGAATCAGATAACCCGACACGAAGCGCGCCGCCAATCCCAGATGGCGCAGCAGTTGCACCAGCAGCCAGGACGAGTCGCGACATGAACCGGAACCCAGTTGCAGCGTCTGTTCCGGTGTTTGTACACCGGGCTCCATGCGAATCGTGTAATCGATGTGATCGGCCAGTTGCTGGTTCAATGCCACCAGGAAATTGGCGCTGCCGGTTTTTTCGTTGGGGACGTTTTCCAGAAACTTCCTGAACAGCGGCGTCAGCGGCAAGGTCTTGCGATACGGCGCCAGTTCGTTATGCAATTCATCGGCATATTCGAACGGAATCTGTTCCGCATACGGTTCAAGGAAAAAATCGAAAGGATTGATCACCGACATCTCGGCGACCAGATCGACCTCGATCCGGAATTCCCGCGTCTTTTCGGGAAACACCAGACGGGCCATGTAGTTGGCTTCGGGATCTTGCTGCCAATTGATGAAGTGGGGCTGCGGCAACACCCGCAGCGAGTAACTCAGAATCCGGGTCCGGCAATGCGGTGCGGGACGCAGGCGAATGATTTGCGGCCCGATATTGATTGGACGATCATAGCGGTACGACGTGACATGGTTCAGCGCCACATGAATTGACATGAAGATCCTTTGCTGCAAACAGGTTAAATGGATAACGCAGCCAGCCTGCGAGATCCGGCAAGATTGCTGCCACCGCAAGCACTGCCACCTGAGGCGGTGGCACGCTGCGAATCAATGATCATCTCTGGTGCATATTAATGAAATCTCTGAGGCGTGGATAGATTTCGTTTTCCCAGCGACGTCCGTTGAACACACCATAATGGCCCACCGCCGTCTGCACATGGTGCAAACGCATGTACGGCCAGATGGTGCTGCACAGTTCTTGTGCAGCCACTGTTTGCCCTACGGCACAAATATCATCCTTCTCTCCTTCCACGGTAAACAGGGCGGTACGCCGGATCGCAGTGAGATCAACCGGACGTCCGCGGAATTGCAACAATCCCAGCGGCAAGGCGTGCTCCTGGAAAACCACGCGCACCGTTTCCAGATAGAACTCTGCCGGCAAATCCGACATGGCGAAATATTCTTCGTAAAAAGTCTTGATTGCTTCCGCTTTTTCTATCTCGCCCTCCGCCAGATAGCAATACAGATTCCGAAATGCATCGACATGGCGTTGCAGATTCATATTCATGAACGCCGTTAACTGCATGAAACCCGGGTAAACATGACGGCCGCTGCCCGCGTGGCGCGCCGGCACCACGCCGACCAGATTGCTTTCGAACCATTCGATCGGTTTGCTTTTGGCCAGTTCATTGACCGCAGTGGGATTGATGCGGGTATCGATCGGCCCGGCCATCAGGGTCATACTGGCCGGCTGTGCCGGATCGTCCTCAGCGGCCATCACCGCCACTGCCGTCAGCGCCGCCACCGTGGGCTGACATACCGCCACGATATGCGCGCCGGGTCCGATTTTCTGCAAAAACCGCACCACATGACCGACATACTCATCCAGCCCAAAGCGACCGTCTGCCAAGGGGATATCGCGCGCGTTATGCCAGTCGGTAACGTAGACATCGTGATCGCGCAGCAGCGTTTTGACAGTACCGCGCAGCAAGGTAGCGAAGTGACCGGACATCGGTGCTACCAGCAATACCCGTGGCTGATCGGTCGCTCCCTGTTTGCGGAATCGCAACAATGAACAAAACGGTGTGCGGTCGACAACATCTTCCTGCACTGCCGTCGTGTGCGCGCCATCTTGCACGTGGTCGATCTTGAATTCGGGTCGGGTATGGGTCAGCTGAGTCCGGGAAAACACTTCGTAACCGGCTGCCAGCCGGCGCAAAAACGGATTGGCAGTCCCCTCCGGCCAATTGCTGGCAAACAGCGGCACCATCGCTTTGGCCATGGTGCGCCATGGGTCGGTTGCGTCCGAATATTGCTCGTAAGCCTGGTAAATATTTTTCATGGAACAGCCTATCCCCGAAGAAAACTGCTCAACAGAACTCAATCCACCGCTTGGCGCGACTGCACGCACGCCCCTTGAGTTCAAACCAGTACCCCGTTCGATGCAATATGCATGCCACGCACAGAGGCAATTGCCCGTCATCAATTATCTGCGAGGTGTGGCTGGCACAACCTTTGCAAGCACACCAGGGCGACACCAGCATTGCCAATCCGCAATGAAACAGCGGACTGCCGATGCATGCGACGACACGCGTTGACGCGCTCAAAGTCACTTTCCAACCATAAAGGACTGACATGCCTAAAACGACTTTGCGAATCACCAGCAAAAACTATTCATCATGGTCCTTGCGCGGATGGCTGCTGACAAAATTTGCCGGCCTGCCGTTTCAGGAAGAAATCGTTTCCCCCGACGATCCTGATGCGCGCGCCGAAATTCTGTTGCTGTCTTCGTCCATTCTGGTTCCCAGTCTGCGCCATGGCGAAACGCTGGTATGGGACACCCTGGCCATCGCCGAATATCTCAATGAAATCCGGCCGCTGGCCAAACTGCTGCCGGAAAACCAGTCGGCGCGTGCGCACTGCCGCGCCATCTGCGGCGAAATGCATTCCGGTTTCAGCGCCTTGCGTTCCGCGCTGCCGATGAACCTGAAAGCGCACTTCCCCAAGTTCAAGGTGTGGTCGCGGGCGGAAGCCGACATCCAGCGCATCACCACCATCTGGAAAGAATGCCTGGCGACCTATGGCGGTCCGTTCCTGTTCGGCGAACGCAGCGTTGCCGATGCCATGTACGCGCCGGTCGTCACGCGCTTCATGACCTATGACGTCAAACTCGATCCGATCTGCAGCGCCTATTGCAAACGCATCATGGCGCTGCCGGAAATGCAGGAATGGATCAAGGCGGCGAAGAAGGAACCGGACGATATCAATGAACTGGATGTCGAGTTCTGATTCCCTTGCAATCGGCCCGGCGCATGGTAACCAGCGATGACAGAAAGACAGTGGATTCTTTGATTTCTTGAGCAATGCGGGACATACCGCAGAAAGGGTGGATGTGATGAGTACGACAGCCGAAACATACCCGACTGGCAATGTTTTTTCTCATGTCGGCACAACCGATACCGAGTTCGTCTCGGGAGGATTGCGCGACTTTTTCCTGTATCGCGACCTCGGCATTGCCGCCGCCACCGGCGGCAAGGTCATCGCTCAGCTGGTGAAGGCCAACATGGCACCGGAAACCGGCACCGGCTGGCACCGGCATGAAGCCGAATTTCACATCGTCATCATGCTCAAAGGCTGGGCCCGCTTCATGTATGAGGATCAGGTGACGCTGGTGAAAACCGGCGATTGCGTGCATCAGCGCCCCGGCATCGTGCATTTTCTGTTCGACTATTCCCCCGATATGGAATATCTGGAAATTGTCGGCCCCGCCGATTTCACCACCATCGATATGCCGGCGCCGTGTCCGGTGCCGCCCCCAACGCCCTGGAGCTGAGACGAATAACACAGCAATGCAACGAAGTAAATAATTGATGTACGGCATTCAACACCGCGCTCCGCAGCCCGGATATGGTGCATTTTTCGCTGTCCAAAAACAGAGATGCCATGATAGTCTGTCATCAGATGTACCAGCGGTGATGATGCCTTTACGTGAATGTTTTTGAGCAAATATCAATTCGTTAGATCATCAAAAAATCTACCGTACAAGTGATAGAGAACCAAACAAACTTATGGCAAATTTTTTCGATGAAATGTATTCCGACGGTTCATCCTCGGTACGTAAACACTATGATGAATTTGCAGCGTGGCTGTCGGCGCAGACTGCAGAAACCATCTCCCGCAAACGCGCCGAATCGGATCTGATATTCCGCCGGGTAGGTATCACGTTCGCCGTCTACGGCAACGATGCCGGCACCGAAAGACTGATTCCGTTCGACATCATTCCGCGCATCATCCATGCCGCGGAATGGGCCAGGCTCGAAGCTGGTCTGGTGCAGCGCGTCAAGGCGCTGAACATGTTCATTCATGACATCTACCACGCCAAGAACATCATCAAGGCCGGCGTCATTCCCGCCGAGCAGATTTTCCAGAACGCACAATACCGACCGGAAATGCAGGACGTCACGGTCGCTTCCGACATCTACGCGCACATCGCCGGTGTCGATATCGTGCGCGCCGGTGAAGGCGAGTTCTACGTGCTCGAAGATAATCTGCGGGTGCCGTCCGGTGTGTCGTACATGCTGGAAAACCGCAAGATGATGATGCGCCTGTTTCCGGAATTGTTTATCCGCCACAAGATTGCGCCGGTCGATCATTATCCCGACATGCTGCTCGACAATCTGCGCTCGGTGGCGCCGACCGGCGTCACCGATCCGAGCGTGGTGGTGATGACGCCCGGCATGTATAACTCGGCTTACTTCGAACACGCATTCCTGGCGCAGCAAATGGGCGTCGAGCTGGTCGAAGGACAGGATCTGTTCGTCAAGGACAACACGGTCTACATGCGTACCACGCGCGGACCGAAGCGCGTCGATGTGATCTATCGCCGGATCGATGACGACTATCTGGACCCGCTGGCATTCCGCCCCGACTCTTCACTCGGCGTACCCGGTCTGCTGTCCGCCTATCGCGCCGGCAAGGTGACGCTGGCCAATGCCATCGGCACCGGCGTCGCCGACGACAAATCGATTTACCCGTATGTGCCCGACATGATCCGTTTCTATCTGTCGGAAGAACCCATCCTCAACAACGTTCCAACGTATCAGTGTCGCAAGAAAGACGACTTGTCCTATACCCTGGCCAATCTGGAAAAACTGGTGGTCAAGGAAGTCCATGGTGCCGGCGGCTACGGCATGCTGGTCGGACCAGCATCCACCAAACAGGAAATCGAAGATTTCCGCCTGCGTATCCTCGCCAAGCCGGACGGCTATATCGCGCAACCGACGCTGGCATTGTCAGTCTGTCCGACCTATGTCGATGCCGGTATTGCACCGCGCCATCTCGATCTGCGGCCATTCGTGCTGTCGGGAAAAACTGTCTCCATGGTGAAAGGCGGCCTGACCCGGGTCGCCCTCAAAGACGGTTCGCTGGTCGTCAATTCGTCGCAGGGCGGCGGTACCAAAGACACTTGGATTCTGGAGAAATGACATGTTGAGCCGCACCGCTGATCACCTGTTCTGGATGGCCCGCTACACCGAGCGCGCCGAAAATACTGCCCGCATGCTGGATGTCAATGTCCAGACCTCACTGTTGCCGCAATCGGTGGAAGATGCCGAACAAGGCTGGCGCGCCGTCCTCGGCATTTCCGAATTGCTGCATAGCTACGACCAGAAATACGATGCACTGACACAAAAAGACGTGATCGATTTCATGGTGCGCGATCCCGGCAATCCATCCTCGATTGCCTCGTGCCTGAAGCAGGCGCGCGAAAATGCACGCGCCGTACGCGGCGCACTGACGACCGAAGCCTGGGAAATCCAGAACGCCACCTGGATCAAGATGCAGGGCTATCTGCAAACCAGTGCCCTGGAACAGAATCCCAGTGATTTTTTCGAATGGGTAAAGCACCGCTCGCATCTGTCGCGCGGCGTGACAATCGGCACCATGCTCAAGGATGAAGCCTTCCACTTCATTCGCCTCGGCACCTTTCTGGAACGCGCCGACAACACCGCCCGCATCATTGACGTCAAGTTTCACGGCGCCAAGGAGAGCAAGCAAAGCCAGTCCGGACAAAGTCAGAGCCAAAGCCTGACGGCAAAGGATGGCAGCACGCCGATTGATTTCTATTACTGGGCTGCGATTCTGCGTTCGGTCTCCGGCTTCGAAATCTACCGCAAGGTGTATCGCGACGTCATTACCCCGGAACGCGTGGCCGAGTTGCTGATCCTGCGTGCCGATATGCCCCGTTCGCTGGCGGCCTGCATGAGTCACGTGCTGAGCAATCTGAAAAACGTGCACAACGATGTGTCATCCGATACCGAACGGTTTGCCGGCAAACTGCACGCCGACCTCAAGTTCAGCTCCATCGAAGAAGTGCTGGAAGCCGGTCTGCATGATTACCTGACCGTCTTTCTGGAGCGCATCTTTGAACTCGGCAACCGCATCAGCAAGGATTTCCTGGTGCCGCTGGCGGCCTAGGAACCCGACAAATTGCCACCCGGCATTCAGATTCATCTGAAACCGGGTGCAAATGTCTCGGTGCAGCGACATTTTGTCCCCGCCCGCGCCAAGAGCGTGCGGGGCTTCCTGTAAAATTCGGGTTTTACATCCTTTCTTTACATCATGACTTACTGCGTTGCCATGCGCCTGAACTCAGGGCTGGTCTTCTTATCCGATTCCCGCACCAATGCGGGCGTCGATCATGTCGGCACATTCCGCAAGATGAATGTCTACGAGAATCCCGGCGAACGCGTCATGGTATTGATGACGGCAGGCAATCTTTCCATTTCGCAATCGATACGCCAGATCGTGGCCGAGCGCACCAATGCGGCCGGGCATACCATCTGGACCGCGACCTCGATGTATGAAGCAGCCCAGATTCTGGGCGATGCGATTCGCAGCGTCCATGATCGCGACGCCGAAGAACTCAAGAAATTCGGTATCGACTTCAATGTCAGCATTCTGTTCGGCGGCCAGATCAAGGGCGAACGCTGTCGTCTGTTCCAGATGTATTCGGCCGGCAACTTTATCGAATCGCACGATGAAAACACCTATTTTCAGATCGGCGAAGCCAAATACGGCAAACCCATCATCGACCGCGTGGTGACACCGGACTCGACACTGGATGAAGCGGCAAAGTGCGCGTTGATTTCGATGGATTCAACGCTGCGCTCGAACATTTCGGTCGGTCTGCCGCTCGATCTGCTGCTGTATGACACAGATCAGTTGGCGGTGACGCGCTTCGTCACGGTCGATGAAAGCAATCAATACTTCCAGATGATTCGCTCAAGCTGGGGTGCACAACTCAAGCGGGTGTTCGAGACGATTGACGATCCGGTCTGGGATGCGGCACCGGAAACCACCGCCAATGTGCTGTCAACGCGCGACATCCACAGCGAACCGGTCCGTGTAGCACCACCTGCCAGCCTGGTACGCGAACAGCATCCGGTACCGCGGCAGACACTGGCAGAGCAGGATTGCGACAAAAAACAGGCCGGCTGAACCGCATTGACGGTTGCTGCGGGCCATAAAAAAACGGCTGCAAGATCATCATCTTGCAGCCGTTTTTTCTTGCCGGCAGCGCCGGCGTGCAGTCGGGATCAGACCACGATGGTTTGCGCTTCGCCTTCAGCGCGCGCACGAATTTCACCGATGCGGCTGACCGTCTCACCGGCCGCTTGCAACTGTGCAATCGCCGCGTCGGCATTTTCTTTCGACACGATCACGGTCATACCGATACCGCAGTTGAATACGCGGTGCATTTCGGCATCTGCCACGCCGCCATGCTGTTGCAGCCACGTGAACAGTGGCGGCATGGTCCATGCCTTGCTGTCCAGCACTGCCGTCAGATGCTTTTGCAATACGCGCGGCACGTTTTCCACCAGACCGCCGCCGGTGATGTGCACCAGGCCCTTGACTTCCATCGATGCCATCAGCGCCAGCAATGGCTTGACGTAGATGCGGGTCGGCTCCATCAGGACATCGGCCAGCTTGCGGCCGTGGAAGTCGGAATCCAGATCCGGCTTGGCGACTTCCAGAATCTTGCGCACCAGCGAGTAACCGTTGGAATGCGCGCCCGAAGATGCCAGACCCAGCACGACGTCGCCCGGAATGATCTTGGTGCCGTCGATCAGCCTGGATTTCTCCACGGCGCCGACCGCAAAACCGGCCAGATCGTACTCGCCGTCCGGGTACATGCTCGGCATTTCGGCCGTTTCGCCGCCGATCAGGGCACAGCCGGCCTGTTCGCAGCCCTTGGCGATGCCTTTGATGACATCGGTGGCGCTCGGGACGTCGAGCTTGCCGCAGGCGAAGTAATCCAGGAAAAACAGCGGTTCTGCGCCTTGCACCAGAATGTCGTTGACGCTCATGGCGACCAGATCGATGCCCACGGTGTCATGCCGTTTGAGCATGAAGGCCAGCTTCAGCTTGGTGCCGACGCCGTCGGTACCGGACACCAGAACCGGCTCCTTGAACTTCTTGCTGATCTCGAACAGGGCGCCGAAACCACCGATACCGCCGAGCACGCCTTCGCGTGTCGTGCGCTTGGCAAAAGGCTTGATCGCTTCAACTAAAGCGTCTCCTGCATCAATATCGACACCGGCGTCGCGGTAGGAAAGGGAAACATTGGATGATGAAGTCATGATGATATTGGCACTGGAGGCGGTAAAATAGAGAAGTTAACCTGGAGCGAGAATGCTCCGTCAAACCGTGATTTTATCAAACCGATCCATCTAAAGCCCGATTACATGCCATTTTCTTTATCGAATGAGCGAAAACAGAGCTTGCTGTGGCTCACTTTAGGGCTTCTGCTGCTGGGCTTGCTGGTACTGCTTGGCCCCATGCTGACACCGTTCATTACGGCTGCCATCCTCGCTTACGCCCTGAATCCGGGCGTCGACTGGCTGGCCCGGCGTCGCATCGGTCCGTTTCCCTGCCCGCGCCTGCTGGCAGTGACGCTGGTCATCCTGTTGTTTATTCTGGTCATTCTGGCGCTGATTCTGGTGGTGGTCCCGGTCCTGATGAAGGAATTGCCGCTGTTGCAGCAGCAGATTCCGAGTTTTCTCGACAAACTCAACCACTTCGTATCACCGCGTCTGCGAGAATTCGGCATTGATGTACGGCTCGATGGCGTCGGCCTCAAAAAGCTGCTGACCCAGCAACTGGCGACCAGCGGCGATGAGATCTGGGCCTCGGTGCTGGCCTCGGCCAGAGCCGGCAGCGGTGTCTTGCTGACCTGGCTGGCCAATCTGCTGTTCATTCCGATGGTGTTGTTTTATTTGTTGCAAGACTGGCATCCCTTCATCAAACGCCTGGAAAACATGATTCCGCGCGGCTGGCTCAACAAAACCCTGGGCATGGCGACCGAAGTCGACGATTTGCTGGCGCAGTACCTGCGCGGTCAATTGCTGGTCATGCTGATCCTGGCGGTTTATTATTCGGTTGCGCTGGCAATTGCCGGATTCGACATCGCCTTGCCGGTGGGCATCATTACCGGCTTGCTGGTGTTTATTCCCTACGTCGGCTTCGGCCTTGGCCTGGTATTGGCGCTGATCGCAGCCATACTGCAATTTTCCGGTTTCTACGGACTGGTTGCGGTGGCCGTGATTTATGGCATCGGCCAGGTTCTGGAAAGCTTCATTCTTACGCCGCGACTGGTTGGCGAACGCATCGGCCTGCATCCGCTGGTCGTTATTTTTGCCTTGATGGCTTTCGGACAATTGTTCGGTTTTGTCGGCGTGCTGATCGCCTTGCCGACTTCCGCCATCATTTCAGTCGTGGTACGTCATCTGCGCAGTCACTATCTGGCAAGCAGTTTTTACAATACCCAGACATGAGACAACTACTGCTGGACATCAGCGCGGAAAACCCGCAGACCTTTGATACTTTCGTCACGGGTCAAAATCTCGAACTGCTGCAACGTTTGCGCGACGTCTCTTCCGAGCGCGCGCAAAATACGCTCAGCGACCGCTTCATTTACGTCTGGGCCAACGCCGGCGCCGGCAAGTCACATCTGTTGCACGCGGTCGCCAATGCCACTGAAGGCGTGCGCCTGATCACTCCCGAGGCCGCTGAAACGGCGTTCGATTACAGCCCGGAGGTCAACTGTTACCTGCTGGATGACTGTGACCGATTGCCGCCGGCGTCGCAAATTGCCGCCTTCAACCTGTTCAACCAAATCCGCGAACTCGGCGGCTATCTGGTCAGCACCGGTTCGTTGCCGCCGGCGCAATTGCAATTGCGCGAAGATTTGCGCACCCGCCTCGGCTGGGGTCTGATCTATCAGTTGCACGGATTGACTGACGATGAAAAAATCGCTGCACTGACGCAATCGGCACAGGCGCGCGGCATCACGGTATCATCCGGCGTGCTGTCGTATTTGCTGACCCATTACCGACGTGACATGAGTTCGCTGTCACAGATGCTGGACGCACTGGACAGCTATTCGCTGGAAACCAAACGTCCGATTACCTTGCCGCTGCTGCGCGAGTTATTACAACAGGAAGCTGAAGACCCGATACCATGAATCTTGCTCTATTTGATCTGGACCACACCCTGATACCACTCGACTCCGATCATGAGTGGGGAGAGTTTCTGGCCCGCACCGGCGCCATCGATGCCGTCGCCTTCCAGAAAAGCAATGACGAATGGTATGCCCAGTACCAGGCCGGCACGCTGGATCCGGTGAAGTATCTGGAATTTGCCTTTGGCACCATGGCCCAATTTCCACGGCAACAACTCGATGACTGGCATGCGCAATTCATGGCAGAAGTCATCAGGCCGTCGATGGTGCCAGCCGCACAGGCCGTGGTCCAGAAACATCTGGATGCCGGCGATCTGGTCGCCATCGTGACCGCCACCAACAGTTTCGTGACGGCGCCGATTGCCGAGTTGTTCAAGGTCGAGCATTTGATTGCCTCCCGTCCCGAAGTCGATGCCGATGGCCGCATCACCGGCAAATTGCTGGACTCGCCGACCTATGGTCCGGGCAAGGTGACACATACCAATGACTGGCTGGCAGGTCTCGGCAAAACGCTCAACGACTTCGATGCCAGCTATTTTTACAGTGATTCACAAAACGATATTCCGCTGCTGTCCTGCGTGACGCATCCGGTCGCGACCAACCCCAACGAGCGGCTGAAGGCACATGCAATTGCCAACGGCTGGCCGATTCTGAATCTCTTCGACGCGCACGCGCAATGATTAAAAAGCTGATCCGCTCCATTCTGGGCAAAAATAAAAAGAGCGCGTCGTCTACCGAACCGACCGTACTGGGCCCCAAACAGCACGGCATCGATCCGCAACTGGTGTCACCCAATGCCATCCGGGTGACGCAGACGCTGCAGGAAGCCGGCTTCAAGGCATTCATTGTCGGCGGCGCCGTGCGCGATCTGTTACTGGCAGTCAAACCCAAAGATTTTGACGTCGCCACCAATGCCACGCCGGAACAGGTCAAGCAATTGTTCCGGCGCGCCTTCATCATCGGCCGCCGGTTCCAGATCGTGCATGTCATGTTCGGCCAGGAACTGATCGAAGTCACCACCTTCCGCGGCGCTTCTGCCGACAGTGCCCCCAAGGATGAACACGGCCGCGTGCTGCGCGACAATACCTTCGGCGAACAGCACGAAGACGCCGTGCGGCGCGACTTCACCATCAACGCCATGTACTACGATCCGGCCACGCAATCGGTACTCGACTATCACGGCGGCATCGCTGACATTCGTGCCAAGACGCTGCGCATCATCGGCGTGCCGGAGGCGCGCTATCGCGAAGATCCGGTGCGCATGCTGCGCGTGGTGCGCTTTGCCGCCAAGCTGTCATTTACCATCGACGCTGCCACCAGCGCCCCGATTGCCGTCATGGCGCCGCTCATCAACAATGTGCCGGCAGCCCGCGTATTCGATGAAATGCTCAAGCTGCTGATGAGTGGACACGCACTGGCGTGCTTGCAGCAATTGCGCAAAGAAGGTTTGCATCACGGTTTGCTGCCACTGCTGGATGTGGTGCTGGAGCAGCCGCTCGGCGAAAAATTCGTCACGCTGGCGCTGGCCAATACCGATGCCCGCATCAAGCAAGGCAAACCGGTTTCGCCCGGGTTCCTGTTTGCGTCCTTGCTGTGGCATCAGGTGCTGGAAAAATGGCATGCCTATCAGGCCGCCGGCGAGTATCCGATCCCGGCGCTGCATCTGGCGGCGGATGACGTGCTCAACGCCCAGACCGAAAAACTGGCCTTGCAACGCAAGATCGCCTCCGACATGCGCGATATCTGGGCCATGCAGCCACGCTTCGAACGCCGCGTCGGCAAAGCGCCCTACAAATTGCTGGAACATTTGCGCCTGCGCGCCGGTTACGATTTCCTGTTGCTGCGTTGCGCTTCGGGCGAGATTGATGCCGAACTCGGCCAATGGTGGACTGACTTCATGCAAGCCGATGGCGCGGGACGTGAAGCGCTGCTGGCGCGCAAGCCGACCGAGAGCAGTTCCGCCGCTGCACCGGCTAAAAAACGCAAACGCCGCGGTGGTCGCCGCAAACCTGATGCCGCTGCGCCCGACGCCGAATCATGACAGCCCGGCCAGTCATCGCCTATATTGGCATCGGTGCCAATCTCGGTGATGCAATACGCAGCGTGAAAGAAGCATTGCAGGAAATCGCCCGCTTGCCGGATACCCGGCTGCGGGTCCACTCCGATTTGTATCGCACGGCGCCGGTTGATGCCGGTGGTGACGACTACATCAACGCCGTCGCCGCAGTCGACACCATGCTGGCGCCACATGCCTTGCTGGAGGCGTTGCAAGCCATCGAACTGGCGCACGGACGCCAGCGTCCGTATCGTAACGCGCCGCGTACGCTGGATCTGGATATCTTGCTGCATGGGGATCAATCGATCACGGACGCGGTACTGAACATTCCACATCCGCGCATGACACAACGGGCATTCGTTTTATTGCCGCTGCTGCAGATCGCGCCGGACATTGCCATACCCGGCGGTGCTGCCGCGCGTGACTATCTGGCGGCAGTGGCAGATCAGCGCATAGATAAAGTAATCTGAGCCGGGATCGCGCTATTTATCGTGGCTGACCGGCATCCGCAATTCCGGCAGACGGCGATGGTGCCCTTTGAGCCAGATCGGAAAATCCTTGGCATCCATCGGCTTGGCGATCAGATATCCCTGTCCCAGCAGACATCCCGATTCTTGCAGCAAACGCCAGTCTTCCATGGTCTCGACACCTTCCGCCACGGTCACCAGTTCGAGCCGGCGCGCCATATCCAGCGCCGACTGCAGGATCACGCGCAAATTCTGCCGCTGATGCGCGCCATGGACAAAGGAACGGTCGATCTTCAATTCGGTAAAGGGAATGCGCGCCAACTGCTGCATCGATGAAAAGCCGGTACCGTAATCGTCAATCGACAAGCCGAAACCCTTGAGCCGCAGACGCGCCAGCGTACCCAGTGCACTGCCGAGATTGGCCACCACCGAACTCTCGGTAATTTCCAGCACGATCTGATCCGCCAGCAGGGCATGCTGCGCCAGCAGGTCCGACATCTTTTGCACGAAGTCCGGCATATCCAGCGATAACGGTGACAGATTGACCGCCACCTTGAGCGGCAGACCGCGCTCGTTCCACAGCGCCGCTTGCGCCATGGCCTTGGCCAGCATGTTCAGGGTCAGCTCATGAATCAGACCGCCTTGCTCGGCCAGCGGGATGAAACGATCCGGTGGAATGAAACCCATGGTCGGATGAATCCAGCGTGCCAGCGCTTCAACGCCCTTGAGCATGCCGGTACGCATATCAACCTTGGGCTGATAATACGCCGTCAGTTCGCCGTTGCGCATGGCAGCAGCCAGTTCGGATTCGCAGATCGATGGCAGGCTGTCGTTTTTTTGCGGCGTGGAAGCAGCGACATCGAATGACTTCATCGCCGCCACGATTTTTTCCCGGTTCAGCGGTTTTTGCAGCGCGCCCAGAACGCGCATGCCGAGCGCCTGAATCATGGTTTCCACCGACGACAGCAATGAGGTTTCCCGGCTCGATGCAACGATCAGCGGAAATGTCGCCTGACTCTGCTGCAACTGCTGGATCAGTTCGACGCCATCCATGCCCGGCATTTCCAGATCGATGATGGCCAGGCTCGGCGGCAGCTTCAGCATGGCCAGCAACTCCAGTGCTTCATGCCCGTTACCGGCTTCGTAAATCAGGTCCACGCCCATATCGCGCATCAAGCCTACCGTGTGCTCGCGTTGCACGGTACTGTCGTCAACGACCAGCAAAGACTCGATTTGATAAAGTGTCTTTTCAATAGCCATATCGATCTATAACAGATGAGATGTTTTCGAGGGAGACAACGTCGCAGACGCCGCCGAACAATATCGCTTCCTTCGGCATGCCAAACACGACGCAACTGCTTTCATCTTGTGCATAGGTCGCTGCGCCGCAATCGAAAAGCTCTTTCATGCCACGTGCACCATCATCCCCCATTCCCGTCATGATGATGCCGACTGCATTCTTCCCTGCCGCTACTGCAACCGAACGGAACAAGACATCCACCGACGGCTTGTGACGATTGACCAGCGGACCACTGACTATTTCTACATAGTACTGTAGACCTTCCCGCTTGACCACAAGATGCTCGCCGCCGCGTGCGATTAACGCCCGCCCCGGCAACACCAGATCCAGATGCTCGGCCTCCTTGACTTCAATAGTAGACAAGGTGTTAAGACGCTTGGCAAAACTGCCGGTGAACAGCTCCGGCATATGTTGCACGATCACGATGCCGGCACAGTTTCTGGCCACCTTCGCCAACACCCGCTCCAGCGCCTGAGGCCCGCCGGTTGAAGCGCCAATGGCAATGATCCGGGCGGTTGTCGGTGACATCCGCGGCAGCGGAACGGCAGCTCCCAGAATGACATCGGCGCTCAGGCGCGGACTGATCGCCGGCGCCACCGCCAGCTTGGTTGCATGGCGATTGTCCGGTGTCACGGAGAGCGGCATCTTTTCCAGCCTTGCATGCGCTGCAACACGAATGGCCGCGATCAGCTCGGCAGTGCTGTCCAGCAAAAAATCACGAATTCCCAGCGACGGTTTGGCGATCACCCCGACCGCGCCTGCCGCCAGCGCCTCCATGGTGATAGCGGCACTTCTTTCCGCCAGCGACGAACAGATCACCACCGGAGTCGGCCGGATAGCCATGATCTGTTTCAGAAAAGTAATGCCATCCATGCGCGGCATCTCGATATCCAGCACCACCACATCCGGCCAGTTGGCGCGCATTTTGCGCATCGCGAAAATCGGATCGGGGGCAGTCCCGATCACCTCGATGTCCGGGCAGGGCTCCAGCAAATCCTGCATGACCTGCCTGACGACGGATGAATCATCCACGATTATGACCTTGGTACTCATAAGATGTCCCTGGTAGCGACAGCATCATGCATGATCTGCGTCTCCTTCATCACCCCATGGCCGCGCCGTACCCAAACGTCGCCGGTACTGAGATCGAACCGCAGATAACGATACCCCTCTCCCGCTATATCTCTTGCTTTCACCTCGATATTCTGGCGTTTCAATATTTCCAGCGCAAAGCGCGCGTTGATCTGGCCCACGCGCTCATCGGACTCCGGCAAGTCCAGCACCCGGCCGCCGCCGAACACCTTCACCGTATAGTCACGCACATCGGTGCCGTGACGTTTGATGTCACGCAAGATCTGACGCACCGCCTCTTCGCCGTAGCGGCCGTCCAGCGGCGGCTGTCCCGCCAGCGGCGCCCGTAACCGGGCCGGCAACACGAAGTGACACAGACCGCCAAGTCGTTGTTGCGGATGCCAAAAGACAATCGCTACACAAGAACCCAGCAAGGTTTCGATATTCAGATCCCCGCGTCCGAAATAAATGCCGCCGGGGTTGATGAAAATGCGCTCACTCATGGCAATCGCCTGTAGATCGAGGGCGTGTGCATTTGCAACCCGGTCGGCATACCGTGCAACGATTCCGAGTGCCCCACAATCAACCAGCCTCCCGGCTTCAATTTCCTGGCCACGGAACGGATCACTTCGACCTTGGTTTGAAAGTCGAAATAAATAATCACATTACGCAAGAAAATGACATCAAACTGTTCATCCATGTCATCCGGCAATCGCAACAAATTGCGTTGGTCGAATTGCACCTGCGCGCGCAGTTTCTGATTCACCAGAAAGTGACCGTCGTAGTCACCGGTGCCACACAGGCAAAAACGGGTCAGATAGGCATCCGGTATGTTTTGACCACGCACCATCGGATACAGCCCGCGCCGCGCAAACGTCAACACGCGCTGGCTGATATCCGAAGCAAAAATCCGCCATGGTCCGTCAGGGCGGCAATCATTGAGCAGCATCGCCAGCGAGTAAGCTTCTTCACCGGTAGAACTGGCGGCACTCCACACCCGCATCAGCTGGCGGGCAGGGATGAGCGGCAGGATCTCCTCGCGCAGTACGTCGAAATGGCGCCGTTCACGGAAAAAATAAGTTTCGTTGGTGGTGATCAGATCAATCGCGCGTTGCCGCTCTTCTTGCTGCTGCGGCAAGGCGATCAGGTTGTAATATTCGCGCAGGCACGACAAATTCAGCTCGCCCAGACGACGCGAAAAGCGGCTGCACAACAATGCCTTTTTCGACAGCGGCAGATGCAACCCGATATATTGCTGGAACAGCTGCTGAAACAGCAGCATATCCTCATCGCTTACATCCACTGACATTGAGTCAATGCTGAAATTCATCTGATGGGCCTCGTTGATGACACGCTATTGCCGCCGTTCGGCAAAGGGTTCCGGCAGTTGCAGAGAATACAGACTCACTCGTTGGCCGAGGCATCAAAACCATCGGCTACCGCCATGCCTATCAAGGTCGCCATCTCATCCACCGACAAGACCGCCTTGATATCCAGCGCCACCACGAAGCGGTCTTTGATATTGATCATGCCTTCAATGAAATCCGAGCGAATCCGCGCCCCGAAGGAAGGCCGTCCTTCTATCTTGTCGAGATCAATCGTCAACACCGCACTGACGGCATCCACCATGACGCCAAGCAACAGCAGTTTTTCATCCTGCATCACTTCCATGATGACGATGCAGGTGCGCTTGCCGACCACCGACAGCGGACGGCCGAAGCGCACCGACAAATCGATGACGGGCACCACGGCGCCACGCAAGTTGATCACGCCGCGCAAAAAATTCGGCATCAGCGGCACTTCCGTGAGTCCGACAAATTCGATGATTTCACGGATATTCTCAATCGGCATCGCAAATACGTCATCCGCCAGCACGAAAGTCAAAAACTGACGCTGCTCGATGACCTCGCGTTGCGGTGATCGTGAAAAGGAATGCTCATTGGTGAGCGACAAACTAGGCATTTACATACTCCTCAAACATCTGACAGGACCGGCATTTCCGGTCCGGATTTTGCGGCAGAGGATCCGGCCGGAGTCCCGGCCAATCTGGCTGCAATACGCCCCGTCCTGTTTCTCTCCGGCTCGCCGTGGAACTGGAAATACCCCATCATTTCCTTCAACTGTGCAGCCTGCGTATTCATTTCTTCAGCGGTTGCCGACAATTCTTCCGATGCCACGGCATTGAGTTGCACCGCCTGACTGATCTGTCGGATGGCGGTATTGATTTCTATCAGGCCATTGGTTTGCTCGCGTGCCGAGAACGATATTTCAGAGACCAGTTCAGCGGTAGTCCGTATCGATGGAAACATGTGATCCAGCAAGGAACCTGCTTTCTCCGCCACTTCTACCCCATGACGCGCCACTTCGACAATTTCCTGCGCCGCCGATTGCGAACGTTCTGCCAGCCGTCGCACTTCACTTGCCACCACCGCAAATCCTCGGCCGTTCTCACCCGCCCGGGCCGCTTCGATTGCCGCATTCAACGCCAGCAGATTGGTCTGATAAGCAATTTCATCGATGACACCGATCTTGCTCGCGATCTGTCGCATCGCTATCAATGTTTCGTTGGCGGCGGTACTGCCATCAGCGACGGCGTTGGCAGACTCGGTCGCAATCAGGTTGGTCTTGTTGGCATTTTCGGTATTGTGTTTCACCGTGTAGGTAATCTGATCGACCACGGCATTGGTTTCTTCAGCGTCGGCTGCCTGTTGCGAGGAATTCTTGCTCAACTGCTGTGCCGCCTCCGACAACTGATGGGATGCAGAGGCCAGTGCCACCGTCGCGGTATTGACGTCGCCGATGATCGTGGTCAGTTTTTGCAACATTTTCTGCGCACTGTGCAAGACGCTGCCATGATCTTTTTTCCCTACCTCAAGATGGATGCCGAGATCGCCATCGGCAATCTTCTTCATGGTCAGCATGACCTCCTTCAGATCCCCGCCAATCTGCCTGGCAAACAACCATTTGACATAGACACCGAGCATGATCGCCATCAGTACCGCCAACAGCGTGACGCCGGCAATCTCAGTCAGATTTCTTTTTTCCAGCGCATTGGCCCGCGCCAGATTGTCATTGGCCTGACGGACGTTTTCATCAATCAGCAATTGCGTCTGCGTTTGTATCTTTTCATAGCTTTGAATCAGGCCAAGCGTTACCGGCGTCGCCGCATCGCTACGCAGCATGCGCTCCTGGCTGCTGACCACCTGCCGGATGAAATCAGTGACGAGCGCATCCATTCCCTGTTGCAGGCGCAATTCTTCAGCCGTCAGATCAGTGGTCGATTTGTAGCGGTCATAAGCATGGCGCAACTGTGCCAATTGCTTCTGAATGGGTTCTGCGTCGCGCTTTTTGATTTCGCGGTCGGCGCTGCCCGCCATTGATCGCAGCGACGAATAGATGCTCTGCGTGGTGCGCTCGGTCAGGTTGAGATTGACAATGGTCAGCAAATTGGTGCGATATATTTCCTGCAGCATGCTATTGACGCGAAACAAATTCAGTACGCCGTCCGCACCGACTGCAATCGTCAACAGCGCACCTACCGCAAAACTCAACACAAGCTTGTTTGCCAGTTTCATTTTGTCCCCTCTGTAACTGCCGTCACCCTGCAAGCAACTGACCGACGCTTCTTTGCACCCCCGTGCTAGAAACGTTTGAACGAGGTCTCGTCGACCGGTTCATCATCAGCATCGAGCAACGACATCCGTCTGGTTTGCACCAGTTTCGATTTCATTGCCGTCGGTTCTTTCAGCACTACCCCTGATCGATGCGATACATTCCGTTTTTCATCTCCGACCTGAAAAAACAACATCAATTCCTGCAACTGCATTGCCTGGGCACTCATCTCTTCCGAGGTCGACGACAACTCTTCCGACGCCGAAGCGGTCATTTGTGTGGTCTGCGCCATTTGATGCACGGCATTGTTGATTTGCTCAAGCCCGGTTGACTGTTCGCGCGATGCCGCCGAAATTTCCTGTACCAGATCTGCCGTTTTGCGAATCGACGGCACCATCTGATCCAGCAGTCCGCCGGCTTTTTCAGCCAGAATAACGCTGTTTTCCGCGACCGCAATAATTTCCTGCGCCGCTGTCTGTGAGCGCTCCGCCAGCTTGCGCACTTCTGCAGCCACCACCGCGAATCCCTTGCCGTGCTCACCGGCCCGCGCCGCTTCAATCGCCGCATTCAATGCCAGCAAATTGGTCTGATAAGCGATGTCATCGATGATGCCGATCTTGCCGGCGATCTGCTTCATGGCCAGCACCGTTTCACGCACCACTTCGCCACCCTCGGCAGCGGCACTGGCAGATTTGCTGGCAATGCCATCCGTGATGCGTGCATTCTCTGCATTCTGCGCGATGGTAGCGGTAATTTCTTCTACCGACGCACTCGTGACTTCGACGTTCGACGCCTGTTGCGAGGCGTTTTGACTGAGCGCCTGCGACGATGCGGAAATCTGTTCCGAGGCCGATGCCAGTGAACTGGCGGTACCGCTGACATCACCGATGACATTGGTCCATTTGGCGATCATTTGCTGCGTACTGTGCAAGACGCTGCCGGTATCGCGCCGCGACACCGGCACCTTGACGGTCAGATCGCCTTCGGCCACCTTGCGCAACACCATCATCGCATCCCGTGGTTCACCGCCCAGTTGCGAACGGATCACCCGATACGCAAAGAACAGGCAGACCAGCAACAACAGCATGGAAGCGCCGAGCAGCGAGAAGATCACGATCTCCAGTTGCGAATAGCGCGTTTGTGCCGCAACCACAGAAGCTTGCGTGCGTTCATCCACCATGCGCAGAAAATCGCTGATCGGCGCCATGATGCGCCCCACCATGCCACGATAATTCTGGTCGAACATCAATTCTTGCGCCATGGCCTGATTGGGTGCGCCAGTCACCGTGAAATTACCAGTGCCGTCGTCGAACTGGCCTTTGACTGCATTGAATGCGGTGATCTCAATCTTGCTCAGGTTGTCCGACATGGTCTTGGCTTCTTGCATCTTGGCCAGTTCCGGAGCGGTAAAGCCGGCCTGCTTCATCAGCTCGATCAGCGGCACCGGCGGATCGGATGGCGCAGTGGTGGCCTGCTTCACGGTCACCAGATCCCAGTTGAAACGGGAATAATTCTTGGGGCGGGGCCGCTTGCCGTTGCGAATATCGAGCACCACGTAATAGCGCTCTTCATCATTGGGGTCGCCGGTGGTCACGTAAGCGCGTGCGAACTTGGTCAGATCATCGGAACTGCGGCGCATTTCGTTTGCCAGCGCCAGCGAATAGTAGCGGGATTCATGCGCATGATTCAAATTGCTGTTGGCTTCCTTGAGGGCACGCGTTACGCTGACGATACTCCCCATCAATACCGCGAGTACCACCACCAGCCAAATGAAAAGCTGTCTGATGCTGATCCGCTGCGTCAACTTGTTTTGCATGAAAATCCCCTGGTTTTGCTTCACTTCCAAAACTGAAATAACCTGCTCGCCACTACTGCTGCTATATCTGTTCACCAGCGCGCATGTCTGCCCGGGTGACGTCCGTCTGTTCCAGCTGGCGGGTGTATTGGATCAGATGCGGAATATCGAGGATCAATGCCACCCGGCCATCGCCGAGAATGGTGGAACCGCTCAATCCCTTGACCTGACTGAACAGACTGCCCAACGGCTTGATCACCGCCTGGCACTCTCCCAACAAGCCATCTACCAGCAAGCCCGCGCGCTGCTGGCCGTACTGCACGATGACCAGACTTTTGCGCACGCTGTCCTTCTGCGGCAATTCGAACAATTCCCGCAACGGCACGAACGGCAACGGCTCGCCGCGCAAGGTCACGATATTGTTATGTACCGGATGTACCGACAAGTTGATGCACTCGATCACCAGATCGAGCGGAATCACAAACACCGCTCCGCCGACCATGACCTGAAAGCCGGAGATGATCGCCAGCGTCAGCGGCAGGCGTATGCGCACCATGGTGCCGCGGCCGACGGCGCTGAAAATATCGACATCGCCATGCAATGAATCGATGTTGCGCTTGACCACATCCATGCCGACGCCGCGTCCCGACAGCGCGGTAATTTCGGTCGCGGTAGAAAATCCCGGTTCGAAAATCAGGCGAAATATGTCGCCCTCGCTCAAGCCGGCATCGGCCGACACCAGCCCTTGCTCTACCGCTTTCTGCAAAATGACTTTCTTGTCGAGGCCACGACCATCGTCGAACACTTCAATCACGACGCTGCCGGATTCATGGGTGGCGTTCAGCCGCAAGACGCCGGTGGCGGGCTTGCCGGCTACGGCCCGCTGCGCGGCCGACTCGATGCCGTGATCCATGGCGTTGCGCACGATATGCATGAGCGGATCGGATATTTTTTCCACCATGGATTTGTCGAGTTCGGTCTCGGCACCGGTCACGATCAGCTCGATATCCTTGCCCATTTCCCGCGAGATATCCCGCACCACACGCGGGAAGCGCTGAAAGACTTCGTTGATCTGCACCATGCGCAACGTCAGGGCCGCATCGCGAATCTGTTCCACCAGTCCGGAAATGAGCTGGGTCGATTCTTCCAGCTTGGCATCCTTGCGATGTTTCGCAATCAGGCTGGCACCGGCGCCGGCAATCACCAGCTCACCGACCAGATCGATCAACTGGTCGAGTTTGGACACTTCAATCTTGATGAACTTTTGCTCCTGCGCCTTCTTTTCATCGACCGGCTTGATGCGCGCGGTGGCTGCTGCATGTGGTCCGGCGTCCATTGCCGCCACCGCCGCATGCGCCCGCGACGGACCGGCAGCGGCCACTGCTTGCTCAAGCTGACGCCACTCGTGTACGGTCAGTGCGCCCGACGCCAGCCATACGCCGGCAATCGCCGCCGGGTCGCTGAACCCGGCCAATACCTGACGATAGGCCGACAAGCCGCAGTGCGGTGCCAGCAATACGATCTGGCTGCCTTCACGCACGAACTCGAATACGCTTTCGATATTTTCCCGGGTGCTTTCGGTGGCCAGGCCAATTTCGAAACCGAGATAACAGGTTTCGGGATCCATCACTTCGAGGCCCGGAATATCGCTGTCGATGATCTGGCAATACACCATATCCCCGAGCGTGGTGAGGTAGCGCAGAAACGACAGCGGGTCGAGACCGTCTTTCAATACATCGGGACTGAAGCGCAACGACAAATGCCAGCACGGATTGGCAACCGTGGTCTCATCCTCGGCCGGGATCGCCGCTGCGGCTGCCGGCTGCACTGCCGCCACCATCAACGGATCGACCGGCGCCGACAAATGCTTGTTCAATGCGGCTTCCAGTTCAGCGCGACGCACCGGATCGGGGTCGTCGCTTTCCGTCAACTGTTCAATCGCATCGACCAGGCTGCCGATGTAGTCACCGCAATCCAGCAGCAATGACATCATGCCGTCATCCAGCGCCAGTACACCATTGCGCACCTTGTCGAGGACGTTTTCCAGCACGTGGGTAAAGTTGACGATGCTGTCAAACGCAAACAGGCCGGCCGAGCCCTTGATCGTATGCGCGGCGCGGAAAATCGCATTGATGGATTCCTTGCTGGGGCCGTCGCTTTCGATCTGCAGCAGCGCCGCTTCCATCGCGACCAGCAGCTCCCGGGCCTCCAATACCAGCGCATCACGGGCTGCATCTTTTTTCATGCATGACTCCTTGATGCTGAAGGCAACGGCAAACCGAACGTTTCATGCAAATGCAGCAAGCCGATGACCGACATCACTGCCGCACTGAAGCCGGAAAAAATCAGCAACTTGTCTTGCTGCGCTGCCTCGCGCCTGAGCGACAACAGCAATTGCAGGCCGGCGGTATCGAATTCGTCGACGCCTTGCAAATCAAGTTCCAGCATGGCGTCGGCCTGGCCGATGGTATGGATCAGTTGCGGCTTCGATTCGGCCGCCTGAAAAATGGTGAAGCCGCCGCTGATCAATAGCAGTGCATGTCCGTCACGCGTACTTTCTGTCAGCGGCATACGGCGACCTCAGGGTAAAACCAGCTTGGCAACCGCATCCAGCAAGACGGGCGGCAGGAACGGCTTGTGTACCCATGCCCGCACGCCGGCACTCTTGCCTTCCTGTTTGCGAGAATCGCCGCTTTCGGTGGTCAGCATGATCACCGGCGTAAATTTGTAATTCGGGTTTTGCTTGACCGCGCGCACGAAGCTCAGGCCATCCAGATTCGGCATGTTGACGTCGGAAATGATCAGATTGTATTTGCGGCCATCAAGCTTGCTCAGCGCATCTTGTCCGTCGCTGGCTTCCACCACCTGATAGCCGACGCTCTTGAGCGCCATGCTGATGGTTTGCCGCAAGCTGAATGAATCGTCCACAATCAATATTGTCTTGTCCATTCCACTCATCCTGTCAAAAGAAATCAACTTGTGAATGCTGCGCGTTGCCGGCCTGTTGGCCGCCATGAACCTGCCGTTGTTCCAGCGTGGTATAGGTTTGTTCCAGCGCATCCATCCATTGCTGGCGCTCGGGCAAGGCGGCATTGGTTTCGATGGCGGTGACCAGTTTCTGAATATCGCTGCGGACATGACCCAATATCTGGCTGATCCGATCCTGGAACTGCAGGTTGACCAGAATGTCGCAGACTTCCTGATCGACTTCGCGGTTTTCTTCTTCCAGTTGCCCCACAGTGCCGCTGAGCTTGAGCGCCGATTGACGGAAATCGGCAATCACATGGGCGATCACCGCGCGTGAATTGTCGATCATGCGGCCGGCATCGCTGTTGAGCTGATTGGCGGCCACCAGCGCAGTCTGAATCTGTTGCTTCACGATTTTTGTTTTGGCCGCAATTTGCCGGCCGATGTCTGCGGCCTGTGCCGCCGTCTGTTCTGCGGCCTCGCCTTCACTCTGCTGCGCGGTCAACAGATCGGGCACAGTCTTGAGCCCGGTCAGTTGCGCAGCCCGATTTGCCAGTTCCCGGATTTCATCATTGAACTGACCGAGTGTCTCGATTTTGGTCAGCAATGCGTCACGCGTCGCCAACACTTCTTCCAGCGCCGTCGCCACGCCGCCGAGTTGCTGCGCCGCGTTTTGAATGACCAGCAACACATCGCCATTCTTGCCGCCTGCGGCCAGACTGACGGCGCCACCCAAGCGCTGATGAATGCCGACAAACCGCTGCGTCAGATTATCAATCGCTTCCTGGGTCTGAGTGCGCGCCAGCTCGACGTTGTTGCTCCACGCCGGCAAGACACCCAGCATCAGTTGCGGCAATGGCGATGGCGTGCTCAGCTCGGGCGGCACTTCCGGCATGATGATGGCGACTTCAGCGGCGACCGCCGATGGCGCCAGCAACGCCTTCTCGCTTTTTTGTACGGCCAGCCAGATCGCCGCCGCGGCCACGCCACCGGCAACCAGACCTTGCCACCAGACGGGAGCAAAGGCGATCAGTAACAACGTATTCAGGCCGCATATCGCCACTAAGGGGTGATGTATCGACTTCACGTGGAATCCCATCAGAAATTTTTTTTCATGTAAGGCGCCGTTTTGCCGGTCCCCTGTCCTGCTGCTCCCTGTAGGTAACGGCAGGCTGGCGCCATTGTTTACTGATCTGACATGAATAAATAATATGTTAATGCCCGGAAATAAGTCAATTTACAGTATCGAATCTTTTTCACATGCAATTTTGTATTGTGACCATCCAATGGCTGGCTCTGTCGGCAGAACAGAGGGTGAATTCGGTTTGATTTCGAAATAAAAATTTCCACGTGGAAATTATGTGTCACAAAGCCGCCCTTTTTCATTGCCGAGTGCCATGGAGCAATAAACTGACACGGGTCTGTCAATCTCCTACAATGCGACTTCATTATTCGCTTTCGTCGTTGCAAAAAAACAAATATGGATTTAGACACCTGTAAATATATTGTCGTAGAAGGCCCCATTGGCGCGGGCAAAACCACGCTGACCAACAAACTTGCCGAACGGCTCGGGGCCCAGCCGATACTCGAGCAAGCCCAGGAAAATCCGTTTCTGGAAAAATTTTATCGGGATGCCAGTCGCTACGCTCTGCAAACCCAGATGTTCTTTTTGTTCCAGCGCATCCAGCAACTGCAAAGTCTGGCCCAGCCGGATTTGTTCAACACCCGTTTCGTAGCCGATTACCTGCTGGAAAAAGATCCGCTGTTTGCCCGTCTGACGCTGGCCGAAGAGGAGTTGAAACTGTACGAACAGCTCTATCGCCATCTGCGTCCGCAAGCCTTGCAACCGGATCTGGTAATTTATCTGCAAGCCGGTCCGGAGACACTGGTCGAACGCATCCGCAAGCGTGGCAATCCGATGGAAGCATTGATTTCCACTGAATATCTGCAACGTCTGTGCGACAGCTACAGTCACTTTTTTTATCACTACGACGCGGCCCCGATTCTCATCGTCAACAATGAACATCTGAACCTGTCTGAACACGAGGAAGATTTTGAATTGTTGTTGTCGCATATCGCCGAGATGCGGGGCAAACGTGCGTTTTTGAATCGAGGAGAATAGAAAGATGTCAGGGTATCTGCAAGAAACCGCCGGCAAGGGGCGCAGCAAGCCAGTCACCATTCCGACGTTGCAAGCGATGCGCGACAAGGGCGAAAAGATCAGCATGCTGACCTGTTACGACGCCAGCTTTGCAGCACTGATGGATCGCAACGGCGTCGAAGTGGTGCTGATTGGCGATTCGCTCGGCATGGTCTGTCAGGGCCACACGTCGACGCTGCCGGTGACGGTCGACCATATCGCGTATCACACTGCCTGTGTGGTGCGCGGCAATCAAAACATGTTGCTCGTGGCAGACATGCCGTTCGGCAGTTATGCAACGCCAACGGCTGCCTTCGAGCATGCGGTACGACTGATACAGGCCGGCGCGCACATGGTCAAGCTGGAAGGCGGCGCCTGGCTGGCAGATACCGTCAGATTCCTGACCGAACGCAGCATTCCGGTGTGCGCACATCTCGGCCTGACACCGCAGTCCGTACATCAGATGGGCGGCTACAAGGTACAGGGCAAGACGCTGGCTGGCGCCGAATTGCTGGTTGCCGACGCACTCGCCCTGCAAGCCGCCGGCGCTTCATTGCTGGTGCTGGAAGCGATTCCGGCAGCGCTCGGTAAAGATGTCACTGCACAATTGCGCATTCCGACCATCGGTATCGGCGCCGGCCCGGACTGTTCCGGCCAGGTACTGGTGATGCACGACATGCTGGGCGCATTCCCCGGCCACAAGGCGCGTTTCGTGCGCAACTTCATGGATGGTGCCAGCAGCATTGACGGCGCTGTGCACACCTATGTGACCGCCGTCCGGGATCAGTCATTCCCGGCCACGGAACATTGCTTCTGATCGTTGCCATTCACTGCCCGTTGACTGACCAATAAACAAAAACGCCGGCGTTCAGTTGAACGCCGGCGTTTTTGCGGAGAGTGCGAAGCAGCTTCAGCTTTACTCGAAAAACTCTTTGACCTTATCTTTCCAGGTCTTGGTTTGCGGGCTGTGCTTGGCGCCGCCTTCAGCGGTCAGCGTTTCGAATTCACGCAGCAAATCCTTTTGACGTTCGGTCAGCTTCACCGGCGTCTCTACCACGACGTGGCAGAACAGATCGCCGGCATAACCGGAACGCACACCCTTGATACCCTTGCTGCGCAAACGGAAGGTCTTGCCCGACTGCGTGCCTTCGGGAATCGTGAAGGATGCCTTGCCATTGAGCGTCGGCGCTTCAATCTCACCGCCCAGTGCTGCCTTGGCAAATGAAATCGGCATCTCGCAATGCAGATCATCGCCATCGCGCTGGAATACTTCGTGCGCCTTGATATGGATTTCCACATACAAGTCGCCCGGAGGACCGCCGTTCATGCCCGGCTCACCGTTGCCGGAAGAGCGGATCCGCATGCCGTCGTCAATTCCTTCCGGAATCTTGACTTCGAGGGTCTTGTTGCGCTTGATGCGACCAGCGCCGGCGCAGGTAACGCACGGTTCCGGCGTAATCTTGCCGCTGCCGTGACATTTCGGGCAGGTCTGTTGAATACTGAAAAAACCTTGCTGCATGCGCACCTGACCATGACCACCGCAGGTAGTGCAGGTGATCGGCGAAGTACCCGGCTTGGCACCGGAACCGTGGCAGGTATCGCACTCATCCCAGGACGGTACCCGGATGGTGGTATCAAATCCGTGCGCCGCCTGTTCCAGCGTGATTTCCAGGTTATAGCGCAGATCAGCGCCGCGATACACTTGCGGGCCGGCATTGCGACCACGGCCACCACCGCCGCCGCCGCCGAAAATGTCGCCGAAGATATCGCCGAAGGCATCGGCGAATCCGCCGGCACCGCCGCCACCGCCGCCACCCATATTCGGATCCACGCCGGCGTGACCATAGCGGTCATACGCCTCGCGCTTTTGCGGATCGGACAGCATTTCGTAGGCTTCTTTGGCTTCCTTGAACTTCTCTTCCGCACCTTTGCTGTCCGGATTGCGGTCAGGATGGTACTTCATCGCCAACTTGCGATAAGCCTTTTTTATGTCCTCGTCGGAGGCATTTTTGGCCAGGCCCAGTATTTCGTAAAAATCACGTTTTGCCATGTTTTATAAGCACCTTGTTATTGCGTTCCCAAGTGGTCCCTGCGACTTCCGTCCAGCCAGACTGGCGAACTGTAGCGTACCGCTGCGGCCCGATCAGCATCGATCAAACCTCAAAACAACCAATACGAAAAAGCCGAGAGGCGGCCTCGCGACCGCCTGACTCGGCGTGTCGAACGGCCAGGCCGGACGACGTCTTGCTTTGAACCGGCCTGCTGCGGGCCAGCGCAACTGCGCGGCCCGGCATCAGACTGGGTTACTTCACTTCCTTGAAGTCGGCATCCACTACGTCGTCATCCTTCGGACGCGCTTCCGCACCACCTGCTGCTGCACCTGCTGCGCCTGCTGCACCGCCGGCTGCTGCCTGCTGTGCCTGCTGGTCGGCGTACATCTTTTCGCCGAGCTTTTGCGCTGCCACCGACAAGGCTGCCGACTTGGCATCGATTGCGGCCTTGTCGTTTGCCTTCAATACTTCTTCCAACTCTTTCAGGCTGGCTTCGATCGCCTCTTTCTCACCGGCTTCCAGCTTGTCGCCGTATTCGGTCAGCGCCTTGCGGGTCGAGTGCACCAGCGCGTCACCCTGATTGCGGGCTTCGGCCAGTTCCTTCAGGCGCTTGTCATCTTCAGCGTTGGCTTCAGCATCGCGCACCATCTTTTCGATCTCTTCTTCGGTCAAACCGGAGTTGGCCTTGATGGTGATCTTGTTTTCCTTGCCGGTCGCCTTGTCTTTCGCGCCGACATGCAAAATACCATTGGCGTCGATATCGAAAGTCACTTCGATCTGCGGGGTACCGCGTGCTGCTGGCGGAATACCTTCCAGATTGAATTCGCCCAAGGCCTTGTTGCCGGTAGCAATTTCACGTTCGCCCTGATATACCTTGATGGTTACGGCCGGCTGATTGTCGTCGGCCGTCGAGAACACCTGACTGAACTTGGTCGGGATCGTGGTGTTCTTCTTGATCATCTTGGTCATCACGCCGCCCATGGTTTCGATACCCAGCGACAGCGGTGTCACGTCCAGCAACAGCAAGTCCTTGCGATCGCCCGACAACACCGAACCCTGAATCGCAGCGCCAACGGCAACTGCTTCATCCGGATTGACGTCCTTGCGCGGATCCTTGCCGAAGAATTCTTTGACCTTTTCCTGCACCTTCGGCATACGGGTCATGCCGCCAACCAGAATGATGTCGTCGATATCGGAAACCTTGACGCCGGCATCCTTGATCGCGATACGGCATGGTTCAATCGTCTTGGCGATCAGTTCTTCCACCAGCGATTCCAGCTTGGCGCGGGTGATCTTCAGGTTCAAGTGAACCGGCGCGCCGTTTGCCATTGCAATGTACGGCTCGTTGATCTCAGTTTGCTGCGACGACGACAATTCGATCTTCGCGCGCTCGGCCGATGCCTTGATGCGTTGCAGTGCAATCGCGTCCTTGGACAGGTCGAGACCGTTGATCTTCTTGAATTCTTCGATGATGTAATCGATGATGCGCTGGTCGAAGTCTTCGCCACCGAGGAAAGTATCGCCGTTGGTGGACAACACTTCGAATTGCTTTTCGCCATCGACATCGGCGATTTCAATGATCGAGACGTCGAATGTACCGCCGCCCAGGTCATACACGGCGATCTTGCGGTCGCCCTTTTCAGTCTTGTCGAGACCGAACGCCAGTGCCGCAGCAGTCGGTTCGTTGATGATGCGCTTGACTTCCAGACCGGCGATACGGCCGGCATCCTTGGTTGCCTGACGTTGCGCGTCATTGAAGTAAGCCGGCACGGTAATGACCGCTTCGGTCACTTCTTCGCCCAGATAGTCTTCCGCAGTCTTTTTCATCTTGCGCAGCACTTCGGCCGAAATCTGTGGCGGTGCCAGCTTGCTGTCGCGCACCGCGATCCATGCGTCGCCGTTGTCAGCCTTGACGATCTGATATGGCATCAGACCGATGTCTTTTTGTACTTCCTTTTCATCGAACTTGCGGCCGATCAGGCGCTTCGATGCGTAAATCGTATTCTTCGGATTGGTAACTGCCTGACGTTTGGCAGGTGCGCCAACCAGAATTTCGCCATCTTCCTGATAAGCGATGATCGATGGCGTGGTACGCGCGCCTTCGGAGTTTTCGATGACCTTTGGTTGTCCGCCTTCCATGACGGAAACGCAGGAATTCGTTGTACCCAAGTCAATGCCAATGATTTTGCCCATGATTTTTTCCTTTGATCCTTAAGTCCCTGAAATACGGGACGACAGTAGTTTTGATGTTTTTAATATGTGGGGAAAAGTGTCACTTTCAAGCGCTCAGACGCATTGAAAAGCAATTTTCATACCGAATTACTTCGCTTGCGCCACCGTTACCAGTGCCGGACGCAGCAAACGGTCCGAAATCGTGTATCCCTTTTGCAGTACGGCAACCACGGTGTTGGCTTCTTGTTCAGCCGGCACGGTGGAAATCGCCTGATGCTTCATCGGATCGAGCTTGTCACCGGCTTGCGGGTTGATTTCCAGCAATTTGTTCTTTTCGAACGCCGACGACAATTGCTTGAGTGTCATGTCGACGCCTTCTTTCAGCGCTTCCACCGACGGCGTCTCGATCTTGAGCGCCATTTCCAGACTATCCTTGACCGCCAGCAACGATTCGGCAAAGCCTTCAATCGCAAACTTGTGCGCGCGGCCGATATCTTCCTGGGCCCGGCGACGAACGTTCTCGGCATCAGCCTTGGCGCGCAGGAACGCGTCCTGCAATTCGGCAGCCTTGAGCTCGGCAGCGGCCAGTTTGTCTTCCGGCGTCGGTTCCGTCGCTACTGCGGCGGTCTCGCCGTCAACGTGAATCGGCTGTTCGTTTTCCATTTGTTTTTCCGTATCTTGCATACCTGACTAACCTCCTACAATCAAATGCACCAATGTGTATGGAACCACAAATGGGGCTATCCCTTACATATTCAAGGGTCTTTAAACAGTATCTGTCCAATAAAGTGGTTGCTTGCCGCCCTGATTGCGACGACCAGCTCGCGCCAAATATTAACAAAAAGAAACATCGGCGCAGCCGGCTATTTTAACAGTGCCGCGTTTAGCACTTGCCAAATCGGCCTACTCCGGCGCGCCCAGTGTCTTGGCGCGCTGCGCGGATATCTCGCTCTGCTTTTTTTGTTCTTCCCGCGCGACCATGTTGCTCATGGTCGGCCAACCGATCATATGCTGTTCGGCGATTTCCATCAAACCCTTGCCCCAGGCCGCCGATTCATTGAGACAAGGAATGAAGTGAAACTCCTTGCCGCCCGCATGCAGAAATTCGGCCTTGGCTTCCATGGCGATTTCTTCCAGCGTTTCGAGGCAATCGCTGATGAATCCGGGACACATCACATCCACCCGCTGCACGCCTTCCTGCGCCAGCTTTTGCAATGTGGGGGCCGTGTAAGGTTGCAGCCATTCGGCTTTGCCGAAGCGCGACTGGAAGGTCACGACATATTCGCTGTCACGCAGATCGAGCGCTTGCGCCAGCAGGCGCGCAGTCTTGAGACACTCGCAATGATAGGGATCGCCAAGCAGCAAGGTGCGTTTGGGTACGCCATGAAAACTCATCACCAGCTTATCCGGCTGGCCGTGCAAATCCCAATGCGCCAGCACCGATTGGCGCAGCGCCTGAATATAGCTTTCATGATCGTGATACCCACGCACCAGACGCAGCTCGGGTACGTTGCGTACCTCTGTGTAATGGCGGAACAAGGCGTCGAAAATGGAGGCGGTGGTGGTCGCTGAATATTGCGGATAAGCCGGCAGGATCAGGATCCGGTCGCAGCCTTCTTGCTTGAGCTGCTGCAACACATCGGGCAAGGCCGGCTGGCCGTAGCGCATGGCACACACCACGGTAACCTCATGACCGCGCGCTTCCAGCTGGCCATGCAACATGGCGGTCTGCCGTTCGGTATGCACTTTCAGCGGCGAGCCGTCGCGGGTCCAGATGGAGTCGTATTTCTCGGCCGACTTGCGCGAGCGAAACGGCAGAATGATGCCGTTGAGAATGAACCACCAGATCGCGCGCGGAATTTCCACCACGCGCGGATCGGACAGGAATTGTTTCAGGTAGCGCCGCACCGCGCGCGGCGTCGGCGCATCAGGCGTGCCGAGATTGACCAGGACGACAGCAGTCTTGCTCTGGCTGCCATGAATATAAGGCGGTTCTTTGCGAAATGACATCGGAATCCGATTGAAAAAAGGGCCGTAACAATCGGCGTTGAGCTCTTACAGGGCGAGCAACTCGCGCGCATGCTTGCGCGTGGTTGCCGTAATTTCCAGTCCACCCAGCATGCGGGCGATTTCTTCGACACGCAACTTGGCGTCAAGCGGATCGATCTGCGATACCGTCTTGCCATCCTGGCTGCGCTTGCTGACCTGAAAATGCTGGTTGGCCTGACTCGCGACTTGCGGCAAATGCGTCACGCATAATACCTGACGGTCTTGGCCCAGACGCTTGAGCAAGCGACCCACCACTTCCGCCACGGCGCCGCCGATGCCGCTGTCGACTTCGTCAAAAATCAGGGTCGGGGTGGCCGTCGCACTGGAAGCGATCACCGAGATGGCCAGCGCAATCCGCGCCAGCTCACCGCCCGAGGCGACTTTGGCCAGCGGCCGCAAGGCCACGCCGGCGTGGCCGGCCACCAGAAATTCAATCTGTTCCAGACCATACGCCGCCGGTTCCGCCGGTTGCAGCGCGATGGAGAAGCGTCCGCCCGCCATGCTCAAGTCTTGCATGGCGTTGCTGACCGCCTCGCTCAACGCCGCAGCGCCCTTGGTGCGGGCCTTCGATAATTTTTGGGCGAGACTGACATAAGCCGCTTTCAGTTTTTCTTCCTGTACCCGCAAGGCATCGAGGTCGCTGGCATCGGCCAGTTGCCGCAGTTGTTCGGACAGTGTGATGAATTCCTGCGGCAAATCGTCCGGCATCACGCGGAACTTGCGCGCGGTAGAGTGAATTGCTTCCAGCCGCCGCTCAACTTCCACCAGTCGCGCCGGATCCAGTTCGACCCGACCCAGATAATCATTGAGGGCGTACACCGCCTCCTGTAACTGGATCCGGGCCGGTTCCAGCGCATCCAGCACCGGCTTGAGCGCGGCATCGACATCCGTCAGTTTGGATAACTTCAGCGTCAGTCCGGAAATTTGCGACAGGATGGGCGTATCCGAATCGGAAATCGCCGACAGCGCTTCCTGCGCACCTTCGATCAGGCTGGCAGCGTGCGACAGACGGCTGTGCTCATTGGTGATCTCCGACCACTCGCCGGGCTTGACCGCCAGCTTTTCGAGTTCGTTGACTTGCCACTCCAGCCGCTCGCGTTCCAGCAGCACATTCTTGGCGTTGACTTCAAATTCTTCGCGCTGCCGCGCCAGTGCGCGCCAGACCTTATAGGCAGCAGCCACGGCTTTGGCCTGCTCCTGCAAACCGCTCTGACTGTCCAGCAGCAACCTTTGCGCATCCGGTTTGAGCAAGGATTGATGGGCATGCTGGCCGTGGATATCCACCAGCAATTCACCCAGCTCGCGCAGTTGCGTGGCAGTGGCCGCGATGCCGTTGATGAATGCCTTGGAGCGGCCGGCGTTGTCGATGACACGGCGCACCAGCACGGACGGATCTTCTTCCGCGAATTCATTGGCGGCAAGCCAGGCCATGGCCGCCTCGCCGGCGCTGAAATCGGCCGAGATATCCGCCTTGGATGCGCCTTCACGCACCACGCTGGCATCGCCGCGACCGCCCAGCGCCAGCGCCAGGGCATCGATCAGGATCGATTTGCCGGCACCGGTTTCTCCGGTGAATACCGAAAATCCGGGCGCGAACTCAAGTTCAATCGCATCGACGATGACAAAATCACGAATCGACAAGGTACGCAGCATGAGAAGTCAGATCAGAGTGGTTAAGGAAAGGCAAAGGCGGCAGAAAACCGGCATAACGGGCCGGTCACAGCGCAAGCAGGTATCCGCATGCCTGCCGCGACCTGCGCCCCCGCGCTTGCCGCTTATTGTAGTCGGCCTTCTACCGAAGGGTATTCATTCCAGTGCAATTTTTGCCGCAGGGTATCGTAATAACTCCAGCCCTCGGGATGCAGGAAAGTAATCTGATGCGCCGAACGCCGGATCACGATGCGATCGCCATGCAGCAGGCTGGTCAGTGATTGCATGTCGAAATTGGCGCTCATGTCGCGGCCATTGACGACCTGAATCACGATTTCGCAGGAGTCGGGAATCACGATTGGCCGGTTCGACAAGGCATGCGGTGCAATCGGCACCAGCACGATGCCGTGCAGACTCGGATGCAGTATCGGGCCGCCGGCCGACAACGCATAAGCAGTAGAACCGGTCGGCGTGGCGACGATCAGGCCGTCCGAACGCTGGTTATACATGAAGCGGCCATCCACCTCGACCCGCAATTCCACCATGCCGGACGAGGCGCCGCGCGACACCACCACATCATTGAACGCCTGGGCCTGAAAAATCCGCTCGCCATCGCGCAGTACCGTGGCTTCCAGCAGCGAACGCGACTCCGCCTCCACCTTTCCGTCGAGCATTTCGGCCAATACCGGTATCATGCGGTCTTGGGAAATGTCAGTCATGAAGCCCAGACGCCCCTGATTGATCCCGATCAGCGGCACATTGTAGGGCGCCAGCTGGCGGGCGATGCCAAGCATGGTGCCGTCGCCGCCGACGACAATGGCGATATCGGCATATTGCCCGATCTGCGCCGGCGATACAGCGTCGTAACCTTCCAGCGCGATGTTTTGCGCGGTCTCGGATTCAAACACGACGGTATGGCCGTGGGCCTCCAGGAACTCGGCGATCTCCGACAATGACTGGGCAATACCGGCGGCAAGATATTTGCCGACGATAGCAATGGTTTTCGGCGTTGCCGCCTGTACAGGTAATTTGATGGGCCACATGCAGCGGATTAGAACATAATTTCAGAGAGTTGTTGATGAAACAAAGCGTCAAAGCAGTCCTGTTTGATCTGGACGACACCCTATGGGCAATTGAGCCGGTATTGCAGCGCGCCGAAGCGCAATTATTCGACTGGCTGCGCCAGCATGCGCCGCGACTGGCAAGTCAGCACTCGGTCGGCAGTCTGCGCGAACGCCGGCAAGCGCTGCTGGCGGCCGAACCTGCCTATCAGATCAATTTGTGGGCCCTGCGCCATGCGGTCCTGACGCAGGCCCTGCGCGAAAGCGAGGAAGATCTGCAACTGGCCGACCCGGCCATGGTCATCTTCACCACCGCCCGCAACAGCGTCGAACCGTTCGACGACGTCGTCCCCGGATTGCAGCGATTGGCGCAACGGCTGGTGCTGGGCACCATTTCCAACGGCTTTGCCGATCTGAAGCACATCGGCCTGGCCGACCATTTCCGCACCTCGCTTGCGGCCCATCAGTTTGGCTCGGCCAAACCCGATCCCGCCATTTTCCACGCCGCCTGCGACGCGCTGCAACTGACCCCGGCCGAGACCGTGTATGTCGGCGACGACCTGACGCTGGATGTGCTCGGCGCCCAGCAAGCCGGGTTGCAAGCGGTCTGGATGAATCGCTTCAACCGGCCGCTGCCGCCGCATGTCAAACCCGACGCTATCTGCACCAATCTGTACGAACTGGATGCATGGCTGCGTGCAGCATCCGATAAATCACCAGGAAACTGAAGAAGACGCTGGCAGGCAGGGGCTGCGGTCGTTAGAATAGCCACATGGATAGTCGCGCACAAACTCTGCTCAAAGCTTTGGTCGAACGGTACATCGCCGATGGGCAACCGGTAGGCTCGCGCGCGCTGTCGAAAATTTCGGGCCTGGAGCTGTCACCGGCCACGATTCGCAACATCATGGCGGATCTGGAAGAAATGGGATTCGTCGCCAGTCCCCATACTTCCGCCGGACGGGTACCGACGCCACGGGGCTACCGCGTTTTTGTCGATACGCTGCTGACGGTTGATCCGATTGACGAAGCCGCACTGGAAAGCAGCCTGCAATCGCGCTTCCCGGCCAACTCGCAACAAAAGATCATCACCAATGCGGCGCAAGTGCTGTCGTCACTGTCGCACTTTGCCGGCGTCGTCATGAGCCCGCGCCGGGAATCGATCTTCCAGCAAATCGAATTCCTGCGCCTGTCTGAAAAACGCATCCTGCTGGTGATCGTCGGCCCCGGCGGCGATGTCCAGAATCGTCTGTTGCTGACCGATGTCGATTACACGCCGTCGCAACTGGTGCAGGCTGCCAACTATATCAACCAGCATTACGGCGGCCTCGGCTTCGACGAGGTCCGCATCCGCCTGCAAAGCGAATTGCGGCAATTGCGCGATGACATGACCAGCCTGATGCAAGCGGCGGTCGAAGCCGGCAGCGACGCCATGACCGAAGACAACGATAGCGTCGTCATCTCGGGCGAACGCAATCTGCTGAGCGTGTCGGACTTGTCGTCCAACATGACCTCGCTGCGCAAGCTGTTTGAAATGTTCGAACAAAAAACCAGCCTGATGCAATTGCTCGATGTGTCCAGCAAAGCCAGCGGAGTACAGATTTTCATCGGCGGCGAATCGCAACTGGTGCCGATGGATGACATGAGCATTGTCACTGCGCCGTATGAAGTCAACGGCAAGATCGTCGGCACTCTCGGCGTCATCGGCCCGACCCGCATGGCCTACGAACGCGTGATCCCTATCGTCGACATCACTGCCAAGCTGCTGTCGAGCGCCCTCAGCAATTCCTGACACAACAGCCGGCAGCAACGCCACCATTCCCGGCGCATCACGGCACTGCGGCTGCGGCCGGCAAACTTCATCACCCAAAGAAAATCGCCCGGACGCAAATTGCGTGCGGGCGATTGACTGACCGGTATCGCCAGTCCATGTCACCGTGCAGTGACAAGGTCAGCCATGCAAATTCAGTGACCTGTTACTTGTTCAGTTTCTGGCAAGTCTTGCAATGGCCGTACAGGGCCAGTGCATGGTCGGCGATTTCAAAACCGTGTTCTTGCGCGATCTTGACCTGACGCTTCTCGATTTCAGCATCGAAGAATTCTTCGACCTTGCCGCAATCCAGGCAGACCAGATGGTCATGGTGCGAGCCTTCATTCAATTCGAATACCGCTTTGCCGGTTTCGAAATGATTGCGCTGCAGCAAGCCAGCCTGCTCGAATTGGGTCAGTACGCGATATACCGTTGCCAGACCGACATCAAGATTGTCGCCGAGCAAAATCTTGTAGACATCTTCGGCGCTGAGGTGACGTACCTCGGTGTTCTGGAAGATTTCAAGGATTTTCAGACGCGGCAGAGTTGCTTTCAGACCGCTGGCTTTGAGTTCAGATGGATTATTAGGCATGTTTCAGTAAAATTCAGGTTATCTGCTTTATCATATAGCGTTTTAGCACAATTGCTCAACCAATTGAAATCTTTATGCGAATGTTGCCCAGAATGATGCCTTTCTACCGTAGCTCTGCGTTGATACTGCTTGCACTGACCGCTGCCCTGTCCGGCTGCGCGTCCAACAAACTTGCCAAAAATGATAACGCGGCAGAACCGAGCGGGGTACAGGTAACTGGCAATAGCAGCAACCTGTTCGGTTTCCTCAAACCGTACCGTATCGATATTCAGCAAGGAAACTTCGTTTCCCGCGAAATGGTTGCGCAATTGAAGCCCGGCATGACGCGCGAGCAGGTGCGCTTTGTACTCGGCACACCATTGCTGACCGATGTGTTCCACGCGGACCGCTGGGATTATGAATTCCGCCTGGCCAAGGGCAACGGCCAGATCATGACCAGCCGGGTTTCTGCCTTCTTCAAGGATAACCTGCTGGAACGCTATGAAGGCGGCAGCGATCTGCCGACGGAACAGGAATACCTGTCACTGATCGCCGGCACCCGCGGCGGCTCCATTCCAGAAACTTCAACTACCGCGCCGGTCGCGCCGTTGATCAACAACAAATAACACATGACGCAATTGAAAATCGCAGTGGCCGGCGCGTCCGGCCGCATGGGACGCATGCTGATCGAAGCCATTCAACTGGCTGACGATGCGGTTCTGGCCGGCGCTCTGGATGTGCCGGGTTCGCCTTTTCTCGGCACCGATGCCGCCGCGTTTCTGGGCAAACCGGCCAATGTCGTCATTGAGTCCGATTTCGCCAAAGGCCTGGCCAACGCCGACATCCTGATCGACTTCACGCGCCCTGAAGGCACGCTCAGGCATCTGGAATACTGCGCAGCGCACGGCATCAAGATGATCATCGGCACCACCGGCTTCGACGCCGAAGGCAAGGAAATCATCGCCGCCGCCGGTAAAAAAACGGCGGTCATGTTCGCGCCCAACATGAGTGTCGGCGTCAACGTCACCATGAAATTGCTGGAACTGGCCGCGAAGAGTTTTTCGCACGGCTACGATATCGAAATCATTGAAGCCCACCATCGCCACAAGGTCGATGCCCCGTCCGGCACCGCGCTGAAAATGGGTGAAGTGATCGCCACCGCGCTGGACCGCAAGCTCGATGATGTCGCGGTCTACGCCCGCGAAGGCGTCACCGGCGAACGCGATCCGTCGTCGATCGGCTTTTCGGCAATCCGTGGCGGCGATATCATCGGCGACCATACGGTGCTGTTTGCCGGCATTGGCGAGCGCATTGAAATTACGCACAAATCCTCCAGCCGCGCCCCTTACGTTCAGGGCAGCCTGCGCGCCGCGCGTTTCCTGCAGGATAAGCAAACCGGCCTGTTCGACATGCAGGACGTACTCGGCCTGAAGTAATACCGCAACCACGGCAGGCAACCCTGCCATTGCAAGTACCTCCGCTGCGCCACGACGTTTTGTGCGCAGCGGACGAATCTTTTGCCCGATAGTCACTCCAACCCATTCCGATTACACTTGTCAACGGGCCTGGCAACAGTTGATTTGCTGCTGCAATCGCTGCCGCGCCGTTCCCCCCATCCTTTCGCAAAGAAAATCGAGCATGGATCAAACCGTTGGAATAGCGCACTATTGGGCGCAAAGCGATGCCGTTTCCCACACCGTCGCCTATACCCTGCTGCTGATGTCGGTGGCCAGCTGGTATTACATCCTGTCCAAGACCTGGAGCTCGTGGCGCATCCGCCGCAGCAGCAACGCCCTCGACGGCTTCTGGAAAGCGCCGACCGTACAGGACGCCATCGCCATCATGCAACGCTTCGACAGCGAACAAGTCTATACCCCGCTGGCACGCCAATCGGTCGAAGCCGCCAGCATTTCCTCCAAACAACAAACAACCCCGTCACTGAATGCCGCCACCGATCCCGGCGAACTGATCACGCGCACCTTGCGACGCGAAATCAATCGCGTCTCGGCGCGACTGGAACGCGGCCTGACGTTGCTGGCATCGGTCGGATCGACCGCACCGTTCGTCGGCCTGTTCGGTACGGTCTGGGGTATTTATCATGCGCTGGCAGCAGTATCGGCCAGCGGTACGGTGCAGATCGACAAGGTGGCCGGCCCGGTCGGCGAAGCGCTGATCATGACTGCACTCGGACTGGTGGTGGCGATTCCGGCGGTGCTGGCCTACAACGCCTTTACCCGCGTCAATCGTGTCACGCTGGCCGAGCTCGATGGTTTCGCCCATGACTTGCATGCCTATCTGACCACCGGCGAACGCGTCGGCAAGGGGGCATGATGAGTTTCGGCGGCTTCAACGATAATCAGCACCCGGCACCGATGGCCGACATCAACGTCACGCCGATGGTGGACGTGATGCTGGTATTGCTGGTGATCTTCATCATTTCGGCGCCGCTGTTTACGCATGCGCTGAAACTGGACTTGCCGACCGCCGCATCGGCACCGGCTCCGGAAAAACCCACAACGGTCAGCGTCGCCATCGATGCTGCCGGCAAGTTGTACTGGCAAGATCAGCCGGTCGACAAAACCACGCTCAACCTGCGTCTGGCCGAAGCGGCCAGTCGTCAGCCGCAACCGGAAGTCCAGTTGCGCGCCGACAAATCGACGCGTTACGAAATCATTGCCGACGTCATGTCGGCAGCCCAAACCAACGGCCTCGGCAAGATCGGTTTTGTTACCGATCCCAAACCCGGCCCGGAGAAAAAATAATCATGCCCACCGCACACCTGAATGGCGAACGTATCACCGACTGGGACAGCTTTCATACCGAATGCACAGTTGCGTTCGGCTTCCCCGAATTCTATGGCCGCAACATGAATGCCTGGGTAGATTGCCTCAGCTATCTGCGCGATGATGACGGCATGAGCAAATTCCGGCTCAAGGACAATGAGATCCTGAATATCGAAGTCCAGCACAGCGACAAGTTGCGCCAGCACCTGCCGGAGATCATCGAAGAACTGGAATTCTGTATCGCCGCCATCAATGAACGCTACGAAGATTACGGCGAAGCCGCCGGCCTGAAACTGGTATTGCGCTGACCGGTTGTCATGCGGCTGCGCCTTGCAGCCGGCGGATGACGTCAAACGCCACGGCCAGGGCCGGATTCCGGTCAGTGGCAACATATCCGCCGGGCAATATGTGCCGCTGGCCCCGGCCACCGTTTTTCATGGTCAAACTGACATCAACGTCAAACTAGGTTGCGTACGGAGCGAGCCAGTATAATGTCGGGTTTAGATCTTCTCTTTGCCCCATCCGTCATGCAAGATAAATACAGCCCAGCAGAAGTAGAACAATCCGCGCAACAGCACTGGATCGCCATCGACGCGTACAAGTCGGTCGAACACGCCAAAGACAAAAACGGCAAGGACAAGCAAAAGTTCTACGCCTGCTCGATGTTGCCCTATCCATCCGGCAAGCTGCACATGGGCCACGTGCGCAACTACACCATCAACGACGTGATGTATCGCTATCTGCGCATGAGCGGCTATAACGTGCTCATGCCGATGGGCTGGGATGCTTTCGGCATGCCGGCGGAAAACGCTGCCATGGCCAATGGCGTGCCGCCGGCGCAATGGACCTACGCCAACATCGCTTACATGAAGAAGCAGATGCAGGCGATGGGTCTGGCAATCGACTGGTCGCGCGAAATGACAGCCTGTTCGCCGGAGTATTACAAGTGGAACCAGTGGATGTTCCTGAAGATGCTGGAACAAGGCATCATCTACAAAAAGACCGGCACCGTGAACTGGGATCCGGTCGATCAGACCGTGCTGGCCAATGAGCAAGTCATCGATGGCCGCGGCTGGCGTTCCGGGGCGCTGATCGAAAAGCGTGAAATCCCGATGTATTACGCCAAGATCACCGACTACGCCGAAGAATTGCTGGAACACGTCGAAACCAAACTGCCGGGCTGGCCTGAACGGGTGCGCCTGATGCAAGCCAACTGGATCGGCAAATCGACCGGTGTGCGCTTCGCCTTCCCGCATGACATCAAGGATGACGGTCAACTGATTCAGGACGGCAAGCTGTGGGTCTTCACCACCCGCGCCGATACCGTCATGGGCGTAACCTTCTGCGCCGTGGCGCCGGAACATGCACTGGCAACGTTTGCGGCGAAATCGAATCCGGCATTGGCCGCGTTCATCGCCGAATGCAAAAAGGGCAGCGTCATCGAAGCCGATATGGCGACGATGGAAAAGAAGGGCATGCCGACCGGCCTGTTCGTCACCCATCCGCTGACCGGTGCCCAGGTTGAAGTCTGGGTCGGCAATTATGTATTGATCACTTACGGCGATGGCGCCGTGATGGGTGTGCCGGCACATGACGAACGCGACTTCGCTTTCGCCAAAAAATACGCACTGCCGATCACGCAAGTGATCGCAGTGGAAGGCAAGACCTACTCCACCGATGGCTGGGAAGAATGGTACGGCGACAAGGAAAACGGTCGCACCATCAATTCCGGCAAATACGACGGTCTGGCCTATGCCGACGCCATCGACGCAGTTGCCGCCGACCTGAATGCCAAAAACATCGGCGAAAAGAAAATCACCTATCGCCTGCGCGACTGGGGCATTTCACGCCAGCGCTACTGGGGCACCCCGATTCCTATCATCCACTGCGCCGATTGCGGCGACGTGCCGGTGCCGGAAAAAGATTTGCCGGTCGTGTTGCCGGAAGATTGCGTGCCGGACGGCAGCGGCAATCCGCTCAACAAGCATGAAAAATTCCTGCATGTCGATTGCCCGCAATGCGGCAAGGCGGCACGGCGCGAAACCGACACCATGGATACCTTCGTCGATTCGTCGTGGTATTACATGCGTTACACCTCGCCGCAAAGTACGACATCGATGGTCGACAGCCGCAATGATTACTGGATGCCGATGGACCAGTACATCGGCGGTATCGAACATGCCGTGTTGCACTTGCTGTACGCCCGCTTCTGGACCAAGGTGATGCGCGACTTCGGACTGGTCAAGTTCGATGAGCCGTTCACCAACCTGCTCACCCAAGGCATGGTGCTCAATGAAACCTACTATCGCGAAGAAGCCAGCGGCAAGAAGGTCTGGTTCAATCCGGCCGATGTCGATCTGACGCATGACGACAAGGGGCGTCCGGTTTCGGCAGTGCTCAAGGAAGATGGCCAGCCGGTCGCCATCGGCGGCACTGAAAAGATGTCGAAGTCGAAAAACAACGGCATCGACCCGCAAGCACAGATCGACCAGTACGGTGCCGATACCGCCCGTCTGTTCACGATGTTTGCCTCGCCACCGGAACAGACGCTGGAATGGTCCGGCACCGGCGTCGAAGGCGCCAACCGCTTCCTGCGCCGGGTGTGGGCTTTCGCGTTCGCCAACGCCGCCCGTATCGGCAGCGCCGGCAAAGCCGACAGCGCCAGCCTGAGCGACACCCACAAGACCCTGCGCCGCGAAGTGCACAAGATCCTGCAACAGGCTGATCACGACCTCAAGCGCATCCAGTACAACACGGTGGTGTCGGCTTGCATGAAGATGCTCAACACGCTGGAAGCAGCCAAGCTCGACGACAGCGCGACATCCAATGCAGTGCTGGCGGAGTGCACCTCGATTTTCCTGCGCATCCTCAATCCGATCACCCCGCATATCACCCATGCGCTGTGGCGCGAACTGGGTTATGCCAATGCCAGCGGCGACATTCTTGATGCGGAATGGCCGCAGGTCGATGCGGCGGCGCTGGAGCAAAGCGAAATCGAACTGATGATTCAGGTCAACGGCAAACTGCGCGGCAGCATCACCGTCGCCAAGGATGCTGACAAGGCCAGTATCGAAGCGGCAGCGCTGGCAAATGAAAATGTGCAAAAATTCCTGGCTGGTCCACCGAAGAAAGTGATCGTGGTGCCCGGCAAATTGATCAACATCGTCGCCTGACGCGACACGGCTAACGGAACCACACATGCGCATGCCTTACCGTACTTCGCCTCTTCTGATCCGCTGGCTGCTGACGCTGCTGGCGGTGAGCATGCTCACGGCCTGCGGCTTCCACCTGCGCGGCCCGGCCAATCTGCCGTTCAAGACCATTTACCTCGGCTTCAGCGGCAACTCCTCATTGGGTACCGAGCTGACGCGCAACATTCGCGCCAGCGGCGTGGAAGTGGTGAGCGATCCGAAACTGGCGGAAGCGGTGCTGCAAGTGATCGCCGATACCCGCGAAAAGAAGATCCTGACGCTCAATACCGACGGCCGGGTACGCGAATATGCGCTGTATCAGCGCTTCAAGTTCGCGGTCAAGGATAATGCCGGCAAGGTCTTGATCGCACCGGTGGAAATCCGCCTCAAGCGCGACGTCACCTACAATGAAAATCAGGAACTGGCCAAGCAGGCTGAAGAAGGCTTGCTGTACCGCGATATGCAGACTGATCTGGTGCAGCAGATTCTGCGCCGCCTGTCGGCCACCAAAACCGGTCCCGATGATCAGAACGATCAGGAATAAGACATCAGGAATACCCCATGCAACTGAAGCTTGACGCGCTCGATACGCATTTGACGAAGTCGCTGGCGTCGCTTTATGTGATCACCAGCGATGAGCATTTGCTGGCGCTGGAGGCGGCCGACAAGATTCGCAAGACGGCACGCAACAATGGTTTCAGCGAACGCGACGTGCTGGTGGTCGAACGCAGTTTCAAATGGGGCGAATTGCTGGCGGCGAATCAGTCGCAATCGCTGTTCGGCGACAAGAAACTGGTCGAATTGCGGATTCCGACCGGCAAACCCGGCAAGGACGGCGGTCAGGCCTTGCAGGAATATGCGGCCAATCTGAACCCCGACAACCTGACCATCATCAGTTTGCCCAAGCTCGACTGGGCCACGCAAAAGGCAGCCTGGGTGGCAACCCTGCAGCAAGCCAGCGTGTATATCGACATTCCGCTGGTAGAACGCGCGCATCTGCCGGGCTGGATCAGCAACCGGCTGGCAGCGCAGCAACAAAGCGCCGACCGCCAATGCGTGGACTTCATTGCCGAACGGGTAGAAGGCAATCTGCTGGCGGCGCATCAGGAAATTCAAAAGCTGGCGCTGTTGCATCCGCCCGGCAAACTGAGTTTTGAACAGGTGCACGATGCCGTGCTCAATGTTGCGCGCTATGATGTATTCAAGCTCAACGAAGCCATGCTGTCCGGCGATGTGGCACGGCTGATGCGCATGATGAACGGCCTCAAGGGCGAAGGCGAAGCGCTGCCGCTGGTGTTGTGGGCGGTGGCCGAAGAAGTGCGCACGCTGCTCAAGCTGAAAGCCGGTGTCAGCCAGGGCAAGCCGCTCGGCGTACTGCTCAAGGAATATCGGATCTGGGGTCCGCGCGAACGCCTGATGGAGCCGGCGCTGCGCCGCATCAGTCTGGCGGCGCTGCAAACCGCACTGCAAGAAGCCGCGCAGATCGACAAAATGGTCAAAGGCCTGCGCGCCAGGGCATTTTCCGGCGATGCCTGGGATGCACTGTCGCAACTGGGCCTGAAACTGGCCCGCGGCCATTGATTTAGCACACGTTACAGAACTGCAAAGAGTCTCATGACGAACATCGAACAATACATGAATGAAGTCGGTCAGCGCGCACGCCAGGCGTCGCGCGCCATGGCCAAAGCCGATACCGCGCTCAAGAACCGGGCGCTGACACTGATTGCGGCCGCCATCCGGCGCGACGCCGACATTCTGCGTGCCGCCAATCAGAAAGATCTGGCGGCAGCCCGCGCCAACGGTCTCAGCGACGCCATGCTGGACCGTCTGACGCTGTCCGACAAAGCCATCGCCACCATGGCCGAAGGCCTGGAGCAAATCGTCGCGCTGCCGGACCCGATCGGTGAAATTTCCAACATGAAATTCCGCCCTACCGGGATTCAGGTCGGCCAGATGCGCGTACCGCTGGGCGTGATCGGCATCATTTACGAGGCGCGGCCGAATGTCACCGTGGATGCTGCGGGTTTATGCATCAAGAGCGGCAACGCCACCATTTTGCGCGGCGGTTCAGAAGCGATCCATTGCAATCAGGCGCTGGCAGTACTGGTCAAACAAGGGTTGCACGAGGCCGGTTTGCCGGCCGATGCGGTACAGGTCGTGGAAACCACGGACCGGGCTGCCGTCGGTGCCCTGATTACCATGCAGCAATATGTCGACGTCATCGTGCCGCGCGGCGGCAAGGGCCTGATCGAGCGTCTGATGCGCGAAGCCACGGTACCGATGATCAAGCATCTGGATGGCATCTGCCACGTCTACATCGACGACAAGGCTGATCAGGAACAGGCACTCCGGATTGCCTTCAATGCCAAATGCCATCGCTACGGCACCTGCAACACCATGGAAACGCTGCTGGTGGAGCGTACCATTGCAGCACAGGTTTTGCCGCCACTGGCCCAACTGTATCTGACCGAAAAAGTCGAACTGCGCGCCGACCCCGAAGCGTACCGCATCCTGGCCGGCTACCCGCATCTGGCTGAAGCCACCGAGGAAGACTGGAGCACCGAATACCTGGCGCCGATCCTGGCGGTCAAACTGGTGGACGGTCTGGATCAGGCGATCGAGCATATCAATACCTATTCCTCGCAACACACCGACAGCATCGTGACCGAAGACTACAGCCGTGCCATGCGCTTCCTGCGCGAAGTCGATTCGGCCTCGGTCATGGTCAATGCCTCGACCCGTTTTGCCGATGGTTTCGAATACGGATTGGGTGCGGAAATCGGTATTTCCAACGACAAGCTGCACGCACGCGGCCCGGTCGGACTCGATGGATTGACGTCGCTGAAATACGTCGTGCTTGGCCAAGGCCAGGTCCGCCAATAAGCATTCCCCTGCCACCGCCAGCCAATCGCCAAAGGAAGCCGCATGCTCTGGATCAAATCGTTGCACATCGTGTTTGTCGTCTCCTGGTTCGCCGGCCTGTTTTATCTGCCGCGCATCTTCGTCAATCTGGCGCAGGAGTCGGAAACGCTGGTGCATACCCGCTTGCTGGGCATGGCGCGCCGCCTGTATCGCTTCACCACCATCCTGTCGGTACCGGCAGTGCTGCTGGGACTCTGGCTGTATCTCGGCTACGGCATCGGCAAAGGTCCCGGCAATGGCTGGATGCACGCCAAGCTGGGTCTGGTGGTGCTGGTGATCGGTTATCACCATGCCTGCGGCTCCCTGCTCAAAAAATTCGAACGCGGCGCCAACACCCGCAGCCATACCTGGTACCGCTGGTTCAATGAAGTACCGGTACTGTTGCTGCTGGCCATCGTGGTGCTGGTCGTGGTCAAGCCTTTCTGACCCGCGCCGCGCAGCGACACCGAAATAAAATTACAATCAGATCATCTTTCAAGGAGCCGACCATGGGCAAAATTTGTGAATACTATTTCGCACCGCATTCCCCTTTTGCCTATCTGGGTCATGCCCGGTTGCTGGAACTGGCCGCCGGGCATGACGCCCAGATCGTGGTCAAACCCTTTGACCTGAGCAAGGTATTCGGTTTGTCGGGCGGCCTGCCGCTGGCAAAGCGCGCACCGCAGCGTCAGGCATACCGGCTCAAGGAACTGACACGCTGGAGCGAATACCTGAAGGTGCCGCTCAATCTGCACCCGACTTACTTTCCGGTCCAGAGCGATGCCGCCGCCAAACTGATCATCGCTACGCAACTGGCGCATGGCACTGCGGCAGCGCTGACGCTGACCGGTGCCATCATGCGCGGCGTCTGGGCCGATGAACGCAATATCGCCGATGCCGATACCCTGATCGCGATTGCCAACGAACTCGATCACGACGGCCAGAATCTGTTGAAGTCATCAGAAACCGCCAGTGTGCAGGCCGAGTTTGATCGTTTCACGGACGAAGCTGCCGCCGCCAATGTATTCGGCGCGCCGTGGTACGTGGTCGATGGCGAAGGCTACTGGGGTCAGGATCGCCTCGACTTCGTCGGCCGCGCCCTGGCATCAAAATGATTCACTGCCATCCGTTCACCGGTGTTTGTGCACCGGTGAACGGATGGTGTTCCACCCTGCTGTTTGCTGGCAACAGAGGCATCAGACTCACCAGTTTCACTACGGATAAAAGGTACCCCCCATGTCATATTCCTATTTTTGCCCCTGCCCGCGCGGGCTGGAAAACGTGCTCGCCGACGAGCTCAACGAAATTGCCCTGCTCGGACAGCCGACGCCGACCCTCAAGGTCCACAAACATGTCCCGGGCGGCGTGCATTGCTCGGGCGAACTGACCGATGCCTACCTGATCAATCTGCACTCGCGCATCGCCAGCCGCGTGCTGCTGCGCATGGCGCATGGTTCGTACAAGAATGAAAACGACATCTATGACCTGACGCTGGAACAGGAATGGGAAAACTGGTTTCAGGTATCGCACACCATCCGCGTCGATGTCACCGCCATCAAATCGCCGCTGCGCAGCCTTGAGTTCACCACGCTGAAAATCAAGGATGCGATCTGCGACCGTTTCCGCGAGCGTTTCGATGAGCGTCCTTCGATTGATACCAAAAATCCGGACATGCGTATTTCCGGCTTTGTCGATGCCCATACTTACACGCTGTATCTGGACACTTCCGGCGACGCCCTGTTCAAGCGTGGCTGGCGCGATGAAACCGGCGAAGCACCGCTGCGCGAAAATCTGGCGGCCGGCCTGTTGCGTACCAGCGGCTGGAAACCGGGCATGGTGCTGTTCGATCCGATGTGCGGCTCCGGCACCATTCTGGCCGAAGCGGCACAAATGCTGGCCGGCATCCCGGCCGGTGCGCGCCGTCGTTTTGCATTTGAAAAATTCCACAACTTCGATGCCGCCGCATGGCAGGCAATCAAGGGCAACATCAAACCGAATCCGCTGCCAACCGTCCCGACCATTTTCGGCAGCGACATTTCCGGCGACATGATTGCCATCACCCGCCACAACCTGCGCCAGGCCGGCATCCAGTTCGACGTGCCGCTGAAACAGATCGAAGCGCAAGAAATCAAACCGCCACTCGACGCCGACGGCAATCCGGCCACCGGCATCATGCTGACCAACCCGCCGTACGGCGAGCGGATCAGCGTGCGCGGCGACAGCGCATTGCCGACCGATGAATTGCTGACCGCCTTCTTCAGCGCCTTCAGCACCACGCTCAAACAGCGTTTCTCGGGCTGGAGCGTGTTCCTGTTCTCAGCCGATCTCGGCTTGCCGAAACTGTTGCGTCTCAAAGAAGCGCGCAAGACACCTTTCTACAATGGCGCACTGGAATGCCGCCTGTTCCGTTTCGACATGGTCGCCGGTTACAACCGTCGCGAAGAAGCCAAGCCGAAGCCGGCACAAGAATAGTCCCCGGGCTTGCACCTCGATTGAATCCGGTCTGATTGTCATCTGTCCTGCTGACCGTCAGGCCGGATTGCCACGACCTCCCGCTGGCATCCCACTCTCCCTGTCTTGACTGAATACCTGCGCAACAAGCGGCTGCGCGTTGCTGCCGGCCGGCCTCGCGTTGCGATTCGTCATCAGACCGACACCGAAAAAAACCAGTATAAGTTTCACAAAACAACGGTGATCCAGCTATTCCCAGACTGCTTTGGCTAGTTGAAACTCGCTTTTCCATCGATTTTTTTCTGACAATGGAACGACGGCTCAGGCAAATTTATTCTTGATAAATCACCAGTACCGTTTGCTCATGAAAATCGTGGCATCTGATCCATACCCTCAACAGGAGAAGCCTATGAAGCTGTTACGCAAACCATTCCGTCATCTGTGCATCACCGCATTGCTGTGCGCCGGCACGCTGCAGTCATTACCGGCAGCACATGCCTCCATTCATTTCCATATGCAGTCTGCTGCCGCACATGGTCCGGCACTCAAGAGGCTGAATCAAAACCCGCTGGTTGAAGCATACAAAGCACTGATCGGGTTCATGCAGCGCTTCGCCCCCGCCCCTTTCTGATACCCCCCGCACACACTGAACACGGCCCGCAGATTGCACCTGCTGCGGGCCGGCGGCAGTGTTGAAAAGCACGCTCAGGTTCCATCCGCATACACCGGCGCGCGCCGGCAACTGGCATTCACCGCATCATTGTCAATAAAAACGGAACAATCTATCCTGCCGGATGCTCTTTATCACGACACCGGTTTTGCCTAAAGTACTCCCAAGGCTGCCAGCCTGGCCGCCACCACCAATCGGGAGTTTTCATGTCCAGCACCACCATCTACACCAGAGCCGACTACGCCGCATTACTGCTGCGCGTCAGCCTGGGCATTCTGTTTCTGGTCCACGCCGGTATCAAGATTTTTGTCTTCACGTTGCCGGGAACGGTCGGCTTCTTCGAATCGATCGGCTTGCCCGGCTTTCTGGCCTATGCCGTGATCCTGCTGGAAGTGGTCGGTGGCATTGCCCTGATCGTCGGCTACTATGGCAATTATTTCGCGATTCTGCTGGCACTCGATTTGGCAGGCGCAATTGCCACCGTCCATGGCAAAGCCGGTTTTTCGTTTACCAACCCCAAGGGCGGCTGGGAATATCTGGCCTTGTGGATCGTCGCGCTGATTGCGGTATTCCTGCTCGGCGATGGTGCCTTTGCGCTCAAGCGCAGCAACAACCGCAATTAAGCCGGCAGCCCCTCGCCACCTGACAGGGGCCGGCAGGCCCCTTTTTTATGGAGCATCCATGTTCAGTTTTCCCTCACTGTTCGTTTCTCACGGTTCGCCCATGCTGGCGCTGGAACCGGGCAAGACCGGTCCGCTGCTGAGCAGCATCGGCAACAAGCTGCCACGTCCGCGCGCCATCCTGATCGTTTCGCCGCACTGGGAAACGCAGACACCGCGCGTCGGCAATCTGACCGCGCAACGCGTGATCCATGACTTCGGCGGTTTTCCGCAGGCCTTGTATGAACTCGATTACCCGGCCGCCGGTTTGCCGGCGCTGGCCGATCAGGTAGTCGAACTGCTGGGCGCCGGCGGCATCGCAGCCCGCCCCGATGATAGCTGGGGCATTGATCATGGCGCCTGGGTGCCGCTGCGCTATCTGTATCCGCAGGCGGACATTCCGGTAGTACAACTGTCGCTGCAACCCCACCAGCCACCGTCTTACCATTACCAGATCGGTCGCCTGCTGGCGGCGCTGGCGCAAGACAACGTGCTGCTGATCGGCTCCGGCAGCTTTACCCATAACCTGCGCGATCTGCGCCGCAACGAGATCGATGGCGGCGATGCACCGCACACCATGGAATTTCTGCACTGGTTCCTGCAACAGATGCAGGCCGGTGCCCTCGATGCCTTGCTCGATTACCGCCACAGCGCGCCGCATGCGGTGCGCACGCATCCGACCGACGAACACTTGCTGAGCCTGTTCTTCGCCATGGGCGCCAGCGACGACTGGACCCGCTTCGTGCACCTGGACAGCGGTTCGACGTATCATACGTTGCGCATGGATGCCTTCGCCTTTGGCACTCAGGCTGCACTGCTGGCAGATTTGCCGCCGGCACTGTCGAATGCATGACCTTTTCGGGATGGATGCGTTGTGAATAAATTGCGTGAAATCGAATGCTTCATCGCGGTCGCCGACCTCGGCAGTTTCGTCAAGGCGGCGGATGCGCTCAATGTCTCCAAAGCCGCGATTTCACGCACTGTTCTCGAACTTGAAGCGCGTCTCGGCTCGCGCCTGATACAACGCACCACCCGCCGGCTGTCACTGACGGAAGCCGGCGTGCTGTATCTGGAGCGCTGCAAGCATATCGTCGCCGCGCTGGAAGATGCCGATCACATGCTCAGCGTCGGCGCCAGCAATCCCACCGGTCTGTTGCGCATCAATGCGCCGCATACTTTCGGCGTCCTGCATCTGGCGCCATTGTGGCCGGCCTTCCTGCAACAGCAACCGGGAATCCGGCTCGACATCACGCTCGCCGACCATATCGTCGATATTGTGGAAGACGGTTACGACCTCGCCATCCGGATTGCACGCCTGCCCAATTCATCGCTGATTCACCGGCAACTGGCCGCCACCAACATTCAGGTCTGCGCGGCACCGTCCTATCTGCAACAACACGGCACGCCGACGCATCCGCGCGAACTGGCCGGCCATACCACCATCGGTTACACCTATTCACCGGACAAGGACGAATGGCATTTCGATGGCCCCGAAGGTGCATTCGGCGTCAAGACCCACGCCCGCCTGCATGCCAATAATGGCGACACTTGCGTGGCGGCGGCACTGGCCGGTATCGGCATCACGCGGCAGCCGACCTTCATGGTGCAGCAACATATCCGCAGCGGTGCACTGGTGCCGCTGTTTCCTGAATATCCGTCCGCCGAGCTCGGCATCTACGCCGTCTATCCGAGCCGTACGCATCTGCCGGCCAAAGTGCGCGCCGCCATCGATTTTCTGGTGACGGCGTTCAAGGGCGTCGACTGGAATCAGTGAATCCCGCAGTGCCTGACTGAGCAATGCCGTCAATACGTCATGCCGGCGCTCAGCATCACCGACCGTGCCGGCGCCATGTGTGCATAGTGCCGGCCCTGCGCCTTGTCAAAGTAAGTCTTGTTGGTCAGATTCTGCACATTCAGCTGCAACGACACATGTTTGTTGACGACATAACCCGCCATCGCATCGAAGCGGGTATAGGCCGGCGCGTAGACTGAATTCGCCGCATTGCCGTAGACCCGCGACATATGGAAGACGCCGCCCCCGGCAGTCAGTTTCGGCAACACCTTATAAGTGCTCCACAGACTCAGACTATGGCTCGGCGTGTTGGGAAAGCGATTGCCGTTATTGGCTGCCGCCCCCTTGTAGGTACCGTTCTCCACAAGCTTGCTGGCCAGATACGAATAGCCGCCGAACACGCTCCATTTTTTGCTCAGCTTGCCGCTGATGCCGAGCTCAATGCCACTGACCTTTTGCTTGCCGGCGACGATCTGGGTATCGGCATCGAGATAGATGCGGGCGTTGTTTTTTTCATTGCGGAAAATTGCTGCAGTCAGTGCCAGCGCCTTGTTCAGCACATCCCATTTGGCGCCGAGTTCAACCGTCCGGGTGCGCTCCGGCGACAGCGCCTGGTTGCTGCCGTCGAGATTGTCGCTGCCCTCGCCCACCACCATACCCGGCGGCGATGACGCCGTCGTATAGGAAACATACAGACTGGCTTCCGGCACGATCTTGTAAACCAGCCCGGCCTGATAATTCCAGAAACGGCTGCGGTTGGAATAAGCCGCCGACACAACCTGTGCACCGGCAGCATTCGATCCGCGTCCATTGCCATGCGGCGCGATCCGCGTAAATGCCGGCCAGTCCACCTTGGCATCATAGTGGTCGTAACGCAGTCCCAGATTCAACAACCACTGCTGACTCAGCCGCACCGTATCAAACGCATACACCGCCTTGGTATTGACCGTGGTATGCGTCACGGCAGGATCGACCGCAATACGTCCCTGCCACGGGTCGTCCGGATTCGGAGCAAACAGGCTGGTGCAGTTATATGCTGCCAGCGACGGTCCACCGGGCATCCCGCAGACTCGCCCATTGCGCGGATAATTCGCATCGGGAAACACGGCATAGCGGCGCACGTCGCTCTTTTCCTGACCCAGTTCCAGTCCGGTCACGAACGTGTGCCTGATGCCGCCGGTCATGAATTCGCCGCTCAGGTCAGTCTGGTTGACGAAGGTCGCGGTGTTGGCAATGCGACTCTTGGGAGCGCGGTACGCCAGTCCGCTCCTGACGTTGCCGGCACTGTTATCGGGATTGGTCACGATATAGTCATTGCTGCTGCGGCCATAGCGCGTCGTATTGTGCAGTGTCAGCGCATTGCCAAAATCATGCTGCACGCGCACCGTGCCGATGTTGGCCTGTGTTTTGCGGAAATCGCGATTCTTCAACCCGTAAAAATGGCGACCGCCGACCGGCGCATCGGGGTTGGCTTTGCTGCGCGCCGGGCTGTCCTGATAGGGCGTGCTGTAGTCCGGCATTTCATCGGCTTGTCTGTGATAGTAAGCCAGCGTCACTGAAGTCGGACCGTCCAGCCCCAATTTCAATGACGGTGCAAAACCCCAGCTGCGGGTATTCACGGCGGCCCGTCCCGGCACGTTCGTATCGGTGAACATGCCATTGAGGCGCAACGCCGCATTCGGGCCGAGCACATAATTGCCGTCCGCAACCAGCCGTTTGTATTGATCCGATCCCAGGCTGACCGTGCCTTCACTGAAATTTTCCTTGCCCGGCTGCTTGCTGATGATATTGATGCTGCCACCGGCGCTGCCGCGTCCGGCCATGGCGCTGTCGGCACCATAACTTACTTCGATGGAATCGGCATTGAACAGATCGCGACTCTGCGAACCGGCATCCCGCACGCCATCGATGAAGATGCTGCCCAGCGCGTCGAAGCCGCGAATCAGCGGCCAGTCGCCCAGCGGGGTGCCGCCTTCACCGGCCGCAAAGGTAATGCCGGGCGTGGTGCGCAACGCATCGGCCAGCGAGGTCGAGCCCGTTTGACGAATCACTGTCGCCGGGATCACCTTGAGAGATTTGGGGGTATCCAGCAACGGTGCGGTGTGTTTGACCGAGGCGGATTGTTCGGTCTTGACCTCGGCTTGTGCGCTGCGGTCTCTGACCGTCATCGGCGGCAGGCTTGCTGCCGGTGACGGCGCCTGCGCCGGCTGCGCCATCAGCGGCGAGGACAGCGCGACCAGCATCGTCGCGGCAATGGGAGTCAGTTTCTTGCTCATGATTTCCTTTCGGTTGCTCCAGATAGGCGCACAGATTCCTGTTTGCTCGTGTCTGACTGGCGACCGCACCGAAAGGCGCTGTCCGCTTGCTGGCTGGCGGCGGCGATTTATATCAGCCGCGTAACATGGAGGTGTACAGAGGTGGTTGAACGTGACCATGCACTCAGGTCAGAGAACATGATCAACAGCAACAAATTGTAAATACTATTTATTGTCATTCATACAATTTGGTTGACCACCCTGCATTTAATGCGAAAAGCTCGTGCAAATTTCGATTGAAATATCGAATTTTTTCACGAGCTTTCTCTGATCCGCTTTCCGGTGTGGTCCCGCCCATGTACCACGCGACGGGATCCTGGCGCATCAGTATTGCAGCGTCATCAATAACGCAGATCGGCAGTCAACATGACGGAACGCCCCGGCCCCATGTGGGCATAGTGGCCGCCGAGCGCCTTGTCATAGTAGATCTTGTCGGTCAGATTTTGTATGTTCAGCCGCAGCGCGACATTCTTGCTGACCGCATAACTGGCCATCGCGTCAAAGCGTGTGTAGGCCGGCGCGAATACCGAATTGGCAGCATTGCCGTAGATGCGCGACAGGTAAAACATGCCGCCGCCCGCAGTCAGCTTCGGCAACACTTCATACGTACTCCAGAGACTGAAACTATGGGTTGGCGTATTCGGAAACTGATTGCCGTTATTGGCTGCCGCGCCATTGTAAGAACCGTTATCGACCAATGTGCTGTGCATGTACGAATAGCCGCCGAACACCGTCCATTTCTTGCTCAGATTGCCGCTGACGCCGAGTTCCAGACCATCGACTTTTTGCTTGCCGGCGACGATCTGGGTATTGGCATCCAGATTGATACGGGCATTGTTTTTTTCGCTGCGGAAGATGGCGGCGGTCAGCAACAGTGCCTTGTTCAGCACTTCCCATTTGGCGCCCAGTTCAACCGTACGTGTGCGCTCGGGCGACAAGGCTTGATTGCCGGCACTGAGATTGTCGCCGCCATCACCGGCCACCGCACCCGGTGGCGACGATGCCGTGGCATAGGACACATACAGGCTGGCTTCCGGCACCACTTTATAAACCAGTCCGGCCTGATAATTCCAGAAGCTGCTTTGATTGGAATACGAAGTTGCCGCCACGCGTGCGCCCGTTGCATTCGGCCCCAGCCCATTGCCGGTCGGCGCAATACGGGTAAAGGCCGGGGTGCGGGCACTGGCATCATAGCTGTCGTAACGCAATCCCAGATTCAGCAGCCACTGCTGATTCAGCGTCACGGTATCAAACACATAGACGGCCTTGGTATTGACTTTGGTGTGGGTGACATTGGGCGACTCTGCAATACGTCCGCGCCACGCATCATCCGGATTCGGATTGAACAGGCTGGTGCAATGATAAGAACCCAATGTCGGACCGCCGGCTGCGCCACAGACGCGACTGCTGAATGCCGCATTCGGGAACACCGTATAACTGCCGGCCCGGGTCTGTTCCTGGCCCAGCTCCAGTCCGGTCACGAATTTGTGCCGGATGTCGCCACTCAGGAACTCGCCGCTGAGGTCGGTCTGATTGACGAACGTGGTGGTGCTGGCAATGCGGCTCTTGGGTGAGCGATACACCAGTCCATTCCTGACATTGCCGACGCTGTCATCCGGGTTGGTCACGATGTAATCGTTGCCGGTCTTGCCGTAGCGCGTGGTATTGCGAACCGTCAGGGCATTATCGAAATCATGCTGCACTTGCAGGGTGCCGATGTCAGCTTGCGTGCGCCGGAAGTCACGTCCGTTCAAACCATAAAATTGCCGGCCCACGCTCACCGGACCATCCGGATTGGCCTTGCTGCGGGTCAGACTGTTGCGATACGGCGTGCTGTAATCAGGCATGTCGTCTGCCTGCAAGTGATAGTAAGACAGCGTTACCGCGGTCGGTCCGGTCAGTCCGAATCTGACCGACGGCGCAAAGCCCCAGCTCTTGCTGGCAACACTCGGGCGTCCCGCCACGCTGGTGTCTGCAAACATGCCGTTGAGACGCACCGCAGCGTTATCGCCGAACAGATAATTGCCATCCGCAACCAGGCGTTTGTCATTGGCCGATCCGAAGCCAATGCTGCCCTCGGTAACATTTTCCTTTTTCGGTGTCTTGCTGATCAGATTGATACTGCCGCCGGCGCCGCCGCGTCCCGAGGTCGTACTGTCAGCGCCGCGTGTCACCTCAATCGCCTCCAGATTGAACATGTCGCGTGATTGCGAACCGACATCGCGCACGCCATCAACCAAGGTGCTGCTTTGCGCATCAAAGCCCCGAATCAATGGCCGGTCGCCAATCGGCGTGCCGCCTTCACCAGCGGCAAACGTAATGCCCGGCGTGGTGCGCAATGCTTCCGACAAGGAGGTTGCTCCAGTCTGATTGATAACCTGCGCCGGAATCACCGTAATCGATTTCGGTGTATCCAGAATCGGCGCGGTCATCTTGATCGATGCCGACTGATCAATCTTGATCTCACTGTCGCCGGCACGCTCTTTCACGGTGACCTGCGGCAGACTGCGTTGCGTACCGGAGGGCGTCGCTTGCGCCTGTGCCGGAGCAGACCAGGGTGAGGAAAACGCGACCAGCATGGTCGCGGCAATCGGCGTCAGTTTCTTGCTCATGAATGTCTTTCGGTTACTCCGGCTGCTCGCGTCGTTTGCTATCGCTGATGTCTGGCTGGCGACCGCGCCGGAAAGCGCTGGCGGGTGGCTGACTGCGGCGATTCAAATCCGCCGCGCGGCCTGGATGAATGCATCGATAAAGGTGTGCGACAACCGGTTCGCAATGGCATCGGCTATCAACGGCTGCGGATTATAGATAGGAATAATTCTCATTAATGTGGTTTTGCCGGCGCGGCCGCAATTAATCCGCAAACACGTGAAAACTTCGAGGGCAGCATGGATTTTTTTCATTCGTATTTCCACTGCTCGCTTAACGCCCGCCTGCGCTCTCGAATATCTTCCACAGGCAATCAATGTATACGGCGAGTCATCGGCGTCACCAACAGTGGCGCAGACTCGCATATGACGTCAGCGCAACGTCAGCAAGGCTACTTGACAGCATGGGACGCTTGCCGCAAAGTGACGGCAAGTGACCACATTACAGATAACTCGTCCATATAGTGGACAAAAAGGAGCCAGCATGCAGCCTGTCGAGCCAGTCAATTCCGCCGCGTCAAAAATGATGCCGTATCAATATCCCAACCCCAAAGAAGCCCCCAAGGAAATCGTGGTCGGCAGCGCCATCCCCGACGACGAACGGGTGTGGGTGCCGCAGGCAGAAAATGTCTGGTTCCGGCCGCTGTGCCTGAATGTGTCGCAAGGCTACTGGACCAACCTGCTGCGCGTGCGCAAGTCCGGCGTGCTGAGCCGCCACAAGCATCCGGCGCCGGTGCATGGCATGGTGCTCAAGGGTCGCTGGCGTTATCTCGAACATGACTGGATTGCCGAACAAGGCAGCTACGTATTCGAACCGCCGGGCGAAACGCACACCCTGTATGTGCCGGAAGACGTGGAAGAAATGATTACCTATTTCCACATCACCGGTGTCATGTACTACTGCGATCCTTACGGCAAGTTCGAAGGCTACGAAGATGTATTTACCAAGCTCGAGATGTGCAAGGCGCATTACGAAAAAATCGGACTCGGCGCAGACTTCGTCCAACAGTTCGTGAGATAAGCAATGCCTTACGCGCAAGCCAATTACGATTTCACCGATTGTGTGGCGGTCGTCACCGGCGGCAATGGCGGCATCGGTGCCGCGATCAGCGCCATGCTGACGCAAGCCGGCGCCACCGTGGTGTGCTGGGATCTGCAAACCGCCGCCGACTCGCCTTATCGTCAAGACAGTGTCGACGTCACCGATCTGCAATCGGTCGAAGCTGCCACCGGCAGATTGCTGGCCAGCGACGGCCATATCGATTTTCTGATCAACAACGCCGGCTTTTCCGGCCCTACCGTGGCACTCGATGCATACGATCCGGCGCAATGGCAGCGCATCGTCGACGTCAATCTGACGGGCGTGTTCCATACCTGTCGCAGCGTGGTACCTGCCATGCGCGCCGCCGGCCAGGGCCGGATCATCAATGTCGCTTCGCTGGCCGGCAAGGAAGGTACGCCCAACGCTTCGGCATACAGCGCGTCCAAGGCCGGCGTACTGGCACTGACCAAATCGCTCGGCAAGGAACTGGCCGATACCGGCATTCTGGTCAATGCACTGGCACCGGCCGCCGTCAACACTACATTGCTGGAACAGATGACGCCGGAACACGTCGCCACCATGATCGCCAAGAGCCCGATGAAACGCCTCGGCGATGTCGAAGAAGTGGCGCGCATGGTGCTGTGGCTGTGTTCCGGTTCGTGCACCTTCAACACCGGCGCAGTATTCGACCTGTCCGGAGGCCGCGCCACTTATTAAGCAATCCTGCCTGCCGTCACAGTAACGGCGGCTCAGCATATTTCTAGTACTACGGCGACGACTGACCTGATGCCCTGTCAGCCGCCGCTGCGCCACTCATCGGAGACAACATGGAAGCCCCCAAAAGCAACAAGATAAAACGGATTCAGTGGATTGCACTGACATTCCTGATGCTCGCCGGCATCGTCAATTACCTCGATCGCAGCACGCTGTCGATCGCCAATCATTCGGTCAGTCAGGAACTCGGCTTGAGCGCCTCGGAGATGGGCTTGCTGTTGTCGGCCTTCTCACTCGCCTACGCCTTCTCGCAATTGCCAATCGGCGCCTTGCTCGACAAATTCGGGGCCCGCGCCATGCTCGGCGTCGGCATGCTGGTCTGGTCGGTGGCGCAACTGGCCGGTGGCTTCGTGACTACGTTGCACCAATTCCTGGTAGCGCGCGTGTTCCTCGGCCTCGGTGAAGCGCCGCAATTTCCGGCCGGCGCCAAGGTCGTCAGTGAATGGTTCGCGGTGCGTGAACGCGGCGGGCCGACCGGCATTTTCGTCGCCTCCTCGACCATCGGCCCGGCGCTGGCGCCACCGATCCTGACCGTGCTGATGCTGTCGTTCGGCTGGCGCATGATGTTCGTGATCATGGGTGCGCTCGGTATTGCCGTGGCGGTCGGCTGGTACATTTTCTACCGTAACCGCAATGAAGTGGAACTGACGCCATCCGAAGTGCTGTATCTGGCCGATGGCAATGACAACGATCCGAACGCCAACGCCAAGCTGACGCTGGCCGAATGGAAAAGCCTGTTCACCTATCGCACCACCTGGGGCATGCTGTTCGGCTTCATGGGCGTGATCTACATGGTGTGGCTGTATCTGACCTGGTTGCCGGCCTATCTGGAGCATGAACGTCACCTGAGCATCGCCCGCACCGGCTGGGTGGTTACCATTCCGTACATCTTCGGCACGCTGGGCATGCTCAGCAGCGGCTATATCGCCGATGGTCTGATGAAGCGCGGCATGGCCCCGATCCTCAGCCGCAAATGGCCCATCTGCGTCGGCCTGATCGGCGCCGCCTGCTTTACCGTGCCGGCGGCTTACACTCCCAGCACCGTGATGGCAGTGGTCTACATCTCGCTGGCGATGGCCTTCGTCAACATGGCCAGCGGTGGTGCCTGGGCACTGGTCAGTGTCGCCATTCCGCGACGTCTGGTGGCATCACTGGGCAGCTTGCAGAACTTCGGCGGCTATCTCGGCGGTTCGCTGGCACCAGTGATTACCGGTGTGGTGGTGGATAAAACCCATTCGTTCATCAACGCGCTGCTGATCAGTGCCGCGGTCGCATTTGCCGCTGCACTGATTTACATGTTCGTGGTGGACAAACCAATCGAAGCCAAGACTTCATAAACTGACGCTGTTGCAGCATCAATGCGACGGCATGCATCGCGTGCCGTCGCCACCGACAAGGATTCAAGATGACATTTTCCGCAACTATTTTCACAGGCAAGACCGCGCTGGTCACCGGCGGCACCCAAGGCATCGGCGGCGCCGTAGCGCGGCAGCTGGCAAGCATGGGCGCTACCGTCACCGCTGCCGGCATGCGTCCGTTTGCCGATGACGAATTCGCCGGCACCAACGTCGCGCTGGCCGAACTCAACGTCGCCTCGCAAGACAGCGTCAATGCCCTGATGGCCGGCTTCAAGACGCTCGACATCGTGGTCAACTGCGCCGGTATCATCAAGCGCGGTGCCGAACACGAAGTCGATGTGTTCGAACAAGTGATCGCCGTCAACCTGACCGGCACCATGCGCATTTGCAGCGCCGCCCGGCCGCTGCTCAAAGCCAATGGCGGCAGCATCGTCAATCTGGCGTCGATGCTGAGCTTCTTCGGCGGTGGCCTGGTACCGGGTTACAGCGCCAGCAAAGGCGGGATTGCGCAACTGACCAAATCGCTGGCGATTGCCTATGCCGCCGACGGCATTCGCGTCAATGCCGTCGCCCCGGGCTGGATTGCCACACCGCTGACGCAAGCGTTGCAAGATGACGCCAGCCGCGCCGGGCCAATCCTGCAACGCACACCACTGGGACGCTGGGGCTTGCCGCAGGATATCGCCAATGTGGCCGCCTTTCTCTGTACCCCGGCCGCATCGTTCATGACCGGCACCATCGTGCCGGTCGACGGCGGCTATATGGTTACCTGAATGGTCACCTGCGTGATCACCTGAAACCCCTGCCCCGGCAACTGCAAAGCGGCCGGGGCGACACGCTATAATGCGGCCCACCATGCCGAAAACCGATACCCACGCCGCTGCCGACGACAATCCGAAAATAGCCGGCACCGCCGCGTTCTCGAAATTCATCGCCGTGCTGCAATTGATCGCCGATCAGCAGCAACCGCTGAACATTGCCCAGCTGAGCACGCTGAGCGGCTACCCGCGCTCCACCGTGTACCGGATTCTGGCGGCGCTGATGGCGGAAGGCATGGTGCTGGAAAATCCGCGCACCAAGAATTTCGAACTGGGACCACGGCTGATCAATCTGGCCAGCAAGTCGTGGGAAAAATCCGATATCCGCAGCGCCGCCATCGATGCCCTGAAAGGCCTGCGCGACATTACCCGCGAAACGGTCCACCTGGCAGTACCCAGCGATACCGGCATGGTCTACATCGAAAAACTGGAAAGCCCGCAAGCGGTGCGCATGACCTCACGCATCGGCACGCGCGTAACCTTGTATTCCAGCGCCGTCGGCAAGGCTTATCTGGCGGCACTCGACGACACCCGCTGCAGCAAACTGATGCGCTCCATCAAGATGCAGCGTTTCACCGAACACACCATCACCGACCCCGACGTCTTGCGCGCAGAAATAGAAGCCACCCGCAAGCGCGGCTATGCCGAAGACCGCGAAGAAAACGAACCGCAGATATTCTGCGTCGGCAGCGCCATCCTCGACCGCGACGGCGAACCGGTCGGCTGCATCAGCATCAGCATTCCGCTGTTCCGCAAGCAAAAGAAAATGCAGGAAACCTACATCACGCCGTTGCTGGCAACTTGCCAGGAAATATCACGCAAGCTGAGCGGGCCGTTCTGAAACTGATCACAGAAAAAATTTTGAATTAAAAGCAAAATAAATCCATGAAGTTCATTCGAATTAAATGAATATATTTGGAGAATTTTTGTTTTTCGGAATACCCCTATATATTCAATTTCTCTGAATTTATATAGTTGCGCCTGATCAATCATTTCGTTGGCGCCACCGTATGAACAGATATTTGTATCGCATCGTTTTCAACAAGAAAACCGGGGCATACACCGCCGTTGCCGAACTCACCAGCGTGCACGGCAAAAGCGCATCCGCCTGCATGTGCAGTAACATCCAGCCGGTACTCGCGATGGTCCGGCCGGCATTCACGCTGCGTCGCGCCGGTCTCGCCCTTGGCATTGTTGCGCTGTGCGGCAACCTGACCAGTGCCAACGCGCAAATCGTCGCCTATCGCCAGGCTCCCGGCAATCAGCAAGCCACAATTCTGCAAACCGGCAACGGCGTGCCGCTGGTCAATATTCAAACACCGAATGCCCAAGGCGTATCGCGCAACGTCTACAGCCAGTTCGACGTCGACAGCAAAGGCGTGATCCTCAACAATGCCCGCAACAGCGCGCTCACCCGGCTTGGTGGTTGGGTGGCAGGCAATCCATGGCTCGCCACCGGCGCTGCGCGCGTGATCGTCAACGAAATCAATTCCAGCAACCCCAGTTATCTGCGCGGTTATGTGGAGGTCGCCGGCAAGCGTGCCGATGTCGTGATCGCCAATCCTTCAGGTCTGTTCGTCGGCAATGCCGGTTTCTTCAATGCCGCCTGCGCGGCCTTGACTACCGCGAATCCGGTACCGGGAGGAGGCAACCTCGATGCCTATCGTGTCAGCGGCGGTGTCGTCACCATCGATAAAAACGGTCTTGATCTCACCTCTACCGATTACGCCGCCATCATGGCGCGCGCTGTGCGCGTCAATGCGTCAATCTGGGCCAAACACCTGAAAGTCACTACCGGGGTCAATGACGTCTCTGCCGACCACAGTGTCGTGACGCCGCCCGCCGGCGCGAAGGAAACCGCAGATCCGGCACCGGGCTTTGCCATTGATGTCGCTCAACTGGGTGGCATGTATGCCGGCAAGATCTTTCTGGTCGGCACCGAGCATGGCGTCGGCATGCGCAATGCCGGCACCATCGGCGCCGTCGGCGGCGACCTGATCATCACCGGCGACGGTCATCTGGAAAACAAAGGCAAACTGCTGGCTGACAAGACACTGGATGCTACAGCGACATCGATCGACAACCAGGCCGGCGCTCAGATCCTCGCGGCCAACAACAAGTTGCGTGCCACCGACAGCCCCGGCCTGACCAATCGCGGCCTGATCGATGGCGCCACGACCTTGATCGAGAGCCCGGTCATCAATAACCTCGGCAGCGGCCGCATCTATGGCGACCATCTGGCCGCGACCGGCAATACGCTCAACAACATGGCCGAGACCATCAACGGTGTTACGAAAGCGCCGGTCATTGCAGCACGCGAGCGCATGGACCTCGGTGTCGCTGCCATCAACAACCGCGACCATGCGCTGCTCTACAGCGCCGGCGACCTGTTCACCGGCAATGCGCTCGACAGCGATCATCAGGCCACCGGCATGGGGGCGGTGATCAACAACGACAGTGCCACCATTGCTGCGGATGGCAACGGCACCCTCAATCACAAGATCGTCAATAACCGCAATATCCATTTGCAAACGACCACCGAACATTACCCCGGTCGCCGCATCGTGCAGTTCCGCCTCAACGGTTCTCCCGACAAAATCGACGGCAGCAATGTGCGCCTGGTCAACCGTGGCAGCGGCCAGACGCTGGCCGTGACCGACTGGGAACGGATGGGCGATGAAGACAATTTCCGGCTGGTGCTGCCATCATCTGCCTATCCGTTTGCGCGCTTCGGCGCGACCTTCCAGCGGCTGGCCTATACCGCCAGCTACAGCGCCGGCGGCAACGACTACGGCGGCGTTGAGGTTTTCTATCCCGAAGTCTACGGCTATCAGCCCACCGATCCGATCTGGCAACGCATGGGCGTGACGGCACCGGCATCCGACACGCTGCTTGGCCCGGCGCCAGCCGAAGAACGATGCGCGGAAGGACGCTGTTATCTTCAGCTCACCGGCACACTACAGGAATATCGCGCCTGGAAAACCGCCTACGACCAGCAACAAGCCAGCTACGAAGCGCTTAACAGCGCCATCAATGCCTTCAACCGCAATCTGATGGGGCGCATGGTTGGTGAATGGACCATTTATGACGGCACCGAACAGATCGCCCGCACCAAGGTATTGCGCAGCGACCCGGCCATGATCAACATTGGCGGCAACGTGCACTTCAACAGCGAAGCCGTCAACAACGCCAACAGCCAGATCATCGCTGGCGGCGACGCCAGCGGCAACCACGTAACGGGTACCAGACCGGCCAACACCGGCCTTGCCGGCAGCCATATCGTCACCACCACGGGGCGGGCGTTATACACCTACATCAAAAGCCACCGCACCAGAGCCGACGACCGCCGCTACGACAGCCGCCCCTATGAAGGCCAATCGGTACACACCCGTTTCATGCTGGATATCACGCCCAAGGACGTCAACCCTGCACAGGCAGACAAGACCCTGAGCAGTTCGCCGGCGGCGGCTCCGGACATGGTGGTGCGCACCAGCACTCCTGACACCAGCCAGTCTGACAGCGCACTGCACCGCCCCGGCAATCAACGCTACCTGATCGCCACCGATCCGCAGTTCGCCAACTACCGCGACTGGCTCAGCGCCGACTATATGCTGACCCGCCTGGGCCAGGACCCCGGGCAATCGCTGAAACGCATTGGCGATGGTTTTCATGAACAGCAACTGGTGCAGCAACAGATCCAAAAAGCCATCGGCCAGCGCTATGCGGGCAACCACACCAATAACGAAGCGCAATTCCAGGCCTTGATGAACGCTGGCGTACAAATGGCGCAGACCTTTGAGTTCCAGCTGGGTGTCGCACTTTCCGCAGAGCAGATGGCAAGGTTGACCAGTGACATGGTATGGCTGGTCAAACAAACCATTGTGCTGACTGACGGCACGCAAGAAGAGGTGCTGGTGCCACAAGTCTACCTGCTCGCCAACCGCATGCAAGTTACCGGCGAAGGCACGCTGATGGCCGCCAACAACCTGCAATTCCAGACTGCCGGTGACATCCTCAACAGCGGCACGATTGCCGCCAAACATACCGTCGCCCTCAGTGGCAACAACATCAACAATCCCGGTGGACGCATCAGCGGCACCGATACTTTGTTGCATGCCCGCAACGACATCAACAACCCGGGTGGCACGCTCGACGCCGTCAACAGTGTCCGCGCCAGCGCCGGGCGTGACATCCTGCATCGCAGCACCACGGTCGACACCGCCAATGCCACTACCAGCGGCACCAACATCGACAGCGTCGCGCAAGTCAACGCCACCGGTGCCGGCGGCATGGTCACGCAAACAGCTGGCCGCGACTTCAGCGCCGATGCTGCCAACATCAGCGGCGATACCATTGCGCTGGTTGCCAGACGCGACCTCAGGCTGGGCACCGTACGCGAAAAGAGCCACGAACAAATCCAGTGGGATAAAAACGATCAGGGCAGCCGCTTCGCACAACTGCTTGGCATCGTCCGCAACCATACCGAAGTAAGCCACGACAACGCCATCGGCAGCTTCATCACCGGCCAGCACATCAGCGCCCTCGCCGGTCGCAACCTCACCAGCCGCGCCGCCACAGTGAACGCCGGGCAGGCGCTTGACGCCAGCGCCGGCAACCATCTTGCGATATCCACTGATACCAGCAGCGCGTCGGCACGCGACCGACACAGTCATACCGGATCGGGCGGCTGGTTCGCCGATAAAACCATCAGCACCGACGATGCCAGCAGCCGCACCCTGCATCAGGGCAGTACCTTGTCCGGCGATACGGTAGCACTCGGCGCCGGCGGCAATCTTGACATTACCGGCAGTGACGTCGTCTCCAGCCACGGCACGCAAGTCGTGGCACAAGGCAATGTCAACATCAATGCCGCCACCGATATCCGCAGCAGCCGCAATGACCGCACCGAAACCACTGATGGCATGTTCGACAGCGGCTTTGGCGTGACCGTCGGTACCAAGGAACAGGGCCGCCTGGAGGACAACAAGCGCAGCATTGCAGCCGCAGCGACGGTCGGGAGTATCGATGGCAAGGTCAGCATCAGCGCCGGCAACAGGTATACGCAAACCGGCAGCAATGTACTGGCGCCCAAAGGTGATATCGCCATCAGTGGCAGGCAAGCCGACATCCTCGCTGCGCGAAACACCAGCGACACCATCACCGAACACCGCTATCAGCAAAGCGGCGTGACGGTGGCTGCCACCGGCGCCGTGATTGCTGCGCTGCAAGCAGTGCAGCAAATGGATGAAGCATCCGGCAAAACCAAAGACCCGCGCATGAAAGCGCTGGCCGCCGCCACCGCCGGACTGGCGGTGGCCAATGCTGCGGCATCCCAGGCAGCCGCAGCCGCCAGCGACGAGGGTTCTTCCGGTATCGGTTTGGCCATTACCGCAGGTGGCAGCGAAAACAAGACCACCACCGAACAACGCAGCAGCTTCCAGCAAGGATCAACCATTGCTGCGGGTGGCAACGCCAGCATCGCTGCCTTCGGCGACAAAGATAACAGCGACATCACGATACAGGCCAGCAAAGTCAGCGCCGGCAACACACTGGCGTTCGATGCCGAACACGACCTCAACATGCTCGGCGGTGAACATACCGACGAACAACGCAGCAAGCGCTCATCAGCATCCTACGGTGCCGGAGTGGCAATCGAATTCGGCAAGAACGGCGCCGCCTTTGGTGTCACTGCCAACGCTGCCGGCAGTCGCGGCAAGTCCGATGGCCGTGATGTGGCCCAAGTCATGAGCCATGTGTCCGGCGGACAGCAGGTACAGTTCAATTCGGGCAATGACAGTACCATCGCCGGTGCCCGGGTAACCGGCAAACAAGTCATCGCCAATGTCGGCAACAACCTCAACATCGCCAGCCGGCAAGACACCAGCACCTACAACAGCAAAGACCAAAGCCTCGGCGGCAGCGTGACCGTCGGTCTCGGCTTCTCCGGCAGTGCCAATGCCAGCTACAGCAGAGTCAAGGCCGACTTCGCCAGCGTCGACCAGCAATCGGGCATCGAAGCCGGCGATGACGGCTTCCAGCTCAACGTCAACGGCAACACCGATCTCAAGGGTGGCAAGATTGCCAGTACCGACAAAGCCGTTCGGGATAGTAAAAATACGCTCACGACCGACACGCTGACCACCAGCAGCATCGCCAACAAGAGCCAGTTCAGCGCCGAGAGTATCAGCGTTGGCGGCGGCGGTGGCGACTGGTCCGGCATGGGCGGAGGACTTCCCGGAGCCGGGGGCGGCCTTGGTTTCGACAGCGGCAGCGAGAGCAGTACCACGCATTCCGGCATCAGTGATGCCAGGATCACCATCAACGATGCCGCACAACAGGAAAAAACCGGCCAGACCACTGCACAAACCATCGCCGGTCTCGACAAAACCGTTCGTACCGGCAAGGACACCAGCAACAGTCTCAACAAGAACTGGGACGGCGAAGAACTGAATCAGGACGTACAGGCGCAAGCGCAGATCACGCAGGCGTTCGGGCAGCAGGCAGCCAAGGCGATCGGCGACTATGCGGGCAGGGAGCTGGAATCATTGGAGAAAGCGGCCAAAGCCGCAGAACTGAACGGCGATACCGCGCAAGCGGCACAACTCCATGCCGAAGCAAAGAACTGGGCTGAAGGAGGAACCTATCGCATCGCTGCCCACGCAGCAGCAGGCGCACTCGGCGGCGGACTGGCCGGCGCATTGGGTGCCACCGCCAGTGCAGCACTGATGCCAACTATCGCCGGTGAAATCAACAAGCTGGACTTGCCGGAACCGGTCAGGCTAGCGCTTGCAACGGCTGCGGCAGCCGGTGTCGGCGCGATTGCCGGAGGGGCCAGCGGTGCGGCCGGTGCTTTCAATACGGATGTCAATAACCGGCAGATTCACGAAGACAATAAAGCCAAAGAGAAAACGCTTGCCAGAAACCTCGCAGGCAAAAGCAATGGACAATACTCGTCCGAGGTAATCGAAAATGCACTGCGTGGAGCGAACAATAACCAGCTTGGCGAAACGGTGCTTACCGGCGCAGTCGTTCCCCATGATGCCAAGACGGCTTTGCGTATCCATGACAGTACAGGAATGATATCGGGCCGGGCACCAGACGGCTCGCCGCTACTGATGCAAAATCCGACAATGCTCGCTGTCCCGCCTGCAGATCTACAGGCCTTCATCAAACTACACACCGGCAATACGTATAGCTGGAACGTCTCAGCACCGCAACTGCCTGCGACGCCATTGTCCCCGCTGCCTTCAATCATGCCAGGCACGGTAACGCCTGAAATGCTCGCCAGCAGACAAAACAACGCAGCCGACTTCGCCAGCTGGATTGCTACCCAGTCGACCAGGTTTGGATCTGCGGCGACTGCGTATGGCGCTTATCTGGCATCGCAACCGAATGCGGTTTCGCAAACGGGTGCCGCGATACAGTTCGGGATGGCGGGTACCGCGACAGCGGTGGGATTCGGGGCTGGGGCTATAGAGCAGTTGTTACGGCCTGATGTGGGGAAAACATTGATTGATGGAACTGCTACTGCGGTGATCATCGCTGCTGACAAATTACCGTATGGCCCAATCTACACACCTCTCACAAATGAAATGATCGAAAAAATAAAAAACAGTGAGATCGCCGGGAAAACGCAGAATTGGATTAATGGAAGCAAATAGAAATGATCGAAAAACATAGAAAACTATTCTCTTATCTGATTTCCGATGGTCAATTAACCGGCTTGTTCGTATTTTTTTTGGTTGTTGCCGGCTTCACTTTGATGGGTCTTTCGCTCTATTTTTTCGATCACTATCATTTACGAATTATTGGTATGTCGCTAGGATTGGCAATCGCTTCGATAGGGGGATATTCTGCTCGCGCATCCACTTTAAGAATCAAGCCCTTCGACAACACCTACAAAAAAGCAAGGAAAAGCTACGAAAAAGAAAAAGACGAATCTTGAGTATGTTTGGGCGTCGCCGCAGCAATCACAGGTGGTGTCGGAGCAGCGGCATTGCTTGCCATTCCCGGCACACCGAGTTTAGCGCAGGCGGTGCCTTGGGTTCGGCATGTGGGCCTCACCGGCAGGGATCGCGGCCATCAGCGCAGGAATTAATGCTGGTGCACAGTATTTGCAAAATGGAACAATTAACCCCGTAGATATGGCGGTCGCGGCAGCGACTGGTGGTGCGGGCGCTCACGGTGGACTGCTATGGAATATGGGTGTCAATGCCGCAGGCGGTGCCGGAGGTACGGCAATCAATAATTATTTGTATGGGAAAAACGATAGTGTCATTGGCAGCGCTATTTCGAGTGGAACATTGTCCAGCCTTGGCGATGGTATAGGGAAATTAAGCGGATCTGCGATGAACTCCGTGATGCGACCAACAATAAATACTCCGAATTGGGCGACGAGTGGAAGCTGGAATCTGTTCAGACCGAATAATTATCCACCTATTGGCGGCTCCGTGGCAGGGGCGTCCTCTCAGGAAATGGTTACTGGTATCCAGCAGCAAATGTCATCTCGATCCGGAGGTGAAAAATGATTAAAAAGCTACTCTTGATATTTTGTATTTCGCTGCTTATATCCATTTCTGGGATGACGCTAATCTGGATAGCTGGAATTTATTTAAATTGTATTTTCGTTAGTGGCTGCTATCAAACTTTCGGAGCCATAGAATTATTAGGAGCTATCAATATAAAAAGTGCTCTGATAAAGGGAGCCTTACTGGCATTGGTATTTACTTTTCTGGCATGGATAAACAATAAATGAGTTCACCAACAGATCAAAACGAATGGGAGCAGGAAATAAAAATGGCGGGACCTGCTTTTCGCCCTGGCGAATATAAAAAACTCTCTAAAGCTCAAAAAATAATTTACTGGACAATTGTTATTTCTGTATTTTTTTTCATCTTTTCAATTTGGATATTCGGTCCATGGTGGCGTTAAGCGGTGAGTTGAATCGTGAGACGTTTGACAGTGACGTAATCGCATTCCATTTGCATCAGCAGTAGTTAATGAAATTGGAGAAGTGCCGTTCAATTTATTACCCCCCCATCAGGATGGGGGATTGCATTAATGCTTATAGGATTAGTCTTGATGGCAATTGGTGGCGATACAGTTCGGGATGGCGGGTACTGCGACAGCGGTGGGATTCGGGGCCGGGGCTATGGAGCAGTTGTTACGGCCTGATGTGAGGTAGACGGCCTTTGACGGTGGTATTGCTATCGCTGTGGACCGGTTAACCGGACATATCCCGATTTTGGCTCCGCGCTCAATGAATTTGGCGAAGCAATCAAGGCAATGCCTTCAGTAACTAATTTAAAAAATAAGGTAAATAGAAAATGAAATTTATAAGAGAAGGTAAATTGACTAATTTAGCTTTAGACATACTAGCTATAGCTGGTATTTCAGCTATGATCGGATCCTATTTTTTCATAGATACTTATTGGTTAAAAATAACTTTCGTCATTGCTGGTCTACTGATAGGAAGCATATCCGGTTATGCATCGAAAGCTCAAGTGTGGGGTTTAACACCATTTGAAAGGGAGGCGCCATGGCGCAAAGCAAAAAAGACATACACCTCCACCAATGAAGACATTAAAAAATGAAGCTACGCCGGGAGCTTCCTTCGCCTTTGGGAAAAGTATTGGTGGAGCTATATTTCTGAAAATTCAAATTGTTTGGGCCTATAACAACTGGCGACAACACGCAGCCCTTCAATCCCCGGCACAATCGTCCCACAGATCTCAAGATGCGAGGCAAAGCAAGATGCACTCACTGCTCCAGAGCTGCGGGCGCATTGCCAATACCCTGAAGCGACAATCAAATCGGAATCGAATAAATTTAATTCTTTAGTATGAAAATCAACGATGAATAGTAATTTTATTGTTTGCCAACGATATTTTAAGGATTCTCCTATATAAAAATAACGCATATTTTTTTACCATTCCTCCCTTGCGAGGAGATAGTTTTTGAACGACATATTTTGGCCGGCAATGACGATGAGATTGGTGTTCGCCGCAATACTTGCGTCCACCGTCGGCTACGTCCAGGCGCAAAGCAGCGCGGCACCTGACAATATTCGCCGTGACGCTGAACGCAGTCGGTTGCTGCAACAAGAGCGCGAACGCGCTCTCCGTCAGCAGCAGGAACGCGCCACCGATGTTCATTTGCAGGCGCCTGCAGAGCATGGTTTGGCGCAATCGTTTCCGACTGGCGAAATGCCTTGTGTTGCAATCACACGCGTGACATTCGGTGACGAACTTGGTACGGAACTATCACAGCATTTTGGTTTTGCATTACAGAATGCGCTGGAAAACGGGTCCACTGCGGAGACTTCTGCGGGTGGCCTCTGCCTTGGCACGCAAGGCGTCAATATTGTCTTGAAACGGGTACAGAACGCCTTGTTTGGGGCCGGCTACATCACCACTCGCGTCATGTTGGCACCACAGAATTTACACCACGGCGTACTGGTATTAAGCCTGATACCGGGCCGGGTGCGCCAGATACGATTTGCGCCTGACGCCGATATCCGTGCGACGCAATGGAATGCTGTCCCGCGCCATGCCTACGGCCTGCTGAACCTGCGCGACATCGAGCAAGCGATGGAAAATTTTAAACGCGTACCCACCGCCGATGCCGATATCCGGATCGAACCGGGCATCGCCACCGATGCCTCACCCGGCGACAGTGACCTGGTGATCAGTTATCAGCAAGCATTTCCATTTCGCCTGACTACCGGCTTCGATGATGGCGGCAGCGTCAACACTGGAAAATATCAAAGCAACCTGACACTGTCTTACGACAACTGGTGGACCCTCAATGACTTGTTCTACGTCAGTGCCAATCACGACCTCGGAGGCAGCAAAACGGGCGACCACGGCAGCAGCGGCTATACCGTGCATTATTCATTACCGTTTGCGTACTGGAATCTGGGCGCGACCCTCAGCAGCAGCCGCTATCAACAGGAAGTCGCCGGGTACCGGCAGTCCTACTGCTATCGCGGCACCAGCGACAATACAGAAATCAAACTATCGCGTCTGATGTATCGCGATACCGTCAACAAAACTACAGTCATTCTCAAAGGCTTGTTGCGCAGTTCAGCCAACTACATTGACGATACTGAAATTCTCGCTCAGCGTCGTCGCACCACTGCGTGGGAACTTGCACTTCAGCATCGCACCAGCATTGGCAATGCCACACTGCATGCTACGCTGGCCTATCGCCGTGGTATCGGCGCATTCGGTGCCATGCCGGCGCCGGAAGAAAAATTCGGTGAAGGCGATGCACGCTTTCAAATCATCATCACCGATCTCAATCTGCAGTTGCCATTCCACTTGCAAATGCCGTGGGGTAAACAATCACTGCGCTATCAGAGCGACATCCGCGCGCAACGGAACAATACTGCGCTGACACCGCAAGACCGCTTCGCCATCGGCGGCCGGTATACGGTGCGCGGCTTCGACGGCGAACTGATTCTGGCGGCCGAACGCGGGCTGCTGGTTCGCAATGAGCTCGGTATCGCACTCGGCACCAGCGACCAGGAATTGTATCTCGGCGTCGACTACGGCGAAGTCGACGGGCCGACCGCCGATCTGTTGCTAGGTCGCCGTCTGATGGGTGCCGTCATCGGCCTGCGCGGCGGCTGGCGCGCGCTGTCCTGGGACATTTTCGCCGGCACGCCATTGTTGCGTCCTGACAATTTCCGCACCGCCGCCGTCGCTGCCGGCTTCAATCTGCTGTGGTCGTTTTAGACCATACCGATGCAACTTCCTGCATTTAACGCGCCCGCACACACGGCACACCGCGACGCTTGCATTGCGCAGCATCGGCAAATCCCAAAGGTTCTTCCTCTGGCGGCAGTCTGAGGAAAGAATTCGGCAACGGCGACCAGCAAGTGCCGCTGGCTGCGCCTGAAACACCTTCCAATGTACAGCTACGCAGTACATTGTTACCAAATGCTTCCGCCCGCCCCGGGCGCTGGCAAAGGTGCTCTAATCCATGCTTTCAGATGATGCAGGCATGCCATGAAATTCCTCTCCCGCCCGTTGCTGACAGCGCTGCTCAGCCTGACTTTGCTGGGTTCGGCACAGGCCGCGCCATTGATGGATTTGCTGGCGCAAGACATCTTGCCGATGGCCGGGCAGCTCAAGGGGGATCTGCATCTGAATCCGAATCAGCAAATCCTGTGGCAGCAAACCGAGCAAAAGACCCGCGTGATCGTCAATCAGCGGCAACGCCGGCGCGAGCAATTGCAAGGTGCCACGTTCGACAATCTGGCCAAACCCGATTTTGATTTGCGCACACTGGGCAGTGCGGTCGAAGCCGAAGCAACATTGAGCGACAGTGAAAACCATCAGTTGCGCGAATTGTGGCTGACCGTCAATGATGCGCTGGACGATACGCAACGACAAACCGCGCGCGCCTTCATTGCGGATCGCATGATGCGCGAAGAAAGTCATGGCAGTGCCGGCAAAAGTGCGGGTAAAAGCGACAGCAGCAGCGGCCGTCAGCGCGGCAGCCATGGCATGGGTGGCGGCATGGGCAGCGGTCCGACCCAGTTCTGAGCGGGCCGGACCAGCTCCGCATTACACCTCCGGCGCGATCTCGACCTGATACAGATTCTTGCCGTCAACGTTATGCAGCGATACCGTCATCACTTTGGTGTTGGCGTCGATCTTGCCGATGCCAAAGAATTGAAACAGATCGCTCGGCGGCCGGTTTTGCGGCATGTCTTTGGGAATGCTGACATAGCGCACGTCGGGGCCGAACGTCCGATCAATCTCGCCGGGACCAAAGGTGCCTGCATGCAGCGGCCCGCCGACGAATTCCCAGAACGGCTTGAAGTCGGTGAACCGGGCCCGCTCCGGCGAGTAGTACGTGGCCGAGGCGTAATGCACGTCGGCGGTGACCCATACCACATTCTTGATGTCGTGACGCTTGATGAAGCGCAGCAACTCCGCCACTTCCAGTTCGCGTCCGGACGGCATGCCGTTGTCGGCATTGGCCCAGGCTTCGAATGTTCCCGGCGGCACATCCGGATTCAGGTCAGGCACCACGATGGAAATCGGCATGTCGCTGGCAATCACTTTCCAGGTTGAGCGCGAACGCAGCAAGGATTGCTTGATCCAGCGCATTTGCTCTGCGCCGAGAAACGCTGCATCCGGCGTGTTTGCCGTTTGCCGGTTGGGTGAGTTGGCACCACGGTAGCTGCGCTCATCCAGCATGAACACCTCCAGCAAAGGACCATAGTTGAATGCACGATAAATGCGTTGCGGGTCATTGGCGTCAATCCGGAACGCGTTGTATTCGAACATCGCCTGCCGCGCCCGCGCTGCCAGCACCGACAACGCGCGCTCCTGATAGCGCTTTTCGGCAGCGCCGATCACTTGCCCCGGATACCAGTTGTTGCGCACTTCGTGATCATCCCATTGCACCAGAAACGGCACTTCCGCCATGAATCGCAGCTTGTTGGCATCGAGCAGGTTGTAGGAAAAATTGCCGCGATAGTCGTCCAGCGTTTGCGCCACGTTGGATTTGGCGGGCGTCACCAGATTGCGCCAGATACTGCCATCATCAAGCTTGACCTCCGCTTGTATCGGTCCGTCGGCATAAATCTGGTCGCCGGAATGAATGAAAAAATCCGGTTGAAAACGGCGCATCGCTTCATACACCCGATAGCCGCCCCAGGCTTCATTGATACCCCAGCCCTGCCCGGCTTCGTCGCCGGAAAAAGCAAAACTGATATCGCGTGCAGTCCCGCCCGGAATGATCAGGCTGCCGCTGACCGGGGCACTGATCGCCGTCTCATGCACCAGATCCTGAAACCTGACCCGATAGTAGATCCTGCGATTGACCGGCAAACCGCGCAGGTCGATGCGCGCCGTGTAGTCATGGCGTTCCAGCGCCAACGGCCCGGCGATCTTGCGTGCATCCTTGAAATCCGGCGTCAGCGCATAGTCGACCAGCATGCGTGCCGCGCGGTCGGTACGACTCCACAGCATGGCGCTGTCACGCGTGATATCGCCGCTCATCACACCCGAGGTTATCTGCGGCCGCAAACGTTCCGCCGTCACGATGGCCGGCGCCTGCGCTTGGGCGGCAATGGTTTTTCCGGCCCCGAGCAAGGTGCCGGCCCCGGCGGCGGCACGGCGTAAAAAGGTACGGCGCGTGGGGTTGTCGAATTGGTCTGAAGACATGGCAGGCAATCAAAAAGTCAGAAAAGTGGCAGCGTGGCGAGCGCATTGCAGCGCTCGACCGGCTTCAATTTACCGATCCAATGTGACATTGCCATGAACAAATTTTCGCGAGAAACAAGCCGCCGTTTTACGAGTCAGCCCCGCCCCGTCCTTCTTCCATCGCGGCAATACCGCCCTGGTGCCGCACCATATCAAGGCACGCAGTTGCACACTAAACGCGCAAATCACAGATGCCACATAGCAACTTGCTGACTTCCCGTTCTAATTCAAGCACTTAAAAAATCGCACCGAAATGGAATGAAATTTGCTTTGGAACTGGGCAATTATTTTTTCTCGCACAAATATTGGGAGATTTTTCCGTGGATGATCACAAAAACGGTGCCGATGCCTTATTCATCTTGCTCGGCGCCATCATGATTCTGGCGATGCATGCCGGCTTTGCCTTTCTGGAGCTCGGCACGGTGCGCAAGAAAAACCAGGTCAATGCATTGGTCAAGATTCTGGCTGACTTTGCTGTGTCAACGATTGCCTATTTCTTCGTCGGCTATTACGTCGCCTATGGCATCAGCTTTTTCGGCAGCGCCGAAGTGTTGTCGGCGCGCAGCGGTTTCGAACTGGTCAAGTTTTTCTTCTTGCTGACCTTTGCCGCCGCCATCCCCGCCATCATTTCCGGCGGCATTGCCGAGCGCTCCAAGTTTCATCCGCAACTGCTGGCCACCGCGATTCTGGTGGGCCTGATCTATCCGTTCTTCGAAGGCATTGCCTGGAATGGCCACTTCGGCATTCAAGCCTGGTTCACCCGGGCCTTCGGCGCGCCGTTCCACGACTTCGCCGGCTCCATCGTAGTCCATGCGGTCGGCGGCTGGATCGCCTTGCCGGCGGTGTTGCTGCTCGGTGCCCGTCGTGGCCGCTATGCCAAGGATGGCGCCATCGCCGCCCACCCGCCGTCGAACATTCCGTTCCTCGCGCTGGGGGCATGGATTTTGACGGTCGGCTGGTTTGGCTTCAATGTCATGAGTGCGCAAACGCTCGACAAGATGAATGGCCTGGTGGCGCTCAACTCGCTGATGGCCATGGCCGGCGGCACACTGGTAGCGCTGCTGCTGGGCAAGAACGATCCCGGCTTTGTCTATAACGGACCGCTGGCCGGACTGGTGGCGATCTGCGCCGGTTCCGACCTGATGCATCCGCTCGGTGCACTGGCCACCGGCGGCATCGCCGGCGCCATCTTCGTCTGGATGTTTACGCTGACGCAAAACAAATGGAAAGTCGATGACGTGCTCGGGGTCTGGCCGTTGCACGGTTTGTGCGGCACCTGGGGCGGACTGGCGGCCGGTATCTTCGGCCTCAAGGCGCTCGGCGGTCTCGGCGGCGTGTCGTTCTGGTCGCAACTGGGCGGCACCCTGCTCGGCATCGTCATCGCCATTGCCGGCGGCTGGCTGGTATATGGCGCACTCAAGAAATGGATGGGAATCCGACTCGACCCGGAACAAGAATTCGAAGGTGCCGATCTGGCCATCCACAAGATTTCATCAACGGCGGAGCGGGCTACCAGCTGGTAGTTAACACGCAAGTCTGTAAAAGGGCTTGATACCGGACGGATGCTTTGGTCCCAAGACAAATTTCCCAAAAACAAAAACCACCTTTCGAGGTGGTTTTTGTATGTGCGTCAAACCAGAAAAACATGACTGCTGACGTCCGTAACCGGCCAGAGGCAGCTCTTCCTTAAGCAGCCGCTGCCAGACAGCGTTGCGGCGCACTGGCCTGATGCAGGCGGCGGGCAAGCGGAGGCGGTGGATGGTGACCACGACTCTCTCCCCAAAAAGCCTTGACTCAGCGGATCGCAAGGGCGCGAAATTATGAAGTAAAATCGCCCTGTCTCTAAAAACCATGAATTTAAATCATTGATTATGATTGATCGCATCCATTTGTCCATCGTGCAAGAGGTGGAAAAGCAGGGCTCGCTGACTGCAGCGGCCGGCGTGCTCCACGTGACGCAGTCGGCCTTAAGCCACAGCATGAAGAAGCTGGAGCAGCAACTGGGCACCGACATCTGGCTGCGCGAAGGCCGCAGCCTGCGCCTGACTCAGGCCGGGCAATACCTGCTGGCCGTGGCCAACCGGGTGCTGCCGCAACTGGCGTTGGCGGAAGAACGCCTGCGCCAGTTCGCCCAGGGCGAGCGTGGCGCGTTGCGCATTGGCATGGAGTGCCATCCTTGTTACCAGTGGTTGCTGAAGGTAGTGTCGCCTTACCTGGCGGCGTGGCCGGATGTGGACGTGGACGTGAAGCAGAAATTCCAGTTTGGCGGCATCGGTGCCTTGTTCGGCTATGAAATCGATTTGCTGGTCACGCCCGATCCGCTGGACAAGCCAGGTCTGGTGTTCGAGCCGGTGTTCGACTACGAGCAAGTGCTGGTCGTGGCCGGCAGCCACAAACTCGCCAAGGAAGAATACGTCAAGCCCAAACAGTTGACCAACGAAGTACTGGTGACTTACCCGGTACCGGTGGATCGTCTGGACATCTACACCATGTTCCTCACGCCGGCCGGCATCACGCCCAAGCGCCATAAAGCTATCGAGACCACCGACATCATGTTGCAGATGGTCGCCAGCGGACGTGGCGTGGCGGCGCTGCCGCGCTGGCTGGTGCAGGAATATGCGGACAAGATGGATGTGGTTCCGGTGCGGCTCGGCAAGCACGGCATTGCCAAGAACATCTACCTCGGCACGCGCGAGGCGGATGTCGGCATCGATTATCTGCGGGCGTTCATCGAGCAGGCCAAGAGGCCCGTGGTCGCGTGATCGGTCCTGACGACAGGCGCTATGAATATTGCTCATGAAACCATGAAAACATATCCATTTTCATGAAGCCAAACCGCGGACGATAATCCCGGGTTACCCAGTCCGGCGAGCCCGGACGTAACTCATGGAGACGTCTCATGGCATCCACAACCGAACGCAAGCCGCTGGCCTTGCCGGGCGGGCACAAGAAAGTGCTGCTGCATTCCTGCTGCGCGCCATGCTCGGGCGAGGTAATGGAAGCCATGCAGGCCTCCGGCATCGACTTCACGATCTTTTTCTACAATCCCAACATCCATCCGCTGAAGGAATACGAACTGCGCAAGCAGGAGAACATCCGCTTTGCTGAAAAATCCGGCATCCCCTTCATTGACGCCGATTATGATCGCGACAACTGGTTTGAACGCGCCCAAGGCATGGAAGATGAACCGGAGCGTGGCATCCGCTGCACCATGTGCTTCGACATGCGGTTCGAGCGCACGGCGCTGTATGCCCATGAACATGGTTTCCCGGTCATCACCAGCTCGCTGGGCATCTCGCGCTGGAAGAACATGCAACAGATCAACGATTGCGGTCTGCGTGCAGCGTCGCACTATCCGCACATGCTGTATTGGGAATACAACTGGCGCAAAGGCGGCGGGTCGGCGCGCATGATCGAGATCAGCAAGCGCGAGACCTTCTATCAACAAGAGTATTGCGGTTGCGTCTACTCTTTGCGCGATACTAACCGGCACCGTCTGGAAAGCGGCCGTGAACGTATCCAGTTGGGGGTGAAGTTTTACGGCGATGAAGATGCAGCGGCCGAGGACTGAGTATCGGTCACGCCCTCAGAAGACGCCTGATCTGCGCACGGGAACTCGTTCCTCGACAGTCCCCTTCACGCTTGACCGAGCCTGAGCAAATCGCGCAACGCGGCGCTCATGAATTCCACCGGGCAGCCCGGGCTGATCACCACGGTCGGCGGAATACCAAGGTGATCGCCACCCCGCCCCGTCATCGGATGGATTCAGGCAGCGGTGGCAAACGCTCACACCACGCCATGCGCGGCGATATTGCGATATTGCCCTTTGAAGTACAGTAATGGCTGTGTAGCCGCCGCTTCTTGCAGGTTCAGCGCTTTCACTTCACCAATCACGATCAGGTGATCACCGGCGGCGTGTTCGGCGTAAATTTCGCAATCCAGCCAGTGCAGGCTGCCGGCAATGATCGGATTGCCCAGCGGCGATTCCTGCCATTCGATTTCGTGCCACTTGTCCGTGCCTCGCCGGGCGAATTGGTTGGAAATCCTGACCTGTTCATCTGACAGGATATTGACTGCGAACCGGCCGGCCTGACGAATTTTGGGATAGCTGGCCGAGCCCGACATCACGCTGAATGACACCAGCGGCGGGCTCATCGACACGCTATAGAACGACTGGCAAGTGAAACCAACCGGCTCGCCATCGATGTGTGAGGTAATTACCGCGATACCGGATGCGTAGTACCCAAGCGCTTCGCGAAAGCGCAATGGTTCGATGGCAGTACTGGAAAATGACATGGCAGGTACTAAATGTTGGATGCAGCGCGACAGTATCAAGGAAGGCCTGAAGTGGTCTGGCAAGGTGGGCTGACTTCCGCTTTTGCCAATGTTGAAAACGCCCCGGCGATCAACACCGGCCACATCGCGCGCCATTCTCCGTGGGTGACCGTCGCGAACTGCTCACGACAGTCATGTTCCGCCGCAAAATTATTTCGCGAGTTCTCTGCGGACGATTTCTGCGCCTGCACTCAACGCATTGAGCTTGCCTCTTGCTACCCGACGGGATAGCGGTGCCATGCCACAGTTGGTGCAAGGATAGAGCTTGTCGGCATCGACGAACTGAAGTGCCTTGCGCAGGGTATCGGCGACTTCCTCGGGTGTTTCAATGGTATCGCTTGCCACATCAATGGCCCCTACCATCACTTTTTTGCCTCGGATGAGTTCAATCAGATCCATTGGAACATGAGAGTTGTGACATTCCAGCGAGACGATATCGATATTGGATTTTTGCAGCTTGGGAAAAGCTTCCTCATATTGCCGCCACTCTGATCCGAGCGTCTTTTTCCAATCCGTATTGGCTTTGATGCCATAGCCATAGCAAATATGGACCGCAGTTTCACACTTCAATCCTTCAATTGCTCTTTCCAGCGTGGCAACGCCCCAATCATTCACCTCATCAAAGAAGACATTGAATGCGGGTTCATCAAATTGGATGATATCGACCCCGGCAGCTTCCAATTCCCTGGCTTCCTGGTTGAGGATCCTGGCGAATTCCCAAGCCAGTTTTTCACGACTTTTATAGTGGTTGTCATAAAGCGTATCGATCATCGTCATGGGACCTGGCAAAGCCCATTTGATGGGTTGCGTGGTCTGCTGACGTAAAAATCTGGCATCTTCAACAAAGACCGGCTTTTGACGAGCGACAGCACCAACGACCGTCGGTACGCTCGCATCATAGCGATCACGAATTCTCACCGTCTTGCGATTCTCAAAATCAACGCCGCTGAGATGCTCGATAAACGTAGTAACAAAATGCTGGCGTGTCTGTTCACCATCACTGACGATATCAATCCCTGCGTGCTGTTGTTCTTGCAGTGACAAACGCAACGCATCCTGTTTGCCCTCGGTCAATTCCTCATCTTGCAATTTCCAGGGGGACCAGAGTTTTTCGGGTTGCGCCAGCCAAGATGGTTTAGGCAAGCTGCCGGCAGTTGAAGTGGGTAACAATTTTTTCACAATACATGACCTTATGTTTTTGATTAGTCAAACGGCGTAATTAGCGGACCACTGCTCAAGAATGGCCTGGTATGGTTTGATAAAGTTTTCCTCGACAAACCGTCCCTGCCCGACAGCCAGCTGGCTACGTTCTTCCCGGTCATAAACAATTCGGGTTAATGAATAATCCTGATGTTTCAAACTTGGCTGATAGGACTTTCCTGCCGGAGAATTCGCGTTGTAAATCTCAGGCCGGTAAATCTTTTGGAAGGTATCCATCGTGCTGATGGTGCTGATGAGTTCAAGACTGGTGTAATCGCCAAGCAAATCGCCGGAAAAATAAAAAGCCAACGGCGCAACGCTGTTCGGCGGCATGAAATAGCGCACCTTCAAGCCCATTTTCTTGAAATATTCATCAGTCAGCGAATATTCATCTTGCTGGTATTCGATGCCCAATACAGGATGCTGATTTTCAGTCCGATGATAGGCCTTGCTGCTCGACACACTCAGACATATCACCGGCGGTTTACTGAAATGCGCCTTGTACGCGCTTGAATTCACGAAACACTTGAACAGCTTTCCATGCAACTCGCCGAAATTGTCCGGCGTGCTGAACTCAGGCCGCCCCTTGGTGTGCTCCGGCAGCAGTACGCTGAAATCGTAATCGCGCACGTAAGAGGAAAAATTATTCCCTGCAATGCCGTCAATGCGTTGATTGGTTTTTCGATCAACAATATTCGTCTTCAATATCTCAATCAACGGGAGCGCAGCACCACTGCTTTCACCGGCGATATTCATCTCAACGGAAATGATCTCGAGCTTGACGGCATAACGATCGCCGTTGGGATTATCCCAATGCGCCAGGGCATTGAAACGATTGTCGATCATGCTGAAGGTGTTGCGCAGGTTCTCCTGGCGACTCTTCCCCCTGGCCAAATTGGCAAAGTTGGTCGTGATCCGCGTCGTCTCTGAAGGGTGATAGTCTTCATCGAAACAAATGCTCTTGATGGCAAATGTAAATTCTTTACTCATTGTGATCTGGCACCCTGATTTCTGAGATAAAACCTGCGTTTATTTCTCGCGTTGTCCGTACTTCCCAATGTTCTTTTCTGGTTTTTTATTTCAACAGTCTGGACATTGCCGGTATTTGAGACGGATTCTATGCTGCGCCATCGATGAATAAAAGTGAATTGATCTCATAAAATCATTAGTTATATTCATAATGCAGCGCGCAGGCAATTGCTGACATCCCGGCCTGGCGATCAATGCCAGTTGGTCGGCGACGATCTCTTTTGCACCAACGAACGCTTGTTGCAGGATGGCATCGATGCCGCGATGGGCAACGCGATCCTCATCAAAATGCACCAGATCGGCACCCTCAGTGAAACGCTGGCCACTGTCAGGGCGGCGCAGGCAGCCGGTTACGCTATGGTGATCTCACATCGCTCGGGAGAGACCGAGGATGCCAGCATTGCCGATATCGCGGTGGCGACCAGCAGTGGTCAAATCAAGACCGGGGCGTTGTCGCGCTCCGACCGCACCGCCAAATACAATCAATTGATTCGCATCGAGCGCGCACTGGGGGCGCAGGCAACGTTCGCCGCAGCAGCGCCGTTCGCGGCGCGTTCCCGGCGTCACAGCGGCAAACCGGGCGCAGCATGACAAGCCCGGCAATCCTCTGACACAGCGCTGGCGGCGGCAGACCCGTCGCCAGTCGCACGCGTCATGAAGACAGCTTGCTCGCCGTATCACGCACTGGCGCCGATGCGCGCCGGCCGTACCAAAAGAAATAGGCAAGGCTGAGCAGGATGAGGAATGGCACACCAAAGATCAGCGTCATGCGGAATTCCGCCACGAACAGGGTCGTGGTCATGATCGCCAGCATCAGGCCGGCGCCGAGCAGCGTCAGTACCGGAAAGCCGATCATGCGAAACCGCAGCGGTATCTTGCCGTGCCGGTTCCAGTGGCGACGGAAGAAATAGTGCGTCACAAAAATCATCATCCAGGTAAACAAGGCGCCAAACATGGCGATGGCCATCATGATGGTGAATGAAGCATCGGGATACACCACGCTCAGCAACACCGCCAGGGCAATGCCGACCGTCGACAACAGCAAGGCCGCCAGCGGCACGCCACGCCGGTTGACCTGTCCCAACCGTTGCGGTGCATAGCCGCCGCGCGACAAGCTGAACATCATGCGGGTAGTGATGTAGAGCTGACTATTCATCGACGACAACGCCGCCACCAGCACGACGAAATTGATCACGCCGGCAGCACCCGGAGTGTTGATCGCTTCCATCACCATCACGAACGGACTGCGGTCATGGCTGGCGGCGGTCCATGGCACAATCGCCAGCATCAGCGCCAGCGTCAGCAGATAAAACAACACCAGCCGCACCACCGTAGAACGAAATGCACTGGTCACTGCGGTTTCCGGATCTTTGGCTTCACCGGCGGCGACCGCAATCATCTCGATGCTCAGGTAACTGAAGATGGCAATGATGACTGCTACCCACATGCCCCACGCGCCGTGCGGGAAAAAGCCGCCGTGCTCAACGTAGTGATGAAAGCCGGCCAGTTGTGCCGTGCCACCGACGTTGGCCAGCGAGGCCGGCGCCACAAACACGATGTAAGCCCCGAGCAGGATAAAGCCGACAATCGCGGCAATCTTGATCAGCGAAAACCAGTATTCGACCGCGCCGAATACTTTCACGCTGAAGGCATTGATCAATACCAGTGCCGCAGAAAACGACGCAATCCAGAACCAGCCCGGTACCGCCGGGAACCAGTATTTCATATACAGCGCGATGGCGGTCACTTCGGTGCCGACTGCCAGCACGATGCAGGCCCAGTAGGCATAACGCACCATGAAGCCGGCCCAGGGGCTGATGTAGTGCTCGGCATAAGCGCCGAATGAACCGGAGGTAGGATGGGCCACCGTCATTTCTGCCAGACAGCCCATCAGCACGATGGCGATCACGGCGCCGATGGCGTAACTGAGCAATACGCTGGGACCGGCAAAGCCGATGGCGAAACCGCTGCCCAGAAACAGGCCGGTGCCGATGGCGCCGCCAATGGCGATCATGGACATCTGACCGGGCGTCAGTGAGCGCTGCAAGCCCCGCTCCCGTTCGATGATTTTCTGGAACTGCTGGGTTGGATCATGCATGTTTGTCTCCAATGAATTATCAGTTATGCGTGGTGCGGGCATGTCCGGCGCTCTGCGGCGCCTTGCATGCTTCAGAAGCTGTGGCGTATACCGAGCGCGGCGCCGGTCTGGCTATTGCTGCCCGGCAGTTCCGTGGCAGCACCATCCCTGACCTTGTTGTAATCCAGCGTGGCGTACAACTGCGTCCGCTTCGACAGCGAATACTCGGCCAGCAGCACTCCCGTGTAGCGCCGGCCGTCGTTATCGGCAATGCCGTTGACGTTTTTCATGGCGCTGTAATACAGCGCACCGGTCAGCGCCAGCACCGGGCTGGCCTGATACGTGATGCCGGTATACAACGTGCGGTCCTTGTGCGGATTGGCTGCAAATGCACCGTAGCTGACATTGACGCTGCTGTCATTCAAGGCCTGATCGACACCGCCGGTGGCATCGCTGCCGCCGACATAACCGAGGAACAGTCGCGCTGCGCCGATTCCGTAGCTGCCCGCCAGCCCCCACATTTTCGCCATGTTGTTGGCGGCATCGCGTTGCACCTGATAGACCGCACCAATGCTGGCGTTGCCTTGGGTATATACCGCCCGGCCACCGGCATACGCGTTGCGGCTGGCACTGCCGGCCTGTTCGCCAAAACCGTAAGTGGCACCCAGATTGAGGCCGCCGAATTTGCCGTCGTAACTGACCGCATTGTCAATGCGCCCGCCGGTGATGAAGTAGGCCCAGGAGTTGGCCGTGTAATTGCCGACCGTGAGCGGATCAAATTCGCCGAACAGATTGAATCCTTCGGTATTCTGACGACCGAGTTTGACGGTACCGTAGGCACTGTCCAGTCCGACATAAGAATAGCGGCCAAACAGGCGGCCGTTTTGATTGGCTTGCCCGGTTTGCGGATCGAAACCATTTTCCAGCCGGAAAATTGCCTTCATCCCGGCGCCGAGATCTTCTTCGCCCTTGAAACCGAACCGGCTGTTGGTGACGGCGCCATTGGTCAGCACCACGTTGCTGCCGTTCTGGGCATTGGCGTTGTTGGTGAAACGAATACTTTGATCAACGATACCGTATAAGGTGACGGCACTTTGCGCATGGGCATGGCCGGCGGCGAGCAGCGTGGCGGCAAGATAAAATCCTGATTTTTTCAACATATCTCCTTTTTTATTTTTCCGAAAAAAGCGCTCGCAGGCGAGCGCTTTCACAGCAGATTGCAAGTGCGCTGCGGCGCCGGCGAAGTGTTGTATCCGGCCGTGCCGCAACGGTGGGGACTTGCATCATTGACGGTCAGGAGAGTGTCTATCCGGAGCGGTTTTTTCCATCTTCCAGCACGCTGAAAAATTGCCGGAAGGCACGTGCCACAGGACTTCCGCCACCCTGAAAATACCACCATCGCCAACCAATCAATACAAAAAATGGTATCAATATTGAATCAAAAAATTCTTTTGTTCTTTGGTCTAATTCGCGTATAAATGATATAAAAAATTCAGAAACAACTTACTTCCTGGTGAAATTTTCATGATGAATATTGACCGCACCGATTTGCGTATCCTGCGCCACCTGGAACAGAACGGAAAAATCACGAATCAGGAATTGGCCGACGCTGCCGCGCTCTCGGTTTCGGCATGTTTTCGCAGGGTAAAGTTGCTGGAGGATTCCGGTGTCATTGCCGGCTATCGCTGCATTATCGGCACCAGGGAAGTGGGTCTGGGATTTGAAACGCTGGTCAATGTATCGATGCGTACCGACAGCGACCGCTGGCATGAAAACTTTGTCAAGGCGCTCGACGACTGGCCCGAAGTGATTGAAGCGCGCATCGTCTCAGGACAATACAATTATGTGTTGACGGTGCGCACCAGCAGCCTCGATCACTACTCCGATTTCGTCATCAACAAATTGCACAAATCGCCGGGCGTGATGTCGATCAGTTCCAGCATCGTGCTGGCGACATTGAAACAGAATGGCTCACTGGTAGCCTTGCTTGAAAAAGGCTGAACCGGATGTGAGATGAGGGTCGCGCCTGCCGCCGGTGCTATCCGGCCGCCGGCATCACTCAGGCAATTGCCGCATAGGCCACGATTTCCATCTTCATGCCCGGCACCACCAGTGCCACTACACCCATGCTGGAACGGTTCGGATACGGCGCCTTGAAAAATTCACGGTAGACCGCATCGATCTCGGCCATGTCGGCAACGTCGGTCATGTAGATCAAGACTTGCGTGACATCGTCGAGATCCCCGCCGGCAGCCTGTACCGCATTTTGCAGATTGGAAAATGTCAGGCGCGCTTGCTGCCCGATTGGTCCGGTATCGATACTGCCATCGCTGCGCACCGGACCATGCGCCGTGAACAAGATGCCGGTAGCCTTGACCGCCCAGGAAAATGGTTGTTTCAGCGCCGGCAAACCGGTATCGATAATTTGCTTCATGACAAGTCCTGGTTGCTGCTGCGCGCAGCGGTGTGATGCAACATGGCCAGCGTGGCCGCGCCCAGCATGGTGTCGGATCGGCTCAGATCGAGAATGACGTCGAAGTGATTGCGGGCCGGTTCTTCGAAGCACGACAAGCCGGCAATATCGGTGGCGGCCAGCAGCGCCGCAAAGTCGCGGCTCTGGCGTTTGAATTCGCTGGTTTCGACCTCGCCCCAGCAAATGATCGCCGGTGGAAAATCATCCAGCTTCATGCGACACGGACTGACGGTACCGGCCGTCGCTGCCGTCAATGCCAGCGGCGCGGCGATGCTGGTGCCGATCAGGGGTGCCAGGTCATAGATGCCGGATACCAGTACCGCACCGGCCGGCAACCCCGCAGGCAAATCATCATCCCGGTCGCGCAGGCATGTCATGGCGGCGAGATGTGCGCCGGCCGAGCTGCCGGCCACCACGATACGCTGCCCATCGATGCCGAAGGACGCCGCATTGCCATGCAACCAACGCAAGGCGCGCCGGCATTCCTGCACCATCTCTGCAATGCCGGCGGCCGGCGCCAGCGTGTAATCAATCGCGGCAAAGGCAACGCCGGCTTCGATACAGCCGGCGGCAGCAAACAAGGAGCTGGCCTTGGACAACTCTTGCCAGTACCCGCCATGAATGAACACCAGCAATGCGACCGGCTGCGATGCTGCCGCCGTGGACGTCGGCAAAAACAGATCCAGCCGTTCGGACAGTTTCTCGCCATAGGCGAGATCGCGATGCACGGTACAGGCCGCCGGCGTCGCAGCACTGCGATCCGCGTATTCCTGCAGACAGGGTTGATAATTGCCGCCGATGCACGATGAGGGCGAATATTCGCGCTCCCGTTCAGCAAGAGAAAAAGTGGTCGGCATCAGAGTTCGGTGCGTACCCGCCACAGCTCGGGAAACAACACCACGTCCAGCATCTTGCGCAGATAACTGACACCGCCGGTGCCTCCGGTGCCGCGCTTGAAACCGATGATGCGCTCAACCGTGGTGACATGGCGAAAACGCCACAGGCGGAAGGCGTCTTCCAGGTCCACCAGTTCCTCGGCCAACTGGTACAGATCCCAATGCGCTTCAGGTTGCTGGTATACCTGCAACCACGCCTGCACCACTTCTTCGCTGGCGTCGTAGGGCCGGGTCCAGTCGCGTTCGACATGGCTGGCGGGAATCGCAAAACCACGGCGCGCCATCAGACGCAATGCTTCGTCATACAGTGATGGCGATTCATACACATGACGTACCTGTTCCAGAATGTCGGCGCGATGTTCATGCGGCTTGAGCATGACGGCGCTTTTATTGCCGAGACAGAATTCGATGCTGCGGTACTGATAACTCTGAAATCCGCTCGACGCGCCGAGATACGTGCGCATGGCGGTATATTCCGACGGCGTCATGGTCGCCAGCACATCCCAGGCGTGCACCAGTTGCTCCAGAATGCGGGAGACCCGCGCCAGCATCTTGAAGGCGTTGTCCAGTTTATCGCTGGCGATGCAGCGCATGGCGGCGCCGAGTTCATGCAGCGCCAGCTTCATCCACAGTTCACTGGTCTGATGCTGCACGATAAACAGCATTTCATCATGCGTCGACGACAGCGGCTGTTGCGCGCTGAGTACCTTGTCCAGTTGCAGATAGTCGCCATAGCTCATCGAGGCACTGAAATCGAGTTGTGCCTTTTCCTCGGAGACAATGGTTTCAACAGCGGATACGGGCGCGGATGGTTTTTGCATACGGTTCACTCCAGTACGGCGGCAATGGCGTCTGCCACATGCCCGACATTGCCGGTAGTCAGCCCGGACAGACACAAGCGGCCGGAACCCACCAGATACACCGCGTGCTCTTCACGCAAGCGATCTACCTGCGCCGCGCTCAGGCCGGTGTAGCTGAACATGCCGCGCTGCGTGAGCAGATAGTCAAAGTTGCGCCGGCCGTCGAATTTTTCATTGAGCGCCGCATGCAGGGATTCGCGCATGGCACGAATCCGCTGGCGCATCGCGCCGGTTTCCTGCACCCATTGGGCAAATAATTTCGGATCCTGCAAGATGCTGGCAACGATGCGCGCGCCATGTGTCGGCGGCGTTGAATAGTTGCGCCGTACCGTGGCCTTGAGTTGGCCGAGTACGGTTTCTGCATCGCGCCGGTCCGCACAGACAACACTCAAGCCGCCGCAGCGTTCGCCATACAGCGAGAAATTCTTGGAAAAGGAATTGGCGACAAAGAATTGCATGCCGGCTTCGGCCAATGCGTGCAATGCAAATGCATCTTCATCGAGACCGTCACCGAAACCCTGATAGGCGATATCGATGAATGGAATCAGTTCACGTTCCTTGAGTACCGGGATCAATGTCCGCCATTGGTCGTGCGACAGATCGACGCCGGTCGGGTTGTGGCAACTGGCGTGCAACAACACGATACTTTGGCGCGGCAAGGTATGCAATGTCGCCAGCATCTGGTCAAACAGCAAGCCGCCGGTGGCGGGGTCGTAATAGGGGTAGGTATGCACTTGCAGGCCGGCGCCCTCGAAGATGGCGCGATGGTTATCCCAGGTCGGATCGCTGACCCAGATCTCTGCGGCCGGGAAATAGCGACGCAGGAAGTCGGCGCCGACCTTCAGTCCGCCGGAGCCGCCCAAGGTTTGCAAGGTCGCGGCACGACCGCTGGTGACGACTTCGCTCGCAGCGCCAAACAACAGATGCTGCACGGCAGTACGGAAACTTTCCAGTCCTTCCATCGGCAGGTAGGGACGCGGACCGAGCTGTTGCAGCAATGCGGTTTCAGCCTGACGTACCGAATCCAGCATCGGCAAGCGGCCGGCATTGTCGAAATACACGCCAATACTGAGGCTGACCTTGTCGGTGCGCTGGTCGCGGGAAAACGCTTCCATCAGGGACAAGATCGGGTCACCCGGATACGGCGGAATATGTCCAAACAGTGTTGACGCAGGGGAACGCATGGCTAGCCTCTTCATTGGTTATTTGTCTATCCCCCGATAGTAGTATCCAAAAATTATTAATCCAATATATTTTTTCGATGAGTATAATAAATTCACATTCCATCATCCTGTTGAATAAATTATGCAAAATGAATTCGATGAGATCGACCGCCAGCTGTTAGCCGCGCTGCAAGATAACGCCCGCCTGACCAGCGGCGAACTGGCCGAGATGACCGGGTTATCGCAATCGCCTTGCTGGCGCCGCATCCGGCGGCTGGAAGAAGCCGGTCTGATTGATGGTTATCATGCCAGACTCAGCCGCCGGGCGCTGGGCTATGGCGTGGTGGCATTCGTGAGTATCAGCATTGATCTGCAGAACGAAGCGCGCTCCATCGAATTCGCCGAAGCGGTGCGCGCCATTCCGCAAGTGGTCATGTTTCACGGCGTCACCGGCACTGCAGATTTCCTGTTGATGGTGGTGGCCAAAGACCTCGACGCATATTCCGATCTGTTGCAACACAGCCTGCACCGGCTGCCCGGCGTCAGGCAAGTACAAACCAGTTTCTCGGTGCAGGAATTCAAGGGTTTCAACGAGTTGCCGATTCCCTGACAATGATTGACCCGCCAACCGTCAGTTTTTCCCGGCGCACCAGTGCCGGGAACATCGAGTTGACTGCACGCGGGCTTCTGCTTTACCTTGATGCGACGTAAACCGAAGCGTACAATTTTTCGCACCGGGTCTGCATGCTTGGCCCCCGACACTGATTGGCGGCGATATCTATGGATATGCAGGCGAGTTCCACCTGGAAGCAGTCATTACGCATGCGTCGCGCATTGCTGCTGAGTTCGGTTGTGCTCGCTGCGGTGTCGCTGTTCTGGGCAGTGTATTTTGCGCTGCACGGCAACCGGGCGATTTGCTTCATGAACCTGGTATCCACCACGATTGCCGCCACCACTGCCCTGCTGACCTTGCGCGGCCATACCCGTGCGGCGGCGGTCGTCATCTTTTGCGCGGTCTATATCGTACTGTGCATCGTCAGTGTACTGATGGATGTGCCGACACCCCAGGCCCCCCGCTCCACTCACAACTACTTTCTGGTCATCGCCCTGTTCGCTTCGCTGGTGTTTCGAAACGATCATCCATGGCTGCGACATGGCTTGAGTGCGGCCGCTTTGCTGGCCTTCATTTTCTTTGCCAGCAATTCCTGGGGCCTGAACACCGGCTATCAGTTGGGACCAGAGGTGCGGGTGATCGGCACTTGGGTCCACAACACAGTCGCGACCGGCTTTCTGTGCGTGTTGCTGTGGGTAATGCAAGCCAATCTGGCCCAACGCAGCGTGATGGAGTCCGACCTGCTGCGGGCGCTGCCGGACAATCAGCTGACCCTGCACTATCAACCCCAGATCGGCGACGACGGCCGGATTACCGGCGCCGAAGCCTTGTTGCGCTGGCGGCATCCGGTCAAAGGCATGATCTCGCCGGCCGACTTCATCCCGCTGGCAGAGCAAACCGGACTGATCTTGCCCATCGGGCATTGGGTGCTCGGCATGGCGTGCGCGCAACTGATGGCATGGGCAAAAAATCCGGCTACCGCGCACCTGAGCGTGGCAGTCAACGTCAGCGCGCTGCAATTCAAACAGGCCGATTACGTCAGCCAGGTGATTTCCGTGCTGGACCGTTCCAACGTCAATCCGGCCTTGCTCAAACTGGAGCTGACCGAAAGCATGCTGGTCAATGACGTCGATGACATCATCAGCAAAATGCATGCGCTCAAGACCAAGGGTGTCGGATTGTCACTGGATGACTTCGGCACCGGCTACTCTTCACTCGGCTATCTGAAAAGATTGCCGCTCGACCAGATCAAGATCGATCAGATCTTCGTGCGTGATCTGCTGACCGACGCCAACGATGCCGCCATTGCGCGTACCGTCATGACACTGGCGCAAAGTCTGAACCTGCATGTGATCGCAGAAGGCGTGGAAACCGAAGGTCAGCGACAGTTTCTGGCCGCCATCGGTTGCTATTCATTTCAGGGATATTTGCTCAGCCCGCCGTTGCCGATTGCCGGCTTTGAAGAGGTATTGCTGTCACACAATGCAACCGCGGATGCTGCACCCGGACTCTTCCGTGTCTGATGTCATGTGAGGTGACCGCGGCCAGCGCGCTGACTCAACCGGGCTGCACCGGATCAACATGCGTCATCACATCCAGCACCCGATGCTGATCCAGCACGCGCTGACGCGCATTGACGGCAATCGCATGGCCTTGGGTGACGGTCTGGCTGCCGTCAATTTCGAGATGAACATCGACTATCGTCATGTCGCCCATCTTGCGTGTGCGCAAATCGTGGATGCCGAATACGCCGGGCGTTTGCAGCAGGGTGCTGCGGATCGCCGTCAACTCTTCTTCGGATACCGCACGGTCCATCAAGTCGTTCAGGGCCCGCCAGAAAAAACTGCCCCCCATGCGCGACACCATCAGACCAACGATCAAGGCCGCAATCGGATCCAGCACCGGCAGGCCGGACAGATTGCCGATGATGCCGAGTGCCACCACCAGCGATGAAGCAGCATCGGATCGCGCATGCCAGGCATTTGCTGCCAGCATGCTGGACCGCACGCGCTGCGCCACGCCCAGCATGTAACGGAACAGCAATTCCTTGCTGACCAGTGCCGCCAGCGCGACCCACAATGCCAGTACGTGGACCTGCTGCACACTGGAAGGATCGGCGATCTTGTGAAATGCCGACCACAACATGCCGATGCCGACCGCCAGCAAAATGCCGCCGATTGCCAGCGATGCTGCATTCTCATAACGCTGATGACCATATTGATGATCGGCATCGGCTTGCTTGCGACTGTGATGCGCCGCAAACAGCACCACGAAATCGGAAATCAGATCCGACAGCGAATGCACGCCATCGGCAATCAAGGCCTGCGAACCCGAGAATATCCCGGCGATGATCTGCACTGTCGTCAGACCGATATTGACGATCACGCTGACCACGGTGCTGCGGCGGCCAGCCTCGAACCGCTCCTGCTCCATGCCTGCGGTTTCCTGCTTCATGCTTGCCATAACAACAATCCCTTTTGATGTAGCCGAAACAACCCTTGTACTTGCCGGCGAATTGCTAGATGATCTTGCCACATAACAAGTTTTCTTAATTATTAAAGGAGTGGGTCATTGTGCCGACATCAACATACACCACAATGACTGGCTGACAATTATCATGGAACAATCAAGTCCGCAATCGCTCTCGCTGCAATTTGACCGGATCAGCGGTGAACTGACCGCAACGATGACCCCGCAAGCCGGAGTGCCGGTGGTCAACATGGTGTTATTGAAGCAGGCATTGACCGATGGTGGTTACACCAAATTGCATATCGACGAAACCGCACTCGGTGATTTCGTGGCCAAGGCCGCCGATGCCAAAGAACCGTATTCGCACATCATCGCCGAGCGCCGCGATGGTGAATTCCTGCTGGAAGTGGCCGATGATCTGATGAGTGCGGCGCTGACGCTGGTGCCGCCGCAAGGTGGCCGCGCCAAAAGTGTCGAAGTGGTGCAGGCCATTCGCGCCCAGGGCATCACTTACGGCATCTTGCATGAACAACTGCGCAACGCGCTGAGCGCGGGTCAATGTGAAAAGCTGGTGATCGCGCAAGGCGATTGGCCACGCGATGGCAAACCGGCAGAGTTCCAGAGTTTGCTGGAAGAAAAGGAAGACGAACTGTCGGAAGTCGATGAAGACGCCGTGGTGCAATACAGTGATCTGGGATACCTGTTGCTGGTCAATGTCGGTGATCGCCTGATGCAGCGCACGCCGACCGTGCCCGGCGTCAACGGCATCGACATCAAGGGCCAGCCGGTGCCGGCGCGGCCGATTGCCGACATTCCATTCAGCAAGGATTGCTCGGGTGCCGAACCCGATCCTGACAACCCCGACCTGCTGGTGGCGATTATCGCCGGTCAGCCGTCGGTGATCAAGGCCGGCGTCAAGGTCAATCCCATCGTCGAAATAGAAGATGTCGATCTCAGTACCGGCAATATCGATTTTGAAGGAACCGTGCGCATCAGTGGCGACGTCAAGGCCGGCATGCGCTTGCGCGTCTCGGGCGATGTCTTCGTCAATGGCACCGTGGAAGCGGCGGAAATCACGGCCGGCGGCAGTGTCACGATCAAGGGTGGCGTAATCGGTCATGCCGAAGCGCAAACCGGCATCGTGCCGATTGCAGCCCGGATCAAATGTGAAGGTTCGATGCAGGCGCTGTTTGCCGAAAATGCTCACATCGAAGCGCGCGACTCGATCCTGATTGCCGGCAATGCCCGCCAGTGTGAACTGCAGGCCGGCAATGAAATCATCGTCGGCAAGACCAATCCCAAACTGGGCCAGATCATCGGCGGCCGCGCGCAGGCCACGATGCTGATCAAGGCGACCGGGCTCGGCGCCCCCACCGGTAACAAGACCCGGATTCAGGTCGGCCTCGATCCGTATCTGGAAGAAAAGCTCAACGCCAAGGAACAGGAATTCAAGAAGAAACTCAGCGAACTTGAGCTGACCATCAAGACCATTGCCTATTACAAACAGAATCCGCAAAAGGTGGTCGAAGGACAGATTGAAGAGACCGAACAAAAGCGCAAGATCCTGGCGCAGGAAGTCAAAGACCTGATCGCCGAACAGAACGACATGAAAGAAGATCTGGTTGCCACCGAGTCAGCGCAAGTCATCGCCACCAAGGCGGTGTACGAAGGGGTTGAAATCCGCATCGGCAAACAGGTGTGGCCGGTACTGAGCAATCTCGGCGGCGGTACCGCGCAACTGCATGGCGGAAAAATTGCGTTCGGCGGCAAATAGGCGATACTGCACGCATGACTGACTTACCTTACCCCGACCCGGCAAGCTTGCGGGCGCTGGCGCAACACAGCGCCGCCATTGCTACTGACTGTCCCTGCCAACTGGCTGACACCTCTGCCTGGGGCAGCATGTCGCTGTCGTTTCCCGAATCCGGTCTGCGCGACATTGCCAGCCTGCGCGAAAATCCGTTCGATGAACCCGGCTTCACCGAGTACCATCCGCACGGCACGCGTTACGAATCACCGCTGGCGCCCATCGCATTGAAGTACTTCCCCTACAACCGCTGCACCGTTGCCGCGTGCAACCACTGCGGCCGCTACTATCTGCGCTACACCGAAGCCGGCGGTTACTTTGTCGAGCAACGCCTCCGCGCTCTCAACCGTCCCGATCTGATTATCGAAGGCTGATCAGCGCGATTTGATCAGCGCACCTGCATGCGCATGGTGGTCATCAGGCCATAGGCGCACAGGCTCGTTTTTCCGTCTTTGTGCGCATGCACTTCAATCTGGCAAATCGTCAGCGTCTTGCCGCTTTTGATGACCCGGCCGCGCGCCAGAAAATGGCTGCCGTCGGCGGGCGCCAGCAAATTCAATTTGATTTCCGTGGTCAGCACATCCTGGCCCGGGCCAAACACACTCAAGGCCGCATAGCCGCCGGCACTGTCGGCAATCGTGGTGGTGATGCCGGCATGCAGGAATCCGTTCTGCTGCGCCAGATCGGCACGATACGGCAGGCTGATCTCGACCAGTCCCGGCGTCACCGTGGTCATTTCGGCACCGATGGTTTGCATTACCGCCTGCCGGCCAAAACTGGCGCGCACGCGTTCTTCATATTGATCATCAACAGTTGGCGTCGTGGTCGTCGTTGTCATGCAAGTCTCCTGTTTTCAATCTGATGAACGTCAGTCAATTCTCGGCGGCATGCAGTTCGCTCGCCATCAAAATCTGGAACAGCGTTTCAGCGGGCCGGCTCAGTCGCTTCGCGGTCACGGCCACATATTCAACATCCGGCAACTGCGGCAAGCTGGCGTGATTGAGCGGCAAGGTCAGATCGCGCGATGCCAGATGCAGCGGCAACACCGTCAACCCCAAACCGCCACGCGCCGCCGCCATGCAACCGGCATGACTGCCGCTGGTGCAGACGATGCGCCAGTGACAGCCGCTGCTGCCGAGCCGTTCCAGAATCGCTGCCCGCGTCACGCTCGGTTCCGGCAACAGGATCAGCGGCAACGGCAGGCGCAAATCGACCAGCGTTTGCGGCCGCGCCAACCACGCCAGCGGTTCGCGAAACATGAAGTGACCGCGCTGTTCGCCGGGACGGCGCTTGCCCACCAGCAAATCGAGTTCACCGCGATCCATGCGCTGATACAGCTCGTTGCTCAGACCAATCGTGATTTCCAGCTCAACTTCGGGATGCTCACGGCGAAACGCCGCCAGCATATCGGGCAGCGGCCCCAGCGACAAATCGTCCGAGGTGCCGAAGCGGACCCGGCCGCGCAGGCGCGGCGCATTGAATTGCGCCTCGGCGCGGGCATGCGCTTCCAGGATCAGGCGCGCATGAATCAACAGGCTTTCGCCATCCACGGTCAGTGCCAGCGAATGGGTATCGCGGACGAACAGGCGCCGGCCGCTGCTTTCTTCGAGACGGCGAATGTGGTCGCTGACGCTGGACTGCGTCAGGCCGAGACGACGCCCGGCATCGGTAAAACTGCGCGATGCCGCCACCGTGACAAAGGTTTTGAGCCAGACAGGATTAAACATCTGGCCATTGTCATCGGAAAATCCGATTACAGTCAACGTGATTAACGGGGTTCCCTATGGCCGTGGCTTTTCCTATGATGCTGGTATCGGGTGTTACGCCACGCCGTTGCCGGCCGGCAAGCCCATGCCGGAGGCGCTGGCGCCACGCCCTCACAAGGAAATCATCATGAAACGCTACCTGCCCGACCGCTTTACCCAAATGCTGCTGGCCACCGTGTTGCTGGCCACGCTGCTGCCGGCACGCGGACAATTTGAAGACTGGATGCGCGTCGCCAGCAATGTCGCGATTGCCTTGTTGTTCTTTCTGCATGGCGCCCGCCTGTCGCGTGCGGCAGCGCTGGCCGGTTTCCGCCAACCGCGTCTGCATCTGCTGACGCTGGCTTGCACCTTCGTGCTGTTCCCGGTGCTGGGCCTGACGCTCAAGGCACTGTTTCCGGACATGCTGACGCCGCAACTGTGGCTCGGCATTCTGTTCGTCTGTACCCTGCCATCGACCGTGCAGTCGTCGATTGCCTTCACCTCGATTGCGCGCGGCAACGTGCCGGCCGCGATTTGCGGCGCCACCGCCTCGAATCTGCTGGGCATTGTCATCACGCCATTGCTGGTAGCGCTGCTGTTGCATCGTCAACATGCCGGCGGCGGCTGGCACGATGTGCTCAGCATCCTGTTGCAATTGCTGTTGCCATTCGTGCTCGGCAATGTGCTGCGGCCATGGATCGGCAAATGGGTCGAAGCCCATCGCAGCATCCTGACCGTGGTGGATCGCGGCAGCATCTTGCTGGCGGTGTATGCAGCGTTCAGCGCGGCCGTAGCACAAGGGGTGTGGCACCTGTTTCCGCCCTCACAACTGGCGCTGCTGATTCTGGTCAATGCCTTCCTGCTGGGGGCGGTATTGCTGGTGACAACCTATGGCAGCCGCGCACTCGGTTTCTCGCGTCCTGATGAAATCGTGCTGGTGTTTTGCGGTTCGAAAAAGTCGCTGGCCTCCGGCATCCCGATGGCATCGGTGTTGTTCAGCGGTGGCACCGTCGGCGCAGTGCTGCTGCCGATCATGATCTTCCATCAGATGCAATTGATGTTGTGCGCGGTACTGGCACGTCGTTATGCCGAACGCGCCGACCGCGAAGACGCGGCCTTGCCGGTCGCCGATGCAGCCCGCTGATGCATGACCCGGCGACACATCGCTGCTGACCTCTGCTGACACTCCTGACACTACGCTGTCAGGAGTGCTGCCGCATGATGCGTGACATGCCAACCGGCATTCACACCTTACAAGGACAACATCATGCAAACAAAAATCAACTGGTTTGAAATCCCGGCCGACGACCTGTCCCGCGCCAGCAAATTTTACGAAACCATCTTCGATACCACACTGCGCACCGAAACTTCCGAGTTCGCACCGATGGCGATTTTCACCGACAGCGACGGCAATTCCCTCGGCGCGCTGACCAAGGCCGACTTCTGTGAACCGGGTCATGGCGGCACGCTGGTGTATCTGGATGCCGGTCCATCCATCCAGACCGTGATCGACCGCATCGCCGGTGCCGGCGGCAAGGTCATCATGGATAAATTCGCGCTGCCAAAACAACTCGGTTACATCGCGCATTTCACCGATAGCGAAGGCAATCGCATCGCCTTGCACGCCATGCAATAAGCAGGCCGCCGGCATGCCGGGCGCGTCGATGCGTGGCATGCCCGGCATGGCAAATTTCATGGGGCCCGATCCAGTGAAAAAAACTGACCGGCGGCGGCAGACATGCCAGAATCACGCTCACTGTCCAACCTGCCTTCTACTGCCATGCGCCGAGCTGACCGCCTGTTTCAAATCACGCAGTACCTGCGCGGACGCCGGCTCACGACGGCAAAGCAACTGGCAGAGTGGCTGTCGATTTCCGAACGCACCGTTTACCGCGATATCCGCGATCTGTCGCTGTCCGGCGTGCCGGTGGAAGGCGAAGCCGGAGTCGGCTACCGCCTCAACAAATCCGGCTTCGACCTGCCGCCGCTGATGTTTTCCCCCGATGAAATCGATGCGCTGGTGATCGGCATGCGCATGGTGCAAGCCTGGGGTGGCCCGCAACTGGCAGCCTCGGGCGCCGCCGCCCTGGCCAAGATCGTGCTGGCGCTGCCGCAAGACAAGCGCGACTTCGTCGAAGCCACGACCTTGTTCGCGCCCACCTTCCACATCGACCCCGAGCATGGCAAACGACTGGAACATATCCGGCAAAACATCAGTCGCCGGCAAAAGCTCTTGCTCGATTACAGCGATGTCAGGAAAAGCCAGACCCGGCGCATCATCTGGCCGCTGGCCCTGTATTTCTGGGGCGGCACGTGGTCGATTGCGGCCTGGTGCGAAACCCGCAGCGCGTTTCGTTCATTCCGGCTCGACCGTATCGTCGGCATGACCGCCAGCGACAGTTATCCGGATCAAAGCGGACGCCGCCTGGCCGACTTCGTGCGCGCGGTGCAAAAGCAGTGCTGAGCGCCTGACCGGGCAGCGCTGGAATTACGTATATTCAAATGCCAATTTCTTCGTTCGTGCGCAGCGCTTATCGGTTTAGTCTGGCGACAGACAGAATCAGATACCGTGAGAGCAACATCCATGCTCTCCATGCTGCCATCAAGGGGAAACCATGCATCGCGCAAGCAATAAGTTGGTCACCACATCACGTGCCGCACATGACGTCGTCCGCAGCAATCTGATCCAGCCGGGTCTGCCGGCGGTTCCTGATCCTGAACGTTTTTCGCTGCATGACCGCTATGTCTTGTGCGTCGGCGGCCTGACCGGGGCCCGCAATCACTACCGGCTGGCAATTGAAACCCGGCATGGCCGCTTCACCCACCACGACGGCGGCCGCGAAGACAGCCTGCACCGCCTGCAACCGATGCTCAGCGCCGCCGACATGGTGGTGTGTGCTTCCGGCAACATCAGTCATAACGCCTATCATCTGGTCAAGCAACTGTGCAAAAAGATGGGCAAACCCTGTGTGATGGTCAAAGGCACCGGGATTGCTTCCTTTCTCGACGGCTTGAGCAGCCTGAGCGGCCAGCTCGACATTTCGCAACGCGGCGAAACCCTGCTCAAGACCGGCCGCGCAGGCTAAACGGCAACGGCAATGGCGCTCCCGCCCCGGCTCATTTAAAATAGGTCCGTTCGCAACCGCGGCCATTGATCAAATGAGTGTCTGGGAGTCTGCTTGAAGAATTTTCACCGTGCCGTTCTTGCCTGTACGCTATCGTTCTGTACAGCCGCCGGCGCCGTCGCACCGCCAACGTTCGGGATTGAAGTAGGTAATGCGCTGCTGTGCCTGAATCAGCTCAACAGCAAGTATTTCTTCGATTATCTGCAAGCCGCATTCGGCCCGCCCTACAAAACCGAGGGCGGCGCCTACTGGTTCAAGGCCGACAGCAGTATCTGGGGCCTCCAGATCACTGACGTCATGGTCAACGATCCGAGCAGCCCGGCCGATTTCATCGGGGCGGTCGTCAATGCCACGCCGCAAAAGGTGGCTGAAGCGATTTCCTCCTCCATCGGCATCCGCTTCACGCTGACTGATGCCACTACCTATTCTCTGCGCGAATCACAGGCCGGCAGCAAAATCGCCTATGCCGATACCAAAGCCAAGATTTACTGCGCCAAGTCCAAATTCCTGGTACCCGGCAAACCCTGATTCTCAGCATGCCTCCAGCCGCCGCCACCGCCCATGCACGCAATGCAACGCTGCACATCAGCAATTTGAGCGGTCTGGTCAGCGGCCCCTTCGATCTGCAAGTCAACAGTGGTCAATGCGTGGCCATCGCCGGCCCCTCCGGCATCGGCAAGAGCCTGTTGCTGCGCATGATTGCCGATCTCGATGTCAATCATGGTGAAGTCGGCATCGGCCAGCAAACGCGCGCGGGGATGCCGGCGCCGGCATGGCGCCGGCGTGTCACTTATGTTGCGGCGGAATCCGGCTGGTGGGGCGAGCATGTCGCAGAACATCTGCGCCAGCCGCAACGGGTAAGCGAATTGCTGGCTGCCGTCGGCTTGCGTGCCGATATTCTGGCCGCACCGGTGGCGCAGTTGTCGAGCGGCGAGCGCCAGCGTCTGGCCTTGCTGCGGGCGATCTCGCAACAACCGCAATTTCTGTTGCTCGACGAACCCACCTCGGCACTCGACAAACACAGCATGGCGCAAGTGGAAACACTATTGCAGCAACTCAAACGGGAGGGCTGCGGCTTGCTGCTGGTATCGCATGATCCGGCCCAGATCGGCCGTCTGGCCGACCGTGTATTCCAGATGAGCCACAGCGGCCTGACGGAGCAGCACCTGTGACGCCGGTCGTCCTCACCACCACCGAACTGATAACCACCGCGCTGCTGGTGCTGGGCAGCGCCGCCTTGTCATTGTTGCTGGCGCTGGGGATTCAACGTCAATTGCTGATCGCCGCGGTACGCATGGTGCTGCAACTGTTGATTGTGGGTCTGTTCCTGCGTCAGATATTCGCCTTGTCGTCGCTGTGGCTGACCGCTGCCGTGGTGGCGCTGATGCTGGCGGCGGCGGCCATCGAAACCGGCGCCCGCCAGGAAAAACGGCTGGTCGGCTTCTGGCATTACGTGGTCAGCGGCGCGCCGGTGTGCATGGCAACCTTGTCCGTCGCACTGCTGGCGCTGACGACCGCGCTGCAGCCGACGCCGTGGTATGACGCGCGGCATGCGATTCCCCTGACCGGCATCATTCTCGGCACCGTCATGAATTCGGCCAGCGTCGGACTCAACCATGTGTTCGCCACCGTCAGCCGTGAACGCAATGCCATCGAAGCACAACTGGCGCTCGGCGCCGACCGCTTCAGCGCCTTTCGCGACATCATCCGGCGTGCCGTGCGCGCCGGCCTGCTGCCGCTGATGAACCAGATGGCGGCGGCCGGCATCATCACCATGCCCGGCATCATGACCGGTCAGGTCTTGGCCGGCATGGACCCGCTGGCCGCCGCCAAGTATCAGATTCTGTTGATGTTCCTGCTGGCCGGCGGTGGTTTTCTGGCGACCATCGGTGCGGTCTACCTGGCGGTATCAAGGCTGAGCGACGAGCGCGACCGGCTGCGTCTGGACCGGCTGCGAAAATAGCCAGCCGCAAGCTAGGCGCCTGGCGCTGATTCACTGCTGCCGCGCACGCAATCACGACCATCCGATTTGGCCAGATACAGCGCCTGATCGGCCTGCCGCAACAACTCCTCGGCAGTATTGCGATTGCGCAGCGGAATCACGGCGCTGACGCCGGCGCTGATGGTGACGACCCCGGATTCATTGCCGTCATGCGGAATCTGCAACTGCCGCACCGTTTGACGGATACGCTCGGCCACCGCACGGGCGCCGGCTTCATCGGCAGCCGGCAGCAGCACCACGATTTCTTCACCGCCATAGCGCGCCACCAGATCGCCCGGCCGGTATTTGTGCTGCAAGATCGCATGACTGATGCGGCGCAGACATTCATCGCCGGCGATGTGACCGTACTGATCGTTGTATTGTTTGAAACGGTCGACATCGATCATCACCAGCGCCAGCCAACTGGCGTGGCGCGTGGCACGATTGAATTCGTCCTGCAACGCCAGTTCCAGCCGGCGCCGGTTGGCCAGCCCGGTGAGTTCATCTTCCAGCGCCAGCCGCTCCAGCGTCTGGTTCATGTTTTCCAGATGCTGCCGGGCCTGGTCCAACGCCGTTTCGGCATCACGCCGCTCCTGCATCAGCGAATTGAAGGCGACACCGAGATCACCGATTTCATCATTGCGATAGTTTTGCGGCAACGCCGAATAGGTTTTGTCAGCACGGATTTGCTGAATGTGCCCGTGCAGGCGATGCAAGGGATCCATCAGGCGCGACATCACCAGCCAGGCCAGCCACCCCGCCAGCAACGCCAGCGTGGCCGACACCAGCAAAACCTTGTTTTGCATCTCCGATATCGATAAGAAGGCCTCCTCCTGCAAATAGATCGAGCCGATGATCCAGTTGGTGGTTTTCATCCGCTTGTAAGAAAACAAGGCCGGTTGATTGGTGCGGTTGAAGCCCGCCATGCTGCCTTCAAAGCCGGCCAGCGCGCGGTCTGTGCCATCACTTTTGCCGCCGATCAGATTGGCGTGCTTGAGGATTCTGGATTTTTGCGGATGTTCGATGATGATGCCGTTGGTCGTCAGCACGAATACATACCCGCTCTTGCCGACCCGGGTATCGGTGAACTGGCCGAGGAAATTATCCTGCTGCAAATCGATGCTGCCCACAAATACCATGGCGATCTTGCCTTTGGCATCGTACAGCGGCTCCGTCATCAAGACGATGGCACGTCCCGACAATTGACTGCGCAGCGGCTCCGAAATCACGCCTTTGCCGGTTTTCAGGGTGCGCATCATGTATTCGCGGCCGGCGACATTGAACCGGCCGGCCAGCGTCGGATCGATGAAATTGGCCTGCAACTCGCCGTCGGCATCAAATACGGAAAAGTTGAAAAACAATGGTGTCAGGCCGACATGGCGATCAAGATACTTCTGCATCGCGGCGCGATCATGCCAGGCCTGCGGCGGAATGCCCTGGGTCAGCGAGCGCAGCGCCATGCGACGATTGGTGAAACCTTCATCGAGGGCAATCGCGATGGTTTTCATCATCGTGAATTGCTGATCGCCGATCAGCGCTTTCATGTCACGCCGCATCATCAACAGCGACACGGCAGAGATCACGGCGGTCGTGATCAGGACCGCCGCCACAACGACAACGATGACTTTGGTTTTCAGCGTGAAATTGACTCGCATTTTATTTTTTTACAACGTTTGCGGCCACTTGCCCCCACAGCAATTACGCGGCGTCATCGTAGCGATGACCCGCCGATATTACTCCAGTTTTCCGGCCCCGCGTTGACTGCCGCAGGGTCGCATTCGCTTTTTTTTACAGCAGTTGCAGCGCTTTCAGCAACGGCAGCCGGGTCGCCGCAAAACGCGTCGCCTGGCGCGTCAGTTCCGCCAGATTGTCGGCCTCCTGCTCCAGCCGCACGCCACCGGTCACCAGCTTCTTGCCGTGCGCACTGATCTGTTTCCAGACCCAGGCCGCGACCTCTTCCGGCGTGTGCTGCTGCGCCAGTTCCGCCTGCAAAAACAACTGTTGTATCCGATCCACCGCGACCCCGCCACCGCTGACCGGACTGGCCAAATGTTCGACTTCGCCGCCGTGTTCCAGCAGATAGCGATTCAGTGCAGCGCTGGTGCCGCCGGCCGCCAGCGTGACCGCCGGGTCTTGCACCGGCGCTGCATGGCCGGTGCCGATCAGCATCAGCAGCGATTCCCGCACCTGCCCGAACGTCAGGTTCCTGGCACTGACCGCGGCTGCGATCTGCGCCAGCGTATGCGGCCGGAAGTCGGCCAGCACCTCCAGGATCGGGCCGTAGATCAGGCGATTGAGCGTGATTTCGGAAGCCACGTGTTCCACCGTCAATGGCACCTGTTCGGCCGCAGTCAGCAATACCACGGCTTGCTGTTCCAGCACATCTGCGCACTGCGGCGGCGTCAGCGCCTGCGCCCCGCGCACCCAGTAATCGCGCCGAAATTGCTGATTTACCATGAAATCGCGCACGCTTTGGCGGAAACCGGCATCGGGAATACTGCGGGTAAATTCACTTTGCGCCGGTGTCAGGTTGGCGGCATCGAGATGATCGCGAAAATCGGCCGAACAGGCGAAGCTTAGGCCTGCATCCGTCCAGCATGCACGCATGTCGGCAAACGACAGCGGCTGCCAGTCCCGATTGAAATACTCATGCGCCAGGTAATTGCGGCTCTGCCGCTTGAGCGCCTCCAGCCGTTGCCCCATGAATGGATTGGCCTGGGCATATACCGGATTGGTGGCAAACATCTGTTCGGCAAATGCCAGCGCGGCGTCGATACGCTCGGCGCTGCCCTGCTGCGCGGTGCTGAAGCGCTCGGTGTACTGCACCAGCAAATCGCGCAAGGGCATCAGTGCAGCCCAACCGGGCTGGGTGTTGTAGCTGATGTACAAGACGCCGCCGGGGTTCAGCTTGCGGCGGACAAAGTCGGCAATGATGCTGCGGTTGGCGGCCGAGACCCAACTCCAGATGCCGTGCATGGCGATGAAATCGAATTGCGGCAGATCGTCGCGCGTACAAAAGCTGGCAAAGGCGTCCTGCTCCAGTTGCGCACCGGCGCCACTGGCATTGGCCAGCGTGCGTGCAAAGCGCGCCTGCTCCGGATTGAAATCATTGCCATGCCAGCGCACCGTCGACGCTGCCGCATGCAGATTGGTGCTGACACCCTGACCGAAACCCAGTTCGCAGGCCGTGCCGATCCCGGGGCAAGCCAGTCCGGCATTGGCAAACGCCATGCGGATGCGGGCCGGATTCAGTTCCGGGTAATAACCATAGGTATAGCCGATATCGGTCACATAGCCGTCGGTCCAGTTCATATGTTCTCTAGTCAGTATCAGGCAAGGCTCACCCGCAAGCCGGCAGTGTCGCAGAAATTCCCGACGCCGTCTGCACGCCGGCGGCGGACCGCGCTATAGTCCACCTGTTGATTGACTACGGAACCCTGCGCCATGCCCGACCACATCCCCGCCCCCGACTCCGACCTGCTGCGCCTGCGCGACGTGATGCGCCAGTTTGCCGACGAACGTGACTGGAACCAGTTTCACACGCCCAAGAATCTGGCCATGGCCTTATCGGTGGAAGCCTCGGAATTGCTGGAACATTATCAATGGCTGCGCAGCGGCGAAGATGCCGAACTCGATGACCGGCAGCGCACCGGGATCCGCCATGAACTGGCCGATGTCTTGCTGTATCTGGTGCGACTGGCCGACAAGAGCGGCGTTGACCTGTATCGCGCGGCACTCGAAAAGATGGAATTGAACCGCCTGAAATATCCGGTCGGGCTGGCGCACGGCAGCGCCCGCAAATACACCGAATACGGCAACTAAGCGCAGAAACGACCGGGCCCCGCAACAATCCCTTGTTGCGGGGCCCGGAGCGGACAACCAACGCTCAGTTGACGATCAGTAAATGCCTTGCGCCAGCATGGCATCGGCCAGCTTGACGAAACCGGCGATATTGGCGCCATCGACGTAATTGACGGTACCGTCGGCACGCTTGCCGTGGTGGACGCAATTGGCGTGGATTTCCTTCATGATGCCGTGCAGACGCTCGTCCACTTCGGCATGGTGCCAGGACAGACGCAGCGAATTCTGCGACATTTCCAGACCCGAGGTAGCCACGCCGCCGGCGTTGCTGGCTTTGCCCGGTGCATACAGGGTGCCGGCTTTCAGGAACACATCCACCGCTTCCAATGTCGACGGCATGTTCGCGCCTTCGGCCACGCAGATGACGCCGTTGCGCACCAGCGTGGCGGCATCGTCGGCATCCAGTTCATTCTGGGTTGCACACGGCAAGGCAATCTGCACCGGGATATGCCATGGCCGTTTGCCGGCGTCGAATTGCAAATCGAACTGACGGGCGAAATCTTCGAGGCGGCCGCGTTGCACGTTCTTCAATTCTTTCAGCGCTTCCAGCTTTTCTTCATTGAAACCGTTCTTGTCGTACACGGTGCCGCCGGAATCGGATACCGCCACCACTTTGGCGTTGAGTTCCAGCGCTTTTTCCACCGCGTACTGGGCGACGTTGCCGGAACCCGAAACCGACACCGTCATGCCATCGAATGACTTGCCGGCGCGACGCAACATTTCTTCGGCAAAATAGACCGTGCCGTAACCGGTCGCTTCCGGCCGCATCAGACTGCCGCCATAGGCCAGGCCCTTGCCGGTAAAAGTACAAGCGGTATCGTTCGACAGTTTCTTCATCATGCCGGCCATGAAACCGACTTCGCGCGCGCCGACGCCGATATCACCGGCCGGGACGTCCGTATTGGCACCCAGATGACGATACAGTTCAAACATCAGCGCCTGGCAGAAGCGCATCACTTCGCCGTCGCTCTTGCCCTTCGGATCGAAATCGGAACCACCCTTGCCGCCGCCCATAGGCAACGTCGTCAGCGCATTCTTGAAAGATTGTTCGAAGGCCAGGAATTTCAGGATCGACAGATTGACCGACGGGTGAAAACGCATGCCGCCCTTGAACGGACCGATTGCCGAACTGTGTTGAATGCGGAAGGCACGGTTGATTTGCGTCTGACCGCGATCATCGACCCACGACACCCGGAATTGAATCACGCGCTCGGCTTCCACCAGACGTTCCAGCAAACCGTGCTCGGCATACTTGGGATGCTTTTTGATGAAAGGCCACAAGCTGATCATGACCTCCTTCACGGCTTGCAAAAATTCAGGCTGGTGCGGGTCGCGTTTAGCGACCATGGCAAGAAAGTCTTCCACAGTGGCGTAAGTCAAAATCTCTCCTCAGGTAACGATATCGAAACGGCAGCGCCAGGCAACGGGCGGCGAGCGCTGAATGTCAGGCGGATGCCAGACAGCGGCCAATGGGTTTTATTTTTATGCCAGGCCACTGGCTGAATTTAGGGAAAGTAATATAAAGCAATTCTCCCCAAAATAGGGCGATTGAATGGAAATTTATCGTCATTTCCTTCATTTTTTATAGAAATTTGGCTAGTACTCGCAATTATCCCGATACGCTCGCCGCGCTGCTGCCTGCGCGGCCACCGTACAAAAATACCGGTAACAAATTGAAAACCAGAATGCAGCCGATCAAAACGACTTCCCTGATATCCCTGCCCAGGGAGCGGCAGACGGGGAAAAATATTGCCATGCAGGCATCATCGCCGCTGCCTCAACTCGTTTTTCCAAAAAACGCCCCGAATTGATGCAGCAGCCGGCAGCCCCGACCGTGCTCGCCGGTGGCGGCGAATATCTCACCGGATTCTGCTTTACAAAGGTTTACCCGGTTTTACGCCGCGCTGAACAGCGGCCGCGCCTGCCATTGCTATGATCAACGGGTCGCCGTTTTCGCCATTCGCGACCACAGCATTGCCGTATTTCATCACCTGCATTCACAACAATCACGAGGGTTCATCATGATCACATCATCTGCTTCGTCGCATTCGAATACGCCGAACACCAACATTTACCAACCAATCAAAAATGCTGCCAGCAAGGTTGGCAGTGACATCAGCAGTGCCGCCAGCGCCACCGTCGACGCCGTCAAATCAGCTGCCACGGCGGTACAGAATGAAGTCACCGGCAGCAATACCAAGGTCGGCACGAACATCAACACCAAGGCCTGAATCACGCCAATTCTGACCGCCAGCAAAAGCGGTTACGCAAGACCTATGCAGCAGACATTGACGGCGGCGATGACTGGCGTTTTCAGCCAGCACCGCCGTCCGCTTCCCCCTCCGGCAACCGCCGCGACAAACTCGTATAATCAACTCCCCCGTACTGCACGGCAATCCTGAGCATCGACTCAGGGCCACGGGTGACAGCAGCAATCAACAATGCTGCAATAAAATAATTCCGCCAAAGGAGACAACATGGCTAACGCCAGTGTGGCAACACTTAGTGATGCCGATAGCGATATCGGCAAACGCGTCATCAGCAAACTGCATCGCAAGATCGTCTGGTATTGCTTCTTTCTGTTCATGATCAATTATCTGGATCGGGTCAACGTCGGCTTTGCCGCGCTCACCATGAACCAGGACCTGGGCCTGAGCGCCAAGGTATACGGCCTCGGCGCCGGCATCTTTTTTCTGGGCTACATCGCCTTTGAAATTCCCAGCAACATGATCTTGCACAAGGTCGGTCCGCGCATCTGGATCGCCCGCATCATGGTCACCTGGGGCATCGTCGGTTGTGCCATGGCCGCCATCGAGGGTCCATGGAGTTTCTATGCCTTGCGCTTCCTGCTCGGTCTGGCCGAAGCCGGATTCGCGCCCGGCATCCTGCTGTATCTGACTTACTGGTTTCCCAAGAAGGAACGCGGCAAAGCAGTGGCCGGATTCATGCTCGCCACCGTGCTGTCGTCGGTGGTCGGCGCTCCGCTGTCGGGTTACCTGCTCAGTTCAACCCACGGCTGGTTCAACCTGTCCGGCTGGCAGTGGATGTTCATCATCGAAGGATTGCCGGCGATCATCATGGGCATCGTCACCTTCTTCTATCTGGTCGACCGTCCCGAACAAGGCAAGTGGCTCAAGGACGATGAACGCAGCTGGCTGACTTCGGTGCTGGCGGCAGAACGCCAGCAAAGCGCAGCGCATTCGGAACATGAGTTCGGCGCCATCTTCCGCGACAAACGCATGTGGATTCTGACGCTGGTGTACATGTTCAACGCGGTGGCGATTTATGGCGTGGTGTTGTGGCTGCCGCAAATCGTCAAGAGTCTCGGCGGCCTGAACAACTTCCAGACCGGGCTGGTATCGGCATTGCCATTCCTGTGCGCGGCGGTTGGCCTGGTACTGGTGGCACGCAGTTCCGACCGGACTGGCGAACGCAAGATGCATACCGCCTGCGCCGGTTTGTTCGGCGGTGTGTTTCTGGCTGCCAGCGCCCTGGTGCCATCGCCAGTCGTCGGCCTGATTCTGATCTGCATCGCCGCCATGGGATTGTGGGCCACGCTGGGCGTGTTCTGGACATTGCCGACCCAGTTCCTGACCGGCGCTGCGGCTGCCGGCGGCATTGCCATGATCAACGGTTTCGCCCAGATCGGCGGCTTCATCGGCCCCTATCTGGTGGGCTGGATTCGCGAAACCACCCAGAGTTTTTCCCTGGCATTGCTGGCGCTGGCGATCAGTCCGATCATCGGCTTCTTCTTGTGCATGTCGCTGAAAATCAAGAACGACCGCGCCGCCGACTGACGGCATGCGGGTTGTCGCTGCAACGCGGCGACCCGCACACACCTTTTCATTTATCGGGATATAACCGCATGACACAAACGCTATCGCTGGCAGCACGATTGCGCCAACCGGGAATCGTTGTTGCCCCCGGTTGCCACGATGCGCTGGGCGCGCGCATCTTTGAACAGGCCGGCTTCGAAGCGGTCTACATGACCGGCAACGGTTTATCCGCCAGCCTGCTCGGCGCCCCCGACATCGGTTTGCTCGGCATGTCGGAAATGACCGAACGCGGCCGCGCCTTTGCCGCGACGGTCAAGGTCCCGGTCATCGCGGACGCCGATACCGGCTACGGCAATCTCAACAATGTCGAACGCACCGTACGCGATTACGAAGCCGCCGGGGTACAGGCGATTCATCTGGAAGATCAGGTCACGCCCAAAAAATGCGGTGCGATGAAAGGACTGGCGCTGATTTCGAAAGAAGAACACGCCGACAAAATCCGGGTAGCGGTACAGACCCGCAAGCATGCCGACTTCCTGATCATCGGCCGCAGCGATGCCCGCATCCCGCTCGGTCTCGATGAAGCAATTGCACGCGGTCAGGCCTATGCCGAAGCCGGCGCCGATCTGGTGTTGCTGGAAATGCTGCAATCGGAAGAAGAAATGCAGCGCGCCATCGCCAGTATTGACGCGCCGCTGATGTTCAACGCCGTCGATGGCAAGACGCCGCCGCTGACAGCGATGCAACTGGAAACCCTGGGCTTTCGCCTGCTCAGCTTCCCGATCTCATCCACCCTCGCCTACGCCCACATGATGCTGCGCTTTGCCGAACACATCAAACACACCGGCAACGCCTTCGGTTCACCAGGTGGCGCAGTCAGCATCGCCGAGTATGAAGCCTTGCTCGGCATTGCCAACTATCGTTGAAAGTATCGTGATGAGGCCAACATCCGTTGCGCCTCACCACGCGTCTGCCATGTGACCTCCGTTCGTGGCGAAAAGCCAGACGCCATGCACCATCGAGAAACTTCCCTCGACATCCGTCGTCACCGTCAATAGCAATTGATGCATTTGAATTTAGCATTCAGACCATTCAAGTTTCGTACTTCGTCCAGATAAATTACATAAATCAAAAGCACGCTTCAAAACGCTTGCGACACGAAAAAGCTGCCCCTAGAATTCAAACCCGAAACGCAGCCATTCAAGTATTCATCTGTATCGCTACCGGACTTTTCCTGCCGGGCAGGCTGATGCCGGAGCACGCCGGCGTCAGTCCGGTTTGATTTTCCGGCGAGCTCTGCACCTGTAATCACGTCTCACGTTTCTGCCCGGTTCCCTTCCCAGCCCTCCTGCGTCATTGCGCGGTCGCATCAGCTATATGGCTGGTCCTGTCCGCATCACCTTCACTCGTGACTACCAGACATGCCACCCACGGCAGGCGTACTCACGTTCCGCTTTATTGCATCCGGATCGAGAAAGAGAGGCATCATGGCATTACATCGTCCCGCAGTTTTCACTCCCCCCCCTCGTCACCGTCAGCATGTGATCGCCCGGCGCACAACCATGGCGTGCGCCGTCGCCGGCGTCACCGTGGCGCTGGCATGCAATGTGCAAGCCCAGGCTCCCGAAGCAACAGTGGCATCGCCAGGTTTGCCGCCGGTTCACGTCAACGCCGGTCACAAGAATGCAAACACCGAAGGCACTGCGTCCTACACCACCAACAGCATGAATACCGCAAGCAAGCTGGCGCTTCCGATCCGCGACACGCCTCAGAGCGTCAGCGTGATCACGCGCCAGCGCATGGACGATCAGGGCATGACCAATCTCAACGACGTCGTCAAATACACGCCCGGGCTGATCTTGCAAAAATACGGTAGTGAACGGCAACGTTTTTTCGCGCGCGGCTTCCAGATCGACAACATCATGTACGACGGCTTGCCGACCAGCATTTCCACCTACACGCAAGACGTGATTTCTTCCGCCGATACCGCCATGTATGACCGGGTGGAAATAGTGCGCGGAGCGACCGGCCTGATGCAAGGGGCCGGCAATCCTGCGGCGGCCATCAATCTGGTACGCAAGCGTCCGGCCATGACCCCGCAGTTGTCGCTGTCGGGCAGCCTCGGCAGTTGGGACAACTATCGTGCCGAAGTGGATGCCTCCAATCGCCTGAACGCATCCGGCAGCTTGCGCGGACGCGGTGTCGCGGCCTATCAGGACAAGGGCAGTTTTCAAGACAAGGTGTTCAAAAAGCAATCCGTGTTGTATGGCATGCTGGAAGCCGATCTGACCAGCAGCACCACCCTCAGCGTCGGTGCCTCGATACAAAATGACCGTAACCGCGCCGATTGGGGCGGCCTGCCGACAGCACGCAATGGCAACGATCTGCACCTGCCACGCGCCACGTTTCTGAGCAACGACTGGGCGAAATGGAACAAGCAAAACACCTTCCTGTTCGGCGAACTCGAACAGCGCTTCGACAATGGCTGGAAGCTGCGGCTGACTGCCAACCGGGTGCTGGCCAATCTGGACTTGCTCGGCACTTACCTGACGCCTGCCGGCAGCAGCGGATTCGCCCAGAACCATGGCGGGTTCAGGTACACCGACGATCAAAACAGCCTGGATATATATGCCACCGGCCCATTCCAGCTGCTGGGCCGCCAACATGAACTGGTGGTCGGCGCCAGTGACCGGCGCGAAAAATTCAACGGTACCGGGGACTTCGGCAGCAACGGCACGCTGGTCAATGTTCACGACTGGAATTCCAGCCTCGTTCCACCTCCCGCGCTCAATTACGCCAACTGGCATTCCGCTTCGGATGCCAAACAGCAAGGTGCTTATGCCAGCGCCCGCTTCAACCTGAGCAACCCGCTCAAACTGATTCTGGGAACACGACTTGATCGCTACGATTTTTCCAGCCAGTCGGTGTCGCGTGGCATCAGCAATTCGTCGGGGTACAAGATTACGCAGCACCTGACCCGCTACGCTGGCCTGATGTACGACCTCAACGATACATACGCGGTCTACGCCAGTTATACCGATATTTTCAAACCGCAAGGTCTGCGCGACCGCAATGACAAGATACTCAAACCAATTGTGGGCAGCAACAAGGAAATCGGCATCAAGGGGCAGTATTTCGATGGTACGCTCAACGCCAGTCTGGCGCTGTTTCAGATAAATCAGAATAATCGCGCCAAAAGAATGGATCTGACGGTATGCCCTAATCCCCTGAAGCCATGTTTTGAAGCCAGCGGCGAAGTTGAAAGCGTCGGCCTGGACATGGAAGTGTCCGGCGCGCTGACGGCGAACTGGCAAATGCAGGCCGGCTATACCTATGTCGATGCACGCTACCGGCAAGATGCCGTGGGTTCAAATATCGGGGCGCTGTTTGAACCGGCCACGCCGGCGCATCTGCTCAAACTCTCTGCCAGTTATCGCCTGCCGGCAAATCTGGAACGCTGGAGAATCGGCGGCTCGGTCAGCGCTCAAAGCGACACTTATAAAGTCAACGGCAGCGGCGCCAACAGCATTCACGTCAAACAAGGCGCTTACACCTTGTTCGATCTGATGCTGAGCTATCAGATGACCGCCAATGCCGAGCTGCGTCTGAACATCAACAATCTTTTCGACAAGCGGTATTACCAAAACCTGGGCAGCAACAGCTTCGCCAATGTCTACGGCGATCCGCGCAATATCCTGCTGACCGCGAAATGGAGCATGTAAGCCGGCGTAGCCGGGCAGGCGCTCAGACCTGCCACGCACCATCGCGATAAACCTGCGCCTCATCCAGCCAGACTGCGTCCGTTACCGCAAACACATCGATGTGGTAACGGGCCGTGGCGCGGCGGATGTTGGGCTTGCTGTAGACGCCGTGCTTGGCGCCGAGCGACAGATGGATGCCGCACATGCGTTCGTAAGTACCGATATCGCTGACCAGCCGCTCGCGCGAGAAGGCGCGGTTCATGCCGAACCCGAGTTCGCGCAGCCAGACCTCGCCTTCATCGGCACGGATATTGTTGAGCACCTGATCGAACTCGGCGGTGGAATCGATGACGTCGGTGACGCGGCCTTTGCTGATCACCAGCGTAATCGGTTGCGGCGGCCGGTTGACGTGAAATGCGGTATCGCCAAAGATGAAAATCCGTACCCGGCCATTGACCGCTTCCAGATCTTGCGCTTCAGTGAATACTTCACCGATGGGAAACTGGCCGCCGACATTATTCATGTCGCGGTAATCGCCGATATTCAGCTTGGCCGCTTCGAACGGTGAACCAAACACCAGCCGCTCGCCGCCGCTCTCGACCACGCCACCGCGCGCACTGTCGATGCGCGCTTTCAATGCATAACCGACAGCGCGGTAATACGCCGGATCGTAAGCCAGCGCATCGATGTAATACGCCGACTCCGGCCATGGCATGCGCGACAGATGCGGATGCTCGATTACCTTGAGGCCACGCTTGAACAATTCGACCCGGATACGGAATGCTTCCAGCCGGAAATTGGTGGACTGGATCAGGATCACCAGATCATCTGCGGCCAGCGTCGCAAACGCTGCCATCACCTGCTCCGGGCCGGTGCTGTCGAAATCGATGAAGGTCGCCGCCGGCAAACAGCGCCGGTATGCCTGCGTCAGTATCCCGGCCAGATCACAGCGGCTGTCGTACACCACCAGTGCCGCGTGCTCCCCGGTATGTTCAATCGCGATCGTCAGGACATCCTGCAAATGACGTTGGGCGCTACCGACGGCGGTGACGGCAAAGTCAGCCGCCGAAGCAGCGACGGGGGTGTGAGGGGAAATGGCAGTGGTCATGAAAATCGGTCCGGACAAACGGTGTGGCAGTGTCAGAATGCATTTCATCCATACCGTGCGGCGAGGGATGAAATGCGTGCCAAAACGGGATTATACGGCCTTGCCACGCACCGCCGGCAGCATTGCCAAAATGCAACCGGTCGCCACCAGGAGGCACGCAAGACGGCAACGAAACTGCTAAGCTATGGCACCAATTCTTCACGGGGATTGGCGTCGCTATCCGCCGTCGTCTACTTTTTCTTTCAAGCTGTCACTGTCCGATGTCCAAACTGGTCGACTCTCCTACCCTCAGGCACTGGTTGCACGACGGCGCCGAAATCGCGCTGTTCGATGTCCGCGAAGCCGGGCAATTCGGTGCCGCGCATCTGTTCTATGGCATTTCGCTACCCTACAGCCGGCTCGAACTCGATATCAGCAGACTGGCGCCGCGGCGCACGGTGCGTCTGGTGCTGTGCGACGACGATCAACGCATCGCCTTGCGTGCCGCCGAACGCCTGCTCGCGCTCGGCTACACCAACGTGCATGTCCTGGCCGGCGGCATCCGGCAATGGCAGGAGGGCGGACTGCCCGTGTTTGCCGGTACCAATGTGCCCGCCAAGGCCTTTGGCGAACTGGTGCAACAAACCTGTCACACGCCTGCGGTTGATGCGCCGACGCTGGCCGCCATGCTCCAGCGCGGCGACGACGTAATGGTGCTCGATGGCCGGCCGCTGAATGAATATCGCAAGCTCACGATTCCCGGCGCGGTCTGCTGTCCCAATGGTGAACTCGGTTATCGCGTGCACGAGATTGTCCGCAATCCCGCCACCACCATCGTCGTCAGTGGCGATGGCCGGAGCGGCGGCATCATTGGCGCCCAGACGCTGATCAACCTTGGTTTGCCGAATCCGGTGATGGCGCTGGAAAACGGCATCCGTGGCTGGTATCTGGCAGAGTTGGAACCGGAGCATGGCAGCAGCCGGCGTTATCCGGAACAACTGTCGGAGGCCGCCAAAGGCGCGGCGCGCAAAGGCAGCCGCCAGATCGCAAAGGATTTCGGCATCCGCGAAGTCGATGCGCTGACGCTTTCGGGCTGGCAAGCGGCGAACCAGCAATCGGTATTTTTATGCGATGTGCGTACCCCGGCTGAATTTGCCGCCGACAGCCTGGCCGGTGCGCAATCGGCACCGGGCGGGCAATTGGTGCAAGCCACCGACCAGTATGTCGGCGTGCGTCACGCCCGGATCGTGCTGTTCGACAATGATGGCATCCGGGCGCCGCTGGTCGCCAGCTGGCTCCAACAATCGGGACATCAGGTCTGGGTCTTGCGCGGCGGCCTGCAATGCGGCTTGCCGCTGCGCAAAGCCGGCAAGGTCAAGGCGCTGACGACGGTGCTGCCGCTGACCAGCGTCGATGAACTGGCCGCAGGTCTGGCAGAGCGCCGCTTGCGCGTGCTGGATGTACGCAACAGCATGGCTTATCGCCGGGCCCATATTCCCGATACGGTGTGGGGCATACGTCCGCATTTGCCCGATCTGGCCGCGTTTGCCGACGGCTGCGATGTGGTGCTGGCGGGCGATGACGATGGCGTCGTGGCGCTGGTGGCGCAAGAATGGCGCGCCGGCAATCCCGATGCTGCCGCCATCACATTGTCACAACTGATCGGCGGCTTCGATGCCTGGACCGCAGCGCAATTGCCGACGGCCAGTACCCCGGCGCTGCCAGCAGATGCGGACTGCATCGATTTTCTGTACTTCGTGCATGACCGCCTTGACGGCGACAACGATGCCGCGCGCCAGTATCTGCAATGGGAAGCCGGCTTGCCGGCGCAACTCGATCCGCAAGAGCGGGCAGCATTTCATCTGCCGCCAATGGCTTGATCCGGTCGTTGCCGTGAGACCGGCAGCGGCATCAAGCGGTGAAGCTGACTTCCAGCCCCGGCAACGCGATGCCTTGTACTTCGGTGCGCCATGTTTCGCCGGCCTGCAACGGAAACGCGGCAGTCAGCGTGCCGGTGGTGATCAATTCATTGGCTTGCAGTGGCCGCCGCACGGCCTGCGCCTCAATCGCGGCGATCAGATGCGCCACGGCGGACAAGGGACTGCCCAGTACATTGGCGCCGGTACCGCTTTCGCGTAATGCGCCGTTGCACGACAGCGCCACCGAAAAATTCGCCAATACCGCCAGCGGGTCCTGGCCCAAACCGGCCACCGGCAACGGTTTTCCGACCAGCAGCAGGCCATGCAAGGCCGAATCGGCAACCGCATCGGCGGCCGTGAATTTCCAGTCAGGATAATGCGATTGCACGATTTCAAAGGTGTGCGCGACCCAATCGATGCACGCCAGAATTTGCAGCAAGTCGCCATTGACCGGCGGCGCCGTATGGAAATGCACCGCCAGTTCCGGCTCGATCTTCGGCTGCGTCAGATGGCCGATGCGAATGCTGGCCGACGCCTCCTTGAGGTACACCACGGTGTGTTGGTACATGTAACCCCATACCGGCTGCTCCACGCCATAGCGCGCCAGCATGGCCGGGTTGGTAAAGCCGATCTTGCGCCCGGCGGCGACCGCCCCCTGCTGCACCCGCTCGCGATGCAGCCAGTCGGCCATGGCATAGCCGGCGGTCAGATCGAAACCGGGCAGTTGCGCCGTGATCGGATCGATTTGCTGCGATTGCTGTTGCGCCTGTTGCAATTGACGGGCGGCAGATTCCGGATTGATGGTTGTCACTGCGGGTCTCCATAAGGAATGCAGAAATTTCTGCTGATCAGTCTATTCTGCGAGCGCGACGATGCCTTTCGCAAGCGAGAATATTTCAAGCGAGATGGTTCGGGGATGCGATTTATTTCACCTGCGCCAGCTGCCACGGCACATGTAACGGTGGCACATTTTCATGGCAAACCGATCACATTGCGAACGCCGGACATGGCACCGGTTCATCCCTGTATCGCCGTCACCGGCTCCGCGCGATGGGCACCGATACCCCCTCGATTCCCCCCTCCGCCGGCATAAGTCCTATTCGGCCGGGCTGTATAATGATTCGAAAGTGCAGACCTATAATCGGCTCTCCATCAAACGAGGAGACCCGCATGCTCACCGAATCCGTCACAGACACCGTCGAAAAAAAATCCGTCTATCAACCACGCCAAGAAGGGTTGATCTTTCCCAAAGAACCGGTCTTTACGTCCTTCGCCGCCGAACGGCAACATCGCAAAGAGCGTCTGGCAGCAGCTTGCCGCCTGTTCGCGATCCATGGTTTCAGCTTCGGCTTCGGCGGTCATCTGACGGTGCGCGACCCGGAATTTCCGGAACTGTTCTGGACCAATCCGGTATGCGTACCGTTTTCCATGGTCAAGGTTTCGATGCTGGTGCAAGTCGACCACAGCGGCAAAGTTGTACAAGGCGATTACGCCATCAATCAGGCCGGTTATGTCTTGCACTCGGCGATCCATGAACTGAATCCGGATGTGGTGGCATCCTGCCATGCGCATACCGTGCATGGCGGTGCGTGGGCTTCGATGGGCCGTGCGCTCGATCCGATCACGCAGGATGCCTGCATGTTTTACGGCGACCATGCGGTACTCACCGAAGGCGCGGGCAAGGTGCCCGTGGCCGGCGAATCGGGCAATCCGGTAGCGCGGGCCTTTGCCAGCAACAAGGCGGTGATTCATCAAAACCACGGTTTGCTGACCGCCAGCCGCCATAGCATCGACGATGCCTGCTGGCACTTCATTGCACTCGATCACGTGTGCCGCATGCAATTGCTGACCGAAGCAGCGCCGATCCGGCCCAAAACCATTGATCCCGAACACGCGGCATACTCGCGTCAACATCTCGGCAATGAATTCATCGGCTGGCTGCACTTCCAGACCCTGTTCATGGAAGTCTCGCACAAGCAACCCGATCTGTTCGACTGAGCGCACGGCAGGCAATCCCCGGCAACACCCACGATACTCCCGGCATCCATGACCGGGAGACGTACTCTAAAAATTACAAGTAGTCAGGAGACAACATGACAACTGCATATACCAGCACGGCGGTCGCTGCCGACGACAGCGGCGACGTGTACAAAAAGGCGTATTGGCGACTCTTGCCGCTGATACTGATTTGCTATCTGGTCGCGTATCTCGACCGTGTCAATGTCGGCTTTGCCAAACTGCAAATGCTTGACGCCCTCAAATTCGACGATGCCATTTACGGTTTCGGTTCCGGCATTTTCTTTATCGGTTATCTGATCTTCGAAGTCCCGAGCAACATGATCTTGCGCAAGGTCGGCGCGCGGGTCTGGATTGCCCGCATCATGATTACCTGGGGACTGATCTCGGCTTGCATGCTGCTGGTGAAAACGCCGATGCAGTTTTATGTCGCGCGTTTCCTGCTCGGGGTGGCGGAAGCCGGCTTCGCACCGGGCATCATGTACCTGCTGACACTGTGGTTTCCCGCCCAACGTCGCGGTCGCGCCATGGCAATCTATGTGATGGGGGCACCGCTGGCCTTCATTATCGGCGGCCCGGTTTCGGGCTGGATACTGAGCGCCTTTCATGGCGTGGCGCCGCTGGCGGCATGGCAATGGCTGTTTCTGGTGGAAGCGATTCCGGCCGTGATACTCGGCTTCGTGGTGTATTTCTATCTGGTCGATGATTTCCGCAATGCGCGCTGGCTCAACGCCACCGAAAAAGAACAGATCGCGGCTGATCTGCGCGCCGACAACGCCACCAAGGTCGATCACGGCAGCGTGCGGGAATTTCTCGGCAACACCAAATTATGGGTATTCGTGCTGATCTATTTCTGTCTGATCATGGGCCTGTACGCGGTCGGCTTCTGGATGCCGTCGCTGATCAAACGCTCCGGCATTGCTGATCCGCTGTGGATCGGATTGTATTCGGCCATTCCCAATATCGTCGCGGCCGCTGCGCTTTACCTTTCCAGCAGGAGCGCCGACCTGACCGGCAAGCGTCGTCTGCATTTTGCGCTGTTCATGTGCATCGCCGCAGTGGGCCTGTGTGCCAGCATGCTGATTGACGGCGGTCCGCTGATCACCATCATCTGCCTGTCGCTGGCGGCATCCGGCGTGTATTCCTGCATCGGTTTGTTCTGGGCGCTGCCGACCAGCATGTTTGTCGGCACATCGGTAGCAGCGGCGCTGGCGTTCATCAACTCGTTCGGCAATATCGCTGGCTTCGTGTCGCCGTATCTGGTCGGCTGGCTCAATGTGTCGCTCGGACGTACCGATGTCGGCATGTATATCATCGGCATATTCCTGGTCTGCGGCGCCCTGATCACGATGGCCTTGCCGAAGACACTGGACAAATAGAACCGCAACCGCTGTCCCGCAGCACATCACAGCCTGCCCCGCTCATGCCGGGCGGGCTGTTTTCATGTCAGGCGATCCATGGCGGTTGTTTGAATTTGTCGATCAGGAAATTGATGAAGGCCCGCACGCGCGGATGAATATGCCGTTCCTTGGCATAGACGGCATAGATGGCGGTGTCGTCGGCGGCCTGGAAATCGCTCAGCAACGGCACCAGCAATCCCTTCCTGATCGCCGGTATTGCAAAGTGTTCCGCCATGCGCGTCAGGCCGACGCCGGCCAGACACAATTCAACCGACGTCATGCCGGTACTGAATTGAAAATTGCCGTGGATGTTGACGCTGATGCGCTTGCCATCGACCATGAACGGCCAGTGATTGAGATGGTCCATCGGCGCTTCCCACAACAGGCAGTTATGCGCCGTCAGATCCTGTGGCGTTTGCGGTGTACCGTGCCTGGCAATATACGACGGCGCCGCCACCACGATACGCTGCAGGTGACACAGCTTTCTGCTCAACAGCATGGAATCCTGCAACTGTCCCATCCGAATGGCGACGTCGAAACCGTTGCCGATGATATCGACCAGCGTATCCGAGATCGCCAGCCGGACCCGCATGCCGGGATAGGTCGCCAGGAATTCCGGCAGCAGCGGCACGATCTGATCCATGCCGAATGAACTGGCGGTGGTGATCCGGATATCGCCGCCGGGCGCGGCACCGGTAGCAGAGATTTGTCCTTCGGCTTCGTCCAGCTCGGCCAGAATGCGGTTGCAGGATGCCAGGAATTGCGCGCCCTCTTCGGTCAGCCGCATCTGCCGCGTCGAACGTCGCGACAGCGCCACGCCCAGGCGTTTTTCCAGATTGCTGAGAGTCTTGCTCACGAACGGCTGGCTGGCGCCAAGTGCATGCGCGGCGGTAGTAAAACCGCCATGTTCGGCCACGGCTTTGAATACCGTCATTTCCAGCAAACGCTCGTCTTTCATGGTCCGGTCTCGTATCCGTGATTGGTGTCAACTCACTGCAAGTCTAACGCCGGATGGCACTCCGATTCAAAAAATAAATGCGCGGCACCAATGAAAACGGCTCCCTTGCAGAAGCCGTCGGGTGAACTGTCTGTGGCAACCGCTTATTGCGCCAGTTGCAGATAGGCCGGATCGAGACGATAACTCTGAATCTTGGGGTGATTGACGAAGAATTGCCACATCTCGGATTCTGACGCAAACGGCACCATGCCATAACTGGCATCGAGCTTCCTGACCACTTCCAGCAAGGTCAGCGGCGTCGCATAAGTGCGCACCACGGGATTGGCGTCATAACGCTTTTTCTGTTGCGTGGCGATCATCCACAACAAGGGCCGCCACCACGAATAGGAAAAGTCGAAGCGCTCGATCAATTTGTCGTTGTCGCTGCGCCCGGTCAGCAAGGTAAAGAAATTGATCAGTTCGTCGAGCTTGTAACGATAGCGCTGCTCTTGCAGCACGAACTCGTCGCGCGTCTTGCAGTAGCTGGCGGCCGCAACCTTGTCCCAGCAAGCGTCGGAAAACGGCATCTGTTCGGCGACGAAAAAGCGACTGGCCACGAAATCGCAATATTCCTTGCTGGCCACGCACGGAATCAATACGCTCATCGAGGAATCTTTGACGCCCTGAAAATATTCGCTGCAATACGTCTGAAACAGGTCCAGCACGGCACGTTCATCGGCATGGGCCGCCATCTTGACGCTGGCCTGCGCCAGGCGGCTGTTGGCTTCGGCGGTTTCCTGAATCTGCTTCTTGGCACCTTCCATATCCCGATATTGCAGATAAATGGTCGCGATCAGACCGCAAAATGCCAGACCGGCAAACAAGGCATTGACACTGGAAAAGACATCCGACAGCGGCTGCGTTGTATGACCTTGCAAAAAACCGGGTTCAAAAGCGACCAGCCAGCCACCGGCCCAGATCCCCAGAATCAGTGTAGAACTCATTTCATAAATAGCCGCGAGTGCGAACGGCCTATTTGGGATGTAGTGCAAGGCGTCGTCGCGCAGCCAAGAGTGGATTCTCTTGGCAAGCGGCGCAACGCAGCAATACGCCCAAATAGACCGTTCCCTGCGGGTACTTGCCGGAAGTGCCGCTGGCCGCGTTGCACTCCTTACGCATAACACCGCTATGCGACGCGTCGCACGCCTTGCCAGCGACGCTTCGGGCAAGTACGCATCGCGCGGTATTTATGAAATGAGTTCTAGTAATCAGGATCACCGGATAAAACATCCGGATCCGAAACCAGAACGTATCAAGCGCAGCATTATTCATCGATTCCCCTTTGGCTTTTTTGATCGACAAAAGGATAAATGAAATTGCCGGTATGCACCGCTTTCGCCCCGAATATTGTTTTGGCCGTGGCATCTGTCAAGGTCGCTTGTTGCTATACCGGGAAATAGCCTTGCTTGCCCAGTACCTGAATCTGCTTTGCGCCTTCCTGACGCAGACAGGCGGTCGCTTCGGCAAACATCGCCGTGTTGAAATCGGACGGTTGCGGCAGGCGCCAAGCCCGCCCGGTGCGCATCTTCAGGAAATGCGCATGCTCCGGTTCATCGCTATAACGTCGTGCGACATAGCTGACCTCACCCTCTGAAAACGCATAGATGTCATATTCATAGTAATAATCGTGCCAGCCGTTTGCATCAGGTTCGCTGGCATCGATGTGATGTGTCTTGACGATTTCCATGCGTGATCCTCGTGTTCACCTGCTGTCACAGACCATCAATTGATCATGTTGATCTTGCGCAGAAACGCCTCGATATCCTGCTTCGCCATCTCCCGATAGCGGGTATTTGCAGCGCCGAACGTCACGCCCCGGCTCACGCATTTCTTATAGAATTCGCCCACCTTGGCCGCCGGCAACAATTCGCCGCTGCCGGTAATGTGCCGCGTCCAGGTCTTGAGATCGATTTCCAGCACGGCGCAATCGCGGGAAGTGGTTCCCAGGCCGTCGTATTTGACGCCATAGTCGCCGTCAAAGCCGTGATTGGCGCCATCGTAGACGCGATAGTCAATCACGCCCGGGTATTCCTGCTGCATGTCAGTGATCAGCCCGACACATTGTGCTGCCGGCGTGTAGTTGTCGCTGCCGCCCAGCAAAAACAGCATCGGCGCACCGGTCTTGTCGAAGCTGTTGTTCTTGCGGTAGCGCCCATCCTGACAGCCGACATACATGGGGATGTGAAATGCGAATTGCAGATTCTTGTGTTGCGGCAATACGTTATCGCGGAAGGTCAGCGTGGCGGTTTCATTGGCGGCGTTGCCACCACGGCTGAAACCGATGATGCCGATCCGGTTCGCATCAAAACGCGCATCTGCGGCCAGGAATGCCAGCGCATGGAAGGCATCCACCGTATTGGCGGCACGGCTCACGAGCGTCTGATCATCAACGGTACGGGTCACGCCGCGCGGCGTGAAGGAGTCCACCACGAAGGTGGCGAAACCGAGCTGATTGAAATACGGCGCCCAGAAATTGCGTTCCTTCGGTTCGACGCCGCCACTGCCATGGGCAATCACCATTACCGGTATCTTGCCGGCGACCGCCACCGTCGGCATGCTCAGATAGCCGAAGATTTCACGCGGCTTGCCGCTGCCGAGCGCCATTTGATACTTGTCGGAAAAATCGGCAGAGGGGAAGGTAATTTTTTCATCGGCATGTGCGCGCGCCGTCAGCAGCGATAACGACAGTAACAGGCCAATTCCGCCATGTCGGTAACAGCTGCGCACTATCGATGAAAAGAACGGATATGGCATACGGCGTGGCTGGATCATGATTTCCCCATAATGGCTGCAGCACTGGCAAAAAGCGCCACCTATTCTACAAAATCCGGTGATCTTGCGCCGCGGCACATTCTGTCCGTCCGCAGCACCGGCCACCGGCAAGGCCGCCGGGCCTGCACCACTGGTCCGTCACATCACGACACCCTGTCCGAAACGACCAACACGCTTGTCTGAAACGGACAAGCTTTTGTCGCGAACGCCATTCGGTATTTTCCTACTATCAAAACGTCCCGCAGCACAAATGCGAGATCGACCGCCGGTCGCCCTGTCCATTTTTCACGCCGCCATCATGAAAACCATCAATACCCGAAGTGATATCCGCATGGGCTTTGCATGGTGGGAACGACTCGGCCATGCCATCCGCAAATCAATGAAAGGGGACGTCATGTTACCCGCATCCGAACATGTGTTTTATTTGCTGTGCGACCTCGATGATGCCTTCGCCGATCTTTCGATTGCGATGGATAAATGGCATATCGAACTGGAAAAAGGCAATTTCGATGCCGACAATACTGCGGTCTTGACAGTGCTGGAAACCATTCGCTCACTGCTGGACCAGATCAACAAGGATCAGGTCTAGGCATCACTGTTACAGCGTGTCACGGTGCTAGTTGCAGCGGCATCTGATCCAACCGGCATGGTTCGCCACAGCATCAAGCTGATGCGAATTTCCTTAACACGGCATATGCCTCATCACCGAGCAGGGGACCATCGACCTGCATCGCCGGGCTCGCTCCGGTCAATACCTCGGCACAGGTTTTCGGCAATAACGGCCCGCCCAATGCCTGTGCGATCTGCGCCTGCGATGCGGCGTACACCACACGCCTGATGCCGCCCCAGAACATGGCCCCGCTGCACATCGCACAGGGTTCGCCGCTGGCGTATACGGTAGCCCCTTGCAGTGCCGCCAGTCCCAGTTTTTTCTGTGCCTCGCGCACCAACACCAGCTCGGCATGACCGGTGCAATCGGCGGCGCTGTTCTGGTTGTTGGCGGCCACCAACAGCAGCTCGCCCTGCGCCGATACCAGCGTTGCGCCAAACGGCATGTCGCCCGCCGCCAGTGCCTGCGCAGAGGCGTCAATCGCCAGCCGCATGGCATCGGTTTCATTGGCCTTGAATGTCATTGCTACGCTCACAATTGCTCCTCACAGTTCATCGATGGGGGTGGAACCGGCCTGCGCCTGTTCCAGTGAAAACCGCTCGCCGGTCTTGACGTAAAAACTGGCGCCGAAACGCCCGACCGGATGATAGTCTTGCAGGCGTACCCGCCACAACTCGGTATCGACCAGACCGTCGCGCGCCGCCAGCCACTGTACGCGACCGATGAAAATATAACGACTGGCGGTTTCCAGTTTCTCGTGCAGCACACATTCAAATGCGACCGGCGCTTCCGCGATACGCGGCGGCCGGATGCTTTGCGACGGCACCGCGTGCAAACCGCTGTGCGCCAGTTCACTGACACTGGACGGCAGGCGATCACCGCAGGCATGCATCTGTTCGCACATTGCTTCATCCGTCAGATGCACCACGAATTCACCGCTGCGCAGAATGTTGGCAGCGGTGTCTTTCAAGCTGCCGTCCTGCAACCGGTTGATACTGACCATCACGATCGGCGGATCCTCCCCCACCATGTTGAACATGCTGAAGGGAGCGGCATTGATGGTGCCGTCCTCGCCCAAGGTGGTGATCAGCGCAATCGGCCGTGGCACGATCAGGCTGGCCATCAGCTTGTAACGCTGATAACTGCCCAGTCCGGAAAAATCGATTTCAGTCATATGCTTCACTCATCCGTGTTTCAGGGTTGTTTGCCCTGTATCCCTTCGACATACCATTTCAATGTCCACAGCTCCGATTCCGGCACGCTTTTACCGGCGGCCACCTGCAACTGACCGGCTTGATTCCTGATCGGACCGGAAAACGGTAGCAGCGTGCCGGCGATGATGTCCTGGCGCCGCTGTTCGACCTGCGTCACCACCTCTTTCGGCAGCGCCGGATTGAGCGGCGCCAGTTGGACGATGCCCTCTTTCATGCCCCACTTGGTATCTTCCGATTTCCATTTCCCTTCCAGCACCTGACGTACCTTGTGCACGTAGTACACGCCCCAGTTCAATACATTGCCGGTCAGATGCGCATCCGGACCAAAGCGGCGCATGTCGGAATCCTGACCGAAGGCATACAGCTTGCGGCTTTGCGCCACCTGTACCGCCGCCGGTGAATCGGTGTTCTGGTAGAACGTATCGACACCCTGCGCCACGAGCGTCTGCGCGGCGTCGCGCTCCAGACCGGGGTCATACCAGGCATTGATCCAGACGACCTTGGCATTCACCTTGGGATTGACACTGCGCGCACCGAGCACGAAGGCATTCAGATTGCGGATCACTTCCGGGATCGGGATCGGCGCGATGTAACCCAGCGTATTGGTTTTGGTCATGCGGCCGGCGATGGTGCCAAGCAAGTAGGCACCCTCATAAAACCGCGTCTGATAAATACCGACATTGCGTGCACTCTTGTAGCCGGAACAGTGTTCAAAAATTACCTCCGGATATTCTGCGGCGACCTTGATCACCGGATTCATGAAGCCGAACGATGTGGCAAAGATCATCTTGCAGCCGTCGTCGATCAATTGCCGCATCACGCGCTCGGCTTCCGGCGTTTCCGGCACCCGCTCGACAAATACGGTTTCGATCTGCGCGCCGAATTCGCGCTCCAGCATGCGACGGCCAAGGTCATGCTGGAACGACCAGCCAATATCGGCCACCGGACCGGAATAGATGAAACCGATCTTCAGGCGCGGTACCGCACTGGTCGCCGCCATGACCGGCGCGGACAGAGATGACAGGGCGGCAGCGCCCGACGCTAACAGAAATTCACGACGTTTCATGGCAACAAGGCTCCTCACATGGATACCCGGGCACCCGCCCGGTATTGTATACATGCAATTTGAATGCCAGCCCATGTTTATTCACAATACATTGATTTATATATGTATTTTTACAAAAACATGATTGTATACATTTTCCAAAAATGTGCAAACCGAGGCAATCGCACCGGGCGTATGCGCATTGCGTGGTTTTGGTGCGCAACCGGACGGCAATCCATCTGAAGGTGGAAAGCGATGGAAAGAAGGAATGGGACAGGTACCGGAACAGGCGAGCAGATTGCCGCGCAGCGCGGGGATGACGCCGGTTATTGCCCGGGCAACTGCGCCGGCAATTGCAGCCGCGCTTCCAGCGCCAGCAAATGGCGCTCCATTTCCGCCGCCGCGCCATTGCCATCGCGCAGCGACAGCAACTCCACCAGCCGCGCGTGTTCGTCATGTTCGCAACTGGCTTCACCGGGCGCCTCATACAGCGCAACGATCAGCGAGCAGCGCGTCATCAGTTCAGTCAGCATGCGCTGCAAGACCTGATTGCCGGACAACTCGGCCAATGCCAGATGAAAGCCGCCGGCCAGCGCCACCCAGCGCGGATGATCCTGCTGGTGCAAAGCCTCGTGCTCGGCCCGCAAGCGCTGCTTGAGGCGCTCGACGTCACCGTGATCAATGCGCCGCGCCACCTCGCGCACGATCGCACCTTCGATGGCGCGCCGGGCCGCGAAAACGTCTCGTGTCTCCTTGGGACCGGGCGTGGCAATTGCCGCGCCCTTGTTGGCGACGATATCCACGATCTGTACTTCCGACAAACGGCGCAAGGCCTGACGCACGACGGTGCGACTGACACCGAACTGCTCGCACAAGCTGGCTTCCTGCAAGCGCGTGCCCGGCTGCAAACGACCATGCATGACGCCATTGAAGATAGCGTCATAGACCACCTGATCCAGCGTTTCAGCGTTGTCGGTACTGCGTTGTGTTTTCATGAATGCGTGTCAATGGAGCAAAGCGATGAGGCCGGGCCGGCGTTGCAAGCAACGGCCGGCAACGAGACATGAATCATAACGTGAATGGCTTGTTATGCGCGAATCATGCAGAATGCAACACAGGAACTCATCACGGCTGACCGGGCTCTCTGTTCAACTGCGGTCCGCCGCCGGCATCACGGCATGCCATCTTGAAACGGAAAAAAATGACCACGCTTACCAAATTCGGCGTCAAGCTGCGCCCCCTCGAACGCGAAGATCTGCGCTTCGTGCACAAACTGGACAACAACAGCCACATCATGCGCTACTGGTTCGAAGAACCGTATGAAGCGTATGTCGAGCTGGTACAAATTTATGATCGCCACGTGCATGACCAAAGCGAACGACGCTTCATTCTGGAAGACGATCACGGCGAGATGGTCGGGCTGGTGGAACTGGTCGAAATCAATCACATTCACCGCCGCGCAGAATTCCAGATCATCGTCGCCCCGCAGGCGCAGGGCAAAGGCTATGCAGAATCGGCGACGCGGCTGGCCATCGAATATGCATTTTGCGTACTCAATCTGTACAAGCTTTACCTGTATGTCGACGTCGGCAATCTCAAGGCGATTCACATCTATGAAAAATGCGGCTTTGCGCTGGAATGTGAATTGAAGAGCGAGTTCTTCGTCAATGGCGAATATCGCAACGCCATTCGCATGTGCATGTTCCAGTCGGAATACGCCACTCGCGGCCAGTCGCCCGCGGTCTGAGGCGCCGGGGCACAACCGGTTTCTTTACGCCACGCGGATGCGGCCTGGCGCAAACCGACAAGGTTTTGTCGTGATCTCCAGCGGCAGATTGCCTAATATCAAGGCAATCCGGTCCATCAGCCAGTATTGACAATCTGACTGCCAGGTCCACTCTCTGGAGCACGCCATGAAACCGCATCGTGTACAAGCCGACACCCGCATGGGCCTGGTATGGTGGGAATTGCTGAGCAATGCGATCCGAACCTCGCGCCGCGGCGGCGTCATGTTGCCGGCGCCGGAACATGCGTTTCATCTGCTGTGCGACCTGAACGACGCCTTCGCCGATTTATCCAAGGCAATGGATAAATGGCATCTGCTGCTGGATCAGGATGACTACGACACCGACACCAGCGAAGTCCTGACAGCGCTGGGGCGGATCAAGCTGATTCTCAACAAGATCGATCAGGGCGATATCTAGACCGACGGCACACCGGTATTTGCCACCGGCCTTGCCGGCTGACGCAATGCCATCTGACGACAATCACCGGCTGTCATGTCGGCTTCCATCAAGAATCGGAACCGATCCTTGTTCCAGGCCGCGCGCGACTTCCGAGCTGCACCGCAGCATTTTCCGAGCGCCGCAATCTGGCGCCACATACGCATGTCAGTGCGTCCCGATTTCTGTATCATGGGCCGACTTGTCGCCATGAGGAAATCAAAATGAAGATGTTGTCTCGCCATTCCCTGTCAATTACCTGTGCTGCGGTCGCCATGCTGTTTTCCGGCGCGCTGCATGCCGCCGATGCCGGCAGCAATGCCCCGACCAGCGCACAAACCAGCGCTGCCGCCAAGGCTACGTTCAAGGAATGGACCGAAGTACTGACCATTCCCAACGACTCCATCGTCGCCGCCGACATCCAGCGCAACACGGCATGGTTTGAACAGGCGTTCCAGCGCCGCGGTTTCCGCACGCAGCAATTGGCCAATAATGGCAAGCCGATGTTGTTTGCCGAACTGCCGGGCAACCAGCCGGGCCGCACCACGGTTCTGTTTTACGCCCATCTCGATGGCCAGGCAGTGAATCCGGCTGAATGGCAGCAAGCCAGCCCGTGGCAACCGACACTCAAGCAAAAGAACGCCGCCGGTCAGTGGGAAACGCTGCCGCTGGAGCAACTCTATACTGCCGCCCCCAATCCCGAATGGCGCGTATTCGGTCGTGCCGCAGCAGACGACAAGGCGCCGATCATGATGTTGCTGGCGGCCTTTGATGCACTCAAGGCCAGCGGCGCGACGCCGACCACCAACGTCAAGGTGATTCTCGATTCGGAAGAAGAAAAGGGATCGCCGTCGCTGTCCAAAGTAATCGCCGCCAATCAGGCACTGCTCAAATCCGACCTGCTGATCGTGCTCGACGGCCCGATGCATGCCAGCAATTTGCCGACGCTGGTATTCGGCAATCGCGGCGTCGCCCAGGCCACGCTGAAAGTATTTGGCCCGCGTCAGGACAGCCACAGCGGTCACTACGGCAACTACGCCGCCAACCCGGCGCAAACCATGGCGCGCCTGCTGGCATCGATGAAAGATGACGATGGCCGCGTCACTGTCGCCGGTTATTACGATGCGGTGAAACTCGATGACGAATCACGTCGCGTCATGCGCGCCGTACCGGACGATGAAGTGGCGCTGCGCAAACGTCTCGGTATCGCGCAGGCAGACAAGGTCGGCCAGAACTATCAGGAAGCGATGCAATATCCGTCACTCAATGTACGCGGCATGCAGGCAGCAGATGTCGGCCCCAAGGCACGCACCATCGTCCCGGGCGTGGCGATTGCCGAACTTGATCTGCGCACCGTGCCGGAAACCGATCCGCAAGTCTTGCTCGGCTTGCTGAAAACGCATATCGAAAAACAAGGCTTCCATCTGATCAAGGGCGAGCCGACCGATGACGACCGCGCCCGCTATCCAAAACTGGCGTCGCTCGATGCGAGCCAGGGCTCTTCATCGAGCCTCGCGGTGCGAACCGAACTGTCGTCACCCATCGGCAACTGGCTGCGGCGTTCGTTCACCAAGACCTATGGCAAAGAACCGGTGCAGATCCGGATGATGGGCGGCACGGTACCAACCGGCGCCATGGTCGGCCCGCTCAAGATTCCATTCGTGATCGTGCCGTTGGTGAATGCCGACAACAATCAGCACAGCGCCAATGAAAATATGCGCGTCGGCAATTACATCGACGGCGTGCGCAGTCTGACCGGGATTTTGACTGAACCGTTTGTGGCGAAGTAATCCCGACGACGAAGTCTGATCGCCACTAGGCTACCGCAATGCAATGTTGCACAAAAAAACGCCAATCTCTTGATTGGCGTTTTTGTTTCCCCTGATCAAAGCAATTTGCCACAACTACAATGTGACCTACTCTCAGATATCTACGCAGATTGATGCTGCACGACATGTTCTTCTAAAACATGCGTCGACAGCTAGCGCGGGCGCGTTGCTCCTTACGACCTTACGTATTTTTTCTGCGAATCGAGATCAAGACTCACTAGTTCAGAAGTATCCGGACTTATGCGCGGCAATTTGTCGTGAGGCGCTCATTCGGCGTGATGAACAGGTTTCATATTTTGAGTATGAGCGGCCAGGCACAGAAGATATTGTCCGTTTTTCCATCCAAGTCTTGGGTGAGTTGGGAGACATCAATCAATTACAACTGCTTAGAACTTTTTGCGACGACCACAGCTATGGGGCCAGTTCACTGAAAGCGATCTCAAAAATTGAGGAACGTACGCGTTTTCGCTCCAATTGACTAGTCGGCACTGTCTTACGGCGAGAATACCTCATGCTTAGAATGCAACTCTGCCTCTGATTGTAAGCTGGAGATCGTAGTGGGCGATGTTGCATTGTCCAGGCATTATTCAATACTCAAGCTCCTCGGTTGGTCAAAAGACTGAAGCCATCGAATCTTTTGAACAACGTCGTATGCTAAAGCAACTCCTTTTTGAGTTGAGAACGCTTATTCATGAAAATTCGTTCAATCGTATCGCAGCCTTCCTCAGGCTCTGGAGCGATCAATTCTCCGAAAAGATGAATAGTGGTCGTTCCAAGAAATACTTTTCGATAACGTGAGGTCGCTTCAATGCGGAGGCTGGATTTGAAGCACATCAAGGGCGCATCGTCATCTTCAAAGTTTGGATGCCGCCGAGCACTAACTGCTATCAGTGGCAGCGAACTCAACCGATTTGTACCTTTCGCGCAATCATTTCTCCAATAGGAATTGCCGATGTCGCAGCCGGCGACGGCGCATTACAGACATGCAGTGTGCGAGAGGTCTCCAAGAAGAGAAAGTCGTGTATGAGTGTTCCGTCGGCGGCCACGGCCTGCGCACGAATACCGGCCTCCATTGGAATAAGGTCATCGAGATGCAACGAAGGACAATACTTTCTGCATTCTTGAAGGTAACCGCTCTTGCGCAGGGAATTGCTGGTCTCCTTGAGACCACTGCGAAGGTTGGCTCGCAACATCTTCCAGAAGCCGCCGAAGCGGGCGAACTCTGCCACATCGGCCGCATTGAAAGAGAATTTCGGATAACCTTCGCGCGCAAATCCCAGGACCGCGTTAGGCCCCACGGTCACGGAACCATCAATCATGCGCGTCAGATGCACGCCCAGAAACGGCAACGCCGGATCCGGCACGGGATAGATCAGATGTTTGACGATATCGCGCTTTTCCTGGGGCAGCCGGTAATACTCGCCACGGAACGGCACAATCTGGTGCGATGTCTTGAGTCCCGCGAGGCGGGCAAGACGGTCGGATTGGAGGCCACCGCAGACCACCAGCTTCTTGGCGCGCCAAGAAGCACCAGCGGTATCGACGGCAACGTGATCCGGGTACTCCTGGATTGCCTCGACACGGTCGCCGGTCACAATCTGTCCAGCTCGCTCCCGGATGACGCGGGCCATCGCATGGCAGACTGCCGTATAGCTCACGATGCCGGTCTCGTGAACGAGCAGGGCTCCTATTCCAACGACATTCGGCTCGAGTTCCTTGAGTTCGTCGGCACCGATGGACTGTACTGAGATCCCGTTGCGCGCCGAGCGCTCAGCCAACGCTTCAAGTCGCGCCTCTTCCTGCCGGTTGGTGGCGACGATCAACTTGCCACAATTGTCGTAGGCGACGTCATGCGTATCGCAAAAAAGCTTGGTTTCCTTTGCGCCGCGCCGGCACAGTTCGGCCTTCAGGCTGCCGGGCGTATAGTAGACGCCGGCATGTATGACCCCGCTGTTATGCCCGGTCTGATGCTTGCCGAGCTGCTCCTCCTTTTCCAGCAAGATCAACGAAGCCTGCGGCTCCGACTCGAGCAACTTCATGGCCGTCGCCAGGCCGACGATACCGCCGCCAATAACGCAATAGTCGTAAATCATAGTCAGTGAGGACCTTATGTTCAGGGCGCCAACACGATACGGCCTGCAACCTGGCCTCGTGTCAGTTCATCAAGCACGTCGTTGACCTCCGACATGGCGCGGGTCGCAATGGGAATCGGCATCACCTTGCCTTCTTGCAGCACGGCGACCAGCTCACGCAGTTCTTCCAGCGTGCCCACATTGGACCCCTGTATAGTGATATTACGCATGGCCAGCATGGAAATCGACACTGTGATCTCGCCGCCAAACAGCCCGACGACGATCATGTGCCCGCCTCGTCCCAGCAGAGCTAATGCCGTCTGTCCAGTGGCTTGCGTGCCGACAAAGTCAATCACGGCGCGCGGCGATCCGCCACAGATTTGCTTGGTGTCTTCGATGAACTGCGCGTCACTCTCATTGCTAACGGCGGCAGCCGCACCTGCGCGAATAGCGCCATTCCGCTTGGCCGCCGAAATATCGGCGGCGATGATCTTCGCACTCGTCAGGTTCGCCAACAAGCTGATTGCCGCCAAGCCCACGCCGCCGGCGCCAACCACCACCACGTGATCATCGCCGGTCAATGCGGGAAGTTTCTGGATTGCGCTATATGCGGTCAGCCCAGAGCAGGCGGCAATTGCGGCCAAACGTGGATCGAGGTTGCCATAACTCACCACGTAGCGTTCATGCGGCACCAGCACGTAATCACTATAACCCCCGTCCTTGCGCGTCCCAATGGTGCGCGAGGTCTCGCACATCAACTCCTCGCCGCGCTTGCATGAACTGCACTTTCCACAGCCGATCCAAGGAAAGACGACGCCGGCGCGCCCGATGCTGGACTGATCTGCGTCCGGCCCGACGGCCACGATTTTCCCCGCCACCTCATGCCCCATGGTGAATGGTAACGTAGCGCCGCGATCAATCAAGGAGATCTTCTTGCCGCCACCGAGGTCGTAATAACCCGACCATAAATGCAAATCCGAGTGGCAAACTCCGCACGCGTCGACCTTGACCAACACTTCGCTGCCATGAGGCTCCGGTATGGCATAGGTGCGCTTTTCCAGCGGCTGGGCAAACTGGGTGATCTGATAGCTTTTCATTTTCATGGTGATTTTTTCCTGAGACGGCTAAGGGCTGAACAGGTTAGTGTAAAAATACAGTAGAAATCCACGGCACGGCGGCGATGATGGCCACACCAATGGCGAGTACCACAATGAACCCCATCATCGGGCGCAACGCGCTGTTGGGTTCCACCCCGGCGATGGCGCAGGTGGTGTAGTAGCCGATGCCAAACGGTGGCGCAAAATAGCCGATACCCATCGACAAGATGATTACCATCGAATAGTGAATTTCATTGATGGACAAGCCTTTGGCAATTGGCAGCAACAGCGGGGCCAGTAAGGCAATCGCAGGAATTCCCTCTAGCACGCTGCCAATCACCACAAAGACCAAGATACTGACGGCCATGAACGTGGCGGCGCCGCCCGGCAAATTGCGAAACGCCGTTGCCAGATCCTCGGAGAAACCGGATTGCGTCAGCGCCCAGGCCATCGACGTCGCGGTACCGACGATGAACAAAATGGCACCCGCCAGCGAAGACGTGCGAATGATCATCTTCTTGATATCCTGCCATGCCACGCGCCCGCCCACGGTAAAGCTGAACAGAATCGCGTAAAAGATACCGACTGTGGACACTTCCGTTGCGGTCGCAACGCCCTCAACCACGGCCGATTTGATCAGGAACGGCAAGATCAGCGCGGGCGAAGCAATCGCCAGCTTGCGCATGATGTCCCGCGACGCCGGTTTCTGATGCACCACTACTGCCGATCCCTTCTTGCGCCACCAAACATAGGCACACAGTATCAGGCCCATCACGGCACCCGGCAACATGCCGCCGGTAAATAGCGCAGCGGTTGACACGCCTGCGGCCGAACTGATCGCAATCAACGCCAGGCTAGGCGGAATTGTCTCGGTTTGCGCACCGGTTGCGGCCAGCAGCGCCGCAACTTCGCCATCCTTTTCGCCCCGGCGGCGCATTTCGGGTACCAACGCTGGGGCAATAGCAGCAATGTCAGCGCTTTTTGATCCCGAAATTCCAGAAACGGTGTACATGGCGCCGATCAGAACGTAAGACAGGCCGCCCTTGCGATGCCCCACCAGCGATGCGAAAAATTCCAGAATGCGTCTGGCCATTCCCGTAGCTTCCATCAGGAAACCCAGGAAAATGAACAACGGAATGGCCAGCAGGATCTGATGCGACATGCCTTCATCGAGCCGCCCGATGAGTACTTGCAGTGGCACCGGGGTAGTGAGTTGCAAATAGGCGACAGTGGCCAAGCCGAAACAGAAAGCAATCGGGATTCCGCTCAACACGCCGGCAAAGACAAACCCGACGAAGAAAATGGCCAGGTTCCATTTACCAAGGCCTTCGAATATCGGCCCGCTGAAGCTCAAGCTGACAACAATGGCGGCGGACACTGCAACCACCATGCACACCATGCCGAAGTGCTTATGGCGCAGCAGCTCAATCAGACCAAAGAACCACATGATCGCCAGGCCAACCGGCAAGGCCGCAGCTCGCCATGCGCCGGAAATGTCCAGAGCCGGAATGGTCATGAACGACTGGGCATCGGCATACGCATAGGCTGACTGCATGACAAAGCTGAGCCACAGCATCGGCAAGACAATGGCCAGGATACTCAAGACCTGCGCAGTTGTTCCCGTGGCGCGCACGGTAATGGAGGTCATACGCATATGGTCGCCGCGGCGCAAGGCGATGCAAGCGCCAAATATTGCCAGCCATAAGAAGATGATGGACGACAGTTCATCAGACCAGACAATGGGCTTGTCAAATACATAGCGGCTGACTACGCCGGTAGCCAGCAACACGATTTCAATGATGAGCAACACGCCGGTGATGGCGTACAGCAGCTTTTCGATGGCAGCGTCGAAGCGAACTGCCACAGAAGGCAGGCCAAGATAGGGGGCCGGAATGGTTTGATCCATGAGATTCCTCGATATGGAAAAGTAACGTGGGCATAGGAAATGCGGCGGCCATGCGCGCACAGACTCATAGCAACCGCCTTGCTGGCATATCCTTGATCAGCTCAATGTCCCCGAGTACCGTTCCAACGTCCCCCACGCCTCTTTGCCGAACTTCGACTTCCATGTGTCATAGAACCCTGCTTTGACCAGGCTTTCCCGGAATGGCCCCGTATTCACATTGTTGAAGACCATGCCGCTCGACTGCAATTGCGCTTGCAGGGAGCTGTTCAGGCTGGCGATTTCAGTGCGCTGCGACACCGCCGCATTGCGCAGTTGTTGCTCGACCGTGGCGCGCAGATCAGCCGGCAGCGCACTCAATGCCGTCGCATTACCCACAATCCAGTAGCCATCCCACATGTGATTCGTGACCGAGATGTATTTCTGCACTTCATACAGTCGGCCGGCATTGATGATGGGAAGCGCATTCTCCTGCCCGTCGACAATGCGTGTTTGCAGGGCCGAATACAGTTCCGAAAAGTTGATGCTGGTCGGCGCTGCCTGCAGTGCCGAAAAAAGTGACGTCCACAGCGGACTGACCGGGACGCGGATCTTGAGCCCCTTCATATCCGCCACTTCCTTGACGGGCCTGGTGCTGGTGGATATCTGGCGGAAGCCGTTATCCATGATCCGATCAATCGTGTAGAGATTCGACTTTGCGATCTGTGAACGAATATAGGCACCCAGGTCACCATCCATGGCTTTCCAGACCGTGTCATAGTCATGGAAGGCAAAACCGATGCCGCAGATGCCGGCTGCCGGCACCAGCGCAGACAAGATGGACGTGGGAATCGACAGCAGCTGGATGCCGCCGGCGCGTACCTGCCCCAGCATATCGGTCGAGCTGCCAAGCTGGTTGTTGGCAAATACCTGCAACTGTACCTGGCCATTGGTGGCCTTCTTGATGGCCGCCGCCGCCGCATTCATTGCGTTGTTGACGGGATGGCCGACGGGTGCGTCCGTGCCGAGCTTTAGGCTATAAACCGGTGCGGCAAGCACGCCCCCCGGGATAGATGCGCAGAGGGCGACAGGAGCGGCGATAGCGGCTTTGACAAAGCCACGGCGAGATTGAGAAATCATGGTGGTATCTCCTGGGTGGATCACGTTGCTCACACGCTGGCGTGCGAGATAAATTTGGTGACGAGATAGCTCTCGATTGCTTCCGTACCACCTTCAGAGCCATAGCCGCTATCCTTCACACCGCCAAACGGCGTTTCCGGCAAGCCAAGTCCAAGATGGTTAATCGAAAGCATCCCAACCTCCAGTTCTGCAGCCAATCGCGCAGCAGAAGCCGACGATCGTGTGAACGCGTAGGAGGCCAATCCGTAAGGCAACCTGTTTCCTTCCTCAATAACCTGGTCAATCGTGTCGAACCTGGCCAGTAGCGCAACCGGGCCAAACGGTTCTTCGTTCATGATGCGCATGGCCGGCGTCACATCAGACAGGACCGTTGGTGTAAGGAAATTGCCCGCGTTACCGATCCTCTTGCCGCCCAGATCGAGTGATGCACCATGTTCAACCGCGTCTGCAATCAGTTCATCCACCGCATGCATGCGTCTGGCACTGATCAACGGTCCCATGGTCGTTTGCGGCGCATCACCGGGGCCGACCTGCAAACGGCTTGCTTCGGCAACGAATTTCTGGCGAAATATCTCGTAGACGCCCGACTGGATCAGGAAGCGGGTCGGAGACACGCACACCTGTCCGCAATTGCGGTATTTCGAGAACGCCAGCAAGCGCACGGTCGTATCGATGTCAGCATCGTCGCAGACGATCGCCGGCGCGTGGCCGCCCAGTTCCATCGTGCAGCGCTTCATGTAAATACCCGCGAGGGCGGCGATATGCTTACCCACACGCACCGAGCCGGTGAATGAGACCTTGCGGATGACTGGATGGGAGATGAGGTATTCTGAAATCTCCGAAGGATCGCCCCACACCAGGTTGAGCACGCCTTCTGGCAAACCGGCGTCATGGAATACTTCCGCCAGCACAGCGGTCGTGGCAGGCGTTTCCTCCGGCGGTTTGATCACCATCGAACATCCTGCCGCGAGCGCCGGCCCGATCTTTCGCACAGCCTGCGATATCGGGAAATTCCATGGCGTAAATGCGGCAACGGGGCCAACCGGCTCGCGTATCACCGACTGGCTGACCTGGACACTGCGCGAAGGAATGACACGGCCGTAGGCGCGCCGGCCCTCTTCTGCGAACCAGTCGAGCAGATCGGCTGAAAGCGCGATCTCAACGGCAGCTTCCCGCAGAGGCTTTCCTTGTTCGCGGGTCATCAGCGCCGCGATTGCTTCCGAGCGCTCGCGGAGCAGGGCTGCGGCCTTGCGAATGATTTTGCAGCGCTCGAAGGCGGACGTCGCACGCCAGACGTTGAAACCGGCCTGGCTCGCGGCCACTGCAGCGGCAAGATCGGCTTTGCTTGCATGCATCAGGCGGCCCGATATGTCGCCGCTTGCAGGGTCATGATTGTCGGTATAGCGGTTTCCTGTTGCTCCGACCCAGTCGCCGTTAATAAACAGGCGAGAATGTGTATGCACGGTTATCTCCTTAATCTTATTTATACGTGCCAACTTCGTGGGGAAGACCCATCAGGATCCTTCCTCACGGCTGACATCAACCTTGTTACAGTGCGCTCCCGAACTCCCTTTCCATTGCGCGACGATATTGATACGCCTCGTCGTCTTCATCGATCTCGACATCCGCCCAAGTCACCACCTGCCCCAGCGGCACCGGTCGTGTCAGTTTCCAGCGCGACGCCAGGCCAATAGGCAGGGCGCCAATCTTCAAGCTGTCGCTGGCCGGCATGAGCTTGCCCCACACCAGATATCCGCCTTCGCCGTCCAGGCGTTCGCCCGCTGCCAGATCACGTTTCGCCGTGGCGACAACATCGGCGACGAAAACCTTGGACGATCCCGTGGCTTCATTGCGCAATGCGGCCGAGAAGATCGACACGTTCAACTCCAGGCCAATCAAGTGGAACGGCCGATACAGGGCCGCAAGTGTTCCGGTCTCGTCTGTTTTTACGCCATATTCTCGGAAGCAACGCATGGCGTATTCGTTGGGGGCGGAAAACACCACATACACGCCCCAGCGCAGATTCCCCGGAATAACGCTGCCATCCCGTTCCACGCTCGATACCACCTCGACTTGGCCACGGTGATGCAACGTCTTCTCATTGAGCACGTCCACCAAGGCATCTGCCGCAGCGGGGGGGAATGCCAGGCCTGCAGGCGCCGGCGTCAATCCGGTCGCATTCGCGACTGCGGCCATTTCAATCGCCGCCTTCGTGCCATCGATAAAAGAATTGAACATCTGGGCGTTCATGCCACCTTTTTTTGCATCTTCGGGATTGACTCCCCGGTTCTTCCAGACGTCATCGGGAGTTGATGCATGAAACGACGGCAGGTATCGTGTTCCTTTGCCTGCCGCGACCACCTCGAAACCGCAATTTCGGGCCCACTCAACCATTTCGCACACCAGCGCAGGCTGGTCGCCATACGCCAGGGAATACACGACACCAGCTGCTCGTGCCTCTTTGGCCAGCAATGGTCCGGCCAGCACGTCGGCTTCCACGTTGACCATCACGATATGTTTGCGCTTTGCAATCGATGCCCTTGCGTGATAAATACCGGCCGATGGATGCCCGGTCGCCTCCACGACCACATCGACATCGTCTGTATCGATCAGGTCGATGGCATTTGTGGTGAAGCGGACTTCTGCAATTTGCTCTTCGTTCCAGCCTACGTTGCGGCAGGAGTCTTTTGCGCGTTCCGCCGACAAGTCGGCAATCACGGACACTTTGATGCCTTCAGTCGTGGGCACCTGCGACAGAAACATGGAGCCGAACTTGCCGGCCCCGATCAAACCTACCCGCACGGGGCGTGATGCGATTTGGCGTTTCTCTGCCGTGTTGAAGATAAAAGTCACTTGTTATTCTCCTTTGTTCAGGAATGTGAGGTGCATGCGCCAGATTGCGACATCCACCCCGCTTTAATCGTTAAGAATGCGCATCCAGTCGAAGCAACCAGGCGCTGGTTGCCGATTCCGAAATTCGCAGCCCACCTTCCCTGCATATCCGGACTGTTGCAGTTGATCGAAGAACCGGCGCCAAGCGATTTGGCCGGTTCCAGGCTCCGCGCGCCCAGGGCAATCGGCAATCTGGACATGCCCGATGTGTTCGATGCAATCCGATAACTTATCTGCGCAATCGGTCCCCGACATTTCGCAGTGATACGTGTCATAAAGCAGCTTTAGTCGCGGATGATTGACCCGTCGAATTAGCCAGAGCGCATCGTCAATGGAACGAATGAAGTAACCTGGAACGTCACCGGGATTCAATGCCTCGATCAGCAAGGTCACGCCAGCGTCATCGGCCTGGGCTGCGGCCCAACTGAAGTTCTCTTCCCACTGGGCTTCGGCGCGGTCTCTCGCTGTTCGTGGGTCGCAAGTCCCCGAAAGGACGTGCAGTGCCTTGCACTCGACCTGCGCTGCATACGTCAGGGCTGCGTTCACAGAAGCCTTGAACTGCCCTGCATCCTCAGGTGACACCGCCAAACCACGGGTGTACGGCCGAGGCCCGAGCGGTGCGTTCATCAACACCAAGGACTGGCCATTCGCCGCCAGCTGCGCAGACAGATCCTTGGCTTTCAGTTCGTATGGATACTGAACCTCGATGGACTTGAATCCGCATGAGGCCGCCAGTGACAACTTTTTTTCAAGCGGGATATCGAGGAACAGCGTCGACACATTCGCACAGAACTCGTACATGGAAACCTGCGCTTCAGGATTTCACCATCATGTCTTTGGCCGACAGATGCTCCACTTCTTCTTCGCTGCCGTCGAACGTGCGTGTGACGCGTGACGAGGCATAGATCCAGAGGATGCGCATCGGAACATCGCCTTTGTTGCGGAAGGCATGGGTCACGCCGCCGGCGATATAGGTGCTGTCGTACTGCTTCAAGGGGGTGATCTCCCCGTTGATCTCCACCTCGCCTACGCCTTCCAGCAATGTGACCTGTTCGTCGCAATTATGGATGTGCAGCGGCGCGCCCTTGCCGACGGGATAGATGCTCATGCCAGTGGTGAAGCGCGACTCGGGAGCGCTGAAGTGGGTAGCCAGAGGGGTTGTCTGAACACCGCCACCGCGATTGATGGTGGGTACGTTATCGACAAGAAAGATGTGTGTGTTGCTCATAGATGTCTCCATAGGGTTTTAACGATCCGGTACAACTCGAACGCTTGTTGCGCGCTTTAGATGAAATGGATATTAGCAGCGCCCGAGCCGCGCACTTATACCGATATGAATGCACCCATGACCAAAGGTTATGGATGCTGGAGCCCGCCAGCAGCGGGGTTGGCAGCCTTTTCTTCGAAAAAATCGGCACTAGTCATTTCCGTATTTACCCTGGCACCTTGTTACGCTACAGTATTCGCATATCTACTATGCAATTGAGGAGACAAGATGAAATTCAAGCTGCGTCAGATGGAGGTGTTTCGCGCGGTGATGCTGACCGGAACAGTGAGCGGGGCAGCCCGCATGCTGTACGTGTCCCAGCCTGCGATCAGCCGGTTATTGACGCATACCGAAACCAGCCTTGGCATCAAACTGTTTGAGCGGACGGGAGGGAAGTTGCTGCCGACGGCGGCCGCCGCATCTCTATTTGAAGAGGTGAAGCATGTGTACGACGCTGCACTGAGCGTAGATCGTTTTGTCGAGAATCTCGCGAATCGCACGCCGGCTGAAATCAGCGTGAGTTGTAGTCCCAGTCTGGGCCTGAGCTTGATGCCGCGCATCATCGAACTATTTCATAAAAAAAGCCCGAAGATCAGAATTCACTTCCATACGACATTGACCCAGGACTTGCCCAACGAATTGCTCAGCAAAAAAATTGACCTGGCAGTGACGGTGCTGCCCCTCAACCATCCCAATTTGGTCGTCGAGAAGCTGGGCTCCGGACGGATGGTGTGCGCATTGACGGCAGATCACCCGTTGGCAAAAAAGACGACAATCTCTGTCGAGGACCTGCAAGCCCACAAAACCATTTTTCTGTCCCCCAGCATTCCCACCGGTTGGCTTATTCGCTCCTCGCTAGAAGCACATGGAATAGATCTGACGCCCACCATTGATGTCCCGCGTGCTGAATTGGCTTGCGCACTCGCGACGCGATCTCTGGGTATCGCTATCGTGGACGAATTCTCTGTTGCCAATGAGCTGTGGTCAGGCCTGATTGTCAAACCGCTCCCGGTCTTGATCCAGTTCAATGTGAATTTGGTCTATCCCAAATTCACCGTTCCCTCGCGCACCAGCGAGCAGTTCATTTCCATTCTTCGGGATTGCATCAAGCTGCACGAGGCCGGCAAACTTTTCGTATAGCTCTTCTTCACCATACCTGCACAAATGGTCATCTGAACTGCGCCGCAACTTACAACCGTAACTGAAGTGTCTTAATTCGGGGAACGGGCAACTCACAGTGGCGATGCAGGATTGTTACCATATTGCACTATCCTAATGGTCGGAAGAATCGATGCTTTTATTTGTACTATGATTTTCATGGTTTGTGCTTAATCCATCATATCCAATTCCTAGGGACTCACGAAGTGCCTGACATAACTGATCCTGCTGTGGATGCGTAACACGAACTCGTTCGCAGCACTCGTTAACTGAAGAACAAAAATGGCAAACACTGTGCACATCGCTAAGGAAGGAGGCAGTAGGTGCCGGCGAGAAAGTCAAAATTCCTTTGAAATTGAGGTCCTGTGAACTCATCCCCACCCCGGAGATAACCTCTCCAGCCGTGTCGTGATTCAGAAGGCGATTGCACGCAAGCAAGGATGGCTTCACAGCGCCATATCGGCTGACGGCTCGCTCTTGGCTGGTTGCATACTTGCCTCCGCCGCAGTCCGGGAGGCCGGCGCCTGATCAATCAGCGGCGGTGGCCGCAATTGCAGCAGTTCGCTGGTATATACCCACTGCTGATAGGTCCGCTCCGCATCGTCGTTGAGCCTGATGCCATAACTTGGCACGATCTGACGAATCTTGTCTTGCCATGCCGCTGTCGCCAGCTTGTCCTTGAATACCTTTTCCAGCACATTCAGCATGATGGGAGCGGCCGTCGACGCGCCCGGCGAAGCGCCGAGCAAGCCGGCGATGCTGCCGTCGCCGGCGGTCACGATCTCGGTACCCAGTTTCAATACCCCGCCCTTTTCACTGTCGCGCCTGATGATCTGCACCCGCTGACCGGCTTGCCACAGCCGCCAGTCTTCCCGTTTGGCCTCCGGGAAATATTCCTGCAAGGCCTTGAAGCGATCATCATCGGACAGCATGAGCTGACCGGCCAGATATTCCACCAGCGGATACTGTTCCACCCCGACTTTGAGCATCGGCCAGAGGTTGTGCGAGGTCGTGCTCTTGAGCAGATCCCAATACGAACCTTGCTTGAGAAATTTGGTGGAGAACGTGGCAAACGGCCCAAACAAGATGACCCGCTTGCCATCCAGAACCCGGGTATCGAGATGCGGCACCGACATCGGCGGCGCGCCGACCGAGGCCTTGCCGTAGGCCTTGGCCCAATGCCGTTCGGCGACGGCGGTGTTATGGGTGACGAGAAATGATCCTCCCACCGGGAAGCCGGCATATTCTCTGGCTTCCGGGATGCCGGATTTTTGCAGCAGGCGCAAGGCGCCGCCGCCGGCGCCGATAAACACGAAGCGGGCATCCGTTTGCGTGGTGGTGCCATCCTTGAGATTCCGATAGCCGATACGCCAGCTGCCGTCGGCATTGCGCGTGATATCTTGCACTTCGCTGGAAAGCTTCAGGGAGAAATTCGGCTGCGCCTGCAGGTGATCCGTGAACTGGCGGGTAATCTCGCCAAAATTGACATCGGTACCGAGCGCTGACCAGGTCGCGGCGATCTGTTGTGTGGCGGCCCGCCCCTCCATCATGAGCGGCGCCCATTTCCTGATCTGTTGCGGATCTTCCGAGTACTGCATACCGCGAAACAAGGGGCTGCCCTGCAGCGCTTCATAGCGCTTCTTCAGAAACCGGATATTGTCCTCGCCCCAGACGAAACTCATGTGCGGCGTGGTGTTGATGAAGGAGCGCGGATTCTTCAAGACCCCGCTCCTGACTTGCCAGGCCCAGAACTGCCGGGAAATCTGAAATGCTTCATTGATCGCGATCGCCTTGGCAATCGCGATCTTGCCGTCCTTGCCTTCCGGCGTGTAGTTCAGCTCGGCCAGCGCCGAATGTCCGGTGCCGGCGTTGTTCCAGCCGTTCGAACTTTCTTGTGCCACACCATCAAGCCGCTCGACCATTTGCATCGACCAGCCGGGTTCGAGTTCACTGAGCCAGACACCCAGTGTGGCGCTCATGATGCCGCCACCGATCAGCAGTACATCGACCTTTTTGACTTCCGCTGCGTGCCCCGGCATGACTGCCAGGGACAAGAGAAAAATCAGAAAAAGCCGTCGAGATTTTTTTACCATTTACCCACCCCCCTCACTGAAATGACATTCATTCTTGGTATTCAAGTGAAGGGTATCACCGCCATATTCCCGAAATATGCACTAGCCCCCGCGGCTTTAAAAATTGCGAAAAACATCCAAGAAATACACGCAATTTACAGAAAAATATTGATAGCCTCTTAAAATATATACGCGTTCACGTATATACAGTCCACCATGTTTTATCAGGTCCTCATCTGCCCCGGATAAATGGTCTGGCTGAATGCGCCTGCATCGGCTCTCGAAACTTGTCAGCCACGCCTCTCCCGTGGCATACCCAATGCCCGCTCGGCAATGATATTGAGTTGAATTTCATTGGTGCCTGCATAGATGGTGTCGGAGCGGCTAAACAAGAACAGTTGTTGCAAACGCGTGCGGATGTCGTCATCGACCACGATGTCGCCCTCCATGCCGTAGACATCTGCGGCCAGCTTGCCGAGATCGCGGTGCCAGTTCGACCAGTAATACTTGGTGATCATGGCTTCGCGCATCAACTCGCCATTGACCGGACCGGACAGCATGCGCATATTGTTGTGATACATGACTTTCAATCCCATCCAGGCCTGGGCAATCCGATTGCGAATCAACGGATTGCCTGCTGCACCGTTCTTTCTGGCAACGCTGCAGATCATTTGCAACTGGTGTTCGAAATGCATCTGCTGCCCTACCGTCGATATGCCGCGCTCGAAGCCCAGCAGGGTCATGGCAATCTGCCAGCCGTCACCGGGATTGCCGAGGATGTTGCCGCCGGCAGTGCGTGCACCGTCGAAAAAGACTTCATTGAATTCGGCAGTGCCGGTCATTTGCCGGATCGGCCGGCATTCGACTCCGGCTTGCTGCATCGGCACCAGCAGGAACACCAGACCGCGATGCCCTTGCGATTCGGGATCGCAGCGCGCAATCACGAAAATCCATTGCGACTCGTGCGCCAGCGAAGTCCATACTTTTTGGCCGTCGATAATCCACTCGCCGCCGCCGGCGTCGCGTCTGGCTTTGGTGTGGATATTGGCCAGATCCGATCCGGCGCCCGGCTCGGAATATCCCTGACACCAGTAATCGGTCCCCGCCAGTATGCCCGGCAAGAATTGCTGCCGTTGCTGCGGCGTGCCGAGTGCAATCAGGGTTGGCCCCAGCAGTGTTTCACCCAGATGTCCCATGCGTCCCGGGCCGCCGGCGCGTGCATACTCCTCATGAAAAATCACTTGTTGCGCAATATCCAATCCGCGTCCGCCATATTCCTGCGGCCAGCCAACACCCGTCCAGCCGCCTTGGGCCAGCTCGCGCTCCCACTCCTTGCGCAGCGCCGGAAAGGCATCTTCGTCGCCGGGGCCGCCGCGATAGCGCAGTGGCTCAAAGCGGCCGCACAAGTGCGCCTGCATCCAGTCTGCAACTTCTGCGTGGAATTGATCATTGCCTGTCTCCAGATCCGTTTCCATGTTTATCCTCAATCCAGCAATACCGCAGCGACCCGTTCGCGCAACTGGTCGGGATGACCAAGCCAGTGACTGCCAGCCTGTGCGCGTTTGAAATACAGGTGCGGATCGTATTCCCAGGTAAACCCGGCACCGCCATGCAACTGAATCGCTTCCTGTGCGCAAAAAAAGAAGGCGTCCGACGCAAAGGTCTTCGCACATGCCGCTTCCAGCAACAACTGTGCGTCCGATAAGCGGCGGGCATTTGTCATTGCGTGTGCCGCGCCATAGACAGCGGAACGCGCCGCCTCGACCTTGACCATCATGTCGGCACAACGATGCTTGACCGCCTGGAATGAAGCAATACTGCGGCCGAATTGCACGCGCTGACTGACATAGTCCACCGTCATGTCGAGACACTGCTGAGCGCCGCCCAACTGCTCTGCCGCCAGCAAGATCATGGCCTGGGTCGTCGCATGAGTGATGGCTTTGGTCGCCTTTTCACCGACGGCGATCAGCGCCGCAGAGGGCACGCGTACCCCATCCAGCCGTACTTCGGCCAGACGCCGGGTCGCGTCGAGCGTGACGTGCGCGTGCGCTGTCATGCCCGCCACGCCTTGCGCCACCGCGAACAGACCAGGCAAGGCATTGCCGTTGAGCCGGACCGGCAGCAACAGCAATTGCGCCGAGGCGCCATCCGGAACATGCCGAACGCTGCCGTGGAGAATGTAATCACTGCCATCGGCGACGGCGGTCAGGCAATCGGGACGCGTCAGCCAGTCGGCGCTATCCGATCCCAGCGGCAAGCTGGCGGTCAGATCACCGGCGGCAATTTGCGTCAGATAATGAGCGGTGATATCGGATTGCACCACCGCTGTCAGTACGCTGGCAGCCAGACACACCGTCGACAAGAACGGCGCGCACATGAGCCGGCGGCCCATCTGTTCCATCAGCAAAGCCAGCTCCACGGTTCCCAGTCCCAGGCCGCCGTTTTGTTCCGGAACAGACGTGGCGCACCAGCCCAGTTCTGCGGAAATACGCTGCCACAACACATGGTCGATACCGTCGGCAGAGACCATCGCACGCCGGACGTCGGCAGATGAACTGGCCTGCGCCAGAAATTGCGCAGCGCTGTCGCGGATCATGCAGTGATCCGGCGTCAACACGAAAGCCACCGTTGCATTCATGCTTTGCACCCGGATTGCGGTGCCGTCAGTACAGCAAGTTTTGCGGTCAATAATGCGGGCATGCTGACGCTCTCCTGGTTATTGTTGGCTGCATTCTGAAACAGCTGTGCAGATGGTTGCCAAAAAGCGTCAGGCCGGCATCGCTCAATCAGACTAGATGGCCGTTGCCGCCGACGCCGCGTTTTGACGCTCTGGCCGGCGTTGCATTCCGGCGGTCCTCTGGCTACACTCGTCCGATCTCGTTGATTTCAGGTTCCCCACCCATGATTTACGATATTCAAAACGCAACAGCACTGGCACGCCGCGCATGCATCGCCGCCGGCGCCAATCCGGCAGCAGCAGAGGCGTTGGCTACGGCCACCGTGGCGGCAGAATGCGCCGGGCGCAGCGCGGTCGGCTTCGCGCACCTGCTTGATTACCTGGCCGCCTATGCAGCGGGACGCATCAATGGCGCAGCCGTGCCGGAGATTTCCTTTCCAGCGCCGGCGCTGATGCAAGTCGATGCCAAAGGCGGCATTGCCCAGCATGGTTTCGATCTGGCAGCCGGGGAACTGATCAAACGCGCCAATGCGTTCGGACTCGCCGCCTTGAGTCAGCACAACAGCTATACCGCCGGCGAACTGGGTTACTACGCCCGACGTCTGGCACAGGCCGGCCTGGTTGCATTGGTCGCCGCCAATGGTCCGGCCCTGATGACCTCCGGCAGCGGCAGGGAAGCGGTGTTCGGTACCAACCCGTTTGCCTTTGCCGCGCCGGCTGCAGGCACGCCGCCGCTGGTCATTGATCAGGCCAGCAGCGCCACGGCATTCGTCAACATCAGAGCCTGTGCCGAGCAAGACCAAGAGATTCCCGCAGGCTGGGCCATCAATGCAGAAGGACAAGCCACCACCAATGCGCGTGAAGCGATCAGGGGCGCATTGCTGGCATTCGGCGGCGCACGCGGCGCCAATATCGCGCTGATGATAGAAACCCTCGCTGCCGGCCTCACCGGCGCCAACTGGTCACTCGATGCGCCCTCCTTTGCAGAAGGCGAGCAGTCGCCGGGCGTCGGATTATTCATTTTTGCCATCCAGCCCGGCTTTATCGACACCCATTTTGCCTCGCGACTGGCGGCACAACTGCTGCGCCTGCATGAAAAAGGCATACATATACCGGGCCGGGGAAAAGCGTCAGACCACGTGGAACTGGCAACGCCTCTGATGGAAGCATTGCAGGCTTATATTGATGCGCCGGTCAGACCCGGAAGTCTGTGACGACGCGGTGGTGCATGCATGATTGCGGCTGCGGCCTCAGACCGACGGCACCTCAATCGTCCCCTCCAGATATTGCACTGCCGCCCCGGCGACATGCACGCGATCCGCCTCGACCCGGCATTTGAGCAATCCGGTACGCTGTGATACCTGCAACGCCAGCAGATCAGTCTTGCCGAGGCGTCCAGCCCAGAATGGTGCCAGCCCGGCATGAATCGAACCAGTCACCGGATCTTCATCGCCACCGTTGGCCGGCCAGAAATAGCGCGAGACGAAATCATGATGGACGCCCGGCGCGGTCACGACCACATCCAGCGGACCCAATGCAACGAGCTTGCGCAGATCGGGCACCACCGCCCTTACCTCTTCTTCGGTGTCATACACCGCGAAGTAGGCCTGTTGATTTTTGAGCGCTTCCTGCGGCGGGATCGACAATCCTTCCAGCAGGCTTGCAGGTATGGATGACAAGGGTTCCGGGCTGCGCTTGGGAAAACTCATTTCTATCAAGCCATCCGGCAATTTGACGGCAGACAGCGTGCCGACCGCCTTGGCCACAAACTTGATGACGGAGATGCCGGGGTTTTTCCCGAATATCACATACGCACTCGCGAGCGTCGCATGGCCGCAAAAATCAATTTCCTTGATCGGTGAAAACCAGCGGATATCGAACGTATCTGCAGCACCATCCGCCGCCGGGACAAAAAATACGGTTTCAGAGAGATTGTTTTCAAGCGCAATGGATTGCATCACCGCATCCGGCAGCCAGCTGTCGAGCGGCACGACTGCGGCAGAATTGCCTTTGAATGCTTCGTTCGTAAATGCATCAATCTGATAGATGGGGAGTTTCATTTTTTCTCTTTGTGAAAAGTAGCGGTGGGGTATCGGCGAATGCGCACGGCGCAATTCACTGCGCCAGCAGGTATGTTTATTCAGGGTCTTCCGGTGAAATCCCCATCCTGGACAAGGCATCGAGGCTCGGCACAAAATAGATCGCCGAGGAAAGTGCGGTAGCGAAATCCAGCAAGCGATCAGTTTTCTTGACGCCATCGGCGCCGACGCCGTACATCTGTTCCAGCATCCCTTTTGTCACCGTAATGTCGTTGCAAAAGCCGACAAACATGATGCCGGCTTCTTGCGCGCTGCCGTAATTGGCATTCCTGCGCACGATATCGATTTCTTCGCCATTCCTTCTGAACTGGTTGCGACCGACATGAGAGTCCTCCGGCAACGGCGACAGTTCATGGCTGCCGCCCTTGGTCCGGCCCCACACGTTTTCAGCCGCATGCACTGACAGGCCGCGCAGCTTTTCCACTTCCATTTTCCATTTCTGGATCAGCACGGTAGAACCGCCAGCGCCTTTTTCACCATCAGCAATGATGGCCACGCTGTTGGCGCGAAACGGATTCGGATTGGCAACGCCATCGGCAAAACCGTCGAAGGTCACGTTGTTGTGATACGGAAAACAAATCTGTTCGCTGACCAGCTCGGCAAACGGCCGCAGCAACAACACCGTCTTGCTCATGCTGTCGTACAGGGTGGCCGCATTGGATTGCGTAATCCAGATCCAGAAATCCTGCTGCGTCGCCGGCGAGATCATGCCATTGCTACCGACGATATCTTCATCGAAAGACGCCAGATTGTCCGGCACGTCGGCGGGATACACCCGGCGCCACAGCTCCGGCTTGAATCCCAGGACAACATTGGCGCTGCCGCCGGTCAGCTGGTGATGCTGATTGAGCGTGGGATCGGCAATGCCGGTGATTTCCGCTTCCCAGATCTTGCCAAGCACCTTGAAGAATTGCGGAAGATCGACATTGTCTTTCAACGCAAACTGTAAATGCACCTCATCACGGGCGACTACCGAAAGCATGGTTTGGGGGATGGGCATGTTGTTTGATCCTGTCTTTGTTATTGATGGGATCTTAAACCAAATTTTGGAGGGAGTGCTGGCAGAGTTATCAGTCAAGGAAGAACCGAATTTCTTGTCGGACAATGGCGCAACAATTGAGTGGAGCGAGAACGTGGCACTCGCTGAAAATCCCTTCGAATACACTTCTCCGGCACCAGACGCATTCCAAACAGGTGGCAGCGAGTAACACAATATTTTAAAATGCCAACTTTACTTGTATTTGCTATCGACATCTCATCAACTACCAATTTTGAAAAAATTCAAAATGCCCACCATCGAATTGTATTCGGGAGATAGTAAGAATCTTGAGCCATCTGAAGAAGTCGTATTGGAATACCTGCTCAAATGGCTGAACGAAGGTGGCATGTCGGCCGTAATTTTCACGAACTTCTGCCTGGACTCTACGCAGATCGATATCTTGCTCGGCATGGAAGGGAAAACATTTCAGCTGGAAGTCAAAGGCCATCGCGGGATAATAACCGGTCAGCAAAACGGCGATTGGACGCGCATCGACAAGAACAACGTCGCCACCTCACAACCAAACGGTTATCGACAGGCGCTTACGGCAAATCAGGTGCTACGGGATCACATGCGCCGGATTGTCGGTCAAGATGAAAAAGTCGCCTATCCAAATGGCATCGTCGTATTTGAAGGAAATATCGCGCACAAATCAAAAATCTATGGCGACAAGCGCGTCAGAATCTGCGACCTCGACAAACTGTCAGAGATGTTGTCAATGCCAATATCGAATCATGGCAGTTGGCCGTTAGCGTGGATGCGAATTTTCGCGCAGAAAAAGGGATTGATTGTCTGTCCTTTGCCATGGGAAACCGATAAATCACCTGACGCCAAGACACTCTCGGAGCCGGTACAGGCATTGCCAGAGTTCGTGCCGCGCAGCACACAAGTTCAACGCGGTGAGGTAATTACGATAGGCCCGGCGATTTCACAACCTGTGGCCCCGACCGCACATGAGACGAGCACTCTCAGATACCGCTCCCCTCTGAACCATGGCCGCTCATCCACATTTTCACCTCCACCAAAGCGGAGGCGCCGAATAAGGCAGGCTGCCATCGTCGGCCTGCTTCTTCTCGCCGTTGCCGCGACCCTGTACCGGACACCAGCAAAAACTGCCGAGCCACTCACCGCAACACCTTCACCGACTTCTATCAAATCGGCGCCGCAACAGACAACTGATCGTCCTGTCGCTCGCGCAGAACGGAAACCACCAGTGACAGACCGGCCGGCTGGCAGCAATACCTCCGAAAGGGAGCCTCGAGCGCAAATCAGGACTTTGCCCACTTTACCTGCAGCTCCTATCAACTGTCCGGCCGGCGTCGACCGGCTTGGCTGTAACGGCAAAGTGGGCGTGCTGCCCTCACCTGAATGTCCGGCCGGATTTCATGTTTCAGGCGATACATGTGTATGGCAGCAGCGGTAAGAGCTCATTCCATTCAACTAATTTGCTTGCAAGGATGAGCGAGAAGCCGCTCTCCGGGAATATGTTATGTTGCCGGTACAGAACGATTTGATTCCATACAACCCACTACCTTCGGACATCATGCTGACCTACGCCATACAAAAAGCCGGCTACGACTACGATCAACTTGATCAGCAAGGTGCGATCGATTTCGACGGCTTCATGCACGCCATCAATACCTTCCCATGGGCGGAGCAATTGCGTGCATGGGATGAGACGCAGGACGGTCCTTTACCCTCGCTGGTGCTGCAGAACGAAAAGGATGAACGCGCGTTGTGGGTCATGGTGATCGGCAGCGATCTCGGTAACAGTTTCCAGGTCACTGCCGTTTGGATGCGTCCCCACAAAGGCATGTTCGGCCTCGGCAAGGAAAAAATGGTGCAAGAAACAGCCACGATCGACATCGAACTCCGTCAGGAACTTGATCAGCTTTGCCGGTTATTTTGTGCGGCTCAATACGAAGACCTGGAGCGGGACGTGGCACGCTTTTCCGAGCGGTCGTCTTGATGCGAAAGCAGAGACTGACGCCATTTATGTGCACCAGCTCAAGCAGAAATCTGAAAACGTAAAGTGAAAGTGAATGGGAGAGTGCAAACTTCTATCAAAAAAATACTAACAAACGCAGTGCAATAAGTTCACAGGCTAACCGTCTGTATTATCTCGAATTTATCAGGAATTTAACTCCTCAAGCCTTCATACTTGCAATCGCTTTTGTATTGGGAAGCAAGTTCACGTTTAATTTAGACTTCGACAATACGATTCCAACGATTTTTTTGGTGCTGGTCATTTGAGATAGTCGATTGGTTGGGACAATCTAAAGTTTCCTTCTCTTATTCCGTTGTTCTTAGGGATGGTTAATTTTCTCTTGGTTTTCCGATGATATGTGGCACTACTATTTCACAAGAAAGAAACGATGAAAATCTATATTCTCACTGACGGGCGCAAGCAATACTTGGAGTTTTTACGCAATTTGACGCCTCAAATTTTGATCATAACAATGCTCATCATCTCAGGGAGCAAATTAGATTGGAGTCATATTTCCTTCTCCAATGCAGTAGGGAATTTTTTATTCTGGGGCCTACTCGCTATTTTCATAACCGCAGCATGGGCGAACAGCGCAGAATTTTTAGCGACTGCTCTTAACGATATTGAAAAAAGGAAGAAAAATTTGGATCCTAATTTCAAAAACATGACGCTCTATGAAAAAATTAAATACGCGTCGAACCACCATATGCGACTTCTTTTGGAGATTGTCGTCACTATGGTAATTATTGAATTAGGATTGGCTTCGGTGATAATTGTTGGAATTGGGAATGGACAAAATTTCCTTCGTCTTTTATCTCACTCAACATAAACTGAGATGTGGCTAATTTACTTTTTACCCTTATGCGGTTCAAATCCAATCTCGATTGTCCCATCTGCTAAGTTAGTTAATGCTGACGTTAAAAATCTCACTCCAACCATACCAGTAATGTCCCCAGCAATTTCCAACGTCAGAAATAACCACCCGTAACCCGGTATAATCCCTACCCAACGCGGGTGTAGCTCAATGGCAGAGCAGAAGCTTCCCAAGCTTACGACGAGGGTTCGATTCCCTTCACCCGCTCCACTTTGGCGGCGGCTGCATCTGGTCAATATTCCCATATTTCATTGCGCGCCCTTCGAATCAACCGTTTCACGAGTCATTGCATGTCAGAAAACAAATCCGGCAAACCGCTTTTTTACGATCCGACTGAGCATCGCATCCGCAGTTTCGTGACGCGCGCCGGTCGCTTGTCGGGGGCGCAGGCGCGGTCGATTGAAGAGTTGGGGCCGAAGTTCATGATTCCTTATGCCAAGGAAACACTGGATCTCGATCAGGCGTTCGGCCGTGCGGCGCCGACCATTTTTGAAATCGGTTTCGGCATGGGCGAGACCAGCGCCAAAATTTCGGCGGGCATGCCGGACAAGAATTTCATCGGCGTGGAAGTGCATACGCCCGGTGTCGGCAGTCTGCTCAAGCTGATCGGTGAGCTGGAGTTGTCCAACCAGCGCATCATCCAGCATGATGCCGTGGAAGTGCTGACGCACATGATTGCACCGAATTCGCTGGCGGGCGCGCATGTGTTTTTCCCTGATCCGTGGCACAAGGCGCGGCACAACAAGCGCCGGCTGATTCAGGGACCGCTGGTCAGTCTGCTGGCGTCGCGTATCGCACCGGGTGGTTATCTGCATTGCGCTACCGACTGGCAGGAATACGCCGAGCAAATGCTGGAAGTGTTGAGCGCCGAGCCGACGCTCAAGAATACTGCCGAGGGTTACGCGCCGCGTCCCGATTACCGGCCGGTGACCAAGTTTGAAAACCGTGGTCTGCGCCTGGGACATGGCGTGTGGGATCTGGTATTCAGCAAGCAAGCCTGAGGCGCATCTCAGGTTCGACGCGGGACCGGGCACTGATATAGTTCAGGCGCCCCGGTCCGCTACAGGCACTGTCAGCCCGACAATTCTGCCATCAGCGCAATGATTTCCGCACCGTAAGTTTCCAGTTTCTTTTCGCCGACACCGGTCACGCCGCGCAGGTCGTCGAGCGAGCCGGGGTTGGCTTTGGCGATTTCGCGCATGGTGCTGTCGTGGAAGATGACGTAGGCCGGCACATTGTGTTTGCGCGCGGTTTCCATGCGCCACCAGCGCAGCTTTTCGAACAACACCTGTTCGGCGGCAGACAAATCGGTTTCCACATAGCCGCTCCTGGATGAGCTGCGTTTTTGCTTGACCGGTTTCTGGTATTGCCGCAACTGCACTTTCTGTTCGCCGCGCAATACCGGCCGCGCTTCATCGGTGAGTTTCAGCGCGCTGTAGGATTCATGATCAACCGTCAGCAAACCGAGTGCGATGGTCTGGCGCAAGATGGCGCGCCATTCGGCTTCGCTGCGGTCGCTGCCGATACCGAATACGGATAACTGGTCATGCCGCCATTGCTTGATCTTGTCGGAATCGATGCCGCGCAAGACTTCCACCACGTGGCCCGGCGCAAAACGTTGCTCGACCCGGTACACCGCCGACAACAGTTTTTGCACCATGACCGTGGCGTCGAACGACACCGGCGGCGTCATGCAGATATCGCAGTTGCCGCAGGGCTTGGCTTGTTCGCCGAAATATTCCAGCAACCGCATGCGCCGGCAATGCAAGGTTTCGCACAGGCCGAGCATGGCATCGAGCTTGGTGCCGAGCACCCGCTTGAAGGTATCGTCGGCTTCCGATTCGGCAATCATGCGCCGCTGCTGCACCACGTCTTGCAGGCCATACGCCATCCAGGCATTGGCCGGGGCGCCGTCGCGACCGGCCCGGCCGGTTTCCTGATAGTAGCCTTCGATACTCTTGGGCAAATCCAGATGGGCGACGAAGCGCACGTCCGGTTTATCGATCCCCATGCCGAATGCAATCGTCGCCACCATCACGATTTTTTCTTCACGCAGAAAGCGCGCCTGATTGGCCGTGCGTTTCGCGTATTCCATGCCGGCGTGATACGGCAAGGCATTGAGGCCGTTCTGATTGAGAAAGTCGGCGATTTCTTCGACCTTCTTGCGCGACAGGCAATACACGATGCCAGCGTCATCCGCGTGTTCGCTTTCGATGAAGTCCAGCAATTGCTTGCGGCCGTTGGCCTTTTCCACGATCTGGTAGCGGATGTTGGGGCGGTCGAACGAGGAGACGAATTGACGCGCCTGCTCCAGTTGCAGGCGATGAATGATTTCTTCGCGGGTCTGCTGGTCGGCGGTGGCGGTGAGCGCGATGCGCGGCACATCGGGAAAGCGTTCATGCAGCACCGACAGCTTGATGTATTCAGGCCGGAAGTCGTGGCCCCATTGCGATACGCAGTGCGCCTCGTCAATCGCGAACAGCGAAATGCGCGCCGCTTGCAGCAGTTCCAGGCAACGCGGCGTCATCAGGCGTTCGGGCGCGACATACAACACATCGATATCGCCGCTGCGCACACGGCGCTCGATCTGCATCGATTCATCGAAGGTCTGGGTCGAATTGAGGAAGGCGGCGCGCACGCCGACTTCGGCCAGCGCGTCGACCTGATCCTGCATCAGCGCGATCAGCGGCGACACCACCACGCCGAGACCGTCGCGCACCAGTGCCGGAATCTGATAACACAGGGACTTGCCGCCACCAGTCGGCATCAGTACCAGGGCGTCGCCGCCCTGTACGACGTGATGCACGATATCGGCCTGCTGCCCGCGAAACGATGAATAGCCGAATACCGTTTCGAGAATGTGCAGCGCCTGCGCTTGCTGGTCTTGCGACTTGTGTTCAGTAACTGTCATTTATTGCAGGAATCCGTTGCCGACGGCAACCAAAAGAAATACACCCAACAGCGCCCGATACACAATGAAGGGCCAGGTCGAGAAGCGTTCCAGGAATTTCATCAAGCCCCAGATCGCACAAAATGCCGATACGCTGGCGACCACCAGGCCGAACAGCAGCAACGACCACGCATGCGCCGGAATCTGCGCGTGCAGCAATACCCAGATTTCCTTGAGTCCGGCCAAGGCAATCGCCGGCAAACCCAACAAGAAGGAAAAGCGCGCTGCTTCTTCACGCTTGAAATTCAGGAACAAGGCCGCGGTGAGCGTGGAGCCGGAACGCGATACGCCCGGAATCAACGCCCCCACCTGAGCGATGCCGACGATCAGGGCATCGCGCAAACGCATTTCACCCACTGTGCGTTTGTGCTTGCACACCAGCTCGGCAATCGCCAGCAAGACCGCCATGGCGATGCACGAATAACCGATCACCGACAGACTGCGCAACGGCGAGCCGCAACTGTTGAGCACATGCGACAGTGCCAGCCCGGCAATGCCGATCGGTATCGTCGCCAGCACGATCGCTACTGCCAGCCTGAACATCGGATGCTGGAAGTCACGTCGCTGCCAGGCACCGATGCTGCCGGTAGTGACGGCGCTGACATCGCGCCAGAAGTAACTGACCACTGCGGCCAGTGCCGCCAGTTGCATCGCAGCGGAAAACGCTGAACCCGGATCATGCCAGCCCAGCACCGCCGGCACAATGCGCATATGCGCAGTGGATGAAATCGGCAGCAACTCGGTGATGCCCTGAATGATGCCGAGTATGCCGATCTGCACATAATCGAGCGATGCGAAACCGATATCGAGACCGGCGCTGCAAACATTTGCCATGGATCACTCCGCTTAACTACTTCATTACTACGTCATTCCTGCTTCGATACCGTTTCGATTACTGCTGCAGCACTTGCCGCCGTGCTGCAGTGGCGACCGTTTTATTCCACCCAGGCCACGGTGCCGGTATAGGCGGTCGCCAGAATCACCAGACCGAACACGATGCGATACCAGGCAAAGATGGTGAAGTCATGCGAGCTGATGTAACGCAGCAACCAGCGCACGCACAGGAACGCAGAAACGAAGGCGGCGACGGTACCGATGGTGAACAGTGGCGCATCGGCGGCAGTCAGCAATGCGCGTTCTTTATAGAGCGAATAGATGGTGGCCGCGAACAGCGTCGGAATCGCCAGAAAGAAGGAAAACTCGGTCGCTGCTTTGCGCGACAGACCGAACATCATGCCGCCGATGATGGTGGCGCCGGAACGGCTGGTGCCGGGAATCAGGGCAAAGGCCTGGGCGCAGCCAACCTTGAGCGCGTCCAGCGGGGTCATGTCATCTACCGAATCGATGCGCGTAAAACCAACGCGGCCTTTGTTGCGACGTTCCACCCACAGAATGATCAGACCGCCGACGATGAAGGCGATGGCCACCGGCACCGGTGCAAACAGCACGGCCTTGATCTTTTTGCTGAACAACAGGCCGAGAATGGCAGCCGGCAGGAACGCGATGATCAGGTTGATCACCAGGCGCTGCGCCTTGCGGTCGGTAAACAAACCGCCGAGCACGCCGGCGATGCGGACCCGGTATTCCCAGCACACCGCCAGAATGGCACCGGCCTGGATCACGATTTCAAAGACATCGACTTTTTCCTTGGAGAAACCCGGTCCGGCAAAATTGAGCAGGCTGCCGGCCAGAATCAGGTGGCCGGTCGAGGAAATCGGAAGGAATTCGGTCAGACCTTCGACGATGCCCATGATCAGGGCTTTGAGAGCGAGTATTGTATCCATGCCGGGGAGGGGATGAGGTTCAACAAAAGTCGACGTGATTGCCGAGCGAAGCCGGTATTTTACCGGGCCGGCGTTTCCCATGTAGCTTTTTGCAATATATGGCGCCAAACCGGCCGCCCGCCGTCAGTTGCGGCGGTGTCAGTGCGGCGCGGTCAGCAATTCCAGTTGCGCCAGCCACTGAATCGCCTGCGGCCGTGAACTGCCGCACATTTCCGCCGACGCCTGCAAACCCGAGCAACAGGCCGGCCGCTCAGGCTGGCCAAAGATGGCGCAGCGCAAGTCATCCATCAACTGTATACAAGGCACGCCCGCCGGCTTGCCGTGCGGCATGCCCGGAATCGGACTGGAAATCGAAGGCGCGGTACAGCATGCGCCGCATTGGGGGCGGCAATCCATAAATGAGATGGGGGATATGTGATGTCGGTTAAGCAACATGACATATCAATGCCCTGCTGCACGGCTCGCATTTTACCTGCATCGCCAGCTACCGGAGATATCAGACGCCTCAAGACGCCGGTGCATCCTCTCTTTGATCCTTGACGGCTTGCAAATTGCCACTTACATTGCTGACTCCTCGGTTATTAACCCGTTATCGGCGGCCTGCCAGTGATTGCGGCCAGCTCCGGTACTGCCCCGCCCATGTCACAGTCTGCCAAAGAACCACGATGGGAACGCCGCAAAGACGCGCGGCCGCAAGAATTGCTGGCGGCGGCGCTGGATTTGTTTGTCGAGCGCGGCTTTGCCGCTACCCGGCTGGAAGACGTGGCCAGGCATGCCGGCGTCTCCAAGGGCACGCTGTATTTGTATTTCGAAAACAAGGAAAGCCTGTTCAAGTCGGTGGTGCGTACCAATATGTTGCCCCTGCTGGAAGAAGCCGAAGGCGTGGTAGATCAGTTTCAGGGCAACAGCGCCGATCTGTTTCGCGATGTGATCCTCGGTTGGTGGGCGGCGGTGGCAGATACAAAATTAAACGGTATTTCCAAATTGATGATGGCAGAATCCGGTAACTTCCCGGAACTGGCGCAGTTTTATCATGCAGAAGTCATTACCCGTTGCGATGCCGTGATCGTGCGCATGCTGGAGCGCGGCATACAGCGCGGAGAATTCCGCGGCATCAATCCGGAACAGATGAAGAAAGTGATCGTCGCCCCGGTATTGATGCTGATGCTGTGGAGCGAGTCCTTCGGGCCCTGCAGCATCGACCTGATTTCGCCGCAGGATTTTTTACGCAACTTCATTGACCTGTGCCTGAACGGCTTGCTGGTATCCAAATAAAATTTATAAAGAGCAGACTATCTCAACCGCCATGAAGCCTCCTTTTCTGAAACGTCGTTCCACCCGCATCACGCTGGTACTGCTGTTGCTGCTCATCATCGTGGTGGTCGTGGTAGCCAAACGACGTGCGCCGGCCGCGCCGGCGGTGGTGACTGCACCGGTGTCGGTATTGGAGTTCCTGCCAAGCGACATCATTGAAGTGCAACCGGGCGAATTGCGTCAGGTGCTGCCGATGTCGGGCGCGCTGCGGGCGTTGAATCAGGTATCGGTCAAGGCCAAGGTCAATGGTGAAGTGCGCGCAGTGCTGGTGCGCGCCGGTGAAACCGTGCAGGCCGGCCAGGTCTTGATCAAGATGGATGTCAGCGAATATCAGGCCAAGCTGGATCAGGCCAAGGGGGCCCTGGTCGCCGCCCGGGGGCAGCTCGACATCGCCACCAAGACGCGCAATAACAATCAGGTCCTGATGGACAAGGGCTTCATCTCGCGCAATGCGTTCGACAACGCCGCCAGCCAGTTCGACATCGCCAAAGCCAATGTCGACAGCGCCAAGGGCGCGCTCGATGTGGCGCAAAAGGCCTTGAACGATACCGTCATCAAAGCGCCGATTGACGGCATGATCAGCAGCCGCACGATTGAACCCGGCGAAAAGATTTCTACCGACAACAAGTTGCTGGAAGTGGTTGATTTGCGCCAGATGGAACTGGAAGCGCCGGTACCGACCGCCGACATTTTGAAAGTGCAGCTGGGTCAGGATGTTGAAGTCAATGCAGAAGGTTTGCCGCAAGCCGTGCACGGTCAAGTGGTGCGCATCAACCCGGCCACGCAGTCCGGGTCGCGCTCGATCATGGTGTACGTGCGCATCGCCAATCCGCAAGGCTTGCTGCGCGCCGGCATGTTTGCCGAAGCCAGCCTGACGTTGCAACGGAAAAGCGATGTGCTCAGCGTTCCCCAAAGTGCGGTCCAGAACGACGCCGATGGTGCTTATGTGTACGCCATCGACAACGGCAAGCTGCAACGACGCAAGATACAACCCGGCATGCGTGGCATGAATGCGAATGGCAATGCGGTGGAAGTGGTGGCCGGCTTGCAAAGTGGTGCGCGCATCGTCAAAGCCAATCTGGGTATGCTCAACGCTGGCGTCACGGTGCGCATATTACCGGTGAACGCAGCGGCAAAATCTCCCGCTACTGCGCCGACAAGTGCGCCGGCAGCAGCACCGCCGGCACAACCAGCCAGCAAGGGGTAAGCCATGTGGTTCACCCGTATCAGTATCGGCAATCCGGTCCTGGCCACCATGATGATGCTGGCTTTCGTAGTGCTGGGCCTGTTCTCGTATCAGCGCCTGCGCGTTGACCAGTTCCCCGACATCACCTTTCCGGTGGTGGTGGTGCAAACCAGTTACCCCGGCGCTTCGCCCGAAAACGTTGAATCGGATGTGACGCGCAAGATTGAAGAAGCGGTCAATACCATCAACGGCATCAACAGCCTGACTTCGCATTCCTACGAAGGCTTGTCGGTGGTGATCGTGGAATTCAACCTGACGGTCGATCCGTCGCAAGGCGCGCAGGACGTGCGCGAAAAAGTGGCGCTGGTGAAATCGGTGTTCCGCAAGGAGGTCAAGGAGCCCAGCATCACGCGCTACGATCCGGCCGACATGCCGATCTTTTCCCTGTCGGTGACCAATGCGCCGGATGCGCGGCCACGTTCATTGCGAGAGCTGACCACGATTGCCGATCAGGTGATCAAGAAGCGCCTGGAAAATGTGCGCGGCGTGGGTTCGGTCACCCTGGTCGGCGGCGTCAAGCGCGAGATCAACATCTACGTCAAGCCGAGCGAGATGGAAGCCCTGGCAGTCGGTGTTGATCAGGTCATCAACGCCATCAGGAACGAAAATCAGGAATTGCCGACCGGCGCCATTCGCATGAGCGACACCGAAAAAGTGGTGCAGGTGCAGGGCCGCGTCAAGAATCCGGAAGACTTCAAACGCATCATCGTGGCGCGGCGCGGCGGCCAGCCGGTAACCCTGGGACAGATCGCCAACGTGGTGGACGGTCAGGAAGAACAGGAAACGCTGGCGCTGTATAACGGCCAGCGCACGCTGGCACTGGACATTCTGAAAGCGCAAGGACAGAACACGATTGATGTGGTGGACGGTTTGCGGCAAGCCATCAAGGAGATGGAGCCGAGCCTGCAAAAACTGTATCCGGGTGTGCGTCTGCAAGTGATCAAGGATGGTTCGCGCCAAATCCGCACCGGCGTTGAAAACGTGCGCCAGACGCTGATTGAAGGCGCGGCGCTGACGATTCTGATCGTGTTCCTGTTCCTCAATTCGTGGCGTTCGACCGTGATCACCGGCCTGACCTTGCCGGTGGCGCTGATCGGCACTTTCCTGTTCATGTACATCTTCGGCTTCACCATCAACATGATTACGCTGATGGCGCTGTCGCTGTGCGTCGGCTTGCTGATCGACGATGCCATCGTGGTGCGGGAAAACATTGTGCGGCACGCCGGTATGAAAGTGAACGGCCGCTTCAAGACACACAAGGTTGCGGCGCTGGAAGGCACGGCAGAAATCGGTCTGGCGGTGCTGGCCACGACCTTCTCGATCGTCGCGGTGTTCTTGCCGGTCGGCTTCATGGGCGGCATCATCGGCCGCTTCTTCCATCAGTTCGGCATTACGGTCACCGCCGCGGTATTGATTTCGATGTTCGTCTCGTTCACGCTGGACCCGATGCTGTCGTCGATCTGGCCGGATCCGGACATCCATGGCGAGCAGCGCAAGAAAACCGGCTGGTACGCCCGCAGCATCGGCCGCGTGCTGGATTATTTCGAACAACTGGTGCAGTGGCTGTCGGATGGTTATCAGGTGCTGTTGAAGTGGTCTCTGAAGCACCGCGTGGCGACCCTGATCATTGCGCTGCTGACCTTCTTCGGCGGGCTGGCATTGCCGGCCAGCGGCCTGATCGGTTCTGAATTTGTGCCGCAGGCCGACTACTCCGAAACCGGCGTGACGTTTTATACCCCGGTCGGCTCCTCGCTCGAACTGACGGAAACCAAGGTGCATCAGGTGGAAGGCGTCCTGCGTCAATTCCCGGAAATCGTGGATACCTACAGCACCGTCAATACCGGCAATTCGCAAGGCAAGAATTACGCAACGGTATTCATCCGCCTCAAACCGCGCCACCAGCGCAAGATGAGCACTTCAGAACTGGCACCGCAACTGCGGGCCAAATTGCAGCAGGTGGCGGGCATTACGGTGACGCAGGTCGGTTCGCTTGATGGCGTCGGCGGCGACAGCAAGCAAGTGCGCTTCAGCCTGCTCGGACCGGATCTGGATCAACTGGCGCGCCTGTCGGCCGAGGTGCAGGCAAGAATGCGCAAGATTCTGGGTGTGGTCGATCTGGATTCCAGTCTCAAGGCGCAAAAACCAACCATTTCGATTGAGCCCAAGCGCGACATCGGTTCGGATTTGGGTATTGGCGTGGCGCAAATCGGCGGCGCCTTGCGGCCATTGCTGGCGGGTGAAGCTGCCAGCAGCTGGCGCGCACCGGATGATGAAAACTATGATGTCAACGTCCGGCTGGCGCCGAGTGATCGCAACACCACCGAAGATTTATCGCGCCTGATGCTGGCCAGCACCATCACCAACAGTGACGGTACGCCACGCATGGTGCCGCTGCGCCAGGTAGCGGACATCAAGGCCACCATCGGCGCCAACCAGATCAACCGCCGCGACCTGAATCGTGAAGTCGAACTGTCAGCTAACGCCGCCGGCCGCTCGGCGGGACAGATCAATGCCGATATCCGGGTCATGCTCGACAGCATCAACTGGCCGCCCGGCTATCGTTATCAGATCGGCGGTTCGACCAAGAGCATGAATGAATCCTTCGGCTATGCCCTCGGCGCGCTGGGACTGGCGATTGTCTTCATCTACATGATTCTGGCGTCGCAGTTCGCCAGCTTCCTGCAACCGATTGCGATCATGTCGTCGCTGCCGCTGACGCTGATCGGCGTGTTTCTGGCGCTGATGTTTTTCCGCTCCACGCTCAACATGTTTTCCATCATCGGCTTCATCATGCTGATGGGACTGGTGACCAAGAATGCGATTCTGCTGGTGGACTTTGCCAATCAGGCCCGCAGGGAAGGCATGGAGCGCGGCGCGGCGCTGCTGGAAGCAGCACATGTGCGCTTGCGGCCGATCCTGATGACGACGCTGGCGATGGTGTTCGGGATGGTGCCGCTGGCGTTCGGCGTCGCCGAAGGTTCCGAACAACGCGCGCCGATGGGACAAGCGGTGATCGGCGGCATCATCACCTCCTCGCTGCTGACGCTGGTCGTGGTGCCGGTGGCCTATACCTATCTGGATGATCTTGCTGCATGGGCCAAACGAAAATGGTTTGGCCACCAAAATGAGCCGGATGCCACATGATGACGATTGACAATATGTCATCATTTGCGCAAAAGTTACGCCTGCATTGCCAACGCGCCATGATTCGCCCCGCCTGGCAGCTGCTGCGTTTGATAAAATGCTGTTTTCCCGTCGTTATTGAGCCCAAGCCATGAATATCGAACAAGCCCGTTTCAACATGATCGAACAGCAAATCCGTCCCTGGAATGTGCTGGACCAGGATGTTCTGGACCTGCTGTCGCTGGTCAGACGCGAAGAGTTCGTGCCCGCCGCCCACCGCGGCCTGGCATTCTTCGATACCGAAATTCCGCTGCCCGGTGGCGAAAACATGCTGGCGCCGAAGGTGGAAGCGCGCATCCTGCAGGAAGCTGCCGTCAAGAAACATGAACACGTCCTCGAGATCGGCGCCGGCTCCGGTTATATGGCGGCGTTGCTGGCGCACAAGGCGCGTCACGTGACGACCGTCGAAATCGATCCGGAACTGAAGGCGCTGGCGGAACAGAATCTGTCGGCCTACGGCATCAGCAATGTTGACGTGGTACTCGGCAATGGCGCCCAGGGCTGGAAAGGCGACCAGGAATACGACGTCATCGTGATCTCGGGCGCGCTGCCGTTCCTGCCGGATTCGTTCCTGTCGCAAATCAAGATTGGCGGCCGTATTCTGGCCATCATCGGCGCCGCGCCGGTCATGTCGTTGCAGGTGATCACCCGCACTGCCGATAAAGTTTATGACACGGTCAAGGTATTCGAACTGATGGCATCGCCGCTGCACGCCGCCACCGAACCATCGCACTTTACATTCTAGAAGGATTCCCATGGAGCACATCACCGCCCCTGAACTTGCAGCCTGGATTGCCGACCCGGAACGGCCGTCGCCCTTGCTGCTGGACGTGCGTGAGCCGTGGGAACACGATACCTGCAAGCTGGAAGCGGCACAGCTGATGCCGATGAATACGATCCCCGGCCGCTTCGCCGAACTCGACGAAGAGCAACCGGTGGTCTGTATCTGCCATCACGGCGCGCGCAGCATGCAGGTTGCCGCGTTTCTCGAACGCCAGGGCTTTTCCAACGTGACCAATCTGACTGGCGGCATGCATGCCTGGGCCCAGCAAGTCGATCCCGGCATGCCGACCTATTGAACCACGGCGGCGCTGTGCCGCCGCCATTTTTCAGACCAGCCAAACCCGCGCCGATGCGGGCGCAGCTTGCCTGAACTGCTCACCCTGTTGTCCCCTTCCCGGAGAATCCGCTTTATGCGTCAAGCCATTTTCGTCACGCTGATTGCAGGTACGCTGTACGGCGCCCTGTCGTCGCAGGTCAATGCCGCCGATCTGATACAGGTGTATCAGCAAGCGCTGGCAAACGACCCGGTCTATGCCAGCGCACGATATGCCCTGACCGCAGGCGAAGAAAAAAGCATTCAGGGGCGTGCCGGCTTGCTGCCGTCAGTCAACGTCGGCGGTACCTACAGCCGTCTCGGCGACAGCATGAACAACTCGACTCATACTTATGGCCTGCAACTGACGCAGCCGTTATTCCGGGTCGCCAACTGGGAAGCCTATCAACAGAGCAAGCTGCAGGTCGCCGGCAGCGAAGTGCAGTTTGAACAGGCCCGGCAGGATTTGATCTTGCGCGTCGGCCAGGCGTATTTTGATGTGCTGGCGACGCAGGATGTACTGACGTTTGTGCGCGCCAACAAGGTCGCGATTGCCGAGCAACTGGCGTCGGCCAAACGCAATTTCGAAGTCGGCACGGCCACCATTACCGATACCAATGAAGCGCAGGCGCGTTACGATCTGGCCAATGCACAGGAAATCGCCGCGCAAAATGATCTCGAACTGGCGCAAAACAGATTGCAGCAAATTGTCGGCCAGACCCCGGCGGCACTTTCGATATTGCGCAAGGATGTACAACTGAGCTTGCCGCAACCGGCGCAGATCGATACCTGGGTCAGCAGCGCCGAGCAACAGAATTACGGCGTGGTGGCGCAGCAGATTGCGCTGGAAATTGCCAAGCGCGACATCAAGCGCAACCGCGCCGGCCACTATCCGACGGTGGATCTGGTGGCGGGCCGCAACTACAATAATCAGAATTTCCCGGCAAGTCCGACGCAAACCTACTCTGTGGCCAGCAACTCGATTGGCGTGCAATGGAATATTCCGTTGTTCTCGGGATTTGCCGTCGACAGCAAGGTCAATGAATCCATCTCGCTGGCCGACAAAGCGCGCTCCGATCTGGAGAGTGCACGGCGCACGGCGATTCTCAATGCGCGCCAGGCCTATCTGGGCGTGAGCAATGGTTTGTCGCAGGTGAAGGCATACGAAGCAGCGGAAATCTCCAGCTTGTCGTCACTGGAATCGAACCGCCTCGGCTATCAGGTTGGGGTGCGCATCAACATCGATGTACTCAATGCGCAGCAACAATTGTTCTCGACGCGCCGCGATCTGGCCAAGGCACGCTATGACACGCTGATGAATGGATTGAAACTGAAATCGGCAGCAGGGACGCTGAAGGAAGAAGATCTGGCGCTGGTCAATCAACTGCTGGTGCCGCCAACGCCGTAATCTCGTCATGACGCAGCGGTTTGCTGTGATTCGCTTGCGCCATGATTGCGGTCAGCCTTCACGGCTGGCGCAAATACTGCATTTATTTTTGTAGCGATGGTGCCGTTTTGAGCGAATGGATGCAGGCCTGCAACATCTTCTCGGCGACCTGCGCCAGATCGAAACTGTCGGGCGCAAACAACCAGTCGTTCATCAGGCCCGATACGGTTGCATGCACCAGCAGACATGCCATGCGGGTATCGAGCGTGGCCGGGAGTTGCCCTCTGACAATGGCGTTTTCCAATGTTTGCTGCAGGGAAATCATGCCTTGCATGTGACATTCACGCTGACGCACCAGAATCGGATCGTTGTGATCGACGAATTCGCACTTATTGAAAATGATGTCAAAGATGGTGCGGCATTGCGGGTCAGTTGCCACCCGCTTCAATACAAACACACCCACCTGCATGAACTGGCCAAGCGGGTCGATATTGCGTTCATCGGCCGACTCCTCCATCATCGCTTCCATTGGCAAACGCACGCGCTCGCACATGGCATCAAACAAATCACTCTTGTTTTTGAAATGCCAATAAATGGCGCCACGCGTCACATCTGCCGCTTTGGCGACATCGGCGAGTGAAGTGTGCGACACCCCTTGTGCATGAAACACCCGCTCCGCAGCATCGAGAATGCGTGCGCGGGTTTCGAGAGCTTCTTCTTTGGTTGACCTTGCCATATACCTGCCGTTTCTATTGCCCCGCCCCGGATTTGTGTCTGGTTAGCACTCGGCGTCGCGGATTACATATTGAAAACAGAATTTTCGCCAGAAGTAAGTTAAATTATTGGAATATCGACTCCATATACATACATGCATGGATGTATGTATAATAGCACCAGTTTCAAGTCTTCGCTTCAAAAAACCTAAGCAGTACCACCTTCTGCACTGCAACAAAAATTGCGTTATCGTCTTGCTTTGTCCGCTTCACTGAATGCGAATCACCCGCTGCTTCTGCAGCATCAACTTTAATTACCGTGCGAGATATTTATGAGCTCAGTTAGTCGTTTCACGCGCCTTACCCTGACCGTTGCAGTTCTGGCGGCCCTCGCCGCTTGCGGTCAAAAACCAAATGCCCAGGCAGGCGCAGCAGGAGCCCCCCCAAGCGAAGTATCCATCGTCACCATCGCACCTGAACGCATCGCCGTTACCAGCGAATTGCCAGGCCGGCTCGAAGCGACCCGCGTTGCACAAGTGCGTGCGCGCGTGGCCGGTATTGTATTGAAGCGGACCTTCCGCGAAGGCGGCGATGTCAAGGCAGGGGAAGTATTGTTCCGCATAGACCCGGCGCCGTTCAAGGCCTCCTACGACAGCGCTCAGGCAGCTTTGGCCAAGGCTGAAGCCAATCTGACGCAAGCCTCCCTGAAAGCACAGCGTTACAAACCGCTGGTGGAAGTCAACGCCGTCAGCAAGCAAGAGTATGACGACGCCGTCTCGACACAAAAGCAAGCGGAAGCCGATGTGGCTTCTGCCAAAGCTGCGCGTGAGACTGCCAGCCTCAATCTCGGCTATGCCACCGTTACCTCGCCGATTTCCGGTCGTATCGGACGGGCGTTGGTCACTGAAGGTGCATTGGTCGGTCAGGGCGACGCCACGCCGCTGGCAACCGTTCAGCAACTCGATCCGATCTACGTCAATCTGACGCAATCGGCAGCGGACCTGATGAAGTTGCAGCAAGCCATGTCCAGCGGTCAGCTCAAGAGTGTCGGTCAGGGCAAAGCCAAGATCACGCTGGTCACCGAAGATGGTCGCGCTTACCCGACACCGGGCAAGCTGCTGTTCTCGGATGTCACGGTGGATGAAACCACTGGCAGCGTCAGCATCCGCGCCGAGTTCCCGAATCCGGACCGCACCTTGTTGCCAGGCATGTATGTACGCACGCATCTGGAACAGGCAATCAACGATGCTGCCATCGTCGTGCCGCAACAAGCAGTCATCCGTGACCTCAACGGTTCCACCGTCATGGTCGTCGGCGAAGGCGACAAAGTTGCAATCCGCCCGGTCAAGACCGGTGCTGCTCAAGGCAACAGCTGGGTCATCACTGATGGCCTCAAGAGCGGTGACCGCGTGATCGTCGAAGGCCTGCAGAAGGTCAAGCCAGGTGCGCCTGTCAAACCGGTCCAGTGGAAGGGACCAGTCGGCACGGAAGCGCCAGCAGCAACTCCGCCAAAAGCGGATGCCAAGCAAGACGCTGCCAACAAAGCTAACTAAGAGGCTGTCAGATGGGAAAGTTCTTTATTGATCGCCCCGTTTTTGCGTGGGTGCTAGCAATCTTTATCATACTGGCGGGGGCGCTGGCGATTATCAGCCTCCCCGTTTCGCAATATCCAAGCATTGCGCCGCCGACCATTGTGGTCACGGCGACTTATCCGGGTGCGACTGCACAGACGCTGGACGACAGCGTCACCAGTCTGATCGAACAGGAAATGAACGGCGCCGATGGTTTGCAATACATCGAATCGCAAAGCCAGGCCAACGGCCAGGTTCAGATTACTGTTACATTCTCGCCTGAAACCAATGCCGACCTCGCTGCCGTCGATGTGCAAAACCGCCTCAAGCGGGTGGAAGCACGTTTGCCGGCCGCGGTGACGCAACAAGGTGTGCAGGTCACCAAATCACGCAGCAACTTCCTGATGTTCATCGGCTTGTCTTCAACTGATGGCAAGCTGGATCCGGTGGCGCTGGGTGATTATCTGTCGCGTAACGTTCTCAATGAAATCAAGCGCGTTCCCGGCGTCGGCCAGGCGCAATTGTTCGGTACCGAACGTGCCATGCGGATCTGGATCGACCCGCTGAAACTGGTTGGTCTGAATCTGACTCCGGCGGACGTCACCGCTGCCATCAGCGCCCAAAATGCGCTGGTTGCCGGTGGCACGCTGGGCGATCTGCCAGCACCGGGCACGCAACAGATTTCGGCTACCGTGGTGGTGAATGGTCAGCTGACCAGCACCGAGCAGTTCGGCAATATCGTACTGCGCGCCAATCAGGATGGTTCCTCGGTGCGTCTGCGCGACGTCGCCCGGATTGAAGTCGGCGGCCAGTCGTACTCCACTTCCGGTCGTCTCGACGGCAGCCCGACTTCGTTCGTCGGTGTGCAGTTGTCGCCAACCGCAAATGCGCTCGGCACAGCAACCGCCGTGCACAAGAAGATGGAAGAACTGTCCAGGTACTTCCCGGCCGGCGTCAAATACACCATCCCTTACGATACCTCCAAGTTCGTCAAGATCTCGATCGAAGAAGTGGTCAAGACCCTGATCGAAGCGATCGTGCTGGTGTTCCTGGTGATGTATCTGTTCCTGCAAAACATCCGCTATACCCTGATCCCTACCGTTGTGGTTCCGGTCGCGCTGATGGGTACCTTTGCCACCTTGCTGCTGTTCGGTTTCTCGATCAACGTGCTGACCATGTTCGGTATGGTGCTGGCGATCGGTATTCTGGTCGATGATGCGATCGTGGTGGTGGAAAACGTCGAACGCATCATGAGCGAAGAAGGTTTGTCGCCACGTGACGCTACCCGCAAGGCGATGGGCCAGATCACCGGCGCGCTGATCGGTATCACGCTGGTGCTGATCGCGGTGTTTATTCCAATGGCGTTCTTCGGCGGTGCCGTAGGTGCGATCTATCGTCAGTTCTCGCTGTCGATGGTGGCCTCGATGGTGTTCTCGGTATTGATGGCTTTCACGCTGACGCCAGCGCTGTGCGCCACCATTCTGAAGCCGGTAGAAGCTGGGCATCATCACGAAAAAACCGGTTTCTTCGGTTGGTTCAACCGTCGCTTCAACAAGACTGCCGCTGGCTATCAAGGCTTTATCGCCAAGATGCTGACCAAGACTGGTCGCTACATGATCGTGTACGCATTGATCGTGGCCTGCGTCGGCTTGTTGTATGTCCGCTTGCCAGCGTCGTTCTTGCCGAACGAAGATCAGGGTTACATCATCACCAACATCCAGTTGCCGGCCGGTGCCAGCACCAGCCGCACCATGGAAGTGATCAAGAAGGTAGAAGACTATTACCTGAACAATCCTGCCGTGGAACACGTGGTGTCGATTGCCGGTTTCAGCTTCTCCGGTAACGGTCAAAATGCCGGTCTGGTATTTACGCCGCTGAAGGACTGGAAAGAACGCAGCAAGGATCAGTCAGCAGATGCCGTGGCCGGTAAAGCCTTCGGTGCCTTCTCGCAGATCAAGGATGCGATTGTCTTCCCGCTGAATCCGCCGCCGATTCCGGAACTGGGTAACGCCACCGGCTTTACCTTCCGTCTGCAAGATCGTGCCGGTGTCGGACATGATGCGCTGGTCCAGGCACGTAATCAGATCCTCGGCATGGCGGCACAAAGCAAGGTGCTGGCTGGTGTTCGTCCGGAAGGTCTGGAAGATGCGCCACAACTGGTGCTCAATATCGACCGCGACAAGGCCAATGCACTCGGCCTGACATTTGCCGGCATCAACAGCGTGTTGTCGACAGCGCTGGGCTCATCGTACGTCAATGACTTCCCGAATCAGGGTCGTCAGCAACGTGTGATCGTCCAGGCTGATGCCGACCGCCGTCTGCAACCGGAAGATCTGGCCCGTTTGTATGTGCGCAATACGCAAGGCACCATGGTTCCGTTCTCGGCCTTCACGACGTCAAAGTGGAATACCGGTCCGGTGCAATTGATTCGCTACAACGGCTATCCGGCAATGAAACTCGCCGGTGGCGCAGCCCCGGGCCGCAGTACGGGTGAAGCCATGGCCGAAATGGAAAGTTTCGTCGCCAAGCTGCCACCTGGCTTCGGTTTCGAATGGACTGGCCAGTCGCTGGAAGAAAAGACCTCGGGTTCGCAAGCACCTGCCCTGTATGCGTTGTCGCTGATCGCCGTGTTCCTGGTGCTGGCGGCATTGTATGAAAGCACTTCGATTCCGCTGTCAGTGATGCTGGTGGTGCCGCTCGGTATTCTCGGCGCGCTGCTCGGTGTGACCTTGCGCGGCATGCCCAACGACGTGTACTTCAAGGTCGGGATGATTGCGGTGGTCGGTTTGTCAGCGAAAAACGCGATTCTGATTATCGAGTTTGCCAAAGACTTGCAGGCACAAGGCATGGGCTTGATTGAAGCGACGCTGGAAGCGGTGCACTTGCGGTTCCGGCCGATCATCATGACCTCGCTGGCGTTCATTCTGGGTGTGTTGCCGCTGGTCATCGCCAGTGGCGCCGGCTCTGCCAGCCAACGCGCGATCGGTACCGGCGTCATGGGCGGGATGATTACCGCAACCGTGCTGGCCGTGTTCCTGGTGCCTGTGTTCTTCGTCGTGGTGCGCAAGTTGTTCAAGGGCAGCGAGCGCCAACGCAAGTTGCACGCTGCCGGTCAAAAAATTGTTGTGGAGGATCAGAATGTTTAAGTTCTCACCACTGCGCTTGAAACAGTTGAGCGCAACCTTGCTGGTGGCGGGTGTGTTGTCCGGTTGTTCGCTGGCACCGACCTATGAGCGCCCGCAGGCGCCGGTCGAATCCAGCTATCCGGCCGATGCCCGCGGCCAGGCAGCTCTGGATGCCGCCACGCTGGGCTGGCGCCAGTTCTTCCCGGACCAGCGTTTGCAAAGTCTGATTTCTGCCGCATTGGAAAACAATCGTGACTTGCGTACTGCAGCGCTGAATATCGAAGAAGCACGCGCGCAGTACAACATCACGCGTGCCGACATGCTGCCGAATCTGAATGCAACCGGCAGCGCGTCGCGCAGCCGGATACCGGCCAACCAGTCGGCTACCGGCGCGCCGTATGTCAGCAATGCCTATCAGGTCGGGCTGTCGATTCCGGCGTTTGAACTGGATTTCTTCGGTCGTGTCCGCAGTCTGAAAGATGCGGCACTGGCCAGTTATCTGGCGACGGAAGAAGCGCGTCAGTCGGCCCAGATCAGTCTGGTGTCACAAGTGGCGCAGGCGTATCTGGCCGAACGTTCGTATGCTGAACAACTGAAGCTGGCACAACAAACCGTGGAAAGCCGTCAAACCAATCTTGGTCTGGCGCAGAAACGCTTTGATGTCGGCGCCTCATCGGCCTTGGATCTGCGGTTGTCGGAAACTCTGATTCAATCTGCCCGCACTTCGGCAGCGACGCTGGCCCGCCAGCGCGCGCAAGCTGAAAATGCACTGACGCTGCTGGTCGGCAAGAAGATCAACGACCTGCCGCCGGCGCAAGATCTGTCGGCAGAAAATATCGTCACTGATATTCCGGCCGGCTTGCCATCCGATCTGCTGACCCGTCGTCCGGACATCCGTGCGGCCGAACAGAAATTGCTGGCTTCCAATGCCAATATCGGTGCGGCGCGTGCAGCGTTCTTCCCGCGCATCTCACTGACCGGTACCTTTGGTACTGCCAGCAGCACCTTGTCCGGCTTGTTCGAATCCGGTTCGGGCGCCTGGTCTTTCGGTCCGCAATTGTCGCTGCCGATCTTCGACTTCGGTCGCAACAGCGCCAATCTGGATCTGGCCGAAGTGCGCAAGAACATGGCCATCGTGACTTACGAGAAAACCATCCAGACCGCGTTCCGTGAAGTTGCGGACGCACTGGTGGCACGTGGCAGTCTGGACGAGCAGATCGAAGCGCAGGAAGCATTTCTGAAGGCGCAACAAGAGCGGTTGAACCTGACCGACCTGCGCTACAAGAACGGCATCTCCAGTTCACTTGATCAACTCGATGCCCAGCGCGATCTGTTCTCGGCGCAACAGGCACTGATTCAGGCACGGCAATTGCGGCTCAATAATGCGATCGATCTGTATCGTTCATTGGGTGGCGGCTTGAATGAAACTACCGTAGAACCAGCGACGAAATAAGTGCTGTCTCTGCAATCAAAAAGCGGACCACATTGTGGTCCGCTTTTTTTGTGTCTGCTGCTTTCAATTCGCAACGATCAAATTCACTTCGTTCCGAGCAGCAAATCGCTGAGCTCGCGGTCAGCATGATCGGCCACAAACTCGGCGCCATACACGCTCAGATGTCCGGCATCGAAATACAAAATGCGCGGGCCATCAATCACCTTGCAACCGCCTTTGCCGCACAGGTAGGGAAACGGATCGAATGCAGGAACCCCGAGGCGCTGCAATTGCGGCAGCAAATGATCGCGGTAGTGGTCATCAAACTTGTCGGCACGCTCCAGTGGAAGATTGCAAAAATCGGCATCTGAAAATCGGATCGCACGCATGATGCAGGCTTTCGGATTGGCGCCATTGGGTGGCGACAGCAGGACGACAACACGCTTGCCGAGCTTGCGATAGAACGCCACGGTACGCACCAGTGCCTGCTCCATGGCGACGCCGTCCGCTACGTAGTAACCGGGCCAATTGGCTGCCAGCACGACTGTCTTGATCGATGGCGTCCGTTCGACATAGGCTGCGATCTTGCTGCTGATTTCGCGGCAGTAAGGAGCGCCATACTCCAGCAGGGAAGGACAAGCACCACGGGCGAACTGTCGGAATGCATACTCAGCACCCGGGTGCATCTGATGCAGCCTGGCGAACATCGGTGCATAAGCCCCCGAAAAACTGTCGCCGATCAACAGCAAGGCCGGATCCATTACCGGCGCAACCGGTGCCGTGCACCAATCCCGCTCATGCTCAACACCGGTCAGCGCGGCACATGACGGGCGCGGCAATTCGAAGCTGTTCAGCACCGATACCTGAGCGACATCCGGATTGAACAACATGGCCACCCGCCCCATGTCGCGAAACTCCATGCCATTGCGCTGATACGTGTAGTAACCCAGATAGCCGACGAACAGCATGACGACCGAAAGCACCAGCGCGCTGCGGCGTCCCTTGCTGCCAAAGCGTATCGGCCGCTCCACCAGACGCCAGGTCAGCCAGGCCAAGACGATACTGATCAACACGGCGGCGATCCGGATTGCCGCCGGCGGGGTCTGCCCCGCCACGACGCGGGCAAACGCCAGCAACGGCCAGTGCCACAAATACAGCGGATAGCTGATCAAACCGAACCAGACCAGCACCCGGCTCGACAATATCCTGCGGTTGAAAACGGCAGTGGGACCAGCGGCCAACATGAGAATGGCACCCACCTCAGGCAACAAGGCCCACCAGCCGGGAAAGGCATCCTCTTTGGTCACGATGCAAATGGCGACAACGATCAGCAACAGTCCAATGATCGAACCGAGATTGGCTAACGGCGACTGGCGAAATCGTTGCAGGCGTTTTGATTGATGGAAAGTCAGATAGGCCAGCAATGCGCCGCACAGCAATTCCCAGAAGCGCGAAAACGGCAAATAGAATGCGGCAACGCCATGCGTATGCACTGTTGCCACATTGATCACGAACGAGATCAATGCAATCGCTGCCAGCATCCACAACTGATTGATGCGCAATTTCCAGGTCAGCCACAACAGCAGGGGCCAGACGAAATAGAACTGTTCTTCCACACCCAACGACCACAAATGCAGCAAGGGTTTGGTCTCGGCGGAGGTATCGAAATAGCCGGCCTCGCTCCACAACACGATATTGGAAACGAAACCGGCGCCGCCCGCCATGTGCTTGCCCAATTGCTTGAACTCATCGGCCAGCAGGGCGAACCAGCCAAACACGAAACAGGCAAGCAACACCAGAATCAGCGCCGGGAAAATGCGCTTGACGCGACGGATATAGAAATCGGTAATGCTGAAGCGCCCCTGCGCCAGATCGTTGAACAAGATGCCGCTGATCAGGAAGCCGGAAATGACAAAGAAAATGTCGACGCCGATGAAGCCGCCACGGATCAGGTCGGGAAAGGCGTGAAATGCCACCACGGAAAGCACCGCCAGCGCCCGTATGCCGTCAATGTCGGGGCGGTAGACGGCATGACCCGGCAACGGCTGGCTGGAAGTACTGCTGATACTGGATGACATCAATCTGGCTCAAAAATCAAAACACGCATTATATTTCTATTTATCAACGATAATGCGACGAGCCCTGCCCCGCCCTTGGTGAGCGGACCGGCATCACTCAAGCCCGCAACAAACCCCACGTCAGCAAAAACAACTCATCTTCGAGCTCCTGCGTGCCCAGCAAGGGCGATTCTTCCAGTGACGCACTGCGAATCACCCCCATCACCGCGCGCGTCAGCACAAACACGGTTGCCGCACCGGGCGTGCGCATATGCGGCGAATTCAACTGGCTCAGGGCCATGGCGATATGCTCGGCGCCCTCGCGCAGGGCTTGCATGACGTTTTCATGATGATCCATGCGCCATCCGATCCGAATCATCGAGCGCTTGAACATGCCGCCGGAACCAAAAGATTGCACCAGCACATGCAAACGCTCACGGATCACTTGTTGCGGATCGCTCTGCTCGCGCACTGCCCGCGCCAGCATTTCGTGCATATCGTCCATCACCTGGCGCCGGCTGCGATTGATCATCGCCATCAGGATCGCTTCCTTGGTCGGGAAGTACTGATACAGCGTGCCGATTGAAAAACCGGCCTTGTGGGCGATCTTGTTGGTCGTCAGCGCGGTTTCACCGGCTTCATCAATAATCTGAGCAGTGGCCTCGAAAATGGTCTCGATGGTGCGCTGTGCGCGCTCTTGCGTGGGCTGCTTGCGCATGCTCGCTGCGCTGTCCGGCCGATTTTTGTGATTGGATGGGGGCATGGTCAAAACCTGAGCCTGAAGCGAGTTGTTGGACGCGGATGGAAAATGAATAATGCTCATATTACTGGCAAATCTGTGAGCAGCAAATGAATACTTCCCCATCCGACTTGTGCGCACGCAAACTCTGCATCGACCTCAAGCAAGGCTTCCCGCGTCACTGGCATCGGGGCGATGCTTTCCGCAGCATGTATTTCAATGCCTTGTCGATGAGCTTTCCGGTCGGCGAGCAAGCCTTCATTGATGCCGTGCGCGCCGGCCTCGAGTTGCTGCCCGACAACCCAGAACACAATTCGCTGAGAGTCACGGTGCAGCAGTTCATTGCGCAGGAAGCCACGCATCGCCATATTCACGGCCTGTACAACGTGCATCTGGAAAAGCAGGGGCTGGATAATCGCTGGCAGCACTGGGCCACAAAACGCGTCGATGCCGCGCGCGCCAACAATATGCACCCGCTCACCATGATCGCCCTCACCGCTGCCTACGAACACTGCACCGCAGTATTCGCCGACTGCACGTTGCGCTATGACAACTGGCTCGACCATGCCGAACCCAAAATGCAAATGCTGTGGCGCTGGCACGCGGCGGAAGAAACCGAACACAAGGCGGTGGCGTTTGATCTGTACCAGACACTGGGCGGTGGCTACACCAGACGCGCCCTGTGTTTTGCGTATGCGTTTTTATTATTCGTGGTTGAAAGCAACGCCCAGACGCTGCTGAACCTGTGGCATGACCGCAGCCTGTTCAAGCTGCGTACATGGTGGTCGATGAGCACCCTCGCATTGGGGAAAAATGGCATGTTCTGGCGCTGCACCTTGCCATTGTTGCGTTATTTCAAACCAGGGTTTCATCCCAATGATGATGACAACCGGGAATTGGCAGAACAATGGCTGACAAAGAACGCATACATCTGGGAAGCCGTGCGCCGACCTGCCACTCAGGACAACAGAGGCGCAATCAATGCCATGGTGCGCGCCGTTGCGCCCTGATGTTGCAAGGCAAATGCCTGCGCCTTGTGCGCCATGCCTTGCAGCGCCGCCTGATTGCCAAGCAGCTCAGCTGCAGTCGTCAACATTGATGCTGCATCGCTGACACGCAAGGCGGCGCCGGCCGCCAGCGCATCGTCACTGACAATCTGGAAATTGAACATGTGCGGACCAAACAAGACCGGCTTGCCTACCGCACAAGCCTCGATCAGATTTTGTCCACCCAGCGGCAACAAGCTGCCGCCGATGAAAGCGAGATCGCAGGCGGCGTAATAGGCAAACATTTCACCCATGGTGTCGCCCAGCAAAATCCGGGTATCCGCTGCGACCCCGGCATCACCCAATACGGAACGCCGCTGCATGGCAAACCCATTTGCCGCAATCAGTGCGGCAACCTCGTCAAACCGCTGCGGATGACGCGGGACAATCACGACCAGCCAGTCCTGCTGCGGCAAACCGGCCAACGCTTCGACAATCAGCTTTTCTTCGCCGTCACGGGTGCTGGCACACAACAGCACCGGGCGTTCGCCGATGCCGGCACGCCATTGCACACCGCGTTGCACCAACTGCGCCGGCGGCACGACGTCAAACTTGAGACTGCCGGTAACGTGCACCTTTCGTGCACCGAATTGCCGCAGGCGATCGGCATCCGCTTCCGACTGCGCCGCGACACAATCAATCGCGGCCGCAGCTTCCAGCAAGATGGCACCGAAGCGTTGTCCGCGTCGCAGCGAGCGCGCCGACAAGCGGGCGTTGGCCAGCACCACCGGCACCCGATAGCGTACGCATTGCGCCACCATATTGGGCCAGACTT